>NZ_JBIVLK010000017.1:0-149582 GCF_044751215.1 Streptomyces sp. NPDC088730
TCCGCCGCTGGCGCCCCAGATCAGCACGTTGTCGCCCTGCTTCATGCCCGCGCCGTTGCGCGAGACCAGCTGGCGGTACGCGGTCGAGTTGACCAGCCCGGGAGAAGCGGCCTCCTCCCAGCTGAGGTGGTCCGGCTTGGGCATCAGCTGGTTCGACTTCACCAGGGCGACCTCGGCCAGGCCGCCGAAGTTGGTCTCGAAGCCCCAGATGCGCTGCTCGGGGTCGAGCATCGTGTCGTTGTGGCCGTCCGAGGACTCCAGTTCGACCGAGAGGCAGTGTGCGACGACCTCGTCGCCGGGGTGCCAGGCGTTGACGCCGGGGCCGGTGCGCAGGACGACGCCCGCCAGGTCGGAGCCGATGACGTGGTACGGCAGGTCGTGGCGCTTGCTGAGGTCGCTGAGCTTTCCGTACCGCTCCAGGAAGCCGAAGGTCGAGACGGGCTCGAAGATCGACGTCCACACGGAGTTGTAGTTGACCGAGCTGGCCATGACCGCCACCAGCGCCTCGCCCGGACCCAGCTCGGGCACCGGCACGTCCTCGATGTGGAGGGACTTGCGGGGGTCCTTGTCGCGGCTGGCGACGCTGGCGAACATCTCGGCCTCGTCCTTGTGCACGGTCACCGCGCGGTACGACTCGGGGACGGGCAGGGCCGCGAAGTCCGCGGCGCTGCTGTCCTGCGATTGGATCGCGTCCAGGATTTCCTTCACGGTGTGCCTCCGATGGAGCTGCGTTTGAGGGAACGCTTGAGGGTCCTGCGAAGCAGGGGGAGCGGTGTTGCGTGGAGGTGTGCCGTCGGTTCGGCTGGTGGTGCTTCGGCTGTTTGCTCTGTGGAGCAGAAGGGTTCGCCTGTGACGCAGGCGTCCGGGCACGCAGGCACCTGGCTTGCGGGGACAGCCGGCGTACGTGAGGTCTCAGCACGCCGGCCGCCCGGACGACTTCAACGTATGGCACTCCGTGACAGCTGGCAAGGCACTCGGTGCCAGCAATTTCCCTCAATTGTCGTCCGGGTGCCACGCATGAGCAACAGGGGGGGCGTTTTGGGGCGTTGTGCCCCGTCGTGGGTGGTCAGGAGGCGGGGCGGTAGATGTACGGGGTCGTCGTGGTCAGGGCTGTGAACCCGAGGCGCTGGAGGATCGGGCGGCTGTCCTCGGTCGCGTCGACCTGGAGGTACCGGAAGCCGCGCTCCGCGGCGATCCGGGCCCGGAAGGCGATCAGCGCCCGGTAGACGCCCCTGCCCCGCCATGCCTCCACCGTGCCGCCGCCCCACAGCCCCGTGAAGCCGGTGCCGGGGTACAGCTCCATCCGGGCCGAGCTGACCGGCTCCTCGCCCGCCATGGCGAGCACCGCCACGAAGTGGTCCGGATCCTCCTTCAGGCGGGCCAGCACCTGCCGCCGCAGCCGGGTCGAGTCCGAGCCGAACGCCTGCTCGTGGGCGCGGGCCATCAGGTCCACGTCGGCCTCGTCACGGACGGTGCGCAGCCGGACGCCTTCGGGGAGCACGACCTCCGTGGTCAGGTCCGCGACCGGCGCGACCAGCAGGGTCTCCGGCTCCTCCGCCTCGAAACCGGCCGCCAGCAGCCGGGCCCCCAGATCGGCCGGGCGGTCGTGGCCGTAGAGCTTCCACTCGAACTCGTCGTACCCGCGCTCCACGCAGTGGGCCACCTGGGAGGCGATCGCCGCGTCGGCCCGTGCGGCGTCCAGGTCCGGGGACGACCACACGACCCCGTTCCAGTCATGGGCCGCACCGGTCCGGCGCACGACGTCGCCGGTGCGCTCGACGCGGACGCCGGGACCGTCGGAGCGGGCGAATTCGCGCAGCTCCCGGTCGAAGACGGCCAGCAGTCCATCACGGTGTGCGGGTGCCTGATCGCTCATCCGCACACCACAGCACCGGGCCGGTTCACCGGCAACCGGATTTGCGGCCGCTGGATCCGGCCCGGCGGGGCAGACGGCAGACATGAATGATCTTGGAAGAGGCATATCCGGGCGGCACGCATGACGATGCCGGTGCGAGGGCGGGGCCCCGTCGGCTCCCCGAACGCTTTCAGTGTGCGCGCGACCGCCGGCGGATTCGGGGCCGTGGCCCTGCTGATCTGCGGTGGAGGGCTGATGGTGCGCATCGCCTGGGAGGGGATGCTCAGGCATCCGGCCGCTGTCGTGCCGGCCGCCGCGCTCGCGTCGGCGGGCGTCCTCCTCCTGTACCTCCGCCGGACGCGTCGCCGCCCGCCCGGCGGCCCCGGCCCGCTCTCCGAGGCCGCGCGGGAGCTCTTCGAGCCGCCCCAGGAGCCCTGGGGCTCCCCGGGCCCGGAATACCGGCCCCTCCGCGACGACGGCATGGGGCGCACGGCCGTCCTGCCCGAACCGGAACCAGTGCTGGAACCGCTGCCGGAACCGGTGCTGGAGCCGGTGCTCGAACCGGAGTGGGAAGCCGCCGGGCCCGAGGAGGAGGGGCAGGACGAAGAAGCCCTGGACGCCGACGGGTTCGAGGAAGCGATCGCCGCGCTCTGCGAGCGGGACGGCTGCTCCGACGTGCGGGTCGTCGGCGGAGCGGGCGACCTGGGGGCCGACGTGATCGCGACCGCCCCGGACGGGCGGCGGCTGGTCGTCCAGTGCAAGTACTACGGGCCGGACAACAAGGTCGGCTCACAGGACCTCCAGCGCTTCGGCGGAACCTGCTACGCCGTGCACGAGGCCGAGATCGCCGTCTGCGTCACCACCAGCGCCTATACCACCCCGGCCCTGGAGTACGCGGAACAGTGCGAGATCCTCTGCGTGGACGGCGAGGCGCTCATGGCCTGGAACGAGGGGAGCGCTCCGCCGCCGTGGTGCTGACACGCGCCGGGAGCCGTGCGGCGCCGCTCAGCGTTCCTTGAGCGCCTGCTGGATCGTGCGCATCACTTCGTCCAGCGGCGCGTCCGTACGCGCCACCGCGACCAGTACCTCTCCCTCGGCGCTCACGGAGGCGGCGGGCGGCTTCGCCGGCTCGCCGCCCGCCGTGCGGCCCGCGCCGATCCCGGTGCCGAAGGTGTCGCGGACGATGGCGAACGCGTGGTCCAGCTGCGCCTCCACATCGCCCTGGCCGTCCACCCGCAGCCACCGTCGCAGCACGTGGTTGTGCGCGGTGACGACGGCGGACGCCGCGACCTCCGCCAGCAACGGGTCGTCGTTGCCGACATGGTGGTCGCGCTCGTCGAAGTGGCCCAGCAGATAACGCGTGAACAGCCGTTCGTAGCGGGCCACCGAGGCGATCTCCGCCTCCCGCAGGGTGGGCACCTCACGGGTCAGCTTGTAGCGGGCCACCGAGACCGCGGGCTTCGCCGCGTACATCTTCATGACTTCCTTGATGCCGCGGCAGACCGTGTCGAGCGGGTGCTCGTGCGCGGGAGCGGCGTTCAGGACCGCCTCCGCGCGGACGAGAGTGTCGTCGTGGTCCGGGAAGATGGCCTCTTCCTTGGAGCGGAAGTGCCGGAAGAAGGTGCGCCTGGCGACGCCCGCGGCGCCCGCGATCTCGTCGACCGTCGTCGCCTCGTACCCCTTCGTGGCGAAGAGCTCCATCGCCGCGGCGGCCAGTTCACGGCGCATTTTGAGCCGCTGGGCGGCGGCACGTGTGCCCGCGGCGCTTTCCGGGGCGTCGGGCGCGGCGGACACACGGGGGGACCTGGCGGGCTGGGGCATGGTGTGAACGTACTGCATGGGCGCGGGGGAGTGCGCCTGTGGGGGCGGGCCGCCCGCGCGGCCGAGCAGCCCGCCCCAGCCGCCGCCCCCGTCAGCGACGGGCATGTTCGCGAAAACCGCGCCCCGTCTTGCGGCCGAGGCAGCCGGCGGCCACCAGGTGCTCCAGCAGCGGCGCCGGGGCGAGTCCCGGATCGCGGAACTCGCCGTGCAGCACCTTCTCGATGGCGAGCGAGACATCGAGGCCCACGACGTCCAGGAGTTCGAACGGGCCCATCGGATAGCCGCCGCCCAGCTTCATCGCGGCGTCGATGTCGTCCAGGGTCGCGTAGTGCTCCTCGACCATCTTGATCGCGTTGTTCAGGTACGGGAACAGCAGCGCGTTCACGATGAACCCGGCCCGGTCCCCGCAGTCCACCGGGTGCTTGCGCACCTTCGCGCAGACCTCGCGGACCGTGGCGTGCACGTCGTCGGCCGTCAGCACCGTGCGGACCACCTCGACCAGCTTCATCGCGGGTGCCGGGTTGAAGAAGTGCATCCCGATGACGTCCTGGGGCCGCGAGGTGGCCCGCGCGACCGAGACCACCGGCAGGGAGGACGTGGTGGTGGCGAGGACCGCGCCAGGCCTGCACACCTTGTCCAGAGTGGCGAACAGCTGCTGCTTCACCAGCAGGTCCTCGGCCACGGCCTCGACGGCGAGATCGACCTCCGCGAAGGCGTCGAGCGACCCGGCCGCGGTGATCCGGGCCAGCGTCCCGTCCCGTTGCCCGGCCGTCAGCCGCCCCTTGGAGACCGACCGTTCGAGCGACTTCGCGATCCGGTCCTTCGCGGTCTCCGCCTTCTCCGGGCCGCGTGCGGCGAGCACCACGTCGTAACCGGCCTTCGCGAAGACCTCCGCGATCCCCGAGGCCATCGTCCCCGAGCCGGCGACGCCCACCGAGCGCACGGTCCGCCCGGCGCCCGGACCGCTCTCCGGAGACGGTGTGAGCATGTCCGGGACCACGTCCTGGCTGCCCGGCTCCGCGTACGTGTAGAAGCCCCGGCCCGCCTTCCGGCCGGTCAGCCCCGCCGCGCTGAGCTGGCCGAGGACCGGCGCGGGGGCGTGCAGCCGGTCGTGCGAGGCGCTGTACATCGCCTCCAGGACGGTACGGGCCGTGTCGACGCCGATCAGGTCCAGCAGGGCGAGCGGGCCCATCGGCAGCCCGCAGCCCAGCCGCATCGCCGCGTCGATGTCCTCGCGCGAGGCGTAGTTCGCCTCGTACATCGCCGCGGCCTGGTTGAGGTAGCCGAACAGCAGCCCGTCGGCCACGAACCCCGGGCGGTCACCGACCGCGACCGGCTCCTTGCCCAGGTCCCGGGCGAGCGCGGTGACGGCCTCGACGGCCGGCGGCGCGGTCAGCACCGACGAGACCACCTCGACCAGCTTCATCGCGGGCGCCGGGTTGAAGAAGTGCAGCCCGAGCACGCGCTCCGGGTGCTGCGACTCCGCGGCGAGCCGGGTCACGGACAGCGCGTTGGTGCCCGTCGCGAGGATCGTGGTGGGCGGAACGACCGCGTCGAGCTCCCGGAACACCTGCTGCTTGATCTCGTACGACTCGGGCACGACCTCGATGACCAGCTCCGCCTCCGCGGCGGCCTGGACGTCGGAGAAGGTACGGAACCGGGCCAGCACCTCGCGCCGCTCCTCCTCGGTGATCCGCTCGCGCCGCACGGCGCGTGCGGTGGATGCCTCCAGGGCGGCGACGGCCTGACGGGCGGCCACGTCACTGATGTCGATACCGATGACCTCGCGGCCGGAGCGGGCGAGGACCTCGGCGATGCCGGTGCCCATCGTGCCGAGGCCGACGACGGCGATGGTGCTGAACGGGGTGTCCATCACGGGACTCCAGGGATGAGTGACGACTGAGGGACGCGCGGCGCGCGGCCGACGAGGGGCGCGATGGCCCGGACCGCCGCACGGCGTGCGGGAGTTGCCTGTCGTGGTGCTCACGTCCGGGTGCGGGCCCTGAGGGCACGCCCGGACCGGGAAGGGGCGGCGGACTCTGTCCCGGAGTCACGCCTCGCGAAGCTGCCGAACCGACATCCACTCCGGGTGGCTGCGTCACCAGGCCACCGGAGCCGGCGGGGGAGTGTCCCGCTCACATGAGGTTAACCGGCGGGTAACGAGCGCGCCAGCCCTGAATCGCTGTGGCCCCCCTCACATTAGAGACACCCGTCGGCACGCTGTGTGCCCACCGATACGCTGACGGTCATGAACGAGGAGCTGCGGTCGCTGACGCACCGACTGGCCGAAGAGGCGGAAGAGGCCGGAGAGGCGGCCGCCTGCCACCGGCTGATCGCCACCGAGGACCACGAGGAGCTGGCCCGGGTCCTCATCGAGCGCGAACGCCCGCTGTGGGCCCGCGAGATCGCGGCGTTCCGGCTGGGCTGCGGCGGCGACCGCCGGGCCTTCGAGACCCTGGTGCTGCTGCTCAACCACCGCGACCCGGAGCGCTGCGCGGGCGCCGCGCACGCGCTGGCCCGGCTCGGCGACCCGCGCACCCCGCGCGCCGCCGCCGCGCTCGCCACCAACTCCCTGCGCACCGCCTACGCGTTGTACCCGGTCCGGCTGCTCGGCGAACTGCGCGCCCCGGAGTCCGTACCGGCCCTGATGACCACCCTGCGCGGACTCCTCGGGCCGGGCGAGCCGCACTGGCGGGTGGCGCTCGCCTGCGTCGAGGAGCTGGGACTGCTCGGCGACGCGCGGGCCCGCCCGCTGCTGGAGGCGGCCCTGCCGCACCCCCGGCTGGGCGATGCGGCGGGAGAGGCGCTCGGCAGGCTGCCGGCGCCCTGAGGGCATGCGGTCAGCGTCCCTCGGACGCGGCGAGCCGGCGTACGTAACGCACCTCGGGCACCGGCACTCCGTCCACCTCGAAGGACTCCTGGGCGCCGTCCGGCCGGAAGCCCGCGCGGGCGTAGAAGCGGCGGGCCGGTGCGTTCTCCCTGAGCACCCAGAGCGCGAGATCCGGATGGCCGGCCGCGCCGGCGCGGGCCAGCACCTCGGACAGCAGGGCCCGGCCGACCCCCCTCCCCGTCAGCTCCGGCAGCACGTAGATCGCGTACAGCTCACCGCGTGCGAGCCGTGCGCCGTTCTCGCGGTACGGCCCGTACGCCGCCCAGCCGATGACGCCGAGGCCCGCCCGCTCGGCCACCACGTTGACGACTTCGTTGCCCTCGGTGAAGTACCCCCGGCGCCGTTCCGCGTCCGCTGTGACGCTCATCGCGTCCAGATACGCCTGCGGCATCAGCCCGGCGTAGGCGCTCCGCCAGCCGCGCACCCGGACTGCCGACACGGCCTCGCAGTCATCGATGGTCATGTCCCGAATCAGCGGCTCGGGGGCGTGCGCCGGAGTGGGGCGGGTGGTCATCCGCCCATCCTCTCGCGCACGCCCCCGGTCGGGAACGCGGTTTCGGCCCGTCAGCCCCGGAAGCCGGGCATTCCGTGCAGCGCGCTGCCCCGGCCGCCGGTGCCCGGGTGGGCCGCCGCCTTCGCGGTCTTGCCGCTCGCGGGCTTCGGGTCCGGCGACTTGGCGCAGACCGCGTCCACGTCGCCGCCCTTCCCGCGCGGCACGGTGCCCTTGGCGAGATAGTCCGCCAGGTAGGTGTCCAGGCAGTCGTTGCCGCTCAGGGTGACACCGTGGTTGCCGCCGCCCTGCTCGACGACCAGGCTGGAGCCGCGGAGCTTGCGGTGCAGGGTGACCCCGCCCTCGTACGGTGTGGCCGCGTCGTCCGTGGCCTGGAAGAGCAGCGCGGGCGGCAGGCCGTGGTTGGAGAGCCGGACCGGGTTCAGCGGCTCCACCGGCCAGTCGGCGCACGGCGCGTTGTACCAGGTGTTGCTCCAGGCCATGAAGGGCGCCTTGCCGTGCACGCGCCAGGCATCGTCGCGCCAGACGTTCCAGTCGCGCGGCCACTGGGCGTCACGGCACTGCACGGCGGTGTAGACCGAGTACCCGTTGTCGCCCTCCGCGTCGACCGCGCCGAACCGCTCGTACGCCTTGACCAGCGTCTTCTCGTCCTTGTGGTTCACGTAACCGGCGAACGCCTCGGCCAGCGCGGGCCAGTAGCCGTTGTAGTAGCCGCCCGGCAGGAACGTGTCGTCCAGCTCGCTCGCGCCGACCTTCCCGCCCGCGGGACGCTTCTTGACGGCGTTCCGCATCCGGTACCAGACGGCCTCGACCTCCGCGGGGTCGCTGCCCAGCCGGTACGTGCTGTCGTACTTCGCCACCCAGGCCATGAACGCCTTGTGGCGGGTGTCGAACGCGTAGTCCTGGCTCAGGTTGTCGTCGTACCAGACGCCGGTGGGGTCGACGTTGGAGTCGAGCACCAGGCGCCGCACGCGGTCCGGGAACAGCTTGGCGTACACCGAACCCAGGTAGGTGCCGTAGGAGTACCCGAGGTAGTTGAGCTCGGCCGCGCCGGCCGCCCGGCGGATCACATCGAGGTCCTTGGCCGCGCTGACCGTGTCCATGTACGGCAGCAGGTCCGGGTACTTCTCGCCGCAGGCGGCCGCGAAGGACCGGGCGCGGCCCCGGTTGACCCGCTCGCCCCCGAGCGAGTTCGGCACCGAGTCGGGCCGCACCGGAGCGGAGTACTTCGGCACGCAGTCCAGGGCCGGCCGGCTCCTGCCCACGCCGCGCGGATCGAAGCCGATCACGTCGTACTGGGCGGCCACCGCCTTGGGCAGCGAGGCGGCGACGAAGCCGGCCATCGACAGTCCGCTGCCGCCGGGACCGCCGGGGTTGACCAGCAGCGGGCCCTGGAAGGTCTTCGAGGTGTGCGGTACCCGGGTCAGGGCGAGGGTGATCTTCCGGCCCGACGGGTCGTCATGGTCGAGCGGGGCACTCACCGAGGCGCACTGGAGCGTCGGGGACGTCTCGGTGGCGCAGGCCGCCCACCTGAGCGGCGCGACCCGCCGCGCGCCCGGGTCGGCGGTCGCCGGGGACGGGGCGACGGTCACCAGACCGGCGACCGTCGCCCCGACGGCGAACAGAATTCCTGCACGTTTCGTCATATGGCCTCCCGTGGTGGGGGAACACGGCTGCGCGTGACGGCAGCCCCCGCCGGATGCTCCCCGCATTCCGGACCGGAAGGACCTGTTGTGGTGAGAGATGACCCGTTTGCCCGCCGGACCCCGGCGCGCCGCGGCCGTCGCAGCGGCGAAGAACCGGTCAGAGCAGGGTCAGCTGGGTGGGCTCCGAGCCGTCCAGCGGGGGCTGCGGCTCGTCCCGCGCGGGGAGCGCGCGGGAGGAGCCCCGGCGTGAGGGCCCGATGCCGTATTCGGTCGCCAGCTCGTGCACATGGCGTGTGATGCGGCGCTGGTACCAGGTGGGCGCGTAAGCCCCGTCCGCGTACAGGCGCTCGTAACGGCCCACCAGCTGCGGGTGGTGCCGGCCGAGCCACTCCATGAACCACTCCCGGGCACCGGGACGCAGATGCAGGACGAGCGGGGTCACCGAGGTCGCACCGGCGGCGGCGATCGCGCGGACGGTCGCCCGCAGCTGCTCCGGCCGGTCCCCGAGGAACGGGATGACGGGCGCCATCAGCACCCCGCAGCCGATGCCGTGTCCGCTCAGGGCGCGTACGACGTCGAGGCGGCGCTCGGGGGAGGGGGTGCCGGGTTCCACGGTGCGCCACAGCTCGGGGTCGACGAAGCCGACAGAGACCGAGACGCCCACCTCGGTGACCTCGGCGGCCTGCCGCAGCAGTTCCAGATCGCGCAGGATCAGGGTGCCCTTGGTCAGGATCGAGAACGGGTTCGCGTGGTCGCGCAGGGCCGCGAGGATGCCGGGCATCAGCCGGTAGCGGCCCTCGGCCCGCTGGTAGCAGTCGACATTGGTCCCCATCGCTATGTGCGCGCCGTGCCAGCGCGGGGAGGCGAGTTCGCGGCGCACCAGCTCCGGGGCGTTGACCTTGACGACGATCTGGGAGTCGAAGCCGAGGCCGGTGTCGAGGTCCAGATAGCTGTGGGTCTTGCGGGCGAAGCAGTAGACGCAGGCGTGCGAGCAGCCGCGGTAGGGGTTCACGGTCCACTCGAAGGGCATCCGGGACGCGCCGGGCACCCGGTTCACGACCGAGCGGGCCCGGACCTCGTGGAAGGTGATGCCCCGGAACTCCGGAGTGTCGAAGGTGCGCGTCGTCACCGCGTCCGCGGCGAAGAGCGCGGCCTCCCCGCTCTTGGTGGTCTTGGCGGGGTTATCTGCCAGATTGTCCCAGCGCATGGACGCCTCCTAGGTAGCACTGACCAGAGAATAGAACACTTGTTCCCTTGATCGTTTTCTCCCCTTCGTCCCGACCGGATTTTGAGCCGGGTGCCGGAGGTGGTTGGCTCAGCACACCCCGAACAACCGAGTGCTGGAGGAACAGCCATGGCGCAGGTCGAGGCCACGACAGAGCGGATCATCGCGGCGGACCCGGAAGCGGTGTTCGACGCGCTGGCCGACTACAAGGACGTCCGCGGCAAGGTGCTGCCCGGCCAGTTCAGCGAGTACGAGGTGCGTGAGGGCGGCGACGGAGAGGGCACCCTCGTCCACTGGAAGCTCCAGGCCACCAGCAAGCGGGTGCGCGACTGCCTGCTGGAGGTCAGCGAGCCGACCGGGGGCCCCTCCGATGCCGCGGGCTATGGGGGCGGGCAGCTCGTGGAGAAGGACCGCAACTCCTCGATGGTCACGACCTGGACCGTCACCCCGTCCGGCGAGGGCAGGTCCAAGGCTGTCGTCTCGACCGTGTGGAACGGCGCCGGCGGCATCGGCGGGTTCTTCGAGCGGACCTTCGCGCCCAAGGGGCTCGGACGCATCTACGACGAACTGCTGCGGAATCTCGCCGCCGAGGTGGAGAAGTAACCCCCGCTCCCGCTTTCCCGCCTCACCGGTTCGGGTGGTCTTTCCGCCCGCCCGGTTGTGCGCCGTAGTGGCTCCCACCGGGGGCTAAGCCCTCCGCGTGCGCTGTCAGCGCCCCCTCGCCGTGTTTGCCCTCCCTCGCATCGCGATGCGAGAAATGGGCGGCGCAGATGCGACGAGGGGAGCGGCACGTGGTGGGTGGGATCACTCTGGTGAAGGACGAGCCCGACGGTCCGGGCGACCCCGCGACGGCGCGGACGTCCGAACCGCCCCCGCCGCCGCCCGCTCCGCCCGCTCCCCCCGTGACGGCACCGGCCGCGGTCATGCCCTCCGGCTTCGAGACGGACCCGCGCCGCATCCGGCTCATCTTCATCGGGCTGATGCTCACGCTGCTGCTCGCGGCGCTCGACCAGATGATCGTCGCCACCGCGCTCCCGAAGATCGTCGGTGAGCTGCACGGCCTGGAGAAGATGTCCTGGGCGGTCACCGCCTACCTGCTCGCCTCCACCATCGGGCTCCCGGTCTACGGAAAGCTCGGGGACCTCTTCGGACGCAAGGGCGTCTTCCAGTTCGCGATCGTCGTGTTCGTCATCGGCTCCGCGCTGGCCGGCTGGTCGCGCACCATGGACGAACTGATCGCGTTCCGCGCCCTCCAGGGCGTCGGCGGCGGCGGGCTGATGATCGGCGTCCAGGCGATCATCGCGGACGTCGTGCCGCCCCGGGAGCGCGGCCGGTTCATGGGGCTCATCGGCGCGGCCTTCGGACTCGCGTCCGTGGCGGGCCCGTTGCTCGGCGGCTTCTTCACCGACCACGCCTCCTGGCGCTGGTGCTTCTACATCAACATCCCGTTCGGCCTGGTCACCTTCGCCGTCATCACCGTCGTGCTGAAGCTGCCGAAGCCGGCGGTCCGGCCCCGGCTCGACATCCTCGGCGCCGTGCTGCTGGCCGCCGCCTCCACCTGCGTGGTGCTGGTGACCAGCTGGGGCGGTACGGAGTACGCCTGGGGCTCCGGCACCATCCTGGGGCTGGCCGCCGGAGCCGTCGTCACGACCCTGCTCTTCGTCGTCGTCGAGCGCCGCGCGCCCGAACCGATCATTCCGCTGCGGCTGTTCCGCGACTCGGTCTTCAACATCAGCGCACTCGTCGGCGCGGTGGTCGGCGTCGCCCTGTTCGGCGCGGCCAGCTACCTGCCGACCTTCCTCCAGATGGTCGACGGGGCCACCGCCACCGAGTCCGGCCTGCTGATGCTTCCGATGATGGGCGGCATCGTCGCCGCTTCGGTCATCTCCGGCCAGCTGATCTCCCGGACCGGCAAATACCGCGTCTACCCGATCGCCGGCAGTGCGCTGGCGGCGATCGGCATGTGGCTGCTGTCCCGGCTCGAAACGGACACCCCGCGGCTGGAGTACAGCATCTCGCAGGCGGTGCTCGGGCTCGGCATCGGACTGATCATGCCGGTACTGGTCCTCGCCGTGCAGAACTCCGTACGGCCCGCCGACCTCGGCACCGCCACCAGTGCCAACAACTACTTCCGGCAGATCGGCGGCAGTGTCGGCGCGGCCGTGTTCGGCACGCTCTTCGCCGGGCGCCTCGCCGACGCGCTCGCGGTGCGCCTGCCGGCCGGTGCCGGTCTGCCCGACCCCGAGTCGATCACCCCGCAGCTGGTCCACGCCATGGAACCGGCGCTGCGCGACAGCTACATCCAGGCCTACGCCGACGCGATGCCCCGGATCTTCCTCTACCTCGTGCCGGTCCTCGTGCTCGGCCTGTTCTTCGCCTTCTTCCTCAAGGAGAAACCGCTGGTGTCCCACCACAGCCCGGAAACCGCAGCAGAGCCCGCGACGATCCCCTCCGCCCGCCTCGACCCCGGCACTCAGCCCGCCGGGCACCTCGCGGGGGTGCCCGTCAGCGGCAGCGTCCAGCACTCCGACGGCACCAAGGTCCCGCGCGCCGCCCTCACCCTCATCGACATCCAGGGGCAGCAGGTCGGCAGGGGCACCAGCGGTGAGGAGGGGCGGTACGCGCTGAGCGTCCCCGGCGCCGGTTCGTACGTCCTCATCGCCGCCGCCGGTGGCCACCAGCCGCAGGCGGTCAGCGTGACCGTGGGCGAGCGGCCGGTGGAGCTCGACGTGGTGCTCGGCGGGGCCGGCCGGCTGGCGGGGACCGTCCTGACGGCGGACGGCGTGCCGGTGCGGGACGCCGCCGTCACACTCACCGACGTACGCGGCGAGGTCGTCTCCTCCACCCGCAGCGGCCGCGAGGGCGGCTACGTGATCTCGGAACTGGTGGCGGGGGAGTACACCCTCGCGGCCAGTGCCCCCGCGTTCCGGCCCGCCGCGCTGCCGGTCAGTGTGCAGGCGGCCCGGGAGACCCGGCAGGACATCGAACTGGCCGGCGGCGCCGTGCTGCGCGGTGTCGTACGCGCCAATGGCGGGCGGCTCGTCGAGGACGCCCGGGTCACGCTGCTGGACGCGGCCGGAAACGTGGTCGACACCGTGACCACCGGGCCCGACGGAGCCTTCCGGTTCGTCGACCTGTCCACCGGCGAGTACACCGTGATCGCCGCCGGCTACCCGCCGGTGGCCACGGTCCTCCAGGTCGCGGGCGGCGGGCGCACCGAGCGGGACCTCCAGCTGGGCCACGAGGACTGACCCCCGCGACAACGGTTGGCGAGGGTAGTGCGCCCCCCGGGTGCGCGGGGCGCACCACCTTCGCGGGCGATTCCGCGGATGACCGGCGGGCCCCGGTCACGGCCCCGTACGGTGGAGCCACGTACCGCAGAACCTTGCGGTGGGGAAGGAGCCTTCCACCCATGGACCTCGGTGTGCCGGAGCACAGGACACCACAACCGCGAGACGCCGCGGCGGGCCGTGTGCCGCTCGCCGTGGTCGTCGTCGACGCGGCCGGGCGCGTGTCGCACTGGTCGTCCGGTGCCAGGAAACTCTTCGGCGTCGCCCGGGAGGACGCGGTCGGCTGCCCGGCCGCCGAACTGCTGCCGGTGGCGGGGGCGTTGCAGGACCGCGGCGAACCGACGCAGGACGCGATGTACGCCGGGTTCGGTCCTGAGCTGGACAGTTCCCTCAGTGGCACCGCCGCCTACCCGACGGCGGGCCGGGCCCGGGTGGACGGACCGGACCGAGGCCGGATCGAGGTCCTGTGGTGGGCCTATCCGCTCGTCGGCCCCGGCCCGGAGCGGCTGCTCGTGCTCGCCGCAGACTCCGCGCAGGTACGCGTCGCCGAGGCGGGAGAGGGGCGGGACGCGGATACGGTCGCACCCGGATTCGCCCTGCACACCGATTTCCCCGGCTACCGGGAACTGTCCGGGCGGCTGCCCGAGATCCTGCCCAGCATGAGCGTCCACGAGGCCACCCGGATCGTCTCCCAGGTACTCGAACTCGGTTATCCGGTACTCGATTTCAGCCGTCACGACCGGATCCCGGTGACCCCCGACTGGGGAGTTCCGCAGCGCGCCGGACAGCGGGGTTCTGCGGCCGTGCCGCGCGCCGACGACGGGCAGCCCGCGCCCCGCGCGGTGCCCCGCCCCGAGCTGGACCTCGAATACGCGGCGGTCCGGGAGCGGCTGGAATTCCTCAACGAGGTCAGCGGCCGAATCGGTTCCTCCCTCGACCTGGAACGCACCATCCGCGAGGTCACCAGCGCCGCCGTGCCCCGCTTCACCGACTTCGCGGGTACGCATCTTCGGGCCGCAGTCCTCGCCGGTGAGGGCTTCCCGGACGGGCCGCCCGATGTCACGACGGTCTGGCACCGGGTCTGGGTCGAACACAACGACGAACCCGGCCGCTGGGACGACACCGTGCCGGTGGGCGAGTCCATCGCCTTCCCGGAACACACCCCCTTCTTCCAGTGCATGGTCACCGGAGAGCCGGTGATCATCCCCTACGTCAGCGAGGAGTTGAGCAACCGGATCTCGGGCGAGTTCGAGAAGCGCGACCTGCGTCCGCTGATCACCCACCGGTCGCTGCTCATCGTGCCGCTCAAGGCCCGCGACGTGGTGCTCGGCTTCATGGTCCTGATGCGGCGCCCGGGGCGGGAGCCCTTCGACGACATCGACCGCACCACCGGCGCCGAACTCGCCGCCAGGGCCGGGCTCGTCCTCGACAACGCCCGCATGTACACCTACCAGGAGAACGTCGCCGAGACCCTCCAGGACAGCATGCTGCCCCAGGTCGAGCCGCGCATGGCCGGCTGCGACATCGCCACCCGCTACCTGCCCGGTGCCCGGCTCGGCAGGGTCGGCGGCGACTGGTTCGACTCGGTGAAACTGCCCGGCTCCCGGACCGCGCTCGTCGTGGGCGACGTCATGGGGCACGGTCTCAACTCGGCCGCGATGATGGGCCAGTTGCGTACCGCCGTGCTGACCATGGCCACCATGGAGATGGAACCGGCGCAACTGCTGCGCAATCTGGACGACCTGGCCCAGCGCCTCGGCGAGCAGTATCTGGCCACCTGCCTCTACGCGGTGTACGACCCGATCCGTTCCGAGCTCCAGATCGCCAACGCCGGGCACATCCCGCCGGTGCTGGTCCACGCCGAGGACGGCCGGGCCGAGCTGCTCGATCTGCCGACCGGCGCCCCGATCGGGGTCGGCGGGGTCGCCTTCGCGACCGCGACCGTGCGGGTCCTGCCGGGCGACCGTCTGGTGCTCTGCACCGACGGCCTGGTCGAGGTGCGCGGCCAGGACATCGGTGCCGGACTCGCCGCGCTCTGCGCCTCCGCCGCGCATCCCGCCGCGTCCATGGACGACGCCTGCGACACGATCATCCGGGCACTCAACCCCCGGGACGGCCGCAAGGACGATGTCGCCCTGCTGATGGCCCGGCTCAACGGCATCCCGGAGGGCGACGTCGCGGAGTGGCAACTGGCCCTGGACCCGCGCGAGGTGGCCCGCGCCCGCCGGATGGTCCGGGGCAAGCTGCTCGACTGGGAGCTGCCCGGCGCCGTGGAGTCGGCCGAGCTGATGGTCAGCGAGCTCGTCACCAATGCCGTGAAGCACGGACGCACCCACCACATCGGGCTGCGGCTGGTCCGCACCGGCGCCCTGCTCTGCGAGGTCAGCGACGACGAGCCCGCCCCCGCCGCACTTCTCGACGCCACTCCGGAGGACGAGTCCGGCCGCGGCCTCGTCCTGGTGAGCGGCCTCGCCAGCGAGTGGGGCAGCAGTACGACGGCCCGCGGCAAGACCGTCTGGTTCGAGCTGGCGCTCTCCCGGCTGCCCGGCCGCCACCCGTCCGGCCCTCGGCTGAACGGGCGATAACCGCAGCCGGGGGAGAGACGCTCTCCGGCTGCCGGCCGCGTCTGTGCACTTGCCCCGATCGACCGCGGGCGGTAGTCCCTTGTTGTGCAAGGTGCCTCGGCGTGACGGGACTTGGGAGTGCGCATGAATGATCCACAGCGGTACCGCGCGGCGTGGGAAGGCTTCTGGGAGGCGACGTCGGACGCGCCGGGCGAGGCGATCTGGGACGCCGATCCCTCACTGAGCGCCGTACCGCACTGCGAACTGCTGCTGCCGTACGCCGACGCCTCGCTGCCCGTCGTCGACCTCGGCTGCGGCAACGGCACCCAGACCCGCTACCTCGCCACCCGGTTCGCCCACGCCATCGGAGTGGACCTCTCGCACGCCGCGATCGGCCATGCCCGCCGGGCGGACACCGAGGGCGTCGCCGAGTTCGCCCAGCTCGACCTGACCGACGGCGACGCGGTCCGCGCCCTGCACGAGCGGATCGGGGAGGCCAACGTCTACATGCGGGCGGTGATCCACCAGAGCGAGGCCGAGGCCAGGCCCGCGGTCGCCGCGGCCGTGGCGACCCTGCTCGGCGCACGCGGCCGGGCCTTCGTGGCGGAGCTGACCCCGGCCTCCAAGGACGTGCTCCGGCTGGCGGCACAGGGCCCGGACGGTCCGCCCGAGAAGCTGCGCCGCGTCTACGAGCACGGACTCAAACCGGCGGATGCCGCGGAGGAGGAGGTGCCAGAGCTTCTGCGGGCGGCCGGGCTGACCACGCTGGACAGCGGCCGCACCGCCCTGCCGCAGACCGAGCGGCTGCCCGACGGGACCCGGATCGACCTGCCGGCCAGGTGGTTCGTGCTGGCCGCCGGCTGAACCGGGTCCGCGAGCGCGCTCAGGACCCGGCTGGACGGCGCGAGCGGCGCTCCCGGCCGGGGGAGCGGCCTCAGGGCGCGTCCTGCCCCCGCACCAGGGACATGAGCGCCCGCGCCCCGGGGCTCATGATCCGCGCGTCCGGAAGCACCACGACGCTCTCGTAGTACGGCTGGACGGGCCCGTCCAGCCGTACCGTCGCCAGCCCCCGCGCCTCGGGCTTGCGGGTGAAGTGGTGCGGCACCACCGCGATGCCGAGCCCTTCCTGCACCAGTTCGAGCAGGCTGTGCACGTCGTTCACCTCAAGCGCCACCGTGCGGCGGACCCCGGCCGCCGTGAACGCCTCGTCGGCCGCCCGGCGCGGACCCCAGTCCGGATGGAAGTCGATGAACGGCTCGCCCGCCAGCCCGTCCCACCCGGCCCGGTCCCGCGCGGCCAGCCGGTGGCCGGGGGCGCACAGCAGGACCATGGGCTCCCGGGCCAGCGGGAGCAGCTCGCCGCGCCACTCCACGGAGCTGACCGTGGCGGCGAAGGCGATGTCGAGCCGTCCGCCGGCCACCCCGTCCACCAGACTCGTCGTCCCCTCCTGGCGGAGCCGGATCTCCATCTGCGGATGCTCACGGTGGAAGGCGGCGAGCAGCCGGGGCAGGCTCACCCCGGCCACGCACTGTTCGACCCCCACCGACAGGGTGCCGCGCAGCAGCCCCCGTACCGCTTCGACGGCATCCCTGGCCGCCCGCGCGCCGGCCAGCGTGCGCTCGGCCTCCACCAGCAGGGCGCGCCCGGCCTCGGTCAGCCGGACGCTGCGGGTGGTCCGGCTGAACAGCGGGGTCCGCAGCTCCTGCTCCAGCGCCCGGACGGAGGCGGAGAGGCCGGACTGCGACACGGCGAGCCGCTCGGCGGCCCGGGTGAAGTGCTGTTCCTCGGCGACCGCGACGAAATGCTCCAGCTGGCGCAACTCCATGATTGAGAAATATAGACGCTGAATCCAAGCGGAATCTCCTGTTGGACTGCTGGATCGTTCTGCGCGAGCCTGGAGTCCGCACGGCGTACCCCGTCGTGGACCGGAACGATCTCTCCCGTGGAGCCCGCATGTACATCCCGTCCGCAGACCGCTACCAGGACATGCCCTACCGGCGCACCGGGCGCAGCGGTCTGAAGCTGCCGGCCCTCTCGCTCGGCCTGTGGCACAACTTCGGCGGGGACCGGACGCCGGAGACCCAGGGGCAGATCCTCCGCCGGGCCTTCGACCTCGGCATCACCCACTTCGACCTGGCCAACAACTACGGCCCGCCGCCCGGCTCCGCCGAGACCGCGATGGGCCGCGCGCTGGCCACGGACTTCGCCCGGCACCGGGACGAGATCATCGTCTCCACCAAGGCCGGCTACCTGATGTGGGACGGCCCGTACGGGGAGTGGGGCTCGCGCAAGAACCTGCTCTCCTCGCTCGACCAGAGCCTCGGCCGCCTCGGGCTCGACTACGTCGACATCTTCTACTCCCACCGCCCCGACCCCGAGACCCCGCTCGAAGAGACGATGGGCGCCCTCCACTCGGCGGTCCAGCAGGGCAAGGCGCTCTACGTGGGCGTCTCCAACTACTCCGCGGAGCAGACCCGGGAGGCCGCCCGCATCCTGACCGACCTCGGCACCCCGCTGCTCATCCACCAGCCGCGCTACTCGATGCTGGACCGCTGGGTCGAGGACGGCCTGCTCACCGCCCTCGACGAGCTGGGCGCCGGCTCCATCGCGTACTCGCCGCTGGAGCAGGGCATCCTCTCCGACCGCTACCTCCGCGGCATCCCGGAGGGCTCACGGGCGGCGGGCAGCAGCCCGTTCCTGTCGGCCGACTCGGTCACCCCGGAACTGCTCGTACGCCTCCGTGAGCTCGACGAACTGGCCTCCGAGCGGGGACAGTCGCTGGCCCAGCTGGCGCTGGCCTGGGTGCTGCGCGGCGGCCGGGTCACCTCCGCCGTCGTCGGCGCGAGCAGCGTCGCCCAGCTGGAGAACAGCGTTGAGGCGGTCCGCAACCTGGAGTTCAGCGACCAGGAACTCAGCCGGATCGAGAAGCTGCTGAAGGGCGCGAAGCGCCGCTGAGGCAGCCGCGTGCGGGCGCCCCGCAGCATGGGCGCCCGCACCCGCCCCGGCCGGCAGCGGGCTGTGAGGATGGCCGCCATGACATGGACAGCGCCCCACCTCACCCGGACGACCCCCGGAGGCCTCCAGCTGAACGCACCCGGCACCGCGGACGAGCGGACCATGCTGGCCGGCTGGCTCCAGTGGCACCGCGAGACGCTCCTCGTCAAATGCGCCGGACTCGGCCCGGCGGAGCTGGCCCGCACCACCGCCGGACCGTCCGGACTCAGTCTGCTCGGGCTGGTGCGGCATCTGGCCGAGATCGAACGCTGGTGGTTCCGGCGGAGCTTCGCCGGCGAGCCGCTCGGCGAGGTGTTCACCGGGCCGGACGACGGTGACGAAGGTCTCCAGGGGGTGGACCCGGCCCGCGCGGAGCACGACTACGCGGCCTACCTGGCGGAGGTCGCGGCGGCTGAGGCGGCAGTCGCGGGCCGGGGGCTCGACGAGACCTTCGTGACGCCGGGCGGCGGCAGGACCTGCAGCCTGCGCTGGGTCTACCTGGCCATGGTTCAGGAATATGCCCGGCACAACGGCCACGCGGATCTGCTGCGCGAACGGACCGACGGCGAGACCGGTGACTACCCGTCGGGCCGGGCCCCGACGGGACCCGCGTGAACCTCCGTCAGTGGAATGGACCAATGGAGGTCCGGACAGCCCTGGCCTGCCCGTTCCCCGGCGCGTACCGTGTGGCCGCATGAAGATCCTCGTGAGTGCCGACATGGAAGGCGCCACCGGCGTGACCTGGCCGGCCGATGTGCTGCCCGGCACGCCGCAGTGGGAGCGGTGCCGTTCCCTGTTCACCTCCGACGTCAACGCCGCGGCCCTCGGGTTCTACGACGGGGGAGCCGCGGAGGTGCTCGTCAACGAGGCCCACTGGACCATGCGCAACCTGCTGCTGGAGCGGCTCGACGACCGGGTCCAGATGCTCACCGGCAAGCACAAGTCGCTGAGCATGGTGGAGGGCATCCAGCACGGGGACGTCGACGCGGTCGCCTTCGTCGGGTACCACACGGGTGCCGGTACGGAAGGCGTCCTGGCCCACACCTATCTGGCCAACTCCATCACCGGGGTCTGGCTGAACGGGGCCAGGGCGAGCGAGGGGCTGCTCAACGCGCACGTCGCCGCCGAGTACGGGGTGCCCGTCGTGCTCGTCACCGGCGACGACCTGACCTGCGTGGACGCGAAGGGGTACGCCCCCGGCGCCCGCACCGTCGCCGTCAAGGACTACGTCTCGCGTTACGCGGCGGTCTGCCGCACCCCGGCCCGTACCGCCGCCGACATCCGTGCGGCGGCCAGGGAGGCGGCCGCGCTGGCGGGCCGGTACTCGCCCGTCGACGGCGGACCGTTCACCGTGGAGCTGGAGTTCGACGCCGAGCACCTGGCGGCGGCGGCCACGGTCGTACCGGGCGTGGCCGTCTCCGGCGAGAGGCGTGTCGCCTATACGAGCGAGACGATGTACGAAGGTATCCGCACGTTCAAGGCGGTGACGACCATCGTGTCGTCCGCCGTGGAGGAACAGTATGGCTGAGGTGACCAACCCCAGGAGCGGCGTCGACGCGCTCGCGCTCGACGAATCGGTGACGTTCACCTCCGAACTGATCCGCATCGACACCACCAACCGGGGCGGCGGCGACTGCCGCGAACGCCCGGCGGCCGAGTACGTGGCCGAGCGGCTGGCCGCCGCCGGACTCGAACCGGCGCTCCTGGAGCGGACCCCGGGGCGCACCAACGTGGTCGCCAGGATCGCCGGCACCGACCCGTCCGCCGACGCGCTGCTGGTCCACGGGCACCTGGACGTGGTGCCCGCGGAGGCCGACGACTGGTCCGTGCACCCCTTCTCCGGCGAGGTCCGCGACGGTGTCGTCTGGGGCCGGGGCGCCATCGACATGAAGAACATGGACGCGATGGTCCTCGCCGTCGTCCGGTACTGGGCCAGGGCAGGCATCCGGCCCCGCCGCGACATCGTGATCGCGTACACCGCCGACGAGGAGGCCAGCGCCGACGACGGCTCGGGTTTCCTCGCCGACCAGCACCCCGGACTCTTCGAGGGCTGTACGGAGGGCATCAGCGAATCCGGCGCCTTCACCTTCCACGCCGGGCCCAGCATGCCGCTCTACCCCATCGCGGCGGGCGAGCGCGGCACCGGATGGCTCAAGCTGACCGCGCACGGCAAGGCGGGCCACGGCTCCAAGGTCAACAAGGCCAATGCGGTCAGCGCGCTGGCCGCCGCCGTCGCCCGGATCGGCGCCCACGAGTGGCCGGTGCGCCTCACCCCGACGGTCCGCGCCGCGCTCACCGAGATCGCCGCACTGCACGGCATCCACCCCGACCTCGACGCCCCCGGCTTCGACGTGGACGAACTCCTCGGCAAGATCGGACCGGCCGCCGCCCTCATCGAGCCGACCGTCCGCAACAGCGCCAACCCGACGATGCTGGACGCCGGGTACAAGGTCAACGTCATCCCGGGCCACGCCACCGCGTTCATCGACGGCCGGACGGTGCCCGGCGGCGAGGACGAGTTCCACGCCACCATGGACCGGCTGACCGGCCCCTCGGTCGACTGGGAGTTCCACCACCGCGAGATCGCCCTCCAGGCCCCGGTCGACTCGCCCACGTACGCGAAACTCCGGGCCGCCGTCGAGCGGTTCGACCCGGACGGCCATGTGGTGCCGTACTCCATGTCGGGCGGCACCGACGCCAAGCAGTTCTCCCGGCTCGGCATCACCGGCTACGGCTTCTCGCCGCTGAAGCTGCCCGTCGGCTTCGACTACCAGGCCCTCTTCCACGGCGTGGACGAACGCGTCCCCGTCGAGGCGCTGCACTTCGGCGTCCGGGTCCTGGACCACTATCTCCGCACCGCCTGACCCACTCGGGGGATTTCGAACATGGCAACCACACAGGCCTACGGAAGCTGGCCGTCCCCGATCGACGCCGCGCTGGCCGCCTCGCGGGACGGCCGGCCGGAGTACGTCGAAGCGGTCGGCGAAGAACTGTGGTGGACGGAACCGCGCCCGGCCCAGGCCGGCCGGCGCGCCCTGGTACGACGCCTGGCCGACGGCACCACCACGGAGCTGCCCGCCCCCTGGAACGTCCGCAGCCGGGTCATCGAGTACGGCGGACGGCCCTGGACCGGAACGGAACGTACCGAGGGCGGCCCGCTGATCGTCTTCGTCCACTTCGACGACCAGCGGCTGTACGCCTACGAGCCGGACGGCGATGGCGAGCCGTGGCCGCTCACCCCCGTCTCGACGGTCGGCGGCGGACTGCGCTGGGCCGATCCGCGACTGCGTCCGGACCGGGGTGCCTCCGGCGAGGTCTGGTGCGTCCTGGAGGAGTTCACCGGCGAGGGGCCGGCCGATCTGCGCAGGCTGATCGCCGCCGTGCCACTGGACGGATCGGCGGCCGGAGACCGCTCCGCGGTACGCGAACTCTCCGACGGCCGGCACCGGTTCGTCACCGGGCCCGAGGTCTCGCCCGACGGACGGCGGGCGGCCTGGATCGCCTGGGACCACCCGCGGATGCCGTGGGACGGCACCGAGGTGATCGTCGCGGACATCGGTGACGACGGAACGTTCCACGCCCCCCGGACCCTGTTGGGCGGCCCGGAGGAATCCGTACCGCAGATCCAGTGGGCCGACGACGGACGGCTGCTCTTCGCCAGTGACCGCAGCGGCTGGTGGAATCTCTACCGGGCGGAACCGGATGGCAGCGCGGTGGAACTCTGCCCCAGACAGGAGGAGTTCGCCGGACCGCTGTGGAAGCTCGGGCTCAGCTGGTTCCGGCCGCTGGGGAACGGGCTGATCGCCACCCTGCACGGCAAGGGCGCCACCACGCTCTCCATCCTCGACCCGGAGACCGGTACGCTCGTCGGCATCGTCGGTCCCTGGACCGAATGGGCCGGGACGCTCGCCGTACAGGGCAGCCGGGTCATCGGCATCGCCGCGAGCCCGCACAGCGCGTACGAGATCGTGGAGCTGGACACAGCGACCGGGCACACCCGGATCATCGCGGCCGAGCACGAGGACGCGGTCGACCCCGCGTACTACCCCGAGCCCGCGGAGCGCACCTTCGCCGGTCCCGGCGGCCGGGAGATCCACGCCCACATCTACCCGCCGCGCAGCCCCGACCGGACCGGACCGGCCGGCGAACTGCCGCCCTACGTCATATGGGCGCACGGCGGCCCCACCGGGCACGCGGCCCTCGTCCTCGACCTGGAGATCGCCTACTTCACCTCGCGCGGCATCGGGGTGGCCGAGGTCAACTACGGCGGCTCGACCGGTTACGGACGGGAGTACCGCAACCGGCTGCGCGAACAGTGGGGCGTCGTCGACGTGGAGGACTGCGCGGCCGTGGCCGGCGCGCTCGCCGCCGAGGGCACCGCGGACCCGGACCGGCTCGCCGTCCGGGGCGGCAGCGCCGGCGGCTGGACCACGGCCGCCTCGCTGACCGGCACCGACGTCTACGCCTGCGGCACGATCATCTACCCCATCCTCGACCTGACCGGCTGGGGCAGCGGCGAGACCCACGACTTCGAATCGCAGTACCTGGAATCGCTGGTGGGCCCGCTGGCCGAGGTCCCCGAGCGCTACCGCGAACGGTCCCCGAGCACCCGCACCGACCGGCTCACCACCCCGTTCCTGCTGCTCCAGGGCGAGGACGACCCGATCTGCCCGCCCGTGCAGTGCGAACGGTTCCTGGCCGCCGTGGCGGGACGCGGCATCCCGCACGCCTACCTCACCTACCCGGGCGAGGGCCACGGCTTCCGCCGCGCGGACACCATGATCAGCGCGCTGGAGGCCGAACTCTCCCTCTACGCCCAGACCTTCGGCATCGAGCGCCCCGACGTGCCGCGGCTGGAGCTCAAGAAGTGAGCCTCGCCCCGCTGATCCGCCCCGCCCGGCTGCGCGCGGGCTCCAGGGTCGCCGTGGTCTCCCCGAGCGGGCCGGTACCCGTCGACCGCCTGGTGCCCGGCCTGGACATCCTGCGCGGCTGGGGCCTCGAACCCGTGACGATGCCCCATGTCCTGGACGTGCACCCCGGCCTCGACTACCTGGCCGGTACGGACGAGGCGCGCGCCCGGGATCTCCAGGACGCCTGGTGCGATCCGTCGGTGGACGCGGTGATCTGCGCCCGGGGCGGGTACGGGGCGCACCGCATGGCCGACCTGGTCGACTGGGCGGCGATCCGGGCCGCCGGACCCAAGGTGTTCGTCGGCTACAGCGACATCACCGTGCTCCACGAGGCGTTCGCCCTGCGGGCGGGCTTCGCCACCCTGCACGGCCCCATGGTGGGCACGGAGGCCTTCCTCAAGGACCCGCGCACCCAGGAGTCGCTGCGGGCCACCCTGTTCGAGCCGGAGACCGTGCGGACGCTGGGCCTCGACGGGGCGGGGGTGCTGGCGCCCGGCCGGGCCGCGGGGATCACCTACGGCGGCTGCGTGAGCCTGCTCGCCGCCGGACTGGGCACCCCGCACGCCAGACGGCCGGCCCGCGGCGGGCTGCTGGTCATCGAGGACACCGGCGAGTCCCCGTACGCCATCGACCGCATCCTCACCCAGCTGCTGCGGGCCGGGGCGCTCGACGGCGTCGCCGGGGTGGCCTGCGGCTCCTGGGCGGGCTGCGGTCCGTACGCGAAGGTGCGGGCGGTGCTCTCCGACCGGCTCGGCGGCCTCGGTGTCCCGGTCGTCGAGGAGCTGGGCTTCGGCCACGGCCCCACCGGGCTGACGATCCCGCTCGGGGTCCCGGCCGTGCTCGACGCGCCCGCGGACGGCGGTCCGGCCACCCTCACGGTGGAGGCCGCGGCGCTGCTCTGAGCGGGCGGAACCGGCACTCGCGCACAACGGCACCGTCACCCGGACGGGCGTACAGAACGGCCCCCGGCACCCGGACGGAGTCATCCTGGTGCCCGGGGGCCGAGGCGCACCAGGAGCAGGGAAGGGGCCGTTCATGAGCCCGGGAGACGTGTCGAGCGGCGGTACGCGCAGCACCGGTCCCTTCACCCCGGCCCGCATCCTGATCCTCGTCGTCGCGGTCCTGTCGGTGGTGTTCATCGCCGAGAACACCGACGACGTGACGGTCCGCCTGCTGATCCCGCTGGTGACGATGCCGCTCTACGTGGCGCTGGCCGTGATGTTCGTGGCCGGGATGGCCTGCGGCGCCTACCTCTTCCGCAGGCGGCCCAAGTAGTACCGGCGCTCCGAGGGCCGCCTACGCTGGGCCGATGTCCGACACCACCTACCTGGCCGAGGGGCCGCGCACCGCGATCCGCCCCTTCACCCCCGAGGACGCCGGCGAGTTCACCGCACGTGCCCGCCAGAGCCGTGGACTGCACCGGCCCTGGCTGTTCCCGCCGACCGATCCGGACACGTACGCCGCGTACGCGAGCGTGCTCATCGAGGACCCGTCGAAGGCGGGCTTCCTCGTGTGCGAGCGGCACGGCGCCGGGAGCGACGGCGCCGTCGCCGGCTTCATCAACATCAACAACATCGTCATCGGCGGCTTCCGCTGCGGCGCGCTCGGATACGGCGCCTTCGCCCACGCGGCCGGGCGCGGACTGATGGCCGAGGGGCTCGGGCTGGTGCTTCGGTACGCCTTCGGACCCCTCGGCCTGCACCGCCTCGAAGCCAACATCCAGCCGGGCAACGAGGCCTCGATCGCGCTGGTGCGCCGGGCCGGATTCCGGCTGGAAGGCTTCTCGCCGGACTTCCTGTTCATCGACGGGGCCTGGCGCGATCACGAGCGCTGGGCGATCACCGCGGAGACGCGCTGACCCGGCCGGCCCCGGGCCTCAGCCCGCCCCGGCGGCCAGCTGCGCGTCCAGCGCCGCGAACAGCCAGTCGTGCGCGGACCCCGGGGTCGGCTCCGGCGTGCCGCCCGGCGGGGTGACCACCTCGGACACCAGCTCCCAGTAGCGGTCGATCCGGGGATCGGCCGCCAGCTGCCCGGCCAGCACCCGGCGGAAGGCGAGGGTGTCCCGGCTGCCGTACGCGCTCGCGTAGGCGTCCACGAAACTGTCCAGCTCCGGACCCGGAGAAGGCTGCCGGCCCCGGCGCATCCGGGCTCCGGCCAGCTCGTACGCCTCGGCCAGACCGGCGTACAGCACAGCGGGCCGGCCGGCCCCCTCGCCCCGGTGCGCCGCCGGCTGAGGCCGCTCGGTGCCGGTGCACGGGCGGGTCACGAAGGCGTACAGCCTGGCGAAGGCGAGCACCTGGGCGGGCTCCGGATCGTCGGGCGGCTGCGGCACCACGGCCTCCAGGAACGCGGCGGTCGCCCCGGCCGGCATCCGGGGCGGCAGCCAGCCCCGCCAGAATCGGGCCAGCGGGGCGGTGTCCGGAGGCGCGGACACCGCCCCGACCAGGCGCAGCCGGTCCGCCCGCTCACCCGGCCGGCACTCCTGCACCAGCCGCAGCCCCGCCTCCCGCCAGCGCAGCGCCCGGAGCTGGGAGCCCAGTTCGCGCAGCTGCCCCGCGACGGCGTCCTCCAGCACGCTGCCCGCCCCGGCCTCCTCCTCGTCGAGGACCCGGTGCACCTCGCGCACCGGCAGGCCCAGGGCACGCAGCGAGCGGACCAGCCGCAGCCGGCCGAGTGCCTCCGGACCGTACCGGCGGTGCCCGCCGGCGCTGCGGCAGGCCTCCGGCAGCAGGCCGCTGTCCGAGTAGAAGCGGACGGTCTTGACGGTGACGCCCGCGCGCTCGGCGAGTTCACCGATGCCGTACAGGCCGTCGTGGGACGGGAACACTTGAACCTCCCTCTGGGGGAGCTTCTACCGTACCGGCGGGCGCTGCCGCAGAGTCGTGGCGGCGTCGCGGACGAGGAGTGCTGAGGAGAGACCGATGACCGCATTCATCCTGGTACCGGGCATGTTCACCGATACACACGTGTGGCGGGAGACCGCCGAGCGGCTGACCGCCGAGGGCGACGAGGTGCACGCGGTGGCTCTCAGCGGAACCGGTGGCCCCCGCTCCGCCGCGGCGGACACCGTCGACCTGGAGACCCACATCGCGGACGTACTCGCGGTGATCGACTCGGTCGGCGCCACGCCCGGCCGGGAGATCGTGCTGGTCGGCCACGACTACGGCATCCACCCGGTGCTGGGCGCCGCCGACCGCAGGGCGGAGCGCGTCGGCCGGATCGTCTACCTGGACTCCGGGCTGCCCCAGGACGGCGTGCCCGCCCTGGCCGCCGTACCCGACCCGGCCCTGCGCGAGGAACTGGCCGAGCGCGCCGGTACCGACGGCGCCCACGGGGTGCTGCCCGCCCCGGCCCGCGACGCGTGGCAGCGCTGGGGCAGCACCGAGGGCGTCCCCGAGGCGGCACTGGACCGGCTCACCGCGTCCGCCACGCCGCAACCGCTGCGCACCCTGCTCCAGCCGCTGCGGCTGACCGGCGCCGCGGCCTCGCTGCCCCTCACCGGGGTGCTGTGCAACGCGGGCGGCTCCAGCATCGAAATGGCCCAGCGGGGCGTGGACTTCGGTGAACCCACCCTCCAGGTCTTCACCGGACCGCAGGTGACGTTCTTCGAACTCCCCACCGGCCACTGGCCGATGCTGTCCCTCCCGGCCGAGCTCGCGGAGGTCCTGCGGCGGGCGGCCGCCGGCGAGGGGCACCACCTGGTGGCCCCCGGCGGTGCGCAGCGGCCCGCACATCTGCGGCCGTTCCTGCTCGACGTACCGGACATCCCGCGTGAGCGGACCGGCCACACCGACCTGTACCTGCCCGCCGAGGAGGGCCCGCGCCCGGCCGTGGTGTTCGTACACGGCGGACCGGTGTCCGCCGAGGCCCGGCCGACCCCGAGGGACTGGCCGGCCCTGACCGGGTACGCCCGCCTCGCGGCCGGGCAGGGTGTCGTGGGCGTGACCCTCGACCACCGCCTGCACGACGTCGCCGGCTACCCGCTCGCCGCCGAGGACATCGCCGCCACCCTTGAGCTGGTCCGGGCCGATCCCCGGGTGGACGGGCAGCGGATCGCCCTGTGGTTCCTCTCGGGCGGCGGCCTGCTCATGGCGGACTGGCTGCGGCAGCCGCCGTCCTGGCTGCGCTGCGTGGCGGCCAGCTACCCGGTGCTGGCACCGCTGCCCGTGCTGGGCCCGGTGGACCCCCGCTTCCGCCCGGCGGACGTGGTGGCGAAGGCCGGCGCACTGCCCCTCGTGATCACCCGCGTGGGCCGCGAGAGGCCGGAGATCGCCGCCACGGTGGAGGAGTTCCTCACCGCGTCCCGGGACTGCGGGGCGGCGGTGGAAGTGATCGACGTACCGAACGCCCACCACGGCTTCGAGACCATCGACCAGATCCAGGAGTCGCGCGACGCCGTACATCGCGGGATGCGCGCGGTGCTGGCCCACCTGGAGGTGTAAGGGCTGGGCCCTGGGACGCTTCTCACGGGCGGGTGGCCGGCAAGCGGGCCAGTACGGCGCCCCGGAGCAGCACCTCCCGCAGCTGTACGGGGGTCAGCGTGCGGGTGGACATGTTGCGTTGGCTGGGGTGGTAGCCGCCGACCAGGTGCAGTGTCCGTTGTCCGTCGCGGCTGGTGAGGGTTGCCTCGGCGCCGTGCCCGAAGGCGGGACGGGGACGGGGCAGCCGCCAGCCGGCGTCGGCCAGTACCGGGAGCAGTGTCTGCCAGGCGAAGCCGCCGAGTACCACGACGGCGCGCAGCGTCGGGCTCAGCAGCGCCAGCTCGCGGGCGAGCCAGGGGCGGCAGGTGTCGCGCTCTGCGGTGGTGGGCCGGTTGCCGGGCGGTGCGCAGTGCACCGGCATCGTGATGCGCACTCCGTGCAGTCGCAGGCCGTCCCCGCGGTGGGTGGCGGTCGGCTGAGAGGCGAGCCCGACGTCGTACAGGGCGGCGAACAGGGCGTCCCCCGAGGCGTCCCCGGTGAAGATCCGTCCGGTGCGATTGCCGCCGTGTGCGGCGGGCGCCAGGCCGACGAGTGCCAGCGGGGCGTCCGGGGGACCGAAGCCGGGCACCGGTCGTGCCCAGTACTCCTGGTCCAGGAACGCCGGGCGCTTGACCCGGGCGGTCTCCTCCCGCCAGGCCACCAGCCGCGGGCAGGCCCGGCAGGTGGTCAGTGCCGCGTCCAGCTCGGCCACGGAACGGGCCTCCGGGGCTGCCACGGCCGGAGAACCGGCCGTGGCGGCCCCGGAGGGAGTCGTGTCAGGCATCCCGGCTCATTCGACAGCGAGGGCGGCGTCGATCTCGTGGAGGAAGGGGTCCAGGTCTCCTGGGGTGCGGGACGTGATGAGCCTCCAGCCGTTCGTGTCATCGGTGACCACCGGCTCGTCGGCCCAGGTGCCGCCCGCGTTGCGGATGTCCGTGGCCAGCGAGGGGTACGACGTGAGCCGCTTGCCCGCGAGGACATCCGCCTCGACCAGGGCCCACGGCCCGTGGCAGATCGCCGCGACGGGGCGTCCGGCCCGCTTGAAGGCGCGGACGAGTTCCACTGCCGGGTCCTGACAGCGCAGCTTGTCCGCGTTCAGGGTTCCGCCCGGAATGAGCAGCAGGTCGTACGCGGCGGCGTCGGCCGCGTCCAGCGTGAGGTCGGGCCGCACGGTCTTTCCGGGGTCCTTGTCACCGACAAGCGTCCGGATGTCGTCCGTGGAGAGGGCCGCGACGTCCACCTGGGCGCCCCAGCCGCGCAGATGTTCGACAGGTACGACGAGTTCGTCCTGCTCGACGCCGTAGTTCGTCACGACGGCCAGTACCTTGCGCTTGCTTCCGTCATTCTTGGTCATCGTCTCTGCCTCTTCCCCGGGGGAGCCGCTCAGCGGCCGACGGCCTTGAGCAGCTGTTCCTTGTTCATCTTCGAGCGGCCTTCGATGTTCTTCCTCTTGGCGTCCTCGTACAGCTGGTCCCTGGTGCGTCCCCGCGCGCCGCTGTGGGAGCGCTGACCGCCACGCTGGGAGGCGGACTTCGGGTCACGCGTCGACGACTTGCTCGCCGTCTCCGCCTCGCCCGAGCGTGCGCGCTCCTTGTTCACGGTGCGGGCCGCGATCTCCTTCGCCCGCTTCTCGGACGTACCGCGCTTCTCGGCGCTCTCCTTCACGTGCTCGTACTGACGCTCGCGCTTCGGGCTGGATCCTGCGGGCATGGGACTCTCCTCGTTCCTGCGGCCGCCCGAGGGACAAGCCGTTCCTCGTCCCTCGGGCGTCGATCTCCAGGTGGCACGGCCTGTGCCTCCCGGACCGTGGCGGACGACGGCTCGCCTTCCGTCGGGCCCCGGGTTCCGGGCGACCCGACGGCCCGCATACGTGGAGACCGGCCGGGTCTCCACCGCGGTCTCCGCGATCAGGCCTTCGACTGCATGTTCCGCCGTGCGGGGTTGCCCTGCTCCGCCGCCTTCGGGTCCTTCTCGTCCGCCTTGGCGCGCACACCCCGCTCGATGCGCTCACCGATCGACTTGTCGATGTTCGACCAGTACTCGAAGGCGCGTCGCAGAACGGGCTCGGTGACCCCGTTGAGCAGATGGCCGACGACGTTGTCCACCAGCCGGTCGCGGGCCGCGTCGTCCATGACCTCACGCACCAGGGTGCCGGGCTGACCCCAGTCGTCGTCCTCCGCGTGGTCCACGTAGGCCGCTCGGGTGATCTCCCCGTCGGCGTACCAGCTCGGCGGGGAGCCGTACCGGGCGGTGTCGGCAGCGGGCCCGCCCTTCGAGTTCGGGGCGTACACCGGGTCGCTGGTCTTCCGGTACGCCATCGCCCCGTCCTTCGAGTACGTGTTCACCGGAACGACGGGGGCGTTGACGGGCAGCTGCTGGTAGTTGGCCCCGATGCGGTACCGGTGCGCGTCCGCGTACGAGAAGAGCCGTGCCAGCAGCATCCGGTCCGGGCTCGGGCCGATGCCGGGGACCAGGTTGTTCGGCTGGAAGGCCGCCTGCTCGATCTCCGCGTGGTTGTCGGTGGGGTTGCGGTCCAGCGTCATCCGGCCGACCTGGATCAGCGGGTAGTCGCCGTGCGGCCAGACCTTGGTCAGGTCGAACGGGTTGAAGCGGTACCCCGCGGCGTCCTCGTACGGCATGACCTGCACATGCAGGGTCCAGCTCGGGTACTCACCGTCACGGATGTGCTCGAAGAGATCCCGTGTGTGGTAGTCGGTGTCGGCCGACGCCATCTGGTCGCCCTCGTCCTGGGTGAAGCACTCGATGCCCTGGTCGGTCTTGAAGTGGTACTTCACCCAGAAGCGCTCGCCCTGCGCGTTGATCCACATGTAGGTGTGCGAGGTGTAGCCGTTCATGTGCCGCCAGCTGCGCGGAATGCCCCGGTCGCCCATCAGCCAGGCGACCTGGTGGGCCGACTCGGGCGAGAGGGTCCAGAAGTCCCACTGCATGTCGTGGTCGCGCAGGTTGTTGTCGGCGCGGCGCTTCTGGGACCGGATGAAGTGCTGGAACTTCATCGGATCCTTGATGAAGAACACGGGGGTGTCGTTGCCCACCATGTCGTAGTTGCCCTCGCTGGTGTAGAACTTCACCGCGAAGCCGCGCGGGTCCCGCCAGGTGTCCGGGCTGCCGCGCTCGCCGGCCACGGTCGAGAACCGGGCCACGAGATCGGTGCTGGTGCCGGGCTGGAAGACCGCGGCCTTGGTGTAGGCGCTGACATCGTTGGTCACTTCGAAGTGCCCGAAGGCACCGCTCCCCTTGGCGTGGGGCTGACGCTCGGGAATCCGCTCCCGGTTGAACTGCGCCATCTGCTCGATCAGGTAGGCGTCCTGCAACAGGACCGGTCCGCCGGGGCCCACGGTGAGCGAGTGTTCGTCACTCTCCACCGGAGCGCCGGAGTCCGTGGTGGTCGCCTCGCGTGAGGTGTCGGTCATCGGGCTGTCCTCCTGCTGCGTTGTCAGGTGCGCGACGTTGTTCGGATCACGCATGCGATGGGCGTCTCGCGAGTACGCGCCTAGCCCTGACTGGATGGTGCCAAACATTGACAGACCGCGCTCTTTGGCGGCAGGTGCCCGCACCTGCGCAAAGGCCCGGAATCCCCCGGGCCGCCGGGCCCGGAGGAGTTGCGCGGACGACGCGTTCGTGTGAGTCGGGAGCGATGCGGGAGCGATGTACCCCGGGCCGCCCGACAGACCGTGCTCCGGATGCGAGGAGGCGGCAAAAGGGTGAAGGATGGTCTGACAGGGTCCCTGTGCCGCGCCCGCGGCTCGGGCGGCGCTCCGGTCGGCAGGGCGCAGATCACCCGCGCATGTCCGCGGGCATTCCCGGCCGGAGGCCCGGCCTCGGTACGAACGCAACCTCACACGCAGAACGCCCTCAGGGAGGAGTGACTGTGACCTCAGTACCGACCATCACCCTCAACAACGCGGTGCGGATCCCCCAGCTGGGCTTCGGCACCTTCCAGATCCCGCCCGACGGGACCCGGGATGCGACGCTGACCGCGCTGGAGACCGGCTACCGGCACATCGACACGGCGGAGATGTACGGCAACGAGAAGGAGGTCGGCCAGGCGGTCATGGACTCCGGCCTCGACCGTGCCGACGTCTTCGTGACCAGCAAGCTCAACAACGACGCGCATGGGCACGACGACGCCCACCGGGCGTTCGACCGCACCATGGAGGAGCTCGGTCTCGACTACCTGGACCTCTTTCTCATCCACTGGCCGCTGCCCGGCAAGGGCGACTTCGTGGAGACCTGGAAGGCCCTGGAGGAGATCTACCGGTCCGGCCGGACCAAGTCCATCGGGGTCTCCAACTTCCAGCCATACCACCTGCGCCGGCTGCTGGAGAACAGCGAGGTGGTGCCCGCGGTCAACCAGATCGAGGCGCACCCCTACCTCACGCAGGACGACGTCAGGGCGTTCGGCGCCGAGCACGAGATCGCCACGGAGGCCTGGTCGCCCATCGCGCAGGGCAAGGTCCTGGACGACCCGGCCATCAACCGCATCGCGGACCGGGTGGGCAGGACGCCCGCCCAGGTGACCCTGCGCTGGCACATCCAGCGCGGCGACATCATCTTCCCCAAGTCGGTGACGCGGAAGCGCGTCGAGGAGAACTTCGCCCTCTTCGACTTCGACCTCAGCGAGGCCGACATCGGCGAGATCTCCGCGCTGAACCGTAACGAGCGGACCGGGCCCGACCCGGACCGTTTCACCGGCTGAACTCCACGCCGTCCCGGAGAAGGCGACGTGTCCGGGCCGTCGGTGTCACCGGCCGTTCCTCGCGCGGGCGGTGTGTCCGCCGCCCCGGACCGCCGTCAGGCCGCGCCCGCCTCCCGGCGCCCCTTGTAGTTGATCTTCATGGTGTCCATGTCCGTTGCCGTGGAACGCAGTTCGCCATGCCCGTACCCGCGCTCGCGCAGCTCCGTCTCCGCGCGGTCCTCGGCGATCGCGCACGCCATCTCCGCACCGTCCCCGGCGTCCGACACCACCACGTAGCGGAAGCTGAAGTGCTTGAGGACGCGGTCGTAGGTGAGCGAACCCTCCTCGCTGAACGCCATGGACGCCAGGCCGTGCTGCTCGGCCTCGGCCAGCATCCGCTCCCGCGCCGCCTCCGTCAGCCCGTCCCATGTGCCGCGCACGATCACTCGGTAGGTGTGCTGCGTGCTCATCGTGATCCACCGTCTCCATAACGTCCCGCGAACCGCTTGAACGGCAAGCCTATGGCCAGGAGGACGGCGCGTACCCGGAATATTCTCCCGCTGCCCGACGTGCCCGACGTGCCCGACGTGCCCGACGTGCCCGACGTGCCCGACGTGCCCGACGTGCCCGACGTGCCCGGCGACCTGGTGGTCGCGCCTTTTCCTGAAGAGAGACGGCTGATCCCCTGGTCCGGGCGGCCCGCAGCGTGTTCCATGGTCATCGGGGGGCGCCCGGACCTGCGGCGGCCCGCGCGAGGGAGCGAGGTTGCCGTGGCCACCACCGTACGACGTGACGTCCTGACCCTGCCCGCAGCGGCGGTGGGACCGGAGAATCCGCTGCCGGCGTTGCGGCCCCTCGACGAGATGCATGTCGTCGACGACCGCGACCGGGCCGGTCTGCCCCGTGACATGGCCCGCCAGATCGGCCACGAGCCGCTGGCCACCGTCCTGCCCGTGGCCGTCCTCGACGGGTACGGCCGCGAGCGCGTGCCCACCGACCTCGATGTGATCGTGATCGAGAACGACCGGATCCGGGCCACCGTGCTGCCCGGATTCGGCGGCCGTATCCACTCCCTCTTCCACAAGCCCACCGGCCGGGACCTCGTCTACACCAACCCCGTCCTCCAGCCCGCCGACTTCGCGCTCAACGGCGCCTGGTTCTCCGGCGGCATCGAGTGGAACATCGGTGCGACCGGCCACACCACCCTGTCCTGCGCCCCCGTGCACGCCGCCCGGGTCACCGCCCCCGACGGCGGCGAGATGGTCCGGCTCTGGGAGTGGGAAAGGCTGCGCGACCTGCCGTTCCAGGTGGATCTGTGGCTGCCCGACGGCTCCGACTTCCTGCACGTCGGCGTACGGATACGCAATCCGCACGAGCACCCCGCACCGGTCTACTGGTGGTCCAACATCGCGGTGCCGGAGGGTGAGCGCACCCGGGTGGTGGCCCCGGCCGACCGGGCCTGGCACTTCGGCTACGAACGTACGCTGAACCTGGTCCCGGTACCCGAGAGCGGCTCGGTCGACCGGACGTACCCGCTGCGCAGCGACTTCCCCGCCGACTACTTCTACGAGGTGCCCGACGGCGCGCGCCGCTGGATCGCCTCCCTCGACGAGGACGGCCACGGGCTCGTCCAGACCTCCACCGACCTGCTGCGCGGCCGCAAGCTGTTCCTCTGGGGCAGCGGGCCCGGCGGCCGCCGCTGGCAGGAGTGGCTCACCGAACCCGGCACCGCGGGCTACGCGGAGATCCAGGCCGGGCTGGCCCGCACCCAGCTGGAACACGTGCCGCTGGAGCCCGGCGCCGAGTTCAGCTGGCTGGAGTCGTACGGGCCCCTGGCGGCGGACCCCGCCGCAGTGCACGGCGACGACTGGCAGGCAGCCCGCGCGGAGACCGAGCAGCGGCTCGCCGCCGCCCTGCCGCGTGCCGATGTGGACGCCGCGTACGAGGCCTGGCGCCGCTGCGCCGACGCCGAACCCGGCGAGGTCCTCGCCACCGGGTCCGGCTGGGGCGCGCTCGAAGTCCGGCGCGCCGGGTACAAGCTGCCGGGCACCCCCTTCGCCGATTCCACGCTGGGTGAACAACAGCAGCCCTGGCTGGAGTTGCTGGAGCAGGGGACCTTCCCCGAACCGCGCGGCGCGACGCCGCCCGGCCCCTCGCTGGTCTCCCCGCACTGGCGCGACATGCTGGAGACGGCCGCCGCGGAACCGCTCACCGAATACCACCTGGGCATCGCCCAGTGGCACGCCGGCGACCGCGCCCAGGCGGTCCGCAGCTGGGAACGCGGACTGGCCCTGGCCCCGTCCCGCTGGCCGCTGCTGCGCTGCCTCGCCGTCGCCGCCCAGGAGAGCGGCCAGTGGGAGCGGGCGGCCGACCACTACACGGAGGCGTTCGGCGAACTGTGCGCGGAACGCCGGGACGACGGCGACACCTGGGCGGCCGCCACCGCCGCCCTCGGCCGGGAGGCGATCGAGGCGCTGCTGACGGCGGGCCGGCCGGGGCAGGCCCGCACCGTCCGGGACGGGCTGCTCCCGGCGATCCGCAGCCGTGGCCGCTTCCGGCTGCTGGAGGCCCGGCTGCTCATCGCGGAGGGCGACCTCGCCGCCGCCCGCGCGCTGTTCGACGAGGGCTTCGAGGTCGCCGATCTGCGCGAGGGCGCGGAGGTCCTGGACGAGGTGTGGGCCGAGCTGACGGACGAGCCGCTGCCGGACCGGTACAACTACCGGATGCGTCCGCGCGCCTGACGGGGATGCGGGGGCGTCAGGAGGTGCCGGCGGACGGGTTCCGGTCCACGTACTCGAACACCGAACCGTCCGGGTGCACGGCGATCAGATTGCGGCCGACGGGCGTGTGGACCGGGCCCGCGATGACGCGGGCGCCGACCCGGCTCAGCGAGGCGTTGGCCTCCTCCACGTCCTTGACCGCGATCGTCGCCGTCACCTTGCGCAGGATCTCCAGCTCGGCCTCGGGGCCGCTCATCAGCAGGAAGCAGCTGATGGCGGCCACCGAGACCCCGCCGCGCTCGAAGCGCAGCGCCGGACTGCCGGTGAGGCTCTCGTAGAAGGCCACCGCGGCCTCCAGGTCGTCGACGCAGATCCGCAGCGTGGTTCCCAGGATTTCCATGCGGAACAGGGTAGTTGGCCGCTCAGCGGTGTGTGATCGATTCGGTGGCGCTCATGCGCGGCAGAGCACCTCGCCGTGCGGGACCATGAACCAGCCGTCGTCCTGCGCGCCCCAGGTGCGCCACGCCTCGGCGATCGCGGTCAGCTGTTCCGGCGTCGCGTGCCCGCCCTCGACCGCCAGCTTCGCGTAGACCGAGCCGACGGTACGGTCCGCCCACAGCCCGCTCCACCAGTCCCGGCTCTCCGGGGTGCCGAAACACCAGGCGGCGGCCGTCGGGATGATGTCGGTGAAGCCGGCCTGCCGGGCCCAGGAGAGCACCCGGCGCCCCGCGTCCGGCTCACCGCCGTTGGCGCGGGCCACCCGGCCGTACAGGTCCTGCCAGGCGTCCATGGCGGGTACCTCGGGGAACCAGGTCATCGCCGCGTAGTCGCTGTCACGGGCCGCGACCACGCCACCGGGGCGGCAGACCCGGCGCATCTCGCGCAGCGCCTGCACCGGGTCCCCGACGTGCTGGAGCACCTGGTGGGCGTGGACCACGTCGAAGGTGTCGTCGGGGAAGTCCAGGGCGTGCACGTCGGCGGTGGTGAACTCCAGGTTTTCCAGGCCGCGTTCCGCCGCCACCCCGGCCGCCTGGTCCAGGATCTCGCGGGTGGTGTCGACGGCGGTGACCCGGCCGGGGGCGACCAGCGCGGCGATGTCCGCGGTGATGGTGCCGGGGCCGCAGCCCACGTCCAGCACGGTCATGCCGGGGCGCAGCTCGCCGAGGAGGTATCCCGCGGAATTGGCGGCGGTGCGCCAGCGGTGCGAGCGCAGCACCGACTCGTGGTGGCCGTGGGTGTAGACGGCGGTCTCCTTCGGCATGGCCGGGAGTCCTTTCTCGAAGTGCGACGTGCGAGACGCGAAACGTGAATCGCGCGAGACGCGAGCCGCGAAGTGCTGATCGGTACGGCCACGGTACGCCCGCGCGCCGAATAATGAGATGGCTATATCGCTATGTGAGACAGCCTGGATCCGGGGCCCGAACGCGCGGAGGGGCGGCCGACTCGGCGTCGGCCGCCCCTCCTTCGCCCGTCTCCGGGCCGGTCTCACATCCGCAGACGGGTCACACCTGCATCGGGCAGTACACCGTCAGCACCTCGGGCAGCTTGTCGATCATCAGCTCGCGTCCGCTGTGCGCCACTTCGCCGTCGTACGCGTACGGGGTTCCCGGCTGCAGCCCGGCGATCCGGACCCGGTGGCGGCGGACGGCGGCATGCATGGGGGAGCGGGTCAGCGGACCCGCGACGGCCGCCGCGAGCAGCCGGAGGCCGGGGGTCCACCCGCCGTGCACCACCCGTACGTCCAGCAGCCCGTCCGCGAGGTTGTGCCGTCGGCCGGGTGCCGGGCCCACGCGCTGGAACAGGCCGTTGCCGACGAACAGCAGCCACAACGGGCGCCGCCGCCCCTGGAGTTCGGCCTCCAGCGGACGCCGGCCGCGCAGCACCTGGAACGCGGCGAGCACGCCGGCCGGCCAGCCGCCGATCCGGGGGGACCAGTGCTCACGGGTCCGCACCAGCTCGGGATAGACGCCCATGCTGAAGGCGTTGAGGAAGTAGCCGTGGGCGCCGCCGGGCCCGTCGGGACCCGGCCGGAAGCGGCCCAGGTCCACCCGGACCGCGTCGCCCGCGGCGATCGCGGCACAGGCGTCGGCCACGGTCTCGATGCCCAGGTCGTACGCGAAGTGGTTCAGCGTCCCGCCGGGGAACACCGCGAGCGGCAGGCCGTGTACGGAAGCCACCGCCGCGGCCCGGTTGACCGTGCCGTCGCCGCCGCAGACACCCAGTGCCAGGCCCCGGTCCGCCGCCTTCTCCAGCTCGGCGGAGACCTCCTCGGGGGGACACTCGACCACCTCGGCGTTCGGCAGCGCGTCCCGGACCAGCGCGGCCGTGGCCTTGGCCGTTCCCGACGCCTCGTTCACCACGACGACCAGGTTCTGGCCGTCGGGCAGCGCGGGCGCGTGGGCGGGCGGCCTGCCCGGTGCGGGCAGCTGTCCCCGGGTCGGTACGACGCCGCGCAGGGCGAACGCCGCTCCTACGCCGAGCGCCGCACCGGCCAGCACATCGCTCGGATAGTGGACGCCGGTGTACACGCGGGAGGCCGCCACGGACAGCGCGACCGGCGCGACGACCGCTCCCCAGCCCTTCGACTCCAGGGCCACCCCGGTGGCGAAGGCGGCGGCGGACGCGGCGTGCCCGGACGGGAACGAGGTGGTGAACGGCTGACGCTTCAGCCGTCGTATCACCGGAACGGTGTCCAGTATCGGCCGCTCCCTGCGGACCGCCCCCTTGCCGACCGTGTTGATCGCGGCCGAGGCCACGGCCAGCGAGGCGATCCCGCGCAAGGCGGCCCGCCGGGCACGGGCGCTGCCGCCGAACGCGGCCATGCCCGCCGCGGCGCCCGCCCACAGCAGACCGTGGTTGGCGCTGCGGCTGAGCCTGGGCAGTACGGGCGCGGCGGCCGGCCAGTGCCGTCGGGCCAGGTCCTGGAACACGGCGAGATCGCATCGGTGCAGCAGGTTCCGCAGCCCGGCGGGGCCCGACGGATGTGAAGGGTTGCTCGGTGACGACATGGGACAGCGAATACCCTGCCCGGCCGCGCCGAATCAAGTGGCGCGCCCGGACGGCGGGGTCCCAGCTGCTCGCCGGACGGTTCCGGCCGCCTCCCATTCACGGACATAAGCGAAGAAATGCCGCGAAAATCCGCAACGTCCGGTGGCGGATGTCACTGCGTCATTGCCCGGACAAGTGCGACGCATTTAGCCTGCGTTCGTGATACCGGTCACCGGCCGGAATCCCGAACGCGAGAGGGTGGTGCACGACCATGGGGCGACTTGTCCCGGCGGTGACCAGGGCACTGGACGTGCTCGAACTGTTCCTCGACGGCGACGGTACGCTCTCCGCTCCCGAGGTCACCCGCAAGCTCCAGCTGCCCCGCACCACCGTCCATGAGCTGCTCACCACGCTGGCCGCCCGCTCCTACCTGGTCACGGACCCGGACCAGCCCGGCCGCTACCGCCTGGGCGTCCGCACCTACCAGCTCGGCAGCCGGTACGCCGAGCAGCTCGACCTCGCCGCCGAGGGCCGGCAGGTGGCCCAGCAGGTGGCCGGGACGTGCGGGGAGACCGTCCACGTGGCGGTCCTGGAGGAGACCGACGTCATCTACATCGCCAAGGCGGACTCCACCCACGCGGTCCGGATGGTCTCGGCGGCCGGCCGAAAGCTGCCCGCCCACTGCACGTCCGTCGGCAAGATCCTGCTCGCGGCCCTGCCCGGCCGGGAGCTCGACGCCCGCCTCGACGGCCTCGAACTCACCGGCATGACCCCCGACAGCATCACCGAGGAGGCGGAGCTGCGTACCGCGCTCGACGCCGTCCGGGAGCGGGGCATCGCGGTGGAGCACCGCGAGTCCGACCCCGATGTGAGCTGTGTGGCCGCGCCCGTACGGGACCGGACCGGGCGGGTCGTCGCGGCGCTCTCCATCTCCGTCCCGATGATCCGCTGGAGCGACGGGCGCGAACAGGAGCTGGCCTCCCTCGCCGCCGAAGGCGCTGAGGCGCTCTCCGGCCGGCTCGGACACCACGGGGGGCGGGGATGAACCGCCTGCGCCCCGAAGCCGCCGTCCGCGCGCACGCCGCCCTCGGCGAGGGCCCGAACTGGGACACGGCCACCGGACGGCTGATCTGGGTCGACATCCTCGCCGCCCGGATCCACACCTATGAACCGGCCACCGGCCGCCGTACGGTCATGGCCACCGAACAGCACGTCGGAGCGGCCAGACCACGCGCGGGCGGCGGCCTGGTCGTCAACCTGCGCGACGGCATAGGCCTGTACGACGCCGACGGCGCCTTCCGCTGGCTCGTCCACGACGCCGAACCGGGACGGCGCGGCAACGACGCGGCGGTGGCCCCGGACGGCGCGCTGTGGGCGGGCACCATGCGCTACGACGGCACGGAGGTGGGCGGGAGCCTCACCCGCGTCGCGCCAGACGGCACGGCCACCCGGGTGCTGCCCCTGGTGGCCTGCAGCAACGGCACCGGATGGAGCCCCGACGGGCGGCTGATGTACTACATCGACACGGCGACCCGCCGGATCGACGTCTTCGACGTGGACGGTGAACAGGTCCTCAACCGCCGCCCGTTCGCCACCGTGGAGGAAGGGGCCGGCTTCCCCGACGGGCTGACGGTGGACGCGCGGGGAGCCGTCTGGGTCGCCCTGTGGGACGGGGCCGCGCTGCGCCGCTACACGGCGGACGGTGTGCTGGAACGCGTCGTCGAACTGCCGGTGCGACGGCCGACCTCCTGTGCCTTCGGCGGCCCGGACCTGCGCGACCTGTACATCTCCACGGCCCGGGAAGGCCTCGCCGCCCCGCATCCGCTCGACGGTTCGCTGCTGGTCCTGCCGGACGCGGGCCAGGGCCTCCCCGCCACGCCCTTCGCGGGCTGACCCGGCGGCGCCCGTCCTCGGGAAGCGGTGCGGCGTGCCGGGCCCGCCGGTCCGGCATCGGGCCGGCCGTGTCCACGCCCGCACGGCGGTGACGGTTCCCGGCCCGCCGGGCGGCCCGCGCCATTCCCTCGTATAAAGGGGCTCACACGGCCCGGTCGACGGGCGGCTGACCGAGCGGCGGCGAAGGAGGTCCGGATGGGCCGGGAGCGGACCGGGCGCGGCACACCGGGAATCCGGGAGGACCGGGGCCCCGTGCGCTACGGACCGCCCGCGCCCGGCCCCGGACTGCCGGTCCTGCCCGAACTGGCCGAGGTGCTGGCGGCGGCGGCCGGCAGCGGCGTGCCCGAGCCGGCCGGGGGTTCCGCGGCCCTGCGGGAGGCGGCCTGCGCCTACTGGGACCGGCGCGGGCTGCGCGGCGGCCCCGAGCACGTCGCGGCAGCGCCGGGCACCTCTGCGCTGCTGCTGGCCCTGATCGCCGCACACGGCGGCGACGTGCTGATGCCGCGCCCCTGCCCCGCCGCCTGGATCCCGCAGGCCCGGCTGCTGGGCCGGCCCGCCTACCACGTGCCGACCCCCGCCGAGTGCGGCGGCGTGCCCGACCCGTACGCGCTGCTGGAGACCGTGCGCAGGGTCCGGGCCGAGGGAGGCAGGCCCCGGCTGCTGCTGATCTCCGTCGTCGACGACCCCACCGCCACCGTCGCGCCGCCGGAACTCGTCCGCGAGGCCTGCGAGGCCGCCGTCGCGGAGGGGCTGCACATCGTCAGCGACGAGACCTGGCGCGACACCCTGCACCGGCCGCGCGACACGGTGCTGCTCAGCCCGGCCGAGATGTGCCCCGACGACGTGACGGTGATCTCCGACCTGACCGGTGCGCTGACCCCGTCCGCCTGGCCGGTCGCGGTCGCCCGGTTCCCGGACACCGGCCGGGCGGCGGTCCGCCACGCCCGGACGCTCGACATCCTCACCGCGCTCGGTGCCTTCGTCGCCGGCCCGGTCGCGGCCGCCGCCGCGTACGCGCTGCGCGAACCCGACGCCGTCACGGAGCGGGTCCGCCGGGCGGCGGCCGTGCAGGCGCAGGTCGCCGCAGCCGCCCACCGGGCGGTCCTCGCCTCCGGCGCGCTGGCCCGGCCCCCGCAGGCCGGCCGTCACCTCTACGCGGACCTCGGCCCGCTCAGGTCCCGGCTCGCCGCCCGGGGCGTCACGGACTCGCTGGAGCTGGAGGAGTACCTGACGCAGCGGCTCGGCGCGCCGGTCCCCGGCGGCCACCGGTTCGGCGACGAGCTGGGGGCCCTGCGGGTGCGGCTGGGCACCGGGACGCTGCTCGGGCCGACCCCGCAGCAGCAGCTGGAGTCACTGGCCGCGCCGCGGCCCCTGGAACTGCCGCACGTAGCGGCAGCCCTCGGTGTCCTCCGCTCCGCCTTCGACGAACTCCGCTGACGCGCGGCCGATCCGCCGGGCCACCCCGGCCGTCAGCGGCCGAACCGCATCCGCAGCCGCCGCCACAGCGCGGGCGCCCCGCTGATCAGCAGCGTCAGACCCACCGCGGCCACCACCCCCTGCCACGGCTCGGGGAACAGCGAGCCGCCCAGAATGCCGATCAGCTGGTACGTGGCGGCCCAGGCCAGACAGGCCGGCACATCCCCGTGGGCGAACCGCCGCATCGGCATCCGGCCCAGCAGGCACGCCAGCATCACCGGTATCCGCCCGGCCGGCACCAGCCGGGACAGCACCAGCACCATCGCGCCGTGCTCGTCGAGCTTCTGCCGCGCCTGCGCCAGCCGCTCCGGAGCGGCCCGCTCGCTGATCACCCGCAGCCACTTGGAACCGTTCTTCGAGCGCACCCCGCGCTGACCCAGCCAGTACAGGCAGATGTCCCCGAGGAACGCGGCGCCCGACGCCGCCGCGAAGACGTACAGCGGCGCGAACGGCGACGACTGGTGGAACGCCACCACCGCCGCCGAGCTGACCAGGGCGCCCGTCGGCACCACCGGCACCAGCGCGCCCAGCGCCACCAGCAGGAACAGCGACGGATAGCCGACCGCCTGCTGCGTCGACTCCGCAGGGAGCCGGCTCACGACCTCGTGGATCACCCCTCGGCCTCCGGCCGGACATGCTCGCCGTGCTCCAGCCGGTGCACCGCCACCCCCGGTGCCAGCAGCGCCGCCTGCCGGACGAACTCGTCGCCCGGCGAATGGAACTCGTGCGGCCGGATCCCGTCCATCCCGATGGGCCAGTACGTGCCGTAGTGCACCGGCACCGCCGAGCGCGGGGACAGCCGGGCCAGCGCCTGGGCGGCCCGCCCCGCGTCGAGATGGCTGTGGCCCAGATAGGGCCCCCAGCCGCCGACCGGCAGCAGCGCCACATCCACCGGCCCGACCTCCTCTGCCATGTCGTCGAACAGACCGGTGTCCCCGGCGAAGTAGGTGCGCGCCGCACCCTGGACGACGTAACCCAGCGCGGGGGAGCGGTGCGGGCCCACCGGCAGCCGCCGCCCGTCGTGCAGGGCCGGGACCGCGCGGATCAGCACCGCGCCGACCCGCACCTCGTCGCCGGGTACGACCTCGGTGATCCGCAGCCCGCGCATCCTGCGCAGCAGCCGCAGCCCCGGAACGGCCCGGACCGCGCCCATCGGCACGATCAGCCGGCCGCCCGGTGCGATGCGGGCCAGCGACGGCAGATGCAGATGGTCGGAGTGCAGGTGCGAGATGAGGACGACATCGGCGACGGCGGCCGCCGGACCGGGCAGCTCCCCGCGCCGGCGGCGCAGATGCGCGATGCGCCGTACGAAGAGGGGGTCGGTCAGGACCCGCACCCCGGAGTCCTCGATCGTGCAGGTGGCATGACCCCACCAGGTGACTTCCACCGGCACGCGCCGCCTCCTGTTCCCCGGGCCCCGCTGTCGGGCCGCTCCTGAGCCTACGGCCCGTCGCCGTGCTCCATCCATGCCCCCCGCCGGACGGCTGCGGCGGCCGCCCGCTCCCGTGCGCCCCCGGCCCCTCCCGCCACGCGCCTTCTTGTACGGGAACCCGGGGCGTAGGGTCGCAGGACGCCTAGCACGGGGGGAACGGCCATGGGGGACGTACGGGTGGCGGCCATCGCCAGTCTCACGCCGCTGGAGGAGCTCGACAGCGACCCGTTCCTCGTGGACACCCGCAGCCAGCACGACATGTGCGCCCGCTGGGCGGCCGACAAGGGCTACGTCGTCACCCGGCAGCTTCGCCTGTACGGAATGCGCCCCGACCACCGGGCACTCTGGGCCGACGTCGAGGACGGCGAGGTGGAACTCTTCGTCGCCCCCAACGACCGGGTGCTCGCGCGGGCCGTCGCCTCGGTCCCGCGGTTCACCGAGGAGTGCGAGCGGCGCGGCGTCCGCCTGGAGATCGCCGGTCTCGACGAGCCGCTCTACAGCTCCCGGACCAAAGCCGGCGTGCACCGCAGGCTTTCGATGCCGACCGCCGGGTACGACGGCTCCTGAGCCGCCCGGCCGGAGATCGCCGGTCCAGCGGGCCGTCCCGCTGTGAAAAGCTGGACCGGGGCCCGGAAGAGCGGGGCCCGGACGTGAGGTGGCAGCGGCGTGGGTGACGGGCGATGGCGGACAGCCGGAAGCGCCCTGATGCGAGTGATTGTGGTGTGGGCGGTCTCGACGCTCACGATGCTTGTGCTCGCCGGGATTCTGCCGGACTTCCAGCTCCAGTCGGACGACGGCGACAGCGTCACCAAGACCGCGTTCACCGCGGCATGGGGCGCGGGCGCGTTCGGACTGCTCTCCGCACTGGTCTGGCCGGTACTGGTCCGGGCCCTGCTCGTCGTGCCCGCCCTGGTCCTGGGCATGCTGGTGTTCTTCCTCAACGGCTCGCTGCTGCTGATAGCGCTGCGGCTCATCCCGGACGGGCGCGGCGCGGCCGACCCGCAGATGGCGGTCGTCGTCGCGGCCGTGATGTCCGCGGTCGCCTCCGCGACGTCCACCGCGCTCGCCGTCCGCGACGACAACGCCTACCGCCGCCGGCTGTCCCGCCTCGCGGACCGGCGCCGCCGCCGCAGCGGCAGCGCTGACGGCGCGGACGCGGGGCCGCCCGGCACGGTCTTCATCCAGCTCGACGGAGTCGGCCACGACGTCCTCGCGCAGGCCGCCGCCGACGGCCTGATGCCGACCGTCGCGCACTGGCTGGCCGACGGGAGCGGCCACCGGCTCACCCCGTGGCGCACCGACTGGTCCAGCCAGACCGGCGCCAGCCAGCTCGGCATCCTGCACGGCACCAACTTCGACGTCCCGGCCTTCCGCTGGTACGAGAAGGAGACCGGCGACGTCATGGTCTCCAGCAGACCGGCGAGCGCCCTCGAAATGCAGCGCAGGGCCGTGCTCCGCACCCGCGACGGCGGACTGCTCACCCTCGACGGGGCCGGCCGGGGCAACCTCTTCAGCGGCGGCGCCGACCAGCTCGCGCTCGTCCTGTCGATGGCAGCCAGACGCGGCAAGGGCCGCCGCTCACGGGCCGGGTACTTCGCCTACTTCGCGGACCCCGCCAACGCCGTCCGTACCGCGCTCTCGTTCGTCGCCGAGGTCGGCCGGGAGATCGGCCAGTCGACCCGGGCCCGCCTCCGCAAGGAGACCCCCCGGATCAAGCGCGGCGGGCTCTACCCCTTCATCCGGGCCTTCGCCACCGTCGTCGAACGCGATGTGGTGGTCGCCGCCGTCATGGGCGACATGTTCGCCGGACGGACCGCGGTCTACGCCGACCTGGTCGCGTACGACGAGGTGGCCCACCACTCCGGGCCGCGCAGCCGGGACGCGGAGAAGGTCCTCGCCCGGCTGGACCGCTCGCTCGCACTGATCGTCAAGGTCACGGAACACACCCCGCGCACCTACCGGATCGTGCTCCTGTCCGACCACGGCCAGAGCCCGGGGGAGACCTTCGCGGGGGTGTACGGGCTGACGCTGAAGGACCTGGTGCGGGCGGGCAGCGGACTGCCGGTGCCCCGCCGGGCGCAGCGCACCCGGAGCGGTTCCGAGGCCCGTGACGCGGTCCGGATCGCGCTGCACCGGCCGGTCGACGGGGACCGGCAGGACAACCTGACCCACCCCTCGGACCCGGTCGTCCTCGCCTCCGGCAACCTCGGCCTGATCTCCTTCCCCGACCTGGCCGGCCGCGCCTCCCTGGAGCAGCTCGACCGCCGCCACCCCGCGCTGCTCAGCACGCTCGCCAACCACCCGGGCATCGGCTTCCTGCTGGTGCGCAGCGAGGCCCACGGCTCCGTGGTGCTGGCGCGCGGCGGCACCCGGATACCGGTGGCGGAGCTTCGGGACGGGGAGGGGCCGCTGGCCCCCTTCGGGCCGGGAGCGGCGGCCGCGGTCCGGCGCACCGACACCTTCCCGCACGTCGCGGACGTGATGGTCAACTCGATGTGCGACCCGGAAACGGGCACCGTGCACGCCTTCGAGGAGCAGATCGGCTCGCACGGGGGCCTGGGAGGCGAGCAGTCCCGGCCCTTCCTGCTCTGGCCGCGCGGGATGACGGACCCGCTGGACGCGGCGGCCGAGGAGGGCCGGGAGCGGCCCGCCGAGCTGGTCGGCGCGGAGACCGTGCACCGGGTCCTGCGGCACTGGCTGAACGAGGTCTCCGGGCCACAGGTGCCCGTGGGGCGGGACCGGGCCGCAGACGCCGACGCGGGCACCGGCGCGCGGAGCTGACCGCCCACGCCGTCAGGCGGAGCGCCGCCGCACCAGGGTCGGATGGAAGATCGCCGACGGCACCGGCTCACCGGGGCTGCCGATCTGCTTCAGGAGCAGCCGGGCCATCTCGGCGGACATCTCCTCCACCGGCTGCCGGACCGTCGTGAGCGGCGGATCGCAGGCCGTGGCCGCACTGCTGTCGTCGAACCCGACGAGGGCGATGTCATCGGGGATCTCCTTGCCGGCCCGCAGCAGCACCGGAAGCGCGCCCAGCGCCATCAGGTCCGACGCGATGAACACCGCGTCCAGGTCCGCCCGGTCGTGGAGCAGCCGCTTCATCGCGGCGGCGCCGCCCGTATGCGTGAAATCGCCCTCCACGGCCGTCACGTCCCGGATGCCGTGCGCCGAGAGCGCGTCCAGGAAACCCGTCAGCCGGGCCTGACCGGCCGGCATGTCCTGCGGGCCCGACACCGTGCCGATCCGGCGGCGGCCCAGCGAGACCAGGTGCTCGGCGGCCAGCTGCGCCCCCGCCCGCTGGTCGGCCTCGACATAGGTGAGCGGGGTCGGCCGGCGCGGCTCTCCCGCGAGCACGGCGGGCAGCCGGGTGTCGTGCAGCAGCCCCGGCAGCGGGTCGTCCGCGTGCGAGGAGATGAGAACCACCCCGTCGACGTGGCCGTGGCGCAGGTAGGACAGCAACTGGTCGCGGGAGGACCGGTCGTCGGCCAGCATCAGCACCAGCTGGATACCGGCCGGGCGCAGGACTTCGAGCAGCCCGCTGACCACCCGCCCGAAGTAGGGATCGGAGAACATCCGGCCTATGAAGGGCTCGGAGACCGGGCGTCGTTCGCGTTCCGAGACGACGAGCGCGACCGAGTCCGTGCGCCGGGTCACCAGCGAGCGGGCGGCACGGTTGGGCACGTATCCGGTGGCGCCCACGGCCTCTTCGACCATCCGGCGCAGCGCCGGGTCCACGGTCGTCGCACCGTTGATCACCCGGGAGACGGTGGCCCGTGACACTCCCGCCACAGCGGCCACGTCCTCCAGGGTGGCGGGGCGCGCGGGCGGCGGTGCGTCGGCAGTCATGCAGCTCTTTATACCGGGCGGTACGGCCGGTCCGGAAACGGGTACGGAGCCCTGCGGTGGCTCGGGGCGGGACGTCAGCCGGCGCCCCCGGACGGGACCGGAAGCCGATCGAGCTCGGCGAGTTCGGCCTTGCGCGCAGAGACCAGGGCGACGGCCAGCCGCTTGGCATCGGGCCTGGTCCCGGACTCCGTCTCGGAGCGCGACACCCGGGCGGACTGGCGCAGGTGGTCGCCGATCAGCGCCGTGACGAGGCGGTCGAACGCCCGGCCCTCGACGGCTCGGGCCTGTTCCAGATCGTGCTCCGTCACCATCCCCGGCATGTCGTGCCCCTCGTGCACATTGGTGTCGGGCAGTCCCATCCGGGCCAGCAGCGGGCGCAGCCGGGCGAGTTCGCCGTTCTGCGCGGTACGGAGCCCGGCCGCCCAGCCCCGCACCCGCGGATCGGCGGCGCGCTGCCCGGCGAGCGAGAGCAGGGCCACGGCCTGCTCGTTCATCGGGGTCATCAGCTGGGCCCAGGCGGCGTCCGTCGGATCGGCCGGGGTCCTGCCCCCGGTGGCGGCGGAGGCGGTGGCGGACGGTGCGGCGGAGACCGAGGGGGCCGGTGCGGCCGGGTGCTTCGCGCCGGCCGGGGCCGCGCATCCGGCCAGGAGGAGGAGCGGGAGCAGGGACAGCGCTGCGGTGTGGCGGGCCGCCTTCATGGCGAGGTCCTCGGGGGGAAGGGCCCGCCCGGGGCGCGGGGCCCCGGACGGGCATCGGACGGACGGCGGCGGTTCAGCCCGTGGCCGGCGGCCGGCGGGTCATGGGGTGACGACGGGTCAGGGGGTGCCGTCCGCACCGCACTTCACGATGGCGTTGATGCAGTCGCGGACGCGCTGGGCCATCTCGGCCTCGGGCCACACGTTGAAGAAGTCACCGTGCATCGTGTAGCCGGGACCGGACGCCAGCCGGAACCGGGCCGGGTCGCCGTTGACCGGGTAGCGCAGCACCTGGCGCAGCTTGGGTACCGGAACGGGGTGGGTCGAGGGGCATTCGCCGTTGACCGGATACGCCATGTGGCTCTTGTGGTCGGCGGAGTCGAGGTCCTTGCCGTTCCAGCACTGCGGGAAGTCCAGGTACGACTCCAGCATCGCGTCCGCCGGGCAGTTCACGAAGTCGTGCGAGGGGTTGACCTCCCCGTGGTGGAGGCACGACCAGCGCGAGATCGTGTTGTCGTCGGGACCGGTCGCCTTCGCGTTCCCCGCGACGATGCGCAGCCCGCGCGGGAAGGGCCTGATCCGCCGGATGACATCGTCCCGGACGCCTTCGCCCAGGTAGTAGAACGTGGTGCCGGTGGGTTCGACCTCCTTGTTGCCGTCGTAGAGGGTCGGAACCCAGTACGACGACAGGTCCGTGTCGGGTGAGCAGCTGCTCCTGGCCTTCTCCAGCGAGGCGAGGTCGGAGTTGCCGTTCGTCGAGTCGTTGCCGAAGAAGCTGTGCATGTGCGAGGCGCCGGGCAGCCCCGGGAAGACGATCGGGTCGTCGGGCGCCCGGTGGGTGTAGGGGCATTCAGCGAGGAACTCGGCCACCCGGACGACGTCCGCGGCCTTGGCGGCCGGGGCGGCGTTCGTGTCCGGACCGGTGGACGCGTTGCCGGTGGCGGACTGGAGGAAGGAGACGGCGAGGGCTGCGGCGACGAGTCCCGCGAGGCGGTACCGCCGGCGCGGCAGGGCCGCGCGGTGGCCGTGTTCGCCGGTGGGCCGGGGGCGGGCGAATCTGTGACGGAAGAAGAGCACGGCACTCCTGTTCGGAGGAAGTGGGGGTTCCTTGGTGGTGCGAGAGAGCGCTCTCTCAAGGGAACGTAAAATGACGTCCTGGACATGTCAATAGAATGAACGACGCCGCAACTAGCTGCCGTTTGCAGCTTGTTGGTGATCCATTAGATGGGAGAGCGCTCTCTCAATGTCGTCAGGGATTCGGCTTCGGCGGAAGTCGGCACGCGCCGGGCCGAGGGAGACGCGGAGGCCTCGCAGGGACTCCGTCGCCGGGGCGTTGTCAGTGGTGGGCGGCAGTATGGAGGGCATGACGAACTCAGCTGTTGTGCTCGCCGACACCGCCGCATACGCCGTCGCGGTCGAAGAGGCGTCGCAGGCCGCCGCCGCGTACTACGCCACGGGCGAGAGCACGCTCGACGACGATGCTTACGACCGGCTGGCGCGCGGGATCGCCGCCTACGAGCAGGCCCATCCACAGGAGGTGCTGGCCGATTCGCCCACCGGCAAGGTGGCGGGCGGCGCGGCCGTCGGGGATGTGCCGCACACCGTCCCGATGCTCTCCCTGGACAACGTCTTCTCGGCCGAGCAGTTCGTCACCTGGACCGCGTCGCTGGAGCGCCGGATAGGCAGGCCGGTCACCGCCTGGAGCGTCGAGCCCAAGCTCGACGGGCTGGCGGTCGCCGCCCGGTACCGCGAGGGCCGGCTTGAGCGGCTCATCACCCGTGGCGACGGCACGGCCGGTGAGGACGTCTCGCACGCGATCGGCACCGTCGCCGGTCTTCCCGCGCGGCTCACCGAGCCGGTCACGATCGAGATGCGCGGCGAGATCCTGATGACGGACGAGCAGTTCGAACAGGCCAACGCGATCCGTACCGAACACGGCGGCGCCCCCTTCGCCAACGCGCGCAACGGCGCGGCGGGCACCCTGCGCGCCAAGGACCGCCCCTACACCGTGGAGATGACGTTCTTCGCGTACGGCGCCCTGCCGCTCCCCGAATCCGGCGAGCTGACCGCCACCCTGGCCGAGCTGCCCCACAGCGAGGTGCTGGAATATGCCGCGCGGCTCGGCGTGCACACCGCGGCGGATACCGACGTGGCGCCGCGCACCGTCACCACCGTCGAGGACGTCCAGCTGCGGGTCGAGGAGATCGCCGCGCTGCGCGCCGCGTTGCCCTTCGGGATCGACGGCATCGTGATCAAGGCCGACCTCGCGGCGGACCAGCGCGACGCAGGCTCCGGCACCCGCGCACCGCGCTGGGCGATCGCGTACAAGCTGCCGGCCGTCGAGAAGGTCACCCGGCTCCTCGGCGTCGAGTGGAACGTGGGCCGGACCGGCATCATCGCGCCGCGTGCGGTGCTGGAGCCGGTCGAGATCGACGGATCGACCGTCAGCTACGCCACCCTGCACAACCCGGCGGACATCACCCGCCGCGATCTGCGCCTGGGTGACCATGTGATGGTCTACAAGGCGGGCGACATCATTCCCCGGATCGAGGCCCCCGTCGCCCATCTGCGGACCGGCGACGAGCAGCCGGTCGAGTTCCCCGGGGCCTGCCCGCAGTGCGGCTCCGAGATCGACACGAGCGAGCAGCGCTGGCGCTGCGTCCGCGGCCGGAACTGCCGCCTCGTCGCCTCCATCTCGTACGCGGCGGGGCGCGACCAGCTCGACATCGAGGGGCTCGGTGCGACCCGGGTCGTCCAGCTCGTCGATGCCGGACTGGTCGCGGACTTCGCGGATCTGTTCGCACTGGAGCGCGAGCAGCTGCTCGGGCTGGAGCGGATGGGCGACACCAGTACGGACAACCTGCTGGCCGCGATCGACGCGGCGCGCGCCCAGCCGCTCTCGCGGGTGTTCTGCGCCCTGGGGGTGCGTGGCACCGGACGCTCCATGTCGCGCCGGATCGCCCGGTACTTCGCGGACATGGACCGGATCAGAGCCGCCGACGCCGAGGCGCTCCAGCGTGTCGACGGCATCGGCAAGGAGAAGGCCGGGGGAGTCGTCGCGGAACTGGTGGAGCTGGCACCGCTGATCGAGAAGCTGGTCGCCGCCGGGGTCAACATGACGGAGCCGGGCGCGACCCCGCCCCCTGAGCCGGGCCAGGAGACCGGCGCGGACGGCGAGGAGGCCGACGCGGACGGCGCCGACGGCAAGGGCGCGGACGGCGCCGACGGCAAGGGCGCGGACGGCGCCGATGCGGACGGGCTGCCGCTCGGCGGGATGACCGTCGTGGTCACCGGCTCCATGACGGGCGCACTGGAGAAGCTCTCGCGCAACGAGATGAACGAGCTGATCGAGCGGGCGGGCGGGAAGGCCTCCTCCAGCGTCTCCAAGCGCACCACGCTGCTGGTGGCCGGCGAGAAGGCCGGCTCCAAGCGCACCAAGGCGGAGGGCCTGGGTATCCGGATCGCCGCCCCCGAGGAGTTCGCCGAACTGATCGGCGCGTTCCTGCCGTCCGAGGTGTGAGGAGATCGGGGGACCGGGCGATCGGGGGGCCGGACGACCGCAGGATTGGGGAACCGAGGGATCAGTCCTTTGATTTTGCGCAGGAGTGGCTTTCTTTGCCTGCCTATTGCATAGTGAGGGCTCGGTCATGCCTCGCTATCAGCGGGTCAATGGGTGTGTGAACGGCTGCGAGAGCAGGCCGGGGTGAGGGGCGATGCGTTCTTTGCGCGACGGACAGCGGCACGTCCGCTCCGTTCACCGGCAGCACCGGGGAGTGACCCGGGGGCTCGCGCTCGACCTCGGCAGCTCCCGCACCCGTGCCTGGCTTCCCGGGCAGGGTGTCGTGTCCGACACCGGAAACGGCCCCGGCGGTGAGTACGGCCGGGGCGGACCGGTCCGGCGCGGACGCATCGTCGACGCCGAGTCCTGCGGGCGGATGCTCGGCCGTATCGCGGACGCGGCACTGGGCGCCGACCGCAGCGACACCGTGATCGTCCTCAGCCATCCCGTACTCGCGGGCGCCGAACACCGCGCCGCCGCGCGGGAGATCGTCGGCGCGCTCGGCCCGTCGAGCGTCATCGTCCTGGACAGTGCGAGGGCCGCCGCCGCATGCGCGGGGCCGCAGGACGGCGGGCCGCTGCTCGTCGTCGACATCGGCGCCGAACTGACCGAGGCGACGCTCCTGGTGGGCGGCCTGGTCCGCGACGCGCGGCTGGCCGAGACCGGGCTCAGTGATCTGGACCCGGGAGACCCGCCCACTCCCGTCGTCCGGGCCGTCCTGGACATGATCATGGCGATGTGGCAGGAGGACCGCCACGGCGCCGTGCTCGGCGCCCTGCGCAGGGGCCCGCTGCTCGCCGGAGGCGGTGCGCTGCGGCCCGACGTCACCAACCGGATCGCGGTCCGCCTCGGCGTCCCGGTCCGGCTCCCGGACGACCCGGCGACCACCGTCGTGCGCGGGGCCGGGCTGGTCCTCAGCTCCGTGCTCCGCCACGCCGCCGTCGCACCGGCCCTGCCCGGCCGAGCCGGGTGACCCCCCTCTCGGGGGCGTCCCGGGGCGACGCGCGGCCACGGGACCGGCCGGACGCCCAGGCGCACCTCCGGCGCACGGCTCCGGTGCGGCGGTACCTCGCCGCGCTGCTCCTTGCCGTCCTCACCGTCACCGTCACCGCTACCGCCACTGTCGCGGGCGGTGGGCCCGCCGCCGCAGCCGGGCTGTCCGCCCGGACCACGGTCGTACCTGCGTCCCCCGTCGGCCATCCGGCCGGAACCCGGCGGTCCGACGGGGAGTTGTTCAGGTCGGGTGTCACGGCCGTACCTGCGTCCCCCGGCGGCCATCCGGCCGGAGCCCGGCGGTCCGGCCGGGACCTGGTCCGGTCCGGTGCCGCTGCCGCCCCCCGGGCCATCCCCGGCCCCGATCCCGGCCCCCGTACGCGCGCCGCCGCCGAACGGCTGCCGCCGGTACCGGTGACCGTGCCCCAGCCCTGGGCCGCCGCCGAACACCCCCGTACGCCTCAGTACCTGCCGCCGCCAGGGCCCGGTGCCCCGCTCTCGCGCCCGCCCGGCCTGCTGCCGCCGCTCCCCGGCCCCGCATCCGCCCTGGCCGCGCCCCCGGCCGCCGCCGACCGCTTCCGCGCCGCGCTTCCCGGTGTGCGCGGGCCTCCGGGTGAGGCCGTTCACCGGCCGTGGGACCTGTCACCGGTCCCGTCCCGTACCCCTGCCGCGGCGCCCTGATCCAAGGCGAGAGCCCGAGGGCCCCGGCGCCCCTCGGAGGAAACCCCATGACTCGCGCCACCACGGTGCGGGCGGTTCTGGCTGCGGCCGTCCTGCTCGTCGCCGTGCTCATCACGCTGACCATGTCCCCCAGACTCGGACTCGATCTCCAGGGCGGCACCAGAATGGTGCTCCAGGCCAAGGACTCCGGCACCGCGAAGGCGGACCGGGAGAGCACGGACCGCACCCTGGAGGTGCTGCGCAAGCGCATCGACTCACTCGGCGTCGCGGAACCGGCCCTGACCCGATCCGGTGAGGACCGGATCATCGTCGAACTCCCGGACGTCCAGGACCCGCGCAAGGCCGCCGAGGTCATCGGCAGAACCGCCCAGCTGACCTTCCACGCCGTACAGGGACCCGGCACGACCGACGGCTCCGGTGCCGGGGAAGGGACGACGCTCCCCGACGAGCAGGGCCGCCGCCTCGCGCTGGGGCCCGCCGCGCTGTCCGGTGCGGGCGTCAAGGACGCCTCCGCCTCCTTCGACGCCCAGCAGGGCGCGGGCTGGTCCGTCTCGCTGGACTTCCACAAGGACGCCGGCCGGGACTGGACCCGGCTCACGGGGGAGGCCGCCTGCCACCCGGTCCAGGACGAGCGGCGCCGGGTCGCCATCGTCCTGGACCAGCAGGTCATCTCCTCGCCGCAGGTCTCCCCGACCGTCGGCTGCGGCACCGGCCTGCCCTCCGGCTCCACCCAGATCACCGGCTCCTTCAGCGCCGACGAGGCCCGCGAACTCGCCCTGCTGATCCAGGGCGGTGCGCTGCCGGTGCCCGTCGAGATCGTCGAGCAGCGGACCGTCGGCCCGACGCTCGGCGCCGCCGCCATCGACGCCAGCGCCCGCGCCGCACTCATCGGCGCGGCGGCCACGGCCCTGTTCGTCACCGTCGTCTACCGGCTCTTCGGCGCGCTGGCCGCCGTCGCGCTCGGCGCCTACGGAGTGATCTCGTACGCGGCGCTCGTCGCGCTCGGTGTCACGCTCACCCTGCCCGGCCTCGCCGGATTCGTCCTGGCCATCGGCATGGCGGTCGACGCCAACGTGCTGGTCTTCGAACGGGCCAGGGAGGAACACGCCCAGCATCCGGGCCGCTCCCTGCGCACCTCGCTGACCGCGGGTTTCCGGCACGCCTGGAGCGCCGTCGCGGACTCCAACGTGACGACGCTGATCGCGGCGGGCCTGCTCTTCTTCCTCGGTTCAGGACCGGTCAAGGGCTTCGGTGTCACGCTCGGCATCGGCGTCCTCGCGTCGATGTTCTCCGCGCTGGTCATCGCCCGCGCCCTCACCGAGATCGCCGCGGGCTCCACGTTCGTCGGTACCTACCGGGGCGTCAACGGCATCGCGAGCCCCGGCCGGGTCCGGACCTGGCTCAACCGCCGCGATCCCCAGCTGATGGGGTCGCCGCGCCGCTGGCTGCTCATCTCCGCGGTGCTGGTCGCCGTGGCGGTGACCGGCATCCTGGTGCGCGGGGTCAACCTCGGCGTCGAGTTCACCGGGGGCCGCCTCGTCGAGTACGCGACCAGCCGTCCGGTCGACGTCGAGACGGCCCGTTCCGCGCTGGCCGGCGCGGGCTTCGCCGACGCGGAGGTCACCACGGCGGGTGCGGGCGACATCTCGGTGCGGACCGGGGAACTGGACGACGCGGGCGAACACGCGCTGCGCGCCGCGCTGGCGGAGGAGGGCGGCGCGACCACCAAGGTCCGGGACGAGCTCATCGGCCCCAGCCTGGGCGACGAGCTGCGGCGCAACGCGCTGATCGCCCTGGCCATCGCCGTACTCGTCCAGCTCGTCTATCTGGCCGTCCGGTTCCGCTGGACGTTCGCGGTGGCTTCGGTCGGGGCGCTGGTGCACGACGTGATCGTTCTGGTCGGCGCCTTCGCCTGGCTCGGACGCACCGTGGACGGCATCTTCCTGGCGGCGCTCCTCACCGTCATCGGCTACTCCGTCAACGACTCGGTGGTGGTCTTCGACCGGGTGCGGGAGCTGTGGGCCAAGGCCCGCCGGGAGCCGCTCGGGGCCGTGGCGAACCGGGCCGTCCTGCAGACGGTCCCCAGAACCGTGAACACCGGGATGGGCGCCCTGTTCATCCTCGTCGCGCTGGCCGTCCTGGGCGGGGACTCGCTCGCGGACTTCGCCCTCGCCCTGCTGATCGGCATCGTCGTCGGCACGTACTCCTCCGTCATGACCGCGGTGCCGGCCGCGCTTCTCCTGGAACGCGGCAGCAAGGCGCCGCCGCCCGTCCGGAAGGACGCCCCGCGCGGCCGGTCCGGCGCCGGACGCCGGGATCCGCTCGACAACGGGGCGCGCGTGTAGCCCGGCCGCCCGCTGGCCGGTCTCGCCCCCGCACCGTCCGGGCGGTGCGGGGGCGGGGCGCGTCGGTCGTGGTATTCGTACCGGGCGCAACGGCACAATCCTGGTCAGCCACCCCATGACCGTCGTGATCGGAGCGTGCCCGTGCCCGTCGTGCTGCGTGAGGCGTGGACCACCCTCGTACCGGACATGAACGACCGGCACGGGCCGCTGCCGCCGCTGATGCTCGCCCTGACCGTCGTCACCGGGCTGGTCGACGCCGTCAGCTACCTGCAACTGGGCCGGGTATTCGTCGCGAACATGACCGGGAACGTGGTCTTCTCCGGCTTCGCGCTCGCCGGCGCCCCCGGCTTCTCGCTGGCCGCCTCACTCGTCGCGCTCGCCGCCTTCGCGGCCGGAGCGCTGACCGGCGGCCTGCTCGTCCACCACTCCCACGCCCACCGCGGCCGCATGCTGCTGCACGCGTTGTACGTCGAGACCCTGTGCGTGCTGGCCGCCCTGGTCGTCACGCTGATCTCCGGCAGCCCGTACGACGGCGGCGTGCGGTTCGCCCTCGTCGTACTGCTCGCGCTCGGCCTCGGCGTGCAGAACGCCGTCTCGCGGGCGCTCGCCGTACCCGACCTCACCACCACCGTGCTGACGCTGACCATCACCGGCATCGCCTCCGACGGACGGCTCGCCGGGGGCGGCGGCAGCCGGGCCGGCCGCCGGATCCTCTCGGCCGCCGCCATGCTGGCCGGCGCCCTGGTCGGAGCCGTGGCCGTGCTGCACGGGCATCCGGTGCTGCCGCTGGTCCTGGCCGTGGCGATCCTCGCGGTGGTCTGCCTGGCCGCTCTGGTCCTGGCGCGGGACGACGGCCCGTGGACCCGCCCCGTCCGCAAGAAGTGACCGTCAGGACGCGAGCGACCGCAGATACGCCGCGGTGCCGGGGTCGGCGGGCAGGAACGTCTCGATGGCCAGCTCCGCGACCGTCACGTCCATCGGCGTGTTGAACGTGGCGATGGACGCGATGAACGAGAGCAGCCGGCCGTCCTGCTCGATCAGCAGCGGCAGGGCGAACGGCACCGACGACGAAGGCTCCTCCCACTCCCGGCCGGCCGGCCCCGGCTCCACCGGATAGCCCGCGACCTCCTCGTACAGCTCACGCAGCTCCGCCGAACGGACCAGGGCGATCTGACGCTCCATCTGCGCCAGCAGATCGGCCCGCCACTCGCGCAGATTGCGGATCCGCGGGGCCAGACCCTCCGGGTGCAGGGTGAGCCGCATCGCGTTCAGCGGCGGGGCGAGCAGGTGCTCCGCGACCCCGGCCGTCATCCGGGCGATCCCCTCATTGGCCGCCACCACGTTGTACATGCCGTCCACCACGAGCGCCGGATACGGGTCGTACCCCTGGAGCAGCCGGTCCATCCCCTCGCGCAGCGCGCCCATCGCCGGGTCGTCGAGCGCGGTCTCCGTGTAGCGGGGGGCGTAACCGGCGACCACCAGCAGGGCGTTGCGTTCCCGCACGGGCACGTCCAGGTGCTCCGCCAGCCGCAGGACCATCTCCTCACTGGGGCGGGAGCGGCCCGTCTCGATGAAGGAGATGTGCCGGGCGGAGGAGTCGGCCCGCAGCGCGAGCTCCAGCTGGCTGATCCGGCTCCGCTCCCGCCAGCTGCGCAGCAGCGGCCCTACCCCCGTGTCAAGCGCGACAGTTGTCATACCGAGACCGTAACGTCACGGGCACCTGCCACCGAGCGAGGGAGCCCCCGTATGCCCGCCGAACCGCTGCCCAGGAACGAGATCGAGAACCGGCTGCGCGAACTGCCCGGCTGGACGCTGGAGGGGGACCGGATCACCCGCGCCTACCGGCTCCCGTCGCACTTCGCCGCGGCCGGGCTCACCGTCCATGTCGCCCAGATCCAGGACGAGCTGAACCACCACTCCGATCTGACGCTCGGGTACGACACGGTCGCGCTCTCGGTGAACTCCCACGACGCGGGCGGGAAGGTCACCGAGAAGGACCTGTCCCTCGCCGCCAGGGTGGCGGCCGTCGCCCCGGGCCACGGCGCGCGGTAGCCAGAGCCGGCGAACCGTCAGATCACCGCGCCGAAGCCGGGATGCGCGGCCAGCCAGCGCGCACAGCTCTCGCTGCGCTCCACCGCCTCCGCGTACGCCGCCCGGGTGTGGCCGCTCACCGCGGCGGCCGCCGCCGAAGCCGCCGCGGAGCGCGGATGCCAGCCCAGCAGATGGCGCCAGCTCAGCGGCGAGCCGGTGATCGGACGGGTCACCACGCCGGGTGTCGGCGGGAACGTCGCCCGGCACAGCCCGACAGCACGCCCCACCCGCACCAGATGGACCACCGACACGGTGTCCGTCTCGTACACCGACACCGGGCTGAAGCCCGCCCGCGCGCAGGCGCCCACGAAGCAGTCCGCGAAACAGCCGTCGCCCGGCACGTCGGCCCAGCACTCTTCCGCCAGCGCGGAGAGCTCCAGCTCGGGCGCCCCGGCCAGCGGATGGTCCTCCGGCAGCATCACGAAGACCGGATCGATCCCGACGACCTGCCACGTCAGCCGGTCCGCCACCGGCGGCGGGCTCTCACCACAGGCGCCGATGAGCGCGAAGTCAAGCCTCCCGTCGACTAGTTGGCCCGCGATCTCGGCCACCGACCAGCTGGTGTACGTGGATACCGGCGCGGCCGGGTGCGCCGTCGCCAGCCGGTCCACGAGCCCGCCGAGCAGCGGACCGTGCGTGCCGCCCAGCCGGAAGCGCTCCATGGCCCCTCGCGCGTTGGCGAACCGCACCGCCTCCGCCTGGAGTTCACTGACGGCGGGCAGCACCACCCGAGCCCGTTCGAGCACCAGTTCGCCCAGTGGTGTCGGCCGCGCACCCGTGTGGTCCCGGTCGAACAGCGGGCCCCCGAGCGCCTTCTCGATCCGCCGCAGCTGTGCGCTCAGCGCGGGCTGCGCGAGGCCGAGCGCGGCGGCGGCCTTGGTGAGACTTCCGGTGTCGGCGATGGCACGGACGGTACGCAGATGGCGCAACTCAAGCTCCATAACGGCAAGTTATGGCCCCTCATCGCTGCTGGCAATCGTGACCGGGCGACGGCGGGGGCCGATTCCGGTCAGAGCGTGGACCAGTGGGAGACGAAGAGGACCGCTGTCGACAGCGCGAGCATCCCCAGGCAGTTCAGCCAGAACTCCTGCTTGAGGAATCGCGCCCGGTAGTGGGCGTAGGCGGCACACAGGAAGTAGCCGATCACCGCGACGTTGGTCGTCACGGCGACACCCTCGTACCGGAGTCCGGCGGCGAGGCCGGCCGCCGCCAGGAACTTGACGACCACCAGCACCCACCACCAGTCGCGGGGGAAGCGCACTCCTTCCAGGCACTGCTGGATGAACGCCGGGGGGCGCACGGACATGGCCGCGTCGGAGAGGAGCACCAGGGCGAGCAGGGCGGTCGGCCACCATGGGTCGGGAGTGCTGATCATCGTTGTGTTCCTTCGCGGTCGACGACGAATTGGATGACTTCCTGGAACTGGGTGATCGCGCCCCGCTGGTCGAGAGCGCCGTTGCCGACGGTCATGAGGATGCCCAGGTAGGCGAAGCAGAGGGTGCGCGCGCCGGCGCCCGCAGCGGTCGCGGTGAGCGGTGTGCGGGCCAGGAGCGTTTCGAGTTCGGCGAGCAGGGCTCGGGCGAGGGTCTGGAAGACCTCCGACTCATGGGTGCCCCGGACGATGACCGCGGCGTATTCGCGGGACAGTTCGAGGTCGAGCGCGAAGTAGCTGATGAAGGGTTCGACGAGATCCAGGATCTTCCGGGCCGCGGAGGCGGGGGAGAGCGGTGTCCCGGCGCCCCGCTCGTGATCGGCCTCCCGGCCGTGGTGCACGCCGGCGATCCAGGTGTCGAAGATGGCGACGAGCAGCGCGTCCTTGTCACCGACCGACATGACGGTCCCGGTGCTCACCTCGGCGTCGGTGGCGATCTGGCGGATCGTGCTGGAGCCGAACCCCTGCTCACGGAAGAGCCGTTCGGCCGATGACAGCACTCTGAGCCGGGTCGCCTCGCGCTTCGCCGCGCGTGACTGAACTCGTTCAGTGAACATGTTCAGGATAGTAGGGCGGTCCGTCGGCACACGCAAGAGAACGCCGCCCGACCGGTACGGGAAGCGGCGCACGGCTTGGAGTCACGTTCCGCCGCCGGCCGGACCGCTTGGGCCCCGCGGTGGTCAACGCATCGGATGGAGAGCGCAGCGCCTGCCTGTTCCGGCCGGTGGGGCGGACAGCCGTGAGCGGGCTGACGTGATCATCGGAGACGTCCAGGTCTCCGTCGGCGCGGCCTGTACCTCGCCGCCCGGCGCTGCGTCGAAGACCAGGTGCCGGCGGTGCGTGCCCGCGGGCTCCGGGGGCCCCAGTCGGTTGTCAGTTCGAGAGTGGGATGCGGGCGGCGATGAGCGTGATGTCGTCGCGGGTGTCGCCGAGTTCGTCGGCCAGCTGCGCGCAGAGCTGAGCGAGCGGCAGGTGCTGGTGGGTGGTGACGTGCTGGCGCAGGCGGGTCATCCCGGTGTCGAGACTCTGGGACCGTGATTCGATCAGCCCGTCGGTGTAGAGCAGAAGTGTCGCCCCGAGGGGGAGCCGGATATCGGCGGTGGGGCGCTCCGTGGTGGGGCGGACGCCGAGCAGGAGCGACTTCCCGCCGGTGAGGTAGGTGGTACTGCCGTCCGCAGTGATCAGCAGGGGTGGCGGGTGCCCGGCGGCCGACCAGGCCAGATTCCAGGAGCCCGTGCCGTCGGGTCTCAGTCGGGCGAGGACGGTGGTGGCCGAGTCGGCCAGGGCCAGCCGGGCCTGGGCCGTGTCCAGACGTCGCAGGATCCGGCCCGGACTCTCCTCCGGGCGGTCCACCGCCAGGGCGCGGAGCATGTTGCGCAGCTCGCTCATCCGGGAAGCGGCCTTGATGTCGTGTCCGGTGACATCACCGATGACCAGTGCGGTGTCGCCGCCTTGCAGGGAGAACGCGTCGTACCAGTCGCCGCCGACCTCCGCGGCATGCTGAGCGGGCTGGTAGTGCGCTGCCAGCTCCAGGCCGGGGACGTCGGGAAGGTCGGTGAGCAGGGCGCGCTGGAGCGTGGCGGCGATGTCGGCCTGGGCCGCGTGCAGCCGGGTGTTGTCGAGCCCCAGCGCCGCACGGCGGGCCACCTCCTCGGCCACGGCCTGGTCCGCCTCGTGGAACGGCGGGGTGGCCGCGGAGCGGCTCAGCGTCAGGGCTCCGAATGTGGTGGCGCGCAGTCGTAGCGGGACCACGATGGTCTCGGCCGCTTCCACCACACCGAGCAGGTCCGCGTCGAAGCCGTCGGCGGGCGGGGCGACGTGCTGGACTCCGGCACCCCGCATCACTCGCCGCAGTGCCTCGGTATGGGCGGGCGCGTCGGGAAGGGAGTGGGCGTCGGAAGGGTGTGCGGGCAGCACGTCCGGTGTGTGGTGGGCCCACGCTCTGCGTTCGGGTGCGCAGCTCTCACCGAGGTGGATGACCGCGGTGTCCGCAAGGCGTGGCACCAGGAGCCGTACCAGACGGCGCAGCGCTTCGTCCGCGTTCAGGGTGCTGACCATGGCCAGGGTCAGCTCGCCGAGCCAGGCGATCTCCGCGAGGTCGTATTCGGCCTGCTCGCGCATCGTCTCACTGTGCGCGTAGCGGTCAGCTCGCTGGCCGTCACGCTCACGCTGCGCGGAGGCGTCCTGGAAGACGACCACGGCTCCGGTGCCGTGTCCGGCCCCGGGGGGAAGCGGGGCCGCGCTCCACCAGACCTGGAGCGCGCTGCCGTCCGCCCGGAGCAGGACCGCCCGGTCGCCGCTGGAGCGTTTGCCCAGGGCGACGTCTTCGAGGACGGAGCGCTGGGCGGGCAGAGTGAGCCCGTCGCCCGGGTGGGGGTGCAGGGCGTGGTGCGCGTTGACACCGATCAGGGTGCCCGGGGCGTACCCCAGCAGGCGCTCCGCCCAGGGGTTGCAGGCGATCACGACGCCTTGGGCATCCACGGCGTACATTCCGGCGCATGCGCCGACGAACAGCTCGGACATCAACGCATCGCCCACCAGGGGGACGGCGGTTGCACCCACTTCAGAGCTTTCCATCCGGCTCTCTTTTCCCGTTGCTCGCGGGATAAACAGCAGGCCGGAGACCTGCGGGGGAGATCAGAGGACCCAGGAAGCGAGAGCGGCGTCGACGTCGGGAAAGACGCTGATCACCTCGTCCAGGCCGCTGAGGTTCAAGAGCCGGCGCACCTGCATCCCTGCCCCGGCCAGTCGTAGACCGCCCTGTTCCGCTTCGGAGTTGCGCATGCCGTAGACCAGTACTCCCAGGCCGGCGGAGTCCATGAACGTGATGTTCTGGACATCCAGCACGATCCGCACCCTGCCTTCGGCGATCAGTTCGTCGAGTGCCGCCCGGATCGCGGGAATCAGATCGCGACCGACGTCGCCTGAAATGACCAACACCGCACATCGCCCGGAGCCCTCGGACAGTTGCACGCTCGACGTCGGAACCTGCACAGGGCTCCTCCTCACACTGGAATAAACCGATCATCGCACCTAACGACGGGACCGGACGACTCCCAGTCGGCATACCGGCCGGGCCGTACGAGAGGCGGCCAAGCCAGACCTGCCTCTCTTCGCGTCGGGGCAGTCCGGGGGCTGTGGGTTCGGTCAAGGTGACCGGACGGGCCGGAGCCCTTGGAAGGCGCGGCGCCGTGACGGAACACGGTGACGGGCGGAACCCGCCGCCGGGGCCTGGTGCTCCGCGTTCAGGGACGGCGCGGGAGAGGTCAGACCAGGATGTGGGCCACGGGTCTGTAGTGTTCCTCGCCGTCGGCCGCACCGAGTTGCCTGTGCAGCCCGGCGAGTCCCCGGGCCAGGGCCCGGCGCTCGGTGGACGGCATGGTGTCGATGGCCCGGTGGAGCATGCTGTCGCGCTGTTCCCGGATGCGCTGGAGATGACGCTTGCCCGTGGGGGTCAGTCGCAGCGCGATCTCGCGGCCGCTGTCGGGGCACGGCAGGCGTTCCAGGAAGCCGATGGCCTGCAACCGGTCGCACATGCGGGTCACCGTCGGCGGAGCGGAAGCGAGCTGCTGGCACACCGTGCGCATCCGTATGCCGTCCTCGCGGTCGACGACGTACATCAGGCGCAGCTGGGACGTGGAGCCGGGGGCCGTGCCGTGGCTGGTGGAATTCCTGGCGTGCTCCCACATCACGTCGAGGAGTTCCGTGATGCTGCTCGCGGACTGGGTTGCCCCGTGCCAGATCCTGCTGGGGGCGGCATCCGGTTCAGTCATGATCACCCGTCGGTGGTGTGCTTCTGTCCGGTGGTCGGCCGGCGTATGTCTCAGGTGGTGCCGTCAGGTCCGGTGGGGCGGGCCGCCCTCACATTCTCCTCCGATGTCCAAGGTTCTGGGACGCCGTTGGGGAGACGTGCTGTGAGGTAGTCGAGGGTACCGGTGACCATCAGGAGCCGGTCGAGCCGGACAGTGCGGTCGTCCAGGTGGAGCCGCACCCCGGCCGCCGAGGTGCGGCGGCCGATCATCAGCAGGATGGACAGGCCCGTGGAGTCGACTGATCCGAGCCCGCCGCAGTGCAGGTGGAGGTCCTTCAGGCCGGGCCGCGCGGAGAGCTGCGTGGTGACCTCCTCAAGGAGGACGTCGGCGTTGTCGAAGTCGAGGTCGCCGTGGAGCTCGATACGCACTCTGTCCCGGGTATCGACCGTGGTCAGGCGCAAGTGGGCGGAGGACGGTGGGTTCATGCCGTGGTCCCGGCCGCGGCGCGGGCGGCGGCGAGGGTGTCGGTCCCGCGCTGGAGGATCCGCAGGGCCCGCGGGAAGTCCTTGAGCTCGCCGGCCAGCAGATTCAGGGCCGGCGGCAGGCTCTGCGCGGGTACGCCGCGTGCGACGAGGATGTGCGCGGTCCAGGTGATGAACCAGCTGAAGAGGTCCTCGTCGTCCAGGTAGAGGGCGGTGGTCAGGAACTCCACGATGTGCGCGAGGTCCTCCGCGGTGCGCTCGCGCTGCAGATCGTCGTAGGCGGCCATGGCCGGGAACGCCGCTTCCAACGCGGTGAAGACGGTCCGCACCAGGGAGGCGCTGTTGCGGGCGATCAGGGTGTACTCCTGGTCGCCCAGGTGCGGCAGGTCGTCGAACTGCTGGTGGTCGGGGAGCGGGCGCGGCAGCGGGCCGCGGGCGAGGCGGTCGGCGGCGCTGCGGGCGTCGGGTGCCCAGGCGTCGGCGCCCAGCAGCTTCGCGTACTGGCCGGTGGGCCCGAAGGCGGCGCCTCCGACGAGGACCGGGACGCCGATGGCCTGGCACGCGGTGATCGCGGCGTGTGCGGTGGGCAGCCGGGTGGCGATCGAGCTGGAGAGGGCGACCGCGTCGGCGCGGGTGGTGTGGAGGTGGGCTATGAGGTGCGGGGAGGGGACCTGGGCGCCGAGGTAGTCCACTCTCCAGCCGCGCAGCTTCAGCACTTCGGTGAGCAGGCGGGCGGGCAGGGCGTGCCACTCGCCGTCCACGCAGGCGACCGTGATCCGGCCGCGGGTGACGGCGGTGCGGGCGGCGGGGTGCACGCTCACCGCGCCGACGGCCCGTTCGTTGATGGCGGTCGCCGCGTGCTCCTGGGCGACGGTCATGCGGTTGGCCGCCCATTCCTCTCCGACCTTGCCCTGCACCCTCGCGATGACGTCGAGCAGCACACTCTCCGGGTCGGAGCCCTCGTCGAGTGCGCGCAGGACCAGCTCGGTGGCGGCGTACTCGTCGGAGGCGGAGACGGCGTCCCACACCTCATCCGCCAGCTGCTGAAGGTGTGCGTCGTGCGGAAGCCGGGGTGCGGTGTTCGTACTCATGCGGTGAACCTGCCCCGTGTGTGCCCGTTGACCGCGCTCAAGTGACGAGTGCGCGGAGCGGAGATCACGACGACGGCCATGTCGTCGTGCCGGCGTCCGCCGAGCCACTGCGCGGCCAGCATCTCCACGTGCTCCGCGATCCCTTCGGCGGGCATGCCCGCACACCCGGTCAGCGCGCGCTTGAGACGCTCTTCGCCGAACAGGTCACCGCCCATCGGGCCGCCCTTGGCCTCGGTGATGCCGTCGGTGTACAGGACGCAGGACTCCCCGGGGGCCAGGGACACCGCCGCGGTTCGGGCGAAGATGTCGGGCATGGCTCCGATGAGGGCGCCGGCGGTGTCCGCCTCCTCGACGTCACCGTTCGCACGGATGATCAGGGGGGCCGGATGGCCGCCGCTGGTGAGCTTGAGGTCGACCTCGCTGCCCCGGCGCTCGGCGGAGGCCAGCACCAAGGTCACGAACTGGGTGTGGTGAGAGCTGAGCAGGGCGGTGTTCAGCAGGCCGAGCATGCGTTCGTGGTTGTCCGCCAGGGGCAGCAGCGCGTGGAGCGTGTTGCGGATCTTGCCCGTCAGGACGGCGGCCTCCAGGCCCTTGCCGCACACATCCCCGAGCGTGACGAGGGACGCTGTGCCCTCGACGGCGCCGGGGTGCACGTCGTAGAAGTCACCCCCGATCCGCTCGTGGTCCTCTGAGGGACGGTACCGCCCGGCAAAGTCGACTCCGGAGATCTGGTGCAGGGCCGGGGGCAGCAGCTCACGCATCAGCACGTCGGTGATCGCGGTCTGCTCCGCGTACAGGCGGGCCGCCGACATCGCGGCCCCGGCGCGTGCGGCGAACAGCCGGGCAAAGACCTCCTCCTCGTCACTGAACGCGACGCTCTCCGCCTTGCGCAGCAGGACCAGGGCTCCGGCCGGAACGCCGTGCCCCGGCAGCGGAGTGATCACGATCGAGCCGACCGGCCCGAATCCCTCGGGCACCATCCACGACGGCGCCACCGCCGGATCGATCCACCGCGAGGGCACGGGTGGAAACCCGCGCAACGCCTCGCCGAGCCCCGGCACATCATCCGGATCCACCGTCTCCTGCGACAACGTGGGGACACCGCCGCGCAGACAGGTCACCACCGGCAGCCGGTGCCCACGGGCAGGCGCGATGGCCAGCGCCGCATCGGCCAGGCTCTCGGCCGCCATCTGCGCGGTCACATCCATGCAACGCCCCAGATTGAGGGAGGACAGCAGAGCACTGGACGACTTCGCGAGGAAGGCGGTCCGCTCCCGCTCCATGTGCAGGGCTTCCCGCACCAGCTGGTGATCGGTGTCATCGATCAGCCACCACGCCACCGCGCCGTCGTCGCGCACAGTCGGGTGCGCCTCGAAACGGCGCCCGGCGATCGAACCGGACAGCGGCACGTCCGGGACGGCGCGAGGACCTGGGTGCCCCAGTTGGTGATGGGCGCTGGCGAGCCACTCCGGCACCACGTCCGTCAGACGTGTCCCGGAGGCCGCTGCGGGCAAGAGGAGTTCGGCGGCCTCGTTACGCCACTCGACGACGCTCTGCGCGTCAGCGACGAGCACCGGACACGGTGCTCGCCCCCAGAGTAGATCCGAGTCCGAACTCGCGACGGTTTGCGTGTGGGTGGAGACCAAATATCGAGGATCCGCTGGGCGAATCCCTCACCTCATCAACTAGACGGACGGTTGCCTGTAGGCAACCATCTCTCGCGGAGCCGCCCCCTGGCAACCAGCCGCATCCCGGACGGAGCCGCACAGAACCAGCCGTATCCACGCACGGACATGCACCGGGGCGCCGGATGCGAGGATGACCACGGACTATCCGGCGACGACCGCGCCGGGGTATTTCGCCGTGCGCGTGCTGGGCGCGGCCGAGTCGGTTCGCCCACCATGGCACGTCTGCCGTTCAGCGGACCGGGCCGGGGCAGGGCAGGGCTGCGAGATCCTGGAGACTACGCGGGCGGACGTCACTCTTTTCACGGGCAGGTTGCAGAACGCTTGTTCGGCTCTGTAAGGATTGCCGTGTGGCAACTATGAGAGATCCCTCATCGCGTGGGTCAGAAGAAGCGGGCTCGGTCCTGGAGACCGTCGGCGACGGTGTCGTGCTGATCCGGGTCCGCGGCAGCCTGGACGGCTGGGCGGGCTCCGCCGAACTGGTCGAAGCATTGACGTCAGTGGCCGGCGCCGGAGGACGGCGGACCGTGGTGGACCTGTCCGGCGTGGACTTCGCCGACTCCGCCGGCCTGCACGCCTTGTTGCACGGCCAGCGCAAGCACGACCAGGCGGGGGTGACCCTGGTGGTGGCCGGCCCGCTGAGCATGAAGGTGCGCCGCCTGTTCGAGGTCACCGGCACCCTTGGTGTGTTCCGGTTCGCGGACGACGTCGATGCGGCGATCACCGGATGAGGGGCGCAGGTCCGCCGGAGCTGCGTGTAGACGGGGGCTGGCGGGGCAAGCGGTGAAGACGATGCACGGGGAACGAGATTTGGCAGACTGCGGTACGAATCCGGCCAATGGGTTGGATGAGTCCGTGACTACACCTGTTCCGGAGAATGCGGCAGCGGCGCGCGACGCCGTCATGCAGCTCCTGACGTCACAGTTCTGCGGGCTGGTCGGCGAAGGGCTGGCGGCTGACGTAGTCGTGGCCGACGCGCTGCTCGTCACGTCGGAACTGGTGACCAACGCCGTCCGGCACGGCGGCGGACTCACCGGGTTCTCGGCCGAACTCACCGACGAGGGGCTCCGCCTCGCGGTCGCGGACGCCAGCCGGGAACTGCCGGTCACCGGCGACACCGACGCTGATTCTTCCGGTGTCGGCCGTATCGGGGGCTACGGCTGGGTCTTGGTGCGCCGGCTCACGAAGCAGGTGTCCGTCTCCGTCCATCCCGGGGGCAAGAGCATCGTCGCCCTGATCTCCCTGACATGATCGGCGTCCGTCCCGCCCGTGGACCGAGGCCGCCTCCACGCTCGTGTCGACTCCGTGCGCGGAGTGCCGGTCGAGCCTGAGGCCGCCCGTACCCGGACAGCCGCCGCTCCCGCCGGACCGGAGTCTCCCGGGCCGGGCTCGCCCGCCGCCGCACCGGACCGGTGGGGGAGCCCCCGACGGCGTACCTGACGGGCCGGAGCCTCGCCGTCGCGGCGGATCTGCCGCGGGAGGCGGACGCGACGGCCGAGGCGGTGGCCCGGAAGGTCGGCCACAGCCGGGCGTTCGCCTTCAGCACCGCTTTCAAGCGGGTGCGCGGGGTCGGCCCGCGGGGCCACCGGAACGGAAGCCGCAGGGCCACTGGAACGGAACGGCGTTGCCGGACCGGCAACAAGATTTGCCCGTGGTCTGCTGTGCGGTGAGGCTGTCCCCATGAGCAACGACACCGGTCACGGTCACCACCACGACAGCAGCCACGGGCACCGGCACGAGAGCGGCCACGCCCACCATCACGGCTCCGATCCCGACTGGGACGCCATCGGCCCGCTGCTGGAGAAGAACGCCGAACTCAGCACCGGCCAGTACACGGAGGCGGCCCGCTGGATCGCCGCTCTGCCCGGCGCTCCCGAGGTCCGCCGGGTCCTGGACATCGGCAGCGGACCGGGCGTCGTCACCTGCCTGCTCGCCGAGGTGTTCCCGGAGGCCGAGGTCGTCGCGGTGGACGGCACCCCGGCCCTGCTGGAGCGCACCCGCGACCGCGCGCAGCGGCTCGGGCTCGGCGACCGCGTCACCACCCTGCACGCGGACCTCCCCGCGGAGCTGGACCGCGCCGGGGAGGCGGACCTCATCTGGGCGGGCAACGCGCTGCACCACATGGGCGACCAGCGAGCCGCACTGGCCGGATTCGCCGCACTGCTGCGTCCCGGCGGCACCGTCGCCCTCGTCGAGGGCGGGCTGCAGCCCCGTCACCTCCCGCGCGACATCGGCTTCGGCCGGCCCGGTCTGGAGGAGCGGCTCGACGTGATCCAGGCCGAGAGCTTCGAGCAGATGCGGGCCGACCTGCCCGGCACCAAGCGGGAGACCGAGAACTGGGCCGCTCTCTTCGCCGCCGTGGGCCTCGACCCGCAGGGCACCCGGAGCTTCCTGCTCGACCTGCCCGCGCCCCTCACCGACGTGGCGCGCAACCACGTGATCGACAACTTCACCCGGCGCCGCGAGACCCTGGGCGAGCGGCTCGACGCCGAGGACAAGGCGGTACTCGACCGGCTGGCCGACCCCGAGGACCCGGCCGGACTGCACCGGCGCACCGATACCTTCCTGCTGCTGGCCCGGACGTTCCATCTCGGCCGCAAGGCCTGAGCGCGGCAAGGAGGGTCCGCCGTCCGGCCACTGGCCGGACGGCGGACCCTCCTTGCCGCATCAGCGATGAAACGTCACAGCTGCCCCGCCGGCTCAGGCGCCGAGGTTGAACTCACCCGGATGCGAGCCGAGCCGCTTGCCCTCGTCCAGTGCCGCGAACGCGGCCAGGTCGTCCTCGTCCAGTTCGAAGTCGAACACGTCGATGTTCTCCGCGATCCGCGACGGGGTCACGGACTTCGGGATCACCACATGGCCGGTCTGGAGGTGCCAGCGGAGCACCGCCTGAGCGGGCGTGCGGCCGTGCTTCCGCGCGACCGCGACCACCGTCGGAACCTCCAGGAGGCCCTTGCCCGAGCCCAGCGGCGACCAGGCCTCGGTGAGGATGCCGTGCTTGGCGTGCAGCGCGCGGGACTCGGCCTGCTGGAGCTGCGGGTGCAGTTCGATCTGGTTGAGCGCGGGAACGACCGAGGTCTCGCCGAGCAGCCGCTCCAGGTGCTCGGGGAGGAAGTTCGACACGCCGATGGCCCTCGCGCGGCCGTCCGCGTAGATCTTCTCGAACGCCCGGTACGTGTCCACGTACGCGTCCTTGGCGGGAACCGGCCAGTGGATCAGGTACAGGTCGACGTAGTCGAGACCGAGCTTGTCCAGCGAGGCGTCGAACGCGCGCAGCGTCGAGTCGTAGCCCTGCTCGCTGTTCCACAGCTTGGTGGTCACGAAGAGCTCGTCGCGGGCGACACCGGAGGCGGCGATGGCCTTGCCGGTGCCCCCCTCGTTCCGGTAGATCGCGGCGGTGTCGATGCTGCGGTACCCGGACTCGATGGCTGTGGCGACCGCCTTCGCGGCCTCGTCGTCCGGCACCTGCCAGACTCCGAAACCGAGCTGGGGCATCTCGACGCCGTTGTTGAGGGTGAGGGAGGGGACCTGGCTCACGAGCGGTCGATCCTTACGTTGGGAGGTGGGACTCGAACCTTCAACGATCAAGACGGCCCGCACATTCCCGTCCGCGGACCCGTTCTTTCCGGTACGGCCTCTTCCCGCCCGGCGGTACGAACCCTTCCCGGCTCAGCGGTACAGCGCGTCCACCTCGGCCGCGTACGCCGCCTCGATCGCCTTGCGCTTCAGCTTCAGCGAGGGGGTCAGCAGCCCGTGCTCCTCGGTGAACTGGTGGGCCAGAATCCGGAATGTCCGGATCGACTCCGCCTGCGACACCGCCGTGTTCGCGGCCACCACCGCCCGCCGGACCTCCATCTCCAGATCCGGGTCCCGTACCAGTTCGCCCGGTGACAGCCGCTGCCGGCCCTGCATGGCGAGCCAGTGCTCCACCGACTCCTGGTCCACGGTGACCAGGGCCGCGATGTACGGCCGGTCGTTGCCGACCACGATGCACTGCGCCACCAGCGGATGCGCCCGCACCCGTTCCTCCAGACCGGCCGGCGAGACGCTCTTGCCGCCGGACGTCACCAGGATCTCCTTCTTGCGGCCGGTGATCGTCAGATAGCCGTCCTCGTCCAGCGCACCCAGATCACCGGTGGCCAGCCAGCCGTCGTTCAGCACCGCGTCGGTGGACTTCGGGTCGCCCAGGTACCCGGAGAACACGTTGCGGCCGTACACCCAGATCTCGCCGTCGGCCGCGATGTGCACCGTGGTGCCGGGGATCGGCTGCCCGACCGTGCCGTACCGGGTGCGCTCCGGCGGATTGGCGGTGGCCGCCGCGGTCGTCTCGGTCAGCCCGTACCCCTCGTACACCGTGACCCCGGCGCCCGCGAAGAACAGCCCGAGCTGCCGCTCCATCCCCGAGCCGCCGGACATGGCGTGCCGGATCCGGCCGCCCATCGCCTCGCGCACCTTCTTGTACACGACCTTGTCGAAGAACTGGTGCTGCATCCGCAGTCCGGCGGACGGACCGGGGCCGGTCCCGAAGGACCGCGCCTCCATCGCCTCCGCGTACTTCACCGCGATGTCCACGGCCTTGTCGAAGGGGCCCAGCCTGCCCTCCGTCTCGGCCTTGCGGCGGGCCCCGTTGAAGACCTTCTCGAAGATGTACGGCACCGCCAGGATGAACGTGGGGCGAAACGTCACCAGGTCCGGCATCAGCGCCTTCGCCGACAGCTCCGGCTGGTGGCCCAGCTTCACCCGGCCGCGGATCGCCGTGACCTCCACCATCCGCCCGAAGACGTGCGCCAGCGGCAGGAAGAGCAGGGTCGAGGCCTCGTCGCCCGGCCGGGAGTGGAAGACCGACTCCCACCGCGATGCCATCGTCTCCGTCTCGAACATGAAGTTGGCGTGCGTGATCACACAGCCCTTGGGCCGCCCCGTCGTGCCCGACGTGTAGATGACGGTCGCGACCGAGTCGGGCGTCACGGCGCGCCGGTGCCGGTGCACCACCTCGTCCTCGACATGGGCGCCCGCGGCGACCAGCTGGGACACCGCGTCGGTGTCCAGCTGCCACAGCCGCTTCAACTGGGGCAGCTGGTCGATGACCGAGGCGACCGTCATCGCGTGGTCCTCGTGCTCGACCATCACCGCCGAGACCTCGGCGTCGTGGAGCATCCACAGGACCTGCTCGGCCGAGGACGTCGGATAGACCGGGACGGACTGCGCGCCGACCGCCCACAGCGCGAAGTCGAAGAGCGTCCACTCGTAGCGGGTGCGCGACATGAGGGCGACCCGGTCCCCGAACCGCACGCCGTGTGCGATCAGTCCCTTGGCCAGGGCGAGCACCTCGTCGCGGAACGTACCGGAGGTGACATCCAGCCAGTTTCCGGACGCGTCCTTGCGGCCCAGGGCGATCCGGTGCGGATCCTCCTCGGCGTAGTCGAAAACCACGTCGGCGAGCCCGCCCACGTGGGGCGCCGCCGCCATGGGTGGGACAGTGAACTCGCGCAATGACCTGCTCCTTGTGGCGCTCCGCACAGCGCCGTGACGCTACCCCACGGGACGCCGCCGCGGGAGAGCCCGCAACGGCCGGTGGAACATGGCGTCTGCACTGGTCAGGGGCTGAAATCCGGCCAGATGGGCAAGGCTCGGGCGCGCTTCCGACCAAGGAGTAAGTGGCTCGCGCGGGAATCTCCACCGAATCTGTACGCCGCGATCACTGCCGTTCCGTGCCGGTACGGGGGTTTGTTCCGCCGCTGCCGGGCCTGACCGGTTTGGGCCGCCCCGGCCCGGACCGCGGCGTCCCCTTCATTGTCCCCGTCAGGACCGGACCCCAATCCCCGGCGGACGGATCAGCCGGTCGCCGCCCGCCAGGATCGCCGCCGCGAGCGCGTCCGCCGCCTGCTGCGCACCGTCCCGGCGGCGGCCGTGCAGCAGGACGAAGTCCACCTCGCCCAGATCCGGCAGCCCCGCCCTGGCCGGCAGCGGGACCAGACCGGGCGGGACCAGGCCCCGGCTGTGCGCCATCACGCCGAGCCCCGCGTGGGCGGCGGCGGTCAGCCCGCTGAGGCTGCCGCTGGTGCACGCCACCCGCCAGGAACGGCCCTGGCCCTCCAGCACCTCCAGGGCACGGGCCCGGGTGATGGCCGGCGGCGGGAAGAGGACCAGCGGCACCGGCCGGTCCGGGTCGATCCGCAGCGTCGGCGCACCGATCCAGGTCAGCGCGTCCTGCCGGACCAGCTCCCCGTGCGTGTCACCGGTCCGCCGCTTGGCCAGCACCAGATCGAGCCGGCCCGCCGCCAGCTGCTGGTGCAGCGTCCCCGACAGCTCCACGGTGAGCTCCAGCTCCACGTCGGGGTGGTCCCGGCGGAACGTCTGGAGGATCTCCGGCAGCCGCGTCAGCACGAAGTCCTCCGAGGCCCCGAACCGCAGCCGGCCGCGCAGCCGGGTACCGGTGAAGAACGCCGACGCCCGCTCGTGGGCCGCCAGGATCGTCCGGGCGAAACCCAGCATCGCCTCACCGTCCACGGTGAGGTCGACCCGGTGCGTGTCACGGGTGAACAGCTGCCGTCCGGCCGCCGCCTCCAGCCGCCGGACGTGCTGGCTCACCGTGGACTGCCGCACCCCGAGCCGGCGGGCGGCCCGGGTGAAGCTCAGCGTCTGTGCCACCGCGAGAAAGGTTCGCAACTGCGCGGGCTCGTACATGCCCGACACGTTATCGCGAACCGTGATCACAGTCAGAGCGGTATACGGGATTCCCGATTTCGGCGGGCGGGGGCACGATGGCTACGGGACAGCCCTCGGGGCAGGACCCCGCTGAACGAGAGAACACGTGGAGCACATGAGCCGCCGCAAGCCGAAGCTGCCGTCCTGGCTGCCGATCGACCCGTACATCCTGGCGCTGATCGGCACCGTCGTGCTCGCGGCGCTGCTGCCGGCCTCCGGCGCGGCCGCCGAGGTCGCGGGCGGCGCCTCCACCGGCGCGGTCGCCTTCCTCTTCTTCCTCTACGGCGCACGGCTCTCCACCGCGGAGGCGCTCGACGGCGTCCGGCACTGGCGGCTCCACCTCACCGTCCTGGTCTGCACGTTCGTCGCGTTCCCGCTGCTCGGGCTGGCGAGCGAGGGGCTGGTCCCGTATGTACTGACACCCCAGCTCCAGAGCGGCTTCCTCTTCCTCTGCCTGGTCCCCTCGACCATCCAGTCGTCGATCGCCTTCACCTCGATCGCCCGGGGCAACGTGCCCGCCGCGATCTGCGCGGGCTCCTTCTCCTCGATCGCCGGAATCTTTCTCACCCCGCTGCTCGCGGCCGCCCTGCTCGGCAACAGCGGCGGCGGATTCTCCGGGGACGCGCTGCTGAGGATCGGCGTCCAGCTGCTGCTGCCGTTCGTCGCGGGACAGCTGCTGCGCCGCTGGATCGGCGGCTTCATCGCCCGGCACAAGAAGGTCCTCGGTCTGGTCGACCGGGGCTCGATCCTGCTCGTCGTCTACACCGCGTTCAGCGAGGGCATGGTCGCGGGCATCTGGCACCAGGTCACCCCGGCCCGGCTCGGGGCGCTGCTCGCCGCGGAGGCGGTGCTGCTCGCGCTGATGCTCTCGCTGAGCTGGTACGGGGCCAAGCGGCTCGGCTTCGGCCGGGAGGACCGCATCGCCATCCAGTTCGCCGGCTCGAAGAAGAGCCTGGCCTCCGGCCTGCCCATGGCCAGCGTCCTGTTCGGCGCGCAGGCGAGCCTGGCCGTGCTGCCGCTGATGCTCTTCCACCAGATGCAGCTCATGGTGTGCGCGGTGCTCGCGAAGCGGCGCGCCCGTGACCCGGGGGAAACGGCCGCGGACGGCGAGGTCCTGCAGGCGGCGCCCGTCACCGTCACCTGACGGCGCGGGGGCGCCTCGCGGCCGGGGCGGGAGGCCTCAGCCCCGGCCGGCCTCCGCCTCCAGGGCGATGCGGTGCTCACCCGCGTACACGTTCATGGAAGGCCCCCGCAGGAAGCCGACCAGGGTCAGGCCGGTCTCCGCCGCCAGGTCGACGGCGAGGGAGGACGGCGCCGAGACGGCCGCCAGCATCGGGATGCCGGCCATCACCGCCTTCTGCGCCAGCTCGAACGAGGCCCGTCCGGAGACCAGCAGGATCGTCCGGGACAGCGGCAGCCGGTGGTCGGTGAGGGCCCGCCCGACCAGCTTGTCGACCGCGTTGTGCCGGCCCACGTCCTCCCGTATGTCCACCAGTTCGCCCGTCTCGGAGAACAGCGCCGCCGCGTGCAGGCCTCCGGTCCGGTCGAACACCTGCTGCGAGGCGCGCAGCCGGTCGGGGAGGGCGGACAGCAGCGAGGGCTCCACCCGGAGCGGCGGAGTGTCGGCGACGGGGTGCCGGGTCGTGGTGCGGACCGCGTCCAGACTGGCCTTGCCGCACAGCCCGCAGGACGACGTCGTGTAGACGTTGCGCTCCAGCGTGATGTCCGGGACCACGACACCGGGTGCGAGCCGCACGTCCACCACGTTGTACGTGTTGACCCCGTCGGCCGTCGCCCCGGCGCAGTACACGATCGACTGCACCTCGTGGCCCTCGCCGATCACGCCCTCGCTCACCAGGAATCCGGCCGCGAGCGCGAAGTCGTCACCCGGGGTGCGCATCGTGATGGCGAGCGGCCTGCCGTTCAGCCGGATCTCCAGTGGCTCCTCCGCGACCAGCGTGTCGGGCCGGGTGGACACGGCCCCGTCCCGGATGCGGATGGTGCGGCGGCGTTCGGTGACCCGTCCCATGACAGTCAGCCCCGATTTCTGTACGTGGTGGAAGCCGAAGGGCCCTTGACGCGGAGGTTGCCGTGGACCACCGGCTGCGGCGAGGCGACTCCCGCGGCCCCATGGCGACCCCCACGGACTCATTGTGCTGCACGCGCGGGGTGACGCCCGGTGGTGGTCCAGGTGTCCGCCCGGGGCGGCGGAAATATTGTCTACAGTATGCGGTCCACCTGGTCGGGGCTGTTGTCAAGCCTCCAATCGTTGAGCGGTAATCCTGTGGGATCACGTGCCTCTGTACCGGTCAGTAGCGACCAAGACTGGATGGTTCCTGCCATATGTAGCGAGGGGAACCTGAATATGACCGGCTCACGTGTCGTGGCGCTCGGCCACTATCAGCCCGCCAAGGTGCTCACCAACCATGACCTCGCGGCCATGGTCGACACCAGTGACGAGTGGATCACCAGCCGCGTCGGCATCAAGACCCGTCACCTCGGCGGCCCCGAAGAGCCGGTGGACGAGCTGGCCGCGCACGCGGCGGCCAAGGCGCTCGCCGCCGCCGGGCTCCAGCCCTCGGCCATCGATCTGGTTCTCGTCGCCACCTCCACCGCGATCGACCGGTCGCCGAGCATGTCGGCCAGGGTCGCCGCCCGCCTGGGCATGACCTCGCCCGCGGTGATGGACATCAACGTGGTCTGTTCCGGATTCACCCACGCTCTCGCCACCGCCGACCACGCCGTACGCGCGGGGGCGGCCAGCCGCGCGCTGGTGATCGGCGCCGACAAGATGGGCGACATCGTCGACTGGACCGACCGCTCCAGCTGCGTGCTGATGGGGGACGGCGCCGGGGCCGCGGTGGTGGTCGCGGACTCCGGCCCGGCCGCCGGGCCGGGGATCGGGCCGGTGCTGTGGGGCTCCGTGCCCGGTATGGGGGACGCGGTACGGATCGAGGGGACGCCGCCGCGCTTCGCCCAGGAGGGCCAGTCGGTCTACCGCTGGGCGACCACCCAGCTGCCGCCCATCGCGCGCAAGGTGTGCGAGAAGGCCGGGCTCACCCCGGAGGACCTCGCCGCGGTGGTGCTGCACCAGGCCAACCTGCGGATCATCGAACCGGTCGCCAGGAAGATCGGCGCGGTCAACGCGGTCATCGCCAAGGACGTGGTGGATTCCGGCAACACGTCCGCCGCCTCGATCCCGATGGCCCTGTCCAAGCTGGTGGAACGGGGCGAGGTCACCGCCGGGGCTCCGGCGCTGCTCTTCGGCTTCGGCGGGAACCTCAGTTACGCGGGTCAGGTGATCCGCTGTCCCTGAGGGGGCAGTGGCGCTCGATAGGTGTGAACGGCAGGCAATCGCTCGTTGCTCGTTGCTCGTTGCTCGTTGCTCGGAGGGGACCGCCGTGTCGTCCGCAGGACTGCCGCAAGGGACCGTGCCGAAGCTGGAACGACCCGGTCCGCTGCGTGAGCAGGTCTACGGGACGCTCCTCGAACTCATCACCACCCGTGCGCTCCGCCCCGGCCGGCACCTGGTCGAGAGCGAGCTGGCCGGCCGCCTCGGGGTGTCCCGGCAGCCGGTGCGCGAGGCCCTCCAGCGGCTCAGCACCGAGGGCTGGGTCGATCTGCGGCCCGCCCAGGGCGCGTTCGTCCATGAACCCACGGAGGAAGAGGCCGACCAGCTGCTGGCGGTCCGTACGCTCCTGGCGGCCGAGGCCGCCCACTCCGCTGCCGAGGGCGTCGCGGCGCTGGAGGAGCTGTGCGCCACCGGTGAGCGGGCCGCCGCCGACGGCGACGCGGACCTGGCGGTCCCGGCCGACGCGGCCTTCCACGCCAAGGTCATGGAGCTGGCGGGCAACGCCGTGCTCGCCGGGCTGGCCGGACAGCTGGACCGCAGGGCCCGCCGGCGCCGGGCCCCCGTCGCCCGGCAGCCGGGCGCCACGTCCTGGGCCGGGCACCGCTCCCTGACCGCCGCGGTCACCTCGCGCGACGAGCTGCGGGCCGCGGCGATCATGCGGTCCCGCACGGAACGCCGCCACCAGCGCGAAGAGGGCTGACCTCCGCGTCCTCCAGAGCCTCGAACGCCGACCGGGGAGCAGGCCGGTCCGGTGACCGGGGCCGGCACTCTCCCCACCTTTGTCCTCAGGGTGGAGAAAGTTGTGGTGGATTCCTGCGCAACTTCTTCCCACTCCGGTCGAGCGCTGCTACGTTCCCCTCCAAAGCCCGACGGACAGGCCGATGTGGCGGGGAGGGGCGCGTGAGACGTATGACGGCACGACCCGCGAATGCGCATCAGGCGCGACTGCTTCGGCTGTTGCGCGACGGCGGGCCCAACTCACGGGCACAGCTGGGGGATCAGGTCGATCTCTCCCGCTCCAAGCTCGCCGTCGAGGTGGACAGACTGCTGGAGACCGGCCTTGTGGTGGCCGACGGACTCGCCGCATCCCGCGGCGGGCGTCGCTCGCACAACATCCGGCTCGCCCCGGCACTGCGCTTCCTCGGCGTCGACATCGGCGCCACCTCGGTCGATGTGGCGGTCACCAACGCGGAGCTGGAGGTCCTGGGCCACCTCAACCACCCCATGGACGTACGCGAAGGCCCCGTCGCCATCTTCGAGCAGGTGCTGTCCATGGCCGCCAAGCTCCGGGCCTCCGGGCTCGCCGAGGGGTTCGACGGCGCGGGGATCGGCGTACCGGGACCGGTCCGCTTCCCCGAGGGGATTCCGGTCGCGCCGCCGATCATGCCCGGCTGGGACGGCTTCCCGGTCCGCGAGGCGCTCAGCCAGGAGCTGGGCTGCCCCGTGATGGTCGACAACGACGTGAACCTGATGGCGATGGGGGAGCAGCACGCGGGCGTCGCGCGCTCCGTGGGCGACTTCCTCTGCGTCAAGATCGGTACCGGTATCGGCTGCGGCATCGTCGTCGGCGGGGAGGTCCACCGCGGTACGACGGGCAGTGCGGGCGACATCGGCCACATCCAGGTCGAACCGGACGGGCGCCCCTGCGCCTGTGGCAACCGGGGCTGCCTGGAAGCACACTTCAGCGGCGCCGCGCTGGCCCGCGACGCCGAGGACGCCGCCCGTGCCGGGCAGTCCACGGAGCTCGCGGCCCGGCTGTCGGCGTCCGGGACACTCACCGCCGCCGACGTCGCCGCCGCCGCGGCCGCCGGCGACGCCACCTCGCTCGACCTGATCCGCGAAGGCGGGAACCGGGTCGGGCAGGTCATCGCGGGACTCGTCAGCTTCTTCAACCCCGGTCTGGTGGTGATCGGCGGCGGGGTGACCGGACTGGGCCACACGCTGCTGGCCAGTGTCCGGACCCAGGTCTACCGGCAGTCACTGCCGCTGGCCACCGGCAACCTTCCCATCGTGCTGGGTGAGCTGGGACCCGCCGCCGGAGTGATCGGCGCGGCCAGGCTCATCAGCGACCACCTCTTCTCACCGGCCTGACCCAGTAGCACCGGCCCGACCAGCACCACAGGTCCGTTCCGGCACCACCGGCTGGACCCCCGCACCACCGGCCCGCCCACCGGGCCGCAGCACGTGCACGAGCCGCGCACCACCCGCCTGATCGCTCTCCCGTCCGATCCGCTTCCCCGCCGGGCCGATCCCCGGCCGGCCACCAAGGCACCGCCCCCGCGCCAGCGGCCGGGGTCCGGGTGAAACCCGGGAACGTACTTCGCCCTGCCCGCTCACCGGCACCCGCCGAGGGGATTTGTCATGGCTCCAGAACCACCCCTGCTCACCATGTCCGGCATCACCAAGACCTTCCCCGGCGTGCGCGCCCTGGACGGCGTCGACCTGGAGGTCCAGGCCGGCGAGGTCCACTGTCTGCTCGGCCAGAACGGGGCGGGCAAATCCACCCTCATCAAGGTGCTCGCCGGTGCCCACCAGCCCGACGACGGCGAGATCACCTGGCACGGCTCACCGGCCGTGCTCAAGACACCCATCGCCGCGATGCGTCTCGGGATCGCGACCATCTACCAGGAACTCGACCTGGTGGAGGGGCTGTCGGTCGCAGAGAACGTGTTCCTCGGCCACGAGCCGACCACCGCGGGCTTCGTCGTCCGCACCCGGGACGGCCGGACCGCGGCCGGCGCGCTGCTGAAGCGCCTCGGCCACCCGGAGATCGACCCGGCCCGTCCGGTCGGTGAACTCTCCGCGGCCCAGCAGCAGATCGTCTCGATGGCCCGCGCGCTCTCCCACGACGTACGGCTCATCGTGATGGACGAACCGTCCGCGGCCCTCGACCCGGACGAGGTCGCCAACCTCTTCCGCATCGTCGCCTCCCTGACCGCCGACGGGGTCGCCGTCGTCTACATCTCCCACCGGCTGGAGGAGATCCGCCGGATCGGCGACCGGGTGACCGTCATCAAGGACGGCCGGACCGTCGCCGTCGGTCTCCCCGCCGAGTCCACACCCACGCGCGACATCGTTGCCATGATGACCGGCCGCAATGTCGAGTACGTCTTCCCGCCGAGGCCCGAACCGGTCCCCGCGGGCACCGGCGCGGAACCGGTGCTCAAGGTCGAAGGCCTCACCAGGAAGGGCGAGTTCGCCCCGGTCGACCTGGAACTGAGGCCCGGCGAGATCGTCGGCCTGGCCGGACTCGTGGGCTCCGGGCGCTCCGAGATCCTGGAGACCGTCTACGGAGCCCGCCGCGCCACCGCCGGACAGGTCACCGTCGCCGGCAAGCCCCTGCGGCCCGGCAGCGTCCGCGCCGCCGTCGCGGCCGGCATCGGCCTCGCCCCCGAGGAACGCAAGGCGCAGGCCCTGCTGATGCTCGAATCCGTCACCCGCAATGTCTCCGTCTCCACCATGTCCCGTTTCTCCAGGGGCGGTTGGCTCGACCGGGGCGCCGAGCGCAAGGCGGCCCGCGCCGCCACCCGCGAGCTCTCGCTGCGCCCCGACAACCCGGACACCCCCGTCCGCACGCTCTCCGGCGGCAACCAGCAGAAGGCGGTCCTGGCCCGCTGGCTGCTGCGCGGCTGCCGGGTGCTGCTGCTGGACGAACCGACCCGCGGAGTGGACGTCGGCGCCCGCGCCGAGCTCTACGCCGTGATCCGCCGGCTGGCCGACGAAGGCCTCGCCGTACTGCTCGTCTCCAGCGAAGTGCCCGAAGTGCTGGGCCTCGCCGACCGGGTGCTGGTGCTCCGTGAGGGCCATGTCGTGCATACGGCGGACGCCACGGAGCTCGATGAGCACCGCGTACTCGACCTCGTGATGGAAGGGAGCCCGACGTCATGACGCAGCCCGTCTCCTCAACACAGCAGACCGGGCCGGACCAGGGCGCCGCGCCCGCATCCGTCCCCGCGTCCCCGCAGAAGGACAGATCCCCGCGAGCCCTCGGGCTCCGCCTGGACCTGCGCAGCCTCTCGTTGCTCGGCGTCCTCGCCGCACTGGTGGTCGTCGGCGCCGTCACCGAGCCCGACGCCTTCCTGGACACCGGGAACCTTCAGCTGATCCTGACCCAGGCGTCCGTCATCGGTGTCGTCACCGTCGGGGTGACCTTCGTCATCACCAGCGGCGGCATCGATCTGTCCGTCGGCGCCATGGTCGCCCTCGCCTCGGTCTGGGCCACCACACTCGCGACCCAGGAGTACGGCTTCGCCGGCATCCTGTTCACCGCGATGCTCGTCGGCCTCGGTGCCGGACTGGTCAACGGGGTGCTCATCGCGTACGGCCGGCTGGTGCCGTTCATCGCGACCCTGGCGATGCTCGCCTCCGCCCGGGGCATGGCCCTCCTGATCACCGACGGCAAGACCCAGATCGTCACGGTCAAGTCCGTCCTGGACCTGGGCCTGCCCGGCTCCTACGTCCTCGGCATCCCGCCGCTGGTCATGATGTTCGCCGTGGTCACCGTCATCGGCTGGCTGCTGCTGAACCGTACGACCTTCGGCCGCCGCACCGTCGCCGTCGGCGGCAACGCGGAAGCGGCCCGGCTGGCGGGCATCGACGTACGGCGCCAGCGCCTCTACCTCTACCTGCTGTCCGGACTCTGCTGCGGCATCGCCGCCTTCATGCTGATCATCCTGTCCGGCTCGGGGCAGAACACCAACGGCAATCTGTACGAGCTCGACGCCATCGCCGCCGCGATCATCGGCGGCACCCTGCTCACCGGCGGCCGGGGCACGATCGTCGGCTCCGTGCTGGGCGTCCTCGTCTTCACCACGATCACCAACATCTTCGCGCTCAACAACCTGCAGAGCGACGTCCAGCAGATCGCCAAGGGCGCGATCATCGTCGCCGCCGTTCTGGTCCAGGGCCGCACGTCGGTCAGCAGAGACAGCTGACCGCAGCTCGGATCTTTTACCACTTACGCCTGTTCCGCATGCCCACGCACCGGATGAAGGGTTTGACAGCCATGCCAGAAACCAGCCGCAGAGGACTGCTCTTCGGTACCGCAGCAGTCTCCGCGGGCGCCTTCCTGACCGCCTGCACCAGCAACGACCCCAAGGAGAAGGACACCGCGGCGCAGAGCAACGCGCCCGCCGCGGACGACAAGCCGGGCAAGGCCCTCACCATCGGCTTCGCGGGTCCGCAGGCCGACCACGGCTGGCTGAACGCCATCAACGAGAACGCCAAGTCGCGGGCGGAGAAGTACTCAGAGGTGACCTTGGAGACCACCGAGGGCTCCAACGACACCGCCGCCCAGATCGGCCAGGTCAAGACCCTCATCAACAAGAAGGTCGACGTCCTCATCATCCTCCCGGCCGACGGCAAGGCGCTCACCCAGGTCGGCCTGGAGGCCATGCGGGCGGGCATCCCCGTGATCAACCTGGACCGTGTCTTCGCCTCCCCGCAGGCGTACCGCTGCTACGTCGGTGGAGACAGCTACGGCATGGGTCTCAACGCCGGTACGTACATCGGCGAACAGCTCAAGGACAAGCCGAACGCCAAGGTGGTCGAGCTGGCCGGCATCGACGGTCTGGAGCTGACCAAGCAGCGCAGCCAGGGCTTCGCCGACGCGCTGAAGAACTACTCCAACATCAAGCTGGTGGCCCGTCAGGCGGCCGACTTCACCGTCGAGTCCGGCCAGGCGAAGATGTCCCAGCTCCTCCAGGCGCAGAAGAAGATCGACGCGCTGTGGAACCACGACGACGACCAGGGCGTGGGCGCGCTGCGCGCCATCCAGCAGGCCGGCCGGGACGAGTTCCTGATGGTCGGCGGGGCCGGGGCCAAGTCCGCGATGGACGCCATCAAGGCCGACAACAGCGTGCTCAAGGCCACCGTCCTCTACCCGCCGAGCATGGCGGCGTCGGCCGTCGACCTGGCCCGCGCCCTCGGTCAGAGCAAGGGGCTCGCGGGCCTCTCCGAGGTGGAGATCCCGACCAACCTCACGCTCTTCTCCGCGGTGGTCACCAAGGAGAACGTCGATCAGTACCTGCCGACGGGCTTCAACTGAGAAGCCCCGCGGGAGGGTGCTGACCCTCCCGCCGCACCCACCGAACCACCGATGAGGAGGAAGCCCGGATGGCCCGTAGGGAAGAGACGGAGCAGGAGGCGGCGGCGCCGCCGACGTACCGGCCGATGGCGAGCGCACCCACGCTCGGGGTCGGCATGGTCGGATACGCGTTCATGGGCGCCGCCCACTCGCAGGGGTGGCGCACCGCCGGCCATGTCTTCGAGCTGCCGATGCGGCCGGCTCTCGCCGCGATCTGCGGACGCGACCGCACGGCGGTCGAGGCCGCCGCCGACCGGCACGGCTGGGCGGCGGCGGAGACCGACTGGCGGGCCCTGATCGCCCGGGACGACGTGCAGCTGGTCGACATCTGCACCCCGGGCGACAGCCATGCGGAGATCGCCATCGCGGCCCTGGAGGCGGGCAAGCACGTGCTGTGCGAGAAGCCGCTCGCCAACACGGTCGCGGAGGCGGAGGCCATGACAGAGGCGGCGGCGCGCGCCGCCGCCCGGGGCCAGGTGGCGGTGGTCGGCTTCAACTACCGCAAGGTCCCCGCCATCACCTACGCCCGGAAGCTGATCGCGCAGGGGCGGCTCGGCACCCTGCGGCACGTACGCGCCACCTACCTCCAGGACTGGCTGGTCGACCCCGGGTCGCCGCTCACCTGGCGGCTGGAACGGGAACACGCGGGCTCCGGCGCGCTCGGTGACCTCGGGGCGCACATCGTGGACCTCGCCCAGTTCCTCGCGGGGGAGCTGCTGGTCGGGGTGTCCGCGGTCACCGAGACCTTCGTCCGCGAACGGCCCCTGCAGTCGGGCCCGTCGAACGGCCTGGCCGGGGTGGCGGACAGCGGGGCGCGGGGGGCGGTCACGGTGGACGACGCGGCGCTCTTCACCGGCCGGCTCGCCTCCGGCGCGGTCGCCTCCTTCGAGGCGACGCGGATGGCGGCCGGCCGGAAGAACGCGCTGCGGCTGGAGATCAACGGGGAGCTGGGCTCGCTCGCCTTCGACCTGGAACGGCTCAACGAGCTGTCCTTCCACGACCACACCGAGCCCGCCACGACGGCCGGCTTCCGGCGCATCCTGGTCACCGAGCCCGAGCATCCCTACCTGGAGGCCTGGTGGCCGCCGGGGCATGCCCTCGGCTACGAGCACACGTTCATCCACCAGGCCCGTGACGTGGTGCGGACGATCGCGGACCACACCGCCCCCTCACCGTCGTTCGCGGACGGACTCCAGGTGCAGCGGGTACTGGCGGCGGTGGAGGAGAGCGCCGCGAAGAACTCCGTGCACACCCCCGTCCACTCGACCGCACAGCTCTAGGAGGTCCTGCGCATGCCCCGTCCCTTCACCCTCTTCACCGGTCAGTGGGCCGATCTGCCACTGGAGGACGTCTGCCGGTACGCCCGCGACTTCGGTTACGACGGGCTCGAACTCGCCTGCTGGGGAGACCACTTCGAGGTCGACAAGGCCCTCGCGGATCCGGGGTACCTGGACGGGCGCCATCAGCTGCTCGACAAGTACGGGCTGAAGTGCTGGGCGGTCTCCAACCACCTGGTGGGCCAGGCCGTCTGCGACAGCCCCATCGACGAGCGCCACCAGGGCATCCTGCCCGCCCGGATCTGGGGCGACGGGGAGCCCGAAGGGGTGCGCCGGCGGGCCGCCGAGGAGATCAAGGACACGGCGCGGGCGGCCGCCGCCTTCGGGGTGGACACGGTCATCGGGTTCACCGGTTCGTCGATCTGGCACCTGGTGGCGATGTTCCCGCCGGTCCCGCCGCACATGATCGAGCGCGGCTACGAGGACTTCGCCGAGCGCTGGAACCCGATCCTCGACGTGTTCGACGCGGAGGGGGTGCGGTTCGCCCACGAGGTGCATCCGAGCGAGATCGCGTACGACTACTGGACCACGCACCGCGCGCTGGAGGCCGTCGGCCACCGGCCGGCCTTCGGGCTGAACTTCGACCCCAGCCACTTCGTCTGGCAGGACCTGGACCCGGTCGGCTTCCTGTACGACTTCCGGGACCGGATCTACCACGTGGACTGCAAGGAGGCGCGCAAGCGCCTGGACGGCCGCAACGGCCGGCTCGGCTCCCACCTGCCGTGGGGCGACCCGCGGCGCGGCTGGGACTTCGTCTCGGCGGGGCACGGCGATGTGCCGTGGGAGGACGTGTTCCGGATGCTGCGGTCCATCGAGTACGACGGGCCGGTCTCCGTGGAGTGGGAGGACGCCGGCATGGACCGCCTGACGGGCGCGCCGGAAGCGCTTGCATCGCTCAAGCGATTCGACTTCGACCCGCCGAGCACGTCGTTCGACGCGGCGTTCGGCGGCAACGACTGACCGTCCGCACGGGGGCTCCGCCCCCGGACCCCCGCTCCTCAACGGCGGGAGGGGCCTGAGAGGTACCGGCCCGGCGGCAGGCCGCGAACGCCGCCGGGCCGGCACCCCCTGCCCAGAACCCCCTTTGTCCTGACCAAGGAAAAAGTTCAACAAGACCGCTGCACAAGGGCTTTCCGTCCCGGACGAACAGGTCTACCGTCCAGAACGTGTACACGACATAACCCTCGTCACCGGAGCCGCACAGGCCCCGGCTGACCTGCGCGGCAGTCCCCGCGCGGAACGGCACGGCAGCACCCGCACCCGCCCGTACAACCGGCACTCTCCGGAGGACACTCGTGCACAGAACCCGAAGCCGGACCAGGTCCAGGCTCCGCGTCCGTAAATCCCTCGCCCTCTTCACCGGCGCACTGCTCGCCGCCGCCACCCTCAGCCTGGGCGCCGGCACCGCCGCCGCCCACGAGGAACCCGCCCCGGCCCCGGCCGCCGAGGACTTCCAGCAGGTCACGCTCGCCAAGGGAGTCGCCGAGACCGGCGAGCCCATGACACTGGCGGTGCTCCCGGACCGCAGCGTCCTGCACACCGCTCGCGGCGGCGAACTGTGGCTCACCGACAACGGCGGCGACACCACCCTCGCCGGCACCATCCCCGTCTACTCGCACGACGAGGAAGGCCTCCAGGGCGTCGGGGTCGACCCGGACTTCAGCGAGAACCGGGCGATCTACCTCTACTACGCGCCCCCGCTGGACACCCCGGCCGGTGACGCCCCGGAGAACGGCACCGCCGCCGAGTTCGCCAAGTTCGACGGAGTCAACCGGCTCTCGCGCTTCGTCCTCAAGGAGGACGGCACGCTCGACATGGCCAGCGAGAAGAAGGTCCTCGACATCCCGACCTCGCGCGGCATGTGCTGCCACGTCGGCGGTGACATCGACTTCGACGCGCAGGGCAACCTGTACATGTCGACCGGCGACGACTCCAACCCGTTCGCCTCCGACGGCTACTCCCCGATCGACGAGCGGCCGGACCGCAACCCCGCGTTCGACGCCCGCCGGTCCGCCGGGAACACCAACGACCTGCGCGGCAAGATCATCCGCATCAAGGTCGCGGAGGACGGTACGTACACCGTCCCCGAGGGGAACCTCTTCGCGCCGGGCACGGACAAGACCCGCCCCGAGATCTACGCGATGGGCTTCCGCAACCCCTTCCGCTTCACCGTCGACAAGACCACCGGCATCCTCTACGTCGGTGACTACGGTCCCGACGCCGGTGCCGCCGACCCGAAGCGCGGACCGGCCGGACAGGTGGAGTTCGCCCGCGTCACCAAGCCCGGCAACTTCGGATGGCCGTACTGCACGGGCGACAACGACCCGTTCATCGACTACGACTTCGCGACGAAGACCTCCGGTGAGGCCTTCGACTGCGCCGCCCCCAAGAACACCTCCCGGTACAACACCGGACTGGTCGACCTGCCTCCGGCCCAGCCCGCCTGGATCCCGTACGACAACGGGTCCGTGCCCGAGTTCGGCACCGGCTCCGAGTCCCCGATGGGCGGACCCGTCTACCACTACGACGCCGGCCTCGACTCGCCCGTGAAGTTCCCCGAGGAGTACGACGGCGACTTCTTCGCCGGCGAGTTCGGCCGGAAGTGGATCAAGCGCATCGAGCAGGACGCCGACGGCAAGGTGGAGTCCATCAACGACGTGCCGTGGTCCGGCACCCAGATCATGGACATGGCCTTCGGCCCCGACGGCGCGCTGTACGTGCTGGACTACGGCACCGGCTACTTCGGCGGCGACGAGAACTCCGCTCTCTACCGCATCGAGAACGCCACCGGCGGACGCTCGCCGATCGCGGAGGCGACCGCGAACAAGACCTCGGGCACCGCACCGCTCAAGGTCGCCTTCTCCTCCGCCGGCACCACCGACGGTGACGGGGACGCGCTCACCTACAGCTGGGCCTTCGGTGACGGCGGTACGTCGACCGCGGCCAACCCCACGTACACGTACAAGAAGAACGGCACCTACACCGCGACCGTCACCGCCACGGACCCCACCGGGCGCACCGGTTCGGCCAACGTCCATGTGACGGTCGGCAACACCGCACCCCTGGTGAAGCTGGAACTGCCCGGTGACGGGCAGCTGTTCTCCTTCGGCGACGAGATCCCGTTCAAGGTGACCGTCACCGATCCCGAGGACGGCACGATCGACTGCTCCAAGATCGAGGTCCGCTTCATCCTCGGCCATGACGCCCACGGCCACCCGATCACCTCGGCGCACGGCTGCGAAGGCACCATCAAGACCGAGATGGACGGCGGGCACGACCCGAACGCCAACATCTTCGGAGTCATCGACGCCTCCTACACCGACGGCGGGGGCGGCGGCCAGGCGGCCCTGTCCGGTCACGACCAGTCCGAGCTCCAGCCGCGCCACCGGCAGGCCGAGCACTTCAGCGCCTCGTCCGGCATCAAGACCTACGACAAGGCGGCCGCCGAGGGCGGCAAGACCGTCGGCGACATCGACAACGGCGACTGGATCTCCTTCAAGCCGTACCTGCTCGGCGACTCCACCAAGCTCACCGCCCGGATCGCCTCCGGCGGAGCGGGCGGCTTCCTCGAAGTCCGCACCGGCTCGGCCGACGGGAAGATCCTCGGCTCCGCACCCGTCCCGGTCACCGGCGGCTGGGAGGTCTTCCAGGACATCGACGTCCCCCTGCGCGGCGTCCCGAAGAAGTCGACCGAACTCTTCCTGGTCTTCAAGGGAGGCGACGGCGCGCTCTACGACCTCGACGACTTCGAGCTCTCCAACACCCCGCCCGACAGGACCGCCAAGCGCGTCCTGGTCTTCTCCAAGACCGCCGGCTTCCGCCACGACGCGATCCCCGAGGGCATCGCCGCACTGAAGGAACTCGGCAAGGACAGCAACATCACGGTCGACGCGACCGAGGAGGCCGGCCAGTTCACCACCTCCAACCTGGCCCGCTACGACGCCGTGGTCTTCATGTCGACCACGGGTGACGTCCTCAACGCCGACCAGCAGAAGGCGTTCGAGAACTTCGTGACCACCGGCGGCGGTTACGTCGGCGTGCACGCCGCGGCCGACACCGAGTACGAGTGGCCGTTCTACGGCGGACTCGTCGGCGCGTACTTCGACAGCCACCCCGCCATCCAGCCCGTCACCGTCCGGGTCGAGGACCACAAGAACCCGGCGACCGCCCACCTGGCCGACGCCTGGGACCGCACCGACGAGCTGTACAACTACCGCACCAACCCGCGCGGCAAGGTCAAGGTCCTCGCCACCCTCGACGAGACGACCTACACCGGCGGCAACATGAAGGGCGACCACCCGATCACCTGGTGCCAGAGCTACCAGGGCGGCCGCTCCTTCTACACCGGCCTCGGCCACACCAAGGAGTCGTACGCCGACCCGGACTTCCGCAAGGTCCTCTCCGGCGGGCTGCGCTACGCGGCCGGCCAGGTGAAGGCCGACTGCAAGCCGGACACCGGCTACCGCTCGATCTTCAACGGCAAGACGCTCGAAGGCTGGAAGCAGGCGGGCCCCGGCAAGTTCAACGTCGTCGACGGCGAGCTGCGCTCCGAAGGCGGCATGGGCCTGCTCACCTACCAGGCCAAGGAGCTGAAGTCGTACTCGCTGAAGCTCGACTGGAAGCTCGCGGGCGATGACAACTCCGGCGTCTTCGTCGGCTTCCCGGAGTCCGACGACCCGTGGTCCGCGGTGAACAACGGCTACGAGGTCCAGATCGACGCCACCGACGCCCCCGACCGCACCACCGGGTCCGTCTACACCTTCAAGTCGGCCAACATCAAAGCCCGCGACCAGGTCCTCAGGCCGCCCGGCCAGTGGAACAGCTACGAGATCAAGGTCCAGGGTGAACGGCTCCAGATCTTCCTCAACGGAGTAAAGATCAACGACTTCACTAACACCGACCCGGCCCGCAGCCTCAAGGACGGCTACATCGGCCTCCAGAACCACGGGGCCGACGACCAGGTGTCCTTCCGCGACATCCAGCTGAAGGAACTGCCCTCCGCGTAGGGACACGTCCGGACGGCGGGCGGGCGTCACACCCGCCCGCCGTCCGCCCCCGGGCCGCGCCGTCGGCGCCCCGGGCCCCCGGCGTCCGCAGCCCTTCCCCTCAGGCACCGCGCCACCAGTTCCGCACCGCCAGTACCCCCAGCCAGGGAGGCAGCCCGTGTCAGCACCCGCCGTTCGTACCGGAGTCTGGTTCATCGGAGCACGCGGCTCCGTCGCCACCACCGCCACGGCGGGGTGCGCGGCGCTCGCGGCAGGCCTCCACCCGGCCGCCGGCATGGTCACCGAGACCGAGCCGTTCGCCGGGAGCGGTCTGCCACCCGTGGGATCGCTCGTCTTCGGCGGGCACGACACCCTGGACTGCCCGCTCCCCAAACGGGCCGAAGTACTCGCCGCCGGGGGAGTGCTGCCGCACGGCCTGCCCTCCGCGGTCCACTCCGAACTCGCCGCGGCCGACGCGGAGATCCGCCCCGGCGGACCGCTCCCCGGCGACACCCGGCCGGACGAGGAACTCGTCACCGCGTTCGCCGCCGACCTCACCGGCTTCACCCGCCGCAACGGCCTGGCCAGGACCGTCGTCATCAACGTCGCCTCCACCGAACCGGCCCCCGAGCCCGGCGCGCGGCGGCTGCCCGCCAGCTCCCTCTACGCCGCGGCGGCCCTGCGCGCCGGCTGTCCGTACGTCAACTTCACCCCCTCCACCGGACTGCGCACCCCCGCCCTCCAGGCCGCCGTCGCGGCCTCGGCCCTTCCTCACGCGGGCCGCGACGGCAAGACCGGCCAGACGCTGCTGCGCTCCGTGCTCGCCCCGATGTTCGTACAGCGGGCCCTGCCGGTACGGGCCTGGTCCGGCACCAACCTGCTCGGCGGCGGCGACGGGGCGGCACTGGCCGACCCGGCGGCGGCCGCCGCGAAGAACGCCGGCAAGGAACGCGTCCTGGCCGATACGCTCGGCGCCGCCCCCGAGGGCGAGGTCCACATCGACGACGTGCCGGCGCTCGGGGACTGGAAGACGGCCTGGGACCACATCGCGTTCGACGGCTTCCTCGGCGCCCGCATGGTGCTCCAGACCACCTGGCAGGGCTGCGACTCGGCACTGGCCGCGCCCCTGGTGCTGGACCTGGCACGGCTGCTGGCCCGCGCCCACGAGGTGGGCCTCACCGGGCCGCGCCCCGAACTCGGCTTCTACTTCAAGGACCCGGACGGCGGGCCCGCCGCACTGTCCGCCCAGTACCTGGCGCTGCTCTCCTTCGCGGAGCGGCTGCGGGGCGAGAAGTGACGGCACGCGCCTGGGCGGAGCTGCTCAGGGTCTCCGCGCTCTTCACCGTGCCGGGCGACGCGCTCGCGGGCGCGGCAGCGGTCGGGCGCCGCCCCAACCGCTCCACCGCCCTCGCCGTCGGCGCCTCGCTCTGCCTGTACGAGGCAGGCATGGCCCTCAACGACTGGGCCGACCGCGAGGAGGACGCCGTGGACCGGCCGCACCGCCCGATCCCCTCCGGCCGGATCACGCCCCGGGCGGCGCTCACCGCGGCCGGCGCGCTGACCGCGGCGGGCCTGGCCCTCGCCGCACGGGCGGGCCGCCCGGCCCTGACGGTGGCCACCGGCCTCGCGGCCACCGTCTGGGCGTACGACCTGCGGCTGAAGCACACCCCGGCGGGCCCGGCGGCGATGGCGGCGGCCCGCGGCCTGGACCTGCTCCTGGGCGCCACGGCGACCGCGACGGCCCCCGCCCCCGCCACCGCGACTCCGGCCCGTGCCGTTCCCGCCGCGCTCCCCGCCGCCGTACTGCTCACGGCGCACACCTACGCGGTCACCGCCGTCTCGCGCCACGAGGCCCGGGGCGGCTCCACCACGGCGCCCCTCGCCGCCCTCACGGCGGTCGCCGCGCTCGGCGGCGCGGTGGTTCGGGACCGGCCGGAGGAGGCGAGGCGCCCGGGGGAGACGGAGCGCGCGGGCGAGGGAAGGCGCGCGGCCGCCCCGGCCCGGCTGCTGGTCACCGCGCTCACCGGCGCCTACCTCCGCACCGCGGGACGCCCGCTCGCGCACGCCGCGCTGAACCCGTCGCCACCGCTCACCCAGCGCGCCGTCGGCGGCGGCATCCGGGCGATGATCCCGCTCCAGGCCGCCCTCGCCGCCCGCGCCGGAGCCTCCGGCACCGCGCTCGCCGTCATGGCCCTCGTCCCGCTCGCCCGCAGCCTCGCCCGGAAGGTGAGCCCCACATGACCATCCGCCTCGGCTACGGCACCAACGGACTCACCGACCTCCGGCTGGGCGACGCCCTCGGCCTCCTCTCGGACCTCGGCTACGACGGGGTCGGCCTCACCCTCGACCACATGCACCTCGACCCCATCGGCCCGGACCTCCTCGTCCGCACCCGCCGGGTCGCCGCCCGGCTCCAGGAGCTGGGGCTGGGCGTCACCGTGGAGACCGGGGCCCGCTACGTCCTGGACCCGCGCCGCAAGCACGGCCCCTCCCTGCTCGACCCGGACCCCGAAGCCAGGGCGGCCAGGACCGGGCTGCTCGTACGGGCCGTCGAGGTCGCCGCCGGACTGGGCGCCCACGCCGTGCACTGCTTCAGCGGGGTCCTGCCACCGGGCACCGATGCCGGGACCGGCTGGGACCGGCTGACCGGCGCCCTCGCCCCGGTCATCGACGCGGCCGGACGAGCGGGGGTGCCGCTGGCCATCGAGCCCGAACCCGGACACCTCCTCAGCCGCCTCTCCGGCTTCCACCACCTGCGCGCCCTGTGCGGAGAGCCGGAACCACTGGGACTCACCCTCGACATCGGCCACTGCCAGTGCCTGGAGACCGCGGCGCCCGCCGACTGCGTACGCGAGGCGGCCCCCTGGCTGCGCCACGTCCAGATCGAGGACATGTGCCGGGGCGTCCACGAACACCTTCCCTTCGGCGACGGGGAGATCGACTTCCCGCCCGTGCTCGCCGCCCTCGACGCCCTGGGCGACAGCGGATACCAGGGGCTCACCGTCGTCGAACTGCCCCGCCACTCCCACGCCGGACCCGAACTCGCCCAGTCATCCATCGAGTTCCTGCGCAAGCACAGCCCGTCCGCCCACAGCCCGTCAGCCCACAGCGCGCCGAAGGGAGCCGCACCATGCCGATGAACTCGCCCGATGCCCCGCTGCTGAGCCGCGAGGAACTCGACGCACAGCTCGGGGGCGGCGCCCGCGCCTGGCTCGACGAAGCCCTCGCAGAGGCCGCCCACTCCGCCGCCCACCCGGACGCCGAACCCGCCGCCAAGGCCTACGCCGTCCCCCCGTGGGAACTGCGCTTCGCCGCCGCCGGCCGGCACTGCGGGCTCGAACGCGCCGACTCCGTACGCTCCCTGCTGCTCACAGAGGCCCGCGCCGGACTCGACGCCGTGACCCGGCTCTACGAACAGGGCACCGCCGCCGAACGGCGCGCCGTGCTGCTCACCCTGCCCGCACTGGACCTCGGCGCCGGCGCCGTGGCCCTCGTCGAGGACGCCCTGCGCGCCAACGACACCACGCTGATCGCCGCCGCCGTCGGCCCGTACGCCGGCGAGCACCTCGATCCGCACAACTGGCGCCACGCCGTCCTCAAATGCCTTTTCACGGGCGTCCCCGTCGACGCGGTCGACCAGCTGGCCCGGCGGTCCCGCGGCGACGCGGAACTCGCCCGGATGCTGGGCGACTACGCGGCCGAGCGCATCGCGGCGTCCCGTCCAGTCCCCGCCGGACTGCACCGCGTACTCGCCCTCACGGCCCCCGGCCCCACCGCCCCCGGTCCCGCCGCCCCCACGGCCTCAACGGCCCCATCGGAGGAGTCCTGATGCGCATCTTCGACCCCCACATCCACATGACGTCCCGCACCACGGACGACTATCAGGCGATGTACGACGCCGGGGTCCGGGCGCTCGTCGAACCCTCCTTCTGGCTCGGCCAGCCCCGCACCTCGCCGGGCAGCTTCTTCGACTACTTCGACGCGCTGCTCGGCTGGGAGCCGTTCCGCGCCGCCCAGTACGGCATCGCACACCACTGCACGCTCGCCCTCAACCCCAAAGAGGCGAACGACCCGCGCTGCGCCCCCGTCCTGGACGCCCTGCCCCGCTACCTCGTCAAGGACTCCGTCGTCGCCGTCGGCGAGATCGGCTACGACTCCATGACCCCGGCGGAGGACACCGCGCTGGCCGCCCAGCTCCAGCTGGCCGCGGACCACGGGCTGCCCGCGCTCGTCCACACCCCGCACCGCGACAAGCTCGCCGGCCTGCGCCGCACCATCGACGTCGTACGCGAATCGCACCTCGCCCCGGAGCTGGTGGTGCTCGACCACCTCAATGAGACGACCGTGAAGGAGGCCCTGGACAGCGGCTGCTGGGCCGGCTTCTCCATCTACCCCGACACCAAGATGGACGAGGACCGCATGATCGCCGTCCTCAAGCTGCACGGCACCGACAGGGTCCTCGTCAACTCCGCCGCCGACTGGGGCAAGAGCGATCCCCTGAAGACCCGCAGCGTGGCCGACGCGATGCTGGCCGCCGGCTTCACCGAGGACGACGTCGACCAGGTGCTGTGGCGCAACCCCGTCGCCTTCTACGGCCAGAGCGGCCGCCTCCACCTGGACACCGCCGCCCCCGAACCGCTCCACGAGGGCAACTCCATCCTCCGCGGCGGGGAGTGAGGCCATGCGCTTCCGCCACCCCGACGGCTCCGTCGTCCACCTCGCGTACTGCACCAACGTCCACCCGGCCGAGAACCTCGAAGGCGTCCGCGCCCAACTGCGCGACCACTGCGAACCGGTACGCAGACGGCTCGGCCGCGACCGCCTGGGCATCGGCCTCTGGCTCGCCAGGGACGCCGCCCGCACCCTGGTCAACGACCCCGCGCAACTGCGCTCCCTGCGCGCCGAACTCGACCACAGAGGGCTCGAAGTCGTCACGCTCAACGGCTTCCCGTACGAGGGATTCGGCGCCGAAGAGGTCAAGTACCGGGTGTACCGGCCGGACTGGACCGACCCCGAACGGCTCGCCCACACCACCGACCTCGCCCGGCTCCTCGCCACGCTCCTCCCCGACGACGTCACCGACGGCACCATCTCCACCCTGCCCCTCGCCTGGCGCACCCCGTACACCGGCGACCCGGAGGCGGCCCGCACCGCACTGGCCGCGCTCACCACCCTCGGGGAACGCCTCGACGCGCTGGCCGAACTCACCGAGAAGTCCATCCGGATCGGCCTCGAACCCGAACCCGGCTGCACCATCGAGACCACCGCCGACGCCATCGCACCCCTCACCGCCATCGGCCACCCGCGCATCGGCGTCTGCGTCGACACCTGCCACCTCGCCACCTCCTTCGAGGACCCCGGCACCGCACTCGACGCGCTCACCGCCGCGGGCATCCCCGCCGTCAAGGCACAGCTCTCCGCCGCCCTGCACGCCGAACACCCCCACCTCCCCGAGGTGCGCGCCGCGCTCGCCGCCTTCGCCGAACCCCGCTTCCTCCACCAGACCCGCGTCGCCACCGCCGCCGGGCTGCGCGGCACCGACGACCTCGACGAGGCGGTCGGCGGAGAGACCCTGCCCGACAGCGCCCCCTGGCGGGCCCACTTCCACGTCCCCCTGCACGCGCCGCCCGCACCACCGCTCACCTCCACGCTCCCGGTGCTCCGGTCCACGCTGACCCGGCTGGTCGGCGGGGCCCGGCCGCTCACCCGGCACCTGGAGGTGGAGACGTACACCTGGCAGGCGCTCCCGGTGGAGCTGCGGCCCAGGACCCGTGCCCAGCTCGCGGACGGTATCGCCGCCGAACTCACCCTCGCCCGCGACCTCCTGGTCGACCTCGGCCTCAAGGAGCTGCCATGACCACCGAGGGCTCACCCACGCCCCTCCTCGTCCTCGACGTCGTCGGGCTCACCCCCCGCCTCCTCGAACACATGCCGAACCTCAAGGCCCTCGGCGGGACCGGCACCCACGCTCCGCTCGGCACCGTGCTCCCCGCCGTGACGTGCGCCGCCCAGTCCACCTTCCTCACCGGCACCACCCCCGCCGAGCACGGCATCGTCGCCAACGGCTGGTACTTCCGCGAGCTCGGGGACGTCCTCCTGTGGCGTCAGCACAACGGGCTCGTCGCGGGCGACAAGCTCTGGGACGCGGCCCGCCGCGCCCACCCCGGCTACACCGTCGCCAACATCTGCTGGTGGTACGCGATGGGCGCCGACACCGACTACACCGTCACCCCGCGGCCCGTCTACTACGCCGACGGCCGCAAGGAGCCCGACTGCTACACCCGGCCGCCGGCCCTCCACGACGAGCTCACCGAGAAGCTCGGAACCTTCCCCCTCTTCCACTTCTGGGGCCCCGGCGCCGACCTTGTCTCCTCGCAGTGGATCATCGACGCCACCCGGCACGTCATCGACACCCGCCACCCCGACCTCGCCCTCTGCTACCTCCCGCACCTCGACTACGACCTCCAGCGCTACGGTCCCGACGACCCGCGCGCCTTCGCGGCCGCCGCAGAGCTCGACCGGGCCGTCGCGCCGCTCCTGGAGGACGCCCGACGCGAGGGCCGCACCGTCGTCGCCCTCTCCGAGTACGGCATCACCCGGGTGGAGCGGCCCGTCGACATCAACCGCGCCCTGCGCCGCGCGGGACTCCTGGAGGTCCACACCCAGGACGGCATGGAGTACCTGGACCCGATGGCCTCCCGGGCCTTCGCCGTCGCCGACCACCAGATCGCGCACGTCTACGTACGCCGTCCGGAGGACCTCGAAGCGGCCCGCGAAGCGCTCGCCGGACTCCCGGGCATCGAGCAACTCCTCGACGACGAGGGCAAGAAGGCCAACGGCCTCGACCATCCGCGCTCCGGCGAACTGGTCGCCGTCGCGGAACCGGACGCCTGGTTCACGTACTACTACTGGCTCGACGACGCCCGCGCGCCGGACTTCGCCCAGCTGGTCGAGATCCACCGCAAACCCGGCTACGACCCCGTCGAACTCTTCCTGGACCCCCAGGACCCGTACGTCCGGGTCAAGGCGGCCACGGCCGTCGCCCGCAAGAAGCTCGGCATGCGCTACCGCATGGCGGTCGTCCCCCTGGACCCGTCACCCATCCGGGGCAGCCACGGCCGCCTCCCCCTGAGCGACGAAGAAGGGCCGCTCATCCTCTGCTCCACCCCCCACGCGTTCAGCGGCCCGGTCCGGGCCACCGAAGTGAAGTCCCTGCTCCTCACGCTTGCCGGCCTCGCATGAGATCGGTCCGTGCACAGCAGCCCCGTGCGCTTCTTCGAGAAAGAGAGAGACCGTGACCGAGTACAACGACGAATCCGGAACCGACAACGCCCTGCGCCGCACCCTGGGTGTCGACCGCCGCCGCTTCCTCAGCACCTGCACCGCGGCCGCGGCGACGGCCATCGCCGCGCCCGTACTCGGCGCGTCGCCCGCCTTCGCCCACTCCACCTCCCACCGGGGCCACGGCCACGGTCATGACCACGGCCACGGCAACGGCCACGGCAAGGATCTGGTCCCGGCGTCGAAGCGGGGAATCATCCTGTACACCGTGCGCGACGCCACGGCCCGGGACCCGCTCAGCACCAGCCTTCCCTCGGGCTTCCGGGCGGTCTTCAAGGAGCTGGCCCGGTACGGCTACAAGCAGGTCGAGTTCGCGGGGTACGGCCAGCACGCCAACGCGCCCGGCGGCAGCAACCTCGGAACGGTGCAGGGCGCCAAGCTGCTGCGCTCCTGGCTGGACGACTACGGTCTGCGCGCCCAGGGCAACCACGGCTTCATCCCGGGCTCCTGGCCGCTGAGCCAGAGCGACCAGGACGAGTTCAAGCGGCACCTCGAAATAGCCAACATCCTCGGCATGGACCACATGGGCACCGGTGGCGACCCCACCGGCAGCGACTACCGCGCCGACTGGGACGTCGCCGCCGACAAGTGGAACGCCCTGGGGAAGATCGCCCACCGCGCGGGCATCAAGCTGTACACCCACAACCACGACGCGGCCTACGGCTTCCTGCTCGACAGCGGTCCGCTGGACGACCAGGGGCGGCCCACCCGCAGCTCCGGCACCCGCAAGCTCGAATACTTCCTCAAGGTCACCGACCCGAAGACCGTGTGGCTGGAAATGGACATCTTCTGGGCGCATGTCGCCCAGTACAAGTTCCACACCTACACCACGCGTGAGGGATCGCGGCGGGAGAACATCTTCGACCCCGCGGCACTGGTCAGCCGCCACAACAAGCGCTACCCGCTCTTCCACGCCAAGGACGGCGTGGTCAGCACGACCAACGGCGACGGCTACGAGATGGTCCCCTTCGGCACCGGGGTCATCGACTACCGGACGTTCTTCCGCCGCGTCGGGGAGACGAACTACCGCAACCCGATGATCGAGCAGGACACCGCACCCAGCTCGACGGACCTCGCGCAGTCCCTCAAGCAGGCGCGGATCAGCTACCAGGGCATGGCGGCGCTGCGCAAGTAGCGCCACCCGCGGGGCCCGCCCCGCGGCGCCTCCTGCGCCGGGCCTCCCCGCACACCGCGCGGGGAGGCCCGGGTCCGTCGGGGGCGGACCGGGCTCACCCGATCCCCTGCCGGTCGGGAAGGAGCGCGAACTCCCGTTCGGCCGCGCCCCGCACCGTCCGCTCCACCGCCTGGGTCAGCAGCGCCCGGTGCCGGACCAGCGGCTGCCGCCGGCCGGGCGGCGCCAGCAGCAGGAGATCGTCGATCCCGGCCAGCAGCCGCCGGGTGACCTGCGGACTCTCCGCGGCACACCGCCGGACCTCCTCGAACCCGAGATCCACCAGATCCGCCCACCCCGGTACGTCCTGCACCAGCCGCACGACCCCCTTGCGGTCCCGGTGGTGGACGGCGCCGAGGGGCAGGTCCACGACCGCCGCGAGGAACTGCACGATCCGGTCCAGGCACTGCACGGCGGTGGTCGGATCGTTCACCGCCGTGGACAGGGCCCGCAGCGCGATGTCCGACAGCTGTCGCAGCCCGAACGCCAGGTCCTGGTGCAGCGTGCGCTCGACCCCGACGGACACCGTGTACCGCAGCGCACGCCGGGGCGGGGCGGCCCCGCCGTGCACCGCCAGCACCGGCGTCCCCGGCACGACGAAGTCCCCGAGCCGCGGGATCAGCCGGAGAACGACGCCCTGGTGCCGCGCGGCCCGCACCAGCCGGGCCACGTTCACGTCCCGCAGCACCCCGGCCCGCCCCTCGTGCACGAGCTGCCCGCTCTCGGCGCCGAGCGGCCCCTCCGGCGACCGGCCGGCCGGCATCCGCCCCAGTACCCGGAACGAGTCCCGGGTGATCCGGTCGACGACGGGGCCCACCTGCATCAGGCGCAGGGTGGAGCTCACGTAGGCGATGAAGAGCAGCAGGCTGACCCCGACGAGCGCGGCGGTGAGCACGCTCTGCACGAACGGTACGGACGTGACCAGCCGCGGATCCGTCTCGCTCTCGTACGAGCTGAGGACCAGCAGCGAGAAGACGAACGTCGCCAGGAACACCGACAGCGTGAGCTTGCTGATCCGGCTCCGTACGAAGATCCGCACCACCCGGGGCGTGAGCTGCCCGCTCGCCATCTGCACGGCCACCAGCGAGATGCTGAAGACCACACCGATGAAGGTCATCATCGCCGAGCTGACGGTGACGACGATCTGCTTGGTGTCCTCCGCGACCGCGAGCAGGTCCTTGATCTCGTCGTACGCCCGCTCGTCCTTGAGGTAGCCGACGAGCTGCTCGTCGAGCGCGGAGGCGGCGAACCAGAGCACGATGGCGCAGACCAGCGTCAGGGCCGGCGCGAACCAGAAGGTCTCGCGCAGGTGCTCCCGCAGCGGTGACAGGGCGCGGGGTGGCCGGTAGCCGCGATCACTCATGCCGGCGAACGTAACCCGCCCCGCCCGCACCCTCGTGGACCCCGCCGCCGACCCTCCGGGCACACCTTCCGTGCGCGGCCGGCGACGGAACGTGCACGAGGACGGGGGTCCGCCGCCCCCGGGCGCCCGTCCGATCGGCCCGCACCCCGCTGACCACCGAATATGCAGGTGAGGCGGACCCCAAACCCCTGGTATTGTTTTCTTTGTCGCCGCGGGAGACCGCGGCTGACCACCCAGTCCGGGTGGCGGAATGGCAGACGCGCTAGCTTGAGGTGCTAGTGCCCTTTATCGGGCGTGGGGGTTCAAGTCCCCCCTCGGACACCAGGGAACCAGGGCCAGTCGACATGACTGACCAGGTTGGTTTTACAGAACTCCCAGTTCGGATTCGTCCGGGCTGGGAGTTCTTCTGTGTCCGAGGCCCTGTTCGGCGCGGGTGGCGAAGCCGCACCCAGGAAATCCGCCGCGGCCGGGTGCGCGCCATGACCGCCGGCCTCAGGCGCCACGAGCGGAATCCGCCCGGCGTGCGGACTCTCGCCCACCACGTCGGCGCACCCACCTGACCAGGGTCTACGGCTCCCCGCCAGCGAACCGACTCCGCGAGGGCGTACTCAAGTCCGCGCCGCTCATGGACGAAAGGAAGGGTGTCCGGCGGTCGCGGCCCTGTGCGTCGTGGACCGTTCGTTTCCGCTCTCCAGGAGTTGATATGCGCCTGCGCGCACTCTGGGCTTCGGCTGCCCTGCTGCTGCTCGTCCCGCTGACGGCCGGCACGGCCGAGGCCGGGTCCGGGTCCCTCCCCGTGCCCGTCGGGCACTCGTTCGGGGCGATTCCGGGGGAGTACGTCGTCAGTCTCCAGCCGGCCGTGTCACCGGCCGACGTGCTGACGGGGATCGGTGTCCGGCCGATGTTCGTCTACCGGAGCGCCCTGGTCGGGTTCGCCGCCAGGCTCACCCCGGCCCAGCTCGCCGCCGTACGCACCCTGCCCTCGGTCACCGCTGTCGAGGAGAACGCCCTCGTCAGCGCCGGACCGGCAGCGCAGGCGGCGCCCCGGACCATGGACGCACGGACCACCCGGCGGGCGGTGCCCGCGGCGAGTTGGGGCCTGGACCGGATCGACCAGCGGAACCTTCCGCTGGACGGCCGGTACGACGTCGCGGGGACCGGCCGCGGGGTGACGGCGTACATCGTCGACTCCGGGATCGACACCCGCAACAGCGAGTTCGGCGGACGGGCCACCACCGGGTTCGACGCGCTCGACGACGGACAGGCGGGACAGGACTGCAACGGCCACGGCACTCATGTGGCGGGCACCGTCGGCGGCGCGACCTACGGGGTGGCGCGCGCTGTCTCGCTCGTCGCCGTCCGGGTCGTGGACTGCCGGGGCAGCGGCAGCACGGCCGACGCTCTCGCCGGCTTCGACTGGGTCGCCACCAACGCCCGGCAGCCCGCGGTCCTGAACGCCTCCATCGGAGACGCCGCCTCCCCGGCCATCGACGAGGCCGTCGACAGGGTCGCGGACCGGGGCGTCCTGCCCGTCGTCTCGGCCGGCAACGATGCCGAGGACGCCTGCGACGCCTCACCCGCCCGCGCCGCGAAGGCGTTCACGGTGGGAGCGACCGACCGCCAGGACCGGCAGGCCGGCTTCAGCAACTTCGGCACCTGCGTGGATGCCTACGCCCCCGGAGTCGCCATCGTCTCGGCACGCCTCGGCGGCGGCTCCGCCACCATGAGCGGCACCTCCATGGCCGCCCCGCACGTCGCCGGAGCCGCCGCCCTCCTCAAGGAGCGGTACCCGGACGCCGCCCCGGCAGACCTCGAGCGCCGGCTCACGGACACCGCCACCCGCGATGCCGTGAACGCCATCGGCCCCGGTTCGCCCAACCTCCTGCTCTACACCGGTCTGCTGTAGCCACCGCCCCGCAGGACCAGTGCGCGAGGCTCACTCCCAGCGGCGTCCGGTGTCACCCACCGGGCCCCGCCAGGGAAGCACCGGGACGGGGTCGGCGCGGACGCGTCCGCGCGGATCGGGGTCAGGCCGTGGCGTTTCCGACGCCCAGTTAATCGCTGGTGCGGTGAGCGTGCGCGTCAGGGTGGTGCGGGCGTGAAGCGGGGCGGCGAGCAGATCGTCGAGTGCCGGGCCCGGCACCGGCCGGACGGGGGCGGCGGGTGCCGGGCCGGTTCGTGGCGATCGCGGTGCGGGGCGCCCACAGGCGTTGATGCAGGGCCAGGCAGCTCATACCGTCGACGGGCGCTCGCGGCAGCGTGATCACGGCACGGGGCGCCCGGACTCGCGCGGGGCGGCCAGTCGCCGCAGCGGCCCCCGATCCCGGATGAGAGGTGTGTCGATCTCCGCTTCGAGATCGACACCGTGGCTGAGCGCCGGCCCGGTAGCCGCGCCATCGACCCTGACCTGACCGGCGGTCCTGCACCCCCTGCCCTGGGTGACGGGCTCTCCTGCTGCCGGCGAACAGCGGCTCCGCGGCTGGATCAGGGCTCCGGCCAGGACGGTCTCGACCCGCTCGCCCTCGGGCTCGCCGTGCGGGCGGTGGGTGATCGGTGCCGGGGGATCGGTGGCGCCACCCGGGCGGACGACACGCCTTCCGCGTGGTCGGAGCCGTCGCCCCCTCGCGTCACGATCCGGTCTCGGAGGGCGGGTGGGGGCTTGTTTTCGGCCATGTAATCGATTCCAATCATCCGTGTAATCGATTCCACGGCCCTGTTGCCGCTGGTTTCGAGGCGTACGGAAACCACAAGGAGGTGGTCCCGGAAATGGCGAGCATCAAGGATGTCGCGGCCCAGGCAGGAGTCTCTGTCGCCACGGTCTCCCGCGTCCTCAACAGCCATCCCTCCGTCAGCCCGGACGCACGCAGACGCGTCCTCGCCGCCGTCGAAGCCCTCGGCTACCGGCCCAACACGCTGGCCCGCTCGCTGCGCACCGATCAGACCCGCACGCTCGGTCTGGTCATCAGCGACGTGCTCAACCCGTACTTCACCGCGCTGGCCCGCTCCGTCGAGGAAGAGGCCCGTGCCCTCGGCTACAGCGTGATCATCGGCAACGCCGACGAGCGGCCCGAGCAGCAGGACGACCACGTCCGCACCCTGCTGGACCGCAGGATCGACGGGCTCCTCGTCTCTCCGGCCGACGGCGACTCCCCGCTGCTGCACGACGTCGCACGCGCCGGTACCCCGATGGTCTTCGTGGACCGCTGGATGCCGGGCGTGGACGTCCCCGTCGTACGCGCCGACGGCCACCGGGCCATCCAGGACCTGGTCGCCCACCTGTACGCGCTCGGTCACCGCAGGCTCGCCATCATCGCCGGGCCCGCCGCCACCACCACCGGTGACGAGCGCGTCGAAGCGTTCCGGGCCGCGATGAGCGCGCACGGACTCGCCTTGCCGGACGCCTACATCGGCCAGGGCGACTTCCAGGCGGCCAGCGGCCGGCGCGCCACCGAGCACTTCCTCGCCCTTCCCGAACCGCCCGAGATCGTGTTCGCGGCGGACAACCTGATGGCGCTCGGCGCCCTGGACGCCATCCGCGCCCGCGGATTGCGGGTTCCCGAGGACATCGGGCTCGCCGCCTTCGACGACATCCCCTGGTTCGTCCACACCGGACCGCCGATCACCGCGATCGCCCAGCCGACCGGCGAACTCGGCCGCGCGGCCGTACGCGCCCTGGTCGACATCGTCGAGGGCAGGCCCCCGCAGTCCGTCACCCTGCCCGCCCGTCTCGTCGTACGCGGCTCCTGCGGCGAGCGCACGGACACCCCGGAACCGTCCGCCACCGAGCCCAGGAGCAACGCGTGAGCGAGCCAGTCGAGTTGCCGCGCGTCGACGAGTCGGTCGAGTTGCTGCGCGTCGAAGGCGTGCGCAAGACCTTCCCCGGTGTGGTCGCCCTGGACAGCGTCGACTTCGACCTGCGCAGCGGCGAGGTCCATGTCCTGCTCGGCGAGAACGGCGCCGGCAAGAGCACCCTCATCAAGATGCTCTCCGGCGCCTACCGCCCCGACAGCGGCCGGATCTTCGCCCGGGGGCAGGAAGTCCGCATCCACGGAGCGCAGGACGCCGAGAAGCTCGGGATCGCCACGATCTACCAGGAGTTCAACCTGGTCCCCGATCTCACGGTCGCCGAGAACATCTTCCTCGGCCGCCAGCCGCGCCGGTACGGACTGATCGACCGGCGCCGGATGGAAGCCGAGGCGGAGGTGCTGCTGCACCGCGTCGGCCTGCATGTGTCGCCCCGGGCGAAGATCCGCGAACTGGGCATCGCCCGGCTCCAGATGGTCGAGATCGCCAAGGCCCTCAGTCTTGAGGCGCGCGTCCTGATCATGGACGAGCCGACCGCGGTCCTCACCTCGGAAGAGGTCGACAAACTCTTCCGGATCGTGCGCAGGCTGCGCGAGGACGGCGTCGGCATCGTCTTCATCACCCACCACCTGGACGAGATCGCCGCCCTCGGCGACCGCGTCACCGTCCTGCGCGACGGCCGCAGCATCGACCAGGTGCCCGCCTCGGCCCCGGAGGCGGAACTCGTCCAGCTGATGGTCGGCCGCAGCATCGACCAGCAGTACCCCCGCGAACGTGCCGATGCCGGGGAGCCGTTGCTGTCGGTGCGCGGCCTCAGCCGGGGCGGCGTCTTCCACGACATCAGCTTCGAGGTGCGGGCCGGTGAGGTCGTCGGCCTCGCCGGACTCGTCGGGGCCGGCCGCACAGAGGTCGCCCGTGCCGTCTTCGGCGCCGACCCGTACGACGCGGGCACCGTCCAGGTGCGCGGCGAGCGGCTCGGCAAGCACGACGTCACCGCCGCCATGAACGCCGGGCTCGGCCTCGTCCCCGAGGACCGGAAGGGCCAGGGCCTGGTGCTCGACGCCTCCGTGCAGGAGAACCTCGGCCTGGTCACCCTGCGTGCGGCGAGCCGCTCCGGGCTGGTCGACCTCAAGGGCCAGCGCACGGCCGCCGCCCGGATCGCGCAGCAGCTCGGCGTACGGATGGCGGGCCTCGGCCAGCACGTCCGCACCCTCTCCGGCGGCAACCAGCAGAAGGTCGTCATCGGGAAGTGGCTGCTCGCGGACACCCGGGTGCTGATCCTCGACGAACCGACCCGGGGCATCGACGTCGGCGCCAAGGTCGAGATCTACCAGCTCATCAACGAGCTGACCGCCTCCGGCCACGCCGTCCTGATGATCTCCAGCGATCTGCCGGAGGTCCTCGGCATGAGCGACCGGGTGCTGGTCATGGCCCAGGGCCGGATCGCCGGCGAACTCCCCGCAGAGCGGGCCACCCAGGACGCCGTGATGGCCCTCGCCGTCGGCTCCGCCCCCGCGACCGAACCCACCGAACCCACCGAACGCACCGAGAACGACGAGGAGGGCCCCCGTGGCCACTGACACCCATCCGCGCAAGGCGGGCGCGGGAGCCGCCGGGCCCGGCCTGCGCCGCCTGCTGCTCGACAACGGGGCCCTCACCGCCCTGGTCGTCCTGCTGCTGGCGATGTCCCTGCTCTCGGGCGACTTCCTCACCACCCAGAACCTGCTGAACGTCGGCGTACAGGCCGCCGTCACCGCGATCCTCGCGTTCGGCGTCACCTTCGTCATCGTCTCCGCCGGCATCGACCTGTCCGTCGGCTCGGTCGCCGCGCTCTCCGCGACGGTCCTCGCCTGGTCGGCGACATCGGCGGGGATGCCCGTCGTACTCGCGGTCCTCCTCGCCGTCGCCACCGGCATCGCCTGCGGCTTCGTCAACGGCGCCCTCGTCGCGTACGGGAAGCTGCCCTCGTTCATCGCGACGCTGGCCATGCTGTCGATCGCCCGCGGCCTGTCCCTGGTGATCTCCCAGGGCAGCCCGATCGCGTTCCCCGACTCCGTCTCCACTCTCGGTGACACGCTCGGCGGCTGGCTGCCCGTACCGGTCCTCGTCATGATCGCCATGGGGCTGATCACCGCCCTCGTCCTCGCCCGCACCTACCTCGGCCGTTCGATGTACGCGATCGGCGGCAACGAGGAAGCGGCCCGGCTCTCCGGGCTCCGGGTCAAGAAGCAGAAGCTGGCCATCTACGCGCTGTCCGGCCTCTTCGCCGCCGTCGCTGGCATCGTCCTCGCCTCCCGGCTGACCTCCGCCCAGCCGCAGGCCGCGCAGGGGTACGAACTCGACGCGATCGCCGCGGTCGTCATCGGCGGCGCCAGCCTCGCGGGCGGCGTCGGCAAGGCCTCCGGCACCCTGATCGGCGCACTGATCCTGGCGGTGCTGCGCAACGGCCTCAACCTGATGTCGGTGTCCGCCTTCTGGCAGCAGGTCGTCATCGGGGTCGTCATCGCCCTCGCGGTGCTGCTCGACACGCTGCGCCGCAAGGCCGGCTCCGGGGCGACGTCCTCGGCCGGCTCCTCCGCCGCCGCCGGCCCCGGAGCACCGGGATCGGGGCGCAGGGGGGCGATGAAGGCCGGCCTCGCACTCGTCTGCGTGGCGGCCGTCATCGCCGCCGTGACGTTCTTCAACTCCGGCTCCTCCGGAGGCAACACCCGGGTCGGGATGTCCCTCTCCACGCTCAACAACCCCTTCTTCGTCCAGATGAAGGCGGGTGCCCAGGCCGAGGCAGAGGCCGCCGGGATCGACCTCACCGTCACCGACGCGCAGAACGACGCCTCGCAGCAGGCCAACCAGCTCCAGAACTTCACCAGTTCCGGCGTGGACTCGGTCATCGTCAACCCGGTGGACTCCGACGCGGTCGGACCGGCCGTACGCGGCGCCAACGACGCGGGCATCCCCGTGGTCGCCGCCGACCGGGGCGTCAACAAGGCGGACACCGCGACCCTGGTGGCCTCGGACAACGTGGCCGGCGGCAAGCTCGCCGCCAAGGCGCTCGCGGACAAGCTCGGCGGCAAGGGCAGCATCGTCGTCCTCCAGGGCACCGCGGGCACCTCCGCCAGCCGCGAGCGCGGAGCGGGCTTCGCCGCGGGCATCAAGGCGTACCCCGGCATCAAGACCGTGGCCACCCAGCCCGCGGACTTCGACCGCACCAAGGGCCTGGACGTCATGACCAATCTCCTCCAGGGCCACCCCGGCATCACCGGTGTCTTCGCGGAGAACGACGAGATGGCGCTCGGCGCGGTCAAGGCGCTCGGCAGCAAGGCCGGGAAGTCGGTCTCCGTGGTCGGCTTCGACGGCACACCGGACGGACTGAAGGCGGTCGGCGCGGGCACGCTGTACGCGTCCGTCGCCCAGCAGCCCAAGGAGCTCGGGAAGATCGCCGTGCGCAACGCGGTCCGGGCGGCCGAGGACAAGAAGGTCGCCGGCACGGTCAAGGTGCCCGTCAAGGTCGTCACCCGGCAGAACGTGGCCGACTTCTCCTGACCGGACGGCACACCACCCCGGCCACCCGCCCCACGGAAGGAAGGCAGTAGCAGCAGATGTACGAGAACGAGGACTCCGGACCCTCCCGGTACGACCTCCTGGTCGTCGGTTCGGCCAACGCCGACCTGGTCGTCGGCGTCGAGCGGCGCCCGGCGGCGGGGGAGACGGTGCTCGGCTCCGACCTGGCCGTCCACCCGGGCGGCAAGGGCGCCAACCAGGCGGTCGCCGCCGCCCGCCTCGGCGCCCGCACGGCGCTGCTGGCCCGGGTCGGTGACGACGCGCACGGCAGGCTGCTGCTGGAATCGCAGCGGTCGGCGGGCGTCGACACCACCGGAGTCCTCGTGGGCGGCGCGCCGACGGGCGTCGCCCTGATCACGGTCGATCCGACGGGCGACAACAGCATCGTCGTCTCGCCGGGCGCCAACGCCCGGCTGACCCCGGCGGACATCCGGGCGGCGGCCCCCCTCCTCTCCGCCGCCCGGGTCGTCTCCGTCCAGCTGGAGATCCCCCTGGAAACGGTCGTCGAGACGGCCCGCGTCCTGCCCGCGGGGACCCGGCTCGTCCTCAACCCGTCCCCGCCCGCCCCGCTCCCCGCCGAAGTGCTGGCGGCCTGCGACCCCCTGGTGGTCAACGAACACGAGGCCCGATTCATCCTGGGCCGGGACGCGGGCACCACTCCCGAGTCCTGGGCACGGGCGCTCACCGCACTCGGCCCCCGTTCGGTGGTGATCACCCTGGGCGCCGGCGGCGCGCTGGCCGCCGACACCCGTACCGGGGAGTGTGTACGGGTACCGAGTCCCGAGGTCGACGCGGTGGACACGACCGGCGCGGGCGACGCGTTCACCGCGGCCCTGGCCTGGCGGCTCGGCCTCGGTGCGGAGCTCCCCGTGGCGACGGCCCTCGCCGTGAGGGTCGGCGCGGCCGCCGTCACCAGGCAGGGCGCACAGGCGTCGTTCCCCACCGCGGCAGAGATCGGCGCACCGTGAAGAAGTCAGGCATCCTCAACCGCCACCTCGCGGGCGCCCTGGCCGAGCTGGGGCACGGCGACACCGTCCTGATCTGCGACGTCGGCATGCCCGTCCCCCCGGGCCCGCGCGTCGTCGACCTGGCCTTCCGGGCGGGCGTCCCGGCGTTCGCGGAGGTGCTCGACGGCCTGCTGGACGAACTCGTGGTGGAGGGCGCGACGGCGGCAGAGGAGATCCGGGACGCGAATCCGGCGGCGTCCCGCCTGCTGGCCGAGCGCCTCCCCGGCCTCACCCACGTCCCCCACGACGCACTCAAGGCGCTCACGGCCCACGCGCGCCTGGTGGTGCGTACCGGCGAGGCGCGGCCGTACGCGAACGTGCTGCTGCGCTGCGGGGTCTTCTTCTGAGCGGACAGCCCCTCGGCGCATGGGCGGATTCCGCGCATCCGCCCTCGGCGTACGGGCGGGCCCTGCGCGGTCAGTCCGCCGTGACGATGCCATGGCCGGTGACGCCCACGAGCACCCGGCGTTACTCCGCCGCGCGGCGGCGAGCGCGCGCCCGGCCGCCCCGGGGCCCCACCCCCGGCAGGCGGCCCAGCTCCCACTCCCCGGCGTCGAGCACCTCGCCGTACCCCTGCACGGCTGGGCCGGCTTGCGCCGCGACCGGCCGGGCATCAGGAAGCGGGACCGGCAGCCGCTGGGGCCCGTCCCTGCCCGATCCCGGTAAGCAGCCGGCCGGCTGACCGGCTGCTTCCACGACCGGGTCGTCCCGGCGGGGTGCGCACCGGCCGGGTGCGCCGCGCCCAACGCGGCCGGGACGGCACCGGCGCCCTCGTCTCCGTCCGGGCCGGTTCGCAGCCGTCCTGGACGCCGGCTACCGGCCCGATGCCACGACCGGGTAGTGATCGGAGAGGTCCGTGTACGTGTAGTCCGTCCCCCAGCTCGACACCGTCCACGGCGCGCTCTCCTCCTCGATCACCTCGTTCGTCCACCCCGTGGGCTTCGCGTGCCCCGCGCGGTGCAGGACGTGGTCGAGGTCCTCGCGAGGATCGTCGGGGTAGCGCTCCGCGGCGATCGAGTTGTCGCGGGTGTCGAACGAGTAGGGGTGCCCGGTGCGGGCGTCCGCGGCGGTCAGCCCGGCGTTCGCGAGCATGGCGGCGTACTCGGGGGAGCGGGAGTCCACGTTGAGGTCACCTGCCACGATGACCTGTTCCGAGGAAGGGATGTCCTTCGCGTCGAGGAACGCGTCGATCTGCTGGAACTGCAGCGCGCGGATTCCGGCCGCCTCTCCCGAAGCGCAGCCCGGGTCGGTCGACTGGGTGTGGGTGCCCACCACGTGCACATGTGCGCCGTTGACGTTCAACTTGGCGTACGCGAAGCCCTTGTTGGACCACCAGTCGCTTCCGCAGGCGTCCTTGTAGATGTGCTGCTCCCGGCGGATGACCGGCCACTTGCTCAGGATCGTGACGCCGCCGTCCTCCGGCGTGGCGGCCGAGTAGGCGCCGCTGGTGGCGTCCCAGCCGCTCCTGCTCCGGCCCACCACCGGTGTGTGGTACGGGTATTGGCCGGAGGCGTTGCGGGTCAGGGCGTCGGAGGCGGTGTTGTCGAACGCCTCCTCCAGCACCACGACATCATTGCCCTGGAAGAAGCCGGCCTTCGGTATCCCGGCCGCCCGGTGCGCCTGGCCCCAGTTGGGGTAGAGGCTGGTGCTCATCAGGAACGTGTTGTACGTGAGCACCCGGAGCGGCGGGGAGCCGGCGGCCGATGCCCGCGGTGCGACGGCGACCAGCGCGGCGGCGGTGAGCGTGGCGGACAGGGTCACGCCGGAGATCCGGCGGAGCGCGGAGTGCGGCACGGGGTACTCCTGAGTCTGCTGCCGCTGAGGCGGCGGGCGGATGCTGGAACCCATGAAAGCAGGGGGAGTTACCCATGGGTAGACAGCAGGTGCCGGGAGCCCCGACAGCGGCCGTCCAACAGGTGCCCGCCCGCCGCCGGACACCCGGCACCCTCGGTTTCCCGCCGGTCACTTCCTCTCGGCGTACACGATGAGGTTGTCCACGGGGTGGCCCGCGGCGTCGAACGCGCCGTCGCAGGTGATCAGCCGCAGCGCACGGGCCTTGGTCTGCCCGTAGACCCGCGCCGTCGGGAACGCCTTCTTGCTCGCCGTCTCCCGGCCGGTGACCTCGAAGTGGATCTCGGTGCCCCGGTCGTCTCGGACGCTGATGTCCGCACCCTTGGTGATCTTCTTGAGATCGTGGAACACGGCCCGGCCGAAGCGGGTGTCGTTGTGGCCGATCAGCACGGCGGGACCCGGCTGACCGGGTACGGAGCCGCCGGTGTACCAGCCGGTCGTCATGCCCTTGTCCGCGGGAGGCACCTCCACCGTGCCGTCGGGGTTGAGCCCGAGGCGCATGACCGCGCTGTTGATGCCGAGGGAGGGGATGGAGACGTGGACGGGCGGCGAGGCGGACTTCGCGGGTGCGGACGGGGGCGGGGAATCGGACGCGGTTCCCTTGCCGGGTGCGGGAGTTCCGTTCGTCGCGGGCGACGCGGCGCTCCGGTCCGCGGCCGAGGAGTTCGACGGCGAGGCGTCGGAGCAGCCGGTCAGCGCGGTCAGCGCGGTCAGCGCGAGGCAGGCGTACACCGGCAGTGCGGTGCGCCGGAGGGACTGGGGCGTGCGGGACATGAGGACGGACTCCAGGAGTGATCGGCCGACGGCAGTGGCGCCGCCCTGATGCAGGACGGCGCCACTTCCGGCTCTATCGGCTGAGGGGTGGTCAGCCGTTGCGGCGGCCGGTGGAGCGGCGGCGCAGGACGACCGTTCCGGCGCCGGCGACCAGGAGGGCCGCCACGGCGGACCCCGTGACGGCCGCGGTGTTGTCACCGGACGTGCCGGCCGGGCGCTCGCCCGCCGCGACTCCGCCACGCGGGGCCTTGGTCGCGGGCCGGACCGCGGGCGCGGGGCTGTCGCCCGCGGCGACTCCGCCGCGCGGGGCCCTGGTCGGCACGGCGGTGGCGGGGGCGGCCGAGGGGGCCTCGGAGGGTGTGGCCGAGCGGCCGTCAGCGGGGGCCGCGGTGCTGGTCGGCCGCGCGGGCGAGGGGGTGGGGGAGGAGTCGGCGAAGGCCGAAGCAGCGGGGACGCTCACCGCACCGACCACCACAGCGGCCAGGACAGCGGTACGCAAGGACGAGCGCAGGGACATGGATATGGCTCCGTTCAAGGACGGCCCCGACGGCGCCGCGATGCGGAATCGCACCGCGGCGCGAGGCGTGCCGACAGGCTGTCCCGGAGTTATGAAGAAGCTGTCAGGACGCTGTGTTCATCGCATCAGGGCCGCTCGGAGCCGTGCCCGGAGCCGTGCTCCGAACCGTCCGGACCGTGCGCCGGGGCGTCGTGGGCCAGTTCGTCACCGGGCGGGACTTCGCCGGCCGGGCCGGGCTCCGGCCCCGCGGGGCCGTCCCCGTGCCCGCCCTCGCGGTCGGCCGGGAGCCGGAGCGTGAACACGGAGCCCCGCCCCGGCACGCTCACCGCGGTGACCGTGCCGGCGTGCGCCTCCGTGAGCTTCCGGACGATCGCCAGCCCCAGCCCGCTGCCTCCCGTACGCCGGCTGCGGGACTTCTCGCCGCGCCAGAAGCGGTCGAAGACATGGGCGAGGTCCTCCGCCGGGATGCCGCTGCCCGTGTCCTTGACGTCCACCAGGACCGCGTCCCCCGACTCGGAGCCGTACGGGCGCAGGGTGACGCTTCCGCCGGACGGGGTGTGGCGTACCGCGTTCGAGACCAGGTTGCCGATGGCCTGGCGCAGCCGGACCGGATCGGCCGTCAGCCCCGGAACCGGGTGGCCCGGGTCCACGGGCAGCACGGTCAGCGCCACCCCGGACGTCTCGGCGCGGGCCTGGTGCGCGGCGGCGACCTGGGTCAGCAACTCCTCGATCCGTACCGGCTCGGCGTGCAGCCGCAGGGCGCCCGCGTCGGCCTGGGCCAGATCCTGGAGGTCGTCGATGATGTGCTGCAACTGCACCGCCTCCTCGTGCAGCGAGGAGATGAAGGCCGGGTCCGGCTCCGCCACCCCGTCCTGCGCCGCCTCCAGCCAGCCGCGGATGTTGCTGAGCGGGGTGCGCAGTTCATGGGCGACATCGCTGACCATGGCCTTGCGCTGGGCCTCCAGCCGCGCGCGGTGGGCGGACATGTCGTTGAACGTGGCGGCGAGCCGGCCGATCTCGGTGTCTGCGGCGACCAGCACCGGCACGCTGTCCTCGCCGTCCCGCATCCGCTGGGCGGCGCCCGTCAGCGCCCGCAGGGGGCGTACGAGCCGGGCGCCCACGAGGACCGACGCGCCGACGGTGAGGGCGAGGACGAGCGCCGCCGCCCCCGCGATCTTCGCGGTGTTGGCCGGTGAGAGATCGAAACCGGGCACCGTCGCGCCGCCGGTGCCACCGATGAACAGCAGGGCGGGCGAGGCGACGTACGAACCGAGCTGTTCGCGGCGGGCCGTGCCGACACAGGAGGCGATGGCCCGGTCGTCCTCGCCGTTCCCGGCCGACTGCGAGGGGCGGGTGCCCGGAACGGGACTGGGCGCGTCGGTGGGCGCGTAGGTGGGTGCGTAGGTCGGCGCGGGGCTGGGCGGCGTGCTCAGCTGCTCCCTGGGGGTCGCCACGGCCGGCCTGGGTTCCATGGGCTGGCCCCAGGACAGATCCAGCTTCAGCTGGACGGCGGCCCGGCCCTGGCGCTTCAGACAGGCGTCGGCCAGCTGGTTGAGGGCCTTGAGCGCCTTCTTCTCGGTCGTGGTCGGGCTGTCCAGTTCATCGGTGGCGCAGCGCGTGCCCTGGAGGCGGTCGGGGTCGTTGCCCACCACCTGGATCCGGGGGCGCCCGCTCGCGCTGCGCACCACGTCGGAGGCGATCCCGGTCGCGCTGAGGCAGGACACCTTCCGGTCCGCGGTCTTCTGCAGCGCGGCCCGCTCCGAGGCGGGCAGCCGGAACGGCCCGACCGCTCGCGGGTCGACCCGGTCGGCCGGAGCCCCCGACGCGCCCGCGGTCTCGGCCGCCAGCGCCGTGTCCACCGACAGCGGATCGACGATCGCCGAGGCCTGCGCGGGCAGCGCCGCCGCCGACTCCGGATCGGCCGAGTCGGCCAGCGGAGCGCGCCGTTCCGTCGTCAGGGCGATTCGCCGGCCGGACTGCTTCGCCAGGTCCCGCACGGTCTTCCCGACGCCGTCCCAGGTGGGATGAGCCGCCGCGTAACCGAGCAGGCTGTGGTAGATCCGGGCGTCGGCGGTGAGGTTCTGGCCCTGCTCCTGCCGGATCGCGCCGGACGTCGTCTGCACGGCGAGCCAGGCGGTGGCAGCCACCGAACAGGCCGCCACGAGAGCGGAGACGGCCAGCAGCCGGGCGAAAAGGCTCTTGCGCAGGGGCAGTCGCGCCCGCTGCCCGCCGTCCGCCGTCCGCCGGACGGAGCCGGGCGCCTGTCCTTCGCCGCTACGACGACGCACGTGCCGCCGCCTTCGCCGGGTCCGTCAGCTTGTACCCGACACCGAAGACGGTGAGAAGCCGGATCGGCCGGCGCGGGGCGGGTTCTATCTTCTTGCGCAGGTTCATGACGTGCACATCGACCGTTCGGTCGCTGATGTACCGGTCGAATCCGTGCAGCTCCGCGAGCAGTTGCTGCCGGGAGAAGACCCGGTCGGGCTCGGCCGCGAGCGCGGCGAGGATCCTGAACTCACCGGGGGTGCACTCGACGGACTCACCGCCGACGGAGACCAGGTGCCGGGCCGGATCGACGACGAGCGAACCGACCGTCAGAGTCGGGTCGTCGGCCGGCTCCGCGCCCGTGGCGCGGCGGCTGCGGCGCAACAGCGTACGGACCCGGGCCATCAGCTCGCGCGGGCTGTACGGCTTGGTCACGTAGTCGTCCGCGCCCAGATCGAGCCCGAGCAGCAGATCGTCCTCGGTCGTGCGGGCCGTCAGCATCAGCACCGGCAACTCCCGGCACTCGGCGCGCAGGACGCGCACCACGTCCAGACCGTCGGCACGAGGCATCATCACATCGAGGACCAGCAGGTCCGGCTCCCGTTGCCGGACCAGGTCGAGGGCCGCGAGACCGTCGCCGACGAGCGTGACGGAGTGGCCCTCCCGTTCCAGGTACCGGCGGAGGAGTTCGGCCTGTTTCTCGTCGTCTTCAGCGACGATCACGTTTGCGCACACGCGCTCGATCGTAGAGGGGTTCGAACAGTGGACGTCGGCCTCTTGCCCGCGAGGCCCTTGTGCTGCTCTTGTGTACCCGCAGGTAACTGGCGTGCGCGACGGTTGTACGGGTGCGACAGGCGTGCGCCGCGACAGTCGTGCGGGCCGCGCGCCGGACGAGGCGTACGCGGACGGCACGGCGTTCACGAGGACGGGTAGCAGGGTGGAGCCGGTGGCGGGGCACGAGGTACGGGGCAGGCTGCCCGAAGGACTGGCCGACGCGATACGGGAGACGGCCGCGGAGATCGCGGCCCTGCTGCGCGCAGCCCCCGGCACCGGGCTGCCGGTCCCCAGGTCCGAGTGGACCGTGGGGGAGGCGGCGGCCCACCTGGCGCAGGTCAACCAGCTGATGGCCGACGTGGCCGCCGGACGCCCGCGCGACTACGGGGACGGCACCCCGCAGGGTCTCGCCGAGGCCAATGAGCGGGCCCTCGCGGCGTTCGGTGAACGGGCGGGGGAGCCGCTGGCCGCGATGGTCGTGTCGCAGGCCGCCGCGTTCCTCGACGCGGCGGCCGAGCACCCCTCGGACGAGACACTGATGACGCCGATGGGCCCGATGAACCGCGCGGTCCTCGGCTCGTACCTCCTGACGCACATGCTGGGCCACGGCTACGACCTGGCGCGGGCACTGCGGCGCCCGCACATGGTCGACCGGGTCAGAGCCGGGCTGACCCTGCCCTTCCTCGTCGTGGCCATGCCCAGGGTGGCCGACGAGCGGACCACGGCGGGTCTCACCGTCCGTTACACGGTCCGGCTGTGGGGCGGCGACCGCTTCGGGGTGACGTTCACCGACGGCACGGTGGCGGTGGGCCACCGGCCGCCGGACCGCCCGGACTGCACGATCTCCATCGAGCCGGTCACGTTCCTGCTGTTGGCACTCGGCCGCATCGGCACGGCGGGCGCCATGGCCAGGGGGCGGGTGCTGGCCTGGGGGCGCAAGCCGTGGACAGGACCCCGCTTCCCGGAGTACTTCTCGGCCCCGTGAAGCCGGGACGGACAGCTCTCGGCCCCGGCCGCGGAGCGACTCCATGAGCCCGTGGAGCGCGGCCGGTACGTGCTGTGCGGGCACCGCGACGACCTCGCGCCTCGCCGTGCGCCTCCTCCGGGTTCGCTGCCCCGAGCGGCCGGGCGCCCCGCCCTCGGGGTGCGGTGAGCACACCGTGCGGCGCCCCACTCGGTAGATTGCGTCTGCACGGTGGCAGCGGCGGTGCCGGGGAGGGCGCATCGCGCGGAACACCGGGAACGGGGAGTGCGCCACATGCTGGATCCCATTTCGCTGACAGCCGTCTCGGCGGTGCTCGGCGCGGTCGGCTCGGGAATGGCCAACGAGGCCGGGAGATGGGTGTGGGAGTCGACCGGCGGATACGTCCGCCGCATCGTCGGCCGCGAGATCCCGGCGCCCGTCGCACCCGGCGAACTCGACGCGGTGGCCTTCATGGTGTCGGAGCGGCTCCGCCAGAACCCCCGGCTCGCCTCCTCCTGGACGGCGTTCGCGAGCCGGGTGAGCAGCACGGGCCGAGGCGCGCCGGCGGACTTCACGCCGCGTGCCGGGCAGCCCGGTCTGCCCGCCTCGGTAAGGTTCTTCACCGACCGCAAGGAGGCGCTGAAGAGCCTCGACCGCGAGGCGTCGCGACGCGCGGACGGCACCCCGAGGCTGGCCCTGGTGCACGGCGCGGAAGGCATGGGCACCAGCACACTGGCGGTGCACTGGGGGGTACGCCAGTCCGGGCTGTTCCCGGACGGTCAGCTTTACGCCGATCTGGCGGGCGGCACCACCGCGGCGCGCGGTGCGGGGACCGTGCTGCGCGGCCTGCTGCGCCAGCTCGGCGTGCCGGACGAGGAGATGCCGACCGCAGCTGACCAACTGAGCGAGTTCTTCCGCGGCTGGGTGGCGGACCTGCGGCTGCTGATCGTCCTCGACCACGTGCACTCGGCCGCCCAGATCCGGCCGCTCTTGACCTCCGCGCCCGCCGTGTTCACGATCGTGGTGGCCCGCAGCCCGTTCCCCGGCCTCGACGCGGTGCGCGTTCCCGTCGGCCCGCTGGCGGACAAGGACGCGGTACGGCTGCTGACCCAGCTCCTGGACAAGCCGGCGATCGCCGCGGCACGCGCCACCCTGCCCTCCGTCCTCGCCCGGTGCGGCGGATCGCCGTACGCCCTGCGCGCGGCGGCGCCCCGTCTCACCGGACCCGCCTCCGGTACGCCGGCCGGCGGCGACCCCGTACGGGCGGCGGCGCAGGACACCTACGGCGCGCTGGACCCGGGGACGGCGAGGCTGTACCGCCTGCTGGCGGTACGCGAATGGCCCGCCCTGGACGCCGCGGCGGCCGCCCGGGTCGCCGGGGTGACGCCGGAGGACGCCGGGCGGCGGCTTGAGGAACTGGCGGACGGGCTCCTGCTGGAGCGCAACGCCACTGCCGACGGCCGGGCCCGCTACCACTACCGCCCGGCGGTCCGCGGACATGCCGAGTCCGTCGCCGTACAGGAGGACGGCATCGCCGGCTGCTCGGCCGCGATGGCACGGGCCCTGCGCTGGTACGTCGATGTGTCGACTTCCGCGGCGCACCAGGCACTGCCGGAGAGCTGGCGGGTCCCCGCGCCCTCCGGCACCGGCGACGCCCCGGCCTACGGAAGCCGGGGCGAGGCGCTCGACGCGCTGATCGCCGAGTCCGGCAACCTGATCCAGGCAGTCCACTGTGCGGAGGAATCCGGCGACCCGGACTCGGCCGTACGGCTGTGCCGTTCTCTGTGGCCGCTACAGCTCAAGGCCGGCCGCCACGAGATGCTGCTGCCCGCCCTGCGCGCCGGAGCACGCCTCGCCGACGCCCACCTGCCGGGAAGCGCGGACGCGGGAGCACTGCACGCCCAGCTCGCGCACACGCTGACAGAGCTGCGCCTCTGGGACGAGGCGGAGGCTGAGGCGCTCGCGGCCGCGCGGGCGGAGGAGGCGGCGGGGCACAAGCGGGGCCACGCGTCCGCGACGGAGTTCCTCGGCCTGCTGAGGCTTCGGCAGTGGCGGTTCCAGGAGGCGTACGACTGCTTCGAGGAGGCGGACGCCGTGCTGGTCACGATCCGGGCAGCGGACGAGGGAACCGCCGACGTCCCCCGGGCACGCGCCCTGCTGGAACGCCACCGGGGCCGCGCCCTGCGTGGCCTCGGCAGGTTCGAGGAGTCCAGGGAACGGCTGGAAACGGCGCTCCGTCACTTCCGCGCGGACGGCGACACGTACAACACGGCCAGGACCCTGACCGACCTGGCCGAGACCTGGCTGGACCAGTCGGACACCGCCACCGCGCGCCCCCTGGTCGAGGCGGCGATCACGACGCTGAGCGGCCAGGGCGCCGAGTACCACGTGGCGCATCTGCGGTCCATGCGCGAGCGCTGCACGGCCGGCGAGCACGGCAGCGGCTGAGGCGCGTCACCCGGCGGGCTCGCCGGTGATCCGCACCCGCACGCTCCGCGCCCCGGACCGCACGGTGAACCCGCCGTCATCCAGCAGGGTCACGAGCCGTTCCGCCCTCGCGTCGTCCCCGCCACCCCCGGCCCCCAGCAGCGCATGGAGGGCGGAGGCGACGGCCGCGGGGTCCACCGGGTCCTCCGGCGCGGACGACAGGCTGAGGAGCCGCCCGCCCCTCGGCCTGACGAGGCACTCGGACGGGCCGGCCGTGAAGGCGGCCAGCGCACAGCCGGGGTGACGGTGCAGCACCTCGGCCGTCCAGACCGCCGGAGACCCGAACCGGGGATCGTCGGGCCGCCCGTCCCGGAAGACGACGTCGGCCAGCTCCAGCCAGTCCACGTCGCGGGTGTCCTCGTGCACGGCGATGTGCGCGTCACCGCCCACGCACTCGGCCGGGGGGCGGTGAACCCGCCCAACGGCTCACCGAGACCTCGCCGGGCCGGGGCACCCGGGTCAGTACGTGCAGGGGCGCCGTGACGGACACCGGTTCGTGGCCGGGCAGCGGCAACGGCTCCAGCGAGGCGGCCCACTCCGGCTCCGCCGCACCCATCATCGAGTAGAAGAGGGACCGCAGCCGGACCGCGGCCTCGCCCGGCACGGAGGTGGTGTACTCGGCGGGCCCCGGCAGCGGCCGGTGGTGCTCCACGAGCCGGTCGATCTGCTCGCGCAGCGGCGCACCGGGGTCCAGCCGGGGCGCCACTCGCATGAAGCCGGAGACCGGCGCCCCGGGATCGAGTTCGTGCAGCGGCGCCGCCGCCAGCAGCACCGGAGTGCCGAGCGCCGCCGCGTAGAAGGTGACGGACCCGTGGTCCCCGACCACCGCGTCGGCCGCCACCAGAGCCTGCCGCCACCCCTCCAGCGGATCGATCAGCACCAGCCCGCGGCGCCGCGCCCGGTCGAGCCAGGCCCGGACCTGGCCGGGGCCGTGCCCGTGCCAGATATTGGGGTGCAGCACGGCGGCGAACCGGTACTCGTCCACGGGGAACTCGCCTGCGAGCCGGGGCAGCAGCGCGGGCAGCAGGTCGTCGCCGCCCGTGCCGCCGTCCCCGAAGAAGGACGCCGGATTCCACGTGGAGTTGAGGACGATCAGCCGTTGCCCGGTCCGTACCCCGAGTGCCCGGCGGAAGCGCTCGCGGTAGGGGCGGGCGGCGAGTGCGCGGTCGAAGCAGGGGTCACCGGCGAGCACAGCGGTCGGCGCGGCCTCGGGACAGGCGGCGCGCAGCCGGTCGCACTGCTCGGGATGGGAGAGGACGAGAGCGTCCGCGATGGGTACGCCGTCCGCCAGGACCCACTGCGGGGCCTGCCCGAACACGGGCACGGAGCTGGGCTCCGCTCCTGCGCCGGTGTCCGGTGTCGCCAGCCTTTTAGTGTATCCAACACCGTGCGAGAGGATGGCCAACTTGCCTTCGAGGAGCTCCAGTCGGCCACCGAAGCTGGCGGAGACGGCCAGGTCCACCGGCGTTTCGAGGGCCTGTTCCCATGGCAGTACCGGTACTCCGGTTCCGGCGAGGAGCTCGGCCGTGCCGGCCGAGAAGGCCGAGGACTCCGGGCAGGTGGCGAGGAGCTGGATGCGCAGATCGCCGTCGAAGAGCGGCAGCACGTCCAGGAGCCGGGTGGCGGAGGTCACGTTGTGCACGACGACCAGCACCCGCAGGCACTTCCCTCGGGTGGCCCACCGCACGGCACCGTCACCGACCGGCACTCGCAGCCATCCGGTCCGCCCTTGTGTCACCCGCGCCCCCACTCGGCCCATGGGCCGTGCGTCTGCCCGGCCGGCCAGCCACGATATCCAATCGGTCCGGGCGGGCGCCCTGTGTCAGGCGGCCATCGCCACGGAGGTCTTCCCGAGCACCGGGCCGGCGGCCGGGCCGGTCTTCCGGTCCCCGAAGACCACCACCCGCAGCAGGGCGAACCGCCCGACCCCGGCCAGCGCCGACGCCGACAGGTACACAGTCTGTTCGACCAGAGCCGACGGCTCGGAGCGGACCGCGAAGAGGCAGAGCAGCGCCCCGGTCGTGAAGGCGTAGCTGACGGCGACGGTCAGCCCGGACCGGAGGTGCACGCCCCACCCGCGGCGGTCGCTGCGGAACGACACCCGGCTGTGCAGCTCGGTGGCTATCACCGTGGACACCACGGTCACCAGAGCGTTCGCCAGGGCCAGCGGCATCAGGCCGTGGAGCAGCATCAGCACTCCGCTGGAGGCGACCCCGACCCCGCCGCCGCAGACCACGAAGCGCACGAATGCCGCGACCAGGGCGTGCGGCGTGCGCGTCGGCTGACGGGGTGGGGCGGCGGTCACGGGTTTCCTCCGGGGACGGTGTGGGGCGGTACGGCCATCTCACCCCAGAACCTACGGACTCGGCGTCCTCCCCACGACCCGGTTTCTCCCCGACCTTCCTGGGGGTTGTCCCCCAGGGGACCGCGGGGGACAACCCCCTCCGGACCGTCCGCCGTCGGCCCGCACCGCACTCGCCGTGTGCGTCAGTCCGCCCGCGCCGACGTCCGTGGCGGTCCGGCGAACGTGGCGCGGAGCGCGTCGGCGCCGGACTCCTCGAGCCAGTCCGCGAGGGTGCGCAGTCCGGGGTGCACCACGCGCAGCGCCTCGATGTCGGCGTGCCAGCGCGCGCCGGCTGCCCAGCGGTTCCTGACGTGGGCGATCTCGGGACTGAGCGAGGCGGCCTCGTCGTGGGTGAGCTGGTGATAGCGCACGGTCGTGCCGGTCGCTTCCGTGATGGCGGCGACCGCCTCCGCCGGGGTCGGCGCGTCTCCGGCCAGCTCCAGCGTCCGGCCGCCGAACCGGTCCGGGGAGTCGAACGCCAACGCGGCGAACTCCGCGATGTCCTCCACCGCGATGACCTGGACAGGCTCGTCCGGAGGGAAGACGTGCCGGTGCACTCCGTTGACGATGCCGTCCAGGCCGATGTCCCACGACGCGAGGTAGTTCGACATGAACCGCACCGGACGCAGCACCGTCACCAGAGCGATCCGTTCACGCAGATGGTGCTCGATTCGCTCCTTGCCCTGAGCCGTGGGCAGCCGGTCCGGAGTGGACGCGATACCGGTGAACACGACGTGCCCGACTCCGGCTGCCGCCGCCGCGTCCGCCAGGGCCCGGCCGCGGGTGAACTCCCGCTCCGCGTCGGTGCCGCCCGGCCCGTACGCGAGCGGAGGAACGGCGAAGAGTCCCGTCGCCCCTTCCAGCGCCGCCGGAAGACCCGAAGGATCGTCGACGTCGCAGCGGGCCAGTTCGGCCCCGGCGGCCCGCAGTGCGAGGGCCGCGGGTGCGGTCGTGTCACGTACGAGCGCGCGCACCGGTGTGCCGGCCGCCAGAAGCCGCCGTGCGGTGGCGCCGCCCTGCTTGCCGGTCGCACCGGACACGGCCACGAGCCGGGCGTCGGGACGGGAACCGGGAACGGAAGGGTCGGGCCGTGCCGGGCGAGCGGTCATGTCGTCCTCCGCCCCGGGGGGTTCGAGGGCCTTGTCAGCGTGGCGGTCCCGGGGACGATGTGGAATCCTGCACCCGGTTGAAGGCGATGGACAAGGAATACGTGACATGGCTCCCGCTCCCTCCGGCACCGGCCGGGCCGATGCCCGGCGCAACCGCGCGAAGGTGCTCGCCGCAGCCGTTCAGGCGTTCACCGTCAAGGGACTCGACGTCTCCCTCAGCGAGATCGCACGGCAGGCGGGGGCGGGTACCGGCACCGTGTACCGGCACTTCCCGAGCAAGGAGAACCTGCTGGAGGCCGTACTCGTCCAGCACGTCGAAGACCTGGTCGCGGCGGCTCGCCGGTGGGCCGCGCAGGCCCCTCCTGCCGCGGCGTTCTTCGGCTTCCTCCTGGAGACCATCGAGAAGTCGTCCGGGCGCAAGCACGTCTGCGACCTCGTGACCACGGACACCAGCTGGCCGCGCCCGATGCTCGCCGCCTCGGCGCACCAGTTCCAGCAGGTGCTGACCGAGCTGCTCCGCGCGGCCCAGCGCACCGGTGGAGTCCGTGCCGACCTGGGCCCGGACGACATCGCCGTACTCATCGCCGGATGCGCGACGATGCGGGCCGCCCACCGGGACGCGGCCGCCGGGGTGCGCATGGTCCACCTGGCGCTGGAGGGCTTGCGGGGACCGGCCTCGGTCACGGAAAGGCGGGTGTTCCGTGACGCGCCCGGCAGGCGTCACGCAACGAGACCGCGATGCGAGGAGTGCGGGGCCGAGTTCGACGCCAAGACGGCGGGCCGTCCCGCACGCTACTGCGGCGCGACGTGCCGCCAGCGGGCCCACCGGCGTCGCGGCGGACGATGAGACGCCGTCGTGTAGGTCCGCGCCCGGACCGAGGCCGGTGCGGGCGCGGACCTGCACGGCCCCGTCACACAGCGGACGGCGAGCGCCCGAACAGAGGCGCGGGCCCAAGCGAGGGCGGCGTCCGCCGGTTCTGTGAGGAGTTCGGCCGGACCCGGAACGTTCGGCGGAACGCCATCGCGTGCACACCGCACGGGTCTTCCGCCGGACCGCCGGTTCTGGAACACTCCTGTCGTTTTCGCCCTTATGTTTCCTCACCCCACAGAGGCCCCCACCCATGGCAGATCTCAACCGTCGCCGCCTCCTGCAACTCGCCGGAGGCGCGGTCGCCTTCAGTACGTTGTCGAGCAGCATCGCCCGCGCCGCCTCACTGCCCGCGAAAGGCCGTACGGGCACGCTCCAGGACGTCGAGCACATCGTCGTACTGATGCAGGAGAACCGTTCCTTCGACCACTACTTCGGCACCATGAAGGGTGTGCGCGGCTTCGGTGACCCGCGTCCGGTCACGCTGCCGAGCGGAAAGCCGGTCTGGCACCAGAAGGACCTCCTCGGCAAGGAGGTGCTGCCGTTCCGGCCGCCCGCCGACGACCTCGGGCTGCAGTTCCTCCAGGACCTGAACCACGACTGGGCCGGCGGGCACCGGGCCTTGAACAAGGGTGCGTACGACCAGTGGGTCCCCGCCAAGACCGCCACGACGATGGCCCACCTCACGCGGGAGGACATCCCGTTCCACTACGCCCTCGCCGACGCGTTCACCGTCTGCGACGCGTACCACTGCTCGTTCCTCGGTTCGACCGACCCGAACCGCTACTACCTGTGGAGCGGGTACACCGGAAATGACGGCACCGGCGGCGGTCCCGTGCTCGGCAACGACGAGTCTGGGTACGGCTGGAAGACCTATCCCGAGCGGCTGGAGGAGGCCGGGGTGTCGTGGAAGGTCTACCAGGACATCGGTGACGGGCTCGACGCCGCCGGATCATGGGGGTGGATCGACGATGCCTACCGGGGCACGTACGGCGACAACTCGCTTCTCTACTTCAACAGTTACCGCGACGCCAAGCCAGGCGACCCGCTCTTCGAGAAGGCGCGCACCGGGACCGACGTCAAGAACGGCGACGGGCTCCTCGACGATCTCAAGGCCGACGTCCGGGCCGGGACGCTCCCCAAGATCTCCTGGGTGGTCTCTCCCGAGGCCTACAGCGAGCACCCCAACTGGCCCGCCAACTACGGTGCCTGGTACATCTCGCAGGTGCTGGACGCGCTGACGTCCGACCCCGAGGTCTGGGGCCGGACCGCCCTCTTCATCACCTACGACGAGAACGACGGCTTCTTCGACCACGTCGTGCCGCCGTTCGTGCCGTCCGGCGCGGCGCAGGGGCTGTCCACCGTGGACACCTCCGCCGACCACTTCCCCGGCGACATCCGGTACGCGGCCGGGCCGTACGGGCTCGGGCAGCGCGTGCCGATGACCGTCGTGTCCCCGTGGAGCACCGGCGGGTTCGCCTGTTCCGAGGTCTTCGACCACACCTCCGTCATCCGGTTCATGGAAGAGCGCTTCGGCGTGCACGAGCCCAACATCTCGCCCTGGCGGCGCGCTGTCTGCGGCGATCTCACCTCGGCCTTCGACTTCCGCACGACGCGGACCGCGCCCGCCTCGCTGCCCTCCACGGACGGATACGCCCCGCCGGACGGGGAGCGGCACCCCGACTACGTACCGGTGCCGCCGGTCTCCGGCAGTGTGCCGAAGCAGGAGTCCGGCACGCGGCCCACCCGGCCGCTGCGGTACGCGCCGCTCGTGGACGGGACGGCAGACCCGGGCACCGGGAAGTACCGGCTCACCTTCAGCGGCGGGGACGCAGCCGGAGCGCAGTTCCTGGTGACGTCCGCCAACCGCGGCGACGGGCCCTGGACCTACACCACCGAGGCGGGCAAGTCGCTCTCCGACAGCTGGAACACGGCCTACTCCAGCGGAGTGACCGACCTCACGGTGCACGGTCCGAACGGATTCCTGCGGACCTTCAGGGGTCCCGGCAAGGCGGCCGGACCGGAGGTGACGGCGCGTCATAACCCGGCGAACGGGGCTCTCGACCTGACGCTCACCCATGCCGGTACGGGGACCGTCCAGCTGACCGTGCGCAAGGCGGACGCCTACGGCGGCGGGGCGCAGACCTTCGCGGTGCGGGCCGGCGCGACCGTGCGGCACACCGTTGACCTGCGCGGGAGCAAGCGCTGGTACGACATCGAGGTGGTCTCGGACGCGGACGCCGCGTTCCTTCGCCGGTTCGCCGGACACGTCGAGACGGGTGAGGCGGGAACGAGCGACCCGGGCCTCGTCACCGGCTGACCGGCCGGCCCGGTGACGGCTGAGCGCCGGCCGGGCCGTCACCGGGAGAGGCGGGGGTGCGCGGGCCGGATCCGGCCCGCGCCCGTGCGTCCCTGACCGTCCGTCGGCCGAGCGGTCCCGCGCGTCGGGAGGCGGCTGCTCGGTGCGTTAGGGTTTTCGCCGGGTCATGAGTTCCAGTGCGCAGCCCCGGCTTGCTGGACGGCACCCCGCTCCGCTGCGGGTGCTCCGGGTGACGACCTGCCCCGTGCGCGAGGTACGGGGAACAGCGGACCGCGGTGCAGAGCGCTCGGGGTCCATCATCCCCGGAAGGCGGGACTCACCGTGCTGCGTCATCTCCCCGAACACGGCTCCGTGCGGAGCGAGGACTGCGCGCGGTACGCCGCGGGCCACCAAGTGCACTGGATCCACGCCAAGAAGTGCCGGCAGGAGCCCGGTCAGGCCGTCGAGATACTGCTGACCGCAGACGATGTCCGGGACGACGGCTGGATCGGTCTGCGGGCCGCGTTCGACTACGCGGACACCCTTCCGCCGGTGTGGACGCACGCCCCGGACGGGCTGCGGGAGGTTCTCGCCGGTCACCGAGGGCGCGTGTACTGGCTCTCCCGTTGGCATGCGCTGAAGCTCGTGACCGGTGCCGACCGGCTCGCCGGACTCGTCAACGTCGCCTTCGAGGCCGGGGAGCTGTGCGACGCCCCGGGGGCCGGGCGCTTCTAGCCGGGTACGGAGCCGCTCCTCGGCGTCGCTGCTTGGCGTCGGTACTTGGCGTCGGTGCTTGGAGTCGGTCGTCAATTGTCGTGAGATGTCCAGCGGTTGCTCCATTTCGGGTGCACATTTGATCGTCATCGACCGCTGTGGTGTCACATAAAATCCTTATAGTGGGCGTGCGTTGACCGCACGATCGTGACGCGTGACGCTTCCGCCACAGAAGTCAGGACGATGACGCGCCCTTCCTCCCCAGACCCCGAGTCCGCCTCACCCCCTCCGGAGTGCCCCGCGCACGCGGGGCCCGGTGCCGTACCCCTGAGCGGGCCCTCGTTCCAGACCGAGCCGCAGGCCGTCTACCGGGCCATGCGGCGGGACCACGGACCGGTCGTCCCCGTCGAACTGCCGGGCGGGTTCCCCGCCTGGCTGGTCATCGGCTACCGGGAACTCCATCAGGTCACCAGTGACGGTGAGCTGTTCCCGCGCGATGTCGGCCTGTGGAACCAGTGGGAGCACATACCGGAGGACTGGCCGCTGCTGCCCATGGTCGGGCGGCCGCTGCCGTCCGTCTACTTCAGCGCGGGGGACGAGCACCGGCGGCACGCCCGGATGGTCGGGCCCGCCCTCGAAGGGGCCGACCCGTTCGAGACCCGCCGCCACTGCGAGCAGTTGGCCGACCGGCTGATCGACGCCGTGTGCAGCCGGGGCACGGCCGACCTCGTCGCCGACTTCTGTGAGCCGCTTCCGGTCCTGGTCCTCGCCAGGCTGGTCGGGTTCCCCGACGACGAGGGCGGCTCCATCGCCCGGGTGCTGAAGGACCTGGCCGACGGCGGTCCGGGCGCGCAGGAGGCCCACCTGCGTTTCGCGGAGCACATGACGCGACTCGTCGCCGCGAAGCGTGCCGCCCCCGGCGACGACGTGACCTCCCGGATGCTCGCGTTCCCCGAGGCCTTCACCGACGAGGAGTACATGCTCGACCTGATGGCCGTCACGGCCGCCGGGCACCTCACCACCGCCGACTGGATCAGCAACTCGCTGCGGCTGATGCTCACGGAGGACGAGTTCGCGCAGTCGATGGCGGGCGGCCGGCGCAGCGTCGGCGAGGCCATGAACGAGGTGCTCTGGGAGGACGCGCCGACGCAGATCCTCGCCGGGCGCTGGGCCGCCCGCGACACCCGGCTCGGCGGACAGCCGGTCAGGGCGGGGGACATGCTGCTGCTCGGGCTCGGCGCCGCCAACACCGATCCGCTGATCCGGCAGAGCCTGGCCGGCGGCGGCTCCTCCGCCCGGGGCGGCAACGGCGCGCATCTCGCCTTCAGCCACGGCGAGTACCGGTGCCCCTTCCCCGCCCAGGAGATCGCGGAGACCATCGCGCGTACCGGCATCGAGGTGCTGCTCGACCGGCTGCCCGACCTGGAGCTCCGGGTCCCCGTCGCAGAGCTGGTGCGGCGGCCCTCCGCGTTCCTGCGCGGCACCACCGCGCTGCCCGTTCGGTTCACCCCCGTCCGTACGACAGGAGACCTCTTGTGAACTGCCCGCACGCCGCCGCGCACGCAGCAGCCCCGGACGGCGGGACCGTCGTCATCGACCCCATGGTCCAGGACCTGGACGGAGAGACCGCGAGGCTGCGCGAGGCCGGCCGGCTCGCCCGGATCGAGCTGCTCGGCGTACCCGCCCGGGCGGTCACCCGGTACGCCGACGCCCGTCAACTCCTGATCGACCCGAGGCTGGTGAAGGATCTCGAAGCCTGGGCGCTGTGGCAGAGCGGCGAGGTGACGCACGCGTGGCCGCTCATCGGCATGATCGACGCCGGGCGGTCCATGTTCACCGTGGACGGCGCCGAGCACCGGCGGCTGCGCACCAAGACCTCCCAGGCGCTCACCCCCCGCCGGCTGGAGGCCGTCAGGCCCGACATCGAGAAGTTCACCGGGGAACTGCTGGACGCCCTCGCGGACGGCGGCAGGGACGGGGCCGTCGTCGACCTCAAATCGGTGTTCGCGCAGCCGCTGCCGATGCGGGTCGTCGGCATGCTGATGGGCGTGGACCCCGCCGAGAACGCCATGCTGACCAGACAGTACAAGGCCTTCTTCTCGATGCTCACCCCGCAGGACGAACGGCTCGCTCTGCTGGCCGAGTTGGACGTCTTCTACGCCGGACTGGTGCGCGAGAAGGCCGCGCGGCCCACCGACGACCTGACCTCCGCGCTCATCCTCGCCGACGAGGGCGGCGAGCCGCTCACCGAGGAAGAGGTGGTGGGCACCCTCAAGGCGATGGTCGCGGCCGGCCACGAGACCACGATCGGACTCATCCTCAACGCGGTACGGGCCCTCCTGTCCCACCCGGAACAGCTGCGGATGGTCCTCGACGGGGAGGTCTCCTGGGAGACGGTGATCGAGGAGACGCTGCGGTGGGACACCCCGACCACCCATCTGCTGATGCGGTTCGCCACCGAGGACATCCAGGTGGGTGACGACGTCATAGCCAAGGGCGAGGGGGTGGTCGTCTCGTACCGGGTGATCGGCCGGGACTTCGAGCAGCACGGTGCGGACGCGGACGCCTTCGACATCACCCGCCCCGCCCCCATCCGGCACATGACGTTCGGCCACGGTCCGCACATCTGCCCCGGCGCCGCGCTCTCCCGGATCGAGGCGGGGATAGCGCTGCCCGCCCTCTTCGCCCGGTTCCCCGGACTGCGGCTCGCGGTGCCGGACGCGGACATCCGCAAGCTCCCGGTGATGACCCAGAACGACATGGCGGCCTTCCCCGTTCTGCTCGACGCCTGAACCGGTACGGACGGCATATCGTGGCGGTGGCCGTACGGCTGACCGCCACGGGCCACCGCCTACGGAAGGCGTGTGTCGCCGCTTCCTGTGTCGAAGCGCTTCGACAGCTCTATGGACACGCTGTGCCAGCAGGTCTAGGCTCACATCGTCCGTATACACCCAAGGTGATGGGTGGGGTGTCGAAGCGCTTCGCCGCAGTGGTGTCCGACTGAAACCGCCCCTCCGTGTGCCGGTGTCCGACGTCGTTCCGTGATGGAGAGCTGAATGGTCACCCTTGCCGAGGTCGCACAGCACGCCGGAGTCTCCGCCAGCACGGTGAGCTATGTCCTCAGCGGGAAGCGGTCCATCTCGGTCCCCACCCGGGAACGGGTGGAACGGAGCATCAAGGAGCTCGGCTACCACCCCAACGCGGGTGCGCGGGCGCTCGCCAGCAGCCGGTCGAACATCATCGCGCTCATGGTGCCGCTGCGCACCGACATGTACGTGCCCGTGATGATGGAGATCGCCATCGCCGTCGCCACGACGGCCCGCATCCACGGCTACGACGTCCTGCTGCTGACCGGCGAGGAGGGCCCCGCCGCCGTACGCCGGATCGCCGGCAGCTCACTCGCCGACGCCATGATCCTGATGGACGTCGAACTGCACGACGAACGGCTGCCCCTGCTGCGCGAGACCGACCGCGCGGCCGTGCTCATCGGGCTGCCCGCGGAGACCGCCGGCCTCACCTGCGTGGACCTCGACTTCGAGGCGACCGGAGCGCTCTGCGTCGAGCACCTCGCCGGACTCGGGCACCGTGAGGTCGCGGTGATCGGCGAGGCGGCCGCGGTGTACGAGCGGCACACCGGATTCGCCGAGCGGACCGTGGACGGAGTGCGGGCCAAGGCGCGGGAGACCGGCGTGCGGGTCCTGCACCGGCCCTGCGAGGGCGGCTATCCCGCGATGGCCCAGACCCTCTCGCGGATATTCGACGAGCGCCCCGGCACCACCGGCTTCATCGTGCAAAACGAATCGGCGGTGGAGCCGTTGCTCAATCTCCTGCGACAGCAGGGCCGGGCGGTGCCGGAGGACGTGTCCGTGGTCGCCATCTGCCCCGAGCAGGTGGCCGCCCAGGCATCGGTCCGGCTGACCTCGGTCGCCATCCCCGCGCAGGAGATGGGCCGCCGCGCGGTCGAACAGGTCGTCGCCAAGCTCTCCGGCCGCGGCACCGACGAGACCGAGCTGCTGGCACCCGAGCTGACGGTACGGGAGAGCACCGGCCCCGCCCCGAGGTGACGCCGCACACCGGTGCGCGCACGAGCCGGCCCCCGCGAGGGGACCGGCTCCCTGCGTGTGCGGCTCAGCTCGCGGAGACACTGAATCCGTTCGTCGTGAAGTCCAGGCCGCCGGCGGACGAGGTGATCTCGTAGCCGAACTGGACGTCACCGATGATCTCGTCGCCCCACCAGCCCTTGGTGTCCTTGATCCACTTGAGGATGGGCAGGATGTCCACGGAGCCCGACGCGGAGTCCGAGGTGCGCAGGAACGAGAAGACCTGGTTGGCCCCGTTGTCGCCCTTGTAGACGGTCCAGGAGTGACCGCCGAGCGCCACCGTTCCCTGCGGCGTGCCGAGCGGACCGACGGCGCCGTTGTAGTTGACCCAGAGCATGAGCTCGTAGTCGTCATCGGTGTCCCAGATGTCGTACGAGGTGTTGTAGGCACCCGCCGACGGGACGGTGACGTTGTAATCGCTGGTGAGCGACGACAACGAGGTGATGGACTTGCCGACGACCTTCTTGGCGTTCGGGTAGGACTTGATGCCGCCGGTGTTCGGGTGGTCGGCCGAAACGCCCCAGTTGGAGGACGAGTTGGCCCAGATGGACTGGGAACCCGCTCCGGAGCCCCAGATGTTGTTGTACAGGGTGTATCCGTCGGAGGTGGTGTAGTTGCCCCACTGGTCCGAGGAGGACCAGATCGCGGCCTGGGCGGGCGCGGCGGCGAATCCGATCAGAGCCGCCACTGCCGTTGCCGGGGCCAGTGCGAACCTGCTGAGCGTGCGGGTGCGTGGTGCCATGGTCGTCCCTTCCATGGTGGGTGGGGGGAAGTGCTACCGCGGCCCCAGTTCGAGGACGCGGTCCACGCCGGCCGTCAGCTCCAGCGGAGCGGCGGTCGATCCGGCGGAGGAATCGGTGAGGGTGCTGCCGCCGCCCGTGCGGACGTCGACGCGGGCGGCACGGCCGGGGTGCAGCACCGCGGTCGCGGTGCCGTCGGCGGACCAGCGCAGATCCAGGACCGCGCCGAACCTGGTACGGATGCCCCGCAGTTCACCGCCGGGACAGCCGGTGAGCGGTGCGGGCAGCAGGACCAGCCGGTGGGGTGTCGACTGGACGAGTGACTCGATGACCGCCGCGGGCAGCGCGTGGGCGGCGTCCGCGTTGTAGACGTCGCGCCCCGGATAGTGCGCGCTCATCAGGGAGTCGTGGAAGAAGTCGCCCGCGAGCACGGCGTTCAGTGCGGCGGAGGCCCGCGCCCCGTCCCGCAGCCGCGCGGCGACCAGCGCGTGGTGCAGATGACCGTGGGCGGAGTCGTTCTCCGAGCCCCGCAGCTCCAGAGCGCGACGCGCCGCGGCCGACAGCTCCGGGGTGTCGTACGGGTTGATCGCGTCCAGCGGCCACACCGGGTAGAGGTGGCTGAGATGGCGGTGGTCGTAGTTCTCCGCCAGGCCCGGCCACGCCCATTCCGCCAGTGCGCCGTCCCCGTTGACGGCGAAGTCCGGCAGCCGGGCGGCCAGTTCGCGCCACCGGGCGGCCGCCGGGAGGCCGGGGGAGTGGTCCGCGGAGACGGTCAGCGCGTGACGGGCGGCCGCGAGGTCCATCGTCGCGTTCACCGTCACCCAGCTCGCGTTGGCGGGCCGGTTCTCCGGCGAGTAGGAGGGCACCAGGGCGACGGTCCCGTCCGGGGCGGTACGGGTCAGGAAGTCCTCGTAGAACAGGGCCGCCTCGTGCAGGGCCCCGGCCAGTCGCGGGTCCGTCACCCCGCTGGTCTCGGCGTGTGCCAGCAGCGGCTCCAGCAGCCAGTCCGCACCGGCCGTCCACAGGTGCAGCGGATACGCGCGCTGGAAGTGGCGGGTGTGGCCGGACTCGCCGTCCGTGTGCGACGGGGCGACGATCCCGCGCGCCCCGAAGACCGACCGCGCGTTGTCCCGCCAGTCACCGAGCTGGCCGTACACCAGGGCGGCATGCGCCAGGGACACCTCGGGCAGCGCCGCGGCCGCCGCGGAGGCGATCTGGAGGTTGAGATTGGCGTTGGTGGTGAACGCACCCGACCAGGCGGTGTCCCAGTCGCCCGTCCACAGGCCCGTCAGCCGGGGCGGCAGCACACCGGAGGACGAGAGCAGGTGGTAGCGTCCCGCCGCGAACAGCCGCTCCAGCAGCGCGGGACTGTCCGCCAGGCGCACCAACTCGCTCCCGGGCAGCGCCCGTTCCGCCGGGTCCGCGTCCAGCGTCAGGGAGGCCCGCTCGAAGGCGGGACGGTGCAGCGAGAGGTGCCGTCCGAGCAGTGCCGGGTAGTCGTCCCCCGGCAGCGCCGCGCACTCCGCCGCGAGGCCGAGGTCACCCGTATGGCGCCGCACCCGGGTGAGCAGCAGCAGGCTACGGGCTCCCTCGACACGGATGCCCTCACCCGACACCGACACCCGCCCGCCGTCCGCCCGGACGACGGTCACCCCGGTGTACGCGAGCTCGCTGTCCGGGTAGCCCACCCGCAGCGCCAGCCGGCCGCCGCCCGGAGTCAGCGCGGTGCTGCGCCCGATCGCCAGCCGGGGCGGGGCGCCGGGCAGGGCGTGGTCCAGGGTCAGGTCCACCGCGAGCCCGGGGCCGGTCACCCGCTGCACGATCACGTCGTCCGCGCGGGAGACGAAGACCTGGCTGCGGCGGCCCTCGCAGACGGCAGTGATCTCACCCGTGGTGAAGGAGACCGAGCGGCGGTATCCGGCGGGCGGCGCGTCGTCGCCGGGGGCGGGCGCCGAGGCCGGAGTGGGACGGAGCCGGGTCTGGAACGCCGGGTGGAAGGGCTGCACCCAGACCAGTGGCCGCCCGGTGCCGAACTGCTCGCCGGCCGTGGTGTCCCCGGCCAGCAGTCCGTCCCGCAGCCGCTCCATCCCGTGCGCCAGCTCGGGCGGGCGGAGGTGCTCGCTGCCGTTGGGCCGGACCAGCGTGTGGTGGTTGACGACGACCCGGTCGTCGGCCGGATCCCCGTACACCATGGCGCCGTGCCGGCCGTTGCCGCCGAGGAAGGCGTCCTCCCAGCGGGCAGCGGGGCGGGGCTCCCAGGTGCCGTCGATGTGGGCGCGGCCGGTCACGGCGCGGCGTTTCTCAGTACGGCCGGTCACGGCGCGGCGTTTCTCAGTACGGCCACACCGTGGCGGTCCAGCTCCACCTGGCCCCCCACCGCCCGGCCGGTCAGCAGGTCCTCCGGGGCGCCGGGCACGGTCACGGTGACCTCGGCCCGCCCGTGGTTGAACAGGAAGAGCAGCTCACCGCGGCGGACCGCCTCCACCCCGTCGGGCAGCCCCGCCAGGACCGGCCGCGCGCCGGCCTCCCGGGCCACCCCGCCCAGCAGCGCGCGCAGCGCCTCCGGTTCCGGGAGCGTCGACAGGTACCAGGCCCGGCCCCGGCGCAGCACCGCGGGCAGCCCGGCCAGCTCGCCTTCCCGGTAGGCGGCCACCACCTCGGTGTCCGCCTCCGCCTCCAGTTCCTCGGACCAGAGCCCGCCCCGGAAGCCGTCGCACTGGACGGCCGAGCCCGCGTCGAGCGGCCACCACTCGTGCAGGGTCCTGATGCCGAAGAGTTCCCGCAGCCGCTCGTCCATGCCGCCCGGCCTGATCCGGTCGTCCACGTCCGCGACCCCGCTGAAGAAACCGCAGACCAGCCTCCCGCCGCCGCGCACGTACGCCACGAGGTTGTCGATCGCGGTGTCGTCGAGCAGGTAGAGGTGCGGCACGGCCACCGCCCCGAACCGGCTCAGATCGGCGTCCGGCCGGGCGAACTCCGTGGCGAACCCGTCCTCCCACAGCGCCCGGTGCCAGCTCCGTACCACTTCGGTGTAGTCCAGCAGTGCGGACGGCCTGCCCTCCTGCGCGCCCGCCCACCAGGAGTCCCAGTCGTGCAGGATCGCCACGTCCGCGACGGCCCCGCTGCCGGCGACGGCCGGGCCGATCACGGCCAGTTCCGCCCCCAGACGCTTGATCTCCCGGAAGGTGCGGCCGTGCTCACCGGCGTGGCTGAGCATTCCGGAGTGGAACTTCTCCGCGCCCTGCCGGGACTGGCGCCACTGGAAGTAGCAGACGGCGTCCGCGCCCCGCGCCACCGCCTGGAGCGACCAGAGCCGGTTCAGACCCTCCGGCTTGGGGTGGTTGACCCCACGCCAGTTGACCGGCCCCGCGGCCTGCTCCATGAGCATCCACGGCCCGGCGGCCTGCGAACGCGTCATGTCGGCGATCATCGCGTTGTACTGTCCGCCGTGCGGGTCCCGGGGGTCCGGGTAGATGTCGACGGAGACGATGTCCTCCTGGGCGGACCAGGCCCAGGCGTCCTGTCCCGACCACAGCGGCATGAAATTGGTCGTCACCGGGATGTGCGGGGTGTGCCGGGCGACGATGTCCCGCTCGGCGGTGTAGCACTCCAGCAGCGCGTCGGAGGTGAACCGCTTGAAGTCCAGCACCTGCGCCGGGTTCTTCATGTACTGCGCCTTGCGCGGCGGCAGGATCTCCGCCCACGCGTCGTAGCGCTGGCTCCAGAACGCGGTGCCCCAGGCCTCGTTGAGCGCGTCGACCGTGCCGTACCGGCTCCGCAGCCAGCGGCGGAAGTGGTCGGCCGTTCCGTCGCACCAGCAGTGGGTGCAGTACTCGTTGTTGATGTGCCAGACGGTGAGCGCCGGGTGGTCCGCGTACCGGGCGGCGAGGTCCTCGGTGAGAGCGGCGGCGTAGCGGCGGTAGACCGGGGAGCTCGCGCAGAACTGCTGGCGGGAGCCGTACCAGATGACCGAACCGTCCTCCGCGTGCGGCAGCGTCTCGGGGTGCCGCGCCCCCATCCAGGGCGGCGGGGAGGCGGTCGGGGTGGCGAGCACGACGCCGATCCCATGGGTGTGCATGAGGTCCATCAGCCGGTCCAGCCAGCCGAACTCCCGTGCGCCGGGGCGTGGTTCGATGGTCGCCCAGGAGAAGACGCCCAGGGTGACGGAGTTGACCCCGGCCTCCTTCATCAGCCGGGCGTCGTCCTCCCACACCTCCTGGGGCCACTGCTCGGGGTTGTAGTCGCCTCCGAAGAGGATGCGGCCGCGGGCCGCGTCACGCAGGGACGGCATGGCGTCTCTCGTTCCTTGGAATGGGTTCTGCGACGGGGAGCTCGGTTGCGGATCAGCCCTTCACGGCGCCCGTGAGCATCCCCTTCTGGAAGTGCTTCTGGACGAACGGCGACAGCACCGCGACCGGGATCAGCGCGAGGATCATGACCGCCATCTGCACGGCGAGGCTGTTGATCGCCCCGCTGCTGACCGCCGCGCCCATGGCGCCCGGGGGCACCTGGTGCTGGAGCACCAGCTGACGCAGGATCATCTGGAGCGGGTACTTGTCGCTGTCCTGGATGTAGAGCATCGCGTTGAACCACTGGCTCCAGTAGCCGACCGCGTAGAACAGCGAGATCACGGCGATCACCGCACGCGACAGCGGCATGATGATCTGGAGCAGGATGCGCCACTCGCCGGCGCCGTCGATCCGGGCCGCGTCGATGAGTTCGGGCGCGGTGTCCATGAAGAAGCCGCGCAGGACCAGCACGTTGAAGACGCTGATCGCGCTGGGCAGGATCATCGACCAGTAGCTGTCGCTCAGCCCGATGCCGGTGACCAGCAGATACGTCGGGATGAGGCCGGCACCGAAGAACATCGTGGCCATCAGCGTCATCAGCAGCGGACGGTGCGCGTACGAATCGCGGCGGCTCAGCCCGTACGCGCACAGGACGGAGACGGCCATGCTGACCACCGTGCCGACGACCGTGAGGCCGATGCTCACGGCAGCGGCGCGAGTCACCGCACCCCCGCTGAGGAGCTCCTTGTAGGCGATGAAGGTGATGTGCCTCGGCCAGACGACCAGGCCGCCCGCCTCGTTGATCGTCCTGGTGTCGGAGAGGCTGGTGACGAGCACCACCCAGATCGGGATGATCACGACCGCGCAGATCGCGAGGAGCCCGAAACCCTTGAAGGCGAGCCCCGTCCTGGTGGGCTCCTCCTCCCACACCGGGCGCGGTTCCATGCGCAGGGCGCGCTGGAGGGGGGTCTCCGCGCGGGGCGCGGGGTCCTTCGCACGTTCCAGGAGAGTTGTCATTTCTTGGAGTACACCCCCTGCTCACCCAGCATGTGGGCGACCTTGTTGGCTCCCAGCACCATGGCGACGCTGAACAGCCCCTTGAAGATTCCGGCGGCGGCCGCGTAGCCGAAGTCACCGGTCTTGATGCCCGTCCACCAGATGTAGGTGTCCAGGATTTCCGAAGCCCCGGCCCCGACCTGGTCGCGCTGGAGCAGGATCTGCTCGAAGTCGAGATTGAGCGCGCTGCCCACCCGCAGGACGAGCAGCAGTGCGATGACCGGGCGCAGCGCCGGCAGCGTCACATGCCACATGCGGCGCCAGCGGCCCGCCCCGTCCACGGCGGCGGCCTCGTACAGATCGGTGTTGACGGCGGCGAGCGCGGCGAGGAAGACGATGACGCCCCAGCCGGCGTCCTTCCACACGGCCTGGGCGGAGACCAGGAACTTGAAGAAGCCCGGATCGGTCATCAGGTCGAAGCCCTCGTGGCCGTGGTCGCGCAGCCACTGGGCGACCAGTCCGGCTCCGCCGAACATCTGCTGGAAGACGGTGACGACCAGCACCCAGGAGAAGAAGTGCGGCAGGTAGACGACGGCCTGCACCCAGGCCCGCACCCGGGCGCTCATGATCGTGTTGAGCAGCAGCGCGATCGCGATCGGGATGGGGAAGAAGAGGACGAGCTGGGTGACGAAGATGACCAGGGTGTTGATGAGGACTTCCCAGAACCGGTAGTCCTCGAAGATCCGGGTGAAGTTGTCGAAGCCGACGAAGGGGCTGCCGGTGATACCCAGGTCGTAGACGTCGTAGTCCTGGAAGGCCACGATGTTCCCGAGCAGCGGGACGTAGTTGAAGATCAGCAGCAGGGCGATGGCCGGCAGCGTCATCAGCACCAGGGTGCGGTCGCGCCGCAGCCGCTGGCGCCAGGTGATGCCGCCCGGCTGCGGTCGGAGGCCCGCGGATCTGTCGTTCTCCGGTCCGTTCCCGGCCGGTCCGCCCTTGGCCGGTCCGCTCTTCGCCGGTCCGCTCTTCGCTGTACGGGACCGGCGGGCGCCGACCGCCCGGGACCTGCCCGCCCCCGCTCCCCTTGCGTCCGTGCCGTCGCCGCTCCCGCTGCCGCCGGCCGGGGCACTGGCCCCGCCGGCGGCGCTGTCCGGGTCGGACGAGACCGTGGCCCGTGGCTTCACCGTGTGCTCCCCATGTCGTGCTCTCCGCCCCGGCCGCCGGGCTTTCCGCGCCCGGCGGCCCTCTCGCTGTCCTGCGTGCGGTCGGTGCGCGTCGTACGTGCCGTCCGCGCTCTGCGTGCCGTACGCGTCAGTTGCCGGAGCCGTTCTTTTCGAGGATGTCCTGGTACCAGGCGCGCAGCTTCTCGCCGCCGCTCTTCTTCCAGGTGCTCACCGCGTCGTCGATGTCGCTGACCTTCTTGCGGCCGCGCCGGATGTCCTTCTGCAGGTCGTCGAAGGGCGTGTACAGGGAGGCGTACCGCTGCGGTTCGACGATCTGCATGCCGAAGAAGAGCGGCTTCCTGACGTTTGGGGCCTGGCGCGCCATCCAGGCCGCGTAGTCCTTGGCCAGCTGCGGCTGGTCCGGGTAGGCGATGGAGGTCGGCGGCGAGGCGAGGTACAGGAAGGTGGCGGGCTGGGCCTCCTCGACACCCTGCGGCGTGTAGGCCGGGGCCCCGTCTTTGAGCGTGTAGTGGGTGCCCTCGACGCCGTAGTTGGTGAGCATGAACTCCCTGGTGCCGTACGGCGCGGCCGCGTAGTCGGCTATCGCGAGGAACTCCTCTATCCGCGCCTTGGAGAGCTTCTTGCTGAGGAAGGTGAAGATGCCCGCGGGGTCGTCCTGCCACAGGACCGGCTTCCCGCCGTCCTGGCCGAAGAAGTCGAGCGCCTGCATGTCGAACTTCGGGTTGGCCGTAGCCTGTTCGGTGACCATGCCCTTCCAGCCGCCGGTGCCGTCGTTGTACATCACCACGTGTCCGCTGGTGAAGCGGATCTTGGCGTCGGCGTCCTTGTTGGCCTCCGCGTCCGGGTGCACGTAGCCGCCGTCGTGGAGCTTGCGGGCGAAGGCGAGCGCCTCGCGGTACTCCTTCGTCTCGATCTTGTGGACCAGCTTGCCGTTCTCCAGCTGCCAGTAGTGCGGCGCGTCGGGCAGCAGGCCGTAGATCTTCTGGATGCAGGTCCAGAGGTCGTCGAAGGCCCAGACCTTCTTCCGGGGCGAGGTGTACTCCTTGCCGAACGCCAGCAGGTCGTCCGCGCTCGCCGGTACGGAGCCGGAACCGGTCAGGTCCTTGCGGTAGAAGATCGCGTTGCCGATGACCGGCGTCGGCATGGGCAGTCCGCGCAGCTTGCCGCCGAAGACGGAGTACTGCCAGGCGCCCGTCGGGATGTTCGCCAGGTTCGGGTACTTCTTGACGGCGTCGCCCGCCAGATAGGGGCTCAGGTCCGCGAACTTGGCGGTGATCGCGTTGCGGATCTGGCCCTGCATGTTCCAGCCGGGGATCGTCATGACGTCCGGGATGTCCGAGCCGGCCAGCACCGCGCCGATCTTGTCCTGGTAGGTGTTGCCGTCCTGCGGGTCGAAGGCCAGCGTGGCGCCGACCGCCTTGTTCACCGCCGTGTAGTACGGGTTGTTCTTCTTCGGGACGGTGCCCCACAGCGGGGTCATGACGCGGAACCGCGAACCCTTGCCCGGCACCGACTTCACCGAGGCGACCAGCGGGTCCGGCAGCTTGGTGAAGCCGGGGCTCGAACCGTTGACGCTCGCGACATCCGGCTCGACCAGGTTCAGCGGGGCGTACGCCGGCACAACCTTCTTGAGTGCCTTGCCCGTTGTCGCGCCCTCCTTGCTCCCGGATCCGGAGCCGGTACCGCCGCACGCGGCGAGCAGCGGTACCCCGCCGGCCACGGCGACAGCGGCCACCGCGCCGGTGGCGAGGAAGCTTCTCCGGCTCGGAGCCGTGGAGGAGGGGGAGGAATTCGGCGTCATTGCGTCAACCCTTCGAGGCGCACCAGGACGACACGTGGCGGGCGACCGCCGTTCGGTTCCTGTGTCTGAGGTGGAGCGTTGCTGACTGGACCGGCGTGACCGGCCGCAGGTGAAGCGGTTCAACAGGGAGGCGGCAGAACCTGTCACCGTCCCGGAAAATCCTGGGCGCCGGGCGCCCCGTCGAAGCTCTGTCGAAGCGCTTCGATGTTGCAGCGAGGTTAAGTGAAGGGTCCCGGCCGCACAAGAGTCCGTTTCCAGATTCCTCCGACCTGTTTCCTAACCGTTTCCTGGCTCAACGGAAGCTGTCGTGACCGGAGGTCGAGGTAGAGGCCTTGACACTGGCGGGGTGTGCCGCAGAGCATCGAAGCGCTTCGAAGGATCTTCTGCGACGTCGCGGAGGCTCGCACGAGGCCCTGGCTCCAAAACCTCCCACCTCTCCAAGGGGACCCGCACGTGACGGAACAACCGCAGCCCTTCCGCGACCCGCGACTGCCCTTCGCCGAGCGCATCGACGACCTGCTCCAGCGGCTCACGCCCGACGAACGGATCGCGATGCTGCACCAGTTCGCACCGGCCGTCGACCGGCTCGGGCTCGGCGCCTTCAGGACCGGCCAGGAGGCCCTGCACGGCGTCGCCTGGATGGGCCCGGCGACGGTCTTCCCGCAGGCCGTCGGGCTCGGCGCCACCTGGAACGACGCTCTGGTGCGCCGGGTCGGGGAGGCGGTCGGCAACGAGACCCGGGCCAAGCGTGCCAAGGACGACCGGGTCGGGCTCAACGTCTGGGCCCCGACCGTGAATCTGCTGCGCAACCCGCTGTGGGGCCGGGGCGAGGAGGGGTACTCCGAGGACGCCTGCCTCACCTCCGCCCTCGCGGTCGCGTACACCCGGGGACTGCGCGGCGACCACCCGCTCTACTGGCGGACCGCCCCCGTCCTCAAGCACTGGCTCGCCCACAACAACGAGACCGACCGCGACACCGCCTCCTCCTCGGTCCGCCCCCGGGTCCTGCACGAGTACGACCTCAAGGCCTTCCGCGACGCGGTCCGGGCCGGCGCGGTGGCCGGGGTCATGCCCGCGTACAACCTGGTCAACGGGCGGCCCAACCACGTCTCGCCGCTGCTGGCCCAGCAGTTGCGCGGCTGGACCGACCGCTCGCTGGTGGTCTGCTCCGACGCGGGCGCTCCCTCCAACCTCGTCGACTCCGAGCACTACTTCGACACCCACGAGGAGGCGACGGCCGCCGCCCTGCGGGCCGGCGTCGACAGCTTCACCGACCACGGCCAGGACTCCGCCGTCATGGTCGGCCGCATCCGGGGAGCCCTGGAACGCGGACTGCTCGACGAGCACGACATCGACACCGCGGTCCGCAGGCTGCTCGAACTGCGCTTCTCGCTGGGTGAGTTCGATCCCGGTCTCGACCCCTTCGCGGGCGCCGCCGACTTCGACACCGCCGGACACCGGGCGCTCGCCCAGGAGGCCGCGGAGCAGGCCGTCGTCCTGCTGAAGAACGACGGCCTGCTGCCGCTGGAGCCCGCCGCCGGGAAGACAGTCGCGGTCGTCGGACTGCTCGCGGACGCCTGCAAGCTCGACTGGTACAGCGGCACGCTGATCCACCGCTCCACCCCGCTCGACGGGATCCGGGAACGGTTCGGCGCCGAGCACATCGTGTTCGCGGAGGGCGCCGACCTGGTCCGGCTGAAGTGCGCGGAGGGCTGGCTCCAGGTGCCGGCCGCGGACACCGGCGATGATCCGGCGCGGGGTGCCCAAGGCGCTCTTGACCCGGCGCTCCTCGCGGGCCGCACCGATCTGCCTCCGCTGACCTGCGGCGACACCCCGACAGACCTGGCGCTCGTGGACTGGGGCAACGGTGTGATCACTCTCCGCGAGCCGGCGGGCCGCTATCTGTCGGTGGCCGAGGACGGCTTTCTGCGGGCGTCCGCGGACGAGCCCGGCGGCTGGATCGTCCGGGAGACGTTCCGGCTGGAGGCGGTGGAGGGGCATGCGGGCGGTCACCGGATTCTGCACATCGGCACGGGCGGGTATGTCTATGTCGCCGCCGACGGCGTAAAGGTTGCCGCCCCCGGCCAGGAAATCTCGGCTGCCAGTGCTGCCAGTGCTCCCGGTGAAGGAGTCTCCGGGTCCGGCGAGGGGCTCCCCGGACCCGCGGACCTCCGCGGGACCGTCTTCGAGACCGAGGTGACCGAACGCGGCGAGGAGGCCGTCGCCCGCGCCGCCGCCTCGGCCGACACCGTGATCGTCGTGGCCGGCAACGACGCCCACATCAACGGCCGCGAGACCGAGGACCGCACCACGCTCGACCTGCCCGCCCAGCAGGAACGCCTCTGGCGCGCCGCCCACGCCGCCAACCCGCGCACCGTTCTCGCCGTCACCTCCGCCTACCCGTACGCCCTCACCGACGCGGCGGCCACGCTTCCCGCGCTGCTGTGGACCGCGCACGGCGGGCAGGCAGCGGGGACGGCGCTCGCCCGGGTCCTGGCGGGCGACGTCTCTCCGGCCGGCCGGCTGCCGCAGACCTGGTACGCCTCCGACGCGGAACTGTCCGGCCTGCTCGACTACGACATCATCGGCTCCCGCCAGACCTACCTCTACTACCGGGGCACACCGCTCTACCCGTTCGGCCACGGCCTCTCGTACAGCGAGTTCACCTACAGCGCCCTGACCGCGGAGCGGACGGGCGACCTCGTGCGGGTGTCGCTGACCGTCACCAACACCGGGGCCGTCGCCGCCGACGAGGTCGCCCAGCTCTACGTGCGGGCGGTCGCCCCGACCGTCCCGAGGCCGCTGCGGCAGCTGGCCGGCCACCGCAGGCTGCACCTGGCACCCGGCGCCGCCGAACGCGTCGAGTTCGGCGTCCCGGTGACCGAGCTCGGCCACTGGGACGTGGCGCACGGCCGCTGGACCGTCGAGCCCGGCGCGTACGAGATCCAGGCCGGTGCCTCCAGCGCCGACATCCGGGCCGTCACCGTGCTCACCGTGGAAGGCGAACCGGCCGGGCCGCGGCAGGTCCTGACGCGGGGTCTGGAAGCGGCCGACTACGACGAACAGCTGGGCACCGGGATCGTCGACCGGACGAAGACCGACGGTGACGCGGTGACCGTGTCCGCCGTCCGCAACGAACTCCTTTACCGGAACTGCGACTTCGGAGCCGCGGTGCGAGAGGTCGCGGTGTCGGCTTCGGGGGAGGGCGCCGTACACATCACCGTCGGCGGCAGCACGGTCACCGTCCCGGTGGCCCCCACCGGCGGACCCTACGACTACCGCACCCGGCGGGCCGCCCTCGCCGCCTCCGCCGTCCACGACCTGCGTGTCACCCTGGAAGGCACCGTACGGCTGGCCCGGATGACCTTCACGGGGGACGCCGAGTGAACCGGTCCGCACCGCGAACCCCGTCTCCCGCCAGTCCCGTACAAGCCGCCTCCGGCAAGGAGTCCTCATGAAGTTCACCGACGGCTTCTGGCTGATGCGTGAGGGCGTACGCGCCTGCTACGCCACCGAGATCCGTGATCTGCGCGTCAGCGAGGACCGGTTCACCGCCTACGCGGCGGTCAAGCGCGTCGCCGAACGCGGTGACACCCTCAACACCCCGCTGATCACCGTCGAATGCTTCTCCCCGGCCGAGGGGATCATCGGCGTGCGCGCCACCCACCACGCCGGGACGGTGAAGCGCGGGCCCGACTTCTCGCTCCCCGGACTGGACCCGGCAGCCGCCGGAGCCCGGACCCGGCAGGACGGGGCGGTCACCGAACTGACCAGCGGTCCCCTCACCCTGCGCATGGACGGCGACGGGCCCTGGGGCCTCACCTTCCTCGACGCCGACGGCCGCCGTCTCACCGGCGCCGGAGCCAAGGGCACCGCCTTCGCCACCGCGCCGGACGGCACCCACCACATGGTCGCCCAGCTCGCGCTGGACATCGGCGAGAACGTCTACGGCCTCGGTGAGCGCTTCACCCCGTACGTCAAGAACGGCCAGAGCGTCGACATCTGGCAGGCGGACGGCGGCACCAGCAGTGAACTGGCCTACAAGAACATCCCGTTCTACCTCTCGTCACGCGGCTACGGCGTCTTCGTCAACCACCCCGGACGGGTCTCCTTCGAGATCGGCTCGGAGTCGGTCGGCCAGGTGCAGTTCAGCGTCGAGGACCAGTCGCTGGAGTACTACATCGTCGCCGGACCCACCCCCAAGGAGGTGCTGGGCCGCTACACCGCGCTCACCGGCCGCCCCGCGCTCCCGCCGGCCTGGTCCTTCGGCCTCTGGCTCACCACGTCGTTCTGCACCTCCTACGACGAGGAGACCGTGACGTCGTTCGTCGACGGCATGGCGGGACGCGAAATCCCGCTCTCCGTCTTCCACTTCGACTGCTTCTGGATGCGCGAGTACCAGTGGTCGGACTTCCTGTGGGACCCGGACGTCTTCCCCGATCCCGAGGGCATGCTGGCCCGGCTCAAGGAGCGCGGCCTGCGGATCAGCATGTGGATCAACCCGTACATCGCCCAGAAGTCCGCACTGTTCGCGGAGGCCGCGGAGCTCGGATACCTGGTCCGCCGGCCCGGCGGTGACGTCTGGCAGTGGGACCTGTGGCAGCCCGGCATGGCCCTGGTCGACTTCACGGACCCGGCGGCGCGCGAGTGGTACAGCGGCAAGCTCCGCGTCCTGCTCGACCAGGGCGTCGACTGCTTCAAGACGGACTTCGGCGAGCGGGTGCCCACCGACGTGGTGTGGCACGACGGCTCGGACCCGGAGCGGATGCACAACTACTACGCGCAGATCTACAACCGGACGGTCTTCGAACTGCTGGAGAAGGAGCGCGGACACGGCGAGGCGGTGCTCTTCGCCCGCTCCGCGACGGCCGGAGGCCAGCAGTTCCCGGTGCACTGGGGCGGTGACTGCTTCGCCTCCTTCACGGCGATGGCCGAGTCCCTGCGCGGCGGCCTCTCGCTGAGCCTGTCCGGGTTCGGCTTCTGGAGCCACGACATCGGCGGCTTCGAGGGCACCCCTGACCCGGCGGTCTTCAAGCGCTGGCTCGCCTTCGGCCTGCTCTCCTCGCACAGCCGGCTGCACGGCAACGTCTCGTACCGGGTGCCCTGGGCGTTCGGCGAGGAGGCGGTGGACGTCACCCGCACGTTCACCCTCCTCAAGCACCGGCTGATGCCGTACCTGTACGGGGCGGCCGCCACCGCGCACCGGACGGGCGTGCCGATGATGCGCCCCATGCTGCTGGAGTTCCCGCACGACCCGACCACCCGGATGCTGGACCGCCAGTACATGCTCGGACCGGACCTGCTGGTCGCACCGGTCTTCACCGAGGACGGGCAGGTCGAGTACTACGTCCCCGAGGGCACCTGGACGTCGCTGCTGACCGGCGAGACCGTCACCGGACCGGCCTGGCGCCACGAGACCCACGGCTTCGACAGCCTGCCGGTCCTGGTCCGCCCCGGCGCGGTGCTCCCCTGGGGCGCCGACGACCAGCGCCCGGACGGAGACTGGCTGGAGGGGCTCACCCTGCGCGCCTTCGGCCCGGCGGCCGCCGACGTCGTGGTCCCGGTGCCGGACCTGGCGGGCGCGGTCGCCGCGACGTTCCGGGTGGTCCGGGACGGGGAGGCCCTGAGCGTCACCGCCGAGGGAAGCGACCGGCCCTTCCGCGTGGTCGACGAGGAGACGGGAGCCACGGGTGAGGGCACCGGCACGGTGACGGTGCGGGGCGCCTGAGTCCGGGTGGCGGTGGCCCGGGGCGGGCGGGGTGGCGGCCGGGCCCCGGTACCGTCCCGCGCTCAGCGTGTCGCGTCCGCCAGGGCCCGGTCGGCCGCGGCGCGGGAGGTCTGCCACAGGGTCGTGACCGGTTCCCACACCTGGATTCCCCGGCCCATACCCACTGTCGCGGCGCCGAACGTGACGCCGTGGTGCGAGGGGTCCGCCGACACGGACAGGCTGCGGACGACATGGCCCTCGGTGGCGCCGGGGGCCGCCGTGCGCAGGGCGGCGTACCCGTGCTCGCCCGGCGAGAGCACATAGGGGCCGCTGGTGGCCGGCGGCACGGCCTCGGCGGAGCCGTCCAGCCCCCGGAAGGTGACCGTGGGGATCCGGTCCACCACGCAGGTGCTGCCGCCCCGGTTGGTCACGGCGATCCGGGCCGCGTTCCGCTGCCCGCCGGACGAGGCCGAGACGCTGAGGGACTGCTCCTGGCAGACGCCCGGACGGGCTGACGCGCCGGCCGGGGCGGCGGCCGCGCCGGTGGCGGTCAGGGCCACGGCGGCCGTCGCGGTGAGCGCGGCGGTGAGAGCGGAGGACGGGCGCATGATGTTTCTCCCCTTGGATCGACAGCCTGCGGTCATGGCCGGAGAACCCGGCGGCCGGTACAACCGACAGGGACATTCTGGACGGTATGCCACGCTCCTGGCGATAGATAGGACATATCTGTTCAATATCTGCCGTTGAGGCGTTCTGATGCTCGGACAGTTCCTATAGCTATTAGGTAAATTCTTAACAGGTGTAGGATCTTGGGTGGGGCTGACGGAAGGAAGAGCATGGTGCGCGCAGGGCTGACGGCTGACCGCCTGGCTCAGGCCGGGGCGGAGCTGGCCGACGAGGTCGGCTTCGACCAGGTGACCGTCTCGGCGCTCGCCCGGCGGTTCGACGTCAAGGTCGCGAGCCTCTACTCGCATCTGAAGAACTCCCACGACCTCAGGACCAGAATCGCCCTGCTCGCCCTGGAGGAGCTCGCCGACCGTGGTGCCGCCGCGCTCGCCGGGCGGGCGGGCAAGGACGCTCTGAGGGCCTTCGCGGACGTGTACCGCGACTACGCCCGCGAGCACCCCGGCCGTTACGCCGCCGCCCAGCTGAGGCTCGACCCGGAGGCGGCTGCCGCCGGCGCCGGCGGCAGGCACGCGCAGATGACCCGGGCCATCCTGCGCGGCTACGACCTGACCGAGCCCGACCAGACCCACGCCGTCCGGTTGCTGGGCAGCGTCTTCCACGGCTACGTCAGTCTGGAGATGCAGGGCGGATTCAGCCACAGCGCCCCCGGCTCGCAGGAGAGCTGGTCGTGGTCCCTGGACGCACTGGACGCCCTGCTGCGGAACTGGACCGCGCCCTGACCGGAGACCCCGGGCACCCATCGTTCCGAGCAACAGGTACAGACATCAGGTAGGGACATGCAGACCGAGACCGACTGGATCACCACACCGATCACCGCTGACCTCCTGCGCGGGGCGCTCGACCTGGAGCGCACCGAGCACGGAGTGCGCCCGCACCGGCTGCCCGCCCGTGCCCGCGCGCAGTGCGCCGACGCGCAGTTGGCGATGGCGGAGGCCCAGCCCTCCGGCGTGCGGCTGGTGTTCCGCACCGCCGCCACCGTGATCGAGCTGGACGCACTCCGCACCAAGACGGCCTACCGGGGCGCGCCGCCCCGTCCCGACGGCATCTACGACCTGCTCGTCGACGGGCGCCTCGCGGGGCAGGCGAGCGTGGGCGGCGGCAACGTCCTCCTGGTCGACATGGCCGCCGGGACCGCGCAGACGCAGCCGGGTCCGGTCGGCACCGTACGGTTCGCCGGGCTGGCCGAAGGCGTCAAGGACATCGAGATCTGGCTGCCGTACAACGAGAGCACCGAACTCGTCGCCCTGCGCACCGGCGCCCCGGTCGAACCCGCCCCCGACCGGGGCCGCAAGGTGTGGCTGCACCACGGCAGTTCGATCAGCCACGGCTCCGACGCCGCGAGCCCCACCACCACCTGGCCCGCCCTGGCGGCCTCCCTCGGCGGGGTGGAGCTGGTCAACCTGGGCCTGGGCGGCAGCGCCCTGCTCGACCCGTTCACGGCGCGGGCGATGCGCGACACCCCCGCGGACCTGATCAGCGTCAAGATCGGCCTCAACCTCGTCAACGCCGACCTGATGCGGCTGCGGGCCTTCACCCCGGCGGTGCACGGCTTCCTCGACACCATCCGCGAGGGGCACCCCACCGTGCCGCTGCTGGTCGTCTCGCCCGTCCTGTGCCCCATCCACGAGGACACCCCGGGCCCGAGCATGCCCGACTTCAGCAACCTGGGTGAGGGAAGGCTCCAGTTCAAGGCCATGGGCGACCCCGCGGAGACGGCGGCCGGAAAGCTGACGCTCAACGTCATCCGGGAGGCCCTGAGCGGCCTCGTCGAGCAGCGCTCCGCCGACGACCCGAACCTGTACTACCTCGACGGCCGCCGTCTGTACGGAGAGCCGGACTCCGCCGAACTGCCGCTGCCGGACCAGCTCCACCCGGACGCGGCCACGCACCGGCGCATGGGCGAGCGCTTCGCCGCGCTCGCCTTCGCCTCCGACGGCCCGTTCGCCGCCGGACGGACGCCCTGAACAGTCCGTCAACTGCCCCTGTCCGTCGGCCGGTCCGGGTTCCGGTCCGGCCGACGGACGTACGTCACATGCCCGGCGGGACCCGGGACGGGCGGCCGTTGCCGCGGGTCAGCGAGTAGCCGAAGACGGCCGCGAGCGCGCCCAGCACCCCGCCGCCGACGGTCCACAGCCAGCGGTCGGTCCACCACCCGGAGGCCCAGCCGTCCTCGGGCTCACCGGCCAGTGGGACCGGGGCGGCGGAGGCGTCGTCGGAGGCCTGCTCGGCAGAGGACACCCCGGGCACCAGCGGCTTGGAGAGCGTGCCGTCGACGTCCCCGGCACCGCCCTTCCCGGCCGACGTGACCTCGACCTCGGTCCGCACCGGCAGACCGAGGTCCGAAGAAGGCAGATCGACGACGGTGAGACGGATGTAGTAGCTGCCGGGCAGCGGGTCGTTGGCCCACGGCTCCGACCAGGCCCTGACGGTCCGCAGCACACAGGTGAGCTCGACCGTGGCGGCGTCGGCCGACGCCTTGCCGGTCTGCTTGCCGTACATGCAGGCCTGGCGGCGGCGCAGTCCGTCGTACACATCGACCTGCCACGTCGAGACGCCGTGCCGGGTGGCGGCCTCCGGGAGGGTGACCTTCGCCTTGACGGTGGCCCGCTGGCCCGCGTCGGCCGGGAACACCCAGTACAGGTAGTCACCGGTGGAACCGCCGGCGGTGGCGGTCTGGTTCTGCTGGATCGCGGTGGCGGTACGGAAGGCGGTGCCCGCCTCCGTGGGGCCGGAGCCGTCGCCGGAGGCGCTGGGGCTCGGTGACGGGTCGTCCGCGGCGGCGGCTCCCGCCCCGGTCAGCAGGGCGAGGCCGGTCAGCAGCGCGCCCGCGAGCACGCGTGTCGTACGGATCATCGGTTGGTCCTCCAGACGGCGATGCGCCAGCGCGAGATCCAGCCGGTCAGCAGGCCCGCGACCAGTCCGGTGAGGACGAGCACGCCGAGCAGCCACCAGCCGCGGCCCAGGCCGAACGCGGCGACGTCGGCCGCGTTGTCCGGTCCGTCCACCACATCGACGGTCAGCTCGACCGGCATTCCGGGCGAGGTCTTCACCGAGGCGGGCGCCGAGAAGGAGTTGCTGACCTGGAGGCAGACGGTCTCCGGGACCGGCTGCTCGTCGTCATCGTCCTGCTCGGGCCTCGGGTAGCGCAGCCCGGAGGAGATGGCGTCGGTGCGCCCGGTACCGGACTCGGAACCCCTGACGATCTCCCGGCCGTGCACGGTCACCGCGCGCAGCAGCGTCCCGTAGTCGTTGTTCACGGCGCGGTCGGCGAAGACGCTGACCGAGGCGCGCAGTTCCTGGCCGGGCAGCACCTCCACCCGGTACCAGCGGTGCTCACCGATCTTCTCGCGGTCGGTGTAGAGGCCCGCCTTGAGCTTCGGGGCGTCGGTGCAGCTGTCCGCGCCCTCTGTCGCCACGGGGGTGACGACGGGCTCTGCCGCCCGGTCGACCAACTGCTTGACCCGGCCGGAGAGTTCGTCGGTGTGCTGGACGGCGGTGTACGTGCCGCCGGTGGCCTCCGCGATGCAGGTCAGCTGCTTGCGGATCTTCTCGTTCGGCACCAGTCCGAGCGTGTCGATGACCAGGTGGATGCCGCGCGCCGCGATGTCCCGGGCCACCTCGCAGGGGTCGAGCGGGCCGCAAGTGTCCTCGCCGTCGCTGATCAGCACGATCCGGCGGGTGGAGTCGCCGCCCTCCAGATCGTCGGCGGCGCCCAGCAGGGCGGGTCCGATCGGGGTCCAGCCGGTGGGGGCGAGGGTGGCGACCGCGGTCTTGGCCTCCGTGCGGTCGAGCGGGCCGACCGGGTAGAGCGCCTTGGTGTCCTTGCAGCCGACCTTCCGGTCGTCGCCCGGGTAGTCGGCGCCGAGGGTGCGGATGCCGAGCTGCACCTGCTCGGGCACCGCGTCCAGGACCTCGTTGAACGCCTGCTTCGCCGCGGTCATCCGGGACTGGCCGTCGATGTCGCGGGTCCGCATGGAGCCACTGACATCGAGCACCAGCTCGACCTTGGGGGACGCTTTCGTGGGGGTTTCATCGGCCGCGGCGGGGAGGGCCGAGCCGAGCCCGGCGGTCAGGGTGGCGAGCAGAATACCCACCCCGACCGTCAGCCTTCTTCTTATGATCATCGCCGGATAGTAGTGAACATCAGTTCGCTATCCAAAACGGGTCGCTGACGGGACCTCGGCCCGTCCCCGGCGCCGTCGCCCGTGTTCAGTCGCGCGGACGGTCCGCGCCCAGAAGCGGTCCGGCCGCCCGGTCCAGGACCGATCCGATCCGGTCCCAGGTGGCCAGGTCCCGTTCCACCGCTTCCAGTTGGCGGTCACCGCCGGTCCGCCAGCCGGTGGCGACCGCGACCGGGTCGGCTCCCGTGGCGGCCGAGGCGGCGAGGGCGGCCGCGCCCACCGCGACGAGTTCGCCGCTCGCGGGTACCGTCACCGGGCGCCCCGACAGCCGCCGTACGGTCTCCACCCACTGGTGCCCCTGGGCGCCGCCGCCGATCAGCAGCAGCGGCCGGGCGGCCACCTCGGGGTCCGCCGGGTCGAGCCCGCAGGCCCGGAACAGTTCGTCGAGCGCCCGCAGCACCGTGAAGACCGCGCCCTCGTAGGCGGCGCCCAGGATCTGCTGGGGGGTGGTGTCGTGCCGCAGCCCGGTGAGGAGGCCGGCGGCGGTGGGCAGATCGGGGGTGCGTTCGCCGTCCAGGTAGGGCAGGACCACGGCCTCGCCGCCGGGTACGGCGTCGGCGCGGTCCAGGCCGAGCAGGGCGGCGACCTTGTCCACGGCGAGCGTGCAGTTGAGGGTGCAGGCCAGCGGGAGGTACGTGCCGTCGGCCGCGGCGAAGCCGGAGAGCGCGGGGGAGGCGGGCCTGGTCCGGGAGGCGGCGAAGACCGTGCCGGAGGTGCCGAGGCTGAGCACCGGGTGGTCCAGGAGCCCGGCGCCGCCGAGCCCGAGACCGACGGCGGCGCTCATGTTGTCACCGGTGCCCGCCGCGACGGCGATACCGGCGGGCAGGCCGAGCGCCTCGGCCGCACGGGCGGTCAGCGAGCCGATGCGAGCCGCGCCGCTCGGAGCCACTTCGGGCAGCAACGCGGGCTCTATGGCGAGGAGTTCGAGCAGCCCGGAGTCGTAGGTCCCGGTGGCGGTGGAGTACCAGCAGGTGCCGGACGCGTCGCCGGGGTCGGTGACGGCGCGGCCGGACAGCCGCTCGGTGAGGAAGTCGTGGGGCAGCCGGACCGCAGCGGCCGCCGCGGCAGTGGCCGGTTCGTTCTCCCGCAGCCACTGCCACTTCGACGCCGTCATCGCGGCCACCGGCACGGAGCCGGTGCGCGCGGTCCAGGCGTCGGCGCCGCCCAGCGCCGCGGTGAGGGCAGCGGCCTGCGGGGCGGAGCGGGTGTCGTTCCACAGGAGTGCGGGGCGCAGCGGGGCGCCGTCCGCGTCCAGTACGACGAGGCCGTGCTGCTGGCCCGCCACGGCGATCCCGGCGACGGCGGAGGCGGGAACGCCCGACTCCTTGAGGCCGCCGGCGACCGCGTCGCACAGGGCCTGCCACCACACCTCGGGGTCCGTCTCGCGGGCCCCGGCCTCCCCGGTGACGACATGGGGGGCGCGGCCGACGGCGAGCAGCCGGCCGGTCGCGATGTCGACGAACGCCGCTTTGGTGGACTGGGTGGAGCTGTCCACGCCGATGACGACGGTGAGCGGCGGCATGGCTGGCCTCATTCTCTGGATCTCAGGGGTCGGTCCCGCGCCGACGGGATGCCGTGGGACACCGCCCTGCGGATATTTGATCGTACGGAGAACAAATTAGGTGATCGAACGCGCGGGGAACAGGGGGCGGGGTGGATTTCCATCGAGGGGTGGAGCGGACAGTCGGACGGGTGTTCGTGCGAGAGGGTGGGTATGGAGTCGACATGGGGGGTTACGTCGCCGAGGCGGTCCGTGCATGATTAGTCATGACACTGAACAAATTGAGGTTCGGCCGCCCGACCGGCTGCGGACCCATGGCACCGAAGGCGGTTGGACCATGACCGAACGTTTCACTCCCACCCCGCAGGACAAGTTCACCTTCGGCCTGTGGACCGTGGGCTGGCAGGGGCGCGACCCGTTCGGTGACGCGACCCGGGAGCCGATCGACCCGGTCGAATCCGTGCAGCGGCTCGCGGAGCTCGGCGCGTACGGTGTGACGTTCCACGACGACGACCTGATCCCGTTCGGCTCGACGGACTCCGAGCGCGAGGGCATCGTGAAGCGGTTCCGCCAGTCGCTGGACGCGGCCGGTCTGAAGGTTCCGATGGCGACGACGAACCTGTTCACGCATCCGGTGTTCAAGGACGGCGGGTTCACGTCCAACGACCGTGATGTGCGCCGGTTCGCGCTGCGCAA
>NZ_JBIVLK010000018.1:0-127744 GCF_044751215.1 Streptomyces sp. NPDC088730
TCGGCGTGAAGCTCACGACGCTGCGCCCGGAGCAGGCGGCGTACATCGGTGTCGAGGTCGACGGCCCGTACAAGTCCGACCACTACCGCTACTGACCTGGGAATCCGGTCAACCGACCGAGGGAGACCGTGCCAGCTCTTCCTTCCCTGGAAGGGCCGGCAATAGAGACCGGCTCGACAGGCGCTGGAGAAATCCGGGCCCGCCCCCGGTACTTCGCTAGCGTTCGTCGGCGAAGCCTGAAAATCGATGCGAACTCGACCACGTACGGAGGAAACCGTGAGGATTCAGGTTCTGGGTCCGTTGAGTGCCGAGGTCAACGGGGGATCGATTGTTCCGACGGCAGGGAAGCCGCGCCAGATCCTGGCTCTTCTCGCGTTGTACCCGGGACGGGTGATCCCCGTGCCGACGCTGATGGAGGAGATCTGGGGAACCGGGCTCCCGCAGAGCGCCCTCACCACCCTCCAGACCTACATCCTCCAGTTGCGCCGCCGGCTGGGCACGGCCATGGGGCCGGGCGCCCCCGGCGGGGCCAAGGACGTGCTCGCCACCCGGCACGGCGGCTACCTGATGCAGATCGCCCCCGAGACGGTCGACGTGCACGAGTACGAGGGGCTGGTCGCCAAGGGGCAGCGGGCCTTCGAGGCCGGCGAGGACGAACAGGCCGCCGCCCTGCTGCGCACGGCGCTCGCCCTGTGGCAGGGTCCGGCGCTCGTCGACGTCCGCGTCGGCCCGATCCTGGAGATAGAGGTCATGCGGCTGGAGGAGAGCCGGCTGGTGACGGTGGAGCGCCGGATCGACGCGGACCTCCGCCTCGGCCGGCACACCGAACTCATCGTCGAACTGGCCGAACTGATAGCGCGTCACCCGCAGCACGAGGGACTGCACTCGCAGGCCATGGTGGCGCTCTACCGCTCCGGCCGCCAGGCGTCCGCGCTCGACGTCTACCGGCGTCTGCGCACCCGGCTCATCGACGACCTCGGTGTCGAGCCCTCACCACAACTCCAGCGCCTGCACCGGGCGATGCTCATGGTGGACCCCGCACTGGACATGGCCTCCGGACCGCGCCGCAGCTCCACGTTCGACCTCTACGCCGCGTAGAATGCCGCCCGGGGCAAACGGGTTCGAGCGGATCTCAAGCGCGGTGTGCGAAGGTCCGGCCGAGGGCCGGCGCCAACAGCCGCGCCGAGCCGGAGAACCCGCGCACGCCGACAACCCTGCCCGAGCGCATCCGTCGGCGGACCGGTCGAGGGGGATGAGTTCCTCCACCCCGCGTCCGGGGCCCTCCCGCACGGCGTGGTCTTGCGGGAGGAAGGCCGTGCGGAAGATCCTCGGTGAGGGCGCCGAGGACGGCGCGGGCCCCGTACCTACGTCAGGGAGGCACTCGGCCGCAACCACACCGGGAAGCTCAACCTCGCCAAGCAGTTCGCGGAGAGTCCGGTCCCCGCTCTCCGACCCCGCACCACCAGGAGTACGCATATGCGCATGTCCTCGCCCACGGCATCACGGGCGCATTCCCAGCTCACGCTGGAGGAGGTCATCAAGCGGTACGACGACCACGTCGTGCTCGACCGGGTGTCCCTCACCGTCAAGCCGGGTGAGAAGGCCGGCGTCATCGGCGACAACGGCTCAGGCAAGTCCACCCTGCTCCGGCTGATCGCCGGAGCCGAGGCCGCGGACAACGGCGAGGTGACCGTCACCGCCCCCGGCGGCGTCGGCTACCTGCCGCAGCGCCTCGACATGCCGGCCGGAGCCACCGTCAGGGATGTCCTCGACCGCGCCTTCGCGGACCTGCGTGCCGTGGAGAAGCGTCTCCACGAGGTCGAGGACGCGCTGGTGGACGACGACCCGGAGCTCCTCGCCGAGTACGGGAACCTGCTCGCGGAGTTCGAGGACCGCGGCGGCTACGAGGCCGATGCCCGTGCGGACACGGCGCTGCACGGCCTCGGACTGCCCGGACTCGACCGCGACCGTCCGGTGGACACCCTCTCCGGCGGCGAGCGATCCCGGCTGGCGCTGGCCGCCACCCTGGCCGCCGCCCCCGAGCTGCTGCTCCTCGACGAGCCCACCAACGACCTCGACGACCAGGCCGTGGACTGGCTGGAGAAGCGACTCCAGGACCACCGCGGCACCATCGTCGTCATCACCCACGACCGCGCCTTCCTGGAGGCCGTCACCTCCGCCATCCTGGAGGTCGACCCCGACCGGAAGACCGTCAACCGGTACGGCAACGGCTACCAGGGCTACCTCGCCGCCAAGGCCGCCGCCCGCGCCCGCTGGGAGCGGGAGTACGAGGAGCACCTCGCCGAGATCGAACGGCAGGAGACCCGCGCGGCCACGGCGGGACGGATGCTGGCCTCCATCGCCAAGAAGGGCCCCTGGGCCTTCAGCGGTTCCGAGCACCACCGGGCCAGGTCCTCCTCGTCCTCGACCTCCAGCAAGGCCCGCAACGCCAACGAGCGGCTGAACCGCCTCCACACCGACCCGGTGCCGAAGCCGCCGGAGCCGCTGCGCTTCACCGCCGACATCGTGGTGGGCGACGAGACCGCGGAGGTGCCGGAGGGCCCCCTCACCGAGGTCTCCGGCTTGCGCGTCGACGGGCGCCTCGCCCTCGACTCGCTCTCCCTCGCCCATGGCGAGCGGCTGCTGATCACCGGACCCAACGGCGCGGGCAAGAGCACCCTGCTGCGGGTGCTCGCCGGCGACCTGGAGCCCGACGCGGGTACCGTGCGGCGGGCCGAGCGGATCGGCTGGCTGCGCCAGGACGAACTGCCCAAGGACCCCCGGCGCACGGTGCTCGCGGAGTTCGCCGACGGCCGCCTCGGCCACGCCGACGAGTACACCGAGCAACTGCTTTCCCTGGGCCTGTTCCGGGAGTCGGAGTTCAGCCTCCCGGTCGGCTCCCTGTCCGTGGGCCAGCGTCGCCGCATCGACCTGGCGCGGCTGGTCACCCGGCCCGTGGACCTGCTGCTCCTGGACGAGCCCACCAACCACCTGTCCCCGCTGCTCGTCGAGGAGCTGGAGCAGGCCCTGGTGGACTACACGGGGACCGTGGTGGTCGTCACGCACGACCGGCGGATGCGCCGGGCCTTCCGGGGCTCGCACCTCGAACTGAGCGGGAAAGCCGCCGTCACCGGCTGACGCGGACCGCCGCCGCGCGGATCTCGTCCAGCAGCCCGGCCTGCCGCCGTGATTCCTCACCGAGGAGCGGCAGGCCGGGCCGCCGCGCGCCGGGTGCGCGCACGGACGCGGCGAAGAACCGCAGTACCGCCTCGAAATGGTCCTCTGCGGGCACCCGGATCTCGGTCTGCCCGGTGCCGGTGGCCAGCCGGACCACCGGCTCGTGATCGGGCGCCGTCGTGTACACGTGGTCCACGGACAGGGTGCCGGCGCTGCCCTGGATCTCGTACCAGGACCGGTAGTGGTGCTCCATGCCGAACCGGAGCTGCGCCACCGCGCCCTCCGGGGCGGCCAGCAGTACGGCCCCGGACAGGTCCACGCCGTACTCCTCGTCGGTGCGCAGCACCGCGCCGGCCACGGTCAGTCCGCAGCCGAGGAAGCGCAGGGCGGCCCGCAGCGGGTAGACCCCGCTGTCGAGCAGGGCCCCGCCCCCGGTCCGCGGGTCGTAGCGCGTGTCACTCGGCGGGCGCGGCGGGATCGTGAACGCCGCCGAGACGGCGCGCACCTCGCCCAGGACCCCGTCCGCGAGGAGGCCCGCGACCCGCCGCTGGGTGCCGTGGTGGAGGAACATGAAGTTCTCCAGCAGCACCAGGCCGCGCTCCCGCGCCAGTTCGTACAGGGCCTCGGCCTCCGCACCGCGGGTCGCGAGCGGCTTCTCCACCAGGACGTGCTTGCCGGCGCGCAGGGCACGTTCGGCCCAAGCGGCGTGGTGCATGGTGGGCAGGCAGAGGTAGACGGCGTCCACCTCCGCCCGCCCGAGCAGGTCCTCGTACGAGCGCGCGGGGGTGCCCCCGAACAGGTCCGCGAACGCCTTGGCCCGCGCGGGGTCGCGGGCGGCCGTGGCGGCCAGTTCGAGTCCGGGGGTGCGCAGCAGCGCGGGCAGGGTGCGGCGCGCGGCGATGTCGCCGCAGCCGAGGAGTCCCAGGCGCAGGGGAGCGGGCATGACGTCCTCGGTGGGAGGGGGCGGAGGGGCGGTCAGTACAGGGTGTGGGCACAGACGACGAGTGTGCGCAGTTCGACGTTGAGGTAGTTGCCGTGCGCCATCAGCTCGGTGAGCTGGGAGAAGGTCACCCAGGCGTAGTCGCGCGGCACGTCCTCGCTGAACTCCCCCGGCACTTCGAGGATCGTGTACCTGTTCTCCGCGTGGTAGAAGCGGCCGCCCTCCTCGGACTGCACCGCGTCGTAGTGGATCCGCGCGGCCGGGGCGGCCAGTACGTCCGCGAGGAAGGGCGGGTACGGATCGGTCCCCGGGCCCGTGTGGTCGGCGGGCCGGCAGTGCACGGTCGGCGCCAGCTCGGCCACGTTCAGGTGCCCGACGTCCACCCGGGCCTGCACCAGGGCGTGCAGGGTGCCGTTGATCCGCTTGACGATCAGGGCCATCAGGCCGGGCACCTGAGGCTGGATCAGGGGCTGGGTCCAGGAGGCGACCTCGCGGTTGCTGGCCGAGATGTCGGCCCCGATCACCCGGAACCGGCGTCCCCCGGCGTGCCCGATCTCCTCGTCCGTGAACGTCCAGCCGTCCTCGGCGACCTCGGCGAGCGGCACCCGGTGCTGGACCAGCTCGCGCAGTGCCCGTATGCCGGTGAGCCAGCTGAGCACCTCGCCGGTGTCGTGCACCGAGGGGGCCGACAGGCCGTGGAAGGAGCGCAGGACCGGATCCAGGTCCACGCCGTCGGGTTCCGCGCCGGCGGTGGGCAGGCAGGCCAGGATGGAGCGGGTGTCCATGTTGACCACGTTGTCCAGCCGCAGCAGGCGCAGCAACTGTCCGAAGGTCAGCCAGCGGAAGCCGTCGCCGATGTCCCCGGTGCTGGTGTCCTCGTCGATCTCGATGATCATGTTGCGGTTGCGCTTGGCGAGGAACCAGTCGGCCTGCTCTGACTGGAGCACGTCCACGAGGACCCGCGCCCGCCCCCGTTCGAGGAACAGGTCCAGGAACGGGATGCCGAGCCCCTGGTGGACCCCGGTGAAGTTGCTGCGCGTGGCCTGCACGGTGGGGGAGAGCTGGAGGGTGTTGATGTTGCCCGGCTCCATCTTGGCCTGCATCAGGAAGTGCAGGACGCCGTCGATCTCCTTCACGACGATGCCGAGCAGGCCGACCTCCGGCTGGACGATGATCGGCTGCTTCCAGCCCCGCTCCGGCAGCCCGTCCGCGGTGACGTGCAGGCCCTCCACGGCGAAGAAGCGGCCCGACTCGTGGCGCAGGTTGCCGTCGCCGTCGAAGTACCAGCCCCGCAGCGCGGCGAACGGTACCCGGGTGACCCGGAAGCTGCCCGCGCGGGCCTGTTCGGCCAGCCAGCCCAGCACCTGGTCCATGGGCGTGGCCGCGCTGTCGGGGGTACGGGCCGACACCAGCAGGCGGTGCGCGGTGTCCGTTCGGTCTGCGGTCCGGGCCAGGGTGTCAGCGGACATGTTCCAGCGCCTCCTCGATGATGTGGCAGACGGATTCCGAGCGGTCGTTGAGGAAGAAGTGCCCGCCAGGAAGCACGTGCAGGTCCACCGGGCCCCCGGCCACCTCCGACCAGCGCCGCGCGTCGTCGACGGACACGTTGGGGTCGCTGTCCCCGGTGAGCACCGTCAGCGGCACGGACAGCGGCGCTCCGGCGCGGTGCCGGTAGGCGCCCGCCATCCCGTAGTCGTTGCGGAGCGCGGGCAGCACCATCCGCAGCAGCTCCTCGTCCTGGAGGAGCGCCGGATCGGTGCCCTGCAACGCGGAGATACGGGAGATCAGGGCCCGGTCGTCCAGCAGGTGCGCGGTGTCCGTGCGCGGCACCGTGGGTGCGCGACGGCCGGATACGAACAGGTGCACGGGCTCCGTGCCGGAGCCGGTCAGCCGGCGCGCGGTCTCGTACGCCAGGGTGCCGCCCAGGCTGTGCCCGAACAGGGCGAACGGGCGGCCGGTCCACTCCCGCAGCTCCGGCAGCACCGCCTCGGCCAGGGCGTCGACGGACTGGATGAAGGGTTCCCCGCGCCGGTCCTGACGGCCCGGGTACTGCACCGCCAGGACCTCGACGCCGGAGTCGGCGAGACTGTCGGCGAAGCGCAGATAGGCGGTGGCGGAGCCGCCGGCGTGCGGGAAGCAGACCAGCCGGACGGCCGGGTCCTCGACGGGCCGGTAGCGGCGCAGCCACACGCCGGAGGGGGAGGAGGGGGAAGCGGGCTCGCGGGTGGCGGGAACGGTCACGGCCGGATCAGCTCCCCGCCCGTCGGTACGTACCGCGGCAGCCTGCCGGAGGCGACGACCTCCGCGAGGGAGGGCGCGGCCGCGTCCTTGGCGGAGCGCACCGGCGGTTCCGCGAGCTCCCACGGCAGGCCCAGTCCGGGATCGAGCGCGTCGAGGTCGACCATGGCCCCGGGCACGTACTCCGCGGACAACAGGTAGTTGACGCAGGTGCCGTCCTCCAGGGCCAGGAAGGCGTGGCCGATGCCGCCGGACATGTAGAGGGCGATGCCGTCCCCGGCGTCCAGCCGGTTCACGGCGTACCGGCCGAAGGACGGCGAGCCCTGACGGAGATCGACCATCACGTCGAGGATCGAGCCCCGGACACAGGTCACCAGCTTCCCGGCGTCGGCCGGAACGTCGTTGCAGTGCACCCCGCGCAGGACGCCGCGCCGCGAGACGGAGTTGTTGACCTGGCGGACCTCGAAGGGCAGCCCGGTCGCCGCCGTCAGCTCACTGTGCCTGGCGGCCTCGTAGAAGTGGCCGCGCTCGTCCTCGAACCGCTCCGGCAGCAGCCGGTACGTGCCGGGTATGCCGGTCTCGTCAATGCGCACGGGCACCTGCCCGCTGCTCCGCGTCCCGCCCGGCGGCGGCCGCCCCCGGGAGTGCGGCACGCTCCTTCAGCGGCTCCCACCACGCCCGGTTCTCCCGGTACCAGGCCACCGTGGCCGCCAGGCCCTCGGCGAAGGGCACCCGCGGCTCGTATCCCAGCTCGCGGGAGATCTTCGAGATGTCCACCGAGTACCGGCGGTCGTGCGCGGCCCGGTCGGTGACCCTCCGCACCGCCGACCGGTCCCGGCCGCACAACTCCAGCAGGTGTCCGGTCAGTTCGAGGTTGGTCAGCTCCGTGCCGCCGCCGATGTTGTAGATCTCGCCGGCCCGGCCCTTCGCGGCGACCAGGGCGATGCCCCGGCAGTGGTCGTCCACGTGCAGCCAGTCGCGGCTGTTGAGGCCGTCGCCGTACAGGGGCACGTCGAGCCCGTCGACCAGGTTGGTGGTGAACAGCGGGATCGCCTTCTCCGGGAACTGGTAGGGGCCGTAGTTGTTGGAGCAGCGCGTCACGCACACCTCCAGGCCGTGCGTGCGGTGGAAGGCCAGCGCCATCAGGTCGGAGGAGGCCTTGGAGGCCGCGTACGGGGAGTTGGGCAGCAGCGGGTGCTCCTCCGGCCACGAGCCCGAGTCGATCGAGCCGTACACCTCGTCCGTGGAGACGTGCACGAAGCGCGCGGTCTCCGCCTCGACGGCCGCCTGGAGGAGGGTCTGGGTGCCGAGCACGTTGGTGCGCACGAACTCGGAGGCGTCGGCGATCGAGCGGTCCACGTGCGACTCGGCCGCGAAGTGCACCACCAAGCCGGTCCCGGCCATCAGCCGCCCGACCAGCTCCCTGTCGCAGATGTCGCCGTGGACGAACTCCAGACCCGGGTGGTCGCGGACCGGGTCGAGGTTGGCGGGATTCCCGGCGTAGGTGAGGGCGTCCAGCACCACCACCCGTGACCCGTCGAGGTCCGGATAGGCCCCGGACAGCAGTTCTCTGACGAAGTGCGAGCCAATGAAGCCCGCGCCTCCGGTCACCAGGACTCGCATCTCCAACAGGCCTTTCCGGGGAAGGGGACGGGACGGTGGGTTCAGTGGGTTCAGTGGGTTCAGTGGGGGGTCAGGCGGCCGAGGAGTCGGCGGCCTGGCCTTCGGCGGCGGCCCGGCGGGCGATGTCCCGCACGTAGTCGCCGTAGCTGGAGGCGCCCAGGTCGCTGCCGAGGGCGAAGCACTGTTCCGGGCTGATGAAACCCGTCCGCAGGGCGATCTCCTCCACGCAGGCGATCCGCTCGCCCTGGCGCTGCTCCAGCAGCTGTACGTACTGCCCGGCCTGCAGGAGCGAGTCGTGGGTCCCCATGTCCAGCCAGGCGAACCCCCGGCCCAGCGGGTTCAGCCGGGCCCGGCCCTGGGCCAGGTACGCGCGGTTGACGTCGGTGATCTCCAGCTCGCCGCGGGCCGAGGGCGTCAGCCGGCGGGCGATGTCCACCACGTCGTTGTCGTAGAGGTAGAGGCCGGTCACCGCGAGGTTGGAGCGCGGCTTGACCGGCTTCTCCACCAGGGAGAGCAGGGAGCCGTCGGCGTCGATCTCGCCGACCCCGTACCGCTGGGGGTCCTTGACCGGGTAGCCGAACAGCTCGCAGCCGTCCAGGCGGGCCGCGGCCTGCGCGATCAGCTGGGAGAAGCCGGGGCCGTGGAAGACGTTGTCCCCGAGGATCAGCGCCACTTGGCTGTCGCCGATGTGCTCCTCGCCGATGAGGAAGGCCTCCGCGATGCCGTGGGGCTCCTCCTGCTGGGCGTAGCTCAGGCGGATGCCGAGCTGTCGTCCGTCGCCGAGCAGCGCGCGGAACATCTCCAGGTGGTCCTTGGCGGAGATGATCTGGATGTCGCGGATACCCGCCAGCATCAGCACCGACAGCGGGTAGTAGATCATCGGCTTGTCGTACACCGGCAGCAGCTGCTTGGACAGCGCGCCGGTCAGCGGGCGCAGCCGGGTGCCGCTGCCACCCGCCAGGACGATGCCCTTCATCGGACGGCGGGAGGCGGGGTCGCCGAGTGCCGAGAGGGCCGGGACCTTCATGACGTCAGACATGGCTGTTCTCCGTGGCGTGACGGACCGCCGCGATGACGGTCTCCGCGTCCCGCGCGATCAGTTGCGGGCCCATGGGCAGGCTCAGCACCTCCGCCGCCAGCCGCTCGGAGCGGGGCAGTGGCGCGGACGGGGTGCGCGCGTAGGCGCCGGATCGGTGGACGGCGATCGGGTAGTGGACCAGGCTCTCCACCCCGGCCCCGGTCAGGGCCTGCCGCAGCTCCTCGCGGTGCGCGGTGCGCAGCACGTACTGGTGCCAGACGGGCTCGGCCCAGGACCGGACGGCCGGCGGGACCACCCCCGGCAGGCCGGAGAGGCCCTCGGTGTAGCGTGCGGCGATCGTGCCCCGGCGCGCGTTCCACGCGTCGAGGTACGGCAGTTTCGCCCGGAGCGCCGCCGCCTGCATCTCGTCCAGCCGGGAGTTGGTGCCGCGCACCTCGTGCCGGTACTTCTCGCGGGAGCCGTAGTTGCGCAGCAGCCGGATCTTCCCGGCGAGCTCCGGGTCGGAGGTGACCACGGCCCCGGCGTCGCCCAGCGCGCCCAGGTTCTTGCCCGGGTAGAAGCTGAACGCCGCCGCGTACCGCGAGCCGATCCGCCGGCCCCTGTAGCGGGCCCCGTGCGCCTGGGCCGCGTCCTCCACGACCGGAATGCCCCGGGGCGCGGTGACGGCCTCGATCGCGTCGAGGTCCACCGGGTGCCCGTACAGGTGCACCGGCATGACCGCCCTGGTCCGCGGGGTGATCGCGGCCGCGAGGCGGTCGGGATCGATCAGGTACGAATCGGCCTCCGGCTCCACGGGGACCGGGCGGGCCCCCGTGGCGGACACCGCGAGCCAGGTCGCGATGTACGTGTGCCCGGGGACGACCACCTCGTCGCCCTCACCGATGCCCAGCGCCCGCAGCGTCAGCTCCAGGGCGGCCAGGCCGCTGCCGACGCCGACGCAGTGCGCGTTCTCGCAGTACCGGGCGTACTCCTCCTCGAACGCCTCCAGCTCGGGGCCGAGGAGGTAGCGTCCGGAGCGCGACACCCGCAGTACGGCGGCGTCGATCTCCGCCTGCACACCGTCGAGGGCGTGCAGGTCCCGCAGGTCGTGGAAGGGAACGCGTGCCGGGCGGGCCGGCGCCGGGGCCGTCACAGCCCCCTCCTCGCGTGCCGCAGGAACTCGTCGTAGTCGCGGTAGTAGTCCGACTCGTCGTAGTGCCGCGAGGCCAGGACCACGCTGACCGCGTCTTCCGAGAAGTCGCTCAGGTTCCGCCACACCATCGGCCCGATGTACAGGCCCCGGCCGGCGTCGTCGAGACGGTGCTCCGCCTGGTTCACCCCGTCGTCCACGGTGATCGTGAAACTGCCGTGGACGGCGATGACGAGCTGCTCCAGCGCCCGGTGCGCGTGCCCGCCGCGGGACGAGCCGGTGTCCAGACCGTGCAGGTAGTACACCCGCTCGATCGGGAAGCCCGCCGTCCACTCGGACTCGACGACCGAGAGGTTGCCCCGTGCGTCGTTGTGCTGCTCCAACTCGATGAAGGCACAGGGCTTGACCCTGCCCACCTTCGGTTCTGTGATGATGCCCACCGACATGCGATCGCGCTCCCTGGTTGCCCTGTCCGGCCGGTGCCTCAGGCGCGGCTGGATCAGCCGCGGACGACGGAGACGGGGAGGTGACGCGGGGTCAGCTGGTCCGCCTCGTAGAACTCCGCCTTGTCCAGGTCGACCTCGAACGACGAGAAGGCGTCGAGGACCAGGTTGAGGAACACCTTCGCCTCCATCCGGGCCAGGAACGCGCCGAGGCAGTGGTGGATGCCGTGGCCGAAGGCCATGTGCTTGTTCGCGGTCCGGCGGACGTCGAAGGTGTCCGGGTCCGGGAACTGCCCTGCATCGCGGTTGGCCGAGGCGCTCCACGCCGTGACCATCTGGCCGGCCTTCATCGGGACGCCGAGGATGTCGGTGTCCTCCTTCAGCAGCCGGAAGATGTTGTTGAAGGGGCTGCGGTAGCGCAGCGTCTCCTCCACCGCGCCCGGGATCAGCGAGCGGTCGGCCCGCAGCTCGGCCTGCACCTCGGGGTGCTGGTCCAGCACGATGAACAGGTTGCCGAGCAGGGTCGCGCTGGAGATGTGGCCCGCCGTGAGCAGCAGCGCCACGATGTTGACGATCTCCTCGTCGGTGAGGCGGCGGCCGTCGACCTCGGACTCGATGAGCCCGCTCATCAGGTCGTCGGACGGTGTGGCCCGCTTCTCGGCGATCTTCGCGTACAGGTACGCGGCCCACTCCTTGATGGCGGGGCCCATGGTCTCCGCGAAGTCGGCCGGGAGGTTGGGGTACTCCATGCCCTCGTTGTTGAGGATCACGTCCACCCACTCGCGGAACAGGTCCTGGTCCGAGGCCGGGACGCCCAGCAGCTCGGCGATCACCGTCACCGGCAGCGGGTACGCCAGATCCGTCACCACGTCGATCTCGGTGCGGTCGCCGAAGTCTGCGAGGAGCTTGCCGGTGATCTCCGCGATACGCGGCTCCAGCGCGGCCATCCGGCGCGGGGTGAACGCCTGGCTGACCAGCTTGCGCAGCGGGCCGTGCTTCGGCGGGTCGATGCCGCCGAAGGTGCCCGGTCCCATCAGCAGAGCCAGCTCCTCCGGCACCGGGAAGACCGGCGAGAAGTCGGAGGAGAAGATCTGCGGGTTGGTGGAGACGGTGTTGTAGTCCTCGTACGAGAACACCTGCCACGCGAAACGCGTCGAGTCCCAGAACACGGGGGCCTCGGCGCGGCAACGCGCGAACCACTCCAGCAGCCCCTCGGCGTCGGCCTCGGCCGGCTGCGCCAGCGGGTGCGGCGCCTCGGTCTCCGGGATGTCCGCGGCCACGGCCTCTGTGTCCTCGGCGATCTGTGTCGTCATATCGGCTTCCTCAGCTGGTATTCGGCAAGAGTCTGGAAAGGGGGGAGGGGCGGGCGGTTCAGCCGACGGCGGGCGCCGGCACCAGGAGCCGCTCGACCGCGTCGGCGGCCGCGGTCGGGCCGCCCGCGGACTCGATCTCCTGCCGCAGCCACGCCACCTTCGCGGCGACGGACTCGTCGGCGGCCAGGGCGAGCACGGTCTCGCGGATCTTCTCCGGGGAGATGTCCTTGCGCAGGATCTTGGCGCCCACGCCCAGTTGCTCCACCCGGGTCGCCGTCGCGTGCAGCTCCGCCATCTGCGGCACCGAGATGACCGGGACGCCCTCGGAGACGGCCTGGAGCACGGTGCTCGTACCGCCGTGGTTGATCATCAGGGACGCGTGCTTGAGCACGGCCCCCTGCGGCACGAAGGAGTGCACCCGCACGTTCGGCGGCAGCTCGCCGAGACCGCCCTCCGCGACCCCGCCGGCGTGTGCGACCACCACGTCCCAGTCCAGGTCCGCGAAGGCGTCGACGCAGGCGCGGAAGAACTCCGGCTGCTTGTTGTACAGGGTGCCCAGGCTGACCAGCGCGAGCGGGCGGCCCGTGGTGGGCGCCTCCCAGTCGCCGTGGAAGCTGTTGTCGCTCGTGCACGGGCCGACGAAGGCGACCTCCTCACCGAAGGTCTCGCCCGCGTACTGGAAGGAACGCGGCAGGTAGACCAGCGCGGGACCCGAGTGCACGTCCTGCGCGAACTCCCCGATGCTCTTCTCGACGCCGTGCTCGGCCAGCAGGCCGGCGACGGCACCGAACAGCTCCCCGGTCTCCGGGTCCTCCTGCTGCTCCTCCGCCGTGTCGACCGGCGGGTGCAGGGACCAGTGCTCGTTGGCCACGTACGTCGGTGTGCTGCGGATGACCGGCACGCCCCACTTCGCCGCCAGGACGGCCCCGCTCCAGAAGGAGGACGGGTCGCACACGAACACGTCCGGACGGCCCTCGGACTCGAAGTGGGCCTCGAACCGTGGAAGCGTCTGCCGGGTCAGCTCCAGCATCCACTTCATCATGTTCACGAACTCCTGCTGGTCCGTGTACTCGGCGGAGTCCTGCTGCGGCACCATCGTGGCCAGGAAGCGGTCCTGGTCCATCGGGTAGGGGACGAACTCCGCCCCCGTCGCGAGCACCCGTTCGCCGTAGCTCTCGGACAGGGCGTAGGTGACCCGGTGGCCGCGCGCGACGAGTTCCCGGGCGACGGACAGCGTCGGGTTGACGTGACCGGCCGCAGGGAGAATGAAGAAGGCGATATGTGCCATCGGGGCAGCCTTTCGAGGCAAAACGGATACGGCTTTTCGATGCAGCTCTTCGATGTGACTCTTCAGCGCAACTTTTCGGCGAAAATCTTCGGCGCAAGTCTTCGGTACTTCGGTGCAGGTCTTCGGTGCAACGGAAAATTACGGCCCCTCACTTGTGCGGCGCAAGGGGAGACCTGACACAGTCGTCTGCGTTTCTCCATTCTGAACAGCCCGTGTCGTGCCCGGCTCAAATCGCTGTCGTGCGCTGCTTGTGCATCGCTAAAATCCGACTCGAATTTCCTGGCCAATTCGCGGTGACTTGACACAATCAAAAACTCGCCGATGGCAATGGTGCGGTGCTGCTGTTCGGTGTCAGGGTCCGCGTACAGAGGAGATTCAGTCATGACCTGCCCTCATGCCGTCGCCGGATCCGTCCGGACGTATCCGTTCGGCGACCGAGTAGACCTCGCGCTCGACCCCGCGTACGCCGAACTCCGGTCCGGCGAGCCCGTGGCACGGGTCCGCATGCCCTACGGCGGCGAGGCGTGGCTCCTGACACGGCACGCGGACATCAAAAAGGCCTCGGCCGACCCTCGGCTGAGCATGCACGCGGGCGCCGACAAGGACGTGCCCCGCGCCGCCCCCCGCGGACTCGACTCCGTCGGCCTCATGGGCATGCCCCCCGAGGACCACGCCCGGCTGCGCCGGCTCGTCTCCCGCGCCTTCACCGCCCGCCGCGTGGCCGAGATGCGCCCCCGCATCGCCGAGATCACCCACGCCCTCGTCGACGACCTGGTCGCCGACGGCGGGCCCGCCGACCTCGTCCAGAAGCTCGCGCTGCCCCTGCCCACCTCGGTCATCTGCGAAATGCTCGGTATCCCCCACGAGGACCAGCACATCTTCCGGGCCTTCACCGAGGCCCTGATGTCCGCCAGCCGCTACACCGACGAGCAGGTCGGCCAGGCCGCCGAGGAGTACGCCGACTACCTGCGCGGATACGTGGTCAAGCGGCGCGCGCAGCCCGAGGACGACCTCCTCAGCGCCCTCGTCCTGGCCCACGACGAGGGCGAACGCCTCTCCGAGAACGAACTGCTCATGCTCATCGGCGGCATGCTCATCGGCGGCCACGAGACCACCGCCAGCCAGATCGCCGGCCACGTCCTGGTCCTCCTGCGGGACCGCGGCCGCTACGAGCGGCTGTGCGCCACCCCCGGACTCGTGCCCGCAGCCGTGGAGGAGCTCCTGCGCGTCGTCCCGCTGTGGAACAGCGTCGGACCCACCCGCGTCGCCACCGAGGACGTCGAGATCGGCGGCGTGACCATCCGCGCCGGCGAGGCCGTCGTCTACTCCCTCGCCTCCGCCAACCACGACGGGACCGTGTTCGAGGACGCCGCCGGCGTCGTCCTCGACCGTGAGCCCAACCAGCACCTCGCCTTCGGCCAGGGCCCGCACTTCTGCCTCGGCGCCCCGCTGGCCCGCGCCGAACTCCAGTGCGCCCTGGAAGTCCTCACCGGCCGGCTGCCCGGACTGCGCCTCGCCGTGCCCGCCGACGAACTCGCCTGGCACCGGGACATGCTCGTCCGCGGACTCGTGGAGCTCCCCGTCACGTGGTGACGGGCGCTCCGGCACCCGGCCTCCCCGGCAGTACCGACCCTCCCGGGTCCTCCGAAACCGCTCGTGGATTTTCCGCACCTCATCTCTGGCTATGGAGAATTAATGACCCCCAAGACCGGTGAACAGCTCGTGGGTGACAACGACATAGCCGTCGTGGGGATGGCGTGCCGACTGCCCGGGGCCGATACACCCGAGGAATTCTGGCAGCTCCTCCGAACCGGAAACCACGGAATCACCCGGCAGGAGGACGGCACCTGGCGGGCCGCCCTGGAGAACCACGGGGAATTCGAGGCGGAGTTCTTCGGGATGAGCCCGGCACAGGCCGCCGCCACCGACCCGCAGCAGCGACTCGTACTCGAACTCGGCTGGGAGGCCCTGGAGCACGCCGGAATCGTCCCCGGCCGGCTCTCCGGCACCCGCACCGCCGTGTACGTCGGAGTCGCCTCCGACGACTACGCGGCCCTCGCCCTCGCCCACGCCGACACCGCTGGCGGCTACAGCGCGGCCGGCCTGCACCGGGCCATGACCGCCAACCGGCTCTCGTACCACCTCGGACTGCGCGGCCCCAGCATGGCCGTCGACACCGCCCAGTCCTCCTCGCTCGTCGCCGTGCACCTCGCCTGCCAGGGACTGCTCCGCGGCGAGAGCGACCTCGCCGTGGTCGCCGGAGTCAACCTCATCCTGTCCGGCCACAGCACCACCACCATGGAGTTGATGGGCGCCCTCTCCCCGGACGGCCGCTGCCACACCTTCGACGCCCGCGCCAACGGTTACGTACGCGGGGAGGGCGGCGTCTGCGTCGTCCTCAAGCCGCTGCGCCAGGCCCTCGCCGACGGCGACCGCGTCCACTGCGTCGTCAAGGGCGGCGCCATCAACAACGACGGCGGCGGCCCCAGCCTGACCACCCCGCACCGGGACGCCCAGGAGGCCGTCCTCCGCGAGGCGTACGAGCGCGCCGGCGTCCGCCCCGAGGACGTCGACTACGTCGAACTCCACGGCACCGGCACCCGCGCCGGCGACCCCGTGGAGGCCGCGGCCCTCGGCGCCGTCATCGGCACCGCCCGCACCCCCGGCGCCCCGCTCGTCGTCGGCTCCGCCAAGACCAACGTCGGCCACCTCGAAGGCGCCGCCGGCATCGTCGGCTTCCTCAAGGCCGCGCTCGCCGTCCGAGAGGGCGAACTCCCGCCCAGCCTCAACTACGAGATCCCGAACCCCGACATCCCGCTCGACGAGCTCAACCTGAGTGTCCGGACCGACCTGCGGACCTGGCCGACGGACGAGGGCTCCCGGCCGCGCCGGGCCGGCGTGTCCTCCTTCGGCATGGGCGGCACCAACGCGCACCTGGTGCTGGAGCAGGCCCCGGCCCCGCTCCCGGCCGAGCCCGCCACCCGTACCCTGCCCGTCCTCCCCGTCATCGTCACGGGCCGCACCGCGGAGGGCCTGCGCGACCAGGCCGCCCAGCTCAGCGCGTACGTCGAACACGGCCCGGAGCACAGCCTCCTGGACACGGCCTGGACCCAGGCAGCCGCCCGCACCGTCTTCGGCCACCGCGCCGTGGTCCTGGCCGGCGACCGCGAGGAACTCCTCACCCGCCTGGAGCGCTCCGCCGTCCACGGGGTCGCGGGCGAGACGGGTCGTCGGGTGTTGGTGTTTCCGGGTCAGGGGACGCAGTGGGTGGGGATGGGTGCGGGGCTGTTGGAGTCCTCGCCGGTGTTCGCTGCCCGGTTGCGTGAGTGTGCGGATGCGTTGGCGCCGTTCGTTGATTTTGATGTGGTTGAGGTGGTGCGTGCGGGGGGTTCGCTGGACGGTGTGGGTGTGGTGCAGCCGGTGACGTGGGCTGTGATGGTGTCGCTCGCTGAGGTGTGGCGTTCTCTTGGGGTTGTTCCGGATGCGGTGGTGGGGCATTCGCAGGGGGAGATAGCGGCGGCTGCGGTGTCGGGTGCGTTGTCTCTTGAGGATGCTGCCCGGGTGGTGGCGTTGCGGGCGGGGGTGATCGGCCGTGAGCTGGCCGGGCTCGGTGGGATGGCGTCGATTCCCCTGCCACTCGCGCAGGTCGAGGAACGTCTTGCCGGTGTCGAGTGGACGGGTCGGCTGAGTGTGGCCGCGGTGAATGGTCCGTCGAGCACGGTGGTGTCGGGTGACGCCGACGCGATCACGGAGATCGTGGCCGCGTATGTGGGTGAGGGGGTGCGGGCTCGTCAGGTTCCGGTCGACTACGCCTCGCACTCCGCGCACGTGGAGCGGATCGAGGCCGAACTCCTCGATGTGCTGGCTCCGGTCGCGCCGCGTCGTTCGGAGATTCCGTTCTACTCCACGGTGACCGGTGAGCTGGTTGATACGACGCAGCTGGACGCCTCGTACTGGTACCGCAATCTCCGTCAGACCGTCCGTTTCGAGGAGACGGTCCGGCTGCTCCTGGACCGGGGCTTCGGCACCTTCGTCGAATCCAGTGCCCACCCGGTGCTTGGTATCGGTGTTCAGGAATGTGCTGATGCGGCCGGGCTCGATGTGCTGATCAGTGGTTCGTTGCGGCGTGAGGAGGGTGGCTGGGAGCGGTTCCTGACCTCGGCGGCCGAGTTGTTCGTCCGGGGCATCGACATCGACTGGAGTGTCCTCTTCGACGGCACCGGGGCCAGGACCGTAGACCTGCCCACCTACGCCTTCCAACGCACCCGCCACTGGCTCACCGAGGACGGCTCCGCGGAGCAGGGCCGGGCCTCCGTGGCCGATGCCGACGAGACCCTGCTCAGCCGCGAGCTGCGCGGACGTTCCGAGGTCGAACAGCTGCACCACGTACTGGAGTTGGTGCGCGTCCACGCCGCCGCCGTACGCGGCCGGGCCACCGGCGATTCGATCGCGCCCGAGAAGACCTTCAAGCAGCAGGGCTTCGAGTCCGTCAACGGCATCGAGCTGCGCAACCGGCTGCGGGCCGCGACCGGCGTACGTCTGCCCGCCACCCTGATCTACGACTGCCCGACCCCCCTGGCCGTCGCCCGACTGATCCGCGACGCCGCCGCCGAGGCCGCCACGGCGGCTCCGGCCGCGCCGCCCGCGGCCCCGGCCGGGGTACCGGCCCGCCGGGAGCAGCCGGCCTCCGGCCAGGACGAGGACGCCATCGTGATCGTGGGGATGGCGTGCCGTTTCCCGGGTGGGGTGGGTTCGCCGGAGGGGTTGTGGGAGTTGGTGTCGTCGGGGGTGGATGCGGTGTCGCCGTTCCCGGGTGACCGTGGTTGGGGTGTGGAGTCGCTGTTCGATCCCGAGCCGGGGGTTGCGGGGCGTTCGTATGTGCGTGAGGGGGGTTTCCTTCACGGTGCGGGTGGGTTCGATGCGGGGTTCTTCGGTATTTCGCCGCGTGAGGCGGTGGCGATGGATCCGCAGCAGCGGTTGCTGCTGGAGACGTCGTGGGAGGCGTTGGAGCGGGCGGGTGTTCCGGCCGACTCGCTGAAGGGCTCCCGCACCGGCGTCTTCGTCGGCGCCATGACCCAGGAGTACGGTCCGCGCCTCTACGAGAACGCCCAGGGCTACGAGGGCTACTTGCTCACCGGCAACACGGCCAGCGTCATGTCCGGTCGTATCTCCTATGCGCTGGGTCTCGAAGGCCCTGCGGTCACGGTCGATACGGCTTGTTCCTCCTCGCTGGTGGCCCTCCACCTCGCCGCGCAGTCGCTGCGTTCGGGCGAGTGCGACTTCGCTCTCGCCGGCGGCGCCTCGGTGATGGCGAGCCCTGGCATGTTCGTGGAGTTCTCGCAGCAGCGGGGGCTGGCGTCGGACGGTCGGTGCAAGGCGTTCGCGGAGAGTGCGGACGGTACGGGCTGGGCCGAGGGTGTGGGTGTGCTGTTGGTGGAGCGTCTGTCGGACGCGGTGGCCCGGGGGCATCGTGTGCTGGCGGTGGTGCGGGGTTCTGCGGTGAATCAGGACGGTGCGAGCAATGGTCTGACGGCGCCGAACGGTCCTTCGCAGCAGCGGGTGATCAGGGCGGCGCTGGCCAATGCCGGCCTGGGGACCGCGGATGTGGATGTGGTCGAGGCGCATGGCACGGGGACCCGGTTGGGTGACCCGATCGAGGCTCAGGCTTTGTTGGCCACGTATGGGCGGCGTCCGGTGGAGCAGCCGTTGTGGCTGGGTTCGTTGAAGTCGAACATCGGTCATGCGCAGGCTGCTGCTGGTGTGGGTGGTGTCATCAAGATGGTGATGGCGCTCCAGGAGGGTGTGCTGCCTCGGACGTTGCATGTGGATGCGCCGTCCTCGCAGGTGGACTGGGATGCGGGTGCGGTCGAGCTGCTGACCGAGTCGCGTCCGTGGCCGGAGACCGGGCGTTCACGCCGCGCGGGTGTCTCGTCCTTCGGTGTGAGCGGGACCAATGCGCACGTGATTCTGGAGCAGGCTCCTGTGCCGGATGCGGTGGCGGAGCCGGTGGTTCGTGAGTTGCCGGTGGTTCCGTTGGTGGTGTCCGCGAAGTCGGCGGCCGCTTTGGAGGCGCAGTCTTCCCGGTTGCGGGCCCGGTTGGAGGCGGATTCCGCGCTGCGTCCGCTCGATGTGGGCCTGAGTCTTGCCGCCGGGCGCTCGCACCTGGAGCACCGTTCGGTCTCCCTCGGGGACTTGAAGGTTGAGGGTGTGGCCGGGGCACCGGGTCGTCGGGTGTTGGTGTTTCCGGGTCAGGGGACGCAGTGGGTGGGGATGGGTGCGGGGCTGTTGGAGTCCTCGCCGGTGTTCGCTGCCCGGTTGCGTGAGTGTGCGGATGCGTTGGCGTCGTTCGTTGACTTCGATGTGGTCGAGGTGGTGCGTGCGGGGGGTTCGCTGGACGGTGTGGGTGTGGTGCAGCCGGTGACGTGGGCTGTGATGGTGTCGCTCGCTGAGGTGTGGCGTTCGTTCGGGGTTGTTCCGGATGCGGTGGTGGGGCATTCGCAGGGGGAGATCGCGGCTGCCGCGGTGTCGGGTGCGTTGTCTCTTGAGGATGCTGCCCGGGTGGTGGCGTTGCGGGCGGGGGTGATCGGCCGTGAGCTGGCCGGGCTCGGTGGGATGGCGTCGATTCCCCTGCCACTCGCGCAGGTCGAGGAACGTCTTGCCGGTGTCGAGTGGACGGGTCGGCTGAGTGTGGCCGCGGTGAATGGTCCGTCGAGCACGGTGGTGTCGGGTGACGCCGACGCGATTACGGAGATCGTGGCCGCGTATCAGGGCGAAGGGGTGCGGGCTCGTCAGGTTCCGGTCGACTACGCCTCGCACTCCGCGCACGTGGAGCGGATCGAGGCCGAACTCCTCGATGTGCTGGCTCCGGTCGCGCCGCGTCGTTCGGAGATTCCGTTCTACTCCACGGTGACCGGTGAGCTGGTTGATACGACGCAGCTGGACGCCTCGTACTGGTACCGCAATCTCCGTCAGACCGTCCGTTTCGAGGAGACGGTCCGGCTGCTCCTGGACCGGGGTTTCGGTACTTTCGTCGAGTCCAGTGCTCACCCGGTGCTGATCATGGGTATTCAGGAGACCGCCGAGGGTAAGGATGTCCTGGCCGGTGGTTCGTTGCGGCGTGAGGAGGGTGGCTGGGAGAGGTTCCTGACCTCGGCGGCCGAGTTGTTCGTCCGTGGCGTCGACATCGACTGGACCGCTCTCTTCGACGGCACCGGGGCCAGGACCGTAGACCTGCCCACCTACGCCTTCCAGCACGAGCACTACTGGTTCGAGCCCGTTGCTCCGTCCGCCCCCGCCGCCGACCACTCCGGCACGGACTCCTGGCGCTACCGCACCACCTGGAAGGGCCTGAGCGCCAAGGACCCCGCCGCCCGCCTCTCCGGGCGCTGGCTGCTCGTCCTCCCCGAAGGCGTCGGTGTCCTCGCCGACGAGGCCGAGGCCGCCCTCGTCCGGCACGGTGCCCGGACCGAACGCCTGACCCTGGACACGCGCACCGCCACCCGCGAGACCCTGGCCGGCCGGCTGGACTCGTACCGGACCGAGGGCGAGACCTTCGACGGAGTGCTGTCCCTCCTCCCCCTGGCAGGGGGCACGGAAGCAGTTCTCGCCTTCCTCGCGCTCCTCCAGGCCGCTGCCGACACCGACCTCGCCCCGGCCGGGGTGTGGGCCCTGACCCGGCAGGCCGTGGCCGTCGCCCCCGGCGAGCTGCCCGAGGACTCCGGGGCGCAGGTGTGGGCCTTCGCCCGGGTCGCCGCACTCGAACTGCCCGCCCTCTGGGGAGGCGTCGTCGACCTGCCCGCGCAGCCCGACGCCCGCGCCTTCGACCGGATGGCCACCGCGCTGGCCCAGGGCGGTCGCCCCGGCGCCGAGGACCAGGTCGCCGTCCGCGCCTCCGGCTCCTACGGCCGCCGGGTGACCCGCGCGGGCCATCCCGCCGGGACGGCGGAGGACGCCCGCTGGACTCCCCGTGGCACGGTGCTGGTGACGGGGGGTACGGGTGCTCTCGGTGCTCATGTCGCCCGCTGGCTCGCCGGTGCGGGGGCCGGGCATCTGGTGCTGACCGGGCGCCGTGGCCCGGATGCTCCCGGGGCTGCCGGGCTGGCCGGGGAACTGCGCGCCCTGGGCGCCGAAGTCACCCTCGCCGCCTGTGACGTCTCCGACCGCGAGGCACTGGCCGCCCTCCTCGACGCCCACCCGCCCACCGCCGTCTTCCACACCGCCGGCGTGCTCGACGACGGGGTGATCGGCTCCGTCACCCCCGAGGCCTTCCGCAGGGTCCGGGCGCCGAAGGCCGACGCGGCGCACCACCTGCACGAACTCACCCGCGACCGGGGACTGGAACTGGACGCCTTCGTCCTCTTCTCCTCAGTCACCGGCACCTGGGGCAACGGCGGCCAGGCCGCCTACGCCGCGGCCAACGCCTCCCTCGACGTCCTCGCGGAACAGCGCCGCGCCGAGGGCCTGCCCGCCACCTCCATCGCCTGGGGCCTGTGGGGCGGCGGCGGCATGGCCGAGGGTGCCGGCGAGGAGAGCCTGAGCCGCAGAGGCATCAGGGCCATGGACCCCGACGACGGCATCGAGGCCCTCCACCGCGCTCTCGACCTGGGCGATACCTGCGTCACTGTCCTGGACGTCGACTGGGCCGACTTCGCCCCGCGCACCGCCGCTCTGCGCCCCGGGCCCGTCTTCGGCACCGTGCCGGAAGCCCGGCACGCGCTGGAGGAGGCGCGGCAGCAGGCCTCCGCCGGCGCCTCCATGGGCCCCGCCGAGGGACTGGCCCAACGGCTCGCCGCCCTCCCCGAGGCCGAACGGACCCGGACACTGGTCGAGCTCGTGCGCGGCGAGGCCGCGGCGGTGCTGCGGCACCCGAGCACCGACGCCGTCCGCCCCGACCGGGCGTTCAAGGACACCGGCTTCGACTCCCTCACCGCGCTGGAGCTGCGCAACCGCATCGCCGGTGCCACCGGTCTGCGGCTGCCCGCCACCGTCGTGTTCGACCGCCCCAACCCGGGCGCGCTCGCCACGTACCTGCTCGGCAAGCTCCTCGGAGACACCCCAGAGGCGGCCCCCGTCCCCGTCCCCGCCGTCCGAGCGGCCGGGGACGCGGAGGACCCGATCGTGATCGTGAGCATGGCCTGCCGCTTCCCCGGCGGGGCCGACACCCCCGAGGCCCTGTGGGACCTGGTCATGGCCGAGCGCGACGTCATCGGCGCCGCGCCCACCGACCGAGGCTGGAACCTCGACGAGGTCTACGAGCCCGACCCGGAGTCGGGTCGCCGCGGCACCACGTATGTCCGCGAGGGCGGGTTCCTCCACGAGGCAGCCGAGTTCGACGCCGACTTCTTCGGGATCTCGCCGCGCGAGGCGCTGGTGATGGACCCGCAGCAGCGGCTGCTGCTCGAAACCTCCTGGGAGGCCCTGGAGCGGGCCGGCATCGACCCGCTGTCCCTGCGCGGTACCCGTACCGGCGTGTACGTGGGCCTCACCCACCAGGAGTACGCCTCCCGGCTGCACGAGGCCTCCGAGGAACACGAGGGCTACCTGCTCACCGGCAAGTCCGCGAGCGTGGTGTCCGGGCGCATCTCGTACGTGCTCGGCCTCGAAGGCCCGTCCGTCTCCGTGGACACCGCCTGCTCCTCCTCCCTGGTCACCCTGCACATGGCCGCGCAGGCCGTTCGCGCGGGGGAGTGCGACCTCGCTCTCGCCGGCGGTGTGACGGTCATGGCCGCCCCCGGTCTGTTCGTGGAGTTCTCCCGGCAGCGCGGGCTCGCCGTCGACGGCCGCAGCAAGGCCTTCGCCGACGCCGCCGACGGCACCAGCTGGGCCGAGGGCGCGGGCATGGTCGCCGTCGAGCGGCTGTCGGAAGCCGTCCGCCAGGGCCACCGGGTGCTCGCCGTCATCCGAGGCGACGCCGTCAACCAGGACGGCGCCAGCAACGGCCTCACCGCCCCCAACGGCCCCTCCCAGGAGCGGGTCATCCTCCAGGCCCTGGCCAACGCCGGTCTGGGGACCGCGGACGTGGACGTGGTCGAGGCGCACGGCACGGGCACCAAGCTCGGTGACCCGATCGAGGCACAGGCACTGCTGGCCACGTACGGGCAGCGCTCGGCGGAGCAGCCGCTGTGGCTCGGCTCCCTGAAATCGAACATCGGCCACCCGCAGGCCGCTGCTGGTGTGGGTGGTGTCATCAAGATGGTGATGGCGCTCCAGGAGGGTGTGCTGCCTCGGACGTTGCATGTGGATGCCCCGTCCTCGCAGGTGGACTGGGATGCGGGTGCGGTCGAGCTGTTGACCGAGTCGCGTCCGTGGCCGGAGACCGGACGCCCACGTCGTGCGGGGGTGTCCGCGTTCGGTGTGAGCGGGACCAACGCGCACGTGATTCTGGAGCAGGCTCCTGTGCCGGATGCGGTGGCGGAGCCGGTGGTTCGTGAGCTGCCGGTGGTGCCGTTGGTGGTGTCCGCGAAGTCGGGGCCGGCGCTCAGGGTGCAGTCCGAGCGGTTGCGGGCCCGGCTGGGGGCGGAGGGTGCGCCGCGTCTGCTGGATGTGGGGTATTCGCTGGTGACGTCGCGGTCGGTGTTCGAGCACCGTCAGGTCACGCTCGGTTCCCGGATTGTCGAGGACTCGGTGGGTCCGGTGGGGCGTCGGGTGTTGGTGTTTCCGGGCCAGGGGACGCAGTGGGTCGGGATGGGCGCGGGGCTGTTGGAGTCCTCACCGGTGTTCGCCGCCCGGTTGCGTGAGTGTGCGGATGCGTTGGCGCCGTTCGTTGACTTCGATGTGGTCGAGGTGGTGCGTGCGGGGGGTTCGCTGGACGATGTGGGTGTGGTGCAGCCGGTGACGTGGGCTGTGATGGTGTCGCTCGCTGAGGTGTGGCGTTCTCTTGGGGTTGTTCCGGATGCGGTGGTGGGGCATTCGCAGGGGGAGATAGCGGCTGCGGCGGTGTCGGGTGCGTTGTCTCTTGAGGACGCTGCCCGGGTGGTGGCGTTGCGGGCGGGGGTGATCGGCCGTGAGCTGGCCGGGCTCGGTGGCATGGCGTCGATTCCCCTGCCGTTGGCGCAGGTTGAGGAACGTCTTGCCGGTGCCACCTGGGCCGGTCGGCTGAGTGTGGCCGCGGTGAATGGTCCGTCGAGCACGGTGGTGTCGGGTGATGCCGATGCGATCACGGAGATCGTGGCCGTGTATGTGGGTGAGGGGGTGCGGGCTCGTCAGGTTCCGGTCGACTACGCCTCGCACTCCGTGCATGTGGAGCGGATCGAGGCCGAACTCCTCGACGTGCTGGCTCCGGTCGCACCGCGTCGTTCGGAGATTCCGTTCTACTCGACGGTGACGGGTGAGCTGGTGGATACGACGGGGCTGGACGCCTCGTACTGGTACCGCAATCTCCGCCAGACGGTCCGTTTCGAGGAGACCGTCCGGCTGCTCCTGGACCGGGGCTTCGGCACCTTCGTCGAGTCCAGTGCCCACCCGGTGCTGATCATGGGTATTCAGGAGACCGCCGAGGGCAGGGACGTCCTGGCCGGTGGTTCGTTGCGGCGTGAGGAGGGTGGCTGGGAGAGGTTCCTGACCTCGGCGGCCGAGTTGTTCGTCCGGGGCGTCGACATCGACTGGAGTGTCCTCTTCGAAGGCACCGGGGCCAGGACCGTGGACCTGCCCACCTACGCCTTCCAACGCGCCCGCCACTGGGCGCCGACCTCGCCCGCTGGCGTCGGCGACGCCGCGGCCGCCCGCTTCGGCATGGTGTGGGAGACCCACCCGCTGCTCGGCGGCGCGCTGCCGGTCGCATCGACCGGCGAGACGGTGTTCGCCGGCCGGATCTCGCTCACCGAGCACCCGTGGATCGCCGACCACGCCGTCCGCGGCCGGACCCTGTTGCCCGGCACGGCCTTCGTCGAGCTCGCCCTGCACGCCGCGGCCGCGACCGGCTGCGCCACCGTGGAGGAGCTTTCCCTGGAGGCCCCGCTCGTCCTCGACGGCCACCGCGCCGCGCAGGTCCAGGTGCGCGTGGAGACCGCGGACGAGCAGGGCCGCCGGCGGCTGACCGTCCACTCCCGCCCGGAGGACACCGCCGGAGCCGAAGAAGCCGCGTGGACGCGGCACGGCGAGAGCCTCGTCGCCCCCGCCGCTCCCTCCGCACCCCCGGCCGTCGCGGACTGGGCCACCGTCTGGCCGCCCGCCGGCGCCGAGGAGGTCGAACCCGCCGACGTCTACGGGCAGTTCTCGGACCTCGGTTACGAGTACGGCGAGGTCTTCGCCGGCGTCGAGGCCCTGTGGCGCGGCGACGGCGAGGTGTTCGCCGAGATCCGGCTGCCCGCTCGGGCTCGGGCCGACGCGGCCGGCTACGGCGTGCATCCCGCGCTGCTCGACGCGGCCCTGCAGCCCTGGCTGGCCGGCGGGCTGCTCGACGTGCCGGACGGCTCCGTGCTGCTGCCGTTCGCGTGGAAGGGCATCACCCTGCATGCGGCGGGCGCGGACTCGCTGCGCGTACGCCTCACCCCCACCGGGGAGGGCGCCGTGCGCCTTGAGGCCACGGACCTCACCGCGGCCCCCGTCCTCACGCTGGACGCCCTCGTGATGCGGCCCCTGGCACAGGACCGGCTGGACGCGTTGCTCGGCGCCGCCGCCGAGAGTGCGCTCCCCCTCTACCGGGTGGCCTGGCAGCGGCCCGCCGGCCGCCACGCGGCCGAGCCGCCGGCCCGCCCGGCGGTACTCGGCACCGACGGTTTCGGTCTCGCCGCCGCGGGCCTCGCCGGGGCCGGGGTGTACGCGGACGCGGCCGCGCTGCGCACCGCAGTCGAGGAGGGCGCCGCCCCGCCGGACGCCGTGGTCGCGCAGTTCCCGGCCGATCCGGAGACCACGCCGGAGGACGTGCGCGCCCTCACCGCCCAGGGCCTGGCCCTGGTGCAGGACTGGCTCGCTCAGGACGGGCCCCTCGCGGAGGTCCCCCTGACCGTGCTCACCGGGCAGGCCCTCGCGGCCACCGAGAACGACACCGCGGAAGGACTCGCGGCTGCCGGCCTCTGGGGGCTCGTGCGGTCCGCCCAGACCGAACACCCGGGCCGGTTCGTGCTCGTCGACACCGACGGCACGCCCGCTTCGGCGGACGCGCTCGGCGCGGCGCTCGCCACCGGCGAGCCCCAGTTCGCCCTGCGGGCCGGCGAGGTACTCGTTCCGGCCCTCACCCGCGCGGCGGCCGCCGGCACCGGCACCGCTATCACCGGCACCGGCATCGATAACAACTGCACCGGCAACACCGGGGCCGCGTTCGACCCCGAAGGGACCGTGCTGGTCACCGGGGCGACCGGCACTCTCGGGCGGCTGCTCGTTCGCCACCTGGTCATCGCCCACGGCGCCCGCAGACTGCTCCTCGTCAGCCGCAGCGGCCGGAGCGCGGCCGGGGCCGCCGAGCTGGAAGGGGAACTGACCGCGCTCGGCGCCCGCATCGAGATCGCCGCCTGTGACATGGCCGACCGCTCCGCCGTCGCGGCCCTGATCGCCGCCATCGACCCGGCGCACCCGCTGACCGCCGTGATCCACGCGGCCGGCGTACTCGACGACGGGGCGCTCACCGCCCTCGACGCCGAGCGGCTGAACACCGTACTGCGGCCCAAGGCCGATGCCGCCCTCCACCTGCACGAGCTGACCCGCGGCCTGCCGCTGTCCGCCTTCGTGCTGTTCTCCGGCGCGGCCGGCCTGCTCGGCCGCCCCGGCCAGGCCAACTACGCCGCGGCCAACACCTTCCTGGACGCCTTGGCGCAGCACCGCCGCGCGGCCGGGCTGCCCGCCGTCTCCCTGGCCTGGGGCCTGTGGGGCGAGGCCAGCGGAATGACCGGGCACCTCTCCGAGGCCGACCTGCGCCGTATGCGGCGCTCCGGCATCGCGCCCATGACCAATGACCAGGGCCTCGCCCTCTTCGACCTGGCTCTCGCGGGCCAGGGAGACGCGGGCGCCGACGCCCTGCTCGTACCGCTGCGCCTGGACGCTCAGGCCCTGCGCCGTGAGCGGACCGCGCACGGTCCCCAGGCCGTTCCCGCCCTGCTGCGTGAACTGGTCCCGGCTCCCGCCGCCCCGAGGGGCGCGGCCGTCGTACCGGCAGCCGCGTCGCTCGCCGAAGCCGCCACCGGCTCCGGCTCCGGCTCCGGTGAGAGCGCCGCCCAGGCGCTGACCCGGCGCCTGGCGCCGCTCGGCGCCGCCGCCCGGGGCCGGGAGCTGCTGGCGCTGGTCCGGGCCGAGGTGGCCGCCGTACTCGGCTTCGCCGGGCCCGAGGCGGTCGAACCGGCCCGCGCCTTCCGCGAGATCGGCTTCGACTCCCTGACCGCGGTCGAACTCCGCAACCGGCTCAACGCCGTGACCGGACTGCGCCTGGCGGCGTCCCTGGTCTTCGACCACCCCACCGCCCAGGCCGCCGCCGTGCACGTCGGCGAGGAGCTGGACACCGCCGCGGGCGGCGGCCGGGAGGCCGGCGAGGCCGCCCTCGCCGGACTGGAGGCCCTGGAGGCCGCCGTGACCGGGCTCGCAGAGGACGACATCCGTCGCGAGGTCGTCCACCGTCGGCTGGCCGCCCTGGTCACCGTCCTGGGCGGGCACCCGGCCGGCACGGCCACCGCCCCCGAGCCGGCGCTCGAACTCGCCGACGACGAACTTTTCGCCTTCATCGAGGAGCAGTTGTGACGGGAAGCGCCGCCAACGGCACCAGCACCAGCACCAGTACCAGTACCGGCACGGACGACACCGGCAGCACCGACAAGATCCGCGACTACCTCAAGCGCGTGACCGCGGAGCTCGTCAGCACCCGTACCCGGCTGCGCGCCGCCGAAGAGGAGGCGGAGGCAGCCCGGGAGCCGATCGCCATCGTCTCGATGAGCTGCCGCCTCCCCGGCGGGGCCGACACCCCCGAGGCGCTCTGGAAGCTCCTGGAGTCCGGCACCGACGTCGTCTCCGCGCTGCCCGAGGACCGCGGCTGGGATCTGGAGGCGCTCTACGACCCGGACCCGGACGCGCACGGCACCAGCTACGCCCGCGAAGGCGGATTCCTCTACGACTGCGCGGACTTCGACCCGGAGTTCTTCGGGATCTCCCCGCGCGAGGCCCTCGCCATGGACCCGCAGCAGCGGCTCCTCCTGGAGACTTCCTGGGAGGCCCTGGAGCGGGCAGGTCTCGATCGCGAGGCCGTGTGCGACAGCCGTACGGGCGTGTACGCGGGCGTGATGTACGACGACTACGGCGCCCGTGTCCCGCACGTCCCCGGCGGCCGCATGCCCGAGGGCCTTGAGGGCTACCTCGTCAACGGCAGCGCCGGCAGCGTCGCCTCCGGCCGGATCTCCTACACCTTCGGCCTGCGCGGCCCCGCCGTCACCGTCGACACCGCCTGCTCCTCCTCGCTCGTCGCCGTCCACCTGGCCGCGCAGGCCCTGCGCGCGGGGGAGTGCGACCTCGCGCTCGCGGGCGGCGCGACCGTCCTGTCCACGCCGACGATGTTCATCGACTTCTCCCGGCAGCGCGGGCTCGCCGCGGACGGCCGCTGCAAGGCGTTCGCCGAAGGCGCCGACGGCACCGGCTTCGGCGAGGGCGCCGGCATGCTGCTGCTCCAGCGGCTCTCCGACGCCCGGCGCGAAGGCCGTACCGTCCTGGCCGTCATCCGGGGTTCCGCCGTCAACCAGGACGGCACCGGAGCGGGCCTCACCGCCCCCAACGGCCCCGCCCAGCAGCGGGTCATCCGCGCCGCCCTCGCCAGTGGCCGGCTCACCGCCGACCAGGTCGACGCCGTCGAGGCACACGGCACCGGCACCAGGCTCGGCGATCCCATCGAGGCACAGGCCCTGCTCGCCACGTACGGCCAGGGCCGGCCGGCCTCCTCGCCGCTGCTGCTCGGCTCCCTCAAGTCCAACATCGGGCACACACAGGCCGCCGCGGGCGTCGCGGGCGTCATCAAGACCGTGCTGGCACTGCGGCACAGCGCCCTGCCCCGGACCCTGCACGCGGACGCGCCGTCCACCCGGATCGACTGGTCGGCCGGCGCGGTCTCGCTCCTCACCGAGCACACCCCGTGGCCCGAGCGGCCGGGGGAGCCCCGCCGGGCCGGCGTCTCCGCGTTCGGGGCCAGCGGCACCAACGCCCACGTCATCCTGGAGGAGGACCGGACACCGGCCGAGCCACCGGCCGGGCCCGCACCGACCGGGCCGCCTGCCGTCCCCGCACCCGCCGTCCCCGAGCACGGGCAGGACCCGACGGCCCACCCGGTCTCCGGCAGCCTCGCCTGGGCCCTTTCCGCCCGCGACGGGGTCGCCCTGCGCGCCCAGGCGCGGCGGCTCGCCGGCCACCTCGCCGCCGCCGACCGCGCCGGGAACCCGGCGGACCCGGCCGCCGTGGCCTCCGTACTCGCCCATTCCCGAACCGCGTTCCCCCAGCGCGCCGTGGTGCTCGGCGCGGATGCCGGCGAACTGCTGCGCGGAGTCGAGGCCCTGGCCGCCGGAGAGGGCACAGACCCGGCCCGCGTGGTCACCGGCCGCGCGGCCACCGGCCGCCGCACCGCCTTCCTCTTCACCGGCCAGGGCAGCCAGCGCCCCGGCATGGGCCGCGAACTCTACGATTCCCAGCCGGTGTTCGCCCGCAGCCTCGACGAGATCTGCGCCGCGTTCGACCCGCACCTGCGGCGTCCGCTGCGCGAGGTGATGTTCGCCGAGCCCGGCTCCGCCGATGCCGCGCTGCTCGACCGCACCGAGTACACCCAGCCCGCGCTGTTCGCGCTGGAGGCCGCCCTCTACGCCCTCGTCACCTCCCGGGGCCTGCACCCGGAGGCCGTGGCCGGGCACTCCGTCGGTGAGATCACCGCCGCCCACGTCGCCGGCGTGCTCACCCTCGCCGACGCGGCCCGCCTGGTCGCCGCCCGGGGCCGCCTCATGGGCGAGCTGCCGGGGGGCGGCGCCATGGGCGCCATCGCCGCGAGCGCGGAGGAGATCGAGCCCCAGCTCGTCGGCCGCGAGGGCGAAATCGCCCTCGCCGCCGTCAACGGACCCGACGCCGTCGTCGTCGCCGGGGACGGGGACGCCGTCGGCGAACTGGTCGAGCACTGGAAGAGCCGCGGTCGAGCCGCCAAGCTCCTGAAGGTCAGTCACGCCTTCCACTCGCCGCACATGGACGGCATGTTGACACAGTTCGAAACGATCGCTCGCGGTCTCGAATACGGACTGCCCAAGATTTCTGTCATGTCGAACCTGACCGGAGAGATCGCGGAAGGCGACGTGCTGGGCGCGGACCACTGGGTCCGCCACGCGCGCCGCCCTGTGCGGTTCCTCGACGGTCTGCGCGCCCTGCGCGCCGAAGGCATCGACACCTTCGTCGAACTCGGTCCCGAAGCCGTGCTCACCGCGATGAGCCGCGCCGTCCTCGATACCGACGAGCCGGACCGGCGGCAGACGGGCCCGGCCGCCGTCGCCTTCTCCGTACTGCGCAGGGGCCGCCCCGAGGCCACCGCCTTCGAGCAGGCCATGGCCACCGCCCACGTGCACGGCCTGCCCGTGGCCACCGCCCCCGCGCCGAGCCCCGGTACCGGCACCGCCCTGGCCGCCCAACTGCCCACGTACGCCTTCCAACGCAGCCGCTACTGGCTCGACGCCCCGGCCCCGCAGGCCCCGCTGGACGCCGCCGGCCTCTCCCCGGCCGGCCACCCCCTGCTGGCCGCCGTCGTCGAACTCCCCGACGCCGGGGGCACCGTGTGGACGGCCACCCTGTCCACCCGCACCCACCCGTGGACCGCCGACCACACCCTCGCGGGCCGTCCGGTGCTCCCCGGCACCGCCCTCCTCGAACTCGCCCTGACCGCCGCCGGCGAGGACGGTGTCGCGGAACTCGCCTTCGAGAACCCACTCGCACTGCCCGAGGACGCGCCCGTACGGCTGCGCCTGTGGCACGGCCCGGCCGCCGCCGACGGCACCCGGCCGGTCGCCGTCCACTCCGCTCCGGCCGGTGACCGGGCCGACGACCCCGCCGACGACGGCTGGACCCTGCACGCCACCGGCCGCACCGAGCCCGCCGCCCCGCCCGCCGACGGCCCCGACCTCACGGGCCTGGCCGGCACCTGGCCGCCCGAGGGCGCCGAACCCGTCGCGCTCGACGGGGAGTACGAACGGTTCACCGAGGCCGGCATCGGCTACGGCCCCGCCTTCCAGGGACTGCACACCGCCTGGCGGCTCGGCGAGGACGTCTACGCGTACGCCGCCCTGCCCGAGCCCGAGGCGGCCGAGGCACCCGGATACGGGATCCACCCCGCCCTCCTCGATTCCGCCCTGCACGCCGTCACCGCCACCCGCGAGGACGCCCACGGACTCGTCCCCTTCGCCTGGACCGGCGTCACGCTGTACGCGGCGGGCGCCGACGCCCTGCGGATCCGGATCTCCCCGGCCGGCCCCGACGCCGTAGCGGTCACCGCCGCCGACCCCGGGGGCCGGGCCGTCTTCGCCGCCCGCTCCCTCGCCATGCGCCGCGTCTCCGCCGACCGGGCCACCGCCGACCGCGTCGCCGCCGACCTGCTGCGCCCCGACTGGCGCCCCCTGCGGGCCGCGCCCGCCGCCGGTGCGGCCACCGTCCGGGGTACCGACTGGTACCTCGTGGGTGACCACGACCCGGCCGTGGCCGAGGCCCTGACCGCCGCCGGCGCGCGCCCGCGGTACCGCGCCGACCTACCGGACCTGGACGACGTGCCCGCCGGGGACGGCACACCCGTCCAGGTGCTCGCCGACCTGCGCGGAGCACGGGGCCCGCACGAGGCAGGGGCCCGCGCCCTCGGACTCGCCCGCTCCTGGCTCCTGGCCGCACACCTCGCCGGGGCCCGACTGACCCTGCTCACCCACGGCGCCGTCGACTGCGCCGGCCCCGTTACCGACCCCGCGGCCGCCGCCGCCTGGGGCCTGCTGCGCTCCGCCCGGACCGAGCACCCCGGCCGGTTCGCCCTCGTCGACCTCGACACCGCCCCGGCCTCGTACGCCGCCCTGCCCGCCGCCCTCACCCGCGGCGACGCACCCGGCCAGCTCGCCCTGCGCGACGGCACCCCGCACGCCCCGGCCGCTGTCCGCGCCGCACCCGGCACCGCCCCCGGCACCGTCTGGAACCCCGAGGGCACCGTCCTGGTCACCGGTGGCACCGGCGGTCTCGGCTCCGTTGTCGCCCGCCACCTGGTCCACCGGCACGGCGTGCGCCGGCTGCTGCTGACCAGCAGACGCGGCCCGGACGCCCCGGAGGCGGCCCGGCTCACCGCCGAACTCACCGGGGCCGGCGCCTCGGTCCGCGTCGCCGCCTGCGACGCCGCCGACCGCGAGGCCCTCGCCGCACTCCTCGCCGGACTGCCCGCCGCCCACCCCCTGACCGGCGTGGTCCACACCGCGGGCGTACTCGACGACGGCCTGGTCACCGACCAGAGCGCCGACCGCCTCGCCGCCGTACTGCGGCCCAAGGCCGACGCCGTCCGGGTCCTGCACGAACTCACCCGCGACCGCGACCTCGACGCGTTCGTGCTCTTCTCCTCCGCAGCCGGATTCCTCGGCAGCGCCGGACAGGCCACCTACGCCGCCGCCAACGCCTACCTGGACGCCTTCGCCTCCTGGCGGCGCGCCCAGGGCCTGCCCGCCCTCTCCCTCGCCTGGGGCCCCTGGGCCGGCGAGGGCATGGCCGGCGAACTCTCCGGGGCCGACGCCGCCCGGCTCCGCCGCAGCGGGCTCGTCCCCCTCTCGCACCCCGAGGCCCTCGCCCTCTTCGACGCGGCCCGCACCCGCGAGGAACCGGTTCTGATGCCCCTGCGCATCGACCCCGCCGCGGCCCGCGACGCCGGCAGCGCACTGCCCGAGGTCCTGCGCACCCTCACCGGACCCGCCGCCCGCCGGCCGGCCGCGCGCACCGCACGGCCGGCCGCCGGGCCCACCGACGCGGAACGGCCCGCCGGGTTCGCCGACCGGGTCGCGGCACTGCCCCGCGCCGAACGCGCCGCGTTCCTCCTCGATCTCGTACGCACCGAGGTGGCGGCCGTACTCGGTCACGCCGGCCCGGCCGAAATCGTTCCGAACCGCAGCTTCAACGAAGCCGGCTTCGACTCGCTCACCGCCGTGGAACTGCGCAACCGGCTCACGGAGGCCACCGGACTGCGGCTGACCGCGACCCTGGTCTTCGACCATCCGACGCCCCTGGCCCTCGCCGAACACCTCGACGGGGAACTGCCGGGCGCCGAGGCATCCGTACTCGCCCTGCTCGACCAGCTCACCGAGGCCGCGAGCCGGGCCGGCAGTTCCCCGGACCTCGGAGAAGAGGCCCGGCAGACCATGGCCGACCGCCTCACCGCACTGCTCGCCGACCTCGGCACCGCCGCCGCGGACCCGGCCGGGCACACCCCGGATCCGGTCGCCCCGGACACCGGCGATGTCACCGAACTACTCCATTCCGCCTCCGACGACGAGCTGTTCCAGCTGTTCGACAATGACTTCCGCACTGCCTGAAGTCCGGCACCGACACCTCCAGGGGAGAGCTGTGTCTGCTAACGACACCCACAACGACGCCACCGGCAGCGAGGGCAGGCTCCGCGACTACCTGCGCCGTGCCATGACCGAGCTGCACGAGACCCGAGAGAAGCTGCGCGCGGTCGAGGAGCGCGGCAGCGAACCCATCGCGATCGTGGGGATGGCGTGCCGTTTCCCGGGTGGGGTGGGTTCGCCGGAGGGGTTGTGGGAGTTGGTGTCGTCGGGGGTGGACGCGGTGTCGCCGTTCCCGGGTGACCGTGGTTGGGGTGTGGAGTCGCTGTTCGATCCCGAGCCGGGGGTTGCGGGGCGTTCGTATGTGCGTGAGGGGGGTTTCCTTCACGGTGCGGGTGGGTTCGATGCGGGGTTCTTCGGTATTTCGCCGCGTGAGGCGGTGGCGATGGATCCGCAGCAGCGGTTGTTGCTGGAGACGTCGTGGGAGGCGTTGGAGCGGGCGGGTGTTCCTGCCGACTCGCTGAAGGGCTCCCGCACCGGCGTCTTCGTCGGATCGATGTACCACGACTACGGCACCGACCGGGCCGTCGGCGAGGACGCGGGCGGCTACGGCGGCACCGGCAACTCCGGCAGTGTGGTCTCCGGTCGCATCTCCTACGCGCTGGGTCTCGAAGGCCCTGCGGTCACGGTCGATACGGCTTGTTCCTCCTCGCTGGTGGCCCTGCACCTCGCCGCGCAGTCGCTGCGCTCGGGCGAGTGCGACCTCGCCCTCGCCGGCGGCGTCACCGTCATGGCCACACCCAGCACCTTCGTGGAGTTCTCGCAGCAGCGGGGGCTGGCGTCGGACGGTCGGTGCAAGGCGTTCGCGGAGGGTGCGGACGGTACGGGCTGGGCCGAGGGTGTGGGTGTGCTGCTGGTGGAGCGTCTGTCGGACGCGGTGGCCCGGGGGCATCGCGTGCTGGCGGTGGTGCGGGGTTCTGCGGTGAATCAGGACGGTGCGAGCAATGGTCTGACGGCGCCGAACGGTCCTTCGCAGCAGCGGGTGATCAGGGCTGCGCTGGCCAATGCCGGCCTGGGGACCGCGGATGTGGATGTGGTCGAGGCGCACGGCACGGGGACCCGGCTGGGTGACCCGATCGAGGCTCAGGCTTTGTTGGCCACGTATGGGCGGCGTCCGGTGGAGCAGCCGTTGTGGCTGGGTTCGTTGAAGTCGAACATCGGTCATGCGCAGGCTGCTGCTGGTGTGGGTGGTGTCATCAAGATGGTGATGGCGCTCCAGGAGGGTGTGCTGCCTCGGACGTTGCATGTGGATGCGCCGTCTTCGCAGGTGGACTGGGATGCGGGTGCGGTCGAGCTGTTGACCGAGTCGCGTCCGTGGCCGGAGACCGGGCGTTCCCGCCGCGCGGGTGTCTCGTCCTTCGGTGTGAGCGGGACCAACGCGCACGTGATTCTGGAGCAGGCTCCTGTGCCGGATGCGGTGGCTGAGCCGGTGGTTCGTGAGTTGCCGGTGGTTCCGTTGGTGGTGTCCGCGAAGTCGGCGGCCGCTTTGGAGGCGCAGTCTTCCCGGCTGCGGGCCCGGTTGGACGCGGATTCCGCGCTGCGTCCGCTCGATGTGGGCCTGAGTCTTGCCGCCGGGCGCTCGCACCTGGAACACCGATCGGTCTCCCTCGGGGACTTGAAGGTTGAGGGTGTGGCCGGGGCACCGGGTCGTCGGGTGTTGGTGTTTCCGGGTCAGGGGACGCAGTGGGTGGGGATGGGTGCGGGGCTGTTGGAGTCCTCGCCGGTGTTCGCTGCCCGGTTGCGTGAGTGCGCTGATGCGTTGGCGCCGTTCGTTGACTTCGATGTGGTCGAGGTGGTGCGTGCGGGGGGTTCGCTGGACGATGTGGGTGTGGTGCAGCCGGTGACGTGGGCTGTGATGGTGTCGCTCGCTGAGGTGTGGCGTTCGTTCGGGGTTGTTCCGGATGCGGTGGTGGGGCATTCGCAGGGGGAGATCGCGGCTGCCGCGGTGTCGGGTGCGTTGTCTCTTGAGGATGCTGCCCGGGTGGTGGCGTTGCGGGCGGGGGTGATCGGCCGTGAGCTGGCCGGACTCGGTGGCATGGCGTCGATTCCCCTGCCACTCGCGCAGGTCGAGGAACGTCTTGCCGGTGCCGAGTGGACGGGTCGGCTGAGTGTGGCCGCCGTGAATGGTCCGTCGAGCACGGTGGTGTCGGGTGACGCCGACGCGATCACGGAGATCGTGGCCGCGTATCAGGGCGAAGGGGTGCGGGCTCGTCAGGTTCCGGTCGACTACGCCTCGCACTCCGCGCACGTGGAGCGGATCGAGGCCGAACTCCTCGATGTGCTGGCTCCGGTCGCGCCGCGTCGTTCGGAGATTCCGTTCTACTCCACGGTGACCGGTGAGCTGGTTGATACGACGGTGCTGGACGCCTCGTACTGGTACCGCAATCTCCGTCAGACCGTCCGTTTCGAGGAGACGGTCCGGCTGCTCCTGGACCGGGGTTTCGGTACTTTCGTCGAGTCCAGTGCCCACCCGGTGCTTGGTATCGGTGTTCAGGAATGTGCCGATGCGGCCGGGCTCGATGTGCTGATCAGTGGTTCGTTGCGGCGTGAGGAGGGTGGCTGGGAGAGGTTCCTGACCTCGGCGGCCGAGTTGTTCGTCCGTGGCGTCGACATCGACTGGACCGCTCTCTTCGACGGCACCGGGGCCAGGACCGTAGACCTGCCCACCTACGCCTTCCAGCACGAGCACTACTGGCTGGAGAAGACGGCCGCTCCCGCAGCCGCCGCCGAGGCCTCCGGTCCCGAAGCCTGGCGCTACCGCACCACCTGGAAGGGCCTGAGCGCCAAGGACCCCGCCGCCCGCCTCTCCGGGCGCTGGCTCCTCGTCCTCCCCGAGGCACTGACCGGTTCCGCGGCCGCCGAGTCCGCCCGGCAGGCCCTGGCCGACCGGGGCGCCACCGTCGAGCCGTTCGCCGTGAACCCGGCCACCGCCGACCGGTCTCTGCTGCGGGCCCGGTTCGCCGAGTCCGCCGGCCGGGCCGGGACCGAGCCGCTCACCGGCGTGCTCTCCCTCCTCGCCCTCGCCGAGGGCACGCACCCCGACCACCCGGCCGTCCCGCTCGGCCTGGCCAGCACCCTCACCCTCGCCCAGGCCGCTGCCGACGCGGGCACCGAGGCCCGGCTGTGGGCCGTCACCTTCGGTGCCGCGGCCGTGTCGCCCGCCGAGACCCCGTCCCCCGTACAGGCCCAGGTCTGGGGCCTCGGGCGGGTCGCCGCCCTCGAACTCCCCGTCTGCTGGGGCGGACTCGCGGACCTGCCGGCCGACGCCGACGCCCGCGCCTTCCAGCAGCTGGCCGGCATCCTCGCCGCCCCGGGCACCGACGACCAGGTCGCCGTCCGCGCCTCCGGCACCTACGGCCGCCGCCTGATCCAGGCGCCCGCCGCACCGGCCGTCGCCGTGACCCGCCCGCGCGGCACCGTCCTCGTCGTCGGCGACATCGCCGCCGTGGCCGGACCCCTCGCCCGCCGCCTGCTGACCGGCGGCGCCGAGCGGATCGTCCTCGCCGGGCTCACCGGCACCCTCACGGACGAGACCGCCGGGACCGAAGGGCCGCTCGCCGGCCTGGCCGACCGCACCACCGTCGTTCCCTGCGCGCTCGACGACCAGGACGGGCTGCGCGCACTCCTGGCCGCGCACACCCCCACCGCCGTCTACGTCGCCCCGCCGACGACCCCCCTCACCCTGCTCACCGAGACCACGATGGAGGGCTTCGCCGCCTCCGTCGGGGCCAAGACCGACCTCGCCACCCGCCTCGACGCCCTGCTGGCGGACGCGGAACTCGACGCGTTCGTCGTCTTCTCCTCCGTCGCCGGTGTCTGGGGCGGCGCGGGCCAGGGCGGCTACGCGGCCGGTACGGCGTACCTCGACGCCCTCGCCGAGGGCCGCCGCAGCCGCGGACTGCCCGCCGCCTCCGTGGCCTGGACCCCCTGGCAGAGCGTCGCCGCCGGCCCCGCCGCCGAGCAGCTGTTCCGTACCGGCCTGTCCTTCCTCGACCCGGAGCGCGCCCTCGACGTGCTCGACGGGATCGTCGGACGCGGCGAGACCGGCATCGCCGTCGCCGACATCGACTGGGAGCGCTTCGAGCCCGCGTACACCGCCGCCCGCCCCTCGGCCCTCCTCGACGAACTCCCCGCCGTCCAGCGGCTCCGGGCCGCAGAGCGGGCCGCCGCGGACGAGCGGGACAGCACCGGCACCGGCCTCGCGGCCGCCCTGCGCGACAAGACCGACCAGGAACGGCAGCGCGAGCTGGTGCGCCTCGTGCGCACACACGTCGCGGCCGTCCTCGGCCACGCCACCGGCGACGGCATCGCCGCCGAACGGCCCTTCAAGGAACTGGGCTTCAACTCGGTCACCGCGGTCGAACTCCGCAACCGGCTCCGGGAGGCCACCGGCCTGAGCCTGGCCCCCTCGCTCGTCTTCGACCACCCCACCACCGCGGCCGTCGCCCGCCACCTCGGCGAGCTGGCCGGCGGGGTGCGGGAACCCGACACCGCGGCCCCGTTCGCCACCACGCCCGCCGGCGGCGACAGCGAGCCCATCGCCATCGTCTCCATGGCCTGCCGCTTCCCCGGCGGCATCAACACGCCCGACGAACTGTGGCAGCTCGTGACCCACGGCGGCGACGCCATCACCACCTTCCCCACCAACCGGGGCTGGGACCTCGACGGACTGTACGACCCGGACCCCGAGGCCCAGGGCCGCACCTACGTCCGCGAGGGCGGGTTCCTCCACGAGGCCCCCGACTTCGACCCGGAGTTCTTCGGGATCTCCCCGCGCGAGGCCCTCGCCATGGACCCGCAGCAGCGGCTCCTGCTCGAAACCTCCTGGGAGGCCTGCGAGCGCGCCGGATTCGACCCGAACGTCCTGCGCGGCACCCGCACCGGCGTGTTCGTCGGCACCAACGGCCAGCACTACATGCCGCTGCTGCAGAACAGCGAGGAGGACTTCGACGGCTACCTCGGCACCGGCAACTCCGCCAGTGTCATGTCCGGCCGCCTCTCGTACGTCTTCGGCCTCGAAGGCCCCGCCGTCACCGTCGACACCGCCTGCTCGGCCTCGCTGGTCGCCCTGCACCTGGCCGTCCAGTCGCTGCGCCGCGGCGAGTGCGGCATGGCCCTGGTCGGCGGTGCCACCGTCATGTCCACCCCGGAGATGCTGGTCGAGTTCTCCCGCCAGCGCGTCATGTCCCCCTCCGGGCGCTCCCGCGCCTTCGCGGCCGGGGCCGACGGCGTCGCGCTCGGCGAGGGCGCCGGCATGCTCCTCGTCGAACGGCTCTCCGACGCCGAGCGCAACGGGCACCCGGTGCTCGCCGTCATCCGCGGCTCCGCCGTCAACCAGGACGGCGCCAGCAACGGCCTCACCGCCCCCAACGGCCCCTCCCAGCAGCGCGTCATCCGCCAGGCCCTCGCCGACGCCGGACTGCGCCCCGAGGAGATCGACGCCGTCGAGGCGCACGGCACCGGAACCGAGCTGGGCGACCCCATCGAGGCCCAGGCCGTACTGGCCACCTACGGCGAGGCCCGGCCCGCCGACGACCCGCTGTGGCTCGGCTCGGTCAAGTCCAACATCGGCCACACCCAGGCCGCCGCCGGTGTGGCCGGCGTCATCAAGATGGTCCTCGCCCTGCGCGGCAGCACACTGCCCCGCACCCTCCACGTGGACGAGCCGACCCCGCGGGTCGACTGGACGGCGGGAGCGGTGTCCCTGCTCACCGACGACGTGCCCTGGCCCGAGCGCGCCACCCCGCGCCGCGCCGCCGTGTCCGCCTTCGGCATCAGCGGCACCAACGCCCACGTCATAGTCGAGGAGGCCCCGCGCTCCGACACCGCGGCCGGCCCGGCCGACGACAGCGCCCAGGACGGCGGCCAGGCCACGGACTGGTGGGACGAGGTCACCGTCCCGCTGCTGTTCTCGGCCCGCTCCGACTCGGCCCTGCGCGCCCAGGCCGCCCGGCTGCGCGCCGGGCTCGTCGAGCACCCCGGCATGCACCCCGCCGACGCCGGCTACACCCTGGTCGCGGCCCGCTCCCGCTTCGAGCACCGGGCCGCCGTCATCGGCGAGAGCCGTGAGGAACTCCTCGACGCCCTCAACTCCCTCGCCCAGGACCGGCCGCACCTGGCCGTGCTCCGAGGCACCGCCGGTCCCGGCGACCGCATCGCGTTCGTCTTCCCCGGCCAGGGCTCCCAGTGGCCCGCCATGGCCGAGGGGCTGCTCGACCGCTCGCCGGCCTTCCTCGCATCCGCGCAGGCCTGCGACGCCGCGCTGCGTTCGTACCTCGACTGGTCCGTCATGGACGTGCTGCGTCAGGTGCCCGGCGCCCCCGCGCTCAGCCGCGTCGACGTGGTCCAGCCCGTGCTGTTCACGATGATGGTGTCCCTGGCCGAGGCCTGGCGGGCCATCGGGGTGCACCCCGACGCCGTCGTCGGCCACTCCCAGGGCGAGATCGCCGCCGCGTACGTCTCCGGCGGCCTCTCCCTCGACGACGCCGCCCGGATCGTGGCCCTGCGCAGCCAGGCCTGGCTGACCCTGGCAGGCAAGGGCGGCATGCTCGCCGTGTCCCTGCCCGCCGAGCAGATCCGCTTCCGGCTGGCGCGGTTCGGCGACCGGCTCTCCGTCGCCGCCGTCAACAGCCCCGGCACCGCCGCCGTCGCGGGCGACCCCGAAGCCCTCCGCGAACTCCTGGAGGAGCTCACCGCAGAGGGGGTCCACGCCCGCGCCATCCCCGGCGTCGACACCGCCGGGCACTCCGCCCAGGTCGACGCCCTGAAGGACCACCTCATGGAGGTCCTGGCACCGGTGTCCCCGCGCACCTCGCAGATCCCCTTCTACTCCACCGTCACCGGCGGACTCCTCGACACCGCCGCCCTCGACAGCGCGTACTGGTACCGCAACATGCGCGAGCCCGTCGAGTTCGAGCGGGCCACCCGCTCCCTGATCGCGGACGGCTACGAGGTCTTCCTGGAGCCCAGCCCGCACCCGATGCTCGCCACCTCCGTGCAGGAGACCGTCGCCGACGTCGGCGGCCGGGCCGCCGTCCTCGGCACCCTGCGCCGGGAGAAGGGCGGCGCCCGCTGGTTCGGCGCCGCGCTCGGCATGGCCCACATCAGCGGGGTCGAGATCGACGCCGACGCCCTCTTCGGCACCGACTCCCGCCGCGTCGATCTGCCCACCTACCCCTTCCAGCGCAAGCGGTACTGGTACCACGCACCCGCCCGCCGCGGCGACGCCGCAGGCATCGGCATCCGCGAGGCCGGCCACCCGCTGCTCGGCGCCGGCGTCGAACTCCCCGAGTCCGGCTCGGTCGCCTACACCGCCCGGCTCGGCTCCGACACCCAGCCGTGGCTGGCCGACCACGCCCTCATGGGGACGGCACTGCTGCCCGGCGCCGCCCTGGTGGACCTCGCCCTGTGGGCCGGCCGCCAGCACGGCTGCGACCGCCTCGACGAACTGATCCTCCAGGCGCCCGTGGTCCTCCCCGACAACGGCGCCGTCGAGCTGAACCTGCTCGTCACCGCCGCCGACGACGACGGCAGGCGCACCCTCACCGTCCACTCCCGCGAGGCAGGCGCCGACCCGGGCTCCCCCTGGCGCCGCCACGCGGAGGCCGTCGTGGCCCCCGCGGAGGACGGACCCGCCCCCGCCGGCCCGGCCGTATGGCCCCCGGCCGCCGCCCGGCCCGCCGACACCGGCCCCGACGCCTTCTACGAACAGTTCACCGACCGCGGCTACGACTACGGCCCGCTCTTCCGGGGCTTCCGCACCGGCTGGGCCGACGGCACCACCGTCCACGCAGAGGTCGCCCTCCCACCGCAGGCCGGCGACGCCACCGCCGGCTTCGGACTCCACCCCGCGCTCCTCGACGCCGCCCTGCAGGCCATGAACCTCGGATCGTTCTTCCCCGAGGACGGCAAGGCCCGCATGCCGTTCGCCGTCCGCGGCGTCCGCCTGTACACCGAAGGCGCCGCCCGGCTGCGCGTCAGCATCTTCCCGGCCGGCGCGGAGGCGGTGCGACTGCTGTGCACCGACGACTCCGGCCGGCCCGTCCTCTCCGTCGACGAACTCGTCGTACGGACCGTCTCCGACGAACAGTTCGCCGTCGGCCCCGAGGGCCGCGCCAAGCGCAACGGCGCCCTGTACGAGGTCGACTGGCAGCCGCTGCCCGCCGCCCCGACCCTGCCCGTACGCCGGATCGCCGTCGTCGGCGACGACCACGCCAAGGTCGCCTCCGCGCTGGAGACCACCGGCACCTCCTGCGACTGGTACCCGGGCCTGGCCGAACTGCTCGAAGCCGCCACCGCCGGACAGGCGCCGGACACCGTCGTCGTCTCCATCCCGCACCTGCCCCGCCCCGACGCCGCGTCCGCGCACACCACCGCCCACCGGGCCCTGGACCTTGCCCAGACCTGGCTGGAACACGGCAGCGCCCTCACCGGCACCACCCTCGCCCTGGTGACCCGCGGCGCCGTCGCCGCGGGCGCCGACGACGAACTCGGCGACCCCGCCGCGGCCACCGTCTGGGGCCTGATCCGCTCCGCCCAGTCCGAGGAGCCCGGCCGCTTCACCCTGCTCGACGTGGACAACGACTCCGTCAACGGCACCGCCCTGGCCGCCGCCCTCGCCTGCGGCGAACCCCAGGCCGCCGTCCGCGGCACCACCGTCCGCGTCCCCAGGCTCGCCAGGCCCGGCACCGGCGCCGCCCTCGGCGACAACCTCGCGCCGCCCGTCGGCACCACCGCCTGGCGGCTCACCACCAGCGGCACCGGAACCATGGAAGGACTGCGCCTCGCCGAGGCGCCCGACACCCTGGGCGAACTCCAGGACGGGCAGGTGCGCGTCTCCGTACGCGCCGCCGGCCTCAACTTCCGCGACACCCTCATCGCCCTCGGCATGTACCCGGGCGAAGGCGTCATGGGAGCCGAGGGCGCGGGCGTCGTCACCGAGATCGGGCCCGGCGTGACCGGACTCGCCCCCGGCGACCGCGTCCTCGGCATGTGGACCGGCGGCTTCGGCCCGTACGCGATCGCCGACCACCGCATGGTCGCCCCGATCCCCGCCGGCTGGACCTACGCCGAGGCCGCGTCCGTGCCCGCCGTGTTCCTCACCGCCCAGTACGCCCTGACCCGCCTCGCCAAGGCCGCACCCGGCCAGAGCGTGCTGATCCACGCGGCCGCCGGCGGCGTCGGCATGGCAGCCCTCCAACTGGCCCGCCACCACGGACTGACCGTGTACGCCACGGCCAGCACCGGCAAGTGGGACACCCTGCGCCGTCTCGGCCTCGGTGACGGGGCGATCTCCGACTCCCGCACCGTGCGGTTCGCCGACGAGTTCCTCGCCGAGACCGGCGGCAAGGGCGTGGACATCGTCCTCAACTCCCTCGCCGGCGAGTTCGTCGACGCCGGCCTGCGGCTGCTCCCCGGAGGCGGCCAATTCCTGGAGCTCGGCAAGGCCGACGTCCGCGACCCGCGGCAGATCGCCGCCGACCACCCCGGCACCGTCTACCAGGCCTTCGACCTGGTGCAGGCCGGTCCGGAGACCGTCGGCGAGATGCTTCGCGAACTGCTCGCCCTCTTCGAGGCGGGGGTCCTCGAACCCCTGCCGCTGACGGCCTACGAGATCCGGCACGCCCGCGAGGCGTTCCGCACCCTCAGCCAGGCCCGCCACACCGGCAAGCTCGTCCTCACCCTGCCGCCGTCCTTCGGGCCGTACGGCACCGTCCTGGTCACCGGTGGCACCGGCACCCTCGGCAGCATTGCCGCCCGCCACCTGGTCGCCGAGCACGGCGTCCGCCACCTCGTGCTCGCCGGCCGCCAGGGCATCGAGGCCGAGGGCGCCCGCGACCTCGCCGCCGAACTGACCGCCCTGGGCGCCGAGGTCGCCGTACGGGCCTGCGACGCGGCCGACCGCGAACAGCTCGCCGCGCTCCTCGCGGACATCCCGCGGGACCAGCCACTGACCGCCGTGGTCCACACCGCCGGCGTCCTCGCCGACGGCACCCTGCCCACACTCACCCCGGAGGGCCTGGACACCGTCCTGCGCCCCAAGGTCGACGCCGTGCTCAACCTGCACGAACTGACCCGCGGCCTCGACCTGTCCGCCTTCGTCCTCTACTCCTCCTCCTCCGCGCTCTTCGGCAGCCCCGGCCAGGGCGGCTACGCGGCGGCCAACGCCTTCCTCGACGCCTTCGCCGGCTACCGCCGCTCCCTCGGCCTGCCGGCCGTCTCGCTCGCCTGGGGCCTGTGGTCCAGCAGCAGCCGCATGGCCGGACACCTCGACCAGAGCGGAATGCACCGCCGGCTCGCCCGCGGCGGCGTCATGCCCCTCACCGACGCCGAGGGACTCGCGCTCTTCGACGCCGCACAGGCCGTCGACAGCCCCCTCCAAGTCCCGATCCGGCTCAACCACGCGGCCCTGCGCGCCGCCGGACCCGTTCCCGCCTTCCTCGGCCCGCTCGTCGGCGGCACCGAGAACCGGACCGACCGGCGCGACCAGGACGGACCCGGGGAAACCCTCGCCGAGCGGCTCGCCGGCCTGGCCCCCCAGGAGCAGCAGGAACTGGTCCTGGAGACCGTACGGATCCACGCCGCGGCCGTGCTCGGCCACGGCGGACCGGAGGGCATCATCGTCGACCGGGCGTTCAAGGTGCTCGGCTTCGACTCCCTCACCGCCGTCGAGATGCGCAACAGGCTGGCCGAGGCCACCGGTCTGCGCCTGGCGGCCACCCTGGTCTTCGACCACCCGACCCCGGCGGCCCTCGCCGCGCACCTGCGCCGCGAACTGGCGCCGGAGGAGGGGGCCGCGTCCGCGGCCGCCCCGGCCCCGGACGCCCGCGGCACCTCCGTCATGGCGGAACTCGACCGCCTGGAGGTCCTGTTCGGCGCACTCGCCGGACAGACCGCCGACGGCACCGCCACCCCCGACGAAACGGCGCACAAGGAGATCGCCAACCGGCTCACGGCCCTCACCGGCCTGTGGGGCGGCATCGGCGGCGGCACCACGCATCCCGCGGACGCGAAGGCCGAATCGGTCGCCGAGTCCATCGAGGACGCCGACGACGACGAGATCTTCGCATTCATCGACGAGCGGTTCTGAACCGCACAGCACGTGACGGGTGACGAGACATGGCGAACGAAGAGAAGCTCCGCGAGTACCTGAAGCGGACCACGACCGAACTGCACCGCACCAGCGAGCGCCTCAAAGAACTGGAGGCACGGGCCCACGAGCCGATCGCGATCGTCGGCATGGCCTGCCGCTTCCCCGGCGCAGGCTCCCCCGAGGACCTGTGGGACCTCGTGTCCGGCGGCACCGACGCTGTCTCGCCCTTCCCGGGCGACCGCGGCTGGGACGTCGAAGGGCTCTACGACCCCGACCCGGACGCGGCCGGACGCTCGTACTGCCGCGAAGGCGGCTTCCTCGGGTCCGCCGGGGCCTTCGACCCGGCGTTCTTCGGGATCTCGCCGCGCGAGGCGGTGGCGATGGACCCGCAGCAGCGGCTGCTGCTCGAAACCTCCTGGGAGGCCCTGGAACGCGCCGGGATCGCCCCCCGGTCCCTGGCCGGGTCCCGCACCGGCGTGTTCGTCGGCGCCTGGGACGGCGGCTACACCTCCGGAGTGCACGAGCCCTCCGCACAGCTGGAGGGCGACCTGCTCACCGGCGGGGTGGTCAGCTTCACCTCCGGCCGCATCTCCTACACGCTCGGCCTCGAAGGCCCGTCCGTCTCCGTGGACACCGCCTGTTCCTCCTCCCTGGTGGCCCTCCACCAGGCCGCCCAGTCGCTGCGCTCGGGCGAGTGCGACCTCGCTCTCGCCGGCGGCGTCACCGTCATGTCCACGCCCGCCGTCTTCGTACAGTTCTCCCGCCAGCGCGGCGTGGCCGCCGACGGACGCTGCAAGGCCTTCGCCGAGTCCGCCGACGGGTTCGGCCCCGGAGAGGGCGCCGGCATCATCCTGGTGGAACGGCTCTCCGACGCCGTGCGCAAGGGACACCGCGTCCTCGCGGTACTGCGGGGCTCGGCCGTCAACCAGGACGGCGCCAGCAACGGCCTCACCGCCCCCAGCGGCGCCGCCCAGCAGCGCGTCATCCGCCAGGCCCTCGCCGACGCCCGGGTCACCGCCGGCGACGTGGACGTAGTCGAGGCGCACGGTACGGGCACCAAGCTCGGCGATCCCATCGAGGTGCACGCCCTGATCGACACGTACGGCAGCGCGCACACCCCGGAACGACCGCTGTGGCTCGGCTCGTTGAAGTCGAACATCGGCCACACCCAGGCCGCCGCCGGTGTCGGCGGCGTCATCAAGATGGTGATGGCACTCCAGCAGGGCCTGCTGCCCCGGACGTTGCATGTGGATGCCCCGTCCTCGCAGGTGGACTGGGGAGACGGCGTGGTCTCCCTCCTCACCGAGTCGCGTCCGTGGCCGGAGACCGGGCGTTCCCGTCGCGCGGGCGTCTCGTCCTTCGGTGTGAGCGGGACCAACGCGCACGTGATTCTGGAGCAGGCTCCTGTGCCGGATGCGGTGGCGGAGCCGGTGGTTCGTGAGTTGCCGGTGGTGCCGTTGGTGGTGTCCGCGAAGTCGGGGCCGGCGCTCAGGGTGCAGTCCGAGCGGTTGCGGGCCCGGCTGGGGGCGGAGGGTGCGCCGCGTCTGCTGGACGTGGGGTATTCGCTGGTGACGTCGCGGTCGGTGTTCGAGCACCGTCAGGTCACGCTCGGTTCCCGGATTGTCGAGGACGCTGTGGGTCCGGTGGGCCGTCGGGTGTTGGTGTTTCCGGGTCAGGGGACGCAGTGGGTGGGGATGGGTGCGGGGCTGCTGGAGTCCTCACCGGTGTTCGCTGCCCGGTTGCGTGAGTGTGCGGATGCGTTGGCGCCGTTCGTTGACTTCGATGTGGTCGAGGTGGTGCGTGCGGGGGGTTCGCTGGACGATGTGGGTGTGGTGCAGCCGGTGACGTGGGCTGTGATGGTGTCGCTCGCTGAGGTGTGGCGTTCGTTCGGGGTTGTTCCGGATGCGGTGGTGGGGCATTCGCAGGGGGAGATAGCGGCCGCCGCGGTGTCGGGGGCTTTGTCCCTTGAGGACGCCGCCCGGGTGGTGGCGCTGCGGGCCGGTGTGATCGGCCGCGAGCTGGCCGGACTCGGTGGCATGGCGTCGATTCCCCTGCCACTCGCGCAGGTCGAGGAACGTCTTGCCGGTGCCGAGTGGACGGGTCGGCTGAGTGTGGCGGCCGTGAATGGTCCGTCGAGCACGGTGGTGTCGGGTGATGCCGATGCGATCACGGAGATCGTGGCCGTGTATGTGGGTGAGGGGGTGCGGGCTCGTCAGGTTCCGGTCGACTACGCCTCGCACTCCGTGCATGTGGAGCGGATCGAGGCCGAACTCCTCGACGTGCTGGCTCCGGTCACGCCGCGTCGTTCGGAGATTCCGTTCTACTCGACGGTGACGGGTGAGCTGGTGGATACGACGGGGCTGGACGCCTCGTACTGGTACCGCAATCTCCGCCAGACGGTCCGTTTCGAGGAGACGGTCCGGCTGCTCCTGGACCGGGGCTTCGGCACCTTCGTCGAGTCCAGTGCCCACCCGGTGCTGGTCATGGGTATTCAGGAGACCGCCGAGGGCAGGGACGTCCTGGCCGGTGGTTCGTTGCGGCGTGAGGAGGGTGGCTGGGAGAGGTTCCTGACCTCGGCCGCCGAGTTGTTCGTCCGTGGCGTCGACATCGACTGGAGTGTCCTCTTCGAAGGCACCGGGGCCAGGACCGTAGACCTGCCCACCTACGCCTTCCAGCACAAGGACTACTGGCTGGAGCCCTCCGTACGGTCCACCCCCGCCGCCGATCCCACCGGCACGGACTCCTGGCGCTACCGCACCACCTGGAAGAGCCTCGCAGAGCCGGCATCCGGCACCACCCCGGACCTCTCGGGGCGCTGGCTGCTCGTCCTCCCCGAAGGCATCGGTGTCCTCGCCGACGAGGCCGAGGCCGCCCTCGTCCGGCACGGTGCCCGGACCGAACGCCTGACCCTGGACGCGCGCACCGCCAGCCGCGCGACCCTGGCCGGCCGGCTCACCGCGTACGGGACCGGCGAGGGAACCGAGGGAGGCTCCGCCCGGCCCTTCGACGGCATCCTGTCCCTCCTCGGGGCCGATGGGCGAGCGCACCCCGAACGCCCCGAGCCGGCCCTCGCCGTGCTCGGCACCACCCTCCTCGCGCAGGCGGCGGCCGACGCCAGCCTCACCGCGAAGCTGTGGGCCGCGACCCGCGGCGCCGTCGCCGTCTCGCCCGCCGAACGGCCCGGTTCCGAGGGCGCGCAGGTCTGGGGACTCGGCCGTGGCATCGCACTGGAACACCCCCTCCTCTGGGGCGGTCTGGTGGATCTGCCCGAGGCCCCCGACGAGCGCGACTGGCAGCGGCTGGCCGCCGCCCTGGCGGGAATCGCCGACGAGGACCAGATCGCCGTCCGCGCCTCCGGCTCCTACGGCCGCCGGCTCGTTCCCGCCGGCGGCGCCCCCGCCCGCCGCACCTACACCCCCCGTGGCACGGTGCTGGTGACGGGGGGTACGGGTGCTCTCGGTGCTCATGTCGCCCGCTGGCTCGCCGGTGCGGGGGCCGGGCATCTGGTGCTGACCGGGCGCCGTGGCCCGGATGCTCCCGGGGCTGCCGGGCTGGCCGGGGAACTGCGCGCCCTGGGCGCCGAAGTCACCCTCGCCGCCTGTGACGTCTCCGACCGCGAGGCACTGGCCGCCCTCCTCGACGCCCACCCGCCCACCGCCGTCTTCCACACCGCCGGCGTCCCGCACTCGGCCGCCTTCCTCGACACCGATGCCGACTCCCTCGCCGAGGTGTACGCGGGCAAGGTCGCCGGCGCCCTGAACCTGCACGAGCTGACGCGCACCCGGGAACTCGACGCGTTCGTCCTGTACTCCTCCGGGGCCGGGGTCTGGGGCAGCGGCGGCCAGAGCGCCTACGGCGCGGCGAACGCCGCGCTCGACGCGCTCGCCGAACGGCGCCGCGCAGAGGGGCTGCCCGCCACCTCCGTGGCCTGGGGCCTGTGGGGCGGCGGCGGCATGGGCGAGGGCGCCGGCGAGGAGTTCCTCAGCAGCCGGGGTCTGCGCGCCATGGACCCCGTACGCGCCGTGGCGGCCCTGGCGCGGGCCCTGGACCGGGAGGACGGCTGCGTCGCGCTCGCCGACATGGACTGGCCGCTCTTCGCCAAGGGGTTCACGACGTTCCGGCCCAGCCCGCTGATCGGCCAACTGCCCGGCGTGGGCGGGTCCGGCGGCGACGGAACCGCCGGGGCGCCGGACGGACAGCCCGCCGGAGCGGAGGCGGACGGGCTGCCCGCCCGGCTCGCCGCCGCCGGTCCCGCCGAGCGGTACGAGATCGTGCTCGACGAGGTCCGGGGCAGCGTCGCGGCCGTGCTCGGCCACACCGGACCCGAGGACGTCGACCCGGAAGAGGCGTTCAAGGACCTCGGGTTCAGCTCCCTCACCGCGGGCGAGCTGGCGGGCCGGCTCAGCCGCGCCTGCGGCCGCAAGCTGCCCCCCACCCTGGTCTTCGACCACCCCACGGCCGCCGCCATGGCCGCCCATCTGGCCCAACTCCTCGCCCCGGCCGCCCCGGCGGGCACCGGCACCCCCGAGGAGCAGCGGATCAGGGCCGCCCTGGCCACGATCCCGCTGGGCGTGCTGCGCGAGGCGGATCTGCTCGACACCCTGCTCGCACTGGCCTCCGCGGAGTCCGGTACGGCGGCGCCCGAGCGGTTCTCAGGCGGTGCCGGGTTCGATGGGGCGGACCGGTTCGGCGCCGCCCGCACGATCGGCGACCTCGACGAACTCGACGACCTCGACGAACTCGACGAGGCCGCGCTGATCGAGCTGGCACTGCGCGACGCGGCCTGAGCCGCGCCGCCCCACCCGGCCGCCGCGACAACGCCGTTTCGACCGCCGCTCCGCCCGACTCAGAGAGGGGCACCACCGATGGCCATGTCCTCCGAAAAACTCATGGAGGCGCTCCGGGCCTCGCTCAAGGAGACCGAGCGGCTGCGCCGGCGCAACCGGGAGCTGACCTCGGCCGCCCACGAGCCCGTCGCCGTCGTCGGCATGGCCTGCCGGTATCCGGGCGGAGCCGACTCCGCCGAGGCCCTCTGGGAGCTGGTCGCCTCCGGGACGGACGCCGTCGCGCCCTTCCCGGAGGACCGCGGCTGGGACCTCGACGGGCTCTACGACCCGGACCCCGAGTCGCAGGGAACCACCTACTGCAACCAGGGCGGATTCCTCGCCGGCGCGGGCGACTTCGACGCCGCGTTCTTCGGGATCTCGCCGCGTGAGGCCGTCGTCATGGACCCCCAGCAGCGGCTGCTCCTGGAGGTGTCCTGGGAGGCCCTGGAGCGTACCGGCCTCGACCCGCGCACCCTGCGCGGGACCGGTACGGGCGTCTACATCGGCGCCGCCCACGCCGAGTACGCCACCGACCTGGACCGGGTGCCCGCGGGCTCCGAGGGCTACCTCCTGACCGGCAACGCCGACGCCGTGCTCTCCGGCCGGATCAGCTATGCCCTCGGGCTGGAGGGTCCGGCCCTGACGGTGGAGACGGCCTGCTCCTCCTCGCTGGTCGCCATGCACCTGGCCGTCGCCGCCCTGCGGCGGGGGGAGTGCGGCCTGGCACTGGCGGGCGGCGCGGCCGTGATGCCCGACGCCGCCGCGTTCGTCGAGTTCTCCCGGCAGAAGGGCCTTGCCGCGGACGGCCGTTGCAAGGCCTTCTCCGCGGACGCGGACGGCACCGGCTGGGCCGAGGGCGCCGGTGTGCTCGTACTGGAACGGCTCTCCGACGCCGAGCGCAACGGGCACCCGGTGCTCGCCGTCATCCGCGGCTCCGCCGTCAACCAGGACGGTGCCAGCAACGGCCTCACCGCCCCCAACGGCCCCTCCCAGCAACGCGTCATCCGCCAGGCCCTCGCCGACGCCGGACTGCGCCCCGAGGACATCGACGCCGTCGAGGCGCACGGCACCGGAACCCAGCTGGGCGACCCCATCGAGGCCCAGGCCCTGCTCGACGTCTACGGACAGGGCCGCGAGGCGGACCGGCCGCTGTGGCTCGGCTCCCTCAAGTCCAACATCGGCCACTCGCAGGCCGCCGCCGGTGTCGGCGGCGTCATCAAGACCATCCAGGCCATGCGCCACGGACTGCTGCCCAGGACCCTGCACGCGGAGACCCCCACCCCGCACGCCGACTGGGCCTCGGGCGGGGTACGGCTGCTGACCGAGCCGGTGGCCTGGCCGGCCGGCCCGCGCCCGCGCCGCGCCGGGATCTCCGCCTTCGGCGTGGGCGGCACGAACGCCCACGTGATCGTGGAGGAAGCGGCAGCGGACGCCGAGGACGCGGCCGGTGCCGAAGCCCCGGCCACGGCTCCCGGATCCTCCCCCGGGGACGGGCCGGGACCGGAGCACCCGATCGCCTGGTTCCTCTCCGGCCGTTCCGCCGAAGCGCTCCGCGCCCAGGCCGGCCGGCTGCGCGCCCACCTCGCCGGACCGGCCGCCGCCGGTGCCACGGCGGAGGCCGTCGGCCACGCCCTGGCCACCACCCGGACAGCCTTCGAGCATCGGGCCGTCCTCCTCGGCGGCTCGTACGAGGAACTCACCCGCGCCCTCGGCACCCTCGCGGAGGGCGACCCCTCGCCCGCCGTCGTCACGGGAGTGCGGCGCCGCGAGGCCAGGACAGCCTTCCTCTTCACCGGGCAGGGCAGCCAGCGCCCCGGCATGGCCCGCGAACTGCGCGCCGCCCACCCGGTGTTCGCCGAGGCCCTGGACGCCGTCGCCGAACGCCTCGACCCGCACCTCGACCGCCCGCTCGCCGCCGTGCTCGACGCCGCCCCCGGCACCCCCGACGAAGCCCTGCTGCACCGTACCCAGTACGCCCAGGCCGCCCTCTTCGCCGTCGAAACGGCCCTGTTCCGGCTGCTGGAGCACTGGGGCATGCGCCCCGACGTCCTCCTCGGCCACTCCGTGGGCGAGATCGCCGCCGCCCACGCGGCAGGCGTCCTCGACCTCGACGACGCCTGCGCCCTCGTCTCCGCACGCGGCCGGCTGATGCAGGCCCTCCCGGCCGGCGGCGCGATGCTGTCCGTACGGGCCGGTGAGGACGAGGTAGGGGAGCTGCTGGCCGGCCGCGAGGACGTCCTCGCCGTCGCCGCCGTCAACGGCCCCCGGTCCGTGGTTCTCTCCGGCACCGGCGAGGCCGTCTCACAGGCGGCGGACCTGCTCGCCGAACGGGGCCGCAAGACCAAGCGCCTGACGGTCAGCCATGCCTTCCACTCCCCGCTCATGGACCCCATGCTGGAGGAGTTCCGCGCCCTGGCCGACGGGCTCACGTACCGGGCACCCCGGATCCCCGTCGTCTCCAACGTCACCGGCCGCCGGGCCACCGGCGACGACCTGCGCACCGGCGCCTACTGGGCCGGACACGTCCGCGCGGCGGTCCGCTTCGCCGACGGCGTGCGCACCGCCCGCGAACTGGGCGCGGCCACCTTCGTCGAACTCGGCCCCGACGGCGTCCTCTGCGGCATGGCCCAGGAGGTGCTGTCCCTGGATGACCCCGGTACGGAACCGGCCGCCGTGGTCCCCGTACTGCGCCGCGGCCGCCCCGAAGCCGCCACCCTGCTGCGTGCGGTGGCCACCGCCGCGAACCGAGGCGCCGCGCTCGACCGCGGCCGGCTCTTCCCCACCGCCCCGGCCCGGCCGGTCCCGCTGCCCGTGTACGCCTGGCAGCACCGCCGGTACTGGATCGCCCCCACCCCCCGTGGCGGCGGACGCGTCCCGGCCGGCGGACCCCGCCGCCACCACGTCACCTGGAGCCCGCTGCCCGCCCCCACCGGCACCCCCCTGACCGGCACCTGGCTGCTGGTCGAGTCCTCCGGGTCCGCCACCGATCACGCCGAGCGGGCCCTGCGCGCCCGCGGCGCCCACGTCCGGCGGCTGTCCGTCGACCCCGAGCGGGCCGACCGGGCCACCCTCGCCGCCCTGCTCGCCGACGCCCGGAGCGACCCGGCCGCACCCGTCGAGGGGGTCCTCTCCCTGCTGGCCGCGGAGGACCGGGCGGGGCCCGGCACCGGCCTCGTCCCGGCCGTTGTGCTGGCCACTCTGTCCCTTGTCCAGGCGATGGAGGAGACGTCCATGACGGCCCGCCTCTGGTGCGCCACCCGAGGAGCCGTGGCCACGGCCCCCGGCGAGCGGCCGAGGTCGGCGGGGGCCCAGCTCTGGGGACTCGGACGCGTCGCCGCGCTCGAACTCCCCACGCTGTGGGGCGGACTGGTCGACCTGCCAGAACCCGGGACCGATACCGATACCGAAGCCGAAGCCGAAGCCGAAGCCGAAACCGAAACCGCGGCCGCGACCGGGTCCGCGGAGAACGAGGCCTGGCGGCTGCTGGCCGGAGTCCTCGGCGGTGCCGAGGACCAGGTGGCCGTCCGCGGCTCCGGCACCCTCGGCCGCCGGCTCGCCGCGGCCCCCGCGCCGCGCGTCCCCGCCCCGTACCGCCCCCGCGGCACCGTCCTGGTCACCGGCGGCACCGGCGCCCTCGGCGGCCACCTCGCCCGCCGGCTCGCCCGTGAGGGCGCCGAGCACCTGCTGCTCGTCACCCGGCGCGGGGCCGGGGCCCCCGGCGCGGCGGAGCTGGAGGCCGATCTCCTCGCCCTCGGCGCCAAGGCCACCTTCGCGGCCTGCGACGTCGCCGACCGGGACGCGCTCGCCGCGCTCCTCGGACGGATCCCCTCCGACACCCCGCTCACCGCCGTCTTCCACGCCGCGGGCGTGCCCCAGGTCAGCCCGTTGACCGAAACCGGCCCCGAACTCGTCTCCGAGATCTACGCCGGGAAGGTCGCCGGCGCCCTGCACCTCGACGAGCTCACCCGGGGCCCCGGCCTCGACGCCTTCGTCCTCTACTCCTCCGGCGCGGGCGTGTGGGGCAGCGCCGGGCAGTGCGCCTACGCAGCCGCGAACGCCGCGCTCGACGCGCTCGCCGAACGGCGCCGCGCCGACGGGCTGCCCGCCACCTCCGTGGCCTGGGGCCTGTGGGGCGGCGGCGGCATGGGCGACGGCGAGGGCGCCGCGTACCTGCGCCGCAGGGGGGTACGCCCGATGGACCCGCAGGACGCCCTCACCGAGCTCTTCCGCGCCGTCGCCGCCGACGAGGCCCAGATCACCGTCACCGACACCGACTGGGAGCGGTTCGCCCTCGGGTTCACCTCCCGCCGGCCCAGCCCGCTCATCTCCGCCCTCGTCGCCCCTGCCTCCACCCCGGCCACAGGCGACGGGAACCCGGCCGGCCCCCGGCCGCGCGACCCGCGCGCCGAACTCGCCGCCCTCGGCCCCGCCGAACGCGCCGCGGCCGTCCGGACCCTGGTCCGCACCGAGGCCGCCGCCGTCCTCGGGTACGAGAGCCCCGACGAGATCGCCGCCGACGAACCCTTCACCCTGGCCGGGTTCGACTCCCTGGCCGTCGCGGAGTTCCGGCGCCGGCTCGCCACCGCGGCCGCCACGGACCTGCCGCCCGAGGCCTTCTACGAACACAACACCCCGGACGCCCTCGCCGCCCACCTGCTGGACCTCCTGCGGGACCCGGCCGGAGCGGCGGGACCCCGGACCGAGGACCACGGCACCGGCGACACCACCCTGGTCGCCGTCTACCGCTCCGCGGTCGCCGACAGCCGGGTCGCAGAGGCCGTCGAGGCCCTCGGCGCCGTCTCCGCACTGCGCCCGGACTTCACCGACCCCGGACAGCAGCCCGTCACCCCCGTCCGGCTGGCCGACGGGCCCGCCGGAGACCGGGGACCGCTGCTCGTCGCGGTCACCGGCACCACGGCCGCCTCCGGCCCGGCCGAGTTCGCCGCCCTCGCCGCCGCCCTGGCCGGCCGCCGCACCGTGGCCGCGTTGCCCCAACCCGGCTTCCGGCCCGGCGAACTGCTGCCCGGCAGCCTCGAAGCGCTGTGCGGGGCCCACGCCGAGGCCATCGCCCGGTACGCCGCCGGCCGGCCGTACGCCCTGATCGGCCACTCCGCCGGGGCCAACGTCGCCCACGCGCTCACCCGGCACCTGGAGGCCAGCGGCACCGGACCCACCGCCCTGGTACTGGCCGACATCTACACCCCCAGCGCCCCCGGGGCCATGGGCACCTGGCGGGACGTCATGCTCCGCTGGGCCGCGGACCGCGCGGTCGTACCGCTCGACGACACACGGCTCACCGCCATGGGCGCGTTCCACCGGCTGCTCCTGGACTGGACCCCCCGGCCCACCCGCGCCCCCGTCCTGCACCTGCGGGCCGGCGAACCCATGGCCGCGTGGACCGACCCGCTGACGGACTGGCGGTCCGTCTGGGACGGCGCCCACACCGTCACCGACGTACCCGGCAACCACTTCACGATGATGACCGAGCACGCCCCGGCCCTGGCCCGCACCATCGACGCCTGGCTCGGCGCGCTGCCCGGCGGTGACCGATGACGAGGAGTCGCACATGACAGCGGAGCTGCTGACCGACACCCCGGGCCGCGAATCTGCCCTGGCCGACGCCCGACGGGCCCGGGTCAACCAACTCGCCCGCGCCGCACAGTGGTTCGCGGGCACCCGGAACGATCCCTACGGGCTGATCCTGCGCTCCGGCACCGCGGACCCCCGCCCCTACGAGGAGCGCGTCCGCGCCGAGGGGCCGCTGTTCCACAGCGTGCCGCTCGACACCTGGGTGACGGCCGACCGCGCCGTCGCGGAGGAGGTCGTCGCCGACTCCGCTTTCGACGGCCCCGGCCCCGGCCCGGAGGCCGCCGCCGCGGACGGGCTGCCGTACCGCAGCGCCGCGCTCGCCGTGGACCGCGAGACCGCCGCCCGCCTGGCCCCGCTCACCGCCCTCGGCGGCCCCATGCTGTGGGCCCCGGAGGAGGAGTGCGTGGAGAAGCGGACGGTGACGTTCGCCCGTGCGATCCTCGCCGGGCTCGGCGACCGCTTCGACCTCGTCGAGGACTTCGCCCGCCGCCTCGTCGGCCGGGTGATCGCCGAACAGCTCGGCCTGCCGGAGGCCGCCCACACGCGGTTCGTCCAGATTCTGCCCGACTGCCGGCACGCCCTCGACGGGCTGCTCTCCCCCCAGCCGCACGCCGTCGTCCGCGCCGCGGAGCGGGCCGAGACCGCCCTCTCCGCGCTGCTCACCGACGGACTCCACGAGGCCGGGGCCGACCGCGTCCGGGCCGCCCGGACGCTCTCCGTCGGCGCCGCAGAGACCACCGCCGTGCTCGTCGCCAACGCGGTGCGCCGCCTGCTCGCCGAGCCCGGTGCCTGGCAGCGGCTGGCCGCAGACCCCGCCCTGGCCGCCGACGCCGTCCAGGACACCCTGCGCGAGGCCCCGCCCGTCCGGCTGGAGACCCGCACCGCCCGCACCGGCACCGTCCTCGCGGGCACCGGACTGCCCGCCGGCAGCCGCGTCACCCTCCTCGTCGCCGCCGTCAACCGCGATCCGAAGGCCCCCTCGGACGTCGCACCCTTCGGCCTCCCCGCAGACCTGCACTTCGCGCTCTCCGGCCGGCTGGTCACGGTGATCGCCCGCGCGGCGCTCGGCGCTCTCGCCGAGGCCCTGCCCGCCCTGCGCACCGCAGGCGAGGAGGTCGTGCGGCTGCGCTCACCGGTCCTGGGCGCCCCCGCGCGCTTCCCCGTCGCCAAGACCAAGACCACCTGATGGCGGGACCCGGCCGCGACGGCGGCCCCTGCCACCCGAGACCACGACCCCGACCGCGAAGAGCCAGACAAGGGCGGACGATGCCATGCGCGTACTGATCACGTGCTTCGCGCACAACACGCACTACTACAACCTGGTGCCGCTGGCCTGGGCGCTGCGCGCCGCCGGGCACGACGTCCGGGTGGCCAGCCAGCCGGCGCTCACCGAGGTGATCAACGGCTCCGGACTGACCGCCGTACCCGTCGGCGACCTCGACTCGATCGTCGAGCTGATGACCCAGATCGGCGGCGACCCCACTCCGTACCAGACGGGCTTCGACTTCGCCGATACGGTCACCGAGCCGATCGGCTGGGAGCACGCCCTCGGCCAGCAGACCATGATGACGGCCATGTCGTTCGCGCCGCTCAACGGCGACACGACCATCGATGCCATCGTGGAGTTCGCCCGGGCCTGGCGGCCCGACCTGGTGCTCTGGGAGCCCTTCACCTACGCCGGACCCGTCGCCGCACACGTCACGGGCGCGGCCCATGCCCGCCTCCTGTGGGGCCCCGACGTGGTCCTCAACGCACGCCGGCAGTTCCTCGAACTGCTCGCCGCGCAGCCCGAGGAGCGCCGCGAGGACCCGATGGGCGAATGGCTGACGTGGACCCTCGAACGCTTCGGCGCCACCCCCGACGCCGCCGCCGTCGAGGAGGTCGTCCGCGGGCAGGCCACCGTCGACCCGGCCCCCGCGAGCCTGCGCATCCCCGTGCCCGGCGAACTCCTGCCGATGCGCTACGTCCCCTACAACGGTCCCGCCGTCGTACCGGACTGGCTGCACGCCCCGCCCGCCCGGCCGCGCGTCTGCGTCACCCTCGGCGTCTCCGCCCGAGAGACCTTCGGCCGTGACGCGGTGCCCTTCGAGGACCTGCTGCACGCCCTCGGCGACATCGACGCCGAGATCGTCGCGACCTTCGACGCGACCCAGCTCCAGGACCGCGAGGCCCTCCCCGCCAACATCCGCGTCGTCGACTTCGTCCCGATGGACGCCCTCCTGCCGACCTGCGCCGCGATCGTCCACCACGGCGGCGCAGGCACCGGCTACACCGCCACCCTGCACGGCGTGCCCCAGATCATCGTGGCCTCCCTGTGGGACGCCCCGCTCAAGGCCCGCCTGCACGAGCGGCAGGGGGCCGGCATCGACCTGCCGCCCGAGAAGCTCGACGCCGCGTCCCTGCGCGAAGCGGTCGTACGGGCCCTCACCGACCCCTCGATCGCAGCGGCCGCGCACCGGCTGCGCGACGAGGCCCTCGCCGACCCCGCGCCGGCGGAACTCGTGCCGGCCCTCGAACGCCTCGCGGCCCGGCGGGCCCACCCGCACACCACACACCCCAGCCAAGGAGAGACGACGTGACCACCACAGCAGCCCCCGCGGACAGCGGCTACGCGGACGGCATAGCCCGCCTCTACGACCTGGTCCACCAGGGCAAGGGCAAGGACTACGCCAGCGAGGCGGCCGACCTGGCCGCCCTGATCACCTCCCGCGCGCCCGGCGCCCGCAGCCTCCTCGACGTGGCCTGCGGCACCGGCCTCCACCTGGAACACCTCACCCGGGCCTTCGACACCGTCGAGGGCGTGGAGATCTCCGCGGACATGCGGGACATCGCCGTACGCCGCAACCCGGACGTCCCCGTCCACCTCGGCGACATGCGCGACTTCGCGCTCGGCACCACCTTCTCCGCCGTCACCTGCATGTTCAGCTCCATCGGCCACATGCGCGACCAGGCCGAACTCGACGCGGCGCTGGCCCGCTTCGCCGCCCACCTCGAACCGGGCGGCGTCGTCCTCGTCGAACCCTGGTGGTTCCCCGCCACGTTCACCCCGGGCTTCGTCGGCGCGTCCATCACCGAGGCCGAGGGCAAGACCGTCTCCCGCGTCTCGCACTCCCGGCTGGAGGGCGACGCCACCCGTATCGACGTGCACTACCTGATCGCCGAGCCCGGCCGGGACATCGCACACCTCTCCGAGACCCACCTCATCACCCTCTTCACGCGCGAGGCGTACGAGCGGGCCTTCGTCCGCGCCGGCCTCGCCGTCGAGTTCCAGGAGGGCGGCCCGTCCGGGCGGGGCCTCTTCATCGGCGGCCGGACGTGACGGCCGCGTGATCGAGGAGATCCTCCCGCCCGGGACGGTCTCGGCCGACACCCGCGGGGAGTTCCCGCCGGAGCTGCTCTTCGCGGGGGAGCGGGCCCTGATCCGCGACGCCGTCGAGGAGCGGCGCCGCGAGTTCGCCACGGCCCGCGTCTGCGCCCACCGGGCACTCGCCGCCCTCGGCCGGGCCGCCGAACCGGTGCTCACCGGCCGCCGCGGCGAACCCCTGTGGCCCGACGGCACGACCGGCTCCCTCACCCACTGCGAGGGCTACCGGGGCGCCGCCCTGGCGCCCGCAGACCGCTGGCGGGCGCTGGGCATCGACGCGGAGCCGCACCTGGCGCTACCGCCGGACGTGACCCGGGAGGCCGCCTCGGCCGCCGAGCGCGAGCAGCTGCGCGAACTCGCCCGCCGCCACCCCGGCACCCACTGGGGCCGGTTGCTGTTCAGCGCCAAGGAGTCCCTGTTCAAGGCGTGGTCCCCGCTCACCCACCGGACTCTGGACTTCGGCTCCGCGGAGCTCGAACTCGACCCGTCCGCCCGGTCGTTCACCGCCCGGATGCGGATCCCCGGACCGGTGCTCGACGGCCGGCCCCTGACCGAGCTGACCGGCCGGTGGACGGTGGCGGACGGAATCCTGCTGACCGCCGTGGCCGTCCGGGCCCCCGTCCGGCACCGCTCGTGATCCGTTCGCGCCGCGAGGCAGAACGGCTCGTGATCCGGCGGAGCGACACCCCGCCCGTTCCCGGAACATCCCGCCCGCCGGGCCCGCCCCGGCCCGCGCCCACCCCTGCCGGGCCCCCGCTCCGCGGCGAACCCGCCAGCGTAGGTACGGGGCGCGCCGCTGCTCAAGGTGTGCGGAGCACCCCCCGGCGCCCCGGCACGGCCCTCCCGCGGTGGTCCGGTCACCGCGCCCGCCGCCGGCCTGCCGCAGCCCGCCCCGCCGGAAGCCGGTTGACGCCCCGTCGGCGGGCCGGTTACGTTCCCCGAGTCGTCAGGATCAGGCCGATTCATCCGCTGGGGGGCTGGGATGACAGGGGAGGACTCGCAGACCGGGACCGAGGTCCTGCACATTCTCGAACTCCTCGCGGAGGAGGCGCCGGCCCACGCGTACGAACAGCTCGTCGCACGGGCCCGCCGCTCCGGCGCCGAGCCCCACCGGATCGACCAGCTGACCCGCGCCAAGGGCCTCGCGCTGGAAGTCAACGCCCTCTTCGAGCGGCGCCGCCAGCGCGAGGCCGAACTCGCCGCGCTCGTCGGTACCGCCCTCGACCTCACCGCGCCCTCCCGGCTCGACGCCACCCTCCGCCTGATCACCCGCCGCGCCCGGCTGCTGCTCAACACGGACCTCGCCTGCACCGCCCTGGCCGACGAGACCACCGGGGACCTGATCGTCGGCACCGCCGACGGTGCCGTCAGCGCCCGCACCGCAGGCCACCGGATACCCGCGGCCGCGCTCGCCGAAGGCACCCTGGGCGAACTGCCGGGCCCCTTCTGGACCGCCGACCACCTGGCCGACGACCGGGCCGGCCACACGGACGCCCTCGAAGACCTCCTGCAGGCCGAGTCCCTCCACGCCGTGCTCGGCGTCCCGCTGCGCGCCGGCGACCGCTGCCTGGGCTTCCTCTACGTCGCCGAGCGCAGGACCCGGCACTTCACCCCCGACGACGTCTCGCTCATGTGCTCCCTCGCCGACCTCTCCGCCGTCGCCATCGAGACCGCCCGACTGCTGGAAACCGTGCAGGCCGCCAACACCGTCCTTGAGGACGCCGGGACCAGGGCCCGCGCCGGACTCAGCAACGCCCTGCAGGCCAAGAACATCCAGGACGACCTGGTCCGGCTCGTCCTTGAGGGCATCAGCATGGACGAACTCCTGGCCCGCGCCGCCGCCGAGCTCGGCGGCGGCCTCTCCGTCTGGGGCCAGGGCGGCGAACGCCTCGCCGGGCACGGCCACACCCCCCGCCCCGACAGCGCCGAACTGGAGCGCGTACGGCTCAACGCCGCGGCCACCGGCATCGCCTGCCCCCTGACCGGGGGCACGCTGGTCGTGCCGCTCTCGGTCCGTTCCGAGGACGTCGGCTCGCTCCTCTTCCACCCCGCGGAGCCGGCCACCGGCACCGACGCCTGGCCCGGCGAACAGGTCCTCTCCTACGCGCGCACCGTGTCCCTGCTGCTCGTCATGCAGCGCTCCACGGACGTCGGGGGACGGGCCGACGACGACCTCCTGGAGGATCTCGTCACCTGGGACGGGCCCGCCGAGGGCCTGGAGCGGCGCTCCCGCCGGCTGGCGGCCCGTCTGGAACGCCCCCACGTCATGGTCGTCGCCCGCCCCCGCAACGCGGCCGCCGACCTCGTCGAGAGCTGGGCCGCCGGCCACGCCCGCCGCCACCGGGGCATGAAGACCGTCCAGGGCGACCGGCTCGCCCTGCTCCTGCCCGGGGACGACCCGGCCGCCTGCGCCGACCAGGTCCGCGCGGAACTCGCCGAAGCCACCGGTGCCCCCGTCACCGCCGGGGCGGCCCGGGTCGCCCGGGGCCCGGACGCGGTCCGCCGTGCCCACCAGGAGGCCGTCCGCTGCCTGGACGCGCTCACCGCGCTCGGCGGCACCGGGCGCTCGGCCGCCGCCCGCGACCTCGGGTTCATCGGCATGCTGCTCGCCGAGGAGCACGACGCCCCCGGGTTCGTGGAACGCACCCTCGGCCCGCTCCTCGACCACGACGCCGAGCGGTTCGGCAACCTCGTCGAGACCCTCGACGGCTGGTTCACCGCCGCCGGCAGCCCCACCCGGGCCGGCGAGATCCTCTACGTACACCCCAACACGGTCTCCCGCCGGCTGGAGCGCATCACCCAGCTGCTCGGCCCGGACTGGCAGCAACCGGAACGCTCGCTGGAACTTCAGCTCGCCCTGCGCCTGCAGCGGGCGCGTATCTTCCAGGGTCCCGCACCCGACGCCCCCCGGTCATGGGAACCGGCGTGAGCGCACCGCGGCCGCGGTGCGGCTGCCGCGCCCCCGGGCCCAGCAGGCGCACCGCGTGCGCCAGCGACACCAGGGTCACGTGCCGGTGCCAGCCGTGGTACGAGCGCCCCTCGAAGTCCAGCGCCCCCACCGGCAGGCTCGTGCCCGTGAAATCGGCGTCGGCCCGCCCGATCAGCCTGCCGAGGCCCAGCAGCGTGCTCCGGCTCGCACCGGCCAGGTTCGTCAGCCACAACTCCGATGCCTGGCGGCTGTTGGGCGACCACACCCCCACCAGCGTCAGCGGGGCGTTCGCCGTCGGCACCCCGCCGAACGCCTGACGCGGCCCCGGCAGCCGTACGGGCAGCAGGGACACCATCGAGGTCTTCGGCAGCCCGGTACCCGCCGGCTCGAACCACTCCACCGGCCGGCGCTGGGAGCGCGCCAGTTCCGCCAGGTGCCCCGCCGGGGCCGACACGGACCGGCTCCCCCCGCCGGACAGGGCCGGGGCCAGCAGGCCCGTACTGCCGCCGATCCGCAGCAGGAAGGGCAGCCCGGCCCGGGAGAAGGCCCTCACCATCGACGGCACCGCCTCCTCGCGGGCGTCCGTTACCACGGGCAGCCGGGTGACCCCCCAGCCGGCCGTCTCCAGCACCATGTCCAGGGCGAGGCCCTCCGCGGAACCGGCGTCCACCGAGTCGGGTATCGCGGCCCGCTGGCGCATCTCGGTGTCCTCCAGCCAGTCGCCGGACAGCGACAGCCGCCAGTTCACCGGGGCCGCGGCGGCCCCCGAGGCCAGCCACAGTCCGTACCCGTGCTGGCTGTTGACCATCTGCCCGAGCTGCGGGACGAACCGGCGCCCCACGCCCACCGAATGACGGCCCGTCTTCGGAATGACCAGCGGGCGCACCACCCATGCCTTCGGGGCGAGCAGCTGGTCCATCCGGGCCGCAAGCTCCGCCCGCAGCGGGGACCAGTCCCATGTCGAGCAGCTGATGAAGTGGTGCAGGCTCTGCTCCGCGGAGCGTTCGTCCGTGCTCGCGGCCAGATTGCGCATGGTCTTGCGGCCGGGGGCGTGCAGGAGTCCGTTCACATACAGCTCGCCCTTGTGCCGCTGGTCGCGGCGGCGCAGCGAGGACAGCACCGACGTGACCAGGGCCCGTGACGCACCTGCCGCCGGACCGGGCGGCAGGCTCGGGGCTTCCACCGTTTGGAGAGTGGCACTCATGACGCTCCTCAAGGTCTCTGCGCCCGGAATCCGCCGGGCCCGGGGCTGCAATCGCCGGGACCCCTCCACCGTCCCCGGTGACCCGGCCGCGGCCCAGGTAGGTCGGAAACACACTTTCCGGCCCGCACCGCCCCGGCCCCCCTCGCGCCCCGGCGTACGCCCCGCACCGGCGGCGGGTGGTGGCCCGGCCACCACGCTCCGGCCCGCGGTCCCCGTCAGCGCCCCGTCAGCGCCCCGGCCCCGCCGGGCTCAAGCGATCCTTGAGCGCTCGCACCCTTGTGGCACGGAGAAAAAACCCCGAACTCCGTAGAGTGTGACGGGCCGACCTCGTCTCCTGCGGCCCGTTCCGTGAGCGTGGAAGCACGCTCACCACGTGCGCGCACCCTCGCCATGAGTGGCCGGGACCGCCCCTCGGCGGACATCAGCCTCACCGGCCGTCCTCGCCCCCGACCCCCACCCCAGTGAGAGGAAACGCATGACCGCGACAGATCACGAGTCCAACTCCGCCGCCGGCGGCCGCATCGCCGCCGCCGACGCCATCGACACCACCCAGGACACCGGGATGCGCCATGTCGCGGCCCTGTCCACCGAACTCAGGGACGTCGTCGAAGTCGAGCAGCGCCAGGTCCGCCTGGAGCGCGTGGTGCTCGTCGGCGTGTGGACCTCCGGCACGGTCGCGGAGGCCGAGAGCTCCCTCGCCGAGCTCGCCGCCCTCGCCGAGACCGCGGGCGCCCTGGTCCTCGACGGTGTCATCCAGCGCCGTGACAAGCCGGACCCGGCCACGTACATCGGCTCGGGCAAGGCCGGGGAGCTGCGCGCCCTCGTCGAGTCCACCGGTGCGGACACCGTGGTCTGCGACGGCGAGCTGAGCCCCGCCCAGCTCGTCCGCCTGGAGGAGTTCGTCAAGGTCAAGGTGGTCGACCGGACCGCTCTGATCCTCGACATCTTCGCCCAGCGCGCCACCTCCCGCGAGGGCAAGGCACAGGTCGCGCTCGCGCAGATGCAGTACATGCTGCCGCGGCTGCGCGGCTGGGGCGCCTCGCTGTCCCGGCAGATGGGCGGCGGCGGTGGCGCGGGCGGCGGCATGGCCACCCGCGGACCTGGCGAGACGAAGATCGAGACGGACCGGCGCCGGCTGCGCGACAAGATGGCCAAGATGCGCCGGGAGATCGAGGAGATGAAGACCGCCCGCGACCTCAAGCGGCAGGAACGCCACCGCAACCAGGTCCCGTCGGTCGCCCTCGCGGGTTACACCAACGCGGGCAAGTCCTCGCTCCTCAACCGCCTCACCGGCGCCGATGTCCACGTCCAGAACGCCCTGTTCGCCACCCTCGACCCGACCGTGCGCCGCAGCGAGACGCCCGGCGGGCGGGCCTACACGCTGGCCGACACCGTCGGCTTCGTACGGCATCTGCCGCACCAGCTCGTCGACGCGTTCCGCTCCACCCTGGAAGAGGTCGCGGAGGCGGACCTGATCCTGCACGTGGTGGACGGCTCGCACCCCGACCCGGAGTCGCAGATCGAGGCCGTGCGCACGGTCATCGGCGAGATCGGCGGAGAGGGCGTGCCGGAGCTCGTCGTCATCAACAAGGCGGACGCGGCATCGGCCGAGGCCATCGCGCGGCTCAAGCTCGCCGAGCCGACGGCGGTCGCGGTGTCGGCCCGTACCGGTGAGGGCATCGAAGACCTCCTGTCCCGCGTCATGGAGGAACTCCCGCACCCCGACATCGCGGTGGAGGTGCTCGTCCCGTACACGGAGGGGCAGCTGGTGGCCCGCGTCCATGACTCGGGCGAGGTGCTGGAGGAGACGCACGAGGAGAACGGCACCCGCCTGAAGGCGAACGTCGACGCCCCCCTCGCCGCCGACCTGGAGGCCTACACCGCCTGACACGTCCGACGGGCCGGCCCCCTCCCCGGGTACTGGGGAGGGGGCCGGCCCGTCGGCGGACCCGGTGGGTCAGTGGGCGCGGGTGGTGAACTCGCGGACGGAGGAGAGGACGTACTCGATCATCTCCTCGGTGATGCCCGGGTAGACGCCGATCCAGAAGGTCTGGTCCGTGATCAGATCGCTGTTGGTCAGCGGCTCGGCGATCCGGTGCGGCTTCTCGGCGTACGCGGGGTGGCGGGTCAGGTTGCCCGCGAAGAAGCGGCGCGTGTGGATGCGCCGCGACTCCAGGAAGTCCACCAGCGCGGCCCTGGTGTAGGCCGCGTCCGGGTCCACCGTGATCAGGAAGCCGAACCAGCTCGGGTCGCTGTCCGGGGTCGGCTCCGGGAGCAGCAGGCCCGGCAGCCCGTCGAGCCCGGCGCGCAGCAGGGCCCAGTTGCGGCGGCGGGCGGCGCTGAACTCCTCGACGCGCCCCAGCTGGCTGAGGCCCAGGGACGCCTGGAGGTCGGTCGCCTTCAGGTTGTACCCCACGTGGGAGAAGATGTACTTGTGGTCGTAGCCCTGCGGCAGCTTCCCCATCTGCTGGTCGAAGCGCTTCATGCAGCGGTTGTCCTCGCCCGGCTCGCACCAGCAGTCCCGGCCCCAGTCGCGGAAGGACTCCACGATCCGCGCCAGAACCAGGTTGCTCGTCAGGACGCAGCCGCCCTCGCCCATCGCGATGTGGTGCGCCGGGTAGAAGCTGGTGGTCGACAGGTCACCGAAGGAGCCGGTGCGCTTGCCCCGGTACGTCGAGTCGACCGCGTCGCAGTTGTCCTCGACGAAGAACAGGCCCCGCTGCTCGGCGAGCTGGGCGATCTCCTCCACCTGGAACGGGTTGCCCAGGGAGTGCGCGATCATGATCGCGCGGGTCTTCGGCCCGATGGCCGCGGCGATCCGCTCGGGGGTCGTGTTGTACGTGCCCAGCTCGACGTCCACGAAGACCGGCACCAGGCCGTTGTGCAGGATCGGGCTGACCGTGGTCGGGAAGCCCGCAGCCACGGTGATGACCTCGTCGCCCGGCTTCAGGCGCTGCTCCTCCAGCTGCGGGGAGGTCAGTGAGCTCAGCGCCAGCAGGTTGGCGGAGGAGCCGGAGTTCGTCAGGTGGGCCTTGCGGGTCCCGATGAAGCGGGCGAAGTCCCGCTCGAAGCGCCGGGAGCTGACGCCGGCGGCGATCCGCATGTCGAGCGCCGCGGAGACCAGCGCCAGCCGGTCCTCCGCGCTGAGCACGGCGCCGGAGACCTGCACCGGGGAGACGCCGGGTTCGAAGGGACCGGGAGCCTGTTCCTGATGGTATTCACGGACGAGCTCCGCGATCCGGTCCTTGGTCTCGCCCATGGTCGTTCCCTCCTGATGGCACCGCTGACGGAACTGTGAGCCTAGGTCCGAAAGCACAGCGAATCGGTGGAGCGCCGGTCGACTCCATCAGGTCGGGGAGAAATACCGGCGAGTGGCGAAAAATATTCCGTCGAGAGAGGAAGGGGCTCGCCCGCCGGTCGCTCGGATGGCACACTAAAACCGCTCTGGAACATGCTCAGGAGGTAATGCATGACTGATACGCCGGAAACCAACGCGGCCGAAAACAGTGCGGCCGAAACCGATGCCGTCGAAACCAGCGCGGTCGAAACCAATGCCGCCGAGACCGACGCCAAGCGCAAGTTCCAGGAGGCTCTGGAGCGCAAGTCCCGTAACGCCAGGTCCCAGCAGGCGCACCACGAGGCGCGGCTGAAGATCAATGGCGCCAGTGGTCTCAACCGCCAGCACCGGAATTTCCGGCGCAAGGCCGGCTGACTCCGAACGGGTTTTTCCGAGGGTCGCCGCGATCCCCCTGGGGGGTCGCGGCGACCCTCTTTCGTGCGCTCCTGGATCCCTGTCCGGCAGGCTCGCCAGTGTTTCACTTGAGTTTCGGTCGAGAATCACTCAATGATTTCCTGGAATGAGCTCTGCATTCAGGCCGAAATGTGCCCGTCGGAGGGTGCGGTGATTGTCTTGTCAGAGCCTGTTTCCGAACCTCGTATCAGCGGGCCAGAAGATGCCAGTCCGAAATATGCACTTTGAGAAGGCGCTCGGGGAACGGTCACCGTGATCGCTCCCCGAACGGAACTGCCGTGCCTGGTGTGGCGCGAGCGGTAGAAGCTGCGAGTGCCGTGGGGTTGGTGGCCACCAACGCCATCTCGGGCGTGGCCGTCGGTCAGTCGGGGACGATGCACCAGATGCGGTACCTGGCGGCGCCTTGGCCCTGGACGGACACGGTTCCCGGAGCGCAGTCCTGATAGGTCCATTCACTGAACGGCTTCTGCGGACCCTCCTCCTGGTGCTGCGCCTGGCGAGCGTGTGTCTGCCCATGTCTCACAAGAGGCCCGGAAAGCGATCAGGCACCGCGCCGCCTCGCCCTGTGTGTCACGCGCACGGGCTTCTGCGGGGTGCGTGCACGAGGCCTATTCCGATGGAATCAGCCAATAGATGCAGATGTCGAAGCTCTGCCCCCATTGGTGCAGGTATTCGATTCAGGCGGTGGGTTCCGTGGCGGGCCGTGCTCCCAGCAGCGGGAATGGGGGGTTCCGGCTGGCGGCAGGGACTGACGCGTCGCGGTGGAGGGGCCCGGTCAGTACCCGCCGACAGCGGGGGCGGTGGCGGTGCGTGGCGGTGTGCGCTGAATACCGTGGTGGAACGCAACTCGCCCGCACCGGTTGCGCCTTCCTTCTGTGCCCGGCCGTGAGGGCCCAGCTGGGGGCGGAGCGGTGCCGGACCGTGGAGGTCTCTGATGGCAGAAAACGCACTCGTGGGCAAGAAGGTCAAGGCCAAGCGCACGATCGTTCAGAACGGTCATGAAATCCCCGCCGGCTACGAGGGCACCATCAAGAATGTCACTACCAGCGCTGCCGCCACGACGTCGGTGACGACCGGGCACAAGGAAGTGGCCGCCGGTGGTGGCTCTACGACTCAGGAGGCGACCAGCCGCCAGGTGGACATTCCGGTCAAGCAGCGCTACGACGTCAACTGGCCCGTCTCCGACGGGACCTGGGAGTTCGTCATGCTGAACGATGACGACATCGAAATCGTCGTCTGACGGGCCCATGGGCCGCCTGTCTGGGACCGCCCTGATCGCGCACCCCGCGCTTCAGGGCGGTCCCGTCTTCGAGACCGGCTCCTCGCCGGTGGGGCCGTCGACTGCCCTGCTGTCTGCTCTGTCCGCCCGGCACGGCAGAGCAGGGGTGTTCTGGATGTGTGGGGCGGGACGCCTGTGGAGTTCAGGGACGCGCTGATGCGGTGGTTCGGCGGGTGAGACGCCTGGTCATGAGGGTGATGGCGGCCCAGGTGATGAGGGTTTCGGAGTGCTGGATGAGCCGTTCGTAGTCCCTCGCGTGCCCGCGGGCGTGCGCAGCGCCGACTCGGTCCCGCCCAACTCGATGCGGAGGCCGCGCAGTTCGATCCGTCCGTCCTGGCGGCCCGCGTAGGGCAGCAGCCCGTTCTCGTCGGCCACGGCCCAGTCACCGCTGCGGCAGTGCCGGCCGCCGGAGCCGTCGCCCGGGTCCACGAAGCGCTGCTCGGTCAGTTCCGGGCGTCCCCTGCAGCCGTTGCCGACCCCGCTCCCGCCCACCCGCGCCTCGCTCCGCGAGCAGCGTCAGGAGCTCCTCGTCGAGAAAGTGCTTGCCCGCGGCACGGAGCCGGTCGATGGCGCCGGCGCACGGGAAGTCCCCGTCCCTCCGGAACTACACCGGTCGGGGCGTTCGTGCGACAGCGGTGCGTCGGTCTCTTCCGTCTCGATTCTTCCCGGGCCCGGCGATGGAGGATTCGAGGCTCGCTGGAGGCACTGGAAGAACGCTCAAGTCTCGCTCCACACCGGCACTGGAACCGGCACCGGACGCGACGGGCTGTGTCAGTGCACCTGGTCGCGCCGCGGCCCGGTGTCTTTGAGCCTCGTCGGGGTTCCCTCCGGGTCGAACGGGCGCTGGAAGGTGAAGGCGTGCGGGGCGGAGTCGTGGGCGTGGAGGTGCGTCAGCCTCGAAACCCCGTCCTGCCAGGTGGGCTTCACGCCCTCGGGCACCCACCAGAACACGTAACCGGGGTGCTGCGTCCGCTCGAACCAGTCGTAGCGCCTGTTGAGCGCCACACGGTGCAGACCGGTGTAGAGGGCGTCGAAGACGGGTCGCAGATCGGTCCAGAGGGAGAGGGTCGCGGCCAGCGCGATGGTTTCCGGGGTACGGCCCTTGTCGTACCAGTCCGGTACGACGAACTTCCCCCATTCACCCCAGTCCAGGTCGAAAAGTGTGCCCTGGCCGCCCTCTGCCGCTTGGGCGCGGGCGAGGTATCCGGAGTGCCGGCCGATCTTCCGGTAGATGGCCTCACTGCTGTCGTGGAACTCGCGCATGAGAGGCGCGGGATCGGCGAGCGGTGACTTCAGGGCGCCGAATGTGTAGAGAGCGAGATGGGGCATGGGCCTCTTTCTGGTCGGGTGCCTGGTGCGGACTCGGTTCGGTGGCTGACGCGTGAGGCCGGATTCGTGGAGCGTGACCGATCGTTCGCAATCGCCAAAGACCAGGTGAAGGTAGCTGCCTCTGCGAGAGATGTCGAAGTTGCGTTTTCCCCGGCAAAGTGGCCTCTTGGGCGGGTCCTGGTGAGTGCTGGGGCAGTGGCGGGCCTGCTGCCAGGAGAATGCAATCGCACAGATGTACTGCACACCGCAGGTGGGCCCCTTCCTTTCGAAGAGGGATTCGAAGTCATGCGTTCAAGAAACGCATGACGATCACTAGAGCCCTGACGGAAGAAGGTTGACTTCATTCCATCGCATGTCGAAGATTAAACCGCCCAATCGGATGACATCGCTATGGAAGGTCCCATGAGCCTGCCCGAACATTGGTGGAGTAAAAGTCAGAGTTATGTCTCTGAGATCCTTTCGCTGTTCGCAGGCGAACCGGATCGAGATGTCGCCTATTGGCGTGGTAAGACCTTCTCCGGCAGTGATCTGATTCGGTCCGTGACTGAGATTTTCCTTGCGCTGCGCAATAGCGGTGTGGGCAAGGGGGATATGGTCGCGATTCTGGTCGCACCCAACAGCCCCGAGATGCTCACCGTGCGGTACGCGACGCATCTGCTCGGCGGCGTCGTGTCCTATCTGCGAACGACCAACCCCGGTACCACGGTGACGGTCCTTCCGCTGGATCACCAGATCCAGATCCTGCGCGAGACCCGGGCCGTGACCATCTACGCCGATGCCGAAGGCTCGGAGCGCGCGACGGAGCTCGCCGCCGGCAGCGGGATCCCGGTGACGCGGATCGCGCACGGGGAAGAGGCGGGCCGGACCGATGCCGCCGATATCCCGGACGCCGCGCCGTGGGAGCCGAACGCGCCGGCCTTCATCGGCTACACCAGTGGCAGCACGGGACGGCCCAAGGGCATCCGGCTGTCGGGCGGTGCGTGGGAAGCCACCCTGAGCGCCTGGATGGAGCTCGGCCGTGAGGCCGACTGCGCGACGATACTGGTGTCGACCCCGCTCAGCCACGGCGTCGCGCCATTGGCGGACGCGGTCCTCGCGCTGGGCGGAGCGCTGTATCTCCACGAGAGTTTCGACCCCGAGAAGTTCGTGGAAACCGTCTCGGAGTCGAAGGAGGTCTCGTGGACTTTCATGGCGTCGAACCACGTGTTCCAGCTCATCGACCACCTGAGCGAGCGGGGAATCCGCGACCCTGAGGCCGTGGAAGCCGCGGGCCTGGCGTCGCTGAAGCGGATTGTCTACGGCGGCAGTCCCGCGGCACCCGCGAGAATAGCCCAGGCCTTCCGGCTGTTCGGCCCGGTCCTGTGGCAGGGGTATGCCGCCACCGAATGCGGTCGAATTACGACCCTGATGCCTTCGGAGCACGGCGACCCGGATCTTGCGGCTACCGTCGGGCGGCCCTTCCCCTATGTTCGGATTGCCGTCTGCGACCCGGCTACGGGTGCGCAACTGGCGACCGGCGAAACCGGTGAGGTTCACGTCCGATCCCCTCAGATGATGGACGGCTATCACGGGGACCCGGAATTGACGGCACGAGTTCTTCGTGACGGCTGGTACTCCACCGGAGACATCGGCTTTCTCGACGAGCGAGGCTATCTGACTCTCATGGGCCGGTCGGCCCATGTCATCAAGGTGGGTGGCGTCAAGGTGCATCCCATCGTTCTCGAAGCAGAAATCCTTTCTCACCGGGGCGTTCGGCATGCCGCCGTCTACAGCGTCCGGGACGAGGACGGAAGCGAGCACATCCACGCCGCGATCGAATGCGATCCGGCTGAGGTGGTCGACGTGGAGGACATTCGCTCGGGAATCACCGAGGCGCTCTCCCCGATCCACGTGCCCGAGAAGATACACGTCTTGAGCGTGCTGCCGATGAACAGCAACGGCAAGCCCGACAAGGAGCTCCTGAAGTCGCAGTTCTCCTAGTGCCGCTCCGGCACTGGCGACCTCGTGCGCAGGTCAGTCCAATCGTTACGTCGAGAAGGCGAGTAAATGAACGTTCACCTGGCGTCCTACCTGAATGGCAAAACCGCTGGAGATCTCGCTGAAAGCAAGCGCGAGTTCCTGGAGATCGGCCGTCGTTCCGGTCACTACCCCATGGCCTCCGCCCGGCGTGACGGGGTGGACTCGGAAGTAAATGTCTGGTGCAGCAACGACTATCTGGGCATGGGGCAGAACCGGCAGGTCATCGACGCGATGCAGGCCGCGATAGAGACCCATGGCGCAGGCTCCGGAGGGTCCCGGAACATCGGCGGAACCAACCACCATCACGTCCGCCTGGAGAACGAACTGGCGGATCTGCACGGGAAGGAGACCGCGCTCCTCTTCACCTCGGGCTACACCGCCAATGAAGGCGCCCTCACCGTGCTGGCGGGGATGCCGAAGGACACCGTCGTGTTCTCCGACGCGAAGAACCACGCCTCGATCATCGACGGACTCCGGCACAGCGGCTCGCAGAAGCACGTCTTCAGGCACAACGACGTCGCCCACCTGGAAGAGCTGATCGCGGCGGCTCCCGCCGACTGCCCGAAGTTCATCGTCGTGGAATCGGTCTACTCCATGTCGGGCAACGTCGCGCCGCTCGCCGAGATCGCCGACATCGCCGACAAGTACGGTGCCACGACCTTCATCGACGAGGTCCACGCGGTCGGCATGTACGGCCCGCAGGGCGCCGGCATCGCCGCGCGGGAAGGCATCGCCGATCGCTTCACGGTCGTGATGGGCACCTTGGCCAAGGGGTTCGGAACGGTCGGCGGCTACATCGCGGGACCGGCGGCCCTCGTGGACGCGGTGCGGACCTACGCGCGCTCGTTCGTCTTCACCACCTCGCTGCCGCCGGCGGTCGCGGCCGCCGCGCTGGCCTCGGTTCAGTACCTGCGGTCCTCCGACGTCGAGCGAAAGATCCTCTCGGAGAACGCGCAGCTTCTGCACAGCCTTCTGATCGAGGCCGACATCCCGTTCGTCTCGACGGACTCCCACATCGTCGCGGCCTTCGTCGGTGACGACGAGCTGTGCAAGCGGGCGTCCCAGCTGCTGTTCGACCGGCACGGGATCTACGTCCAGTCCATCAACGCCCCCAGCGTGCCCGCGGGTGAGGAGATCCTGCGGATCGCTCCGTCCGCCGTGCACGACCAGAGCGACGTCGAGAACTTCGCCCAGGCTCTCCGGGGGATCTGGAAGGAACTGGACATCCGGACCGCGAGTGCCCGCGACTGGTTCACGTCCGAGCTCTGTGGCGGCGGCATCCGCACCGCCGCGAAAGCCGGACTGCTGCCGTAATGACGACGTCAGTTGCCGACGTACTGGCCGGCGCAGCGGCGCAGCGGCCCGACCACCCGGCCGTGGTCCACGAGTCCGAGCACTTCACGTACGGGTGGCTGTGGGAGCAGGCCCGCCGCTACGCCTCGGTGCTGCGTGACAACGGGGTACGGCCGGGGGACCGGGTCGCGATGCTGCTGGTCGACACCCCGCAGTTCCCCGCCGTGTACTTCGGCGTGCTCGCTGCCGGTGCCGTCGTGATCCCGCTGAACGTCATGGCGACGGCGGAGGAGGTCGATCACGTACTGACCGACGCCGACGCCCGTTTCCTGGTGTGCGCCGCCGCCTTGCTCGACCGGGCGAGCAAGGCGGCGGAGCGGCGCGGCGCGTTGCTCCTCAGCGTCGGTCCGGGCCCCGCCGGCACGGTCGACCTGGAGCGGGCGGCACAGGGCACGGCGCCGATCGGCGAAGCCGCCGTGCCGGAACCCGACGATGTCGCGGTCGTGTTCTACACATCCGGTACGACGGGTGAGCCGAAAGGCGTGATGCTCACCCACCGGAACATTCTGTACAACGTCGAGCGGATGGTCACCACTCCCTACGCGTTCCGGGGTGACGACGTCCTGCTCAGCTGCCTGCCGCTGGCCCACGGCTTCGGGCAGATCTGCGGCATGCTGACCGGCTTCCGGGCCGGCATCTCCCTCGTCCTGATGCCGAAGTTCTCCGGCCCGGAGGCCCTCGAACTCATGACGGAACACCGGTGCACGGTGTTCATGGGCGTGCCGACCATGTACGCCAAGCTGCTCGACGCGGTGGCCCGGGGAGCTCGTATCCCTCGGCTCGACCGGGTGTACAGCGGGGGCTCGGCGCTTCCCGTCAAGACCCTTGAGGCTGTCCGGAGCACGTTCGGATGCCCTGTGTACGAGGGCTACGGAATGACCGAGACCTCCTGCAGCGTCGCCTACCACTACCCCGGCCTGACGTTCCGCCCCGGAACGGTCGGTGTTCCCATCACCGGCATCACCGTCGGCACGGCTGGGCCGGACGCCGACGGGATCGACCTCCTGCCCGTCGGCGAGGTGGGCGAGATCGTGGTGCGGGGCCAGAACGTCATGGCCGGCTATCTCGGCCGTCCGGACCTCACCGCCGAGGTGCTGACCGACGGCTGGTTCCGCACCGGCGATCTCGGGAGGCTGGACGGCGACGGCTACCTCTCGGTCGTGGGCCGCAAGAAGGACCTCATCCTGCGCGGCGGTTACAACGTCTATCCGCGCGAGATCGAGGAGATCCTCGTCGGGCATCCGGCCGTGGCACAGGTGGCGGTCATCGGTGTTCCGCACCCCGTGCTCGGTGAGGAGGTCTGGGCGATCGTCGTGCCTGCCCGGCCGGCGGGCGGCGGCCCCGGATCGGACGAGGAGATCATCGAATGGGGCAAGCAGCGTCTCGCCGCATATAAATACCCTCGTCGAGTCGAATTCGTCGACGCTCTCCCGCTGGGGACCAGTGGAAAAGTTCTCAAGCGAACGCTCGTGGAGAAATACGAGAAACATTCTCCGCAGGCAGCGGCATGAATTGGCGTAGCACCCGCGGCACGGCCGCGGGTGCTACCCCTCCGTTCAAGCATCGAACGTAACAATAGGGGGCAGCTCCACCATGGGTGAATTCCAATCGGACACGTCAATACCGGCAGAGGCGATCGCCGTCGTCGGTATGTCCTGCCGACTGCCGCATGCGGAGAACCCCGCTCAGCTGTGGCAACTGCTGAGCGACGGCCGCAGTGCCATCGGGGCGCCTCCCGCGGGGCGCCCGGAACTGCCCCCCCGGCCGGGCGGCTACCTTGAGGACGTCAGCGGATTCGACGCCGGCTTCTTCGGTATCGGTCCGCGTGAGGCGTCGTCGATGGATCCGCAACAGCGGCTGATGCTTGAACTCGCCTGGGAGGCCCTGGAGGACGCCAGGATCCGCCCGTCCGATCTCGCCGAGAGCCGGACCGGCGTCTTCGTCGGCGTCATCGCCGACGACTACGCCGCTCTCACGCACCAGTACGGGATCGAAGGCATCACCCGGCACACCCTGACCGGACTCAACCGCGGCGTCATCGCCAACCGGATCTCCTACACCCTGGGTCTGCACGGGCCGAGCGCGGCCGTGGACACCGGCCAGTCCTCCTCCCTGGTCGCCGTGCACCAGGCAGCCGAGAGCCTGCGGCGCGGCGAGTCCGTCATGGCCATCGCCGGCGGTGTCAACCTCAACCTGGTGCCGGACAGCACCGTCGGCGCGGAGCGGTTCGGCGCGCTGTCACCGGACGGCCGCAGCTTCACCTTCGACGCGAGGGCGAACGGCTACGTACGCGGTGAGGGCGGCGCCTTCGTGGTGCTCAAGCCCCTGCACGCCGCCGTGGCGGACGGCGACCCGGTCTACTGCGTGCTGAACGGCAGCGCGATGAACAACGACGGGACGACCGACGGTCTCACCGTGCCGAGTCCGGCCGGCCAGCGGGACGTCCTGCGGCAGGCGTACGAGCGTGCAGAGGTCCCCGCCGAGCAGGTGCAGTACGTCGAGCTGCACGGCACGGGTACCAAGCTGGGCGATCCCATCGAGGCGTCGGCGCTGGGCGCGGTGCTCGGCGACGGCCGCGTGGCCGGAGCCGACCTGCGGGTCGGATCGGTGAAGACCAACGTCGGACACCTGGAGGGTGCCGCCGGCATCGTCGGCCTGCTGAAGGCGGCGCTCTGCATCCGGCACCGCGAGCTCGTGCCGAGCCTGAACTTCGAAACCCCCAACCCTGACATTCCGCTCGACCGGCTGAAGCTCACCGTCCAGCGTGGCCGCGAGCCGTGGCCGCGGCCGGACGAGCCGCTCTACGCGGGCGTCAGCTCGTTTGGCATGGGCGGTACGAACTGCCACGTCGTGCTCTCCGACTGGCGCACCGAGCCGGCGGCACGGGAGGAACCGCCCGTCGCGGAGGCCGGCCCGGACCTGGTGCCGTGGGTGGTCTCCGGCAGGTCGGCCGAGGCCGTGGCGGGGCAGGCGGATCGCCTGGTGTCGTTCCTGGAGGAGCGCCCGGAGGCGGACATCGCGGCGGTGGGCCGCTCGCTCGCCGTGACGCGTTCGCGTTTCGATCACCGCGCGGTGGTCGTGGGGGAGACCCGCGAGGAACTGCTCGCCGGAGCCCGCGCGCTGGCCGGGGGCATGCCCGCGGCCGGTGTCGTCACGGGTCGTGCGGCGCCGGGCGGCGCGCTGGCGTTCCTGTTCTCCGGGCAGGGCAGCCAGCGTGTGGGGATGGGGCGCGAGCTGTACGCGGCGGAGCCGGTGTTCGCGGCCGCGTTCGACGAGGTGGTCGCGGCGCTGGACGTCCACCTGGACCGGTCGCTCGCCGGAGTGATCGCGGGCGAGCCGGAGCTGCTTGAGCGGACGGTGTTCACCCAGCCGGCGTTGTTCGCGGTCGAGGTGGCCCTGTTCCGGCTGCTGTCCCACTACGGGGTGACCCCGGATTACCTGGTGGGCCACTCGGTGGGTGAGCTGGCGGCGGCCCATGTAGCGGGGGTGCTGTCGTTGGAGGACGCGGCGCGTCTGGTGTGCGCGCGGGCCCGGCTGATGGACGGCATCGCCGAGGGCGGGGCGATGGTCGCCCTGAACGCGGGAGAAGAGCGCGTCGCGGGGTGGCTGGAGGGCCGTTCCGGTGTGGAGGTGGCCGGGGTCAACAGCCCGGTCAGCACCGTGATCTCGGGCGATGAGCCGGCCGTACTCCAGGTCCTGGAACTGGCGCGCGGCGAGGGTGTGAAGGCGACCCGGCTGAAGGTGAGCCACGCCTTCCACACGGCGCATCTGGACGGGGTGCTGGCGGAGCTCACCGAGGTCGCCCGGACCCTGACCCATGCGGCTCCCCGAATCCCGGTGGTCTCTAATGTGACCGGCGAGGTGGTCGAGGAGTTCACCGCCGAGTACTGGGCTGTTCAGGCCCGTCGCGCGGTGCGTTTCGCCGACGGCGTCGCCACCCTGGCGGGCCTCGGTGTGACGGCGTTCGTGGAGCTGGGACCGGACGGGACGCTCGCGGGACTGGTGGGCGAGTGCCTGCCGGACGCCGAGGGCATGGCCGTGGTGCCGGTGCTGCGCAGGGACCGTGCGGAGAAGCGTTCCCTCCTCGCCGCCCTGGGCGCGGCGCACGCACACGGGGTGGATGTCGACTGGGAGCGGCTCCTGCCGGGGGCCGGTCTGGCCGAGCTGCCGACGTACGCCTTCCAGCGCCGGCGCTTCTGGCTGGACGGTCGGGCGAAGGACCCGGTCCAGCTCCCGGCCGGCGCGACCGGACAGAGCGGCCCGGAGCGGGTCGCGCCGCGCGGCGACACGCTGGAACTGGTGCGTGCGCACGCGGCGGCGGTGCTCGGCCACGGGTCGGCGCGCGACGTGGGCACCGACACGACCTTCAAGGAACTGGGCTTCGACTCCCTCTCGGCCGTCGAACTGCGCAACGCGCTCAACGCGGCCACCGGGCTCTCGCTGCCCGCCGGCCTCCTCTTCGACTACCCGACCCCGGCCGCCCTCGCCGGACACCTCGACGGCTGGCTCCACGGCCAGGACCCGGGCCAGGACCAGAACGACGCCGCGTACGGGGCCACCAGCCCCGACGAGCCGATCGCGATCGTGGGCATGGCGTGCCGGCTGCCGGGCGGAGTCGCCTCCCCGGAGGACCTGTGGCGCCTGGTCAGCAGCGAGGCCGACGCGGTCGGCGGATTCCCTGCCAACCGCGGCTGGGACCTCGATTCGCTCTTCACCTCCGACCCGGCCGTACCCGGCAAGACCTACGCCACCCAGGGCGGCTTCCTGTACGACGCGGACCGGTTCGACGCCGAGTTCTTCGGCATCAGCCCCCGCGAGGCGGCGGCGATGGAACCCCAGCAGCGGCTGCTCCTGGAGACGGCCTGGGAAGCCTTCGAACAGGCGGGCATGAACCCCGCCGCGCTGCGCGGCAGCCGTACCGGCGTGTACGTGGGTGCGACGGCGCAGGAGTACGGGCCGCGGCTGCACGAGCTGTCCGACGGACACGACGGCTATCTGCTGACGGGCAACACCGCCAGCGTGGCCTCGGGCCGGCTGGCCTACACCTTCGGACTCGAAGGCCCGGCGGTGACGGTCGACACCGCGTGCTCGTCCTCGCTCGTCGCACTTCACCTCGCCGCGCAGTCGCTGCGCCGGGGCGAGTCCTCCATGGCGCTGGCCGGCGGTGTGTCCGTCATGGCCACGCCCGGCATGTTCGTGGAGTTCTCCCGGCAGCGCGGGCTGTCGCCGGACGGGCGCTGCAAGGCGTTCTCCGCGTCGGCGGACGGCACCGGCTGGGCCGAGGGCGTGGGACTGCTGGTGCTGGAGCGGCTGTCGGACGCACAGCGCAACGGGCACCAGGTGCTCGGGGTGATCCGTGGTTCCGCCGTGAACCAGGACGGCGCGAGCAACGGCCTGACCGCGCCGAACGGGCCTTCGCAGGAGCGGGTCATCCGCGCCGCGCTCGCCGACGCCCGCCTGGCGCCGTCCGAGGTGGACGCGGTCGAGGCGCACGGCACCGGCACCAAGCTCGGCGACCCGATCGAGGCCCAGGCACTGCTGGCCACCTACGGCCAGGACCGCGAGGAGCCGCTCCGCCTCGGCTCGCTGAAGTCGAACATCGGCCACACGCAGGCCGCGGCGGGTGTCGCGGGCGTGATCAAGATGGTCATGGCGATGCGCAACGGGGTCCTCCCCGCGACGCTGCACGTGGACGAGCCGACCCCGCACGTCGCCTGGTCGGACGGCGCGGTCGAGCTGCTGACGAGCGCCCAGGAGTGGCCGGAGCTCGACCGCCCGCGCCGGGCGGGCGTCTCGTCCTTCGGCATCAGCGGGACCAACGCACACCTCATCGTCGAGCAGGTCACGAAGACCGGAGCTCCGGTGCAGGAGCCGCCGGTAACGGGCCCGGTGCCGTGGGTGGTGTCGGGCAAGTCCGGGGCCGCGCTGTCGGAGCAGGCGAACCGGCTGGTGTCGTTCCTGGAGGACCGGCCGGAGCTCGACGCCGTGCGCGTGGGCCGCTCGCTGGCCGTATCGCGTGCTCGTTTCGATCACCGTGCCGTGCTCGTGGGCGAGACCCGTGAGGAACTCCTCGACGCGCTGCGGGCGCTGACGCCGGGCGAGCCCGTCTCGACGGGTTCCGTCGCGTTCCTGTTCTCCGGGCAGGGCAGCCAGCGTGTGGGGATGGGGCGCGAGCTGTACGCGGCGGAACCGGTCTTCGCGGCCGCGTTCGACGAGGTGGTCGCCGCGCTGGACGTCCACCTGGACCGGTCGCTCGCCGGAGTGATCGCGGGCGAGCCGGAGCTGCTCCGGCGGACGGTGTTCACCCAGCCGGCGTTGTTCGCGGTCGAGGTGGCCCTGTTCCGGCTGCTGTCCCACCACGAAGTGACCCCGGACTATCTGGTGGGCCACTCGGTGGGTGAGCTGGCGGCGGCCCATGTGGCGGGAGTGCTGTCGTTGGAGGACGCGGCGCGTCTGGTGTGCGCGCGGGCCCGGCTGATGGACGGCATCGCCGAGGGCGGGGCGATGGTCGCCCTGAACGCGGACGAGACCCGTGTCGCGGGATGGATCGACGGCCGTCCCGGTGTGGAGGTGGCCGGGGTCAACAGCCCGGTCAGCACCGTGATCTCGGGCGATGAGGCGGCTGTGCTCCAGGTCCTGGAGCTGGCGCGCGGTGAGGGTGTGAAGGCGACCCGGCTGAAGGTGAGCCACGCCTTCCACTCCGCGCATCTGGACGGGGTGCTGGCGGAGCTCACCGAGGTCGCCCGGACCCTGACCCATGCGGCTCCCCGAATCCCGGTCGTCTCGAACGTCACCGGTGAGGTGGTCGAGGAGTTCACCGCCGAGTACTGGGCCGTCCAGGCCCGGTCGGCGGTCCGTTTCGCCGACGGCATCGCCACCCTGGCCGGCCTCGGTGTGACGACGTTCCTGGAACTGGGCCCCGACGGGACACTCGCAGGACTGACGGGCGAATGCCTGGCCGACACCGACGGCATCGCCGTGGCCGCGCTGCTGCGCAAGGACCGCGCGGAGAAGCGCTCCCTCCTCGCCGCCCTGGGCACGGTGCACGCACACGGCGCGGGCGTGGACTGGGAAGGGTTCATCCCGGGCTCCGCTGTGGTGGAGCTGCCCACGTACGCCTTCCAGCGCGAGCGCTTCTGGCTGGACGCGCCGCGTTCCGGTGACGCGGCGGGCCTGGGCCTGACAGCGGTGAACCACCCGATGCTGGGCGCGGCGATCACGGACCCCGACGGCGATGCGGTGCAGTTCTCGGCCTCGGTGTCGTTGTCCTCGCACCCGTGGCTGGCCGACCACGCGATCGGCGGGACGGTCCTGGTCCCGGGGACGGTGTTCCTGGAGCTCGCGGGAACCGCGGCCGAGCACCTGGGCCATGCCGCAGTCGAGGAACTCACCCTCCAGACACCCCTGATCCTCCCGGAGAAGACGGGCGCCCAGCTGCGGCTGACCGTCGACCGGGCCGACACGCGCGGCGACCGGCGGTTCACCGTGTACGCGCGGACCGGCGAAGAGCAGTGGACCGGCCACGCGGCCGGCCTGCTCACTCCCTCCGCCCCCGCGCCGGGCGTCACCCTGGACCAGTGGCCCCCGGCCGAAGCCACCCCCATCCCGCTGGACGGTGTCTACGACCGCCTCGACCAACTGGGCTACGGCTACGGGCCGGCCTTCCACGGACTGCGCGCCGCCTGGCGCGCAGGCGACGACATCTTCGCCGAGGTCGCCCTGCCCGACCAGCTCCACACCGAGGCCGCGCGCTTCGGCGCGCATCCCGCCCTCCTCGACGCCGTCCTGCACCCGCTGGTCCTCGACGCCGCGGACTCGGCGCGGGACGACAGCACGATCCGGCTGCCGTTCTCGTTCTCCGGCTTCGCGCTGCACGCCGTCGGCGCCACGGCGCTGCGCGTCCGCTGGACCCGCACCGGCCAGGACACGGCCCGACTCGCTCTGGCCGACGGCACCGGCGCCCCGGTGGCCACGATCGAGTCGGTCGCCCTGCGCCCGGTCGCCCGCGACCAGCTCGCCGCCGCCGGCCCGGCCGTGGAGTCCCTGTACCGGATGGCCTGGGAGGCCGTCCCGGCGGCCGAGCCGGTCGCCGGCCGGCGGTGGGTCCGGCTCGGCGAGCCGCCCTACGCCGACCTCGCCGCGCTCACCGCCGCCATCGACGCCGGTTCCACCGCACCGGAGTTCGTGGTGATCGGCGAGCAGCAGCTCGCCGGGGGCACCACCGGTGATGACCTCGCCCGGACCCACGCCACGGCGGCACGCGGGCTCGAAACGGTCCGGGACTGGCTGGCCGCCCCCCAGTTCGCGGACAGCCGCCTCGTCCTCGTCGTACCGGACGGCGCACTGCACACCGCCCCGCTCGTAGGCCTGATCCGTACCGCGCAGTCCGAGCAGCCGGGCCGGCTGGTCCTCGTCCACGCGGACGAGGACGGCGCGGAGCTGCTCCCCGCCGCGCTGGCGTCCGGCGAGCCCGAGGTGGCGGTGCGCGGCGGCGGGTTGTCCATGCCGCGTCTGGCGCGCGCCGCGGGTGCCGCGGCGCAGCCGGCGAAGGGCCTGGACCCGGAGGGCACCGTCCTGGTGACCGGCGCTCTGGGCACGCTCGGCCGTCTGGTGGCGCGCCGGCTGGTGACGCACCACGGTGCGCGGCACCTGCTGCTGGTGTCGCGTCGGGGCGCCGAGACCCCCGGCGCCGCCGAGTTCGTGGCGGAGCTCGCGGAGTCCGGCGCCGGCGCCCGGGTGGCGGCGTGCGACGTGTCGGACTCCGACGCGCTGGCGGGCCTGCTGGCCGGGGTCGCCGCCGAGCGCCCGCTGACCGCCGTGGTGCACACGGCGGGTGTCCTGGAGGACGCCACGGTCGCCTCGCTGTCGGCCGGTCAGCTGGAGCGGGTGATGCGCCCCAAGGTGGACGCGGCCTGGAACCTCCACCGCCTCACCGAGTCCCTCGACCTCGCCTCGTTCGTCATGTTCTCGTCCATCGCGGGACTCATGGGCAACGCCGGCCAGGCCAACTACGCGGCCGCGAACACCTTCCTCGACGCCCTCGCGCAGCACCGCCGCGACCGGAACCTGCCCGCCACCTCCCTCGCGTGGAGCCTGTGGGACAGCGCCGACGGCATGGCCGGAACCCTCGCGGACGCCGACGTCGCGCGCTGGAAGCGCAGCGGCATCGTCCCGCTGACCCCGGAACTGGGGCTCGGCCTGTTCGACGCGGCGCTCGCCTCCACGGAGCCGGTGCTGGTCCCCGCCGAATTCGACCTGGGCGCCCTGCGCGCCCTGGCCGAGGAGAACGCGCTGCCCGAGCTGTTCACCGGCCTGGTCCGCGTCCGCCGCCGGCAGGCGGCAGCCACCGCCCCCGGCGCCGACTCGTCCTGGGGCCGGCGGATGAGCGCACTGCCCGCGCAGGAGCGGGCCCAGGCCGTGCTCCAGACCGTACGGGAGACCGTCGGACTGGTCCTCGGATACGGGGACGAGGCCGGCATCGACCCGGCCAAGGCGTTCAAGGAGGCCGGCTTCGACTCCCTCACCGGTGTCGAACTGCGCAACCGGCTGGGCTCGGTGACCGGGCTGCGGCTGCCCACCACCCTGGTGTTCGACCACCCGTCGCCCCAGGCGGTGGCGGACTTCCTGCTGGACCGGCTCGACGCGACCGGAACCGCCGCCGTCCCGTCGGTGGCCGCCCACGCCCCGGGACTGGACGAACCGATCGCCGTGGTCGGCATGGGCTGCCGCTACCCGGGCGGGGTCTCCTCCCCGGAGGACCTGTGGCGGCTCGTGGCAGAGGGCCGGGACGCGATCGGCGACTTCCCGCACGACCGCGGCTGGGACGTGGAGGGCCTCTTCGACCCGGACCCGGAGAAGACCGGCAAGTCGTACACGCGCAAGGGCGGATTCCTCTACGACGCCGCGGAGTTCGACGCCGGGTTCTTCGGACTGAGTCCGCGTGAGGCGACCGCGACCGACCCGCAGCAGCGGGTGCTGCTGGAGGTCGTGTGGGAGGCGCTGGAGCGGGCCGGAATCGACCCCGCCGCGCTGCGCGGCTCCTCGACCGGCGTCTACGCGGGTGTGATGTACAACGACTACGCGTCGCGGCTGGGGAGCGCTCCGGAGGGCTTCGAGGGACACCTGCTGACCGGGTCGATCGCGAGCGTCCTGTCGGGCCGGGTGTCCTACACGCTCGGACTCGAAGGACCGGCGGTGACGCTGGACACGGCGTGCTCCTCGTCGCTGGTGGCGGTCCACCTGGCCGCTCAGGCGCTGCGCCAGGGCGAGTGCTCGATGGCACTCGCCGGCGGTGTCACCGTGATGTCCACGCCGACGACCTTCGTCGAGTTCTCGCGTCAGCGCGGCCTGTCGCCGGACGGGACCTGCAAGTCGTTCGCCGCATCGGCCGACGGTACGGGCTGGGGCGAGGGCGCGGGCATGCTGGTGCTGGAGCGCCTCTCGGACGCCCAGCGGCTCGGGCACCGCATCCTCGGTGTGATCCGGGGTTCCGCGGTCAACCAGGACGGTGCGAGCAACGGCCTCACCGCCCCCAACGGCCCCTCCCAGGAACGCGTCATCCGCCAGGCCCTCGCCAACGCCCGCCTCGCCCCGCACGAGGTGGACGCGGTCGAGGCGCACGGCACCGGCACCCGGCTCGGCGACCCGATCGAGGCCAACGCGCTGCTGGCCACCTACGGCCAGGACCGCGGCGAGCCGCTGCGACTGGGATCGATCAAGTCGAACATCGGTCACACCCAGGCCGCCGCCGGTGTGGCGGGCATCATCAAGATGCTGATGGCGATGCGTCACGCGGAGCTTCCGGCGACGCTGCACGTGGACGAGCCGACGCCGCACGTCGACTGGTCGGCCGGTGCGGTGGAGCTGGTCACCGAGCACCGGGCCTGGCCCGAGGTGGCGCGTCCGCGCCGCGCGGCCGTCTCCTCGTTCGGCATCAGCGGCACGAACGCGCACGTGGTCCTGGAACAGGGCCCGGCGCCGGCCGCGGCCGCTGAGCCCGCGGTGGCGGGGCTCCCGCTGGTGGTCTCGGCGCAGAGCGCGGCGGGCCTGGCAGCCCGCGGCGGCCAGCTGCGTGAGCTGCTGGCCGCCACGAGCACGGACCCGGCGCGGATCGCGTCGGCTCTCGCCACCCGCGTCCCGCACCTCCCCTTCCGGGCGACGGTCTCGGGCGCGGACCGGGACGAACTGCTGGCGGGCTTCGAAGCACTGGCCTCGGGCTCGACCGCGCCGAACCTGGTGCGGGGCACGGCCACCGGCGCGGGCAAGACGGTGTTCGTGTTCCCGGGACAGGGCTCGCAGTGGCAGGGCATGGCCCTGGAACTCCTCGACTCCTCCCCGGTGTTCGCCGCCCGGCTCACGGAGTGCGAGCGGGCGCTGGCACCGTTCACCGACTGGTCGCTGCTGGACGTCCTGCGCGGTGCGGAGGACGCGCCCGGATTCGACCGGGTGGACGTGGTGCAGCCGGCACTGTGGGCCGTGATGGTGTCCCTGGCCGCGCTGTGGCGCTCGGTGGGCATCGAACCGGACACGGTGATCGGCCACTCGCAGGGCGAGATCGCGGCGGCCGCGGTGTCCGGCGCGCTGTCGCTGGACGACGCGGCGAAGGTCGTGGCCCTGCGCAGCCGGGCGATCGTGAAGCTGGCGGGCACCGGCGGAATGGTCTCGGTGGCCCTGCCCGCAGACGAGGTCCGCGCACTCATCACCCGCTGGGACGGCGCCATCGACATCGCCGCACACAACGGCCCGCGGTCCGTGGTGGTCGCCGGAGAGGGGACCGCCCTCGATGAGCTGGTCGCCCACTGCAAGGAGAACAGGATGCGCGCCAAACGCATCCCGGTCGACTACGCCTCCCACTCCTCCCACGTCGAGAGCCTGCGGGACGAACTTCTCGACGCCCTGTCCTCACTCACCCCGCGCGCCGTCGAGGTGCCCTTCCTCTCCACCGTCACCGGCCAGCCGCTCAAGGGCACGGAGCTCGACGGCGCCTACTGGTTCCGCAACCTCCGCAGGACCGTCCAGCTGGAGGAGGCCACCCGCACCCTGCTCGACCAGGGCCACCGCGTCTTCATCGAGGCCAGCGCCCACCCGGTGCTGACCATCGCGCTCCAGGAGACGATCGACGACACGTCCCACGACAGCGCCGTCACCGTGCCCTCGCTCCACCGCGACAAGGGCGGACTCGACGACTTCCTCGCCTCCGCGGCGCAGGCCCACGTCTCGGGCGCCCCACTCGACTGGGCCGCCGTGCTCGGCGGGCCCGGCGCGGTCGTCGACCTGCCGACCTACCCCTTCCAGCGCCGACGCCACTGGCTGGAGGGCCCGGCGACGGCCGGGGACGCGAGCGGGCTCGGCATGGCTGCGGAGCGGCACCCGCTCATCGGCGCCGCGCTCTGGCTGGCCGACGCGGACAAGCTGGTCCTGAGCAGCAGGATCGCCCTGAACACGCACCCCTGGCTGGCCGACCACGCCGTGGCCGGCACGGTGCTGCTCCCCGGCACCGCGTTCGTGGACCTCGCCATCCGGGCGGGCGACCACACCGGCCTCGACCAGCTCGACGAACTGACCCTCCAGGCACCGCTGGTGCTGTCCGGCCGGGGCGCGGTACAGCTCCAGGCCGTCGTCGACGCCCCGGACGAGGAGGGCCGGCGCGCCCTGTCGGTGCACTCCCGCCCGGAGCCCGACACCGACGACGCCCCGACCCACCCGTGGACCCTCCACGCCACCGGCGTACTGGGCCACGCGGAAGGCCCCGCCGACACCCCGGCCGGCACCGACTGGCCCCCGGCCGGCGCCGAGCCGGTCGACCTGACGGCGGCGTACGACACGCTTGCCGAGCGGGGCTTCCAGTACGGGCCCGCCTTCCAGGGCCTGCGGGCGCTGTGGCGCACCGGCCGGGAGACGTTCGCCGAGGTCGCGCTCCCGGAGGGCGTCACCCCGGGGGAGTTCGGGATCCACCCGGCCCTCCTCGACGCCGCCCTGCACCCGCTGGCGCTCGCGGAGGACGGCCGCCTGGTGCTGCCGTTCGCCTGGACCGGCGTCCGGCTGCACGCGGTGAACGCCGGCGTGCTGCGGGTACGGATCACCCCGGAAGGCTCGGGCGCCGCCCTGTCCCTCACCGACCCGAGCGGAGCGCCGATCGCCTCGGTGAAGTCGCTCAGCCTGCGGGCCGTGGACCCGGCACGGCTGACCGGCTCCGGCCCGTCCCGCCGGCCGGTGCTCCAGGTGGAGTGGACCGCCGCCCCCAAGGCCGCCCCGGCCACCGGGTGGGCCGTCATCGACGACCGCGGCCACGGTCTGCCCGCCCCCGCGGGCAGCTATCCGGACCTCGCCGGCATCGTCGGGAACCCGCCGCTGGTCGTGGTCCCCATCCCGGCAGAGGACGGTCCCGGCGCCGTGGCGCACCGGGCCCTGCGGCTGGCCCAGGAATGGCTCGCCGAGGACCGGTTCGCCGACTCACGGCTGGTCTTCCTGACCCGTGACGCGACCACCGCCCGCACGGAGGCCGGACTCGCGTCGGCCCCCGTCTGGGGTCTGGTGCGTACCGCCATGACCGAGCACCCCGACCGGTTCGGCCTGCTGGACCTGACGGACCGGGACCTCACCGAGGCCGAGCTCGGCCGCGCACTGGGCGTACCGGAGCCGCAGGTGAGCCTGCGGGACGGAGCGCTGCTCGTACCGAGGCTGGTCACATCGCCCCAGACGGACGACACCGTGCCCGCCCTGAACCCCGAGGGCACCGTCCTCATCACCGGCGCCACCGGCACCCTGGGGCAGCTCTTCGCCCGCCACCTCGTCGCCGAACACGGCGTACGGCACCTGCTGCTGGCGAGCCGCCGGGGCCCGGACGCGGCGGGCATGCTGGAGCTGGAGGCCGAACTCACCGCCCACGGAACCCGCGTGACCGTGGTCGCCTGCGACACGGCCGACCGCGCCTCGGTCGCCGCGATGCTGGACGCGATCCCCTCACCGCACCCGCTCACCGCCGTCCTGCACACCGCCGGAGTCCTCGACGACGGCACCCTGCACGCCCTCACGGCCGAGCAGCTCGACACCGTGCTGCGCCCCAAGGTCGATGCCGCACGGCACCTGCACGAGCTGACGGCCGGCCTGGACCTGGACGCGTTCGTCCTGTTCTCCTCGCTGGCCGGCACGGTCGGCACCGCGGGCCAGGCCAACTACGCCGCGGCCAACACCTATCTGGACGCCCTCGCGCAGCACCGCCAGGCCCTGGGCCTGCCCGGTACGTCCCTGGCCTGGGGCCTGTGGGCCGAGGGCAGCGGGATGACCGGTCACCTGACCGACGCCGACCTCGCCCGCATGTCCCGGGGCGGCATCGCCCCCATCGGCAGCGAGCAGGGCCTCGCACTGTTCGACGCGGCCCTCGCCACCCGCCGCCCGGTGCTCGTCCCGGCGCTCCTCGACTACACCGGACTGCGGGCCCGGAACGAGGACGGCACGCTGCCCGCCCTCTTCCACGGCCTGGTGCGTCCGCAGCGGCGCGCCGCCGCGGACGCACAGCCGGGCGCGAACCCCCTCGGTGAACGCCTGGCACTCCTGGCCCCCCAGGAACAGGAGCGCGCGCTCCTCGAACTGGTCCGCGGCGTGGTGGCCTCCGTACTGGGCCACACCGACGCCGACCAGGTCGCGACCGACCGGGCCTTCAACGAGCTCGGCTTCGACTCGCTCAAGGCGGTGGAACTCCGCAACCGGCTGAACGCGGCCGTGGGCGTGAAGCTGCCCGCGACGCTGGTGTTCGACCACCCGAGCACCATCGAGCTGGCCGGATTCCTGCACACCGAACTGCTGGGCACGGCCACCGCGCCCACTGCGGCCGAACCGGCCGCCGGCGCCTCCGACGAGCCGATCGCGATCGTCGCGATGGCCTGCCGCTACCCGGGCGAGGCCGGCTCCCCGGAGGAGCTGTGGACGCTGCTGTCCGACGAGCGGGACGCCATCGGCCCGTTCCCGACCGACCGGGGCTGGGATCTGGAGAACCTCTACCACACGGATCCCGACCACGCGGGCACCTCGTACACCCGGCACGGCGGATTCCTCTACGACGCTCCGCAGTTCGACCCCGAACTCTTCGGGGTCAGCGCCCGGGAGGCCACCGCCATCGACCCCCAGCAGCGACTCCTGCTGGAGATCTGCTGGGAGGCCTTCGAGCGCGCGGGCATCGACCCCACCTCCCTCAAGGGCACCCAGACCGGGGTGTTCGCCGGCGTCATGGCCAACGACTACGCGGCACGCCTGAAGGACGCCCCCGAGGGCATGGAGGGCTACCTTTCGGTCGGCAGCACGGTCAGCGTCGCCTCCGGCCGCATCGCCTACACCTTCGGACTCCAGGGCCCGGCGATCACCGTCGACACCGCCTGCTCCTCCTCGCTCGTCTCCATCCACCTCGCCGCCCAGGCACTGCGCAACGGCGAATGCGGGCTGGCCCTGGCCGGCGGCGTGACCGTGCTGGCCGCGCCCACCCTGTTCGTCGAGTTCAGCCGGCAGCGCGGACTGGCACCCGACGGCCGGTGCAAGTCCTTCTCCGCGCAGGCGGACGGGGCGGCCTGGGCCGAAGGCGCCGGAGTCCTCCTCCTGGAGCGGCTCTCCGACGCCCGGCGCAACGGCCGCCGGATCCTCGGCGTGATCCGCGGCACCGCCGTCAACCAGGACGGCGCCAGCAACGGCCTCACCGCCCCCAACGGCCCCTCCCAGGAACGGGTGATCCGCCAGGCACTGACCAACGCGGGCCTCACCACCGCGGACGTCGACGCGCTGGAGGCCCACGGCACCGGCACCACGCTCGGCGACCCGATCGAGGCCAGGGCCGTACTCGCCACCTACGGGCAGGAGCGCACCTCCCCCCTCCTGATGGGCTCCCTGAAGTCCAACATCGGACACTCCCAGGCCGCCGCCGGAGTGGCCGGCATCATCAAGATGGTCAAGGCGATGGAGCACGGAGTGCTCCCCAGGAGCCTCCACATCGACGAGCCCAGCCCGCACGTGGACTGGTCCGCGGGCGAGGTGGAACTGCTCACGGAGACGGTGCCGTGGCCCGAGACCGAGCGGCCGCGCCGGGCCGGGGTGTCCTCCTTCGGAATCAGCGGCACCAATGCCCACATCATCGTGGAACAGCCGCCGGCCGAGGGGACCGTCCCGCCGGCCGAGCCGATGCCGGTCGTCCCGCTGCTGCTGTCCGGGCACAATGAAGCCGCCCTGCTGGCACAGGCCGGCCAACTGGGCGCGGCGCTCGCCGAAGCCGGACCGCAGGACCTGGCATCGACCGGCCGGACCCTGGCCGGTGGCCGGGCCGGCCTCCCGCACCGCGCCGTGGTGGTGGCCGCCACCACCGCCGAAGCGGCCGACGCACTCACGGCACCGACCGTGCGGGGAACACCCGTGGACGGCCGCACCGCCTTCCTCTTCACCGGCCAGGGCAGCCAGCGGCTCGGCATGGGCCGGGAGCTGTACACCGCCTATCCCGCCTACGCCCGGGCCCTGGACGCCGTCTGCGCGGAGCTCGACCCCTGGCTGGAAGAGCCGCTGCTCGACGTCCTCTTCGGCGACGACCCGGCGCCGCTGGACCGGACCGGCTTCGCCCAGCCCGCCCTGTTCGCCACCGAGGTCGCGCTCTTCCGGCTCCTCGAAGACTGGGGCGTACGGCCGGACTTCCTCGCGGGCCACTCCATCGGCGAGCTGGCCGCCGCGCACGTCGCCGGCGTCCTCTCGCTGACGGACGCGGCGCAGCTCGTCGCGGCCCGCGGCCGGCTGATGCAGGCACTGCCCGGCGGCGGCGCGATGCTCGCCGTACAGGCCGAGGAGCAGGAGGTGCTGCCACTGCTCGCCGGACAGGAGGACCTGCTCGGCATCGCCGCCGTCAACGGCCCCACCTCCGTGGTGCTCTCGGGCGACGCCCAAGCCGTCGAGGCCGTCGGCGCCGAACTCTCCGCCCGGGGGCGCAGGACCAAGCGGCTGCGCGTCAGCCACGCCTTCCACTCCCCGCACATGGACGCGATGCTCGACGAGTTCCAGACGGTCGCCAAGGGGATCACGTTCGCCGCGCCCGCCATCCCGATCGTCTCCACCCTGACCGGGCAGCCGGTCGGCGCCGAGGAACTGGCCACGCCCGAGTACTGGGTCCGGCACGTCCGCCGGCCCGTGCGCTTCCTGGACGCGGCACGCACCCTGCAAGCCGAGGGCGTACGGACCTTCCTGGAACTCGGCCCCGACGGCGTGCTCAGCGCGATGGGACAGGACTTCCTCGACGCGGGATCGCTCCTGGTCCCGGTGTTGCGCGGCGGACGCCACGAGCCGCACACCGCCGTCACCGCCCTGGCCCACGCCCACGTACGGGGCGTGCCGGTCAACTGGGACGCACTGTTCGGCGAGAACGCCGGACCCGCCGCGGACCTGCCGACCTACCCCTTCCAGCGCCGGCGCTACTGGCTCACGGAAGGGCCCGGCGGCGGCGACGTCACCTCGGCCGGACTCGACTCCACCCGGCACCCGCTGCTCGGCGCCGTGGTGCCGCTCGCCGACTCCGACGGCGTCCTGTTCACCGGCCGGATCTCGGCCCGCAGCCACCCCTGGTTCGCCGACCACACCGTCGCCGGCACCCTGCTGGTCCCCGGCACCGCCCTGGTCGAACTCGCCCTCCACGCGGGCACCGCACTCGGCTGCGAGCACCTGGAGGAACTCGCCCTCCAGGCACCCCTGGTCCTCCCCGACGAGGGCGCGCTCCAGCTCCAGATCACCGTCGGCGGCCCCGACGCGGACGGCCGCAGGCCCGTCGCCGTCCACTCGCGCGGAGAACAGGAGGACGACATCTGGATCCGGCACGCCACCGGGACCGTGGTCGCCGCCGATCCCGCCGCGCCCGCACCCGGCCTCGCGTCCTGGCCCCCGGCAGGCGCGGAACCCCAGCCGGTCGAGGACCTGTACGACCGCCTCGCCGCCCAGGGCTACGGCTACGGCCCCGCCTTCCAGGGCCTCCAGGCGGCATGGCGGTCGGGCGACGACCTCTACGCCGAGGTACGGCCCTCCGCCGAACCCGACGGATTCGCCCTGCACCCGGCACTGTTCGACGCCGCGCTGCACGCACTGCTCCTGGAGGAGTCGGCCGGGCTCCGGCTGCCGTTCTCCTTCGGCGGCGTCCAGCTGACCGGGGCCCGGAACGGCACCGGCACCCTGCGGGTCAAGCTGTCTCCCCGCCCGGACGGAACGGTCGCGGTCGACATCGCCGACGAGACCGGCGCGCCGGTCGCCACCGTCGCCTCGCTCGCCCTGCGGACCCTCCCGGCGGGGACCGCGCTGACCCACTCCTCCCACCAGCACGTGTACGCGGTGGAACGGGCCGGCGTGGAACTCGCCGCCGCCGGCGACACGGGCATCGTGGTCCTCGGCGAAACCGATCCCGGACTCGCCGCCCAGCACTACGCCGACCTCGCCGGACTGGCCGCCGCGACGGCCGACGGCGCGGCCGCACCCGACGTGGTCGTCCTCCCCGTACAACCGGCCTCCGTGCGGGAGACCGGCCGGGTCACCCAGGACGTACTCACGGTCCTGCGGCAGTGGCTCGCCTCCGACACGCCGGCCGGAGCGCGGCTCGCCGTGGTCAGCACCGGGGAACTGGCGCACAGCGCGCTGTCCGGGCTGATGCGCACCGCCGAGTCGGAACACCCGGGACGCTTCCAGCACGTCATCACGGACGGACTGCCGGCCGGCCGCGAGCTGCTGGCCGCGGCCCTGGCCGACCCCCGGCCACAGCTCGAACTGCACCGGGGACAGGCCCGCGTGACCAGGCTCGCCAAGGTCCCGCACCCGGTGCGGACCCCGGACGGAGGCAACGCGATCGACCCGGAGCACACGGTGCTGATCACCGGCGGCACCGGCGCCCTCGGAGCCCAGGTCGCCCGGCACCTGGTGACCGCCCGCGGCGCCCGCCACCTGCTGCTCACCAGCCGGCGGGGCGGGGCGCCGGACCTCGTCGCCGAACTGACCGAGCTCGGTGCGGAGGTACGGGTCGAGGCGTGCGACGCGGCCGACCGCGACGCCCTGGCCGCCCTGCTCGCCTCGATCCCGGACGAGCACCCGCTCACCGCGATCGTGCACGCGGCCGGAGTCGTCGAGGACACCACGCTGGAGGCCATGAGCCCGCAGAGCCTCTCCCGGGTCCTGCGGCCGAAGGTGGAAGCCGCCTGGAACCTGCACGAGCTGACCGCCGGATGCGAGCTGACGGACTTCGTCCTCTTCTCCTCCGTCGCCGGCCTGGTGGGCAACGCCGGACAGGCCAACTACGCCGCCGGCAACACCTTCCTGGACGCGCTCGCCGCACACCGGCGCGCCGCGGGCCTGCCCGCCGTATCCCTCGCCTGGGGCATGTGGCAGGACGGCATGGCGAACGGCCTCGACCGCACCGACCGGGCCAGGCTCGCCCGCAACGGCATCCTCCCGATGCCGGCGGAGCAGGCACTCGCGGCCCTCGACACGGCCCTGGCCGGAGCCGGAGCGCCACGGACCGGCGACGACGCGCTCACCGGGCCGGTGCTCGCCCCGGTCGCACTGGACCTCGCGGTACTGCGCGGCCTCGGGGACGCACTGCCCGAGCTGTACCGGGGCCTGGTACGCACCGAACGCCGGGCCGCCCGGCCCGCCCAGGCACCGGCACCGGCCCCGCTGGCACAGCGGCTCACCGGCCTGACCGGGGAGGAGCAGCAACAACTGCTGCTCGACTTCGTCAGGGAACAGGTCGGCACCGTCCTCGCCCACCCGGCCCCGCGGACGATCGACGTCCAGTGCGGACTGCTGGACCTGGGCCTGGACTCCCTCACCGCGGTCGAACTGCGCAACAAGCTGAACGCCGCCACCGCACTGCGGCTGCCCAGCACGCTCGTCTTCGACCACCCGACCATCTGGGCCATCGCCGCATACCTGCGGGGCGAACTGGCCGGCGAGACGCCGGACCCGGTCCAGGCGGCCCTGGACGCGCTGGAGGCCGCTCTCCTGGCCGCCGGCCCGTCGGACGGCGACGGACCGGCGGGAACGTACGCCGCGCGGCTGCGCGGACTGTCCCGGACGGTGGACGGCCGGGCGTCGGACGGCGGCCGCGACGACGCCGACCTCGATCTGGCGAGCGACGACGAACTCTTCGCAGCACTCGACAACGAATTCGGCAGGTAGACATGAGCAACGAGCAGAAACTCCGCGACTACCTCAAGCGGGCCACCGTCGACCTGCGGGAGAGCCGTCAGCGCGTGCAGGAACTGGAGGAGCGCGCACACGAGCCGATCGCGATCGTGGGCATGGCCTGCCGCCTTCCGGGCGGTGTCGCCTCCCCCGACGACCTGTGGGAGCTGCTGCGTGCCGAACGCGACGCCGTCGGCCCCTTCCCGGAGGGCCGCGGCTGGGACCTGGAGAACCTGTACCACCCCGACCCCGACCACCTCGGGACCTCGTACACCCGCGAAGGCGGCTTCCTCTACGAGGCGGACCGGTTCGACGCCGAGTTCTTCGGCATCAGCCCCCGCGAGGCGGCGGCGATGGATCCCCAGCAGCGACTGCTCCTGGAGACGGCGTGGGAGGCCGTCGAGCACGCGGACATCGACCCGACCACGCTGCGGGGCACCCGTACCGGGGTGTACGCGGGCGTCATGTACGACGACTACGGCTCCCGGACCCCCCGTGCGCCCGAGGACTTCGAGGGCTACCTGCTGACCGGCAGCGCCGGCAGCATCGCCTCGGGCCGGCTGTCCTACACCTTCGGCCTGGAGGGTCCGGCGGTGACGGTCGACACCGCGTGCTCGTCCTCGCTGGTCGCGCTGCACCTCGCGGCCCAGTCGCTGCGCCGGGGCGAATGCTCCATGGCGCTGGCCGGCGGTGTCACGGTGATGGCGACACCGGGCACGTTCGTGGAGTTCTCCCGGCAGCGCGGGCTGTCACCGGACGGGCGCTGCAAGGCGTTCTCCTCTTCGGCGGACGGCACCGGCTGGGCCGAGGGCGTGGGCGTCCTGGTGCTGGAGCGGCTGTCGGACGCACAGCGCGCCGGGCACCGGGTACTGGCGGTACTCCGCGGTTCGGCGGTGAACCAGGACGGTGCGAGCAGCCAGCTGACCGCACCGAACGGGCCCGCGCAGGAGCGGGTCATCCGGGCCGCGCTCGCCGACGCGCGGCTGTCGGCGTCCGAGGTGGACGCGGTGGAGGCGCACGGTACGGGCACCCGCCTGGGTGACCCCATCGAGGCGCGGGCGCTGCTGTCCGCCTACGGCCAGGGCCGTGGGGACGACAACCCGTTGTGGCTGGGCTCGGTCAAGTCGAACATCGGTCACACGCAGGCCGCGGCGGGTGTCGCGGGCGTGATCAAGATGGTCATGGCGATGCGGGAGGGCGTCATGCCCTCCACCCTGCACGTGGACGAGCCCACCCCGGAGGCCGACTGGTCGGCGGGCACCGTACGACTGCTGACGCAGCCTCAGGTGTGGCCCGGTCTCGACCGCCCGCGCCGCACGGGTGTGTCGTCGTTCGGCATCAGCGGGACCAACGCGCACGTGATCCTCGAAGAGGCGCCGCGCGACCGCGACGCCGTCGCACCGGATCCGGCGCCGGAGCCGGTCCGGCCGGAACTGCCGGCGCCGTGGCTGCTCTCCGCCAAGTCGGAGCCCGCCCTCCGGGCGCAGGCGGGCCGGCTGCTGGACTGGCTCGCCGGCCACCCCGAGGCCGAGGACGCCGACGTCGCCGCCGCCCTGACCACAGCGCGCGCCCAGCTGGGCCGGCGCGGTGCCGTGCTCGGCGCCGACCGGGCCGCTCTGCTCGCCGGCCTCACGGCCCTCGCCGCCGGTTCGGACTCCCCGCACGTGGTGTCGGGCGCCGCCACCGCCGGCGAGACGGCCTTCCTGTTCACCGGCCAGGGCGCGCAGCGCACCGGTATGGGCGATGGGCTCGCTGCCGCGTTCCCCGTGTTCGCCGCCGCCCTCGACGAGGTGTGCGCGGAACTCGACCCCCTGCTGGGGGTATCGCTGCGCGAGGTCATGTCCGGCGGGACCGGCGACACCGGGCACACCGGCCTGCTGGACCGCACGGAATTCACCCAGCCCGCGCTGTTCGCGTTCGAGGTGGCGCTGTACCGCCTCCTGGAGTCGTTCGGCGTGACCCCGGACGTGGTGGCCGGGCACTCGATCGGCGAGCTGGCCGCGGCCCACGTGGCCGGGGTCTGGTCGCTGGCCGACGCGTGCCGGCTCGTCGCCGCCCGCGGCCGGCTGATGGGGGCGCTGCCGGCCGGCGGCGCCATGCTCGCCGCCGCGGTGCCGGAGGACCGGGCACGGGAACTCCTCACGGCCGGAACGGTGTCGCTGGCGGCCGTGAACGCGCCCGAGGCGGTGGTGTTCTCCGGCGAGACGGCGGCGGTCCACGCGCTGGAGGAAGAGCTGGCCGGAGAAGGAGTGAAGACCAAGCGGCTGACGGTCAGCCATGCCTTCCACTCGGCGCTGATGGAGCCGATGCTCGCCGAGTACGAGCGGGTCGCCGGTTCGGTGGAGTACCGGACGCCACGCATCGCCGTGTGCTCCACGGTGTCCGGCGGCCCGGCCGGGCCCGAGCTGCTGACGCCGCGGTACTGGGTGCGGCAGGTGCGCGAGGCCGTGCGGTTCGCGCCCGCGGTGCGCTCACTCGCGGATGCGGGCGTGCGCCGGTTCGTCGAGGTCGGCCCGGACGCGGTGCTGACGGCGCTGACCCGTCAGGTACTCAGCGACGAGGAGTCCTCCCGCTCGCTGGTCACGGCGGCGGCACGGCGCGGCACCGACGAGGCCGGCCAGTTCCTGCGGCTGCTCGCCGCGGCACACTGCTCGGGGACCGCCATCGACTGGGCGCCGCTGATCCCGGAAGGGCCGGCCCGCCACCTCGACCTGCCTGTCTACGCCTTCCAGCACCGCCGCTACTGGGTCCAGCCCGACGACGACGCCCTCGGCGACCTGAGCCGCGCCGGCCTCCACGCGCTCGAACATCCCATGCTGCGCGTCGCCGCGCCGCTCGCCGGACGCGACGAATGGCTGTTCAGCGGCCGGCTCTCCACCACCGACCAGCCGTGGATCGCCGACCACACGGCCTTCGGAACGGTGCTGCTGCCCGGCACCGGATTCGTCGACCTCGCCCTGGCCGCGGGCCGCCGGCTGGACCTGCCCGTCATGGACGAACTCGTCCTGGCGACACCACTGCTCTTCGAGGGCACCGCCGCCGTGGACGTGCAGCTCTCGGTGAGCGAGCCCGACCACACCGGCCGCCGGCGCCTGTCGGTCCACTCACGTGCCGTCACCGGCACCGAGCCGTCCCACCCGGGCGAGCCGGAGTGGACGCTCCACGCCACCGGCGTCCTCGCCCCCGCCGACGACGTGACACCGCGGTGGACGGGCGCCGACTGGCCGCCCGCCGACGGCACACCCGTCGACGGGGCGGCCCTGTACGACCGGCTCGCCGACCTGGGATTCGGCTACGGCCCTGGCTTCCAGGGCGTGCGCACGGCCTGGACCAGTGCCGGAGAGGTGTTCACCGAGGTGGCCCTGGACGAGACGGCGGTGGGCCGGGCGGCCGGCTTCGGAGTGCATCCGGCGCTCCTGGACGCGGTCTTCCACGCCGCCATCGACGTACTCGCGGAGGACCTGCCCGAAGGCAGGCTGCCGCTTCCGTTCTCCTTCGGCGGCGTCCGCGTGTACCGGCCCGGCGCCACCGCGGTCCGCGCCCGCATCATCCGCTCCGGCCCCCAGAAGGTACGCGTCGACGCCTGCGACGCCGACGGCGCCGCGGTGCTGTCGATCGACGCCGTACTCGCCCGCCCCGCGGACGCGAGCGCGCTCGCCGGAGCCCGCAGCCCGCTCTACGCCCTCGACTGGACGCCCGTGACGGCGCCCGCGGCGCCGGACCGGCAACTGGTCGCGCTGGGAAGGCCTGTGCCGGGCTGCGCCGGGACCTTCGAGGACGTCGCGGCGTTCGCGGCCGACGGTGGTCACACCGGCGCGGCCGTCGTCTGGTCGCCCCAGACGGCGCCGGCGGACGGCGACGACGTTCCCGCGGCCATCCGCACGGCCGTGCACAGCACCCTCGCGGTGCTGCGCGACTGGCTCACCGAACCCGCCTGCGCCGACTCGACGCTGGTCGTGCTGACCCGCGAAGGGGCGGGCCTGCCCGGTGAGACGCCGGACCCCGCCGCGGCGGCCGTCAGAGGCCTGGTACGCAGCGCGCAGTCGGAACACCCCGGGCGCATCGTCAACGTCGACCTCGGCACCGGCCCCGACGACGTCGCGGACCTGCGCCAACGGATCACCGCCGCGGCCGCCGCGGACGAACCACAGCTCGCGATCCGCGACGGCGCGACCCTGGTACCGAGGCTGGCCCGTGCGACCACCGGCGAACCGGCCGGCGGACACTTCGGTGACGGCACGGTCCTGATCACCGGCGGCGCGGGCGGCCTGGGCGCCGTCACCGCACGGCACCTGGTCACCCGGCACGGGGTGCGCAGCCTGCTGCTCGCCTCACGCCGTGGTTCCGCCGCGCCGGGGGTCGAGGAACTGGTCACCGAGCTGACCGCGCTGGGCGCCGACGTACGCGTCGCCGCGTGCGACGTCAGCGAACGCGCCGAGGTTGCCGCGCTGCTGGAATCCGTACCCGCGCACGAACCGCTGACAGCCGTCGTGCACACCGCGGGCGTGTCCGACGACGGCACCATCGAAACCCTGACCGCCGGGCAGGTGGACCGCGTGCTCGCGCCGAAGACCGACGCCGCCTGGCATCTGCACGAGCTGACCCGGGGCATGGACCTGTCGGCGTTCGTGCTGTTCTCGTCCGCGGCGCCGCTGCTCGGCGGGCAGGGCCAGGGCAACTACGCCGCCGCGAACGCGGCGATGGACGCACTGGCCCGGACGCGCCGCAGCGCCGGCCTGCCCGCGCACTCGCTGGCCTGGGGACTGTGGAAGCGCGGCATGGCCGAGGCGTTGAACGACGCGGGCGGCGAGAACATGGTGCGTCAGATCCGTACCCGGCTCGGTCTGTCCCCGATCGAGCCGGACACCGGCATGCACATGCTCGACAGCGCGCTGGCCTCCGAAGAACCGATGCTGATGACCGCGCTGCTCGACACCCCCGCCCTCGCCGCACTGGGCCGGCTCGGCACGCTGCCCGCGGTCCTGCGCGGGCTGATCCACGTACCCTCGCGCGGCCGGATCGACGACAGCCCGCTGCGCGGGCGGCTGCTCGACGCCCCCGCGGAGCAGTGGGAGACGCTGATCCGCGATGAGGTCCGCGCGATCGCCGCCGCGGTCCTCGGCCACGAGTCGGCCGACGCCATCGACCCCGGGACACCCTTCACCGAGCTGGGCTTCGACTCGCTCGGCGGAGTCGAGTTCCGCAACAAGGTGACCGCCGCCACCGGTGTCCAGCTCCCGTCCACGCTGGTGTTCGACTACCCGACCGCCTCCGCCGTCGCCGGTTTCCTGCGCACCCGGGTCGACGGTTCGCAGCCGGCGCGACCGCGCCCCGCCGCGACCGGTGCCAGGTCCGCGGCCGGAGCCGACGAGCCGATCGCGATCGTCGGCATGAGCTGCCGGTATCCCGGCGGCGTCGAGAATCCCGACCAGCTCTGGGACCTGATCGACAGGCGCGTCGACGCGATCACCCCGATCCCGGGAGACCGGGGCTGGGACGTCGACGACCTGTACGACACCGACCCCGGCAAACCGGGCAAGATCTATACCCGCGAAGGCGGATTCCTGCACGACGCGGGCGACTTCGACGCCGCCTTCTTCGGGATCGGGCCCCGCGAGGCGGCGGCGATGGACCCGCAGCAGCGGCTGCTGCTGGAGGCGTCCTGGGAAGCGCTCGAAGACGCCGGTATCGACCCGACCTCACTGCGGGGCAGCGACACCGGGGTCTACGCGGGCGTCATGTACCAGGACTACGGATACACGGCGCGCGAGGCCGCCGACGGCGCCGCGGACGGCTACCTGGCGACCGGATCGGCCGGCAGCGTCGTCTCCGGCCGGGTGTCCTACGCACTCGGTCTGGAAGGGCCCGCGGTGACGGTGGACACGGCGTGCTCCTCCTCGCTGGTGGCCCTGCACCTGGCGGCGCAGGCACTGCGCGCGGGAGAGGCGTCGATGGTCCTGGCCAGCGGGGTGACGGTCATGTCGACCCCGCTGCTGTTCCTGGAGTTCTCCCGGCAGCGGGCGCTGTCACCGGACGGGCGCTGCAAGGCGTTCTCAAGCGGTGCGGACGGAGTCTCGTGGGCCGAGGGCGTCGGCGTACTCGCCCTGGAGCGGCTGTCCGACGCACAGCGCAACGGACGCCCGGTACTGGCCGTGATCCGCGGCAGCGCCATCAACCAGGACGGCGCGAGCAACGGCCTGACCGCACCCAACGGCCCTTCCCAGGAACGGGTCATCGCCCAGGCACTGGCCAACGCCGGTGTGACCGCGGCCGAGGTGGACGCGGTCGAGGCCCACGGCACCGGCACCACGCTGGGCGACCCGATCGAGGCGCAGGCCCTGATCAACGCCTACGGACAGGAGCGCACCGCACCACTGCGGATCGGTTCGCTGAAGTCGAACATCGGGCACACACAGGCGGCCGCCGGTGTCGGCGGTGTGATCAAGATGGTGCAGGCGCTGCGGCACGAGGTGCTGCCGGCCACCCTGCACGTCGACGCACCGTCACCGCACGTGGAGTGGGAGGAGGACGCGGTACGGCTCCTGACGGACGCCGAACCGTGGCCGGCCGGGGAGCGGCCGCGCCGGGCGGGTGTGTCGTCGTTCGGGATCAGCGGGACCAACGCGCACGTCATCCTCGAAGAGGCACCCGCGGCCCCGTCGCGGCCGGCCGGTGCGCCGGCCCCGGCCGCTGTGCCGCTGCTGCTCTCCGCGCGGACGCCTGCCGCGCTGCGGGACCAGGCGCGCCGCCTGCACGACACCCTGCGCGAACGCCCCGAACTCGATCTGACCGATGCCGCGGCGACGCTGGCCCTGCACCGCGCACAACTCGAAGAGCGGGCCGGGGCCGTCGGCCAGGACCGGGAGGCGCTGCTGGCGGCCCTGGCCCGGCTGGCGGCCGGCGAGCCGGGACCGGGCATCGTGGACGGCGTCGGCCGGACGGGTACGACAGCGTTCCTGTTCACCGGTCAGGGCGCCCAGCGGACCGGGATGGGCACCGGACTGTACCGGGAGTTCCCGGCTTTCGCGGCCGCGCTCGACGAGGTCTGCGCGGAATTCGACGCACACCTGGAGCACGCCCTGCGGGACGTGATGTCCGGCGCGAGCGGCGAGACCCTGCTCGACCGCACCGAGTACGCCCAGCCCGCCCTGTTCGCGTTCGAGGTGGCGCTGTACCGCCTCGTCGAGTCGATGGGCCTGACACCGGACGCGGTGGCCGGGCATTCGGTCGGCGAGCTGGCCGCCGCCCACGTGGCCGGAGTGTGGTCGCTGCCGGACGCGTGCCGGCTCGTCGCGGCCCGGGGCCGTCTGATGGGGGCCCTCCCGGAGGGCGGGGCCATGCTGGCCGCCGAGGTGCCGGAGGCGCGGGCCGCGGAACTGCTGGCTGCGGTCAATACCGATCCGGCCGCCGCGGTCTCCCTGGCCGCCGTCAACGCCCCCGGATCGGTGGTCTTCTCCGGCAGCACCGACGCCGTGTCGGCACTCGGGTCGTTGCTGGCGGCCGAGGGCGTCAGGACCAACAGGCTGCGGGTGAGCCACGCGTTCCACTCCGCCCTGATGGATCCCATGCTGACCGAGTTCGCGGAGATCGCCGCGGACCTGACGTACCACGAGCCGTCCATCGCCCTGTGCTCCACGGTTTCCGGAGCCTTCGCCGACGCGTCCCTGGGCACGCCCGAGTACTGGGTACGGCAGGTGCGCGAGGCAGTGCGCTTCGCCCCCGCCGTGCGGTCCCTCCTCCGGTCGGGCGTCGGCCTCTTCGTCGAGCTGGGCCCCGACGCGGTGCTGACCACCATGACCCGCGCCACGCTGGCGGCCGACCCCGCACAGCGCGCATCGGCCGTCGCGGCATCCCGTCGCACGGTCGCCGAACCCGAGCAACTGGTCACCGCGCTCGCGACAGCGCACTGCGCGGGCCGGCCGGTGAGCTGGGCCGGCTACTTCGGCGCCCGGCCGCAGGCACGGACCGCCCTGCCCACCTATCCCTTCCAGCACGAACGATTCTGGCTGCGGCCCGCGGAGACCGCCGTGCCGCTCGCCGGTACCGACTGCGCCGGCCATCCGCTGCTGCACGCCCAGGTGCAGCTCGCCGGCACGGACCAGTGGCTGTTCACCGGCAGGCTCTCGCAGCGCACCCACCCATGGCTCGCCGACCACACGGTCCTCGGCACGGTCGTGGTGCCGGGCACCGGATTCGTGGAACTGGCACTGGCCGCCGGAGCCCGGCTCGGCGTGCCGCGCCTGGCGGAACTGGCGCTCGACGCACCGCTGATCCTCCCCGCCGACGGAGCGGACCTCCAGCTCGCCGTGGGCGAACCCGACGCCGACGGGCACCGGACCGTGACGGTCCACACCCGCGTCGCCGACACCTGGGTCCCGCAGGCCCGCGGCCTGCTCACCCCCGCCGCACCGGCCGCGGCACCGGCCTGGCCCCAGGTATGGCCTCCGGTCGCGGGCGAACGGGCCGAAGGGGCGGAGGTGTACCGCGTGCTCGCTGACCTCGGATTCGCGTACGGCCCGGCGTTCCAGCGGGTCCGCGCCGCCTGGTCGTGCGGCGAAGAGGTCTTCGCCGACCTGGCGCTCGACACCGGCGCCGCGTCCGGCGGCGCCGCGTTCGCACTGCACCCGGCGCTGCTGGACGCGGTGTTCCACGCGGCCGTCGGCCCCCTCACCGAGAGCGGGCCCGACGGCCGGCCGCCCCTGCCCTTCGCCTTCGACGGAGTCCAGCTGGCCCAGTCCGGCGCGGGCGCCCTGCGCGTCCGCATCGCCCGCACCGCGCCGGACACCTTCCGCGTGGACGCCGTCGACGAGACCGGTGCCCTGGTACTGAGCGTGGAGTCGGTCCGGGTCCGCCCGGTCGAGCGGGCCGTGCTGGCCCGGCTGCAGGGCGCGGCACCACTGTTCGACCTCGAATGGGTCACCGTGCCCGCAGCCCCCGCGGCGGACGTCCGGCACCTCGCCGTGCTCGGCGATCCCGCGGCCGTCGAGGCCCCCGAGCCGCCCACCAGCTGCGCCGACCTCGCCGGACTCGCCGCACTGCCGGAGGCCCCCCACACGGTGGTGTGGCAGGCACCCCGCGAAACCGCTGCCGGCGCGGCGGACGTACACGCCGGTGTGCTGACGACGCTCGCCCTCCTGCAGAGCTGGACCGGCGCCGAACACCCCGGGCGGCTCGTGATCGTGACGCGCCTGGCCGCCGGACTGCCCGGCGAGGAACCCGATCTGGTCGGGGCCGCCGTCGCCGGTCTGGTGCGCAGCGCACAGTCGGAGTACCCGGGCCGGATCCAGCTCATCGACCACGACGGTGACGCCCTGCCGATCACCTCGCTCGCCGACGCCGTGGCCCAGGACGAACCCCACCTGGCCGTTCGCGGGGGCCGGCTCCTGGCACCGCGCCTGCAGCCGCTTCCCGCGACCGAACCGGGCGTGCCACCGGCCTTCGACCGGGGCACGGTCCTCATCACCGGCGGCACCGGGGGCATCGGCGCGATCGTCGCCCGGCACCTGGTCGCGGAGCGCGGCGCACGGCACCTGCTGCTGGCGTCCCGGCGCGGTCCGGCCGCCGCCGGTGCCGGCGAACTGGCCGCCGAACTGACCGCTCTCGGCGCCCACGTCGAGATTGTTGAGTGCGACGTCACCGAACGCGCCTCCGTCCAGGCTCTGTTGGCCGGCATCGGCACCGACGCCCCGCTGACCGCCGTCATCCACACGGCGGGCGTCCTGGACGACGGCACGCTCGACACCCTCACCACCGCGCAGACGACACGGGTACTGGCACCGAAGATCGACGCGGCACTGCACCTGCACGAACTGACCCGCGACCTCGATCTGTCGGCGTTCGTGCTGTTCTCGTCCGCGGCACCGCTGCTCGGCGGACAGGGCCAGGGCAACTACGCCGCCGCGAACAGCGCCCTGGACGCACTGGCGCGCGTACGGCGCGGCGCGGGACTCCCCGCGCATTCACTGGCCTGGGGGCTGTGGACCGTCGGCATGGCAGGGGCACTCGGCGGGGACGGCGGCGAGCAGCACACCCGCCGGATCCGGACCAGGCTGGGCCTGGTCCCGATCGGCCCGGAGTCCGGCATGGCGCTGTTCGACAGCGCACTCGCCACGGACCGCGCGACACCGATGACCGCCCTGCTGGACATGGCCGCGCTCACCGGCCTGGCGCGCGGCGGCACCCTGCCCGCGACGCTGCGCGGACTGGTCCGGGTTCCCCCGGCCGCCGCGAGTACCGATGTCAGCCCGGCGCGGCAATGGGCCGCACTGCCCGACGCGGACCGCGACGGTGTGATCCTGCGGGAGGTGCGCGACATCGCGGCGGCGGTCCTCGGCCACCGGTCCGGCGAGGCGATCGACCCGCACGCGCTGTTCACCGAGCTCGGATTCGACTCCCTCGGTGCCGTCGAATTCCGCAACCGGCTCGCCCAACTCGCCGACCTGGAGCTGCCGTCCACGCTGATCTTCGACTATCCGACCGCCGCCGACGTGGCGAAGCTCGTACGGTCGCGGATCGAGGAACCCGACACCGAGGTGGTCGAGCAGGAACCGGCCGGCGTGCGCGGCACGCTCACGGAACTGGTCTCGTCGGCACACCGGCGCGGTGAACTGGCCGCGGCGATGCCCCTGCTGACCGCGAGCTCGGCTCTGATGACCACGTACACCGCCGATGAGGCCGCCGCACGACGACCGGCCGCGGCGCAGCTCCTGGCGCGCGGCGCCACGGCACCGGCACTGATCTGCATCCCGTCGTTCCTGGCAGGATCGGGCCCTCACCAGTTCGCCCGACTGGCCCGCGAACTCGGCGGCGAGCGACAGGTCAGTGCGCTGCGGCTGCCCGGAATGCGCGCGGGCGAGGACCTGCCGGCGACCTGGGAGGCGGCGATCGAGAGCCTCGCCGCGGCCGTCGCACCGGAACTCGAACGGGGACCCGTGGCGCTCATCGGCTATTCGGCGGGTGGTGCGGTCGCCCACGCGGTCGCCCGCCGGATCGAGCGCGGCGGCGGCGAACTCGTCGGCCTCGCGATGATCGACACCTACGCCCCGGACGAGCACGAAGCGACCCGCCGCGTCCTCATCGACGCGCTGGGGCAGATCCTGTCCCGGGACAACGCGCTGACCCCCCTCGACGACCACGGCCTGGTCTCGATGGGCGGCTACGTGCGGATCTACCCCGAGCGCGAGCCCGAGCGGATCGCCGCTCCGACCCTGAACCTGCGGGCCACCGCGACACTGAGCAGCTTCGGCGAATTCGACCCCGTCCCCGACTGGCAGCACCGAGGACCGGCCGAGTACATCGAGGCAGACCACTTCTCGATCATCGAGGACCGGGCGGCGGAGACCGCCGCGCGCCTCCGGCACTGGCTCGATTCACTCGAAGGCCATTCCATCCAGCATTCAGAAATACAGGGCAGATAAATGCGTGACATGCAAATGTGGTCGGCCGTCCTGGACCCAGCCGTAGGGGCATAGCCCCAACAAGTAAGTCAAGACTTACCTTTAGAGAGCTTCATCCGTATGGTGTGGCTCGAATCAAAGGAGCTTCTTGTTGTTGAAAAGGAATGATTCTGCTGTGCGTGCGGTTGATTCGGAGCAGGATTATGTGTCCTCGTTGTACGAGCTGCTCACCGAGCGGCTCAGCGAGGCACGAGCGCACAGAGCGAGCGTGCTGAAGGCCCCGGCCGACAGCGCCGGTGAGGCGTACGAGAGGGAAATCGCCGCCGAACGCCTGGCCAAGGAAATCGGCCGGCTGGAGGGCGCCGAAAAAGGGCTGGTCTTCGGACGGATCGACTGGACGGACGGCACCGCCCTGCGCATCGGACGGATCGGACTCCACACGGAGGAGGACGATCTGCCGCTGCTCGTGGACTGGCGCGCGAACGCGGCGCGGCCCTTCTACGAGGCGACCCCGGTCCACCCGATGGACCTGCGGCGCCGCAGGCATCTGCGCCTCCAGGACCGCACCGTCATCTCGGTGAGCGACGAACTGCTGGACGGAACCGACCCGACCCACGAGGACGTCGTGGGGGACGGCCCCCTGACAGAGGCCCTGTCGGCCAGGCGCACGGGCAAGATGCACGCCGCCGTCGCGACGCTCCAGGCCGAGCAGGACGAGATCGTCCGCTCCCGCCACCGAGGGGTGACCGTGGTGCAGGGCGGGCCCGGCACCGGCAAGACGGTCGTCGCCCTGCACCGGGCCGCCTACGTCCTGTACGCGTTTCCGCGCGCCGCGGAAGAGGGAGTCCTGGTAGTGGGCCCGAACGCCCGGTTCCTCGACTACATCTCCCAGGTCCTCCCCTCACTGGGCGAGAACGACGTCGTCCTGGCGACCTGTCAGGAACTGGCCGGAGTGTTCACGGAGGAGACGGACCCCTTCGACACGGCACGTGTCAAGGGCGGCTCCGGCCTCGCCGACGCCCTGGCCGGCCTGCTGCGCGCCCACCAGGCCCCCGCCGGTGACTTCACCGTGCGGGTCGGTCAGGAAGTGGTCCACCTGTCCGAGAAGGAAGTGGCCACGGCACGCGACGCCGCCGTGGCAGCCGTACCGGGGCACAACCCCGCGCGCCAGGTGTTCAAGGAACTCCTGGCCGATGCCGTCACCGAGGCGATGCAGCGGGACATGGGCGACATCCTTGAGCAGATCGACGCCGACACCGAGAAGATGACGGGCCTGAACCTCGACCGGTTCACCGGAGCCGCCCAGCGCCGTACCGAAGGCGCGGCCGACCCGGATCCGGCCCACGAACTGGACTTGGACGCCATCCGGGCCGACCTCCTCGACGACGCCGGCGTCGACCGGGCGGTCGAGGAGCTGTGGCCGCGACTCCTGCCGGGCGGCCTCGTGATGGAGCTCCTGACGAATGCCGACGCCCTCGCCGAGCACCTGCCCGGCCTGACCGGGCAGGAGCGGTCCCTGCTGCTGCGGGATCCGGACGACCCGTGGACCGGTGCCGATGTCCCGCTGCTGGACGAGGCGGCGAGCCTGGTCGACGGTCCCCCCGAGCGGACGTACGGGCACGTCGTCGTCGACGAGGCGCAGGAACTGACCGCCATGCAGTGGCGGATGATCGTCCGCCGGTGCCCGGCAAGAGCGATGACGCTGGTGGGCGACTTCGCCCAGGCAGGCCCCGTCGCGACAGCACGCGACTGGGCGGAAGCGCTGAGCCCCCACGTCGGACCGCGGTTCAAACTGCACAACCTGACCGTCAGTTACCGCACCACGCAGGAGATCCTGGAGAGCGTCCGGGACCTGCTCACGCGGATCGCTCCGGACCAGAAGCCCACACGGTCACTGCGCAGCGGTGAGAGCCCCCGCTCCGTGACCGCACCTCCGGACGGATCGGTCACCGCCGTCGTCCAGGAACTCCGCGCCCAGAGCGCCGCGCACCCGGACGAGCTCCTGGGGGTGATCTGCGCGGACACCAGGGTGAGCGAGCTGACGGCCCAGGGCATCGTGCACCAGGCACGCATCGTCCCGGCGTCCGAAGCACGCGGCCTGGAATTCGACGGAGTCGTCGTCCTGAACCCCGAGGAGATCATCACGGCCCGCCCCGGTGGGGAGAGAGACCTGTACGTAGCCCTGACCCGGGCCACCAAACGCCTCTGCACCATCACCGCCCAGCCCGCCTGACGGCTCCGCGCCCCCGATCCCGCCGAAGGCGCGTCGCACGGTCACAGCAGCCGGTCGACGAGCCCGTCCACGTATCCCGGAGTGAGTTCCATGCCGAACAGGACGCGGATGTACATCGGGGCGAGGACGTGGTCCAGCACGTCGAGCGCGGCGGGGGCCTTCTCGCCGCGCTCGACGGCGCGGTCGAGCATGGACTGCATCTGCCGGGTGCGTTCGTCGCGGATGCTGTCACGTGCCTCCCGGCCCAGCCGGGCCTGCTCGCCGGTGCCGGTGAGGGCGACGGCGAGGCGCACGAGTGCCAGGCCGTCGGGTCCGGTGATCTCGCGGGCGACGTTGGCCGCGTAGGCGTGCAGGTCACCGGCGAGGCTTCCGGTGTCGGGCATGGGTGACTGCGCGTTGAGGCGGGTGAGCGCCACCTCGGAGAGGAGGTCCTCCAGACTTCCCCACCGGCGGTAGATGCTGCTGTCGGCCACACCCGCGCGGGCCGCGACCTCTCCCACGGTGAAGTGGCCGTAGCCCCGCTCGCTGATCAGAGCGGTCACCGCCTCATGCACCTGTGCGCCGACGCGGGCGCTGCGCCCGCCGGGCCGTCGGGTTCGCTGTCGTTCATCCATGCCCCCACCTTAACGCAGTCGAGACTTGCGTTAAGGGGTGGCCCTCCGTATAGTCTGCTAACGCAGCTACTGACTGCCTTAAAGCGTCCAGAGGCTGACCACGCCGGTCGTGGCCGGGCGCAATCGACGATTGAGAGGAATTCCATGGCTGCATCGCCTGCGACAGTAGGCAGCCCACCGAACCGGGCCGTGCTGCTCGCGGTGACCTGCCTGGGCCAGTTCATGGTCCTGCTCGACAACACGATCGTCGGAGCGGCGCTGCCCGACATGCAGCACCGGCTCCACACGGAACTGACCGGCCTTCAGTGGATCGTCGACGCCTACGTACTCCTGGTCGCCATGCTGCTCCTGACCGGCGGCGTCTTCGCCGACCGGTTCGGCCGCAAGCGGATCTACCTGTCCGGCGTGGCGGTGTTCACCGCCGCATCGCTGGTCTGTGCCCTCGCGCCCTCGGTCAGCTGGCTGATCACCGGCCGGGTACTGCAGGGCATCGGAGCGGCGGCCCTCGCCCCCGCCTCGCTCGCCCTCCTCGTCGCCGCCCACCCCGCACCGCAGGAGCGCGTCAAGGCGATCGGACTGTGGGCCGGACTCAGCGGAATCGGCCTCGCCGCGGGCCCCGTGGCCGGCGGCGTACTGACCCAGGCCTTCGGCTGGCCCGCCATCTTCCTCGTCAACCTGCCCTTCGGCGTGGCCCTCCTGCTGGTCGGCCTGCGCTACCTCGACGAGTCCCGCAACCCGAACGCCGCGACGATCGACATCCCCGGAACTGTGCTGTCCGTCCTCGCCGTGGGCGTGATGACCTACGGCCTGATCGAGGGCGGTGCCCGCGGCTGGACGTCACCGGAGATCCTTGCCTGCTTCGCCGCCGCGCTGGTCCTCCTCGCCGCCTTCATCGCCGTCGAAGCCCGCCGCATCGCGCCCATGCTGTCCCTGCGGCTGTTCAAGCAACGCCTGTTCACGGTGTCCAACACCGCCATGGTCGTGGTCGGGTTCGCCATCATGGGCTCCTCGTTCTTCTTCTCCCAGTTCTTCGTCTACGTCCAGGGCAGCTCGATCATGCGGGCCGGCCTGCAGACGCTGCCCCAGTCCCTCGCCATGGTCGTCGTCAGCCCGTACGCGGGGCGGCTCGCCGCCCGATACGGCTTCCGCGTCGTGGTCACCACCGGCATCGCCCTGGCCGGCCTGGGCCTGATCGCACTCGGCACCGCCCACGCCGACACCGGATACGAGAACGTGTGGTGGCGCCTGGCACTCGCCGGCACCGGATTCGCCCTGGCCATGTCCCCACTCACGGGAGCCGCCATCCAAGCGGTCAGCCCGCAGGAAGGCGGCCTGGCATCCGGCGTCAGCAGCACCACCCGGCAGATCGGTGGCGTCTTCGGCGTCGCGGTACTCGGAGCCATCGTCCGCAGCCGGCAGTCCGGCGGCGCCACCTTCGAGGCCGGCCTCAACAGCGCCTTCCTCGTGGCCGGCATCGTCACCCTGATCACCGCCGTGTTCACCGGACTCTGGCTGACGAAGCCCAAGTCTGCGGAAGCCCCCGCAGCACCGCAGCCCTCCCTTGATCCGGAGACGGCCCCCACCCTGAACGACGTACCCGCGACCACCCGCTGACGACGCCCCCCGGCCACGGCCGGGGGGCTGTCAGATGTTCGGCCATGCCCGGTAGCCCGTGAGGACGGCATACCGGGCCACCAACAACCCGCCCCGCCCCGGCGGCGTCCGCGACCTGCCGGGGCGGGGCGCGGTGTGGCTTCACCCAGGCGAACCGGTAATCGTGCGACCTGATTTCGTCGTGGCCGCGGAATTACTCAATTTCGCCCTCTGGCCGGATTTCCTGTGCTCTTCGACGTGGACGGAATCCTGCTGGATTCAGCGGGCGCTCACCGGAGAATCTGGAACTCCTGGCCCCTGGGAAGGGGCCTGAACCCAGAAAAGGTATGGGACCTCACCTTCGGACGGCACCCCGTGGACACCGTCAAGAACGCGGCCGCCCATCTGGACCCAGCAGCTGAACGGAAAGTGCTCGACGAGCTGCTGGGTCCAGGAGAAGGACACGGTTACCCATCGAAGGAGCAACTGCTCTGCTGGAAGCGCTGACCGGCAGCCCGTGGGCGATCCCGACGTCCGGCGACCGAGCCTTCGTCGAAGCCCGCTTCACCGCAGAAGGGCTCCCCCTCCCGGCCGTACAGGTCAACGGCAGCGATGTGGAACACGCGAAGCCCGCGCCGGACTGCTTCGCGCTGGCCGCGTCCCGGCTCGGCATCGCGACCTCGGAGTGCCTGGTCGTGGAGGACGCACCCGCGGGCATACGCGCTGCGGTGGCAGCCGGCAGCACCGCTCTCGGCCTGAAACGACCCACCCGGAAGAATCGCTCCGGCAAGCACACCTGTGCGTTGCGTCCGTGGCCGAAGTGCGAAGCCTGCTGCCCCGGCCGGACGACGACGACGGTCCGTTGCGGCCTCAGAAAGGCCGGCCGGCCGTGGGAGTTTCTTCCAGCAACAGGACTGGAGTGGCTTCGGGTTGGACGCTAAGGGCTGCCCCGATATCGGCGTCCAAGTTCGACGCAGGGTCTGCGGAACGGCGGTGCGGCAGCAGGACTATTCACACTCGGGCTGTCTGCGCGAACGGGGTTCACCCGAATATCGACTTGTGGTTTGAGTTCTGAGGCCAGTCCGACAACCACTCGCCCGAGCCTGTGGCAGCGTGGAGAAAGACGCCGCTCGTGGGCCCCCGACCCTGACATGATCGCTGGCATGAAGGTACTTGTGATCGGAGCGACAGGAACGATCGGTAGCGCTGTCGCCAGCGCGTTGGAGGCTTCTCACCAGGTAGTCAGGGCATCCCGCAGGGGGCCGGTAAAGGTGGATATGGAACACCCGTCCTCCTTGGACTCGCTCTTCGACGAGGTGCCGGATCTCGACGCTGTGGTGTGCTGCGCCGCCAGCGGCCCGCTGGTGGACCTGGAGTCAGCGGCGGATGAAGAGATCGCGGCCGGAGTACAGGGCAAGCTGCTGGGGCAGTTCGCGCTGGTACAACGAGCCGTCCGCCGTCTGCGGGATGGCGGATCCATCACTCTGACCGGAGGCACCTTCTCCACCCCGCTGGCCGGCGGTTCGCTGGGGGCTCTCGTCAACACGGGCCTGGAAGGCTTCGTCCGCAACGCGGCCGGCGAGCTGCCGCGAAAGCTGCGCATCAATCTCATCAGCCCTGGGTGGATCAAGGAAACCCTGGAAGGCATGGGCGCAGACGGGAGTGAGGGAACCCCCGTTTCCGAGGTGGCCCAGGCGTATGTGACAGCGGTGGAAGGCACCGCGCAAGGCCAGACCATACGTCCGTAACCGTCAGGAGAAGCCGGCCCGTCAGGGTGGTGGCCGGCGGCGTTACGGCGCCCGCGAGGTACTCGCGGCGATCCTGTTCGTGGCCACGACGGGGTGTACCCGGCGGCAACCGCCGCCTGCCGTCGGCCCATCCGGGCCAACCGCACACCGACGGTTCACCGAATGGCCCCGGCCGGTATGGGGCAAGATCCACCGCCTGCTCCTGGACGAACTCGGCACCCGCGGGGAGTTGGACTGGTCCCGCTGCGCGATCGACTCGGTGAACATGAGGGCAACGAAAGGGGGGATCTGACGGGGCCGAATCCCGTAGATCGCGGCAAGAAGGGATCAAAGATCCACTTGATCACTGAGCGAGCGATCCGGTCTGCCTCTCTCGATCGGGATCTGCGCCGCGAACACCCATGACAGTCAGGGTCTCGAACCTCTGGGACGCGGCATCCCACCCGTCCGCTCACACCGTGGACCGCTGCGGCGAAAGCCCGCCAGGCTCCATGGCGACAAGGGGTACAGCGGCTGGGACGTCATCCGGACCGTGGAGCGAACGGTCGCCTGGCTCGTCCGATGCCGCCGCCTGCACCGTCGGTACGAACGCAAGGCGAGGAACTTGCTCGCCTTCGCCGCCTTCGCCGCCGCTCTGATCCGCTACCGCGGGCTTGCGAAGGGTCATCGACTCGTCGTGATCCGTAAAGTACGGCTCTATATGGGGCTGCCCAACGCGATGGAATGCGCCGCGTACACACCGTCGAGGAACTCATGACCGACTACCTGGCTGCCGTAATGGCGATGCTCGGCCCGGCCCGGAACCGCCATGCGGACCCGGCTGCCTGGGACCGTCTCCACGCAGAACTCGGCCTGCGGCTTCCGCCCGACTACCGGGTCCTTGTGGACGCGTTCGCCCCCGTCCAGATCAACGGGCACCTGTACCTCTCCCACCCCGCGACCGAGTGGTGGAACCTGGGCCAAGACATCCGCAGCAAGGTAAGGGCGTGGTCCGAGGTGCCTTGGGACGACCTCGATCTCGACGCGGACGAGGACCCCCGTCAGCTCTTCGGCCTCGACGGGCTGAGCTTCGGCACCCACACCGGGCTGTGGCCGATCGCGAGCACCGACCGAGGAGAGAGCATCTTCCTGCTCGCTGCCCCCGATACTCCGAGACTGGTGGTGAACTTTGACGAAACCTGGGCAGAGCACCGTATGAGCTTCGCGGAATGGCTCTACCGCTACCTCATCGGCGAAGACATGTGCGGACCCAACAGCGCAGCCTTTTACCCCGGACCCGTGGAGTTGCGTCGCCTTCCGATGTCCGCTGACGAACGCCCGGAACCTTGGTACGGCCCAGACCGCGGCATGTGAGAGGCCAACGCTCTTCACAGCGGCAAGCGGCCCGGTCGGCACGGTCACTGCCGGTGGGGCTGCGGTGGCCGTCCCGGGCGACCTGGCCGGTGGAGTGGACAGGTCGGCGGGCGGTGGTGACGACGAGTTGGCTGACGCAGCCGGGTGCGGCGTGCGGGCCGGGCGGGCCGGTGCGCTGGGCCGTCACCAACGGCTCAGTTCCGGTGCGTGGTGGTGAGGGCGGCGGTGAGGCTGTCGGTGAGGGCGGTGTCGTCGTGCTCTGTGCTTGCCCAGGCGATATGGCCGTCGGGGCGGACCAGGACAGCGCGGATGCCGGTGAACTCGGCCGGTGGCTGGTACGGAGTGGCGGTGTGGATGTGCAGTCCTCGGCGCGCGTACCCGGCGAGGCGGCCGTTGCCGGTGAGGTCCAGCAGGAGGTGGCGGTCGACGCGCAGCAGCGCGAACAGGCCGGTGTCGCCGAGGGTGAGGTCGGGGGCGCGGGTGCCGGTCAGCGGGTGGTCGCCGGGGGTGGTGGAGGGGTAGGTGACGTCGAGGGAGCTGACCTGGGCGGCCAGGCGGTCGTTGAGGTCGGGCAGAGTGGTGATCAGACGGGCGAGCAGGCCGCGCAGGCCGAGTCCTTCAGGGGTGAAGGCGGTCATGAGGGCGACTTGGGCGCGGCTGGTGGCGGTGAGGTCGGCGCCGACGGGGTGGCGTTCGGCGTGGTAGGTGTCCAGCAGGCCTGCGGGCGCCCAGCCGTTGAGGGTAGCGGCGAGCTTCCAGGCGAGGTTGGCAGCGTCCTGGATGCCGACGTTCATGCCGACACCGCCGGCGGGGAAGTGCTGGTGGGCCGCGTCTCCGGCGAGGAAGACGCGGCCCTTGCGGTACTGGTCGGCGAGGCGGGTGGCGTTGCCGTACCGGGAGAGCCACGCCGGGTCGCGTAGGCCGAAGTCGGTGCCGGCCATGGCGACCACGTTTTCGCGCAGTTCGTCCAGAGTGAGGTCGCCGGGCCAGGCGGCGGTGAGGTCGCGGGGGGTGATGCCGACCAGGCGGTGGAGGCCGCCGGGCATGGGGACGGCCATGAGGGCGCCTGCGGGGCCGAAGTAGCTGTAGCCCGGGGTGGGCGGATTGTCCAGGACCACGTCGCCGAGCCAGCCGAGCACGGTGGAGGGGGTGCCGGGATAGTCGATGCCGGCCGCGGTGCGTACGGTGCTGCGGGCGCCGTCGCACCCGACCAGGTAGGCCGTTTGGAGGGTGGCGGGGCCGTGCGGTCCGGTGGTGTGCACGGCGATGTGGTCGGGGTGCTCGGTGAACTCGGTGACCTTATGTCCGCGCAGGATGCGCGCGCCCAGGTCAAGGGCCTGGCCCTCCAGCAGTGCCTCGGTGCGCTCCTGGGGCAGGGCCAAGGTGTGGGGAAAGGGGCTGGGCAGGCGGCGGAAGTCCAGGCGTGAGTCGAGGGCGCCGAAGTGGCCTCCGGGCAGCGGTATGCCCTCGCTCACGAAGGGCTGGTGCGCGCCGCGGGAGGCGAAGGTCTCGATGGTGCGGGGGTGCACGGTCAGTGCGCGGGAACGGAAGTCGCGTTCGGAGCGGGGCTCGATCAAGGCGACGGTGATGCCGGCACGGCGCAGTTCGCCGGCGAGCCACAGGCCCACGGGTCCGGCACCTGCGACGACAACCTGATAGTTCATGATCTTTCTCTTTCTCGACACAGGGTCTTGGTCGGTGACCAATGTTTTGAGTGGAGTAAACTAGGTCAGTGACCAAGAAGCAAGCCGGAGGAGACACCGCGGGCCGACTCACCCGCGCCGCCGTGATCGACGCCGCCCTCCGGGTGCTGGACGAGCGCGGCCTGGACGGACTCTCTACCCGGGCGGTCGCCGACCGCCTTGAGGTGCGGATGAACACCGTGCTGTGGCACGTGAAGACGAAGGCGCGAATGCTGGAACTGATGGCCGACGCCGTCCTCGCCGGTATCCGCTACGACAACCTGCCCGACTCCCCCCTGGCACGCGCCCGTGAACTGGTCGGCCGATACCGGCACGCGTTGCTCGCCCACCGCGATGGCGCCGCCTTGGTCACCGGCACCTATCCGGCCGAAACGAACACGCTGCGCTTCGCCGACCGCCTCGTCGACGCATTCCTGGAAGCCGGTGCCGATGAGCGGCAGGCAGCGTGGACGGCCTGGACGGTCAACTACTTCACCCTCGGCCTGACCCAGGAGGAGCAGGCCGAGGGCGATGAGGACGACGCAAGGCTCGACCACGCCCTCGAACGCGACGCACACCCGGCGCTGCAGCGCGTCCTGCCTTATCTCCGGCAGAACTTCGACGAGCGCTTCGCCTTCGGCCTGGAGGCGGTTCTCTCCCGCATCCCCGACTGACAGCGCGCCCTCCGCAAGCCATCCAGACGCCGACGTGCCGGGCGACCACCACTCCCGGTCAGGGCACCTGGACCTCGGCCATGGCGCCTGGGGAAGGCGTGAGCGGCGCAGAGGCGTCCGGAGTCGGCCAGGGAAGACCCCACCCGGAGCAAACGGGTCGTTAATGGTTCTGCGGAGCATCCGGGCGATTGTCGGGCGGGTACCGGGGAAACAGCCAGATGACACGAGCGGTTGAGGCCACCGGTAGCGGTCGGCGAGAGTGAGGAGACGTGTCTGTGAGCAGTGTGTGGATGTACGGGCAGGACAGTGGCTACGCGTCCCGGCAGTCCTTGGTGGGATTCACCGTCGAGGCCACTGACGGAGACATCGGGCACGTGGACCGCCAGCAGGACCAGCCCGGCATGCAGCACCTCGTCGTCGACACCGGCGTGTGGAAGTTCGGCAGGAGCGTGCTGATTCCGGCCGGTGCCGTCACCGCCATCGACACCCAGACGCAGAGGGTGAAGGTCGCACCGTCCCGGGAGGAGATCAAAGCGGCTCCGCGCTTCGCTACTGACAGCGAGACAGCCGACCGCGCCTACCTCTCCGAGGTCGGCGACTACTACCTTTCGCGGCTCGGACGTGCGTGACCGCGTAATCGGGCACGCGGCGGTGGTCGAGGCTCGCCTCCGGAGGGCGGCGGCCTGCCCGCCCTGACCCCTCCGGGACGCGTGCTCGTCGGCTCTGTCCGGCTGCTGGGCCCCGCGCACCGACGCCGACACCGCTGAGCCGCACCACCGGACCCGTGCGCCGGAGCCCGCCCCGCACCGTACGCCGCCGCGGGGCGGGCTCTCCTGTGGTCTGGGTCTTACCGGACCGTGTGGGTGCTGGTGCGCGTGGTAGGCCTCGCTGTTGAGGCGCAGTCGCGCGGGTGACCGGTGGTTCCCGCCGGGTGCTCTCTGAGCTGCTTGACCGGGCCACCGGGCCCCTCATATGCGCGCGCCCGGCCCCTTTTTGGCGCCGGGGCCGTGTACGCCATCCGCACCGGAGCGTTCAGGCCGCCCGAACCTGCTCATGGCCTGCGGACGAGGTGACTTCCACCCCTGTACCGTGGGATTCTTTTCTTTAGCAGATTTCTTCACTGCTCATGGACAGCTTCTGGGAATGACGCCATGGCGCGGTATCAGCCCAACAAGCATTTGAGCGCGCTGCTCGCCGAGTCCGGCTGGAGTGCGGCCGATCTGGCCCGTGCGGTCAACTTGCTTGCCGGGAAACAGAGTTTGACGTTCCGTTACGACCGCACGTCGGTCGCTCATTGGCTTTCCGGTTCCCGGCCGCGCTCTCCGGTTCCGGACCTGGTGGCGGCAGCGTTCAGCAACCGGACCGGCCGCCCGGTCACCACCGGGGAGACCGGGCTGGAGACACCGGCCGCTGTCCCCTTCATGCGTATCGAACCGGGCGATGCCGACGCCGTCCTGCGTCTCGTGGCTCTGCTGCGGGCCGATGTCGATCCGGCTCATCGCGCGGGGCTCGCAGCCACCGCCTATCAACAGGTGGCTGTTCCGCAACCGATCTGGAGACCGGCCTCGTTCGCGGTGCCGGCGGCCCGCCGCCCCGGTCGGATCACCGAGCGGGCCGAGGTGCGGACGCTGGAGGAGATGTCCGTATTGTTTGCCGGCCTGGCCGACCGGCACGGCGGGGTGCATGCCCGCTCCGCACTTGCCCTGTACCTCGCGGACGACGTCGGCCGGGTGCTGTCCCGGCAGGCCCCGCCGGCGCTACGCCGCCAACTGCACTCAGGGACGGCGCAACTCGTCCACGTGCTGGCCGTCATGACAGCGGACGCCGGATACGCGAGCCTGTCCCAGCACTACTTCCACGCCGCCCTCAGTCTGGCCCATGACGCGGGCGACCGACGCGTCTACTCGATCACCCTGCGCGCGATGAGCGTCCAGGCCCTGCGCCTCGGATTCGGGCGGCAGGGCCTGCTTCTCGCGGAGGCGGCGATCCATACCGCAGGGCCGGACGTGGAGCCGTCCACCCAGGCATTCCTTCTCAACCAGCGCGCTCTGGCCCGGGCCCACCACCGACAGGACCGGGCGGCCCGGGACGATCTCGACGCGGCGCAGGCACAGCACGCCCTGGCCACAGGCCCGCCAGGCCCCTTCACCACATACGCGCCGGCAGGACTCCACTACCAGGCCGCACGGACCCTCCTCGTTCTCGGCCGGACGCAGGAGGCGATTCACGGCTGGGAGATATCCCTGCGCGAACGCACCCCGGATCAGCGAAGAACCTCCGCGCTCACACTGGCAGCTCTCGCGGACACGGAACTCGGCATCGGCCACCTGGAGGCGGCCTGCCAGCACTGGAGCACCTTCCTGGACCTGTACCCGTACCTGCAGTCGGTCAGGGCCCGCCAGGCCCTCGTCTCCCTGCGCCGGGGTCTGCGGGTCCACCATCGTCAGCCCGAGGCCGCCGCCGTCCTGGAGCGCGCCCGCGCGGCGCTCCTGGTCTCTTCCTCCCGGCCCCCGCGCTGATAGCCGGCCGAACCCTGAACGCACGTGCCACGCGATCGCGCCGCAGCCGGCACCTGCCGCCCGCCGGTTCCCCGCCCAGCTCCGGGGAAAGCGGCGAATACGACTGGCACCATCATGCTTTCAACTCGCCGTGAGCGACAGGGCGACCGGCATGTTCCGGACTGTCCCCCCACACGGCCTCCGGAACCGGAGCGTCTCCGACACCCCGCTCCGCGGCCCGGAACCCGCCCCGCGCGGACAGCCCGATGTCCGGCATCTTCCCGACGAGACGACGAGACGACGAGACGACGAGACGACGAGACGACGAGGCAGCGGCAACGGACCGTCCAAGGCTCTGCACCTCAGCCCGGCCCAGCGATTGTCGCCGCCTCGTTCCCTTGTCTTCACGAGATCACAGGAGCTCGGACGCCGTCGACCGGGACGTGTGGCACGGTACGGGCGCCCGGCCCGCTGTCCGTATCACCTCTTCACCCTGCTGGGGCCTCCTCTCCGGGGCCGTTTCGCCCGAAGAACGAGTCCGGACCGAGGTGGTCGCCGGATCGGGCAGCTGAGGGCGCCGCTCCATCACCGCACGAGTCCGGCGACACCTCTGACGCGTGAACCGGCCGAGACACGGCCGAGGGCGCCTCCTCCTCCGCTGGCGCGGCCGAGGAAGGCACCTGAGGGAGCCATGCGGGCCCGAGGGCAGCAAACGCTTGGGGATCATCCATGAGTGACTGAATATGCTGCTGGCAAGAGCCGTCACCTCATTCGCCTGCCGACCCGATCGGTGATTCACCGGAGAAACCGTTCCGCTTGGGCCACTCGCACTCAGGCACACACCACAGCGGCACCCCTGCGCACGGCACCTGCACCTCGCCCCACCAGCGGGCTCGCACAGACCGGCCGGTGGTCCCCTTCGCACGTATCGAACCGACTGACACCCACGCTGTCCTGCGTCTCATGCCTCTCATGCGGGCCGAAGCCGATCCCGCTCAGCGCCCGACGCTCGCAGCCACCGCCTGTCAGCAGCCGGCTGAGCCGCCACCGGTCCGGAGGCCCGCATCGTGGTTCCGACGACCCGCGCCCAGGCCGGATCACCGACCGGGCCGAGGCTCCGACGCCGGAGGAGATGCCCGGGGTGCCGGCGTAAGCACGGCGTGGACGGGCCGACGACGGACGCCGCCCCCGGTGCCGGCGGGCACAGAGCGACCGACGTCCGGTCCCTCGCAAGGGCGCAAGCGTCCTACACGTGCACGGATCGGGCCTCGTGCACCGCTTTCGCGGACGGCCGCGCGGCTACGAGGACGGGCACAGGCGAACAGGGACCGCGGGTGGTTCGCGGGGACACGGTCCGGCACCCGCCCGCCGGGCCTGCCGAGGCGGGCCGCACAGGGGCTCCGCAGAGCCCCGCGCCCCACGCTCCCGGGCAGGGCCGGGAGCCTGCGGGTTCGTTCCCCAACCGCGTGCGGGTCCGCCGGGACTCGGACCTGGACGGAATGCCCGCGCTCGGTGCCCGCTGATTCGAAAGCACTCATCAAGAGGTAGCTGTGGAATCCCAATTCGACACCACGGTGTCGGCCCACGGCTGAACACCCCGCAGCCCCAGCTTCACCAGCGACACCGCTGCCTGGGCCAGACCCTCGAAGCGGCAGGGAAACAGACCGGACCCCCGAGCCCGCAAAGACACCCAAGACCGCTCCGGAAACCCGCTCGCCCCCCTCGCCCCGCCCGTCAGCGGCACTGCCCCATCGTCAGCCAATCCCCGCGGCAGGAGGAGGACAACGCCGCACACCGCCGCGTCCGAGCCCGCGTCGAGCAGACCTTCGCGTTCAAAGCCGGGGGTGGGACGCCGGGGTGTCAGTGTCTGCGGTAGGCAGCGGCCGATGCCCTTCATCCCAGTGGTTCGACCAGGAGCACAGCCCGCAGGCGTACCGGCCATCCAACCCGTGGACTTCGGCGTCGCAGCCGCGGCACCGGGTGGTGGTGATCTCGGGCGCGTACGCGGGAGCAGGGGAGTTGGAGGACCAGCCGCACTGGTTGGTACACGTCCAGGACCCGTCGGGTCCCTGTGTGGCTGCTGCGCCGCAGTTTCCGCATTGCACGGGTGACCTCCCCTGTGGGCTTGCCTCGCCGACGGAGGTGGCGGCGACACCGGGTCCAGTCTGGCAGGGCGTGGTGGGGGTGGGCGGGGTTTCGGTCCAGGGCGTCTGCGGGAACGGCTCGGGCGACCAGCTGCTCGGCGAGGCGCTGGGCGACGTGGTCGAGATAGCGCGCGGATCCGATGCTGCTGCTGTACAGCGAACCGTAGCCACGGCGCTGCCGGTTCGTGAGCTCACTGCGCGGCCGGGGAACGGTCACGGTGGCCGTTCCCCGCACGTAGACGGATCGCCGTATGCCGCCGAGCGGCTGGCAGCAGTCGACGAGCTGGCGGGCTGGGTGGCGGGCGTGCGCCACTGCCGAAGAGGATGGGGACCGAGCCCAGGATGTGCGACAGCGGCTGCTCCCCGTTGCCCGTGGCCGGGGCAGAGTTCCCTTCGTCGGCCGCTGGCGTCTTGGTCCAGATCCAGGCCGGCCTCGGCCATCTTCTGGCTGCATGTCTGCCCGTCGGCGTGGGCGGCGGGTGCGAGGGCGACGAAGCCGGCCAGGGAAGGCAGCGCCGGGCCGTGCGTCCAACCCTCCCCTCATACCTCCGAATACCGGGGCGATTCGGATAGAACCACAGACCACGCGATCGGGCGGCGCGGGCGGCGCGAACCTCCGTGAGTGCGTGTTGCTCGACACGCAGGGGTGAACGAGGGGGCTGAAAGGGTGGCGGTCCCTGTGGTCGGCAGGAGCAGGCGCAAGGGTGGGGTGTGGGACGAGTCTCTGTCCCGTTTCCCGCTAGTGAAGGACTTCCTCATGGCCCCCGGACTTCCGCCGATCGGTGCTGAAATCCCTTGCAGTTCACTCGCCATCAACACCTCGTTGAAGGTCGGGAACGAGGTGCTGAACATTGACCCGCGCGGAGGCTTCAAGCACCGCGTCGACGTCAACCCGGACGACCCGCAGAACAGCGTGGTCCTGCGGCTGATCGGCTTCCAGTACACGGCGGACATTCCCAGCGAGCAGGGAGGGGGCACCGTGACGTTCGAACAGCGCGAGGTCGACGACGCTCCGAAGGCCCGCTTGACGCTGGTGCAGCAGTTCCCGCCCAAGTACGACTGCTCCTTGGACCTGGACTGTTCCGTGACGATCGAACGGCCGGGCAGCGAGCCGCTCGTGGTGGTCCCGAAGGACGGACCGCCGATGCTGATCGCGAAGCTCACCCAGTACCCCCCGAGGGGTGACCTGTTCCAGCTTCAGCACCCGGTCGATTTCGTCGACCCGGACAAGCCCGACGACATCGCCGTCGTGCTCCAGAAGCTCCCGGCGAAGGTCGGCGGCCTGTAGCCCTAAGACCCCCGCATCACCCCGAACTCCGGACTCCTGTCCGTACGGTTCCGCAACAACCGTGAACAGGGTGAAAGACACCATGAATTTCAGCGTGTAATTGCTCCTTTATCGAAACGGCCTTGGACTTGAATTTCCCAGGGCCGTTTCGTGTTTTGGGCGTGGGTAGGTTTTTTTTGGGTGTTTCGAGTGTTTGGGGCGAAACGGCGGACAGGTCGTTGGCGGACACCGGACGGGTCACCTGCCACGCCCGGGTCCCGCGCGGGGGTTTCGGCGTGATGAAAGGACAGGTCGGGCGCGTGGCTGCCCTGCGTGTGCACTGGTCGGGGCGTGTTGCCTCCCGCGCCTACGGCCCGTCGGGGCGGTTGATGGACGGCGGGACAGGGGCGCTTTCGGGTTGGTTCCGCCGGTGCTTGGTGCGGGTCAGCAGGAGGTGGAGGACCTTGCGGGCGTCGGCGCGGCGGATGGGGTCGGGGGACAGGACGGCGACGGTGGTGGCCAGGAGCGGGCCGAGTACGCCGAGTACGAGGCCGGCGAACGGCAGGATCAGGATCGTCACGAGGGGCGCCTTCCAGAGGTGCGGATCGGGCTGACGCGACTCATTGAGGCAGCTCTGGTGCGTTCGGTGGGGGTAGTAGAAGGTCAGCGAACGCACCGAATGCCGGGCGCCGCAAAAGGGCGGGCAGCACGCTGGCGGGGAACGGTCGGGTGACGTGCCGCTCAGGCGCAGCCCTTCCTTCCGTGGGGTGTTCTGTTGTGTCCGCGGATGATCTGGAAGGTGGCCGCCCGGTCGGAGTGATCTGCCCGGGCTGTCAGACACCAACCGACTCCGCGGAGGCCGAAGTGAACGGGGCGGGTGTTCACCGGTTCATCATCACGGCCGCGATCCGGCTGAATCCGCGGGCCCAGGGTGCGCGTGCATCGCGCGTACGAGGGCGGGGACCGTTACCCGTGACCGCCACGGCACCGTCATGGCACCGTCACCCGGGCGGTGGTGACCGTCACCCGGCAGGCCGGGGTGGCGGTGCGGTGGCGGTGGTTGGGCGGTGCCGGTGACGGTGGCCGGTGTGAAGGATCGCGCGGCTGCGCCGGGGCGTGCCTGCCCGGCTGCGCCCGGGGTCCGGACGTCTGCCAACCAGCTCAAGAACTCCCGGGCGGTCGCAACCCGATATGACGGGCGGGCCTACGTGTTCCAAGGGACCGTCACCGCTGCGGCGGTGACGGTTATGGCTCCGTGTGTGAGGTCTGCCGGTCCGGTCGGTTGAACGGGCACATGGCTGGTGCGGAGGACGTGGCCCGAGGTGGTTCGGTGGTGCTCGTTCCCGTCATGATCCCTCGATCGGGCCATCTTCTGCAGGTTTCGGTTCCTGCCGCCCTGCCGGCCTGTGGTGGATTGAGGCCCGGACCGACCCGGACACGCTGAACGACGCGAACATCTACCACCTGCGTGACGCCGAGTTCTGGCGTGGTGAGTGGGCCGATCCGCTGGCGCCGGGACAGAGCGCGGCTGACTCCGTTGTGGCTGAGCGGGTGGAAGCCAAGCGCAGGGCGGGGATCAAGCCCAAGGGCGGTCGGAAGAGCGCGGCCAAGAAGAAGAACGCGGAGGGGGGTGGCGTCATGGGTGACGCCACCTCGAAAGAGGGGGGTGGCGTCACCCATGACGCCCAATGTCTATAGCCCTGTCCAGAGCCCCTCTCAAGAATCCGTAACCGACCTCCGTCCGTCCGTCCGTGCGGGTACAGAACCGCGCGACGCGCAAGCCGACGGACGGACGGACGGGGCGGCGGCGACATCGAGGACCAGGAGCAGGGGCCTGTACCGGGAGGGGACAGGCCGGCAGCGGCTGACGCCGCGCCGGAAGAAGGCGCAGCAGCAGGAGCGGGGGGTGCTGCTCCGGCTGGTGAGGTGCGGGTCGATTCGTCTCCGGGTGTCGATCTCCTGCTTTCGATCGGAGCGTGGCAGCCGGAGTTCCTGCTGACGGGTCAGACGCTGCGTGATCAGGGCCTCATGGTGTCGGGGCTGATGTCGGCGGGTTGGCGGCGTGAGCACCTGCGACAGGTCATCGCGGGGCGCCCGCTGCCGGACCAGCTGCATCGGACGGTCGGCGCGATCGTGTCGGGGCGGCTGAAAGCTGCGGCGGCTATGCCGGTGCCGAGCCCGAATGCGGGGGGACCGATGGACGGGTTGGTCCCGCATCAGTCCCCGGCTCCGGACCGGGCAGCGTCGGGGGATCAGCCGCGGTGGGAGAGCGCGCCGACGCCGACCCCTGACCGGTGGGAGGACGTCCAGGAGCACCAGCAGCAGCTGCGGCACGGTGTGGAGCGTGAGCGAGGATGCGAGGGCGACGACGGTCTGTGCGACCGCCTGGCCGTAGTCGGTGAGACCCAGTGCGCCGAGCATCTGGGGTGGCCGTTGTGCCCCGGCCACGACGGGTCCTCCTGCGCCCGCCGTACCCGCGACGGGGGACAGTGCGCCACCTGCCAGGGGCAGGAGCACTACGCCCGCATGGCCGACGCGCTGCCCGAGCCGGAGAGCGACAACGGCCGGTGCCCTGGATACAACGCTCCCTGCGGCCGGGGTATCACGATCGTGGGCCTGTGCCCCCGCTGCCGCATCGCCTCCCAGCACGACCGCGACCGGATCGAGAAGGAGTGGCGGGAAGCAGCGGCGGCCGCCGTAGCGGCCGCCGAGGCGGAAGAGGCCGCCCAAGGCGTCCCAGTGCCGTTCTGAGCGATCATCAGCCGTCCCGGGCCTCATGTCCGGGGCGGCTCGCGTTCGGCGCTCAGATCGGCGTGTGGGGTGTGACGGCTCGACCGCACGCTGGCTCGGCGGTGTGATGCGCATCACGCCGTGAAACATCGGCACCCAACCCCCACATAACTAAGCCAACAAGCGGCTTGCGCAGCTTGCTCATACCTGTGTTCAGCGCCCCGTTCAAGACCTGCCCGGATCGTAAAAGTCCAGGTCAAGTATTGAATGGGGCGTTTTTCGCGGTCACGGTGAGCAGCAGTTGCGGACCTTGGGTCCGGCCGTATCAAAGTGCTCACCGCAGCGCCGCGCAGAGACGCCGGGCATGAGGCGCTGCTGTCTCCGTATCCATCCCGAACCGCAAGGGGCGTGCAGCACCCGCTGCTCGCCCGTCATTCAGCATCGAGCTCAGGGGGAAGACCATGACCACGAACACGACCGTTCCGCAGCCGCCCGTTCCGTCCACCGCGCCCGTCCCGGCTCCGACGCCTGTTCCGCCTCCGGCGCCTGCTACCGCTCCGTGGGTGGTGGCGGTCCTGGCGGCCATCGGCACGATGCTGCTCATGCTGCTGTGTGCCGGCGTTGCCGTCATTGCCTGGCTGCGCCCCGGTGCTGCTACCCCGATCTCGGTGATGGCGACCGTGATGGGGTCTGTGGGCACGGTGGCGGCCCCGCTCATCTCCCTGGCCCTGATGGGCCGTCGGCGGTGAGACCGGACCGGTGGGGCCCGTACGGTCTCGTCCATGAGCACGATCCGTCGCCCTCTCGGCACCGGTCCGGCCACCCCTGTGGCGCCCCGCGAGGGGGTGGAGCAGCCGCGGTTACTGGCCGCTGAACGCATCGGCCCCGGAGCACGCCTGACGGCCCGTGGCGACGAAGCACCCGAGCCGCGGCGCCGGCGGAAGCTCGGAACGGGAGCCCCCGGGGCCCGAGGCGCGCGTGCGCCGCGCGGGTGCGAGGCCCCGCCACCATGACCGCCGGATGACCGTCCGGGCACCGCCACCCGGGCCGGCCGACACCTTCGCCCCGGCGCCGCCCGCTCCGGTGGGCACGACGCGGTGCTCCTGGCCGTGGTCCCCGCCGGGAACCCGGAGCGGAAGCGGCCCCGGCGGCCCCGCGCCGTCGTGGATGAGGCCCACCGTCCTCGTCGCCGTCTTGGTGCTGCTGCTCGCGGGCGCTCCTGCGGCCGCCGGACCCGCGGCGCTGAGTTGCTGTTTCAGGTGCTGGCCGAACGCGAGGAGAAGGACAGCGTCGCCATCGCGTCGAACGAGTCGTTTTTCGGGTGGGCGAAGACGTTCACCGGCCTGCGGTTCTGCGCGGCGATCGTCGACCGGCTCACCTTCAATGGCCCGATCATTTAGACCGGCACCGGGTCCTACCGCCTCGCCCACGCCAAGGCTCTGGCCGAGCAGACCGCCGCCGGCTATGGACCGGAGCCGGTTCCCTGTGCGGTACTTGCGCCGCGCAGGGGCATCTCATGCGCCGGTTGCTCCGTCGATCTGCTCGCGAATGAGATCAGCATGACCGTTGTGACGTGCGTATTCCTCGATCATGTGCACCATGATCCAGCGCAGGGAGACCCCCTGATCGCCCATAAAACCCGCTTCGTGTTCGGACAGATGGCCGGAATCGTCCAGCGATGCGTCGGCGATCACCTCACGGCCTCGGGCGACCTCGGCTTGCCAGGCAGCCGTCGCCTCATCGAGCCCTCGGTCCGGCCGGAGCGCATAGCCGTCGACGTTGTTTTCCCCGAAGACTGGCGGCACTTCCTGACTTGCGAATACACGCTGGAACCAGTTGCGTTCCACCTCAGCCATGTGTTGAACGAGACCGAGCAGCGTCATCGATGAGGGTGACGCTGCGGCAAGCCGTAATTGATCATCCTTGAGGCCCGAACACTTCAAGGCAAGAGTTGCACGGTGAAAGTCCAGCCATGCCTCCAGCATGGCGCGCTCGTCAGCATGCGCGGGTGGGATAGGCCGTCCGTCCGGTGTCGTATTCATCGGCAAACCATGGCAGCAACAGCCCTGGTCCACGACCGCTTTCGCTGGCGACGGGCAACAGGAGCACGATGCCGACCGCGGCGGTCGCGGGGCGGAGCTCCATCGGGGAGGGCGGTCATGCGGGTGGTCCAGGGCGAAGGCTGTGACGGTCGTGGTCGTGGGTGCGGCGTAGGAGTTGGTGTTCGCGGTGGTTGGTCCACCAGGTGAGGCGGTCGGGGGAGTCCTGGGGGAACAGGGTCTGGAGGGAGGTTGCTGCCAGGACGAGGACCAGGCAGATCATGACGCCCCACCAGGGGGCGCCGGCCGTTGCTGTGGCCAGGGTGCTGACCGCGGAGACCGATGAGGGTATCAGGTTCGGGGAGACAGCCATTGTTGGACCTCGCTTGCTCCTGTACGCGTTCGCCCTGTGCGTTCGCTGGTAGCAGCCTTGGGCGGGGGTGTGCGTTGCGGGAGTGGGAACGGTTTGTTCCCGGTAATCGTCAATTTCCTGGGTGGCTGTGTGTCCGGGTGCCTCTGCGGGTGACGGGGAACAGTTACTGGTAGTGGGCCGCGCTGTGTGGTGGGGTCCTGGGGGACGGGGAACCGGATGGATGATTCCAGAGCCGAGGACGTGCCCTCGGTGCTCTACGCGGTGGCGCTGCGGGAGGTGGTCTCCGCTTTCACTGCCGGGGGCGGTACGCAGAAGGCGATCGCTCTGGCCGTGCATGTCTCTCCGGCCGCGCTCTCCCGTTACCTCAGCGGGGAACGGGTCGCTCCGCTCGGATTCCTGGAGGGTCTGCGGTCCTTCCTCGCCGGGCAGAGTCATTCACTGGATGTGGAGACGTACGAGCGGCTGGAGGATCTGTGCGCCAGGGCGCATTCCGCCAGTGGTTCCCCGGCCGTCCGGCTCACGCAGGTCAGAAGTGAACTCGAACGCCTCCAGGAGAAGCAGGGCCGGGCGCAGCAGGTCGCCGAGGCGCGACTGGCCGGCCTTGAGGAACAGATCGGCCGTCTCGCCCGCGAGCTGGAAGAGGCACTGGACCGGGTCGAAACGCAGGACAACAGCCTGCGCCATGCCCAGGACTACAGTCATCAGATCGAGGCGGAACTGGCCGAGCAGCGGGAGCAGACCCGCTTGCTGCAGCAGGAGGTCAACGTCCTGCGCGAGCAGAACCTGCTGCTTGTCGAGGAGCAGGCACGGGCGGTTCCCGGGGCGTCAACGCAGGACATCAGCGTGCAGGCCGCCCCCGTCCACTTGGAACGGGGCACCCCGGACCCGTTCGCCGCTCTCCCGTTCACCCGCAGGGCCGACCCTCCGAGTGCTCGGGAACGGGTCGCCCACGAGCCTGCGTACGAGTGGCGGGCTTCTCCTCGGTTGGATCCGGTCTCTGTCCCCGAACCAGCCACGACCGAGGAGAAGCCTGCGGGCTGGCGCAGCTTCTTCATCGTTGCCGCGATGACGTACATGAGCCCGGTGCTGTGGCTGATGTTCCTCGACGCGCTGGCCGCCGACCCCGGCCCCAGCATCGCCATCATGTTCCTCGCTGCCGGGGCCAGCCTGATGGGGCCGTACATCGGCCTGGGGGTGTTGACGGGGCTGTGCGGACTGGACGAGTGGCATCTGGTCGGGCTCTGCAAGGCGCTCGTCGCAGCACAGATCGGCACGTTCATCGCATGGTGCACCCTGCCCGTGGGGCCTGTCTTCGGAGCCCTGGGCGTAAGCGCGTTCGCAGATTGGCTCGCCACCTCGGTGCTGATGTAGCGGCCACCGAGAAAGCGCATGATGACCCCTCGGCCGCCCTGGGCCACGACCAGCTCCCCTCCTGACCCCCGGCCCCATACGGGATGCGCACGGCCCCGTAGCCATCCCGTACGGGGCCCGATCCCTCATACAACAGACAGGGCCCGTCCCGGCGGCTGGGAGGCGTTCCGCGGCGGGGCCGGGGCGCGGCGCCGACAACCCGGGGCCGGGATCGGGGCGGGCGGTGCCGGTGACGGTGGTCGGTGCCTGTGTGTCTGAACCCTTTCGGCCGATGCTGTCGCGGGGGGCCGCTCCCTCTCGGCTTTTTATTCGTTCCGTCTGGTAGGCCGTAACTCATCGGCCTACCAGACCGATCGAAAGGGAGCCCATGAAGCGCTTCATGCAGAACGTCGGACTTTTCACCGCAGTGGCCATGGCCGGCCTCGGTACGGCCGTCCTGCCGGCAGCCACGGCACAGGCCGCAGAGCCGATCTGTCCGCTGGTCGTCGGGGTGTGCACCTGGACGGAGCCGGGCTTCGGCGGCGATATGCGGATTCTCTTCGAGGCCGAGCCCGTGCTGGCACCGCCCATCCGGAGCGCGCAGAACCAGGACGTCCAGACCTGGTGTTTCTACGAGCGGCCGTTCTTCGACAACCGGGGGCAGATGCGCGAAGTCAACCAGGGCGAAACGGTTGACGACTTCGGCTTCGACGCCCATTCCGCCAATCAGGGGCAGTGCAACTACGACGACTGAGACAGGTCTGTCCAGGACCCGCCCTTTCCTGCCGGATCTGCTCTCGGCAGGAAAGGGCGGGTGCCCCTTCTGCGGGCTCGCGTTCGCTATTTCTGGTTGGGCATGGTGGTCAATTCCGGGACCTGCTGTTTCTGGAATTGATGTGGTCTCAGGAACGGCTGCAGGGTGCCTTGTTGCGACCGTCGGAATTCCCCGAATACACCTGATGATGCGGCCCCGGGGTGGTGGCGCAGGATCCCAAATGCTACACAGGCATCGCGATGATGCATCTCTGATACAGGGAAGGCGCCCCGGGTGTTCAGTCGGGCCTGTCCGATGCCCCCGGGGTGATGAAGCGGAACCCGATGGCGCCCCGGCGGCGCCGTGGTTCGTGCTCGGTGCCCGAGTGGCGCAGCCGGGCCCGGACGGAACTGCCGGCACCCGATCGAGCCGACGGCCCGTCACGCTCGTCGTGGGGGAGTGGCCAGGAATCCCAGGCCCTACACAGGCCCGCACCCGGTGCACCATCCTCTCCTAGCCAGTCTGGCATTCGCGCTTGCGCGAATGCTCCCGGGTCCGCGCTTGCGCGGACCCGGCCCGCCCTTCGGGGTCCGCTTGCGGACCCTCGTTGCCGCGCTTGCGCGGCAACCGCCCCCCGCTTGCGGGGGGCCTCCGCTCTGCGGCGGCTTGCCGCCGCAGGACCCGCT
>NZ_JBIVLK010000019.1:0-123190 GCF_044751215.1 Streptomyces sp. NPDC088730
GCGTCGAGCACGTCTTCGCCCGCATGAAGACCTGGAAGATCCTTCGCGACTGCCGCCTTAAGGGCGACGGGGTCCACCACGCCATGCTCGGAATCCCCCGCCTACACAACCTCAACCTCGCCGGATAGACGGGCAGTCGGGTTGGCCACCGGCCACGTCCACACGCCTCAGAGATCATTTACGGGACAGGACTTAGTAGAGCAGGACACGTTTGCGGAGAAGGGCGAAACCGGACCGACCGAACATCCGGCGTTTGAGCATCCTGATTCGGTAGACGCGACCTTCGACGACGCCAGAGCTCCAGGGCAGAGTGGGGCCGAGGATAACCGCATCCTGGTCACGGTCGATACCTGCGGCGAGTGTGTAAAGGCCGAGTTCGTCTCGCCGGACGGCATCGAGCCACTGCGGCAGCCGTTCGCCCTGGCGTTCTGTGAGTATCTGGCCGATGGAGCGGACGTGGCCTGTGAGAGCGTTCAGTTCAGGGTAGTGGACCAGAGCGGCCTTGAGCCGAAGGGGCTCGGTCTCGGTGAGGGTCTCCGGCCTGTGGAGGATCCATCCGGCGACGCCCCGGGGTGACGGTGGCCGAGCCGTGACGGGACCTGGCGAGAGCCGCTTCTCCCGGAAGCAGGCGCGAACCCGCTGGTGGCTGCCCTGATAGCCAAGCGGCACTATCTCCTCCCACACCGCCCGGGCATTCGTGCAGCATTGGTTCCGGCGGTCATCCAGGTAGGGCTTTCAGGGGGCGTTTCGCGCCTCTTCGGGGGCGGCGACCGTCTGGGGCGGCCCGCGTGAGACGGCCCCGCTCCACCTCCCGGAGGCAGGATCGTCTGCACTCCCCCGGCCGCTCGCCGTCTGACCGCCGTCGGAGTCACCCCGCTGCCTCTTCGTGAACCGAGTGCCTGGGCTCAGCTGGGAGCTGTGCCCAGCAGGATCCGGCTGATGCCGTCGGTCATGCGACCGTAGGGGCTGAGGCCGCTCAGCTCGATGGCGCTGGTCGTCACGCCGCTGAAGGCCCGCCTGATGGTCCAGCCCTCGGTCGGCGGGAGCTCATAGGTGGCGAAAAGAGCCTGGGTGGTGTCCATGGCCAGCTGCTCGTCAGCCCGTTCCGCCGGGTTCGGTGTGCCCTCGTCGCCATCCACTACGCTGTGCAGCCAGATTCGTTCGATGATTTCCCTCAACGGTCGGGGGTGTTGGCGCAATGACGCCTGGTCTGCCACCGCAGCCGTGAGGACAGTGTCGAAGACGTCGCCCCACTGCTTCGCGAGGGTGCGCAGAGACTGGTGGGGAGCGTTGTCGCAGTCGACCAGGAGCGACGTGAACTTGGTTTCGCACCGCTCGCGGTCGCACGCAGCCGTGTCGGCCGGAAGGCTACGCCGGGCCGCGCGCCGGGCGAGGTGGACTGCCCACCTCCCGGGCATGCGGGGTGCCGCTTCGGCCGGCTTCCAAAGAGGTTCCCAGGTGTCGGAGTGCAGGAGGTTTCCTGGCCGCAGGGTGGTGGAGGCCACGGCTTGCAGCCTTGCGCCTGGTGCCCGCTGTGCGTAGGCCCGCTGGGTTGCGCCGCCCACTGCCGCCAGGCTTTGCAGTTGCTTCCGCATCTGGTAGCGAGTGGTCAGCAGGTAGAACAGGCAGTCCCCCATGGCGATTTCGGCTGCCTCCTCGTGTCCGCTCGCACCGCAGTCGCATTCGAGAACATCGTCGGTGACTCGTGCGAGGGCGTCCGCGTAGCCGTACACGGCATGCCCTCCCCCGGACGCCAGCGCGAGGAGTATCTCGTTGAAGGACTCTCCGTTGGCGCAGTCCGGCACGATGTCGACGATCTCGTTGTAACGGATGGCGCAGTCGATGGCGCGCTTGATCGCTCCGCAGCGGTCGGCCGCCGTGAGGGTGCCTAGTCTGTCGGTGACGCTCCGGTATCCAGGTGTGCTCATGGGCAGGCGGTGGTATGGGACCATGGCGGCGTCCCACCAGCGTGCCCGCATGTACTCCCGAGGTGTCACCGGTCCGCCCGCGGCGTCGACGAATCCGCTCGGGTCCATGATGCGACGGGTCTCCGTCGTCGTGATGTCCCGGGCCCTGAGGACGGCGTCCACGAGCACCGTGTCCCGCAGGGCTTGGGTGACGGACTTCCCGCCGAGGCAAGCGAGTCCCTCACTGGCCGCCGTCCCGTAGGCGGCGTGGCCGCCGCCGCCGGCGTCGTCCACAGCGGCGACGTAGTCGACGGCCATCATGAGGCATGACGTTGAACCGCAGAGGTCGAGCATCCGGCCGTCTGCGCGGATGAAGGCGGCGGCGAACCACAGCAGGATGAAGTCACGCATTGCCATCGGCACGGCGTGCGTAGGACTTTTGGCATGGCGCAGGCAGTATTCGCCCAGGATCCTGTCTACTTCGCCGCCCTTCCTGGGGACTGCTTCTATCAGGGGCGCCAGGCTGTCCTTCCGCGCTGTCCACAGCCCCGCCCGGATCTGTGCCGCTGTGACCTGAGCCGTTGCCAGAAGCGGGCTTTGCATCACGCTCTGGATGACCTCGGGGGCGAAGGCTGCGCTCAGGATCTGGCGGGCTGCACGCTCCCCCACCTCGTAGCGGGGTACCTCTGCTGACCGATAGGGTTCGTAGAGGGGCTCTTGGATCATGTACATGGGGGGTTCGTCGGCGGATCGCTTCCGGGGCGTCGCATCTTGCGCACGGTGTAGGGCGGATTCCATCTGAGTGAGGCGCTCGGCACATCCGCGACCAGCGGTGAGTCCGCAGGCGGCGGTATCCCACAGATCCGTGATGCGCTCCCCCTGGGCCCGCAGGTAGCGTACGAGCTCGGGGCCGGGGAGCGTCACCGACTGTGATTCTGAAGGCATGCTGTCCTTCCTTCCTCGATCATTGGCTGGATGATTCGGCGCGGGGCAGTGCGCCTTGGGTCGTCGGGCAACCGGGTGCCGGATCGGACTGCTGCGTGCGGTCTGCGGTGTCGCGAGTCATTACGGCAGACTCGCCGTACGCCATGAGGGCACCGTCCAGCTCGCCTGATACGCCAGTAGTGGTGGTACTCGGCTGGGTGGCGCCAGCAAGCCGGTGGTGTGTCAGGGGTCGTCTACCGGTTGACCGCGCAGGTTGCGGCGGAGCTCCTTGGGCAGCGAGAAGGTGATGGACTCGTCGGCGGTCTTGACCGCCTCCACGTCCGTGTAGCCGCGTTCGGCCAGCCACTTGAGGACGTTGTCGACGAGCACGTCGGGGACCGAGGCGCCGGAGGTCAGGCCGACCGTCGTGACGCCCTGAAGCCAGGCTTCGTCGATCTCGTCGGCGAAGTCCACCAGGTAGGCGCTGTCCGCGCCGGCGCCGAGGGCGGCCTCGACCATGCGCTGGGAGTTGGAGGAGTTGCGGGAGCCGACGACGATGACCAGTTGGGCGTCTTCGGCGAGCTTCTTGACCGCGATCTGGCGGTTCTGCGTGGCGTAGCAGATGTCGTCGCTGGGCGGTGAGAGCAGGTTGGGGAACCTGGTCTTCAGCGCGTCGACCGTTTCCGTCGTCTCGTCCACGGAGAGGGTGGTCTGGGAGAGCCAGACGACCTTCGACTCGTCACGGACCTTGGCATTGGCAGCGTCCGCGGGGCCGTCGACCAGCGTGATGTGGTCCGGGGCCTCACCGGAGGTGCCGATGACTTCCTCATGGCCCTCGTGGCCGATCAGGAGGATGTCGTAGTCCTCGTTCGCGTACCGGATCGCTTCCCTGTGGATCTTGGTCACCAATGGGCAGGTCGCGTCGATCGTGGCGAGCTTCCGCTCGGCTGCCTCCGCGTGCACGGCCGGGGCCACCCCGTGTGCCGAGAACACGACAATGGAGCCTTCGGGGACCTCCTGCGTCTTCTCTACGAAGATCGCTCCTTTACGTTCCAGGGTCTGCACGACGTACTTGTTGTGGACGATCTCGTGGCGGACGTAGATCGGGGGCCCGTACAGTTCCAGGGCCTTCTCGACGGCGGCCACGGCACGGTCCACGCCGGCGCACCAGCCTCGCGGTGACGCGAGCAGTACTCGCTTCGTGGCCCGGGTGGGACGGGCCGGGTGGGCCTGGGACGGGGTGGCGGTGTTCATAAGGCCCTCCATACGGCCTGGTGGGCCAGGTGCTGGAGGCTGGCGCGCGTATCGGCGGGGACAGAGGCCCGGGCCAGGGCGGACGATGCGCGCTCGTACCGTTCGCGGATCATCTTCTCGACCGTGTCCGGGGCGCCGGAAGCGGTGATGATGCTCCGTGCGAGGTGTGCCTGCTCTTCGGTGAGGGTGGGGCATCCCACGAGCGGGCGCAGTTGATCGGCCTGGGCGCGGGGGGCGTGGTGCAGGGTGAGTGCGATCAGGCAGGTGTGCTTGCCCTCGCGCAGGTCGTCCAGGGCCGGTTTCCCGGTCTCGTCCGGATGGCCGAAGACCCCGAGGAGATCGTCGCGCAGTTGGAAGGCTTCTCCCAGGGGCACGGCGAACGCGCTGAGTTGGGTGAGGAGGGTGTCGGGGGCGCCGGCGAGGGCGGCGCCGATGTGCAGGGGGCGTTCGATGGTGTATTTGGCGGTCTTGTAGCGGATGACGCGCAGGGCGCGGCCGACGTCGGGGGCGAGTTGGCTGGTGGCGGTCAGGTCGAGGTATTGGCCGTACAGCACCTCGTTGCGCATGGTGTCGATCAAGGGCAGTACTTGGGTGCGTTGCAGCGCGTCCAGGGCTGTCTCGGGGGCGTGCAGGAGTTCGTCGGACCAGATCAGGGCGAGGTCGCCTATGAGGATGGCGGCCGCGGTGCCGATGTCGGTGGCCGCCTGCCGGGTGCGGTCCTTGCTGTGGTGGGCTGCCAGGGCCCGGTGCATGGCAGGCCGGCCGCGCCGGGTCGCGGAGTGGTCCATCACATCGTCATGGACCAGGCAGAAGGCGTGGAACATCTCCAGCGCGGCTCCGACTCGTGCCGCCTGATCCGCACTGCCTGCGCCTCCCGCGGCGTGCCACCCCAGCACGCAGAGCAGCGGGCGGATGCGTTTCCCGCCGGCGTTGAGGAAATCTCCGACGTATCCGGCGACTTCCTCCGGGAAAGCGCCGGCCCTGGCTGCGGTGATCTTGCCGTCGACGAAGTCGTCCAGGATCTGCGAGACGCGTTGGCGCACCTCGCCTTCCTGGAACACGGCCGAGGCACGGGAGGAGTCCGCGGGGGCGGTGTGGATGCCGGTGGAAGCGGTCATGGCTGATCACCTTCCTCGTCATCGCAGGGGGCGGTGAGAGCGAGCGCTTCGTCCATCAATGCCTCGACGATCTTGGATTCCGGGACGGTGCGCAGGACGTGGCCCTTCCGGTAGATCTGGCCTTTGCCGTTGCCGCAGGAGACGCCGAGGTCGGCTTCGCGGGATTCGCCGGGTCCGTTGACGACGCAGCCCATGACGGCAATGCGCAAGGGGTGGGGGAAGCCGTCGAAGGCGGCCTCGACTCGGCCGGCGAGTTTGTGGATGTCGACCTGGAGGCGGCCGCAGCCGGGGCAGGAGACGATTTCGAGTTTGCGGGGGCGCAGGCCGAGTGAGGCCAGGATGTGGCAGCCTGCCTTGACCTGCTGAACCGGGTCGTCGGAGAGGGAGACGCGGATGGTGTCTCCGATGCCCTCGCCGAGGAGGATGCCGAAGGCGACGGCGGATTTGATGGCTCCTTGGAAAGCTGGTCCGGCTTCGGTGACTCCGAGGTGGAGGGGGTAGTCGCATTGTGCGGCGAGCAGCCGGTTCGCGGCGATCATCGTGATGGGGTCGTGGTGCTTGACCGCGATCTTCAGGTTCCCGAAGCCGTGTTCCTGGAACAGTGAGCACTCCCACAGTGCGGACTCCACGAGGGCTTCAGGGGTGGCGGAGCCGTGTTTGGCGAGGAGGCGTGGGTCGAGGGAACCGGCGTTCACCCCGATCCGGATCGGTACTCCGGCCGCCGTGGCGGCTTGGGCGATCTCGGCCACCTTGTCGTCGAACTTCTTGATGTTGCCGGGGTTGACGCGGACGGCGGCGCACCCGGCGTCGATGGCTTGGAAGACGTAGCGGGGCTGGAAGTGGATGTCGGCGATCACCGGGATCGGGGACTTGGCCACGATGGCGGGCAGGACGGCGGCGTCGTCCTGGGAGGGGACGGCGACGCGGATGATGTCGCAGCCGGCGGCGGTGACTTCGGCGATCTGCCGCAGTGTGGCGTCGACGTCGGCGGTCAAGGTGGTGGTCATAGTCTGCACGGAGATCGGGGCACCGCCGCCCACGGGCACCGTGCCGACGTTCAGTTGTCGCGTCGGGCGGCGGCGTGCCGGAGTCTGCGTGGCCGGGGACGCGGGGGGCAGGGTGGGTGGGCCGAGGTCGATGGCGGTCATCGAGTGCTCCTGGGAGTGGGTGCCGGCGCGTGCCTTGCCAGGTCTGGGCGCAGGTGGGTCAGGGCTGTGGTGGAGATGCCGGTGCCGTCGAGTCCGGCCTGGGTGAGCAGGTGCGTGCGGGTCGCGTGGGGGATGAAGGCGGTCGGCAGACCGCAATTGATCACCGAGGCGGCGACGGCCGTATCGGTACAGGCCTGGGCCAGGGCGGTACCGAAGCCTCCGGTGCGCAGTCCGTCCTCGACGGTGACGGTCACACGGTGGCGGGCGGCCAGGGCGGGCAAGGCGGGGTTGACGGGCAGCACCCAGCCCGGATCGGCGACCGTGACCCCCAGCCCCTGTTCCTCAAGCAGCACGGCGGCGTCCAGGGCGGCCGCGGCGAGTGGGCCGGTGGGGACGAGCAGCACATCCAGGGGGCCGCGGCGGGTGCGGTGCAGGATGTCCAGGCCATCCATGCGGGTGAGCGCCTCGATGTCAGAGCCCACGGTGGCCTTGGGCAGTCGCAGCGCGGTAGGCCCGCCCTGGTAGGTGGTGGCCTCGCGCAGCAGTTCACGCAGCCGCGTGGCGTCTCTGGGTGCGGCGATGCGCAGTCCCGGGATCGTGGAGAGGACGGCGAGGTCCCACATACCGTGATGGCTCGGTCCGTCCGGGCCGGTGATGCCGGCCCGGTCCAGAACGAACGTGACTGGCAGCCGGTGCAGGGCCACGTCCATGAGAACCTGGTCGAAGGCCCGGTTCAGGAAGGTGGCGTAGATCGCGACGACGGGATGGTAGCCGCCCATGGCCAGGCCGGCCGCGCTGGTGACGGCGTGCTGCTCGGCGATTCCGACCTCGAACACCCGCTCTGGGAGGGCCTGTTGCATGGGGAGCAGGCCAGTCGGGGCAAGCATGGAGGCGGTGATTGCCACCACTTCGGGGTGCGCGGCGGCGATCTGGCAGAGTTCCTGGCCGAAGACGCTGGTCCACGAGGGGGCCTTTGCCGTGCGGGCGGGGCTGGGGCGACCGGTGGCGGGGTCGACAGTGCCCACCGCGTGCAGGCAGTCCGCCTCGTCCGTCTCGGCGGGCCGGTAGCCCTTGCCCTTGACCGTCATCACATGCACGACCACCGGCCGGGACAGGGCTCGGGCCCGTCGTAGCACCTGATCGATCTCCTCGGTGTGGTGTCCGTCGACGGGCCCGAAGTAGGTGAAGCCGAGATCGGTGAACAGGTTGCGGCACGCTTCCGCGCCGCCGCCGGATTTCAGCACGTTCAGGTGCTCGGCGAGGGCTCCGGTGGTAGGGGCGTAGGAGCGGCCGTTGTCGTTGAGGACGATGATGACGGGCCGGTCCTTCGCGGCGCCGAGGTTGTTCAGCGCTTCCCACGCCAGGCCGCCGGTCATCGCACCGTCGCCGATGACCGCCACCACCGCACGGTCGCTCTCACCGGCGAGCTGGCGGGCCTTGGCCAGACCGTCCGCGTAGGACAGCGCGGTGGATGCATGCGAGTTCTCCACCAGATCGTGCACCGACTCCGAACGGGAGGGGTACCCCGTGAGGCCGCCGGCCCGCCGCAGCGAGTCGAACGCCTCACGGCGGCCGGTCAGCATCTTGTGCACATATGCCTGGTGGCCGATGTCGAAGACCAGCGCGTCCCGGGGGGACTCGAACACCCGGTGCAGGACGAGCGTCAGTTCCACCATCCCCAGATTCGGCCCCAGATGGCCGCCCGAAGCACACACTTTCTCGACCAGGAAATCCCTGATCTCCGCCGCGAGCACCGGCAACTGCTCAGCGGGCAGGGCTCGCAGCGCTCCTCCCGCTTCGGCCATCGTTCCCATCAGAAGACTGGTTCGCGTCGTCATGAGAGGTGCACACATCCTCAAGAGGTCGGGGAAGAGTCAGCCAGGGAGGCCGGCAATCTTCCGGATTCAGACGGAGTGCGGCTCTGAAGGCCACCGGACCGGAGCCGGTCGCGGAGGCCAGCCGCGACACAACGTGCCCACCTCCAGTCACGCAGCCCCGGCGCCGCGACGGAACCCGGCAGAGAGGACCGAGCCATGCACGCGTTGAACGCTTGTGCAGACGTTCACAAGCGATGGCGTCATGAACCGTTCCGGGTTCGGTAGAGACTCCATTCCGCGAAAGGAATGAGTCATGGCACGCCCCTGCTCCTGAGCCACGAGCGAGCCGTCCTTCCCTCGGTTGCCAGCAATATCGCCGGAGCGGGCGAGGTCGAGGAACGGATTCCGTACACGCAATAACTGCGTGCGTATCCGCGATGTGATCCTTCGCTGAGGTCGCTGGTGCCGCTTTCCGCGGCCGCGCTGCTTGTCGTCATAGGTGCGGGAGGCGGTGTCGGCGTCCACGCAAGCGAAGGCGGACAGGAACATGGCCCGCTTCAGCTGCCGGTTGGAGCGGGTCAGGGAGGGCAGGGCGGTGTCGAGGGGGCCGGTTCCAGGCAAGATCACGGTCTGCTCGTCCAGCGCGTCGGAAGGCCTCGTCGATGAGTCGGGCGGCCATGCGCGGGGCCCCGGAGCCGGGTGGGCTCGACGAGTCTGCGGCGGCCGGCCTGTCTTTCTCATCGGTCTTCGCCTCGCCGGGGTAGAGATCGGCGATCCGGCGCATCGCCAGGCCGGGCAGGCAGGCAATCCCGCAGCCCGCGTCCCGGACGACGGTCAGCGGCAGGGCGCCGATGGAGGCGGGCTGGTCCACGATCACCAGCACCGTGCCGAACTTCCCTGCCGGCTTGTCGAAGACGGATCGCAGCTTCGGCTCGCTGTTGGGCAGGGGCTTGTCGAAGCACCATCATCGAGACCGGCACCGACTCCTACCGCCTCGCCAGCACCCGCGCACGAGCCGAAGAACCCGCGAAGACCGGCTGACTTCCCGTGAGCGTGGGGGTCGTGTCACCGTTGATCCCCGGCAGGCTTCAACCTTCACGCTCTGCCGGTCGTGGCTCTTCTGGATCTCGCCTGTCCATGCCAGCCTGAGGCGGTCTGGGGGACTTGGTGGGGTGGCAGATGGGGGCAGGGTGAGAGACATTGCGGTGCAGGTACATAGCGACTTCGACGGCCGGTTGAAATGGCGCTCTCGCTATCTGATCCACAAGGCCCGCCGTCGAGGCCGGACCGGGCTGCTGTTGCAGGTGGACCTGCGTGACCCGCCCCGCAGCATGTCACTCAAGTGGTGCCTGGTGTCGGTCACCGAAAGTGGGCGCCAGCTTGGCAGCATCGATCGGACCAGCATCAGAAAGGTCCGTTTCATCACCTTGCCCCCAGGTCCCCACTCACTGCAGCTTGAGGTCACGCGGCATCGCGAACGTCGCTGCACACAGGCGCAGCAGAACGTGGTGCTCGGGCAGGGAGACATTCTCCTGGTGACGTGCGACCCGGTGCAGCCGAACGTCTTCTACCGGCGCAGTCCCGTGGTGGACACCTGGAGTGCGCAGATCCTTCAAGCGGATCCGAACGCCTGATCAGCTGAGGCTCGCCAAGGGCCAGCCCGAGTTTTCGCTTCTGCCGCCACGTGTGTCGGCGGCCGCAGTCGCTCCGGTGCCGTCATTTCCGCTCGACAATCACGGGCCTGTTGATCTCCAACTGGCGGCCCCGGAGGCCGCACCGCCGTCGATGTCCTCTTTACGGGAAGACCCGCACACTCCGCGCCGACGCGGAGTGCCCGGACCTGTGCGACATCACACGGCGCGGCGAGACTGCGGCCGGCAACGGCAGGATGGGAACGGGAGTTGCGACGGCGGCCATGTGGCACCAGCCTTATTAGCGGCACGGCCCCGTGGTCAGGCGGACCCGCCCCTGATGGTTCATGGCTTCCTTTGAATGATCGCCCAGCCCCAGGAGCACAGAAAGAGCGCGCAACGCGCAAATGACGCAGGCGTGTCACCGTGATCTACACCCCAGGCGTGCAGCACGTCACGCCATACGCCCGCTGCGCCTCGACCAACCCGCCGCGGGTGCGATGCCGGGTTCGAATCATGGGCGTCGTAGCGCCGCCGATGGCGCATTCGACGCCTATATGTCGCCACCGGCTGTCCGGTCGGCGCGGACAGTGCTCCCGCGGGCTCACCCCGGACCTCGGGCGTCGTAGAAAGCCATGTCGGCCTGGTCAAAATGATCAAGGGGCAGATGTATGGGCGAGCCGGCTTCAAACTTCTGCGCAAGCGGGTACTACTCGCCTTCTGACCTCGCTGTCAGCGGCCCATGCGACGATCCCCAGGCAGCCACGCGAGGAGAGACATGGGTACCTGGGACATCGGCCCCTTCGACAACGACACCGCCGCCGACTTCGGCGGTGACCTGGACGAGGCAGCACTGGAGGAACGCGAAGCCATGATCCGGGGCGTGCTCAAGCGTGCCGCCGGGCCTGCGGACTTCCTGGGCATCTGCGATGGCGAGCGCGCAGTGGCCGCGGTGGCCCTGGTCGTCGCCCAGCATCCTGGCGGCGATCCGGCGTGTTCGGGCTATGGCCCATCAGAGCCGCTACCGGAGTTGACCGCAGACCTTCGGATGCTCGCCGTTGACGCCCTGGACCACGCGGTCTCCAACAGGTCCGAACTCGCCGAGCTATGGCCCGAGGCTGCGAACTGGTCGAAGTGGCGTCAGGACATCACCCGCCTTCGCGAGGTCCTTGACCCTCCGGTTCCGCCACAGGAGGAAGCCCTTTTCTGGATCTAGTCAGCGACCCACGGTGAGGAACCACAGAACTTGGTCCAGAACCGCTGTTCAGCCAGCAGGACGAACCTCACCCGCCGCCTCCGCCGGACCTCTGGGCAGAAGGGGTTGGCGCTCCTGGAGAAGGGTAGTGGATCATGTGCCGCATGGTGAACACTTCTCGGCGCAGCCTGCTGGCTACTCTCGCAGCCTCTGCCGCCTCCGTGCCGCTCAGCGCTCTGGCCACTGCCCCGGCCCGCGCCGACGACCCGGCCGTAGCCGTGCGGCCCTTCGCGGCTTCAGCTGGTCCGGCCTCAGCGATTTCCTCTGTGACGCTGCCCCCGTTGGACGCCTCGTACTTCACGTCGGTCACCCTGGGCACCCCGCTCACCGCAACCCTGCGGCCGGGGACACCGGCCCGTACCGAGGTCACTTCCGGCGGCAGGCGCGTCGCGCTGCTGACTCACGGCGCGCGATCCGTCGTGCTGACCGGTCCGCGGCGTACGTTCGCCGAGAACAAGGCACCTTTCGTCGACGACTTCAAGCGCACGCTGCCGGACCTGTCACTGCCGGCCCCGAATCGGCAGTACTGGGGCGCCTCCCCCGGCGGCGGCAACTGGTCCGTCCTCGGGCCCGCCGACACCGACTACTCCGTGGTGCCGGGTACCGGTGTCATCACCCTCACGAGCGCCAACGCCAGCAGGCACGCGAGTCTGCGCGACGACAAGATCACTGACGTCGACGTGCGCTCCGTGGCCAGGTTTGACAAGGTGCCCACCGGTCAGGCGTGTTCGTACGCGCTGTCCTTCGGCTACCAGGACACCCGGAACAGCTACCGGGCCCGGCTGTCCTTCCTCACCACGGGCGCGGTCGAACTGCGGGTCGAGAAGGAAGTCGCCGACGCCGTCACTCAGCTGGCCTCGTCCCTGACACTTGCCACGGCCGTGCCCGCGGGTACCGACTGGACGATCCGGGTGCGCCGGGAGGGCTCCCTCATCCAGGTAAAGGCGTGGCGTTCAGCGTCGGCAGAGCCGTCCGCGTGGGCCGTCGAGGTCAGCGACTCCACCTTCGCGCAGGGCCGGGTCGGCCTGCGTGCGCTGGCCAACAGCGGTTGCACCAACCTGCCGGTCACGCTCTTGGTCAGCCGTCTCCAGGTGGATGCCGCGAGCTGGGATGTCCCGCCGAGCGTCACGCACGACGACTGGGTGCGGGTGCTGTCCCAGCCCTTCGACGGTACGTGGACCGATGAGGTCGAACGGTCCATACGGGGCTGGGCCGGGTCCACGGCTCCGGACGTGCTCGCACACGCCGCGATGTTCCTCGCCGGGTCCCCGGCGGTGACCGCCGGGGCGGGCCCGGCCCAGGGCAAGCAGGTGCTGGGCGAGGCCGGGTACGGCTACCTGGATCCCCAGGGCTTCCGACGCGAGGGAGCCGACTTCCACGAGTACATGGGCATTGGCTGGACCTTCGACGACGGTGCCCACACCGGACCGTCCAGCAACCAGGTCGGCAACCTCGACTGCTCGGGCTACACGCGGATGGTGTACGGCTACCACATGGGCGTGCCGCTGGCCGCGGGCGAGGACACCTCCCGCCTGCGAATTCCCCGCCGGTCGGGCGAGATGGCCGACTACTCACCCGGCGTGCGGATCGACCGGACCAACGGCACCAATCCGCCAGCCGCCACACTGCTCCAGCCCGGTGACCTGGTGCTGTTCAACGCCGACTCCGGGGACGACAACCCGACGGCCACCGTCGATCACGTCGGTATCTACCTGGGTGTGGACGCTGCCGGGAAACGCCGCTTCTTCTCGAGCCGCAAGACCGGGAACGGCCCCACCATGGCCGATCTCGCCGGTGCTTCGCTGCTGGACGGTACGGGCACCTACGCCACGAAGCTGCACACGGTGCATCGCATCTGAGCCGTGCCCCGGCGGTTTCACCCCGCGCCAGGGTGAAACCGCTCCCAGGGCGACGGCCGACATGCAGCGGCCCAGCACGCGTACGCCCCAGCCCGCCCCGTCCCCGGAACGAGGCCGACGCCCACGCACGTCAACGGGTCGGACAGGGTGCGCCCGTCCGACCCGTTGACGTGCGGCAGGCCGATGCACCGTGTCGACGGCCGACCAGGCCCGGGAAGCGGGGATCGCGTCATGGACCATCCCCTGAGACATCGTCCACCTGGGCATGGCTGCCCAGTGATCGGTGTCCTTCTCCTTCAGCCGGGCCGCGTTCGCCGCGCCGGCTCGCCGGAGACCGACGGGCTGACGGGCTGACGGGCCATGACCGGCCGCTGCTCAGCGCCAGGTGTGCGCAGCCGTGAATCCCAGCAGTTCCCGGCTGCGCGTCGTGTCGAAGAACGCGTCGTGACCGCCGAAGCCCTGGCGCACCCGGGCGTCGGGGTGGTGTGCGGCGAGGAGGCCGAGGCTGGGTTCCAGGGCGGCGCTGTCGGGCGCGCAGATGTTGATGACGTGGTGGCCCTCCAGGTCCGCGTTCAGTGCCGCCGCCACGGAGGCCGCCGCGTCCTCGGTGTGCAGCCAGCCCCATAGTTCGCGGCGGTTGCCCGCCGGGTCTCGGTGCACCTCGTCGAGGCGTTCGCGCAGCCGCTCGCCGGCGCCCACGAAGGGGAAGCGGAGCATGACGGTGGTGGTGCCCCAACGGCGGGTGGTGAACGCGGCGGCCTCTTCCGACATCACCTTGGACAGGCCGTAGGAGTCGACGGTGAGGTTCGGGTGTTCTTCGTCCACCGGCACGTAGGCGGGGTGCAGTTCGCGGTCGGCCCAGGCCAGGCCGACGGCGGAGGCGCTGGATGCGGCCACCACGCGGGGTACTCCGGTGCGGCCCGCCTCCTGGTACACGAGGTATGCGGCGAGGACGTTGGCCCGCAGCGTCTCGTCCTCGGGGACGATGCCGGGCGCCGGGTAGGCGGCGAGGTGGACGACTCCGGCGAGCCCCGCCTCCCCGGCCGTCTCCCGGGCCGTGATGAAGCATTCGGTGACGGTCTTCGCGTCGGTGAGGTCGCCGGTCACGAAGGCGGCGCAGCTCTTGTCCGCGTCCCCGCGCTCGCGGTCGGCGCCGACGACGCGGTAGCCGGCGCCGGCGAGGTGGGCGACGACCGTCCGCCCGATTCCGCCGGCCGCCCCGGTCACCAGGACGGTTGCCGCCGGGGCCGTACCGGCCGTCGCTGTCCTTTCGGTTCGCTCGCTCATCCCTTGACCGCTCCCATCAGTCCGTTCACGAAGTAGCGCTGTGCACAGAGGAACAGGGCGATCACCGGTACCACCATGATCAGTGCCGCTGCCATCAGCGAGTTGTACTGCACGACGTTGGAGGACTGCATCGTCTGGAGTGCGATCGGCAGGGTGTAGCTGTGCGGATCGTTCAGCGAGATACGGGTGAGCTGGTACTCGTTCCACGTCGGGATGGCCGTGAGCAGCGCGATCGTGACGATCGCGGGGCGGGCCAGGGGCAGGTAGATGCGGCTGAAGATGCGCAGTTCGCCGGCGCCGTCCATGCGGGCCGCCTCGCGCAGTTCGGCGGGGACGGAGTTGAAGGAGCTGGTGAGCATGAGGATCGCGAGGGGGGCGCTGCCGTTGACGAAGGGCAGGATCAGGCCCCAGTGGGTGCCGAGGACGCCGAGCTTGCTCTCCAGCAGGACGATCGGCAGCAGGGTGACGACGCCGGGGACGAAGAGCAGCACGAGGAACAGCCGGTACAGCCATTTCTTGCCGGGGAACTCCAGCACCGAGAAGGCGTAGGAGGCGGCCGAGTAGATGACCACGACGAGGACGGTCGTGAGGACGGTGACCTTGACGCTGTTGAGGAAGTAGTCGAAGAAGTCGAGCTTGTTCCAGGTGTCGCTGAAGGTCTGGAGGGTGGGGTGGTGCGGGATGAGGTGCCCGCCCTCCTGGACCTCCGCGTTGGTCTTGAAGGCCGCGGACACCATCCACAGGAAGGGGTAGACGCTGACGGCCGCGTAGGCGGCGAGGACGACGCCGACGATGATCCGGACGACGGGCCAGCGGCTTCGGGTGCGGCTCGACCGGGCGGTGCGGCCGGGGGCGCCGGTGCGGCGCGGGGTGCTGAGCGCTTCGCTGCTCATCCCATCCTCCTCATGGCCCGCTGGTTGATGAAGGCGACGACGAGGGCCGCGATGAACAGGAGCCAGCCCAGGGCGCTGGCCAGACCGAGCGTCGGGGACAGCTCGTTGAGGAAGGCGAGGCGGTAGGTCTCCAGGCCGAGCACGCTGGTGGAGTCGCCGGGGCCGCCGTTGGTCATGATCAGGAAGGACTGGAAGCCCTGGAGGGAGTCGCGGACGTTCAGCAGGATCACGACGATGGTTATGGGCTTCATGAGCGGCCAGACGATGGTCGTCGTGGAGCGCAGCCAGCCGGCGCCGTCGATCTGGGCGGCTTCCAGCAGGGAGCCGTCCAGGGACTGGAGGCCGGTCAGGTAGAGCAGCATGGCGACCGGGACGGCGGACCAGACCATGACGACGATCATGGTGGGCAGGGCGGTGTGGGGGTTGCCGAGCCAGCCCTGCGGTTCCTGGAGGGAGCCGAGGCCGACGGTCTTGAGCAGCAGGTTGATCGCGCCGCCGGGCTCCAGGATGTAGTTCCAGGCGAAGTACACGGCGATGCCGGTCGTGACGTACGGCAGGAAGTAGATGGAGCGCAGGACGCCCTGGAATCGTTTGACGGAGTTGAGGACGAGGGCGAGCGGGAAGGCGACGAGGACCGTGAGGAGGGGAACGCCGATGACGACCCAGAGGGTGTTGGTCGCGGCCTTTTTCACGATCGGCCAGTAGGTGGGGCTGCCGCCCAGCAGGTCGGTGTAGTTCTTGAAGCCCTTCCAGTGCCATTCGGGCCAGAAGCCGTTCCACTGGGCGAAGCTGAGTGAGAAGCCGTAGACGATCGTGTAGACGCCCATGAGGGCGAACAGGAGGATCGCGGGGGTGACGAAGAGGTAGCCCCAGGCGGCCTGCTTGCGCTTCTCGCGCATTCTGCCGAGCGGTCCACGCGCGCGGGGCGTCCCGGCCGCGGGGCCGTTGCCGTCTCCGCGTCCGTTCCCGGCGGGGCGCGTGCCCCGCACCGTTCCGGTTTCGGTGGTCATTTCTTCTGCTCCGCCCAGTAAGACTTGATCATCGAACTCATCTGGGCACCCGTGCTTTTCGCGGAACGCGATTTCAGCGGGGTGTACTGGGCCAGTACGGCGCCGACCTTTCCGGGGTCGTACAGGCTTGGCCGGTAGGCGGTGTATCCGGCGTTGTATGCTTTCGCGCCGGAGCCGAACGCGGTTTCCATGGAATTCAGGACGGGTCCGAGGGCTTTGCTCTGGTTCTTGTCGAGAGCGTTCGGCGGCACGTCGAGTGCCTGTTTTCCGAAGTCGGCGGCGATTCCGTCACGGGAAAGGAATTTCAGCCACTTCAGCGCCTCGTCCTTGTGTTCCGACTTCTTGGTGACGGAGAGGCCGGTCAGGGAGAACGGGGAGAGCTGGAGGCCGGGGATCGCGGCGTCTTCCGGCGGGGGCACCGGGAAGGTCATGAGGTTGTCGGCGTCGTAGCCGTTCTCGGCGAGGAAGGCGAGGGTGTAGGTGCCGCCGATGTCGAAGGACGCCTTGCCCTGGGCGAAGGCGAGGTCGGCCTCGTCGATGCTCTTGGTCTGGGTGCCGGGTACCCAGTACGGGGTGACCTGGTTGTAGGTGTCCAGGACCTTCTGGCCGTCGGCGGAGGACCAGCTCTTGGCGGGGTCGGGTCCGAAGAGCGCCTCGAACCTGTCCTTGCCGAGCATCCCGTAGGCCATGGGCTGCATCAGCCATTCCAGGGCGGTCGAGGGCTGCTTGATGCCGATGGTCATCCCGCCGTTGGACGGGTGGGCCTTCTTCATCTTCGCGAGCGCGTCGACGAAGCCCTCCCAGGTGGTGGGCGCCTCGGTGATGCCGGCCTGTTCGGCGCGGCGCTTGTTCATGTAGACGACGCCCTGGGTGCCGACGGTGAGCGGCACGCTGAAGCGCTGCCCCTTCTCGACGCCCTGGGTCTTGGAGCCTTCCGTCAGGGAGTTCCGGTAGACGTCATCGGTGACGGTGCCGTCGGCCAGGACCTGCGGGAGGTACTGGTCGAGCCAGGTGCGGTCGACGTCCTTGGAGAGGTCCTCCAGGAGACCCGCGCCGCCGAAGGAGAGGTCGTCGCCGTTGGCGTGGACTTCGAGCACGTCGGGCAGGTCGTTGGTGCGGGCGGCGGCCTGGACCTTGGTCAGGAACGCGTCGTCCGGCGTCACCGCCTGGATGTTCACCTTTGTCCCGGTCTCGGCGGTGAACTTCTTGGCGGCTGCCTGGAGGGCGGCCACATGGGACTGTTTGAAGGTCCACATGGAAAGTTCACCGCGCCCGGAACCATTCCCGTCGCTCGTCCCGCACCCCGCGAGCAGTACGCCCATGACGGCGACCGAAGCAAGAATCGAGGAGCGGCGCGTGGTCGGGAGAAATCGTTTCACGTTCCCAGCGCCTTTCTTGAGAGCTGTCCGTTCAGCTCCTGCCGTAGCAGCACATGGAATCTAAATCGACTTGATGTACGATGTCAATAGACGTAACTGCACGGAAAACAATTGGAAACCACACCCCGTGTCACCCTCCAGGAGGACCTCCATGACTCCACCGGAACGAGCAGCGGGCGCGGTGACCCCGCGCGTCCCCTCGTCCCCCTCACCGGGCGCCTCGACCCCGCCTCCTGCCGCCCTGGCGCCGGGTGAGGTACTGGCGCCCGCGCCGTGGGCCTCGGCCGACCCCGACGCGCTACGCGTCACGGCCGTACGCACCTTCCTCTGTGCCCCGCAGGGCTGCCCGTACGTCATCGTGCGCGTCGAGACCAACCAGCCCGGACTGTACGGCCTGGGCTGCGCAAGCGATCCGCAGCGCACCCGCGCGATCCGCTCGGTGGTCGACGACTACTACGGGCCGATGCTCGTGGGCCGCGACCCCTCGGACATCGAGGACCTGCACCGGCTGCTGCTCAACAGCGGCTACTGGCGGGGCGGTTCGATCGGACAGAACGCGCTGGCCGGGGTGGACGTCGCGCTGTGGGACATCAAGGGCAAGGTCGCGGGCCTGCCCCTGCACCAGCTGCTCGGCGGCCGGGCCAGACTGGCCGCGGACGCGTACACCCATGTCGACGGCTTCGAGGCCGGGGAGATCGCCGAGAAGGTACTCGCCGCGGCCGAGGGCGGCTACCGCCACGTCCGCGTCCAGATCGCCGTTCCCGGCACCGACACCTACGGCACCGCCCCCCGCGACGAGGCCGAACGGCGCCGCCGGGCGCTGCGCTCGGGCAGCTGGGACTCGCTGGGCTACCTGCGCCACGTGCCGCCCGTCCTGCGCGAGATCCGTGAACGGGTCGGCCCCGACGTCGAGTTGCTGCACGACGCGCACGAGCGGCTCACGCCCTCGCAGGCCCGCGAGCTGGTCCACGAGGTCGAGGACGCGAGGCTGTTCTTCCTGGAGGACGCGCTGGCGCCCGAGGACGCGGCGCACTTCGGGCAGTTGCGGACGGCCGGCTCGGTGCCGCTGGCGGTCGGCGAGCTGTACCACGACATCGGGATGTACCTGCCGCTGCTGGAGGCGCGGGTCATCGACTTCGTGCGCATCCGCATCCCTACGCTGGGCGGGCTGACCCCTACCAGGAAGCTGGTCGCGGCGGTCGAGCTGTTCGGCGCGCGCACCGCGCCGCACGGTCCCGGCGACGTGAGTCCGGTGGGCATGGCGGCCAACCTGGCGCTCGACATCAGCTCCCCGGCCTTCGGGGTCCAGGAGGCGGCGGCCTTCAGGGAGGCGACGCGCGAGGTCTTCCCGGGCACGCCGGTGCCCGAGAGGGGGTGGCTGCACCCCTCGCCGCTGCCCGGTCTCGGCGTGGATTTCGACGAGTCGGCAGCCGCGAAGTACCCGGTGACGGCACCACTGGAACACGACCGCTGGGCGCTGCTGCGCAACACGGACGGCAGCGTGCAGCGCCCCTAGGGTCTGTCCGGTGGATCAGGGTCGGATAGGGCGTGGCGTCTGGTGCGGTGCATCGCGAGGCGCCGGAGCGTCTCGATAGCGGAGCTATTGGGGCGTTTCGGCAACGCGGCGAGGTGCCGTGCCGGACGCCACGCCCCCGGCCATGATCCACCGGACAGACCCTAGAGGCCGTACGCGGCGCGTACGCCGGAGGGCCCCGACGGAGCGGTTGCGTCGGGGCCCTCCGGCGTACGGGTGCGCCTGCGTACAGGGGGCGGCGGCGGGCTCAGCGCAGCAGCAGGGACATCGGCTGGGCTGACAGGCTGCGGTCGAGGACCAGGGAGGCCGCGCCGACGGCGGCGACGTTCTCACCTATGGCCGTCGAAGTGACCGTCGTGGGATGGCTCTGCTTGACGAACGGGGACTGCGCGACCATCGGTTCGATCACGGCCAGCAGCCGGTCGGCCAGCAGTGCCCAGATGGGGCCGCCGAACACGATCGTGTCGGAGTCCAGCAGGGTCGCCGCCGCGCTGACCCCGCGTCCGATGCGTACGCCCCAGCGGTCGATGATGCTGCCGGCGCGCGGCTCGCCGCCGGCCGCGAGGGAAGCGAGGTGCTGGAGGCTGCGCTGCGCGTCCTGCGGGTCGGTGGGTGTGAACTCGTGCCCCAGTACGGCCAGTTCGATGGCCTCTTCGACGAGGGCGCGGGTGGAGCAGGCGGCGCCGAGCCCGCCGACCTCGCCGACGTTGCCGGAGGAGCCGCGCAGCACCGTGTCGTCCACGACCAGGCCCATGCCCGAGCCGGTGCCGAGGTAGAAGAAGAGGAAGTTGCGGCTCTCGGTGGCCGCGCCCGACCAGCGCTCCGCGACGGCGGCGGCGATGACGTCCTTGTCGAGCAGGGCCGCGTAGCCGGTCTCCTCGCTGAGCCGGTCGCGCAGCGGGACGCTGCCCCAGCCGGGGAGTTCGGGCGGGTCGACGACCAGTCCGCGGGTGACGTCGACGGGGCCCGGCGCCGCGATGCCGAGGCCGAGGACCCGGTCGCGGTCCACACCGGAGTCACCGACCAGTCCGCTCACCGAGGCGGCCATGCCGGCCATGACGGTGTCGGTGTCGCCGCCGCGCGGGGTCGGTTCGCTGCGCTGGGCGACGACCGTGCCCAGCAGGTCGAGGAGTACGTAGGTGATGACGGCGGGGTCGAGGTGCACGCCGATCGCGTAGCGCGCGCCGGGCGCGACCTGGAGGAGGGTGCGGGGCTTGCCGCTGCCGCTGCTCTGCTTGCCGGTCTCGTGGGCGACGCCCTGGTCGATGAGGCGGCGGGTGATGTTGGAGACGGTCTGCGCGGACAGCCCCGTGGCCTCGGCGAGTTCCACCCGGCTGAGGCCCGCGCGGTCCCGGCGGATCGCGTCCAGGACGACGGATTCGTTGAAGTCGCCCATGCGGGGCAGGTTCGTGCCGCGCCGGATCGACGCCTTCCCGGCACTCGCCCTTTTGCTCGTCACTGTGGTGTCTCCTGGACGTCTCCCGCTCCCGAGGAGGACCGCGGTCGTCCGTGCTCTCGTCCCCCGGGTGCGTCGAATCGGTGGAATTCTACCGGTCGTCGGCCGGTAGCCGTCGCCGTACGCGCGCCGGGGCGGGGTCGGTCCCGGGGGCGCACCCGCGTACCGCGGCCGGTGGATGGCGCAGAGGAGATGGCACGGGCCGGTGCCGCCGTCCCGTTGCGTGCCGCCTCCCCTGCGCCCGTCTGGGGTGGCGCGCCCCTGTCGGGGGTCGCGCCCGTGCGTGTCCTCGCCCTCAGAGCTGCTCGACCAGAGCGAGCGACCAGGGGGCGAGGACGGTGTCGAGGCGCAGGACACCGTCCGGGCCGGCGAGGACGGTGCGCACGTCGGTGGCGCGGGCCTGCCGGTCGATGTGGGCGAGCTGTTCGCGGGTGGGCGCGGCCGGGGAGCCGAGCGCGTGCCAGGCGCCGATCGCGTTGCCGTGCTCGGCGTCCAGCACCTCCACCCGGAAGGCGGCGCCCGCGGGCAGTCCGCCCAGTTCGAGGACGAGCCGTCGGGGGGTGCCCTTGGCCTGGGTGGTCTCGGCCACCTCACGGCTGTCGAACGAGGCGGGCACCGACTTGGGTTCCTCCCGCGGGTAGTGGTGGACGAGCGCGGTGAGCCTGCCACTGGCCGCATGCCGGGTCAGGACGTGGTCCTCACCGCGTTCGATCAGCTCGTCGCCGAGCGCGTGCAGCATGCGGTAGGCGTGGAAGGTGGGCTTGGGGATACCGGGCAGCGTGATCATGCCGAAGCCGCCGTGGAACAGCTCGTCGCCGGCCCCGCCCTCCTCGAACACGTCCGTGAAGGTCCAGTACGACAGCGAGTGCACGGTGTCGAGGGAGTGCAGCAGCGAGCGGGTCACGTAGGTGGCCGCGGGCAGCGTGTCGTGCGTGTGGTCGCGCGGCGAGGAGGACGAGGACCACTCGGTGAGGTGGATCTCGGCGTCCGGGTAGGCGCTCTTCCCGATCAGTTCGCGCAGCAGCGCCAGGTCGACCGGGGTGGCGTCCTTGCCGCGGGTGAGCTTCTCGCCCTGGCCGTGTTCGTCGAGTGCCCAGTCCGTGGGGTACGGGTGGGTGGAGACGAAGTCGACGGGCAGCTCGCGCTCGACGCAGAAGTCGAGGAAGGCCTGCATCCACACCGGGCGCCAGTCGAGGTCGTCGATGTCGTCGCGGCCCGCCACGATGCGGCGGGAGACGTCCTCGGACTCGCCGCCGAAGCGCTCGTCGGGCACGAAGTTGGAGGTCGCGGGGCCGCCGACGCGGAGCTGGGCGTCCACGTCCTTGACCGCGCGCGCTGTCACCTCGTACAGCTCGAAGTACTCGGAGCGGGTGCCGTGGAAGAAGCCCCAGAGATTGGCCTCGTTCCACACCTCGAAGTACCAGGAGCGGACCTCGTCGAGGCCGTAGCGGGTGATCCAGTGGCGGGTGATGCGCGCGATGAGGGCGCTCCACTTGCCGAGGTCGGTGGGCGGCGAGCCGTGCGCTCCCCACCAGAAGACGGTGTTGGTCTCGCGGGCCAGGGCGCGCGGGCTGAAGCCGAACTCGACGAAGGGGCGGACCCCCAGGTCGAGGAGGAAGTCGAAGAGCGCGTCGACGTACTGGAAGTTGTAGACGGGTTCACCGTCCTCGGTCTCCGTGTAGACGAACATGTCGTCGTGGAAGAGTCCGTGGAAGCGGATGTACTCGAACCCGCAGGCCGCGTGTGCCTCGGTGAGCTGGCGCTGCCAGTCGGCGCGCAGTCCCTCGTTGGCCCGGCCGGCACCGACGACGCGGCTCCAGTAGTGCGGCAGCGGCGTCGAGGGGGCGTGCGCGAGGGCGCTGACGGAGATGTCGCCCGGCATGATGGTCCTTCCGTCCTGGCGTGCGGGTTCCTCATTAAATCAAAATGATAGACATAAGACCAGTGGGGGCCGAGGGCAGGCCGGTGGGCCTCGTGCGGTCGCCGGCCGCGGCTGGCGCCGCGCGGACCGCGCCAGCTGTGAGGACGAGAGCCCGTGGTGTGCGCGGGCCGCGTGGTGCGCCTGCGGGGGTGCCACGGCCGACGCGGAAAGCGGTAAGCCGGTTGCCGGTGTTGTGGTCCCCGGGGTCTTGTCGTGCCCCCGACGACGCGACTATGTTGCCGGGGCGCCTGTTGACGGAGGGGCGGACTGCCGCCGCCTTACCTCTCCCCACCCCAGCCGGCGCGGTATCCGTGCACGGCCGGACCCCTGGGGACGGTCGTGCCGATGAGGCAGACCGAGAGGGCATTCCCCATGAGCATCTCCAGACGTTCCTTCGTCCTGTCCGGCGCCGCTGTGGCGGCGGCCGGCGGTATGGCGGCGACGCGGGCCAGCGCGTCGCCCGCGCCCGCCGCAAGCCCGGCCGCCTCCCCCGCGGGTGACGTGGTCGGCAAGATAACCGTCGGCTACCAGGGCTGGTTCGCGTGCAAGGGCGACAGCGCCCCGATCGGCGGTTGGTGGCACTGGAGCCCCGACATGAGCAAGGCGCCCGCGCAGGGCGCGAGCAGTGCCAAGTCCTGGCCCGACGTGGCGGACTACACACGCACCTATCCCACCGCGATGGCGGACCTGAACGGCGGCGGCAAGGCTGCTCTGTTCTCGTCCTGGGACCAGCAGTCGGTGGACACCCACTTCCGCTGGATGCGGGAGAACAACATCGACACCGCCGCACTCCAGCGCTTCAACCCCTTCAGCCCGGAGGGCCCCACGCGCGACGGCATGGCGCAGAAGGTGCGGCAGGCGGCGGAAGCCAACGGCCGGAAGTTCTACATCATGTACGACGTCACCGGCTGGACCGCGATGCAGTCCGAGATCAAACAGGACTGGACCGAGAAGATGAGGGCGCACACCTCCTCCAGTGCCTACGCGCGGCAGAACGGCAAGCCGGTGGTCTGCGTATGGGGTTTCGGGTTCAGCGACGACGCCCGCCCCTTCGCCCCGGCCCCGTGCCTCGATGTCATCAACTGGTTGAAGGACCAGGGCTGTTACGTCATCGGCGGGGTTCCTACTCACTGGCGAACCGGCACCGAGGATTCGCGCGCCGGCTTCGGGGACGTCTACCGCGCCTTCCACATGATCTCGCCCTGGATGGTGGGCCGCATCGGCAGCGCCGAGCAGTCCGACCAGTTCTACCGCGACATCAACACCCCCGACCAGGCGGACTGCGACACGCACGGCATCGACTACCAGCCGTGCGTGATGCCGGGTGACCTCCAGGAGGGGCAGCGGGCCCACGGGGACTTCATGTGGCGGCAGTTCTACAACATGAAGCGGGTGGGCGCGCAGGGCATCTACATCTCCATGTTCGACGAGTACAACGAGGGCAACCAGATCGCGAAGACGGCGGCGACCGCCGCCGACGTGCCGTCCGGTTCCGGGGTCAGGGCGTTGGACGAGGACGGCACCACCTGCTCCTCGGACTACTACCTGCGGCTGACCGGCGACGGCGGGCGCATGCTCAAGGGTGAGCTTCCGCTGACCGAGACCCGGCCCACCCCCACCACGGTGTAGCCGAAAGGCAGTCGTGACAAGCGGCTGATGGCGGAGCGAGCACGGCCCCCTTGCGGATCCTGAGGCTTGGCCACCTTCACGATCCGCAAGGGGGGTCCGTGTCCGTCTTCGCTCGCGTCGGTCTCCCGGCCCCTCCCCCGCGTTCGGCGCGCCGGGCAGACGGACGACTCAGTTCCGGTCGGACTCCCCCTGGCCGCGTGCGATCTCCTTCACCTTGGCGACGGCGTACCCCCAGCCCTGCCCCACCGTCGGTTTGGCCGGTACGGCGATCTCGTCGGGGTTCGTGAGCACGTCGAGCAGAACGGGGCCCGGCGTGTCGAGGGCCCGCCGTACCGACTCCTCCAGCTCGCCGGGGTCCGTCACCCGGATGCCGGTGATGCCCATGGCCGTGGCGACGGCGGCGAAGTCGGGGTTGTCCAGCTCGGTGCCGAACTCAGGCAGTCCGGCCTGTTCCTGTTCCAGCTTGACCATGCCGAGGCGCCGGTTGTCGAAGACGACCAGTTTGACGGGCAGCTTGCCGGTCTTGAGTGTCATGAGGTCGCCGAGCAGCATGCTCAGACCGCCGTCGCCGCAGAACGCGACCACCTGCCGTTCCCGGTCCAGGCACTGGGCGCCGAGTGCGTGCGGCATGGCGTTGGCCATGGAACCGAGGTTGTACGAGCCGAGCAGCCGGCGCTCCCCGCGCATCTCCACGAACCGTGAGAGCCATACCGTGGCCATGCCGGTGTCGGAGGTGAAGACGGCGTCATCGGCGGCGAGCCGGTCGACCGTCGCGGCGAGTGCCTCCGGCCTGATCCCGTGTTCCGGGTTGTCGAACGCGGCTCGGATCCGCCCGGCCGTCCGCTCGTCGTGCTTCGGATCGGCCAGCCGGCTCTGGCCGTGACGCCAGGTTTCGAACTCCTTCCGGGCCTTGTCCAGGTGCTTGCGGTCGCGGTCTTCCCCGGCTCCCAGGCACGTGAGCAGATCGCGGACCGTGGCGGCCACGTCGCCGACGAGGCCGGCCTGGACCGGTACCCGGCGGCCGATGTGGGTGGGTTCGGTGTCCACCTGGATGACCGTGCGCCCCTCGGGATACCACTCGCGGTACGGGAAGTCCGTGCCCAGCAGGAGGAGCGTGTCGGCCTCCTGCATCGCGGAGGCCGCTGCCGGGTTGCCGATCAGCCCGGTCTGGCCGACCTGGAAGGGGTTGCCCTCGCCCTCGAACCCCTCCTTCGCCTTCAGGGTCAGCACCATCGGGGCGGCCAGACGGTCGGCGAGCGCCAGTACGTCCGCACGGGCCGCGCGGGCGCCCTGTCCGACGAGGAGGGTCACGCGTCCGCCGCCCTCCAGGAGGCCGGCCGCGTTGCGGACGGCGGACTCCTCCGGCCGCGTCACCGCCCCGCTCAGGGAGAAGCGGGCTTTGCGGTCCGTGCTCAGCTTCCGGTCGCCGATGTCGCCCGGCACGGTGAGCACGGCGACGCCCTTGCGGCCCAGGGCGTTGCGGACGGCCGCCTCCAGCATCTGCGGCAGCTGGTCGGGGGAGGAGACCGTGGCACGGAATACCGCGACATCGCTGAAGAGGGCGTCGTTGTCGACCTCCTGGAAGGCCTCGCTGCCGATCTCCGCCAGTGGCACCTGCCCCGCGATCGCCAGGACGGGAGTGCGGCTCTTGGCCGCGTCGTAGAGTCCGTTGAGCAGGTGAACCGAACCCGGGCCGACGGTTCCCATACAGACGCCGAGGCGGCCGGAGAGCTGGGACTGGGCACTCGCGGCGAACGCCGCGGCCTCCTCGTGGCGGCAGCCCACCCACTCCACGTCCTCGGTGAGCCGGATGGCCTCTGTCAGCGGATTCAGCGCGTCTCCGACGACGCCGAACACCTGGCTCACGCCGAGTTCGGTCAGTGCGTCGACGATGACGTGGGCAACGGTACGGGGCACAAGGTCCTCCTGGTCAGACTGTGAAGTGGTCGGGGTCCGCGGCTTGCCAGTCGGCGGCCCAGGACGAAGGGGGCGCGGCAAGAAGCTCTCCCGGCGCGAGCCATTCGTACATCTCGTCGAAGGAACGCAGCGTGTAGGGATCGACGCGGCGCTGAAGCATGTGCGGACGCAGCTGGTCCGGGTCCGTGACACCCATGGAGGCCATGATCTGGAGCGCGCCGGCCACCGTCGCCTCCTGGAACCTCTGGACCCGCACCGACTTGTCCGCGACGTTCAGGGCGCGGGCGCGCCGGGGGTCCTGGGTGGTGACGCCCGTGGGGCAGGTGTTGGTGTGACAGCGCTGCGCCTGTATGCAGCCCACGGCGAACATCATCGCGCGGGCCGAGTTCGTGTAGTCGGCGCCTTGGAGGAGCCTCTTGACCAGGTCGGACCCCGTGGCGATCTTGCCGCTGGCGCCGATCCTGATCCGGTCCCGCAGGTCGGCGCCGACCAGGGCGTTGTGCACGGTGAGCAGGCCGTCGGTGAGGGGCGTGCCGATGTGGTCGGCGAACTCCAGCGGCGCCGCGCCCGTGCCGCCCTCGGCGCCGTCCACGATGATGAAATCAGGTGTCGTGCCCTCCTCCACCATGGCCTTGCACACGGCGAGGAACTGCCGCCGCGAGCCGGGGCAGAGCTTGAACCCCGCAGGTTTGCCGCCCGCCAGTTCCCGCATCCGTGCCACGAAGCGGACCAGTTCACGCGGTGTGGAGAACACCTGGTGGTACGGGGGCGAGGTCACCGTCTTCCCCTGGGGCACGCCTCGTACCCGGGCGATCTCCGCGTTGACCTTCGCGCCCGGCAGCACACCGCCGATGCCGGGCTTGGCGCCCTGGGACAGCTTGAGCGACACACACTTCACCTGGTCGTGCGCCGCCTTTTCGGCGAACTGCCCGGCGTCGAAGCCGCCGTCCTCGGTCCTGCATCCGAAGTAGCCGGTGCCGATCTCCCAGACGAGGTCTCCCCCGGGCCGCAGGTGGTAGTCGGACATGCCGCCCTCACCCGTGTCGTGGGCGAAGTTCCCGCGTGCCGCACCGGTATTGAGCGCCAGGACCGCGTTCGCGGAGAGTGAGCCGAAGCTCATGGCGGAGACGTTGAGCAGTGCCATGTCGTACGGCTGGGTGCAGTCCGGGCCGCCGATCCTGACCCGTGGTGGTGTCTCCGGAACCCCGCGGGGCGCCATCGACGGGACGAGGAATTCGTGGCCGGTCCGGTAGACGTCCCGCTCCGTACCGAACGGTTCCTCGGCGTCCGTGCCCTTCGCACGCTCGTACACGAGGCTGCGCACGTCCCGGTCGAAGGGGCGGCCGTCGTAATTCCGCTCCACGAAGTACTGCTGGAGTTCGGGGCGGAGCTTCTCCAGGAGGAAACGCGCGTGCCCGATCACGGGATAGTTGCGCAGCACCGAATGTCTGCGCTGCGTGAGATCCCACGTCCCGAGCAGGCCCAGGAGAGCGAGCGGCACACAGGCAGTCCACCACCACGGTGAAATCCCTACCGCCGCGCTTCCCGTTCCCAGGGCCGCGAGCAGTGTCAGACCAACAGAACCGATTCGTATCACTACAGACGGATTGCCCGGTCCCGGCGGCTCACGCCACCGGGCTTCCCCAAGAGAATCCAAAAGATCGCCGGGCGGTCCGCCCGGCCGTTTCCGGTGGTCACCGGCAGGGTGACCACCGGAAAACGGCGGGGCATCGAGGCGGCGTGCCGCTGCCCGCTACGACGTGGCCGGTTTCCCTGGAGCGGGCAGGTAGCCCGTTTTGTGGAAGTACGTCAGGTAGCGGTGCAGGATCTCGTCGGTGAGGGGTTTCTGGTGGACGCCCACGGCCGCCGCGGCGGCGGCTGTCCGGCGGGAGTCGAAGCGGCGAGCGTCCCCGGCCTCGGGCCGGCTCCGCCCCTCGTCGCCGAGGAACAGTTGCGCCGCGTTGTCGGGCTGAGCGGCTACCCGGGCCTGCCAGTGCGGCGCGGGTACGGTTCGCAGTTCGTGCCCGAGCCGGGCGGCCGCTTCGAAGACGCGGTCCAGTCCGGGCGCGTCCGGGTTGGTGAGGTGATACGTCTGCGCGGAGGCCGGGCCGGACAGGGCGAGGGCCACGACCGCGGCGCTGACGTAGTCGACGGGCACCCAGCCGGTCGAACCGTACGGCAGGTCGGGCACCGCTCCCGCCTGGAGGCAGCCCTTGATGAGCTGCCAGAGCAGGTCGCGGTCCTGGCAGGCGCCGGTGGTGGTGTCGCCGCTGATCCGGCCGGGGCGGTGGACGGTCACCGGCAGGCCGCGTTCGCGGGCCAGGGCAACGAGTCCTTCGGCGACCCACTTGCTCTGCCCGTACCCGTCGGGCAGTCCGGGCGCGGGGCCCGTCGGCGTCGACTCCGTGGTGATGACGGGATCGGGTCCGGGCGCGGGGGCGTACACACCGGTGGTCGAGATGTAGTGCATTCCGGGTGAGGCGGAGTCGGCGAGCAGCCGCAGCAGCTCTTCGGTGCCGGCCACGTTCGCTTCGCGCAGATCACCGTACGTGGCCGCGAAGTTGACGCGTGCGCCGTTGTGCACGACGGTGCCGAGTCGGCGGGCCAGGGCGGTTCTGTCCTCGGGTGACAGGCCCAGGCCCGGGGCGGCGAGATCGCCCGGGACAGGGTGGATGAGGTCCTCGTACCGGGGGTGCCACAGGCCGTACCGCTCCAGGTTGGCGCGCAGCCGGTGGGCGGCGGTGTGGTGGTCCCGCGCCCTGACGAGGCAGTCGACGGGCCCGTCCGTCGTCTCGATGAGGTCGCGCAGCAGGAACGCGCCGAGGAAGCCGGAGGCGCCGGTCAGCAGGGGCCGGGCGGCCGGACGCGGCGTCCGGAGCGGTGCGGGCGGGAGGGCCGCGGCATGGCGGCGGGTGCCCGAGATGTCCGCGGCCAGCCGGACCTCGGCGGCGAGGTCCGTCGTGGCGGTGTCCGCCCGGTCCTCCTCCCCCACCGCGCGCCGCAGAAGGCTCTCGATCCCTTCGACGGTGGGCGCCGCGAACAGGGCCCGGAGCGAGGGGCGTCTGCCGAACCGCTCGCCGATCCGCCGGGCCAGGGTGACGGCGAGCAGCGAGTGGCCGCCCAGGGCGAAGAAGTCGTCCGTGAGGCCCACCTCGGGCACGCCGAGGGTCTCCGCGAACACCTCGCACAGTGCGCGTTCGCGGGCGGTGCGCGGCGGGCGGCCGCCCGCCGGAGCGGCTCGGTGGGGGGCGGGCAGTGCGCGCCGGTCGGTCTTCCCGTTGGGGGTGACGGGCAGGGCTGGGAGGCTGACGTGGGCGGCGGGGACCATGTGGCCGGGCAGGCTCGCCGCGAGGTGCGCGCGGACCTCGTCCCCGGCCGGGCCGGGCGTGCCGTCGGCGGGCACGGTGTAGACGACGAGGCGCCGGTCGCCGGGGCGGTCCTCACGGACGGCGGCGCAGGCCGCGGCCACCCCGGGCATCGAGGCGAGGACCGCCTCGATCTCGCCGAGTTCGATGCGGAAGCCGCGGAGTTTGACCTGGTCGTCGACCCGGGAGACGTAGACGAGCTCCCCCTGCGCCGTCCAGCGCACCAGATCGCCCGTGCGGTACATGCGTCCCCCCGCGCGGTCGAACGGGTTGGCCAGGAACCGGGAGGCGGTGAGCGCGGCGCGGCCGTGGTAGCCGCGGGCGACTCCCGCCCCGGAGACGTACAGCTCACCGACCACGCCGGGCGGTACGGGTGCCAGCCGGTCGTCCAGGACGTGGACCCTGGTGCCGTCGACCGGGGCTCCGATGGACACCGTGCGGTCGGGTGCCAGCGGTCCGTCCGCGTGCTGGCGGCCGCTCATGGTGGCGCAGACGGTGGTCTCCGTCGGTCCGTAGGCGTTGACGAGGAACCGGTCGCGCGCCCAGGCGTGTACCAGGGCGGGCGGGCAGGCCTCACCGGCGAGGACCATGGTGGTGCCGGCGGGCAGCGAGTCCGGCGGCATCACGGCGAGTGCGGCGGGTGGCAGGGTGAGGTGGGTGATGCCGCGCTCGCGGACCAGAGCGGCCAGGGCGGGGCCCGGCAGCAGTGCGTCGCGCTCGTCGATCTCCAGGCAGGCCCCGGAGAGCAGCCCCATGCACAGTTCCCAGAACGCGGCGTCGAAGCTGACGGACGCCATGTGCAGGACCCGGCTGCCCGGGGTGACGTTCAGCCGCTCGCTCTGGGTCCTCGCCATGGCGCCGACGCCCCGGTGGGTGACGACGACGCCCTTGGGCAGGCCGGTGGAACCGGACGTGTAGATGACGTACGCGGGGTGTGCCGGGTGCGGGGCCGTGCCGGTGCGGGCGGTCGTGGGGGCGCTGTCCCCGAGCTGGTCGGCGTACAGGTGCGGCACGGCGGCCGGGGGAAGGCGGCGGTGGATCGCGGGGGTGGTGAGGAGGAGGCGTGGAGCGGCGTCGTCGAGCATGTACGACAGGCGCCGGGCCGGGTAGTCGGGGTCGAGCGGTACGTAGGCCGCTCCGGTCCTGAGGACGGCGAGCAGGGCCACCACGAGGTGGTGGGTGCGGGGCAGGGCGACCGCGACGCGGTCCTCGGGGCCGATGCCCCGGGCGGTGAGGTGATGGGCGAGGGTCTCGGCGCGGGCGTCGAGTTCGCCGTAGGTGAGGGTCGTCGCGGCGTCGCGGACGGCCGGGGCGTCGGGAGTGCGCCGGACCCACTGCCCGAAGAGTGCGGGAACCGTCGATCCGGTGTGGTGCTCAGCGGGTCCGGTCCCCCAGTCGGTGAGGCGGGTGCGCTCGGCGGCGGTGAGCACGTCGTAGGTGTGCAGGGGGCGCTCGGGGTCCGCTGTGACGGCGTCGAGCAGCAGGACGAGCCGGTCGGCGAGGCCGCGGACCGTCGCCTCGTCGAAGAGTTCCGTCGCGTAGTCGACCGCGGCCCGCATGCCGTCCGGGGCGCCGCTGTCGTCGTACGTCTCGGTGAAGGTGAACGACAGGTCGAACTTGCTGACCCCGGCGACGACAGGTAGGCCGCTCACGGCCAGGTCCGGCAGGTCGATGGCGGCGGCGGGTGCGTGGTTCTGCAGGACGAGCATGGTCTGGAAGAGGGGGTGGTGGCTCTGTGAACGCGTGGGGTTGAGCAGTTCGACCAGACGCTCGAAGGGGACGTCCTGATGTGCGTACGCGGAGAGGTCCGCGTCCTTCACGCGGTCGAGCAGTTCGAGGAACGTCGGGTCGCCTGTCAGGTCCGTGCGCAGCACGAGGGTGTTCACGAAGAGTCCGACGAGGTCGGAGGCGGCTTCGTCGGTGCGTCCGGCGACTGCCGTGCCCAGCGGGATGTCGTCGCCGGCGCCGTGCCGGGACAGCAGGGCCGACAGGGCGGCCTGGAGGACCATGAAGGCGCTGCATCCGCTGGTCCGGGCGAGTTCCGCGATCCGCCTGGAGGTGGTGGGGCCGACGGTGAATTCGCAGGTGGCGCCGGTGTGCCGGGGCACGGCCGGGCGCGAGCGGTCCCAGGGCAGCTCGATCATCTCCGGAAGGCCGTCCAACGCGGCTTTCCAGTAGTCCAGTTGGTGCGACACGACACTGCCGGGGTCGTGCTCGTCGCCGAGGAGGCGGCGCTGCCAGAGGGTGTGGTCGGCGTAGTCGACGGGCAGTGCGGGCAGTGCGGGTTCCTCGGCGCGGGCCCGGGCCCGGTAGGCGGCGCCGAGGTCGTGGACGAGGGGCGCGAGGGAGGTTCCGTCGGCGGCGATGTGGTGGATCACGAGCACCAGGACGTGGGCGTCGTCGGCCAGGCGCAACAGGGTCGCCTGGAGCGGGAGGCGGTGCTCGATGTCGATCGGCTCGGCCGTGGCGGCTCTGATCCGGTGGTGGAGCTTGTCCTCGTCGATCGCCTCCCACGCGAAGGGGAGCCGGACGTCGTCCGGGGCGGTGATGTGCTGGTGCGGTCCGGTGCCGCCCTCGGGGAAGACCGTGCGCAGGGCGGCGTGCCTGCTGACGACGTCGTGCAGGGCCAGGCGCATGGCCTCGGTGTCGAGCGGTCCGTCGATGCGTACGGCGAAGGGGATGTTGTACGTGGCGGAGGGGCCTTCGAGCCGGTGGAGGAACCAGAGGCGCTGCTGGGCGTACGAGAGCGGGATCGTGGCGGGACGTTCCTGCGGGGTGAGGGCGGGGCGGGGCGGGCGGCCCGGTTCCTCCAGGGCGGTGGCGAGTGCGGCGACGGTGGGGTTCTCGAAGAGGGTGCGGATCTCGGTCTCGGTGTCCAGGGCGGCGCGGATACGGCCCACCAGGCGGGTGGCGAGCAGGGAGTGGCCGCCCAGGGCGAAGAAGCTGTCGTCGACGCCGACTCGGGGCACGCCGAGCACGTCGGCGAAGAGTCCGGCGAGGATCTCCTCCACGGTGCTGCGCGGCGGGCGGCCCTGCGCGGCGGGCGGGCCGTCCGGCCGTGGCAGGGCCGCCCGGTCGAGCTTGCCGTTGGAGGTGAGCGGGAGTGTGCCGACCGGCTGGATGACGGAGGGCACCATGTAGGCGGGCAGGTGGTGGCCCACGTGTGCGGCGAGCCGGTCCGGGTCCGGGGCGCGCTCCCCGGGCGCGGGGACGACGTAGGCGGTGAGGGTGCGGTCGCCGGGCAGGTCCTCGCGGACCAGGACGCAGGCGTCGTGCACCGACGGGTCGGTGCGGAGCACCGTCTCGATCTCGGCGGGCTCGATGCGGTGGCCGCGGAGTTTGATCTGCTGGTCGGACCTGGCCACGTAGTGCAGGAGGCCGTCGGCGCACCGGCGCACGAGGTCGCCGGTGCGGTACATGCGCTCCCCGGCGGCGGAGAACGGGTCGGCGACGAATCGGGTCGCGGTGAGGCCGGGCCGCCCCAGATAGCCGCGCGCCACTCCGGGGCCCGCTATGTACAGCTCGCCCTCGGCGCCGGCCGGTACGGGCCGCATCGCACCGTCCAGGACGTAGGCGCGCATGCCGTCGAGCGGCCGGCCGATCGGGGCCGCGCCGGTGGGAGGTTCGCCGGGACGGACCCGGTGGACGGTGGCGAAGGTGGTCGTCTCGGTGGGGCCGTAGGCGTGCAGGACGGTGGTGCCGGGGTGGGCGGCGGCGACGCGTTGCAGGACGCCGGGTGCGGCGGCCTCACCTCCGGTGGCGACCACTCGCAGCCCGCCGAGGGCGCCCGGGTCCGCTTCCGCGAGGACGTTGAACAGGGCCGTGGTCAGGAACGCCGACGTCAGGCCGTGCCGGGTGACGAGGTCCCTGAGTGTGGCGGGCTGGAGCGGGCCTTCGGGTGCCACGACGACGCGGCCCCCGTTGAGGAGCGGGGCCCAGATCTCGAAGGTGGATGCGTCGAAGACGTACGCCGAGTGCAGCAGGACGGCGTCGGCCGCGCCGTCCTGCCAGGCCCGGTGCGATCCGAGGGCGGCCACGTCGGCGTGGGTGACGCCGACGCCCTTGGGCAGACCGGTGGAGCCGGAGGTGAACATCACGTACGCGAGCCGGCTTCCGCCCGTGACCGCGGGAAGGGCGGGCGGACCGGCCGGGCCCGCTCGCCCGGCCCGGCCGGCGGCATCGACGCACACCACGGCTGTGTCCGGGCCGAGCTCTCGTACCCAGGGGTGTGTGCGGGTGCTCTCGTCGACGATCAGTACACGCACGGCGGCCACCTCCGCGGCCCGGCGGAGCCGTTCCACCGGCCAGCGCGGGTCGAGGGGCACGTAGGCGGCGCCCGCGCGCAGGGCGGCCAGGGAGGCGGTGACGGTGGCTGCCGAGCGGGCCACGAGGATGCCGACGCCGTCCTCCGCGCCGGTCCCGGCCTCTGTCAGGGCGCCGGCGAGACGGTCCGAGAGGTCGCAGAGCTGCCGGTAGGTGAGCTGCTCGCCCGCGCCGGACACGGCCACCGCGTCCGGGTGCCGGGCGGCGTTCCTCGCCACGGCGTCCGGGATGCTCAGGTCCAGCGCGTCGGGGGCCAGTTCGGCACCGAGCCCCTGGGAGAGCAGGGTCTCGCGCTCGCCGTCCAGGAGGACGGGCACGGCGTCGGCGGGGCGGTCGAGCCCCTGCGCCATCGCCGTCAGCAGGCGCCGCATGCGGGCGACCGTCCGGGCGACGTCGTCGTGGTCCAGCACGGCGGCCCGGTAGCCGAAGGTGATCCTCAGGGTGTCGCCCGGGGCGATGGTGAGGGTGAGCGGGTAATGGGCCGCGTCCGTACCGCTGAACCCGGTGACGGACAGTCCCGGCAGCCCCCGCTGCGCGGTGCGCAGGGCCTCGTCGTCCATCGGGTAGTTCTCGAACACGGTGAGGGTGTCGAAGAGTTCGTCCAGTGCGGTGACGCCCCGGATGTCGCTCAGGCCGATGTGCTGGCTGCCGAGGAGCCGGCCCTGTTCCTCCTGGAGCCTTGTGAGGAGCGCGGCCAGGGTTTCGCCGGGCTCGGGGCGGAGCCGTACCGGCACGGTGTTGATGAACAGGCCGATCATCGACTCGATGCCGGGGATCTCCGGGGGCCGGCCGGACACGGTGGCGCCGAACACGACGTCGGGGCGCCCGGTGAGGTGTCCGAGCAGCAGGCCCCAGGCGCCCTGCACGAGGGTGTTCAGGGTGAGCCGGTGGGCGCGAGCCGTCTCGCGGAGGCCGGCCGTCGTGACCGCGTCCAGGTCGAGCACGAGGGTCTCGGGCAGTTCGGCGGAGTCCGGTGCACCGGCGCGGCCGGGTCCGGCGATCAGGGTCGGCGCCTCGATTCCGGCCAGGGCGGTGGTCCAGGCGTCGAGCGCGGCGGCGCGGTCCTGCTGGGCGAGCCAGCCGAGATAGGTGCGGTAGGGGGTGACGCGCGGCAGGGTGCTGTCGTCGCCCCCGGTCGCGTACAGCTCGAAGAGCTCCCGCACGAGCAGGGGCATCGACCAGCCGTCGAAGAGGATGTGATGGCTCGTCATGACGAGGCGGTGGCGCTGCGCAGCGGTGCGCACCAGGGTGAACCGCATCAGGGGCGGGGTGGTGAGGTCGAAGCGGCGGATGCGGTCGGCGGCGAGGAACGCGGTGAGGCGTTCGTCCGTCGTGCCCGTGTCGTGCGTACCTGTCAGGTCGAGTTCCTCCAGCGGCACCGGCACCTCGGCGGCCACGGCCTGCACGGGCTCGTCCAGGCCCTCGTGGAGGAAGCCGACCCGCAGGTTGGCGTGCCTGCGCAGCAGGCTGCCGATGGCGGCGCGCAGCGCGGGGACGCCGACGGGGCCTTCGAGGTCGAAGACGAACTGCGCGGTGTAGACGTCCACGGCGTGCGAGTCGTACAGGGCGTGGAAGTGCATGCCTGCCTGAAGCGGCGTCAGCGGTAGTACGTCCTCCAGCTGGAAACCGGTCACTTGCGTCCACCCCACTTGTTCTGCAGTCGGTCGATCTGGGCCTGGTTGAGCGACACCAGGGGAAGGTCGGACGGCGTGTAGCCGCCCGCGTCGGGCCGTTCGGCATGGTCCGCGACGGCACGCAGCGCCCGCGTGAACGCGTCGGACAGCGCCACCACGTCCTCCTCCTTGAGGAGGTCGCTGGGCCAGGTCCAGCGGGTGACCAGTCGCGGGCCGTCCAGCCGGTCCTCGGTGTGCGCGTTGATGTCGAGGACGTGGTGCACGGGCATGTCCGGGTCCTGGCTGCGCGGGCCGCCGCCGTCGAGCAGTACGTCCCAGTCGGCGCCCGCTCCGTCGTCTGGAGCGGCATACCGTCCGAGGTAGTTGAAGCCGATCTGGGGCTCTGCAGCGGTGGCCAGCCGGGGGCGGGTCGCCGGGTTGAGGTGGCGCAGCATTCCGTGGCCGACGCCGTGGTCGGGCACGGTCCGCAGCTGTTCCTTGACGCGTTTGACCGCGCGTTCGACCAGTGCGGTGTCGAAGCCGCCCGGCCCGCGGGCGTCGAGGGGTCCGGGGTCGAGCCGGACGGGGTAGAGGCTGGTGAACCAGCCGACGGTGCGGGAGAGGTCGAGGTGGTCGGCGATCTGCTCGCGGCCGTGGCTCTCCAGGTCGATGAGGACGCCGGTGCCGGAGGGCCGGGGTGTGCCGGGGCCCGCGTCCCGTTCCGCCCGCCAGGTGCGGACCGCGAGGGCGAGGCCCGTGAGCAGGATGTCGTCCACCCCGGCGTGGAAGGCGCCGGGGGCGGTGGTGAGCAGCGACTCCGTCCAGGTGGCGGGCAGGTGGGTGATGAGGGTGCGGGTGCCGTCGGCGGTGTCCAGGTGGGGGTCGAGCGGCCGGTATCCGAGCTGTGGGTCGGGGGTGCTCAGCACGTCCTGCCACAGGGGCAGTTCGGCTTCCCGTTCGGTGCTCCGGGACTGGGACGCGAGGAGGTGCGCCCAGGTCCGGTAGGAGGTGGTGACGGGGGGCAGGACCGTGGCAGGGCTCTCGCCGGCGGTGCCGGCTTCGGTGACGGCCTGCCACGCGCGGGCCAGATCCGCGGCGAGGATGCGCCAGGAGACGGCGTCGACGGCCAGGTGGTGCACGACGAGCAGGAGTCGGCCGCGGCGGTGCGGGCCGGCGTCGCACCAGACGGCTTCGATGACGTTCCCCTCTGCGGGCCGCAGCCGCTTGCGTGCCTGTTCGCCGGCCTCGGTGGTGGCGGCGCGGGCGGCTTCGGCGTCGAGGCCCGCGATGTCGACGCGGGTGAAGCGGCGCCGGGCCGGGACGGCGCCGGGTGGCAGGGCTTCGAGGACTGGTTCGCCCCCGGCCGGGCGGGTGATGCGCAGCCGGAGCATGTCGTGGTGGTCGATGAGGAGTTGGAGGGCGGCGACGAGCGTGTCCTCCTCGGCTTCCGCGGGCGTGCTCAGTACTCCGGACTGGTTGTAGCCGTCCGTGGTGCCGGGCCGCTCCAGGAGCCAGGCGGCGATGGGTGTCGGCGGCATCTCGCCGGTGCCCTGATCGTCCCGCGCGGTCAAGTCCTGGTCGAGGGCGGTGGCGACTGCCGCGATGGCCTCGGGGGTGCGGTGGACGAAGACGTCGCGGGGTGTGACCCCGAACCCCGCCTCCCGTACCCGGCTGACGAGCTGGATCGAGAGGATGCTGTCGCCGCCGAGCGCGAAGAAGTCGTCGTCCGTGCGGACGGCCGGGGTGCGCAGGACGGAGGCGAAGACCTCGCACAGAGCGCGTTCCCGCGCGGTGCGCGGCTGGCCGCCCGGCCTGGTGGCGGCGGGGCGCTCCGGGGCGGGCAGGGTCCTGCGGTCGGTCTTGCCGTTCGGCAGGAGCGGCAGTGCGTCCAGGGCGATGAAGACGGCGGGCACCATGTACGGCGGCAGGACCGAGGTGAGCCGGGTGCGCAGTTCGCTGTCCGTGGGGCGCTCGATGCCACCGCGCCGGTCGGGAACGGTGTAGGCGACCAGGCGCCGCTCGCCCGGCCGGTCCTCCCGGACGACGGCGCAGGCGGCTGCGATGCCGTCGAGCCGGGTGAGCGCGGTCTCGATCTCGCCGAGTTCGATGCGGAAGCCGTTCAGCTTGACCTGTTCGTCGGCGCGGGAGACGTAGGTGAGCAGGCCGTCGGCGTCCCGTTTGACGAGGTCGCCGGTGCGGTACATGCGGCTTCCGGCGGGGCCGTAGGGATCTGCGACGAACCGGGCTGCGGTCAGGGCCGGGCGCCCCAGGTAGCCGCGGGCGAGCCCCTCACCGGCGAGGTGGAGCTCACCCGTGACGCCGGGCGGCACCGGCCGGAGCCCGGCGTCCAGGACGTAGGCGCGGGTGTTGTCGACGGGGCGGCCCAGCGGTACGCCCGCCTCCCCCGCCGTGGTGGCCCGCTCCCCGCTCCGGTGCTGGTGGGCGGTGGCGTCGATGGTGGTCTCCGTGGGCCCGTACAGGTTGTGCACCTCGACCCGCCAGGCCTGTCCGGCGCGCTCGGCCAGGGACGTGGGCAGGGGTTCGCCTCCGCACAGGACGGCGCGCAGCGTCGCGGGTGCCTCCTCGGGGCCGGTCTCGGTGAGGACGACGGAGAGGTGTGAGGGCACGAACTGCGCGAGGGTCACTCCGGCTTCGCGCATGCGGGCGAGCAGTCCGGAGGGGTCGTGGTTGGCGGCGGGCGGCACGGGGCAGGTGGAGCCGCCGTGCAGCAGCGGCAGCCAGGTCTCCCAGACCGAGGCGTCGAAGCTCGGGGAGGTGCGTGCCAGGACCCGGTCGTCTTCGGTGAGCGCGAGGTGGCCGGCCAGCCAGGCCATGTGGTTGGTCAGGGACGCGTGGGTGACGACGACGCCCTTGGGACGGCCGGTGGAGCCCGAGGTGTAGATGACGTAGGCCGCGTCGAGCGGGGCCGGTCCGGCGCCGGGCGGGGCCCCGCGTCCGGTGGACCAGGCCGCCCGGTCGTCCAGCGCGAGGCAGGGGACGGACGCGGTGTACCGCGCGGCGCGTGTGGTGCCGTGGGTGAGGAGCAGCGCCGGCCGGGCGTCGTCGAGCATGTAGGTGATCCGCGCCTCGGGGTACTCCAGGTCGACCGGCAGGTAGGCGGCGCCGGCCTTGGCCACCGCCAGCATGGCGACGGCCTGGTCGGCTGTGCCCTCCAGGGCGAGGGCGACGAGGCCGCCGCGGCCGATGCCCCGGTCGTGCAGGTGATGGGCCAGGTCGTCGGAGAGCGCGTCCAGTTCGCTGAAGGTGAGCCGGTGTGCGCCGTCCCGCACGGCGATCGCGGCGGGGGTGGCGGCGGACTGCCTGCGGAACGCCTCGGGGGCGGTGCTCGCTGCCACGGGCCGGGCGGTCCCGTGTGCGGCACGCTCCAGGCTCCGCAGCTCCGCCGTCTCCAGGACGTCTACGGTGTGGACGCGCCGCCCGGGGTCGGCCGCGAGTGCGGCGAGCAGGCGGGTCAGGCGCTCGGCCAGGGTGTGCGCGGTGGCGGGGGCGAAGAGTTCGGTGGAGAACTCCAGTACGCCGTCGAGGCCGGCGGGCCGGCCCTCGCGGTCGCGCGTCTCGGTGAAGGTGAAGGTGAGGTCGAACTTGCTGATGCCGGTGTGCACGGGCTGTTCGGTCACCGTGAGGCCGGACAGGCCGACCGTGGTGTCCGCCTGGTTCTGGAGGACGAGCATGGTCTGGAACAGCGGGTGGTGGTTCTGGGCCCGCGCCGGGTCGAGTGCGTCCACCAGCCGTTCGAACGGCACGTCCTGGTGGGCGTAGGCGGAGAGGTCGAACTCCCGCACCCGGTCGATCACTTCGGCGAAGGTGGGGTCTCCCGACAGGTCGGTCCGCAGGACGAGGGTGTTGACGAAGAAGCCCACCAGATCGTCGAGGGCCTCGTCGGTGCGCCCGGCCACGGCGGTGCCGAGCGGGATGTCCTCACCGGCGCCGTGCCGGGAGAGCAGGACCGACAGTGCGGCCTGGAGCACCATGAAGAGGCTGCTTCCGCGGGACCGGGCGAGTTCCGCGAGGGCCCGGTGGGTGTCCGCGTCGACGGGGAAGGCGAACGCGTCGCCGCCGTAAGCGGTGACGGCGGGGCGCGGCCGGTCGCACGGCAGGTCGAGCAGGTCGGGGGCTCCGGCGAGTGCGGTGCGCCAGAAGTCGAGCTGGCGGGCGGCCTGGCTCGACGGGTCGTCCTCCGCGCCGAGCAGCGCGCGCTGCCACAGGGTGTAGTCGGCGTACTGGACGCCGAGTTCCGTCCAGGGCGGCTCCTCGCCCTCGGTTCGCGCCCGGTAGGCGTCGCCGAGGTCGCGGGCGAGCGGGGCGAGGGACCAGCCGTCGCCCGCGATGTGGTGGACGAGCAGCACGAGGACGTGGGATTCGGCTTCGAGCCGCAGGAGCCGTGCGCGCACGGGGAGTTGGGTGCTGACGTCGAAGGTGTGCGCGACCTCTGCGGTCAGTACCTCGTCCAGTCGGGCGGGGTCGGTGTCGCGGGGGCTCAGGTCGAGGTCGGCACCCTGGGCGTCGAGGACCAGCTGGCGTGCCACGCCGTCGGTCTCGGGAAAGACGGTGCGCAGGCTCTCGTGGCGTTCGACGACGTCCGCGAGGGCGCTCTCCAGGGCCTCCGCGTCGAGCGGGCCGTCCAGGCGCAGCACCAGCGGCACGTTGTACGTGGCGCTGGGTCCCTCGAAGCGGTTGAGGAACCACAGGCGCTGCTGGGCGAAGGAGAGCGGCAGCGGTTCGGGGCGGTGCGGAGCACGCTCCAGCCGGTTCCTGGCCTTTTCCGCGCCGTCCAGTGTGGCCGCGAGCGCGGCCGGCGTGGGGTGCTCGAAGACGGTCTTGACCTGGACCTCGACGGCGAGCGCGGTGCGGACGCGTGCGGCCAGCCGGGTGGCGAGCAGGGAGTGGCCGCCCAGGGCGAAGAAGTCGTCGTCGGCGCCCGCCCCGTCGAGGCCGAGCACATCGGCGAAGAGTCCGCAGAGGATCTCCTCGCGTGCGGTACGGGCGGCGCGCCCGCGGGCCGGGGCGTGGTGCGCCGGCCGGGGCAGGGCGCCTTGGTCCACCTTCCCGTTCACGGTCAGCGGCAGGGCCTCCAGCGGGACGAACGCGGAGGGCACCATGTAGGCGGGCAGGGACCGGCCGACGGCTCGGGCCAGGTCGGCGGGTTCGGGACGCGCCCCGCCCGCGGGCACCACGTACGCGACGAGCCGCCGGTCGCCGGGGGTGTCCTCGCGGACGACGGCGAAGGAGTCGGCGACGCCCTCGCAGCAGGCCAGGACCCCCTCGATCTCGCCGAGTTCGATGCGGTAGCCGCGCAGCTTCACCTGGCTGTCGGCGCGGGTGACGTAGGCGATCTGTCCGTCGCGGGTCCACCGGACGAGGTCGCCGGTGCGGTACATGCGGCCGCCCGAGTGGTCGAACGGATCGGCGACGAACCGGGTGGCGGTCAGTCCGGGGAGCCCGGTGTATCCGCGGGCCACGCCCCGGCCGGCGAGGTACAGCTCGCCCGTGACGCCGGGCGGGACGGGGCCCAGGGAGCCGTCGAGGACGTACAGCCGCATGCCGTCCAGGGGGCGTCCGATGGGCGGCGGGCCGGACGGGAGGCCGGCCGGCACGTCGTAGCGGGTGGCGAAGGTGGTCGTCTCGGTGGGTCCGTACACGTGGAGGACGCGTGTGCCGGCCGCGGTGCCCGCGACCCGTTGCATCGCGTCCGGTGAGGCCAGTTCTCCTCCGGCGCAGACGAGCCGGAGGCCGGTGAAGGCACCTGGATCGGTCTCGGCGATCACGTTGAACAGGGCCGTCGTCATGAAGACGGCGGTCACTCGGTGCTCCTGCACGGCCTCGCCGAGGGCGCGGGCCTCCAGGACGCCGTCCGGTGCGACGACGATCCTCCCTCCGTGCAGCAGCGGGGCCCAGATCTCGAACGTCGAGGCGTCGAAGACGTACGCCGAGTGCATCAGGACGGCGTCGGCGGCGCCGCCCTGCCAGGCGGAGTCGGCCGTCAGCGCCACCACGTCGGCGTGCGTGACTCCGACGCCCTTGGGCAGTCCGGTGGAGCCGGAGGTGAACATGACGTAGGCGAGGGCGCCGGGGCTCTGTACGGTGGCGGGGTGTCCCGGCCGCTCGGGCGCGCCGCGGAGGATCCGGCCGAGCCGGTCCACGACCAGGACGGGCATCCGGCGTGCGGTCTGCGCCACCCAGGGCGAGGCGAGGGCGTCCTCGTCGACGACGAGGACCCGTAGGCCGGCCACCGCGGCCACCTGTTCCAGCCGCTCCGCGGGCCAGCGGGCGTCCAGCGGGACGTACGCACCGGCCGCGCGGACCGCGCCCAGCGACACCGTCACGACCGCGGGCGACCGGGAGAGCAGTACGCCGATCCCGTTCTCGGGGCGGACGCCCAGGCCCGCCAGGGCGCGGGCCAGGTCGTCGGAGGCCCGGTCGAGTTCGGCGTAGGTGAGGGTGGTGCCGTGGCCGGTGACGGCCACGGCGTCCGGTACGCGGTGTGCCTGGGCCGCGAAGAGCGCGGGCAGGGTGGCGTGCTCGGTGGGCGCGGGCAGGGCTCCGCCGGTGCCCCGGCGTGTGACATGGGCGTGCTCGTCCGGTGTCATCAGGTCGTAGCCCGTCAGGGGCAGGGCGGGGTCGGCGGCCGCCTGCTCCAGGAGCCGGACCAGGCGGTCGGCGAGGGCTTCGACGGTGGACCGGTCGAAGAGCGCGGTGGCGTACTCGATCCCGGCGCTGAGACCGCCGTCGTCGCGTTCCTCGTCGAAGGCGAAGGTGAGGTCGAATTTGCTCAGCCCGTTGTGGACGAGGCGGCTCTCGACGGTGAGGCCGGGCAGGTCCGGGCGGGCGGTCTCCTGGTTCTGCAGCACCAGCATGGTCTGGAACAGCGGGTGGTGGTTGCGCGCCCTGACGGGGTTGACGCTCTCGACGAGACGCTCGAAGGGCACGTCCTGGTGGGCGTAGGCGGCCAGGTCGAATTCTCGGACGCGCAGCAGGAGTTCGCGGAAGGACGGGTTGCCCGACAGGTCCGCGCGCAGGACCAGCGTGTTGACGAAGAACCCGACCAGTTCCTCCAGCGCCTCGTCCGTGCGCCCGGCGACCGGCGAGCCGAGCGGGATGTCGTCTCCCGCGCCGTGCCGGTGCAGCAGGGTGGCCACCGCCGCCTGGAGCACCATGAAGAGACTGCTTCCCGACTCCCGGGCCAGGCGCAGGAGCCGGGCGTGGAGGGCGGGCGGCACGTCGAAGGTGTGGACGGCTCCTCTGGGGTCGGTGGTGACCGGGCGCGGCCGGTCCAGCGGGAGGTCGATGAGGCCGGGCAGGCCCGCGAGGGCGGTGTGCCAGTGGTCGAGTTGCTGCCGCAGGACGCTCTCGGGCGCGAGACCGTCGCCCAGGGCGGCGTGCTGCCAGAGGGTGTAGTCGGCGTACTGGAGCGGGGTGCCGCCGGCCGCCGGCTCGGGCTCCCGGCCCGTGAGACGGGCCTCGTAGGCCTCGCCGAGGTGTCTGGCGAGCGGGGCGAGGGACCAGCCGTCGCCCGCGATGTGGTGCAGGACGAGGACCAGGACGTGGTGGCCGGGCGCGGACCGCAGGAGGAGGGCGCGCAGCGGCGGGTCCGTGATGACGTCGAACGGCTCTCGCACGGCGGCCAGGACGGCGGCCTCCAGATCCGCGGGTGCTGTGCTCACGACGGGCAGCCGGGGTGTGGCGGTACCGGCGGGAAGAACCACCTGGTGCGGTACGCCGTCACGTTCGGGGAACAGGGTGCGCAGCGCCTCGTGCCGTTCCACGACATCCCGCAGCGCGGCGCGCAGGGCGTCGGTGTCCAGGGGCCCGTCGAGTTCGAGCACGAGCGGGATGTTGTAGGCGGAGCTGGGCCCTTCGAACCGGTTGAGGAACCACAGGCGCTGCTGCGCGAAGGAGAGCGGCAGCGGATCGGGCCGCCGCACCGCGGGTACGACCGGTGGGTGGGTCCGGCTCCGGGTGTCCAGGACGCGGGCCAGCCCCGCGACGGTCGGGTGCTCGAAGAGGGTGCGCACGGCGATCTCGGCGCCGAGGACGGCGCGGACGCGACTGACGACGCGCATGGCGAGGAGCGAGTGGCCGCCCAGTTCGAAGAAGCTGTCGTGCGGACCCACCTGGGGCCGTTGCAGAACGTCGGCGAAGATGCCGGCGAGCAGGCCTTCCTGGAGGGTGTGCTGTCCCGCTCCGTCGGTGTTGCCGGAGCCCCGAGGGGGCTCCGGCAGGGCGCGCCGGTCCACCTTGCCGTTGGGCAGGAGCGGGAGGTCGTCCAGGATGACGACGGCACCGGGCACCAGGTAGTGGGGCAGGCTCTCGGCGAGCGCGTCGCGCAGGGTGACGGGGCGCTGGGCCGGGTCGCCGGTGACGGCGTAGGCGACGAGTCGGCGCACTCCCGGTGTGTCCTCACGGATCACGGCACAGGCGGCGGTGACGGCGGGGAGCGCCAGCAGTGCGGCCTCGACCTCGCCCGGCTCGATGCGGAAGCCTCGCAGTTTGACCTGGTCGTCGGCGCGTGCGACGTAGTCGAGCAGACCTTGGTGGTTCCACCGCACGAGGTCGCCCGTCCGGTACATCCGCGCGCCCGCCCCGTCGAACGGGTCGGCGACGAATCGCGCGGCGGTCAGGCCGGGGCGGTCGAGGTAGCCGCGGGCGAGGTTGGGACCCGACAGGTACAGCTCACCGGTGACGCCCGGGGCGACGGGCCGCAGCCGGCCGTCGAGGACGTAGACGCGCATGGTGTCCACGGGGCGGCCGATCGGCACGGTCTCGTACGGTGTGCCGGACTCCGCGTGCCCGCCGTCTCCCGGCACATCGATCCGGTGGGCGGTGGCGTCGATGGTGGCCTCGGTCGGCCCGTAGAGGTTGTGCACGTCGGCCCGCCACACCCCGGCGGCCTCGGCGGCGAGGGCGCGCGGCAGCGGTTCGCCGCCGCACAGCACGGCGCGCAGGCCGGGCAGCGGCGCGGCGTGTGCCGCCTCGGTCAGCACGAGGGTCAGGTGGGAGGGGACGAACTGGGCGACGGTGACGCCGAACCGGCTCATCCAGGAGACCAGGGCACGGGGTTCCGTGTTGGCCCCGTCCGGCAGCAGGCAGACTTCGGCGCCGTTCATCAGCGGGAGCCAGAGCTCCCACACGGAGGCGTCGAAGCTGAAGGAGGTACGGGCGAGCACCCGGTCGTCCGGAGTGATCGCCAGGTGCCGGGCCATCCAGTCCATGTGGTTGGCCAGGGCCGCGTGTGACACGACCACGCCCTTCGGGCGGCCGGTGGAGCCGGAGGTGTAGATGACGTACGCGGGGTCCGCCGGGTGGGGTGTGCCGGGGATGCGCCCGGCACGGACCGTGGCCGGGGTGTCGAGGGCGAGCCACGGTACGTCGCATTCGGGCAGCCCGGCGTGGACCTCCGTGGTGCTGAGCAGCAGGACGGGGCGGGCGTCCGCCAGCATGTGGCGGATACGGGCGGCCGGGTACTGCGGGTCGACCGGCAGGTAGGCGGCGCCGGCCCGCAGCACGGCCAGCATGGCGACGACGGTGTCCACGGAGGGCGGCGCCGCGATGGCCACCCTGGTCTCACGGCCCGCACCGCGCTCCCGAAGGAGGTGGGCGAGGGTGTCGGCGCGTGCGTCGAGCTCGGCGTAGGTCAGGCTCGTGTGCGCGTCGCGCACGGCGACCGCGCCGGGTTCGCAGGCGGCCCGTTCCCGGATCGCTTCGGTGACGGTACGGGAGGGCAGGGGCCGCTCCGCTCCTCGTCCCTGCGCCAGGAGGCGGTCGCGCTCGGCCGGGGTGAGCGGGTCCAGGCCGCTGATGGGCCGGCCCGGCTCCGCCACGGCCAGGGTGAGGACGTGGGCGAACCGGGCGCTCAGGGCGCGGGCGGTGGCGGCGTCGAAGAGGTCGGTGGCGTATTCCAGGTAGCCGCTGATGCCTCCGCCCGCGTCCGCGGCACCGGGCAGGGGGTCCGGGGCGGCGCCGCCCGGCCGGCCGGCCTGTCCGCCGGTTCCGGCGGGTCCGGTGACCCCGGCCGATCCGGTGCTCCCGGACTCCTCTGCGGGTGCGGTCACTTCGGTGAGCGAGAACGTCAGGTCGAACTTGCTGCCCCCGCGGTGCCGCGACCGGTCGTGGACGGTGACGCCCGGCAGATCGAGACTCGCGCGCTCCTGGTTCTGCAGGACCAGCATGGTCTGGAAGAGGGGGTGGTGGTCGCCGGACCGCTCGGGGTTGACGGCCTCCACGATCCGCTCGAAGGGGATGTCGCCGTGGCTGAGGGCGGCGATGTCGAACTCCTTGACCCTGTCGAGCAGTTCCCGGAACGTCGGGTCGCCGGAGAGGTCCGCGCGCAGGACGACGGTGTTGACGAAGAACCCGACCAGGTCGTCCAGGGCCTCGTCGGTGCGCCCGGCGACGGCGGTGCCCAGCGGGATGTCGGAACCGGCACCGTGGGCCTGGAGCGTCACGGCGAGGGCCGCCTGGAGCACCATGAAGGGCGTACAGCCGGCGGTGCGGGCCAGCCGGGTGAGGGCGGCGTGCGCGGCGGCGGGCAGCTCGAAGGGGACGGCGTCGCCCCGATGGCTGGGCACGGCGGGGCGGGGCCGGTCGAGGGGCAGGTCGAGCAGGTCGGGGGCGCCGTGCAGCGCCTCCTTCCAGAAGTCGGCCTGTCGCGCGCCCAGGCTGTCCGGGTCGCTGTCGTCGCCGAGCAGTCGGCGCTGCCAGAGGGTGTAGTCGGCGTACTGCACGCGCAGCGGAGCCCAGTCGGGGGCGCCCGTGCCCTCGATCCTGGCGCGGTAGGCGGCTGCGAGGTCGCGGCTGAGCGGGGCGAGGGACCAGCCGTCGGCGACCACGTGGTGCAGGACGAGGACGAGGATGTGCCGGTCGGGCCCCGGGCGGAGCAGATGGGCGCGGACCGCGGTGTCGCCCGCGAGGTCGAAGGGCGCGGTGGTCAGGTGACGCACCGTCTCCTCGGCCCAGCTGTCCGCGTTGTCCTCGGCCGCGGGCTGTTCGACGGCGAGGGGGACGAGCGATGCGGCGGTGTCCGCGTCCAGGACTTCCTGGCGGGCGACCCCGTCGTGCTCGGCGAAGACCGTGCGCAGGCTCTCGTGCCGGGCGACCACGTCGGCGAGGGCGCCGCGCAGGGCGTCCGCGTCCAGGGGGCCGTCGAGTTCGAGGACGAGCGGGACGTTGTAGCTGTCGCCGGGGCCCTCCGAGCGGTTGAGGAACCAGAGGCGCTGCTGCGCGAAGGACAGCGGTACCGCTTCGGGACGGGGCTGCGGGAGCAGGAGGGGTCTGGTCGCACCGGTGGTGTCCAGGACCGCGGCCAGGGAGGCGACCGTGGGATGGTCGAAGAGGGTACCGAGGCCCAGTTCGGCGCCCAGGGCCGTCCGCACCCGGCCGGTGAGGCGGGTGGCGAGCAGCGAGTGGCCGCCCAGGGAGAAGAAGTTGTCGTCGACACCGACCGCGGACACGCCGAGGGCGTCGGCGAAGAGGCCGGCCAGGACCTCCTCGTAGGGGGTCCGAGGGGCGCGGCCTCCGGACGTGGCGGCCCGGGGCGCGGGCAGGGCGCGGCGGTCGACCTTGCCGTTGGCGTTCAGGGGCAGCGCGTCCAGTGTCACGAACGCGGAGGGCACCATGTACGCGGGCAGGGCGCGTGCGGTCCGGCGGGTCAGGGCGGATTCGTCGGGCCGGGTGCCGGGGGCGGGCACCACGTAGGCGACGAGCCGGCGGTCGCCGGGTATGTCCTCACGGACCACGACGCAGGCGCCGCGTACGTCCGGGGCGGCCAGCAGGACGTTCTCGGTCTCGGCCGGTTCGATGCGGAACCCGCGGAGTTTGATCTGGCCGTCCGCACGTCCCACGTACTCGATGTCGCCGTCCGCGGTCCAGCGCACGAGGTCGCCCGTGCGGTACATCCGGCGGCCCGTCGCGTCGTGCGGGTCGGCGACGAACCGGGTGGCCGTCAGCGCGGGGTTGCCCTGGTAGCCCCGGGCGACGCCGTGGCCGCCGACGTAGAGCTCCCCCACGACGCCGGGCGGCACCATGGCGAGGGTGTCGTCCAGGACGTACAGGTTCATCCCGTCGAGGGGCCGGCCGATGGGCGGCACGCCCGCGGTGCCGGGGACGACCGGATGGCGGGTGGCGAAGGTCGTGGTCTCCGTGGGGCCGTAGACGTGCAGGACTTGTGTGCCGGGCGTCGCGGCGGCGACCCGCTGCATCAGGTCCGGCGTCGCCGCCTCACCGCCGGCGGCGACCAGGCGGAGCCCGGCGAACGCGGCCGGGTCGGCCTCGGCCATCACGTTGAACAGGGCCGTCGTCAGGAACAGCGCGGTGACGCCGTGCCGCTCGACCGTGTCGTGGAGGACCCGCGCCTCCAGGACTCCGGGGGGCGCGACGACCACCCGGCCGCCGTTGAGGAGCGGTGCCCAGATCTCGAAGGTGGAGGCGTCGAAGACGTACGCCGAGTGCATCAGCACCGCGTCGCAGACGCCGTCCGTCCAGGTGCTGTCGGCCGCCAGCGCGAGGACGTCGGCGTGGGTGACGCCGACCCCCTTGGGGAGGCCGGTGGAACCGGAGGTGAACATCACATAGGCGAGCCGGTCACCGCGGATCACGTCCGGCAGCGGTCCCGGCCGAGGCGGCGCGCCACGCAGGACACCGCCGTGCGCGTCGAGGACGATCAGGGGCAGACCGGCGGCCGCCCTCTCCCGCACCCAGGGCTGCCGGGCGGTCGCCTCGTCGGTCACCAGGGCGCGTACCCGGGCCGCTTCCCTGACGCGGTCGAGCCGTTCGCCGGGCCAGGCCGGGTCCATCGGTACGTACGCCGCTCCGGCGCGGGCCGTGCCGAGCGTGGCGGGCAGCACGGCCGCCGAGCGGCCCATGAGAACACCGACGCCGTCCTCGGCACCGATGCCCCGGCCGGCCAGGGCACTTGCGAGTCCCTCCGCCGCTGCGGCCAGCTCCCGGTAGGAGAGCGTGACGGCGCCGTCCACGACGGCCGGGGCGTCGGGTGTCCGGCGTGCCCGCTCACCGAACGCCTCCGGCAGGCTCGATGCCACGGTCTCCGCCGGCATGGCGGCTCCACGCCCTTGTGCGTGGAGGGCTTCGGCGGCGGTCTCGTCGAGCAACGGCAGGTCGCGCAGCTGGAGGTCCTGGTCGGCGTCCGCGAGAGCGGAGAGGAAGGAGACGACGGCCTGCTGGAGCAACCGCACGTCCTCGGGCCCGTAGAGCTCCGGGCTGGCGTCGAATCCGATCAACGGTCCCTTGTCGTCGGCCCGTTCGGAGACGAAGAAGGACACGTCGTCGGCCGGTCCGACGGACAGCACGCGGGAGGCGCCGGGGCTGCCGGCGAAGTCCATGTCGTAGTCGTAGCCCATGATGTTGACGACGACACCGGCGAGGCGGCCCGCGTCGTCGGCCATGTTCAGCTCACGTGCCAGCTGTTCGCGGGAGAACCGGCGGTGCCGCAGGGCGCCGCGCATCTCGGCCGCGACGGCGCGTACGAGGGAGCTGACCGTCATCTCGGGGGTGACGGTGAGGCGCAGCGGCAGGATGTTGGAGGTCATGCCGACGATGTGGCGGAGTCCGCTGTGACGACCGTTGGAGGCGAGGCCGACGGTGACGTCGTGTGCTCCGGTGGCCCGGCCGACGTAGGCGGCGACCGCGCTCACGAGGACGGCGCTCCAGGTGGTGCGGTTGGCGGCGGCGATCGTGCGCAGGCGGTCGAGGACGGCGACGGGCAGTGCCTCGCCGGTGTGCAGCCGAACCTCCGGGGCGTCGAGGGCGGCCGGAGCATCGGTGCGCCGGCGGATGAGCGCCCGGCCCGCGTGCGCGTCCGCTCCGTCGCCCGGTCCCTGCGGGTCGGCAGTACCGGGTGTGTCCGGTGCGGCGCGTCCGGGGACCAGGTCCGCGAATCGGCCGGTCCAGTAGGCGCGGTCGGCCTCGTAACGGTCCGAGTCGCGGTAGGCCGCCTCGTCGGTGACGAGATCGCGCAGGGACGCTGCGGGCACCTCGGCTGTCGCGAGGTTCTCGCCTCGCACCGCGCGCCCGTAGAGGTCGGCCACGGTGCGGGTGAAAACGGAGCCGCCGAGGCCGTCGACGGCTATGTGGTGGAACCTGACGTACCAGTAGTGCAGCCGGTCGCTGATGCGGAGCAGGGCGAAGTGGTGGGACGGCGCCTCGATCGTGTCCACGGCTGCCATGTCGTCGGCCAGGTAGCGTTCGACCGCGCCGAGGGGATCGTCGGCGCCGGACAGGTCGACCCGGCGGAGCCTGCTCGTCCCGTCCGGGGAGCGGCGGACGACACGCTGGCGGACCACGCCGTCCTCGGTGACGAACACGGTGTTGAGGCTGTCGCACAGTGCGACGGCCCGGCCGAACGCGGCGGCGAATAACCCCTCGTCGAAGGCGCCCCGGACTTCGATGCATTCCCCGACGTTGTATTTCGGACTCTGTGGATCGAGCAGTTGCCCGTACCAGACTCCTTGTTGAGCCATGGTCATCTCGAACAGATCTTCGGGAACAGGACCTGAGGAGTCGGAGTTGTTTTCGCGCATGCCGGATCACACCTTTGGGGAGAGTTTTTTCGGGGGACGAAGAAGGCGCGACGAAACCGCCCGCGCCGGCGCACCATTCCTGGCCGGCCGGGGGCCGATGAAATCACAGAAAAACGCCGCCGCACCCATGGCATCGGGCGCCCGTGGAGTGCCCTCCGACCCAGAAGATCGACAGGCACTCCACCGACTTCACGCATCGAGGATGAGCCGCGAGACGGTCCACCATGGTCCACAAAAGCCAAATGAAGGCAACATGATCAACCATGGACCAGGCATGAACAATTACCGCTCCAGTCTGATCGATTCTGCTCGATTGCGAGCGAAGGCGATCGGACTGGAGTGCCGGAACATGCCCGCCCTGGTGGCGCTCTACGGCAGCATCGGGGGTTCGGACGCCCCCTATCCGGCGTCGGCCTCCATCATCCGCACCAGGCTGGCGGGCCGCATATCGGTCCATCCAGCCTCGATCGCGTCCAGACACTCCTGACGCGATCCCTCCGGGCCGCCCACGCTCCAGCCGCCCGGGATTTCGATGTGCGCCGGCCACAGCGAGTACTGCCCCTCGCCATTCACCAGCGTCACGAACCGCCCCGACTCGTCATCGAAAGGATTGGTCACGACCGTCCCCCCACTTGTTCTCGCACTTTCCACGACATGTTCATCAGCCTTTTCGGGCGCGCTACAGATCGATATCCACAGAGACCCGCCCCTCGAACCGTCCGACTCTCGCGGTGCGATATCTCGACCGCACGGGCGAAGATTCGTTACGCCTCGGGATACCGACGTTACACCGATGACCGAGCCGGACTCCCCCGAGTTGGCTCGCTCACGCCAATCACGATAGAGGACATTCGACGGTCGAGTTGCAAATTCAGCCCATTGCCCACGATTACCCAATGGGCCCGCGACAGCCGAGACACGCCCGAGACATATGCCAGCGGGGCCGCAACAGAAACATTCAGCCATTCCATGTCCCTATTGCTCGCATATAACCTAATACGACCCGTTCCAATTTGGATAGCCGGCGGCGTACGCCCGCTGACGTTGTGACACACCCAGATCACAACGCGCTCCCGTGCGCCGGGTACGCGCCCCGCCTGCGCCCCGTACCGCCCAGCCAAATCAGAGGCGGGGGCAGCCGTCCCAGGACGTGAGACCGGCCGCGCCGACCGGGTCAGCCGGCAGGAGAAGTGCTCGGCCGCGCAGGGTCACGGTCCGAGGAGACCGTCGGCGTCGTCGGCAGTCATCCGGCACTCCGGCATGGTCCAGCGGGGCGTCTCGGAACGGACAACGCCTCCGGAAGCGCGGAGGACACGGCCCCGCGAACGCACGGCACTCCAGGGGTGGAGCGGAGGGGCGCCGGCCTGTCCGCCATCTGCCGGACGTGATCCGGCGCACCGGGCGGCCCCGCTCGCTCCGCCGGAGGACGCAGACGTGACGCATTCCCTGCTGGTCGCGCGAATTTCTCAGTGCCCACAGCGCAAGGGCGGGCAGGGGCCGTCGGCCGGGGCGTGGGCGATTCCGGTGGTTCCCGCGGCCGCCACGCGCCGAACGACTTGGCTTCGAGTCCACTCGAAGGTGTTGTCTGGCTGGAGATGTTGTCCGAGCGGATGACGGGTTTCTGGAGGAGCACACCATGACGCAGAAGATCTGGTTCATCACCGGCGCCTCGCGCGGCTTCGGCAGGGAGTGGGCCGTCGCCGCCCTCGAACGCGGCGATTCGGTCGCCGCGACCGCGCGCGACCTCTCCACGCTGGGTGACCTTCGCGAGAAGTACGGGGAGCGGCTGCTGCCTCTGCGGCTCGACGTGACGGACCGTGACGCCGGCTTCGCCGCCGTACAGCAGGCGCACGAGCGGTTCGGCCGTCTGGACGTGGTGGTCAACAACGCCGGTTACGGCCACTTCGGCTTGGTGGAGGAACTCACCGAGGCCGAGGCGCGCGCACAACTGGACACCAACCTGTTCGGCGCCCTGTGGATCACCCAGGCGGCGCTGCCGCTGCTGCGCGAACAGGGCAGCGGCCACATCCTCCAGGTCTCCTCCATCGGAGGCATCAGCGCCTTCCCGCTGGTCGGGATCTACCACGCGTCGAAGTGGGCGCTCGAAGGCATCAGCCAGGCGCTGGCCCAGGAAGTGGCCCCGTTCGGCATCAAGGTCACGCTGATCGAGCCCGGCGGCTTCGCCACCGACTGGGCGGGTTCCTCGTCGAGCACGTCCGCCCCGCTGCCCGCGTACGCCGACTTCCACAAGGAGGTGCAGGAGCAGCGCCGCAAGCGCGTCGGCACGCCGGGCGACCCGACCGCGTCCGCCGCTGCCGTGCTGAAGATCGTCGACGCCGACGAACCGCCGCTGCGCTGCTTCTTCGGCTCGGCGCCCCTGGGTATCGCCAAGGCCGACTACGAGCAGCGTCTCGCCGTGTGGGAGAAGTGGCAGCCCGTGGCAGAGCTGGCGCAGGGCTGAGCCGGGAGGGCTGAGACCCGGTCCACGGAGCGGGCAGTTCCCCGTGTCCCGAGGCGCCGGAGGAGACCGACGGATCCACGATCCGCTCCTGCAGTTCCGTACGCCCTGGGGATGCGGAGCGAATGGAATGAGCCGGTCTCCGGCGCCGTCGCCTCCTGACCCGGCAGGCGGCCCCGGACATCGACATCGGCCCCGTCATGACGGGGCACGGACCGTCGGAGCCGTTCTTCGACGCCGCCTGCGCGGGCCCGGTCGCGACGGACTTCACCGGCTTCCAGTCGCCCGGTACTCCTGAGCGGGGCGCAGCCGCAGCGATCCGGCTCGCACCCGCACGACAACGGCCCGACCGGTTCGTTCGTGGAGGACGACGGCGCCCTCCCCCGGTGGCCCCGGGGACCTGGTGGCCCCGGGGCCCGGGGCGGCCCGCCTCCGGCGAGCACTGGCCCCTGCCCCGGCGACTCAGACGAACGCGCCGAGCCCCGTAACCGCGCGCCCGGTGATGAGCGTGTTGATCTCCCTGGTCCCCTCGTACGAGTAGAGCGCCTCCGCGTCGGCGACGAAGCGACCGATGCTGTAGTCGAGCACGATCCCGTTGCCGGCCAGGAGCTCGCGCCCCCAGCCGACGACCTCGCGCATACGCGTCGTGCAGTGGGCCTTCGCCATCGCCGAGTGCTCGTCGCGGAAGGTGCCCGCGTCCTCCAGCTGGGCGAGCCGCACGACCATCCCGAGGCAGGAGGTGGCATCGCTCAACATGCGTACCAGCAGGTCCTGGACCAGCTGGAAGCGGGCGACCGGCCCACCGAACTGCTCGCGCTCCCGGGTGTAGTCCAGGGCGATGCGGTACGCCGCCAGCATCACGCCGACGGCTTCCCAGGCCACGCCGCTCCGGGTGTGCCGCAGGACATCCGCGGTGTCCCGGAAGCCGTGCGCCTCCTGGAGCCTGTTGTCCTCGGGGACCCGGCAGTCCTTCAGGACGATGTCGGCGTTCTCCACGGTTCGCAAGGCGATCTTGTTCTCGATGATGCTCGCTGAGAACCCGGGCGTCGAGCTGTCGACCACGAAGCCGAGAACGCGACCCTCGCCTCCGTCCTCCTTCGCCCAGACGACCACGAGATCGGCGAAGGTGGCATTGCCGATCCACCGCTTCTCACCGTTGAGCACCCAGGTGTCGCCGTCACGCCTCGCCGTGGTCCGCAGACCCGCCGCGACATCGGACCCGCCCTGTGGTTCGGTCAGCGCGAAAGCGCCGATCTTCTCCATCCGCCCCATCGCGGGCAGCCAGCGGCTGCGCTGCTCGGCCGAACCGCAGCGGGCGATACTGCCCATGGCCAGTCCGGCGTGCACGCCGTAGAAAGTGGCCATCGAGGCGTCGACGCGCGCCATCTCCATCGCGATGAAGCCGCTGAGCAGGCTGCTTGCCGTGCTGCCGCCGCACTCCTCGAAGCCCAGGCCGGCGATGCCCAACTCCCCGTAACGCGGGATCAAGTGGTGCGGAAAGGACGCCTTGCCCCACCAGTTGTCCGCATGCGGGGCCACCTCCTCGCGCAGGAACTCCCGGACGCGGTGGAGTGTCTTGCGCTCCCCCTCGTCCAGCAGCTCCTCGAAACGGTAAAGGTCCTCTTCCAGCATGCCGTCAGCCATCTGTCCGCCCTCACGCCGCGTAATTGTCGAACTCCCCCGTTGTCCGAACGCCTACCCGGTGATCCACAAGGAATACCCGCCGGTGGTCGCGGCACCGTGCCGTGGGCGGCACGGCCTGGAGGACGGCCTCGCCGCCCGCCCCGTTGAAGCGGGCAGGAGGGGATCCCGTGCAGCCGGTGAGCCGAAGGCGACCAGCAGCACGGCGGCGGACTGCACGGAGCCACAAAATAGGGCACGGCGGGGGCTTCGCGACATTTGTGTGATCTTTATATGAGATTCTGTCGGTCGAGTCGCGGCGATATGCGACGGCGCCCGTCCGGGGTGAGCGTCCGCGCGGCCCGAGGTCGGGCGGCTCGCACCATCACGCCACCGGGTGCGGGACCGGTCATACCCCGGCGGCCCTCGCCGCTGTCCGGGTAAGTCTTCGTCGAGGGAGCACAGTTGTCCGACCCGGGTTTTCGTGACGAGCTGGACCGGAACCGTCACTCGTCGGTGGACGAGCGCTGGGCGGGCGGCCTGCCGCCCCAGTACGGCGCCGCGCCACGCGTGCGCGTCGGCCGCGAGAAGTGGTTCAACCTGCTCTGGCTGATCCTCATCGGCTTCGCCCTGCTGATCGCCGGCATCGCCGTCGCCAAGGGCCTGCGTAACACGCCGGCCGTGCGGGACTTCATCCGTGACCACCCCGGCACCTCCGGACACGCCTCGGGCACGCCCGAGGGCATCCCCGCCTGGCTGGGGTGGCAGCACTTCCTGAACCTGTTCCTGATGATCTTCATCATCCGCTCGGGCCTGTCGGTCCTGGCCGACCATCCCAGGCTGTACTGGACGCGGAACTCCACCCCGGGGTCGGAGTGGTTCCGGATGCAGAAGCCCGTACCCGCCGACCCGGCGTACACGGCCAAGGCCGACTCCATCACGCTGCCGGACGGTGTCGGGCTGCCGGGACGGCGGCACTCCATCGGCCTCGCGCGCTGGTGGCACCTCGGGATCGACACCCTGTGGCTCATCAACGGCATCGTCTTCTACGTCCTGCTCTTCACCACCGGCCAGTGGAAGCGTCTGGTGCCGACGAGTTGGGACGTTTTCCCGAACGCCGTCTCGGTGGCCATCCAGTACCTGTCCCTGGACTGGCCGCTGGAGAACGGCTGGGTCAACTACAACGGCGCCCAGCTCATCGCCTACTTCGTGACGGTCTTCATCGCCGCCCCGGCCGCGCTCGTCACCGGCCTGGGTATGTCGCCGGCACTGTCGACCAGATTCCACCGGATCAGCTCGGTGCTGAGCATCCAGCTCGCCCGGTCACTGCACTTCTTGGTGCTGTGCTGGTTCCTGATGTTCGTGGTCGTCCACGTGACTCTCGTCTTCACCACCGGGGCGCTGCGCAATCTCAACCACATGTACGCCTCCAACGACGGCGGGTCCTGGCTCGGTTTCGGCGTCTTCGCCGCGTCGATGGTCCTCGTGACGGTCGCGTGGGTGGTCGCGACGCCGGTGACATACCGGTATCCGCGGCTCGTGCGGCGGGTCGGCTTCGCGCTCATCGGTCCGGCGCAGCGGCTGTTCGAGCACATCGACTCCAAGCCCGGCCGCTACACGGACAAGGACATCTCACCGTTCTTCTGGGCCAACGGCAGGGTGCCCGAGAGCGCCGAGTACCTGGCCCTGCGGGAAGACGGCTTCCGTGACTATCGCCTCTCCGTCTACGGGCTGGTGGACAACCCCGTCGACCTCGGCCTGGACCAACTGCGCGCGATGGCGGACCACGAGCAGATCACCCAGCACTTCTGCATCCAGGGCTGGTCTGGCGTCGCCAAATGGGGTGGTGTGCCGATGCAGGCCATCCTGGACACCGTGCGGCCCCGGCCGGAGGCGAAATGGGTGGTCTTCTATTCGTTCGCGCAGGGTTCGGACGAGGGCATCTACTACGACGTGCACGCCATCGAGCAGATGCGCTACCACCTGACGATGCTCGCGCTCGACATGAACGGTGAGTCCCTCAACTACCACCACGGAGCGCCGGTGCGGCTACGCAACGAGGCGCAGCTCGGGTTCAAGATGGTCAAGTGGATCAAGGGGATCGAGTTCGTCGACGACTTCGAGGACGTGGGCGGCGGCCTCGGCGGCTACAACAACGACCACGAATTCTTCGGCTACCGGCAGTCGATCTGACGACCGAGGCACAACGGCCACCGCAGGTGTCCCGATCACGAGCGCTGTTCAAGCGGGGGCTTGGCCGTGGGCGAAGACCTCCGATGTGGTGGAGCTGTCCAGTACTCCAGCTGTAGGCGGTGGCCTTCAGGCTTGAGCAGCTTTCCGCCGGCAGTGACCGGCCTGGGATCGGTCTGGTGGCGGCGTCGCCAGTCGGGCCAGTCGAGCTGATGGGCGGCATTGCGGACGGGCCGCGTGGCAAAGGTGAGGAACAGGCGCTGGTTCTCGTTGCAGGAGAGCGGCGGGGGCCCGTTCGGTGCCGGCGGCCGTCACCATCCCCGTACCGGCCCCACCGGTGCGAACGCGGCGTACGGCCAGAGCACCGACGGCTCACGAGCCGAACCGGCGCAGCCGGATGGGCACGTCCGTCCCCGCCTGCCATCGCTCGCTTGCCGCACGACGGAGTTCACGGGTTGTCAGGGACTCCTCGCGGGTGAGTCGGTCCAGGTACCACTCGCCGAAGGCGGCGGGCTGTCCGTCGTCGTTCAGGAGCGGGTCGAGGCGATCGCAGGTCGCGCGTGCGTCGAACCACACAACGCCACGCATGGGTCCGCTGACCACGAGGAGGGCCCGTCGGCCAAGGAGCATTCAGGCGGTCCTGGTCGGATGCACCGAGTGACGACCGGGGTACCGCCGCGGTTGGCTCCCGTCCCCGGGCGGCATGGAGATCACCAGGAAGGCCTGGATCACGATCCACGGCTGGAGTACGGGACAGCTCCCACTCGTCGGCCCCGTCGACCGGGCGCGCCTCGTCGGGGCGCGGGGAGCAGCGGTGCAGCTGGGGCGAAGGATGCCCCGGTGTGCCCCCGTCCATGCGCACCCCGGATGTTCGTTCGAGTTCCGGCCCTGATGAGGGGCGTAGCCGGATACACCTGGGGCACACGTGTGCCAATGAGAGGAGGCGTCATGAAGTCACTGGACTCCACGCCCTCGGACAGCGAGAACGGCAGACCGACGGCGGTCGGCACGACCGTCTCCGGACCGGGCGGTGAGACCCGGGAAAGCGAGCTCCGGGCGGGCGGTGAGAACGGCAGGAGTCCGGAGAAGCCGTCGCAGGAGGACCCCAGAGAGCGGGTCAACCGCCGGTGGAACGAGATCCTTCAGGAGACACGGGTCGCGCAGACCGGCATCCAGATCCTCTTCGGCTTCCTTCTCAGTGTCGCCTTCACCCAGCGATTCGAACGCCTGGGAGATTTCGACCACCGTGTCTACGTGGTCACCGTCGTGCTCGGAGCCGCCGCCATCGGAGCGCTCATAGCGCCCGTCGCGCTGCACCGATTCCTCTCGGGGTCCCAGATGAAGGACGAAGTGGTTGTCGTCGCGGGCCGGTTCATGGTGTGCGGCATGGTGCTGCTCGCGCTCACCATCGGGTGCACCCTGCTGCTCCTGCTGCACACCGTCCTCACCGACACGCTGGCGGAGCTGCTCGTCGGAGCCGTCATGGTGTGGTTCGGCGCAGCGTGGTTCCTGCTGCCGCTCGTCCTCAAGCTCCGCTCAGCCCGCCGCGCCGACTTCGGGGACCGGGAGGCCAAGCAGGGCCGGTGACAACGGTGAGGGCCGGGCAGAGCGGGGGGGCGAGGCGGGTGACGGTGTGCCGGCCACACCGGGTCGGGTCCCGGTCGACGATCAGCACCGGGTTCCGGGCCTCGGCCGCCCGGCAGACGAACCGGAGACCGGACATCACCGTCCGTGAGGAGCCGAACCGGCAGCGAGGTCGCTTCACGTACCCGTGAGAAGGGCGGCGCCGGGGACGGCCGCGGTGGCGGCCCCCGCTTCGGCGGGCCTTGAGGAGCCCAGTCAGGACATCAAGCACCCCGAGGCTGCTCGTACGTCCTCGGACTCACCGAGAGCGCGCGACAACTGGCCTCGATGAAGGGCACGTGGGCGGGGCGGGCGCTGAAACCAGGCCTACGATCCGGCTGCGGGGGCCGGGGGCGCGGGCGGTCGCTCGATGGTGAACGTGCGGGTGACCGGATTGACCCGGGCCGGCAGCACCGTTCCCTGTGTGGCGCTGCCGAATCGGTATGTCGGGACTTCGTTGCCGCACTCGAAGGAATCGAAACCGGGGCCGCTGATTCGCATCAGGAGCCGGAGCTGGTTGTAGTCGTCGTTGGTCGGCGGGGCGGAGGAGACCGCCAGTACCAGAGCGGTGGCATCGACGCCGAAGGTGGCGAGCTGGAGCGTGGCCCGCCGTTCCGCACGGGCGGAGAGGATGGTGGACAACCCGACGCCGGCGATGAACGCCGCGGCCAGGGCGAGGCCCGCGCCGGCCAACGCCCACCCAGTGCCGGTCTCACCGAGGTCGTCGAGAGTGCGGGCGGTGACATAGACACAAGCCCCTCCCGCACCCAGGAACAGAGCCCCTCCCACAGTGATCGCGATTGCTGTGATCACCGGGCCCTTGGGGTCCAGCAGGACGGGTTCGTGGGCGCGCGCGGTGGCCATGTCCGCACCCTAGCCAAACAGAATCGCCGTGCTCTGCCGAAGACGGGAAGACCGTGGCTACGAGCACGGCGAGCGGTTCGCATCAGGGGACGCACAAGGTGTGCGTCCCTGCCGCCCGCCTTCGGCGCACCGCCCCGGGTCCGCCCCGGCAGGGCGCGACCGCAGATCTCCGGCAGCGTCGGTGGACACCGCGCCCGCCATCCGTGACGGCCGGCCGACAGATCTCGGCTCCCCCGCCTACAGCGGTACGGCTGAGCACCTGTCAGGCCGGACGGGCCAGCCGTGTTGCTCAGTCGCACGGCTGTGGCCGGATCACCGGACCACGCCTCCGTGACTGGGCACCGCGGCTGTCCGGTGCTCAGCGGACATGTCGTGCTGGGCGTTTGAGTTGGCGGCACAGTAGTGAGCCGGAACACGATGAATGGGGCCCGGCCCGACATGCCGGAACTACTGTCCAGAGAGTCCTGTCGCGGTACGGACAAGGTCGGCGACGGCTCTGGACCGGCTGTGCGGGGGCCAGGCGATCACGGTGGTGACCGCCGGCGCGTCCAGCACGGGCACGGCCGCGAGGTCACCGTGCAGCTGGGCTCGGCACGACTCCGGTGAGACCGCGCAGGCACGGCCGAGCGCGACGAGCTGCAACAACTGCGCGTGGTCACGGACCTGCGGGCCGGGGCCGGGCGGGTAGGTGCCGTCGGGTTCGGGCCAGCGCGGCAGCGGCAGACCCGGCAGATCGGTGATGTCGGCCATGCGCACATGGGGGCGAGCGGTGAGCGGATGTCCCGAGGGCAGGACCACGACCTGGCCTTCCGTGCCGAGCTCTTCCGCGTCGAACCCGGCCGTCGAGTCGAACGGCAGGTGCAGCAACGCCACGTCGGCCCGGCCCTGGCGCAGGAGTGGTTGCTGCTCGGACGGACCGCACAGAATGACGTCGATGGGGACCGCGCCGGGTTCGGCTGCGTACGTGTCGAGCAGTTTCGCCAGCAGTTCCCTGGAAGCACTGGCTTTCGTGACCAGGACCAGCCCGGGACGGCCGGTCGCGGAATGCGCGGCGCGGCGGGCCCGGCGTTCGGCGGCGCCGACCGCGTCGAGGGCCGCCCTGCCCTCAGCCAACAGCACCGAGCCGGCCTCGGTCAGCGTAACGGCGCGGCTGGTCCGATCCAGCAGTGCTGCCCCGAGGCGGCGTTCGAGCTGCTGGATGGCCCGCGACAGAGGCGGCTGCGCGATCCCGAGCCGCTGCGCGGCGCGCCCGAAGTGCAACTCTTCGGCGACAGCGATGAAGTAGCGCAGTTCCCGGGTCTCCATGCCGCCACGGTACCCAGCATCAATACCCAGGCGGTATCGGTGTCCACCCCATCGGTCTTGGACCCCACCGAGCTCCGAGGGCAGCATGGCCCCCATGAGCGAACGAACGATCGCGCTGGTCACCGGCGCGAACAAGGGCATCGGCTACGAGATCGCCATGGGTCTGGGCACCCTCGGCTGGAGCGTGGGCATCGGCGCCCGCGACGACGAGCGCCGTAGGTCGGCGGTGGAGAGGCTGCGCGCGGCCGGCGTCGACGCGTTCGGCGTACCGCTGGACGTGACCGACGACGCGAGCACGACCGCCGCCGCGCGGCTGATCGAGGATCAGGCCGGCCGTCTCGACGTGCTCGTCAACAACGCCGCCATCACCGGCGGCATGCCGCAGGAGCCCACCCGGGTCGATCCAGCCACCATCCGGACGGTCGTGGAGACCAATGTGATCGGCGTTATCCGCGTAACCAACGCGATGATGCCCCTGCTGCGCCGCTCTGCCTCACCGCGGATCGTGAACATGTCCAGCAGTGTCGGCTCCCTCACCCGGCAGTCGGGAACCGCTGCTGAGCAGACGACGGGTCCGGTGGCCGTGGCGTACGCGCCGTCGAAGACGTTCCTGAACGCTGTCACCCTCCAGTACGCCCGGGAGCTGAGCGGCACGAACATCCTGATCAATGCCGGCTGCCCCGGCTACGTCGCGACCGACCTCAACGGCTTCCGCGGTGTACGTACGCCGGAACAGGGCGCCGCGATCGCCATCAGACTCGCGACCCTGCCCGACGGCGGTCCGACCGGCAAGTTCTTCGAGGACGCCGGCGAAGTGCCCTGGTGAGGCGCTCTGCGTGAGGGTTGTCGAGCGGGCCGTCGCCGACGGCCGGGAGGAGTTCCCCCCTGCGGGATACCAGTCAGCGTGTACGGATAGCGCGGACGTCGGTCAAGCTGCGGCCTTCGATGCCGGGAGCCCGGCATCGTCGCGGTGGCCGGACCGCGTCACAGGAAGGCGCTCCGGTCCGGCTTCGGGCCGTCGCCCGGGCCGAACTTGTGGGGCGCGAGCGCTGTCAGCAGGGCCATGACCACGAGGTCGGTCGAGGCCGCCATGTCCACGGCGTCGGGCGCCAGCAGCCATTGCACCTGAAGGCCGTCCATCACGGCGATGACGGCGTTGGCGGCGTGCTCGGCCTTCTTCGCGTCCTCGTCGGACACGTCGCACGCCTCGCGAAGCGCGTCGGCGACGAACGCCCGCAACCCCTCGTACCGGTCACGGAAGTAGTCCTGCGCCGGATGGTCGTCCGTGACGGACTCCGCCGACAGGACGGCGTAGAGGCGGACGATGCCTTCGCGTTCGGCGTTGCGGAGCGCTGTGTCGACCAGGTGGCGAAGGAATTCCAGTCCGTGCGGACGGCCGGGGCCCAGTTGCTCGATGTCCGTCTGGTCGCGGAGTTCGAGGACGCTGGTGAGCAGGAGCGCCTTGGAACGGAAGTAGTGCAGGACCCCTGCCTGGGTCAGGCCGGCCCGGTCGGCGATCTCGGCGAGCGAGGCGTTGTTGTAGCCGCGGGCGGCGAAGGCGTCCGTCGCGATGTGCAGGATGTCCCGCTGCCGCTTCCGGGCTTCCGGGCTTCGGGGCGTGCGGGGCGTGGCCGCTCGGCCTGACCCGCCCGCTGGCTGGTTGCTCACCGGCACAGCTTAAGGGCTGGGATTTCGGTGCGGGCGCTGAGCCCGCGCCGCTGACCAGGGGCCCGGCGGAACCGGGGACGAAAGCCGGTCCGACCACTTACTAACCACTTAGTAGGTGTGCTTCTATATCGCCGTCACCCCAAGGAACACGCCCCGCCAAGGCCGGAAGGGATGCGTTACGGCCTCCCCCGCTCCCGCCCGCAGCCGCGCCTCCCCCGCAGGAACGACAGGGACTCCAGGTGACGACAGGGACGACGGGGACGACAGGAAGAACAGGCACGAGCGACACGACCGAAGGAGAGCCGCACATGTTCCACGCCAGTCCCCTCCGCCCACGGACGCGCGCCGCGGGCGCCGCCCTCGTGATGGCCGTGGCGGCCGTCGGCCTGGCCGGCAGCGGTACGGCCGCGCAGGCCGCCGACCCCACGGCACAGGTATGGGTCACCACCCCCGACGGCGGAAAGAAGCTCTCCGCGGAGGGCGCCGTCCCGTTCAACGGCTCGGCCCAGCCCGTCGACATACGCATCGACGGGACGAGCAAGGGCCAGCGGTACACCGGGGCCGGCGCCTCGGTCACCGGCGCCTCGGCCCACCTCGTCCAGGGCCTTCCGCAGGAGAAGCGCGACGCGCTCATGGCCTCACTGTTCTCCACCGGCGGTGACGGCATCGGGCTCACCTACCTGCGCCAGCCTCTCGGCAGCAGCGACTTCAACGCCGACAACAGCCTCTACACGTACGAGGACACCCCCGGGTCCTTCTCCATCGACCGGGACAAGGCCGAGATCATCCCGGTCCTCAAGCAGGCGACATCGGTCAATTCCGCCATTCGCTTCATGGGCACCCCCTGGACCCCGCCCGCCTGGATGAAGACCAACAACGCCCTCAACGGCGGCAGCCTCAAGCCGGAGAGCTATCAGGCGTACGCCGACTACCTGGTCAAGGCGATCCAGGCGTACGGGCAGCAGGGCATCACCCTCACCGACCTGAGCGTCCAGAACGAACCCGAGTTCGCGGCGAGTTACCCGTCGATGACCATGACGTCGTCGCAGCAGGCCGACTTCTTCAAGGTGCTCGACCGGGCTCTCACCTCGGCCGGCCTGCCGACCAATCTCCTGGCGTTCGACCACAACTGGGACCACCCCGACTACCCGATCGGCGTGTTCAACGGGACGCAGGGCATCAACCGGGTGATCGGCGCGGCCTTCCACTGCTACGGCGGAACTCCCGCCGCGCAGCAGCAGGTCGTCGACGCGGGGAAGCGCGTCTTCTTCACCGAGTGCTCCGGCACCGAGAGCGCCGACCGGTCCTCCACGTTCGCCGATACCCTCAAGTGGCACGCCGAGAACCTCGTCGTGCAGAACATGCGCAACGGCGGCGAGACGGTCGTCGACTGGAACCTCGCTCTGGACCAGAACGGCGGACCGCACCAGGGCGGCTGCGCCGATCGCTGCAACGGTGTCGTGGAGATCGCCAACGGCAACGTCACACGCAACGCCGAGTACTACGTCCTCGGCCACGTCAGCAAGTTCGTCAGGCCCGGCGCCACCCGCATCGGCTCCACCAGCCAGGGCAACGGCGGCGTGGAGAACGTCGCCTTCCAGAACCCGGACGGCTCCCGTGCCGCGTACGTCGTCAACACGGCGGCCGGCGCGCGGCAGTTCTCGCTGACCGACAACGGGAAGTCCCTCGTCTACACGCTGCCGGCCGGCGCGGTCGCCACCTTCGTATGGAGCGGCACCGACGGCGGCACGACCGTGCCGCCCGCCGAGGGCTCCATCGATCCGGCCGCCTGGTACCGGGTCAGGAACAGCGGCAGCGGCGGGTGCCTCGACGCCGCCGACTGGGGCACCGCCGACGGGACCGCGCTCCAGCAGTGGGCGTGTGGCACCGGAGCCAACCAGAGCTGGCAGTTCCGGCCTGCCGGGGACGGCACCTACCAGGCCGTCAACCGGCACAACACCAAGGTGTGGGACGTCGACGGCGGCCCCGGCGCCACCGCGGCCGGCACCAGGGTTCACCTGTGGACGTACGTCGGAGGCACCAACCAGCGGTGGAAGGCGGAGTCCGTCGGCACGGCCGGGCGGTACCGCTTCGTCGCACGCAACAGCGGCAAGTGCCTGTCCGTGGACGGCGCCTCCAACGCCGACGGGGCCAGGCTGTCGCAGCAGAGCTGCGACGGATCGCCGGCGCAGACGTTCTCGCTGGACCGCTGAGGAGTTCGGCCGGGGGCCACTGCCATGGGGCCACGCCCGGCAGCCGCCCGGACGGAAGGGCCCCCGCGAGCAGAACGACTCGCGGGGGCCCTTCCCAGCAGGTACGACGCGAGATGCCGGGGTTCGGACAGCTCGCGCGGGAGTACGGCCTTACGGACCTGGACGGCTCGCGCCCGGACTGCCGGAGCTTCCTGACCAGTTCCGGGAACGCGGACGAGCCGGTGGACCGTGCGGACCCCCTCACGGCCGGATTCCCCGTGGTCCCCGGGCGGATCACGGATCCAGTGGTCCGCGACCTGGGGGTGAGCCCGCTCTGTCCTTCGACGGGTCCGAAGTGGCCCTGCCTCCGCATCCGTTCCGGATCACGGCCCTTCGGGGCGCTTGGGGACCGCGAGGTCTGGGCTGCCGCCCCGGGCTGAAGCTACGAACGCCGGTCCTATCCGGAGATGTCCGGGAAAGATGACTCGTCACGGGCTGTGCCGTCGGTGATCCACCATCTGTCCCTGCCGAACAGGGCCAGTTCCGCGCGGCCGTCGCCGTCCCAGTCGCCAACGGCGAAGAGCGTGCCGTCCACGGGGCCGTCGTCACCCGGCACGGACCGCTCGGTGGCGCGCCAGGGCTTCGAGCCGAGTCCGTGCCCTGAGCCGCCCCGCAGTATCTCGATCCGTGCGTCCCCCGCCTCCTTCTTCTTGGTGAGCTGTACGGCCAGGTCGTCGCAGCCGTCGCCGTTGAAGTCTCCGGCGGCGAGCGTGGTGCCGAAGCCCTCCTTGTAGTCGCCGCCGTCCATGGTGACCCACTTCCCCGGCTCCTTCCCGTAGCGGACGCTGACCTGGCCGCGCCGGTGGGGTGTGCCGACCTCGTCGTCACCGTCGACGAAGCTCCGGCCGATGGCGACGTCCTGCCGCCCGTCGCCGTCGAAGTCGCCGAAGACGACGTTCTCGCCCTCGGGCAGCCGCTCGGGCTCCTTGCTCAGCCCGCCGGCGGTACCGGCGCCTCCGGTGAAGAGCAGGGGCGGATCCCACGGGGACCCGTAGAGCGCGAGATCGGTGGCGTGGTCGTCGTTCGCCTCTCCTGCGACCAGCACGGGTGACGCGCCCTCGTGGACCGGGCTGGGGATCTCCACGGTCCGGGCGGGGGCTCCGGAGCGCTTGAACGGTCCCTTGAGGACGACCAGTTCATGGGCCTCGTCGGAGAACCTGAAGACAGCGAGGTCGGTGTGGCCGTCCCCGTCGAAGTCGCCGGCGACCGGCGCGGTGCCGTATCCGCTGCCCGGCAGTGGGACGCGCCCGTGCGGTCCGCCGGCCTGCGGGCCCTCGGGGCCTCCCCACAGGATCCGGGCGGCGCCGCTCACGATGAGGTCGGCGTGGCCGTCCCCGTCCAGGTCGGCGACCGTGGGCTGCCACGCTTCGTCGCCCGTCTGGATGTCGTCCGGCACGCCGAGGTCGTCGCGGGTGAGGACGGTCGTACGGTCGTGGTCCGGCCCATGCTCCGTACCGGGCACGACGACCACGTCGAAGTCCTCCGTGTCGGAGTTCTCGTGCACCAGGTCGACGAAGCCGTCCCCGTCGAGGTCGGGGGCAGGGTCGGCGGGCGTGTCCTCGCGGACCGAATCGACCGGACCGACAGGTCTGCACGGGCTGCCGGCCACCGAGCGCGTGCCGTCGGCCGGGAGAAGGACGCGATAGGCCACCACCGCGATCGCTACGAGGGAGGCCGGCAGGGCATGCCACATGCGCAGGTGGCGGAAGAACGGACCGCCTGCTGTCGAAAATTGCATCAGCCCACTTCACGGGCATGGGCGGCGCCCGCACAAGGAAGCGGATCACTTTGTTACCGGGGTGATGCACGACGGTCCTGCTCCCCCGCCGCCCTTGCAGGTCCGCAGGTGGAAGGCGTGCGGGCCCACCCGGCACCGGCGTGATCGGCGCGTGGTCCCCCCGCCCGTTCCACCGTGCGACGCGCTGCTTCGCGTCAGGTGGCCGGTGGGATTCGATGAGCCGTGACGTAGCGGGCGGGGTCGTTGCGGTAGGTGGTCTGCCAGTGACGGGCGGTCTGTTCGGCAAACGTCTCGTTCGTGTCCAGGATCTCGTCGAGCGGATCGAGGAAGCCGAGCACCTCGGGTTGTTCGAGCCCGGCTCCGATGCGGGCCCGCAGACCCGTGCGCGCCAGTGTGAGCAGGTGGCCCGCCAGGTCGCGGACGGTTTCTCCGCCCAGCCGGGTGGCCAGTCCGTCCGTCGGCAGGGCCTGGTGCGCCGCGTCGCTCTCCTCGGGCGTGTAGTGCCGGAGAAGCTCCCAGGCGGCCGCACGCGAAGGCGCGTGATACGTCAGTCCGGTCCACAGGGCCGGGACCGCGGCGATGTGCGGGTACGGCGGGCCGTCCGGCGCGCGCGTCTCCAGGGTCCGGCGAACACGGACCGTCGTGTAGACCTGATCGAGGTGGGAGAGCCAGTCGTCCCAGTCCGGAGCGGTGCCGTCGTCGAAGCCCTCTCGGAGGTGGTGCGCGAATGTCTGAGGGCCGGCAAGGCGGTAACCGCTGGAGCCGTGGCGGTAGATCATGGGCAGGTCCAGTGCCCAGTCGGTGAGGGTCTCCGCCGTGAGCGGGGTCCGGAGGGCGGGGTCCGGGGAACCGACACGCCTGGGGTCCATGCGGAGCCAGTCGCGGCAACGGTGCGAGAGGACCCCGTCCAGTTGTCCCGCGTACAGCGGAGAGTTGACGAGCAGTGCGGCGACGACAGGCGAGGCGGCGACCTGAACGCGTAGCTTCGAGGCCAGGTCGTCCTCCGACAGGTAGTCCAGGGTGGTCTGGGTCGAGGTCGACAGCTTCATGATGTGCGGTGCCCCCTCGCCTTCCGGGCCGAGTCCGGCGAAGTAGGTCCGCATGACTCCGCCGCGCACGGTGGGGACCCAGGTGGAGGAGTCGACCCGGTCGAAGGGGAGGTTCCCGCCGGGGACGATCGCCAGTCCGTGCTGCTGGGCGAGGGCGGCCAGGTCTTCCATGGTGCGGCGCATGGCCGTCACGACGGTGACGAGGTTGTCTGCGGGAGGCGATGAGTATTCGAGCTGGCCGCCGTGTTCGAGCGTCAGTTTCGTCCCGTCCGGGAGGTGAGCTCCTGTCAGGACGTCTCCGGCCCACTGTGGTGAACCACCCCACTTCTGTACTACCTGCTGCAGGAGGGCGGCCATGCCGTGCGGCCCGTCGTACGGAGCGGCGAGTCCGGTCGTCTCGTCCAGCACCCCTGACTCGACTTCGAGGCCGATGCGTTCGCGGGTGCCTGGAGGCGCGAGGAAGGCCCTGTGGAGGTCCGGCACGCGCAGAGGCGGACGGCTGCGGCTGTTCTGCTGGTCCTGCGCGTTCATGACGTCGCTCCCTGTCTGATGAGGTCTTCCTCTTCGAGGCGCTCGTCCACCCCTGCCTCAATGGTGGACAGGCGATCGAGCAAGCGGCCGACCGTGTGCAGCGCGGACTGCGCGGCGCCCTGCATCCACGCGTGGGCGGCCGAGAGGTGCTCGCCGGCGAAGAAGAGCCGGGGGTTGCTCTCCGGATGCGGTGTCGCGAGGCCGCTGAGGTATCTCGTGTGCTCGCCGGGGGCGAGATAGGCGAAGGACCCGCCGCTCATTCCGGGCTGGTTGTCCCAGTCCCAGTGCAGGATGTCGTCGATGTCGTCACAGATGCCCGGATGCAGCTGTTCCAGGCTTCGCATCACGACCCGGTCGCGGTCCGCCGGCGTCAACGTGGTGAAGCGCCGTACGTGCGGGCCCCAGAGGTAGGCGCCCGTGAGTACCGCCGGCTCGTGTGAGAGCTCGGCGCTCCGGGCGGTCAGCCGCTGGGCCGAGGGCACACCGGCGGCGGGGGCGGCACGGGCGTTGTCCGACGGGTACCAGCACTGCTGAATGGGGAGGTCGGTGAAACTCCCGCCACCGTAGATGCCGTCGTCGATCTCCCAGGTTCGCCGGCGCAGGTGCACCAGGGTCTTGGTGCTGCTCGCGTAGGTGAGACTGCGGACCGCCTGTGCCTGCCGGTGGGGCAGCTCCGGGGTGATGGCGATCCGGTCGAGCGTGGTCAGCGGGACACAGGCCATCACGGCGTCGTGCGACTCTTCGACGGGCCGGCCCACACACTGACCGCTGATCCGTGCCATGTCGGAGAACAGGTGTACGGCGTCGATGCGCGTGGACAGGCGGAGCGTGCCCGGCCTCAGGCGGCGCACGAACTCGCGGATCAGCGTATCCATCCCGCCATTGATTTCGAGGGGTGCGGCGTGGAAGAGACCGAAGTAGTCGACGAGCACTTCGAGGAGCGAGGCGTGCTCGTAGTGGATCAGTCCGCTGGTGTGTCCGAGCAGGTCCCAGGCGTCCTGGGAGAATTCCCGGCGTGCGAACTGCCACAAGGAGACCGACATCAACTCGTCCAGGGCGGCGTCCTGCCAGTCGCCTTCCAGGACGCTCATCTGCTGCGCGGCGGAGAGCGCGTCCCACGCCGTACGCAGCACACTGTCCAACCACGCCCTCGGCCCGTCCCGGCCGGTGGCATCGATACCGTAGGCCGAATACAGTTGCCGCACTTGACTCAAACGCACCCGCCTGCCCCGCAGATGGTAATAACCGTCTGGATTCAGATTGATGAAGGGGCGGGTCTGCAGCCCGAACTCCCGCACGTAGTGCAGCACGCATTCGTGGTTCGCCGGGATGCGCATCGCACCCACATCGGCGTATGTGCCGTCCCAGAACCGGTGTGTGCGGACCCGTCCGCCGGGGCGTTCGGCTCGTTCGTAGATCACGGCGTCCACCCCGCGCCGCTGGAGTTCATAGGCCGAGACCAGCCCCGCCAGCCCGCCGCCGATGATTCCGACACGCGCCGGGTAAGACCGCTCAGCCACACGTAATTCATCCGGAAACGCAAAACAGCGATCGAACAACCCTCCACGCTCCTCTTTTGTGTTTGGTCTTCCGAAATCAGCTGGTCTGCGCCCGCGCAGCAATGTTCACCGAGACCACGAGCACAGAATATGAATGGTCATCAGCACAGCAGACGAAACGCTCGGCCGCTGACCACTTCGCCCGGGGACAAGAACCCATTCGCCGCGCATCGTCCCTCCGGAGCGATGACAACGACCGCTATGTCCTCATCACGGAAGTGTGCGGCCCGACCGGGGACGAACAGTGCCGTTGCCTGCTCTGCGGCCGGACCACAGGGGCGGACGAAGGCCGTCCCCACGCCCGGCGAAGGTCTGGGGGCGAATCCGTTCGAGATCCCGTTCGGGGCGGTGGCACCATGGAGCGCATGACGACGAACCGAAAGGTCCATGCCGCGTAGGCGGCCGGGCCGGAACCGTGCCGGCGCTGCCGGCGGCCACCGGACAACGGGGGCACGGCCCGTCATCGACGGCCTGTCTCCGCGTGCCCTGTCCGAGATCATCGGACTTGAGCGCACCCGGAACTATCTGCGGCCGGGCGACGTCAGCGCGGCTGTGGCCCTGTGGAAGGACTACGTCCACCAGCCCGAGCGTGCTCTGTGGCACGACTACGAGTGGGGCAACGTGCACTGGGACTGCTGCGGGGACCCCCTCGAAGCCCGAGCTCTTCTCGACACGGTGATGCAGGCGGTATCGCCACGTAGCGCCCGCGAGCTCCGGAAGATCGTCAGCCGGTCGGACTCGGCTGGAGGGGGCAGGTCGCGCGAGCCGACGTAGACGGTGTCTCCGACCCGCGACCCGCTCATCAGCGAGAGCTTGGACCAGCCCCGGCCCCGGATCCTGACACCCGCACGAAACCAACCGAGAACAGGCCATTCCGCCCCGGCATGGTCGTACTGGCCGATTCCGGCGTCGCCCTGCCGTTGCCGGTGGGGCTATGTTCACTCGCGCTCAGCACCATCACACGGCCACACCACACCGGCCGGTCCCGCCTGCGCGCGGGCCGGCCAAAGGGGGAATCAGACGATGCGCCACATGAGGTGGAACGGCCGATTAGGCAGAGGCCTCATAGCCTTCACGACCGCGGCTGCCACCGGGATCGCCGCGATGAGCTTCGCCGCCGCGCCGGCCGCCGCCACGCCGGCCGTGCCCGCCGCCGCTCAACCGGAACTCGGTGATGCCTGTACTGCCGCCGATCTCGGCAAACGCCACCCGTTCATCCAGAGTGCCGAAGTCGCCCCGACGATCACGCACTTCAAGGGCTGGTACGTCACCGATGGCTCGCTGGGCTCCCAGACGGTCGAGACCAGCACCCAGACGGTCATCTCGGTGTCCGTCGGCCAGAAGACCAGTATCGAGAGCAGCTTCGAGGTCGAAGCCCTCAGCAAGGCCGGCGCGTCCGTGGGCCTGGACGTGCAGATGTCCTACACCTCCACCGGCAGCACCTCGAAGTCGATCACGTGGAACTTCCAGAAGCCCGGCTACTACGCCCTCTACGAGGGAACGAAGAAGGTAACCGGCGAGTACGGCAGCCTCAACTGCAACCGTGTCGACCTGGGCGGCGGCGCCTTCGGCCTGAAGTGGGTGGAAGGTCACGGCAACGGCGGCTACACCACCTACACGACCCTCGAAGAGGGCGCGGTGCGCTGCGAGGACGCGGTGCCGGCCAACAGCATCATGCGCAAGGCTCAGGATCTGCTCGACTGCGGGACCCCGGCGGCCAGGGCCGGGCACGCGGCGGCGGCGAAGGCATCCGCGCCGGCAAGGGTGACCAGGGCGGCAGAGGACGGACCCGGGAAGCCCGCGAGGGACAAGAAGGCGGCAGAGCCGAATCCGACGGGGCGGTCCGCCGTTGCCGACGTCGCACCGGGCTTCACCTGCGACGAGGGCTACTACAAGATCGGCACGGCCGACCGGTCCCTGTTCTGGACCGCGCCGGGCTTCCTCCAGGGCGACAACGTCCAGCTGAAGCCCTCCACGGTGCTCAGCCTGAACCTGGACCAGTGGCAGCTGTGCCACGGGCCGGAGAACAACGGCGTCCCCGAGCAGATCCTCGTCAATCATTCGAGCAACAAGTGCCTGGCCATCGCGGAGCGGACCGCGGCCGACGAAGGTTCTCCGCTGGTGCAGGCCGACTGCAAGTCGGACGACCTCCAGCGGTTCTCCATCTACCGGGATGTTCCCGGCTCCGACAGCATCGGCGTCCAGAACAAGTACACCGGCTACATGATCGGGCACGACCGCTATGCCGAGGGCCAGCCCCTGCGCCAGTACAGCAGCGGCAGACAGGACGGCTCGGGTACGTACGTCCTGGTCAAGGCCTGAGGTCTTCCCGCCTCGCGCGATCCGGTACTTGGCTCAGGTCGACCGGCTTCGCCTCGTCCGCGGCGAAGCCGGGCGTCCGGGCCGCGCATCGTGAACCTGCCGTACGAGCACCCGTCGCGCTCAGCCGCTTTGTGACGGACGCTGCGCCGGGTGCCCGCCGGGCGCCGTCGCGGGCGCGGCGGCGGCCATCCACTGCGTGATCCGGTCGAACAGGTCCGTCAGAGGCTCACCGACGTGCCTGCCGAACTCGGTGAGCCCGTAGGTGACCTGGGGCGGTGTCGTCGGCTCGACCTCCCGCCGGACCAGACCGTCCTGAACCAGTGCGCGCAGTGTCTGGGAGAGCATCTTCTCGCTGATGCCCTGGATGCTGTTGCGCAGCTCGTAGAACCGAAGGTCGTTGCTCCGCAAGGAGATCAGCACCCAGATGCCCCACCTGCTGGTCACATGGTCGACCATGTCGCGTGCGGGGCAGTCGGTGTGAAACACCTCATACCCATCGTTCGCACCGGTCTGTGTGAGCTGCGCACCTTCCCTCATGTTCGGAGCTTACCTCTAGGTATGTTCTTACGAAAAGTAAGCCCGTCTCCTAGCGTCAGCCCGCAGTGCACAACCGACTAGGAGCTGAACATGATCGTGGTGACCGGAGCAACCGGCAATGTGGGCCGGCCCTTGACGCAGGCCCTGGCCGGGGCCGGCGAGCAGGTGACGGCGGTGTCCCGGCACCCGGCGGCGGTGCCGGACGGTGTCCGGCACGCCGCGGCCGACCTGGCGGATCCGGCAAGCCTCGCCCCCGCGCTGGACGGGGCGAAGGCGCTGTTCTTCCTGCTCTCCGGCGACCTCCACTCCCCCGGCGCCAGGCCGGCCGACATCATCGACCTGGCCGCGGCCAGCGGGGTCGGCCGGGTCGTCCTGCTGTCTTCGCAGGGCGTGGCGACCAGGCCGCTCGGCCCCTCGCGGATCGCGGTGCGCGCCTTGGAGGACGCGTTGAGGGGGTCCGGTCTGGACTGGGCCGTCCTGCGACCGGGCGGTTTCGCCTCCAACGCCCTGGCCTGGGCGGAGTCCGTCCGTACGCGAGGAACGGTCGCCGCGCCGTTCGGTGAGGTCGGGGCTCCGGTCGTCGACCCGCTGGACATCGCGGAGGTCGCGGCGGCCTGCCTGCTGGACGACCGGCACGCCGGGGCAGTCTACGAGCTGACCGGGCCGGAGGTGATCACCCCGCGTCAGCAGGCGGCGGCCATCGCCGCCGCGCTGGGCTCGCCGGTGCGGTTCCAGGAACTCACCCGTGAGGAGGCCAAAGCCGCGATGACCCGGTCCGTGCCGCCCGAGCTCGCCGACGACACCCTGGACATCATCGCCGCTCCGAACCCGGCCGAACTGCGGATCAGCCCGGACGTGGAACGGGTCCTCGGCCGCGCCCCGGGCTCCTTCAGCGACTGGGTCGCCCGGAGCATCGCCGCCTTCCGCTGAGGCATTGCCCGGCTGGGGCGTCCCGCGCGATGCCGTACGACCACGGCCGCGCGGGGCGCCCCCGCGTGGCACCGCGGTCCTCCCGTCCGGGGAGCCGATCGCGGCCACGGCTTCCCGGGGCCGCGGTGGCCCGCCTCCGCACATGCGTGGTCCGTGCCGTCCGGGCCCTGCGCCCCTGGTGTCCGCGGGCCGCCGGCAGCTTCTAGGATCTCCGGCATGGCAACGCGACTTGTGCAGATCAACATGAAGGCCAAGGACGATTCCGCGCTCGGCAGGTTCTGGTCGGAGGCACTCGGCTGGGGTGTCGACAGCGAGGGCCCCGGCGTGACGAACCTCGAACCCGTCGGCTTCGCCTACCCCGACCCCGTAGCCGTCTGCGTCGACATCATCGCCCGCCCGGAACCCAAGACGGTGAAGAACCGGGTGCACCTCGACCTGGCCACCACCTCGACCGCGCATCAGGCGGAGCTGGTCGCGCGGCTGAAGGGCCTCGGCGCGACGCTCGCCGACGTGGGTCAGGGCGACGTCCCCTGGACGGTCATGGCCGATCCGGAGGGCAACGAGTTCTGCGTCCTGGAGCCCCGCCCGGTCTACCGGGGCACCGGGCCGGTCGCCGCGGTGGTGGTCGACTGCACCGACCCACGAGCGATGGCCCGGTTCTGGGGCGAAGCGATGGACTGGACGCTGCACGAGGTCACCGACGACCGGGCGACGATGCGTTCCGCCAAGGACGTCGGCCCTTACCTGGAGTTCCTCCGTACCCCGGACACCAAGACGGTGTGGAACCGCGTCCACCTCGACGTCGCGCCCTACACCGGCGACGACCCGGCAGCAGAGGAAGCCCGGCTGCGCGCCCTGGGCGCGACCGTGCCGGACGTCGACCAGTCCTCGGTCTCCTGGACGATTCTGGCCGACCCGGAGAGTAACGAGTTCTGCCTCCTCAGTCCTCGCTGACGTCGGGCGGTGCCGGCGAGGACCGGGTGGGGACAGCTCGGCCTGCCCGCTCCGGGCTGTCCCCGGGCTGCTCAACGCAGGAGCTCACGCAGCCGGCCGGTGTCGATGACGTGCGCCCGGGACGGGAAGACCTTCTCGACGAGCACCCGGTGGACCTCCGGGTCGTGGTCGGCGACACCGTCGGAGAGGACGTAGACGCGGTAGTCGCGGTCAGCGGCGTCCATCAGCGTGGACAGGACGACGCCGCTGGTGCTGATCCCGGCGAGTACCAGTGTGTCGATGCCCCGGCCGGCCAGCTGGTCGTACAGGTCGGTGGTGGAGGCGGCACCGTAGCGGATCTTGCGTACGACGATGTCGCCGTCCTGCGGGGCGACCGCTGTGTGGATCTGCGCGGCGTCGTCCTCGTGGTGCATCGCCTTCGCCGCCGCGACCGCGCTGAAGGAGGCGTTGCGGTCGGGGACGGCTTCCCAGTCGTCTTCGGTGAAGGCCACTCGGACGTGTCCGACGGTGCCGCCGGCGGCACGGAGCGAAGCGATCGCATCCCGCACCCGCGCGAGAAGTGCGTCTGGTTCGGGGGCGATCGGGACGATCCCGTTCTGGAAGTCCATGGCGAGCAGCGCGGTCCGCTCGGGAACGAGCGCGGGAACGGCGGGGGTGGTCATAAGGATGTCTCCTTGTAGAGGTACGGGATTTCCGGGCGGCGGCGCGGTTCAGGTGACCGCGCCACGGGGGCGCATCAGGCTGCGGTCCAGGACGGTCAGGAGCAGTGCGGCAAAGCCGGCGACAACGAGCACGACGCCGAGTACGTGCAGCCCGTGGTCGCTCACGCCGTCCCGGAAAGCGATGCCGCCGATGACGGACGAGGTGATGGTGCCGAGGTAGCCGAAGGTGCGGAACAGCCCGGAGGCGGTACCGATCTGGTCGGCCGGTGCGGCCTTGTAGAGGGCGGTCTGGTTCCCGACGGTGGTGGTGGCCGTGGTGACGCCGAAGATCAGCGAGACGAGTACGAGCGCGAACACCGGGCTGTCGGAGTCGAGCAGCATGATGGCGACCGAACCGAGGAGCATGCTCACCGCGGAGACGGCCACCGGGCCGCGGACCAGGTTGCGGGCGGCCAGGGGCCTCGACAGCAGTGCGGAGACGGCTCCCATCGGCAGCAGCACCAGTCCGGTCTGTACGGCGGACAGGCCGTGGGCGGCCTCCATCCACTGGGTCAGGCCGAACATCACGGAGTACACGCCGAGCAGGGTGAGTGCCTGGCGTAGATACGTGCGGGTCAGCGCGCCGTTGGAAGCCAGTCCGCGCAGGTCGAAGAATGGTGCGGCTCGTCGCAGCTCCCACCGGGCAGTGGGAGCCGCGGCTATGACGAAGACCGTCAGCGCGACCCGGTTCAGATGCGGCAGGCCCATCAGGAAGACCACCAGGGAGGTCATCGTGACGGCGAAGCCGATGATGCCGATCAGGTCGATGCGGTGCGCGATCCGCCGGAATCCGCTGTCTGCCCGCTCCAGTCCAGGGTCCTTGGGCAGCCGCAGGGCCATCAGCAGGGCGATCGCGGTCACCGGGACGTTGGCGAGGAAGGCCCAGCGCCAGCCGGCCGCGCCCACGACCAGGCCGCCGATGGGCGGGCCGACGGCAGCGGTGGCCATGCCGGCGATCGCGAGTCCGCCGAGCACCGCGCCGGGCGGCCGGTCGAGGCCGGCCTGCCCGGCGCGGCGGCGGATCATCACCATGGCGCAGGGAAAGGCGGCAGAGGTGCCGAGCCCGATCAGCACCCGGGCAACGGTGAGCACCGCGATGTTCTGGCCGAGGCCGCCGGTCACCCCTCCGACGAGGACGAGGACGACACCGGCGAGGAAGACCCGGCGGGCGCCGAGCACTTCGGCGAGTTTGCCGGCCGTCGGCTGAGCCACGGCACTTGCGAGATACAGCGAGGAGACCAGGACCGCGGTGGCTCCCACCGCCACGTTCAGATCTGCGGCGATCGGCACCAGCGCGGTCGCGATGATGGAGCTGTTGATCGGGTTGAGGCTGGAACCCACGTAGAGCGGTGCGGTGAATCTCCAGCCGAAGGGCTTGCGGGTGGGCGTGCCTGTCGCGGGCTCGGCATCGGTGGCGGCCGTTCTCATCGAGGGCCCTCGTTCAGGTCGGCGTCGGCCAGCCGCTCCAGCAGCTCGATCGCCTTGTCCATGCCGGCGCGTTCGTCCGCGGCGACGACGTGGTCGATGGCGCGCGCCAGGAAGGCGGCACGCCCTGCCAGCAGCTTGTCGATCAGCTCGGCCGCGGACGGATCGGCGCTCATCAGCTTCTTGCGGCCGTCCTTCGGGTCGGGCTCACCGTGGACCAGGCCCGCCGTCTTCAGAACGGCGAGGCTCTGGGCGATGGCCTGCGCGCTGACGTGCTCTGCCGCCGCCAGCCGGGCCGCCGTGACGGGCCCCTCACGCACGACGCTCGCCAGCACGCCGAGCTGGGTCACGCTCAGGCCCGTCGCGTGCTGCCCCGATTCCGTGCGCAGCCGGGCCCGGAGCCGCTTGATCGCATCGTTGAGGCGCTGCGCTGTCGCGGCGGACTCCTGCGGCGTGGGGTTCTCGGTCATGGCCCCAGCGTAAATCAACACAAGCAACTTTGCCAAGTTACTTGTGTTGATTTACGGGGCTGAGCAGCCAGGTACGAAGGGCGCGTCGGGGAGGTACGAAGGCCGGGCCGGTGCGGGTCAGCGGCCGGCCCAGGGCCCGTGCGGACGGTGGCGCCTGCCTCGCGGGCGCGGCCGAGGTGCGATGCTGGCGTCATGACTGATCACCGCGCGGTCGCCGTCGTCCGCTGGCCGGGCCGGACCCCTCCGTCCATGGACGGGGTGGCCGCGCTGCTGACGGCCTACCACCTGCGGACGGAGGCGGAGAAGGGCGGACCGGTAGCCGATGCGGCCGGGCTGCCGGAGCGGTACCGGACAGAGATCACCGACCCCGCGACCGCGTTCGCCGGCGATGTCGTGCTGGTGGCTCTCCTCGGGGATACCGCTGTGGGCTGTGTGGTGGTGACCTCTCCCGCCTACGGACAGGCGGAGATCAAGCGGCTCTGGACCGATCCCGGTTTCCGGGGCCGGGGCATCGCGTCCGCCTTGCTCGACGCCGCGCTGGCTCATGCCTCCGAGAACGGGGTGGACACCGTCCGGCTCTCGGTATGGGAATGGCGGACCGGGGCCATCGCCCTGTACGAACGGCTCGGCTTCACCGTCACCGAGTCGTGGGACGAGCGGGATCAGCTGGTGTGCATGCGGCGCGCCGCGCATGTGGACCCGGGTCCGCGCTGATCCGCTCCCGTCACACGGTCACGAAGCCTCCTCCTGCGCGGACTCCTCGTAGTGGACGATGCCGTCCTCGTCGAGGCGAGGGTGGATGACTTCGGGGTCCTGGGTGTTGGTGTCCGAGGGGCGCGGGCCTTCCGGCCCGTCGGGGCCCCAGCGCAGCAGGCGGCGGGTGCGGACGATCCGGAGCGCGGTGCCAGGGACTTCGACCTGGTTGAGCCGGCCCGCGCGGAGCCGTTCCGCGGCACCGGCGAAGGCCGTCAGCTCCGCGGCTGCGGCGGCGTCCTCGGGAACGGCGGTACGCGCGTCGACGTCCCCGGCGGCCTCCTGGGAGATCAGGCCGCGCAGGCGCGGCCGGAACCACATCAGGGAGAAGTACAGCGTGACGCGTGCGTCGTGGGCGCTGGTGTGCAGAGCGCTGGCCGGCCTCCAGGACCTGGTGCCGGACCGCTCCACGACCTGGAATGCCGCCGGCATGAGCAGGACATCGGGGTGGCTCTCCACGGCCCGCACCGAATCGCCCAGCACGGAGTCGGGGAACCTCGTACCGGTGTAGACGAGTGAGCGCAGGGTCAGCCGCTCGGACGCCTGGACGGGGGAAAGGGGTGCGTCGGGATCCAGCACCAGGTCCGCGTCGATCCTCGGGCCATGGGTGCCGGGGCCCCACTCGGGGGTGAGGGGTTCGGGGTCGGTCGGCCGCGGCGTCTCGATGTCACCGTTCGCGTCCATGCCCGCGTACTCCTCGGCCCTCACCACGCGGTAGCGGGTGCCGAGCACGGTGAACTCGTCGACGCGTTCGCTCTCCAGCCGGGCAACCGCCGCCAGCAGCGCCCGCCGCTCGGCCCTGTCCTCGGCTTCGTCCTTCGCCCGGAACCAGAGCAGGGAGTTCAGCGAGTCCCGGGCCTGCTGCGGGCAGCCGTGCGTGACCTCTACGGCCACCCGCCACCGCCGCCCGTCGCCCGCGCCCTGCGCGGCCACCCCGAACAGCGGCCCTCTGACGGCCAGAGTGCTGTGCAGCGCCGCGTCCAGGGCGTCGGCCTCCATCGCGGCCTCCACCGGCTCCACCGGAACCCTCACCACCACTGGCCCCGCACCCTTTTCGTTCATGCCCCTCATCCTGACGGCAAGGCAGCGCCCGCGTCCTGGATTCACCAGCTCGGTGGAGCGCGTGGATGCTTGTCGCATTTTCCGGTCCGCCGCCGGGCGCGGGCCGGGGCACGGCAGGGCGCGCGGCCCGCGCTCGGCGCTCGGCGCTCGGCGCTCGGCGCTCGGCGCTCGGCGGCGGACCGGATCAGGTGGCGGGGTGGGCGGCCAGGAATTCGGGCAGCGTCTCCGCGGTGAGCGGGTAGTAGTCGGACAGCCGGGCGCCCTCGTCGAGGCGGCGGCGCGCGAACTCCTCCCGGTCCTGATGCCGGATCGAGTCCTCGGCCAGCGGAACCGCGCTCTGCTGCGGGACCACGACAGCCCCGTCCTCATCGGCCACGATCAGGTCGCCGGGGGCCACCAGGACGCCGCCGACCCCCACCGGGACGTTGAACGCGGACGGGAAGAGTTCGGTCTGCGAGGCGTAGTGCGGGGTGACGCCCGTGCACCAGATGGGGACGCCGAGGGCGCGCACCCGGGCCGCGTCCCGGATCCGCCCGTCCACGACGATCCCGGCGCCGCCCTTCAGCTTGAAGTAGCGCACCAGCATGTCGCCCAGGCAGCCGGTGTAGTGGCTGCCCTGGGCCGACACCACGAGCACGTCGCCGGGACGGATGGATTCGAGCACCTTCCACAGCGCTGTCTCGCGTTCGGCGTCCTCCTGCTCGGCACCGTTGAAGACGTCCTCGCGCCGCGGCAGGAACTGGAGCGTGACGGCACCTCCGGTGATCTGCACGTCGGGCTCCCGGTGCAGCGGCACCGGGCCGTCGATGAAGGTCCTTGTGATTCCCATCTGGTGGAGCTTCGCGCAGGCCGTGGCCGCGCTGACCTCGCCGAGGGCTTCCACCATGCGTGCGGTGGGCCGCACGTACTCCGAGGTGTGGACCGGTGCCCGCATCGACGCGTACGTCCGGATCTCCTCTGTCGACGGTGCTCCGTGATCCCGGGTCGGGTTCATGCTTCTGCCTCCGTACACAGCGCCAGTGACATCATCGCCTATCGATGGTAGATAACAGTTAATCGATTAGCACTGTCAATGTGTCAGGAGTTATTTCGTGACCACCACGTCACCTGGCTGGTTCGAAGCCGAACGCTTCGGGCTCTTTGTCCACTTCGGCCTCTACAGCCTGGCAGCACGTCATGAGTGGGTGCGCAGCCGGGAGTTGATGGACCAGGAGAGTTACGACCGCTACCTGAGCCGCTTCGACCCGGACCTCTTCGACGCGCGGGCGCTAGCACGGGCCGCCAAGGACGCGGGCATGCGGTACGCGGTGCTGACCGCCAAGCACCACGACGGGTTCTGCCTCTTCGGCTCGGAGTTGACCGACTACACCTCGGTCCGGGTGAACGGGCGTGATCTGGTACGGGAGTTCGTGACGGCGATGCGGGAGGAGGGGCTGCGCGTGGGTCTGTACTACTCACTGCTCGACTGGCACCACCCCGGGTTCACGGTCGACGAGCACCATCCGCTGCGCGGCACCGAGGCCGCGGACGAACCGCGTGACATGAATGCCTATCGCGACTATCTCCACGGACAGGTCCGCGAGTTGCTGACCGGGTACGGGCAGATCGACCTCCTCTTCTTCGACTTCACCTATCCGTCGAAGACCTCCGCGGACTGGGGTGCGCGGGAGCTGATGGCAACGGTCCGCGCCCTGCAGCCGGGCATTCTGGTCAATGACCGGCTGGGGATACCCGGCGACTACGTGACCCCGGAGCAGTACCAGCCAGAGCGGCCGCTGGAGCGCGACGGTGTGCCGGTGCGGTGGGAGGCCTGCCACACGCTCAACGGTTCGTGGGGGTACGACCGCGACAACCACGACTACAAGGATCCCGTTCTGCTGGTGCGGATGCTGGTGCAGTCGGTGGCCTGCGGCGGGAACCTCCTGCTGAACGTCGGACCGACCGGTCGGGGCGCCCTTGATCCGCGCGCACGGGAGACCTTGGCGGCGATCGGTTCCTGGACGGTGCCGCACTCGCGCTCCGTGCACGGGGCCGGGCCCAGCGGTCTGACCCCGCCCGCGAACGCCCTGTACACGCGGCGCGGCCGCCATCTGTATCTCCATCTGCTCGCCTGGCCGCTCAGGCATGTGCACCTGCCCGGACTGGCCGGGCGGGTCCGGTACGCGCAGTTCCTGCACGACGGCTCGGAGATCGGCTTCCACGAGGTGGACGGCGCCGGGCACGAGCACACCAACATGACGCCCCCGGGCGAGCCGGCGGGGACCCTGACCCTGACCCTGCCGACGGCCCGGCCCGACGTCCTGCTGCCGGTGATCGAACTGGAGCTGGACGAGGACCCCGACGCCGCTGAGACCGGGGAGGTCTAGGCAGATGACGACAGGGGTTCTGGGGGCGTCGTTCCGCTCGGCGCTCGGCCCTGAGCTGGCGGGGCTGCTGGCCGGTCCGGCAGGCCGGGTCGGCGTACCGGACGTGACGTGCCGGGAGGTGTGGGACGGCGTACCGCACCCCGTACGCGAGCGCGTTCTCGCCGGCGCGCGGGCCGAACTGGCGCGCCCCGAACCGCGGCTGACCGCCGGGGCCTGGGCCCGCGCGGCGCGCGACGGTGACCGGGGCGCGTACGAGGACCGGGCGTGGGAGCTGCAGGAGCGGGTCTCCCGGCTGGTCCTCGCGGCGGTGCTGACCGGCGAGGTGGCCGATGCGGCGGATGCCGGCGAGGTGTGCCCCCATCTGGACGCCGCGGTGGACGGTCTCGTGCGGTTCGCGGAGGCGAGCACCTGGTGCTGGGCCTCGCACGACCGGTTCACCGCGGCGCGCGGCGAGGTGGTGCCCGACGCGGACGAGCCGTACCTGGATCTGGGGGCGGCCGAGGTGGCGGCGCTGTTCGCGTGGGCGGACCACGTACTGGGGCCTCATCTGGAGCGCCGGGCCCCCGGTCTCCGGCGGCGGCTGCGGCGGGAGGTGGATCTGCGGGTCCTGGCCCCGTTCGAGCGGGTACGGGACTGGCGGTGGATCGGTGCCGACGGCAACGCCAACAACTGGAATCCGTGGATCCACAGTGCGGTGCTGGCGTCCGCGCTGCTGCTGTGCGAGGACGAGGCGCGGCGGGCCGGGCTGGTACGGCTGGTGGTGGAGGGGCTCGACCACTACGTCGCGGTTCTCCCGGACGACGGGGGTGTGGACGAGGGGATCGCGTACTGGTGGGCGGGGGCGTGCCGGGTCCTGGAGGTACTCGACCTGCTCGCCGGGGTGGGCGGCCCCGCGCTCGACGCACGCGCACTCCCCCTTCTGGCACAGCTGTTGCGGTATCCGCAGCGGATGCATCTGGGCGGGAGCTGGTACGTGAACGTGGGCGACGCCCCGCCGCGGCTGTCCGGTGACCGGCCCTGGCACGTGCCGTACCGGTGGGGGGTGCGTCTCGGGCAGCCCGAGACGTCGGCGCACGCGGTGGCGGGTGCCCGGCAGGAGGGCGATCCGGCGCCGCCCCGGGCGGGTCTCGGCCGTGCGCTGGCGGCGCTCGCCGACCCCCGGTGGTGCGGGGCCGTCGCCGCGGAGTCCGCTCCGGATGACGGCTCCCCGTGGCTGGCCCGCGAGGTGTGGCTGCCTCGACTTGAGGTGCTGGTGGCACGTCAGGAGGCCTCGTCCGCTCAGGGGCTCACGGTCGCGGTGAAGGCGGGCCACAACGGCGAGCACCACAACCACCTCGATGTCGGTTCGTACTGGGTGGCGGTGGACGGGCGGCCGCTGGTCGTCGACGCGGGCCGGCCCCGGTACACCACGCAGACGTTCGGGCCCGACCGGTACGCGGCCTGGCCCTTCCGGAGCGAGTGGCACAACGTTCCCGAGCCGGGGCACCCGCAGTGCCCCGGACGGGAGTTCGCCGCCCGAGAGGTAGCGGTGAGCCTTGACGGCGCGCGGAGCGTCCTGAGCGCGGAGCTGAGCGGCGCCTATCCGGCCGGCCCGCTGACCAGCTGGAACCGGACGGTGCGCCTGGTGCGTCCGGCCGGGGCGGCCGGGGCGTACGTGGACGTCGAGGACACCTGGCGGGGGCGGCTCCCGTATGCGCGGCTCCGGCACCTGCTGTCCGGTCACGTCGAGTTGGGGGACGGATGGGCGCGGGTGCGGGCGCAGGGTGCGGGAGTCGTCATGCACTGGGACGCGGCCTTCGCCGCCGCCTCGACGGAGCAGGTGGAACTCGACGATCCCCTGCTCAGGGCGAGTTGGGGCGCGTTCCTGACGCGCCTCACGCTGACCGTGCGGACTCCGGGCAGCGCCGGCAGGGCCGTGGTGCGGTGGGAGCAGGCCGGATGAACAACAGGTTGCGGCAGCACTCTTGAACATTGCGGGATGCCAGCCATAGCATCAGCAATCGATAGACGATTAGCGAAGAGCGAAGGCGTCCCGACCCCGCATCACCGGGGTCCGCGGCCGCCGATCACCCGCCGACGCCCGCCGGCCATCCCGCCCGGCGCGACACGGCACCCCACCCCACCTCGCACCAGTTCCGACCCGCACTTCCCGACCGACATTAGCTATCGATTATTCACGACTACGCAACGGAGCGTGTCCGATGAAAGCAGTCTGGCGCCGTGTCTGCGCCTTCGCCGCAGCCCCCCTGGTGATGGCCTCGGCCGTCGCCTGCGGCGGCGGTACGTCCGACGAGGGCGCGGGGGGCACCACCCTCCGCGTCATCGTGAACATCACGCCGAACCTGACGGAGAAGTACTGGAACGACCTCTTCGCCCGCTACGAGCGCACCCATCCCGGAGTGAAGGTCGATCTGGAGCTGACCGGCACGATCTCCGCGAACGCGAAGCTGACCCAGGACCTGGCGGCCGGCGACCCACCGGACGTCGCCCAGCAGATCACCCCCACCGCCGAGACCGAGTCCCTCTTCGCCGACCTCTCGGACCAGCCGTGGACGGCCAAGACACCACTGGCCGACGAGTACGCCCTCGGCGGCAAGCGGTATGTGGTGGGTGTCGGTGAGCAGATCCAGTCGCTGGTCTTCTACAACAAGCAGGCCTTCACCGAGGCCGGGGTCGACGCGGGCTCGATACGTACTCTGGACCAGTTCACCGCGGCGATGGGGAAGTTGAAGAAGGCCGGGTACGAACCGCTGCAGACGGCCGGGCAGTGGGTGACCGGCAGCCAGTTCTCCATGATGGCCGACGCGGGCGTGCTCACGGCGGAGCCGAAGTGGACGGCCCAGCGCATCGCGGGCAAGAACTCCTTCGCGGACAGCGGGTACGTCGACTACTTCGCGCAGTACAAGAAGTGGATCGACGCCGGTTATCTGAAGAAGAGCGCGCTCGGTCTCACCTACGCCGACGGGCAGACGGCCTTCCTCAAGGGGAAGTCCGCCATGTACATCATGGGGTCGTACTTCGTGCCCGCCGCGGACGCCGCGAAGAAGAGCGACGAGATCGGCGTGTTCAGCATGCCGACCGACGGCGCCTACCCGTCCGGCCAGTTCGGCAACATCTCCAACCCGTACGTCGTGATCGACAAGTCCCGGCACAAGGCCGAGGCGACGGACCTGGTCAAGTGGGCCGTCACCGACCCGGAGGCGATCAAGAGCCAGCTCGCCGCCGACGGCAACCTGCGCGCCGGGTTCAGCTACAAGATGTCGAGCCTCGGCACCTCCGTGCAGAAGGTCCTGGACAAGACCCCCTCGGTGATCGTGAAGTCCGGTGCGAACCAGCCCATCGCCGGGTTCAGTGACGAACTGAACAAGCAGGTCCAGTCCCTGTACACCGGCACCTCTCCGGAGGACGCCGCCGGCGGATTGGACAAGTGGTGGAACTCGCAGCGCTGAAGCGGCCGGGCCCGCACGCGGGCGCTGCCCCGCTCACCCCCGCTCCCCCCTCTCAGGCCGGCCGGCGCAGCGCCCGCGTGCGGGCCGCCGCGGTCTCGCTCGGTCTGATGGGACCGGCCGTCCTGCTGTACACCGTGCTGACGGTCGTCCCGGTCGGTGTCGCGGTCTATCTCAGCCTCACCGACTGGGACGGCTTCTCCTCGGTCTCGTTCATCGGACTGGACAACTACCGGCACCTGTTCGACGACCCCAGCTCCTCGCAGGCCTGGTACGTGACCGCGGTCATCGCCGTGTCCGGCACCGTGTTCATGGTCGGTCTCGGGCTGGTCTACGCCCTGATCCTCAAGGGCCGTTCGCGCGCCAACTCCTTCTTCCGGGCCGTGGGTTACTTCCCGCACGTGATCAGCGCCCTGGTCCTCGGCTATCTGTGGGCGGCCATCCTCGGCACCAACGGGGCCATCAACAACACGCTCGCCAAGTTCGACATCGAGCCGATCGGCTTCCTGTTCGACGAGAAGATGGCGCTGATCTCCCTGATCGCCGTCATCGTGTGGGCCGGGTTCGGGTTCAACGTGGTGCTGTTCGTGGCGGCGTTGCAGACGGTGCCCGCCGAGCTCCTCGAAGCCGCGGCGATCGACGGGGCGACGAAGCGGCAGACGAACCTGCGGATCGTCGTACCGATGATCGCTCCGGTGGTGACCGTGGCGACCATCCTCAACCTGGTGGGCCTCATCCGTGCCTACGACATCATCGTCAGCCTCACCGGCGGCGGGCCGGCCGGGTCCACGCAGACGTTCACCTACCTCATTCTGGCCCGCTCCTTCGAGGGCACCAAGGTCGGTTACGCGACATCCCAGGCGGTCTTCCTCATGATCGTGTCCGCCGTGCTCGCCCTCGTCGTGACGGCGCTGCGCAACCGCCAAGATCAAGCTGCGACAGGTTAGGAGCCAGTGGTGGTCGTAATGGAGGCAAAGGCCCGAGAGGCGAAAGCCCACAAGGCCAAGGCGCGGCCGCCGTCGGCTCCCGACGGGCTGCCGGGCCGCACCGAGCAGGGCGAGGGCCGCTCACCCCTGCGCTGGATCATGCTCGCCGGGCTGCTCGTCGTCATGATGGTGCCGGTGTACCTGCTCCTCGTGAACGCGTTCAAGTCTCAGCAGGACATCCTGGACAACCCGTTCGGCATCCCGCTGGGCGGGCTGACGCTCAAGCACCTGTCGGCCGCGGTGACCAGTCCGCAGTTCAACGTCATCGGGGGCTACGGCTTCACGCTCTTCCTCGTCGTGATGGTGGACGTGCTGTGCATCGTGCTGGCGGGCCCGGCGGCGTACGCGATCGCCCGCAGCCTGAAGAGGCGTACGCAGATGGTGATGCTGTATTTCCTGGCGGGGACGTTCATCCCCGGCGCCGCCGTGATCATTCCCGTGATCTACGTGCTCCGGGAGATCGGCCTGGCGAACACGGTGACCGGTCTGGTGGCACACGACGTCGCCTCGACGCTGCCCGTGAGCATCTTCCTGTTCGTCGGTTTCATCCGCACCATCCCGGTGGACATCGACCACGCGGCGACGATCGACGGCGCGGGCAGGTACCGGACGTTCTGGACCATCATCTTCCCGCTCATGCGGCCCGCGGTCGTCACCGTCCTGATCCTCAACTCCATCGGGATCTGGAACGACTTCGTGAGCCCGCAGATCCTGCTGAGCCCGTCGTCCGGGCACTACACGGTGACCACGGCGATCTACGCGGGCATCAGTCAGTACTCGACGGACCTCACGAAGGTCTTCCCCAACCTGCTGCTCGCGATCGCCCCGGTGGTCATCTTCTTCATCTACATGCAGCGCCACATCATCAGCGGCCTCACCGTCGGCGCCGTGAAGGGCTGACCCGGCCGGGCGCGTCCCCCTGAAGGACAGCTGAAGGACAGCTCAAGGACCCCAGAAGGACCGAGAAGAGGACCTGGAATGCCGATCCCCCCAGCAACTCCGGTACCACCCCTCCCACCGACACCGGGGAGGGCACGCGGCCGCCACCCCCGTACCCGGCCGTGGCAGGCCGCCACCCTGTTCGCGGCCCTGTGCGTGGTCATGGCCGGCGCCCACCCGGCCGCGGCCCAGGACGGGCAGACGTACTACGTGGCGGCGAACGGCCAGGACACGGCGGCCGGTACCTCGGCCGCGCCGTTCCGCCACATCCAGCGCTGCGCCGATCTCATGCAGCCGGGCGACACGTGCCTGATCACCTCCGGGACGTACGAGGAGACGGTGGTGCCCGCCCGCTCCGGCACGGCGCAGGCACCGATCACCTACCGGGCCGCCCCCGGCGCGCAGGTGACGGTGAGCGGCGCCTCGCGGCTGACCGGCTGGCAGCCCGTCACCGCCGCGGACGTCACCGCGATCAGCCAGGGCGACCCGTACGCGCCGGACTCCGACTTCGCGGACGCCGTCGCGGCCGGACACATCTACTCCACGGATGTGGACCTGGGCAGCGACGTCAGCACCGTGCAGGTGTTCACCGACAAGGCGATGGACGTCGAGGCCCAGTGGCCGTACCCGGGCCTCGACCCGCTGGACCCGGTGCTCCAGTACGCGGGTGCCGGAAGCGCCGACGCCACGATCGCCGACCCGGCCCAGACCCGCCCGGCGGGCTACTGGGACGGTGCGCGGGCCCTCACCGGCTACTGGTACGTCTCCGCCACCGCCAAGGTGACCGGCTCGGCGGCCGGCTCGGTGACCCTCGACGCGGCGCCGCCGTGCGTGCACAAGGTGGTGCCGCAGGAGACGCGCTACTCGCTCGCCGGGAAGATCGGCGAACTGGCCCACCCCGGAACCTGGTTCTACGACCCCGCCGCCCACCGCCTGTACGTGTACAGCACCGACGACCCCGCGACCCACACCGTCGAGGCCAAGCGCCGCACCCTGGGCTTCGACCTGACCAACACCAGCCACACCACGGTGGCCGGCGTCGGCCTGTTCGCCACGACGGTCAAGACGGGTGCCACCACCACCGGCGTCACGCTCGACGGCATCAAGGGCACATACCTGTCGCACTACACGGACATCACCAAGGGCGCGACGGACTGCGGCAGTACGGTCACGCGCGGCGTCGGCGACAGCGGGATCATCGTGGACGGCACCGGCAACAAGGTCGTGAACAGTGACCTGTCGCTGAGCGCGGGCAACGGCATCGCGCTGCGCGGACAGAACAACACGGCGAGCGACAACGTCATCCACGACGTCGACTACATGGGCACCTACGCGGCCGGTGTCGCCGTGCAGGGCAACAGCCAGACGGTGACCCACAACACCATCTCCCGGGTCGGACGCAGCGGGATCAACCTCCAGTGGAACAGCGTGGCGGGTCTCGACCCGGGCAAGGACGTCATCGCGTACAACGACATCTCGGCCTACGCCCGGCTGAGCCTGGACGTCGCCGCGGTCTACACCTGCTGCAGCGCCGACATGATGGGCACCTCCATCGACCACAACGTGCTGCACGACCCGGCGCCGAAGACGACCTCCTCCACGTTCGGCATCTCCGGTGTCTACGCCGACAACGGCCAGAGCGACCTGGTGATCGCGAACAACGTGGGCTGGGGCAACCGGGAGGGCACGGTGATGCTCAACGGCCTGGGGACGGGCTCGCACGACAACGGCGTCTACAACAACACGGGCGGCATGACGCTGTTCTACGTGAAGGGGCCCGGCCAGTCGACGGGCACGAAGATCTACAACAACATCGGGAAGATCGCCGGCAAGGACGGCGCCACCGACGGCGGTCTCGTCATGTCGAACAACCTCCCCGAGGAGACCGACCCGCTCTTCGTCGACGCGGCGGCCCACGACTACCGGCCGGCTGCGGGCTCTCCGGCCAGGAACGCGGCGATCGCACTGCCCGGCATCAATGACGGCTCCACGGACCCGGCGCCGAGTCTGGGCGCCTACCAGTACGGCGCCCCGAAGTGGACGGCGGGCGCGCGGCGCTGACGTTCCGCGCGTGGGGAAGGCCCGGACCGAGAGGTCCGGGCCTTCCCCACGCGCATGGGTCCGTCAGTCGCGGCCGGCGGCCGCCTTTCCGCGCGGCTTCTTCGCGGCGCGGGCGTCCGGAACGGGACCGCGGCCCGCCGCGTGGTCGGCGAACGCGACGGCCGCCCCCTCGCCGTCCCCGTCGCGCAGCAGACCGACCAGTCGCCCGTGCTCGTCGGCCATCGCGGACCAGTCGCCGGCGAACAGCGGGTCGGAAATGGCCCGCAGGGTGCGCAGGCTGGGCTCGATGACCTCCCACATCCGCTCCAGGAACGGATTTCCGGCAGCCTGGCTGACCAGTGTGTGGAACGCGATGTCGGCGTCCCTGAAGACACCCACGTCTTTGACCGTCACGGCTTTGCGCATCCGCTCGACCAGCGCGTCGAGTTCGGACAGCTGATCCTTCGTGATGTGCTGCGCGGCGAGCTGAGCCGCGAGCCGTTCGAGCGGCTCGCGCACCTGACGCGCGTATTCCGCGTCCTGTTCCGAGATTTCGACGACGAAATGCCCGCGACGCGGCACATGCATCAGCAGACCCTCCCGGGCCAGCTGTTTCACCGCCTCCCGGACGGGCGCCTGACTGACCCCGAGCCGTCGCGCGATCTCGGACTCGACCACGCGGTCGCCCGGGGCGAGGTCACCGTCGACGACGGCCTGCCGCAGCAACTCGTACACCTGGTCGGAGATCAGGGCCTTTCGGAACCGGTCCTTGTTGGTGGCCAGTGTGGAGTCGAATCCCGCCGACGCGTTCGATGCCATGAATTCCCATTCCTGCGTTGGGGGAGGCCAGTTGGGACACTATACGTGCTCATCGCCTATCGATGGAATGCGCGTGCTTTTCCCCACTGCTTCCCCAGCCATTCCAGTTTGACGACTTCGCGGGCGGGGCGCCGCCCTCATGATCATTGAACGGGCGCGCCCGTATCTCCTTGCCGGCCTGATCCGCATTCCGCAGCGCGCCGCAATGGGTGAACGCGGCGTACACGGTGGAGGCCGGACAGATGAGGCGGCCGTGGACACCCGCGGCCGCGGGTGTCCTTGACGAAGTGTGTGTACCCGGCGCCGGAACGCGCCGAAGTGCGCGGGTCCGGGCAGCTCGGAACGGTCTTTCTCCAGCTCGTCGAGGGACAGGTCCAGGAGAGCCATCTCGAATCTCCGCGTCGGTCGGGCCGGCGGACCGGCTGCGGGCCACTTTCATCGCCTATCGATCATCGAGAGAATCGAATCAGGGTGTCGCGAAGGCTGTCAACCGCGCAGCCGGTACACCCGCTCCGCCGTGGTCCGCGAAAGCTGTCGGTCCTGCGCGGGGGTGAGGTGCGCGAGTCCGCCGCGCGAGGCGGCGAGCGAGTCGGCGCGGGTGCCGCGCGTCAGACAGATGGGCCAGTCGGAGCCCAGCAGGCAGCGTTCCGGACCGAGCGTGTCCACCACATTCCTTACCAGGCGCGCGAGTTGGCCGCCGGGTACGCCGTGCTGCTGGGTGAGCAGGCCGGAGATCTTCACGTGGACGTTACTCACCCGGGCGGCGCGTTCGAGGTCCGCGTACCACTCCCCCGGCTCTCCGGCGGCCAGGTGCGGCGGGTTGCCCAGGTGGTCCACCACCACCGCGAGTTCGGGATGACGTTCGGCCAGCTCCGAGGCGGTCCTCAACGCGCTTCGATACAGGTTGAGTTCGAGCGCGAGGCCGGTCTCGGCGAGCACCGGGACCAGGGCTCGGGCCGGTCCGGGGGTACTCGCCCAGTCCGGTCCGCCAAGGCGCATTCCGTTGGGGCGGGTGTCGCCGGACTCGTCCAGGAGCGCGCGGAACGCGCCGGGTCCGGCATCGCCGTGGACATGGAGGTTGCCCACGTAGCCGGCGACCAGATCCGGCCGCCTCCGGCGCAGTTCCCGCAGGGCGTACGTCTCTCCGGTGTCACCGCGGGAGGCCTCCACCAGGATCGCGCCGGTCAGGTCGAGCTCCGCCCCGGACGCGTCCAACTCGGCCTCCGCGTAGGGACGGTGCAGCGGTGTTCCGGGGCGGATCCACGGGAACCCCTCGACCGGGTCCCACACATGGACATGGCAGTCGATCACGGTCGTCCTCCTCACATCGGCCGGGTCCGGTGTATTGACACCCCGGCCGTATGCCGGTGAGTCTAGCCATCGGCTATCGATGGGCGATTATCTGAGCCCGATGGTCTTGATGTCGGTACGAGGGCGGGAGTCGTGGATGCGCGGGGTCGACAGGTCGAACGGGGCGCCTCCGGCGCACGGGCCGGTGCTGCACGCGGTCCGGCCGGTCAGCGAGGTGCCTCGGTGGGCGCTGCTCGAACGGGAGCTGTTCGCCGCGCTGGACAAGGCGTGGCGGCTGTTCTCCGACCGCTACACAGAGGGCGACGGGCGGCTGGTCTTCCGCGACCGGCTCGGGGTCGGGCTCGACGGCCGGGACGGTGTGGACGACTTCTACGAGCCGTTCTTCAACTGGCCGACGCTCTACCTCCTCGGCGGCAGCGCCGACCTGCTGCCCGCGGCGCGCCGGCACTGGCGCGGGGTGACCGCGCAGCTCACCGAGATGGACATGCTGGCCGACGGGTACGAACGCGGCTACGACTGGTTCCACCAGGGCGAGGGCCTGCTGCTCTTCTACGGCCTGTGCCTGGCCGACCCGGCCGATCCCGAGCTGCGCCGGCTGGCGGCGCGGTTCGCCGACCTCTACCTTCCGGACGGGCCGAACTACGACGCCGCCCACCGCATCGTGCGCGCCCCGCACAACGGTGCCGAGGGGCCGCGCTGGGGGTTCGCGGACGAGGACGCCTACTTCCCGTGGAGCCTGGCGCTGCGCCCGTACGGTCTGCCGCTGGACGGCATCGACGGCGTCACGCACTTCGACGAGCTGGCCGCCGACCCGGAGCGGGCACGGGCTTACGGCCGGGCGATGTGGGACCGGATGGGGCGCGGCGACACCCTGGTGAACCTGGCGGCCACCGGGCTGGCGGCCAACGCCTGCCTGCTGACGGGCGAGGACCGGTACGCCGACTGGGTCGCCGCGTACACCGGCGCCTGGCAGGAGCGGCTCGCCGGGCGTGACGTGCTGCCCGACAACGTGGGGCTCGACGGAACCGTCGGCGGGCACCTGGACGGCCGCTGGTACGGCGGCCACTACGGCTGGTCCTGGCCGCACGGCCTGTCCTCCGTGGCCTCCGGCGCCATAGTCGGCGCCACCAACGCGGCGTTCCTGACCGGCGAGCGCGGCTACCTGGACCTGGCCCGCAACCCGCTGGACGCGGTGCTGCGCCGGTCCGGGCAGCGCCGCCCGGACGAACGGGGAACGCTGGGCGAGCGCTGGGACCCGCACCTGCGGTCCATGACCACGGAGCGGACGCTGATGGTGCCGCAGCGGCACAACGACTCCGGCTGGTTCGACTTCACCGTGATGCCCACCCAGCTCCCCATGGCCCTGTGGCACTTCAGCCGCGAGGAGTCCGACCGGGAACGCCTGGAACTGCTCCGGGCCGGCTCCGGCTGGGACTGGTCGGCCGTGCACACACAGCGCATCAAGGACGAGGCGGGACACGAGGAGCCCTGGTACGAGTTCCTGCACGGGCGCAATCCGGACTTCCCCGAGCGGATGCTGAGCTCCGCCCTGGAGTCCAGCGCGGAGCGGGTGGCGGCGATCGAGAGCGATCCGCTGGATCCGGCCACCGGCCCGGACGCGCTGGGCATCCACCACTGGCAGCACCTGAACCCGGTGGTCACGGAGGCGCTGCTCCAGCTGACGACCGGCTCGCCGCAGATCCTCTACAACGGCGGCCTCACCCATCTGCATCTGCGCTACCACGACGCCACCGAGCGCCGCCCCGGGCTGCCGTCGGACACGGCGGCGCTGGTGACGGACATCCGGCCCGGCAACACCGTGGTGGATCTGGTCAACACGGGTTCGTCGGCGCGGTCGCTGCTCGTCCAGGCGGGCGCCTTCGCCGAACATCTGATCCGGACGGCGCGCGTGGACGAGATGCCCCCCGTCCCGGTCGACGGACCGTACTGCCGCGTCGAACTGCCCCCCGCGACCCGTGTCCGGCTGACCCTGACGATGTCCGTGCGCGGCGCCCGTGCGGCCTGCGCGTCACCTTGGGAGACGGCGTGAGCGACGCGTTCCTCACCGGCGACCGGTCCGCGACCCGGCTGCCCTTCGAGCTGCCCCGCCTCGGCATCGGCACCGCCCCGCTCGGCGGCCTGTTCACGGAGGTGAGCGAGGAAGAGGCGGCCCGGACGCTCCGTGCCGCGGGCGACGCCGGGATCAGCTACTTCGACACCGCGCCCCGCTACGGCCACGGCCTCGCCGAGGAACGGCTCGGCCGGCTTCTCGGGCCCGCCGGGGTGAGCGAGCCGGTGCTCTCGACGAAGACCGGCTGGCTGCTGCGGCCCCGGCCCGACGGTTCCCCGGGCGAGGTCGTCCCCGACTGGTCGGAGCGCGGCATCCGCGCCTCCCTGGAGTCGAGCCTGACCCGCCTCGGCCGCTCCCACATCGACATCCTCTATCTGCACGACCCGGACGACTTCCCCGACGAGGTGCGCCGCACCGCGTATCCGGCGGTACGGCGGCTGCGCGAGGAGGGGCTGGTGCGGGCCATCGGCTTCGGCATGAACCACAGCGCGCCGATGGCCGCCCACGTCGCGGAGTTCGACGTCGACGTCGTGCTGATCGCGGGCCGGTTCACCCTCCTGGACCACGAGGCGCTGGATGCCCTGCTGCCGCTGTGCGCCAGGACCGGCACCGCGGTGGTCGTGGGGGGCGTGTTCAACACCGGGCTGCTCGCCGACCCCTCCCCCGGCGCCATGTTCAACTACCGCCCGGTCCCGGAGGAGACCCTCGCCAGAGCCCGGCGCTGCCGTGAACTGTGCGCCGCCCACGACGTGCCGCTGACGGCGGCCGCCGTGCAGTTCCCCGCCCTCCACCCGGCCGTCACCTCGGTCGTCCTCGGCTGCCGGTCCGCCGGCGAGGTCACGGCGAACGCGGCCGCCGCGCGCTTCCCCGTACCCGGTGAGCTGTGGCGGCGCCTGGCCGACGAGGGCTTCGTACCGCGGGAGCTGGTGCCGTAGCGGACCGGCGGCGGACCGCCGCACACCCCCTCGTATCCCGTCGCGTTCCCCAGAGGAGTCCCCTACCGTGCGCGAAGAAGAGACCCGGCACGACATCGTCGTCGTCGGTGGCGGGCTGGCGGGCGTCTGCGCGGCCGTCGCCGCGGCCCGGCTCGGACGCCGCGTCGCCCTGATCCACAACCGCCCGGTCCTCGGCGGCAACTCCAGCAGCGAGGTGCGGGTCTGGGTGTGCGGGGCGACCGCGCACGGGGTGCACCGGTGGGCGCGCGAGAGCGGCATCATGGGCGAGCTGTACACCGAGAACCAGTACCGCAACCCGGAGGGCAACCCGTACTACTGGGACCAGGTCGTCCTGGACACGGTCCTCGCAGAGCCGCTGCTCGACCTGTACCTGAACACCGACATCCGCGAGGTCGAGGCGGAAGGCCCGGCCGACGCACGCGGCGTGCGCGGCTGCACGGGCTGGATGATGGGCTCCGAGCGCCGCATCACCTTCCGGGCGGAGCAGTTCCTCGACTGCACGGGCGACGGACTGATGGGTCACCTGGCCGGGGCCCGCTACCGCGTCGGCCGTGAGGCGCGCGCCGAACACGGGGAGCCGTGGGCGCCCGAGGAGGCCGACGAGGCGCTGCTCGGCTCCACGATCCTCTTCCACACCAAGGACGCCGGCCGCCCGGTCAAGTTCGTGGCACCCGCCTATGCCCGCGACCTCGCCGCCACTCCGATCCTGCGCAACCGGGTGCTGCGCACGGGCGACAACGGCTGCGACTACTGGTGGATCGAGTGGGGCGGGGAGCTGGACACCGTCCACGACAACGAGCGCATCCGAGACGAACTCCAGGCGGTCGTGCTCGGGATCTGGGACCACATCAAGAACTCCGGTGAGTTCCCCGACGCCGAGAACCTCACCCTGGAGTGGGTCGGCAGTCTTCCCGGCAAGCGCGAGTACCGGCGCTTCGTCGGCGACCACGTCCTGACCCAGCAGGACATCCTGGAGCAGCGCCCGTTCGAGGACCGGGTCGCGTTCGGCGGCTGGTCGGTCGACCTGCATCCGGTCCAGGGCATGTACGCGGACGAGCCCGGCGCCCGCCAGCGGTACGCGGACGGCGTCTTCCACATCCCGCTGCGCTGCCTGTACTCGGTGAACGTGTCGAACCTGCTGTTCGCCGGGCGGAACATCTCCGCGACCCACATCGCGTTCGGCGCGACCCGGGTGATGGCGACCTGCGCCACGCTCGGTGAGGCCGCGGGAACGGCCGCGGCGCTGTGCGTCGGCATGGGGCTGACCCCGCGCGAACTGGCCCTGAAGGAGCCGGATTCCGTGCGGCGTACGCTGCTTCGGCAGGACGCCTCCGTCATCGGGGTCGCCGACGACGACCCCGGGAACCTGGCGCTCGGCGCGGTGGTCTCGGCCTCCTCCCACCTGTCCCGGCTGGCGGCCGGGCCGACCACCGCCGAGCCCGGTGAGCGGTACCCGCTCGACCGGGACCTGGCGCTGCTCCTGCCCGCGGATCCCGCGGTGGAGACGGTCGGCCTGCTCGTCCACGGGGGCGCCGTACCGGCGGAACTCACCGTCGAGCTGTGGGACACCGGGCGCCCCGAGAACGCCGTACCCCTGGGGCACCTCACGACGACCACGGTGGCGGTGCCGGCGGGCGGCCCGCACTGGGTCACCGCGCGCTTCGGCCACCGCCCGCTGTCCGCGCACAACGTCGTCGTCATCGTGCGCGCCCACCCCGGGGCCGCTCTCGTCCTCGTCCCGCACCGCACCGACGGGGTGCTCGCGCTGCGCCGCAGGGCCGAGGGGGACGCGGCGGTCGACCACGACATCCCGGAGGAGGAGGGGCAGTCGGTGCTGGAGTGGCAGGCACGCGGCCTGCGCCGCCACACGTTCTGCTTCCGGCTCTCCCCCGACACCCGTGCCTTCCGTCCCGCCCAGGCGGCCGGCGGCTTCCAACGCCCTTACGGCGGACCGAACATGTGGTCCTCGGACGCGCTGCCCGAGCCGGGGCGGGCCGGCACGGGCACGGACGGCACCTGGCTGCGGCTGGACTGGGACCGGGAGCAGACACTCACCGAGGTACGTGTGGTCTTCGACGACGACGTCGACGAGTACCTCAACAACCTGCACCGGCACCGAACCCCGTTCGAGGTGATGCCAGAACTCGTACGCGCCTACCGCGTACAGGTCCTGGCTCCCGACGGAACCTGGCGCACGCTGGTCTCGGAGGCGGCGAACCGGCGCCGCCACCGCGTGCACCGGCTCGCCGCCCCGGTCGCCACCCGCGCGCTGCGCCTGGTGATGGACGCGACACACGGCGCACCGCGCGCCCATGTGAGCGCGCTCAAGGCGTACGGCGAGGCGTGCTGAGCCGGAGTGACGCGGGCCCGCTGAGCCAGTCGTGGACGGCGAGAGCGGTCGTGCGGGCGTGTTCCTCCAGTACGGTGAAGTGGTCGCCGGGCACGGTGACCTCCGTGTGCGGCAGGCTCCAGGTGGCCGCTGCCTCGATGCCGGGCAGCGGATCCCCGGCGCGGACGAAGAGCGTGGGTGCCGACAGCTCCGCCGGTTCCCAGCCGGAGAACCGGTCGAGATAGCCGGCCATCGCCGTGAGCCGGTCGGATTCGGCCGGGGCGAACCGGGCGGCCTTGTCGAGCATTCCGATGGTCATCGCGGAGAGCGCGGGCCCGCCCTCTGCTCTGCTGCCGCTGTCGCCGGGGAAGGTGTCGATCAGGACCACGCCGGACGGGCCGGCGCCCGTGCGTTCCAGGTGTTCGGCGACAGCGTGCGCCACCCATCCCCCGGCCGAACGTCCCAGCAGCACGAACGGCTCGCCGTCCGCGCACGCGTGGACGGCGGCGGCCTGCGCGGAGACGAAGGCCGCCAGGGTGGCGGGCATCGCCTCGTGCGGCAGGAATCCCGGGTTCGGCAGCACGGAGGTGCGCCGCAGGCCCTGGAGGGACTGCCCGAAGCGGGCGTACTCGTGCGGGCCCGACAGCGCGCTGAGAGCCGGGAAGCAGATCAGCCGGGGAAGGGCGGGCCCGGTGGCGGCGGTGACGGCCGCGGGCGGGGTGCCGAGGGCGTCCGCGCTGTCGAAGACCTCGCGGAGGCGGGAGGCGATCGTCAGCAGTGCCATGCCGTCCCAGGACCTGCCCCGTGCGCAGGCCGTGCGGAAGAGGGCGGCCAGGGAGTCGGCAGCGGCTCCACGGCGTGCCGGGCTGTCTGCCGGAGCTCCGTCCGTCACTCCGGTCCGCGCCCCGGGCCCGGTGGAGGGTGTCCGCGGGACGTTCCTCGCGAACTGATCCTCCAGGTGGGCGGCGACCGCACGCGGTGTGGGGTGGTCGAACAGGAGCGTGACCGGCAGGGCAAGCCCCGTCAGCTTCGCGAGCCGGTTGCGCAGTTCGACCGCTGCCAGTGAGTCGAGGCCCAGCTCTGCCAGTGGCCGGTCCGCCCCGACCGCGGACGCTCCCTCGGTGTAGCCGAGTGCGGCCGCCGCCTCCTTCCGTACTTCCGACAGGAGCAGAGCGCCGTGTCCGCCCGCGGGTGTGCCGGCCAGCCGTCGCGGCAGTGAATCGCCGCCCTCCGGCTCCGAGCGGGCCCGGCGGACGGGCCCGTGGCCGGGCATGCGGGAGAGCGGCGCCCCGGGGGCCGCGCTCGCCTCCGGGTTCAGCCGGGCCGCGACCAGGACCGCGTCCCGGCCGCCGACGGCGGTGTCGAAGAGCCGGAGGCCTTCCTCGGTCCGCAGCGGGACGAGACCGGAACGGGCCATCCGGCGCAGGTCCGCTTCGCGCAGTTCTGCGGTCATTCCGCCGCTCTGCCGCCAGGGCCCCCAGACGAGGGAGGTGGCGGGCAGGCCGGTGCTCCCGCGGTGCTGTGCCAGCGCGTCCAGGAACGCGTTCGCCGCCGCGTAGTTGCCCTGGCCGCCCGAGCCGAACACCCCCGCCACCGAGGAGAACAGGGCGAAGACCGCCAGGTCGCTGCCCCGGGTCAACTCGTGCAGAGCGAGCGCCGCGTCCGCCTTCGGCCTCAGCACGCGGTCCAGGCGCTCCGGTGTGAGTGCCGGGATCACACCGTCGTCCAGCACCCCCGCGGTGTGCACCACGCCGGTCAGCGGGTGCTTGTCCGGGACATCCGCGAGGAGCGCGGCGAGGGCGGTGCGGTCGGCGACGTCGCACGCGGCCACCGTCACCTCCGCACCCAGCTCGGCCAGTTCCGCGCTCAGTTCGGCGGCGCCGGGCGCGTCGGCCCCGCGCCGGCCGACGAGCAGCAGGTGGCGCACACCGTGCTCGGCCACGAGGTGGCGGGCGAAGGAGGCGCCGAGGGAGCCGGCTCCTCCGGTGATCAGGACGGTCCCCTCGGGGTCCAGCCGACGCGGCGGGCCTTCGTCCGGCGCCTTGTGGGAGGCCGGTACCAGCTCCGGTACGTAGGCGACTCCGTCCCGCACGGCCGTCTGCGGTTCCGGGCTCGTCAGGACCTGTGCCAGGGCTCCCGCCGATGCGGGGCTGCCGTCGGTGTCGACCAGTGCGAAACGGCCGGGGTTCTCCGTCTGCGCCGAGCGGAACAAGCCCCATACCGGCGCGCAGACGAGAGCGTCGTCGCCCGTCGCGGTGCGGTCGTCCGTCTCCGCCCCTGTGACGACGGCACCCGAAGTGACGATGACCAGGCGGGAACCGGCCAGGCGTTCGTCGGCCAGCCAGTCCTGCGCGAGCCGCAGCGCCCATCCGGCGGTGCGGTGCGCGGCAGCCGCGCGGTCCGCGCCGCCCGTCCCGGTGAGCGGCGGGCAGGCGATGACGACGGCAGGCGCGTCGGCGGCGGCAGAGGCGGCGTCCGCGTACGCCGTGGGCCGGACGCCGGAGCGCAGAAGTGTCTCGCGCAGTCGCGGGCCGGGCTCGCCCAGGAGACCCCAGGTGGCCGGCGCCGTGGTCGGGGCGGTGGCTGCGGGCAGGGGCGCCCAGTCGAGGCGGAACAGGCAGTCCTCGTGCGCCCCAACGGCGTGCAGCTGCTCGCGGGGCAACGGTCGCAGGACCAGCGACTCCACCGTGGCCACCGGGGTTCCGGAGCCGTCGGCCAGCTCCAGCCGTGCCCCGTTCTCCGCCGTCGGGCGGACCCGTACCCGCAGCCGGCGGGCACCGGAGGCGTGAAGCCGCACGCCGCTCCAGGCGAACGGCAGGGACACCCCGTTCTCCTCGGGCGCGGCTCCCGCGAGCATCAGGGTGTGCAGCGCCGCGTCGAGAAGGGCCGGATGCAGTGTGAACCGGCCGGCGTCGCCGGTTTCTCCGGGCGGGAGCGAGACCTCGGCCAGGATGTCGTCGCCCAGCCGCCAGGCGGCCCGCAGTCCCTGGAAGGCCGGGCCGTAGCGGAGCCCCCCGTGGGCGAGCCGGCCGTAGAAGTCCTCGCCGGACCCCGCGTCGAGCGGCAGCGGGACGGCGCCCTCCGGCGGCCACGGGCCGGGTGCGGCCGAGGGCTCCGGCAGCTCCTGGGGCGCGAGGGTTCCGGAGGCGTGGCGGGTCCAGGGTCCGTCGTACCCGGGAGTGTGCGGCCGCGCGTGGAAGACCACGGCCCGCCTGCCGTGCGCGTCCGCTCGTGCCACCTTCACCTGCAGCTCGACCGTTCCGTCGCGGGGCAGCGACAGGGCCGCCGTCAGGGTGAGTTCCTCCAGTACGGGGGTTCCCGCCCGGTCTCCCGCGTGGACCGCCATGTCGACGAACGCCGTCGCGGGCAGCAGTACGGCGCCCAGCACCACGTGGCCGGCCAGCCAGGGGTGGCCGGCCGGGGAGAGCAGCCCGGTCAGCAGCAGACCGTCGTCGTCCGCTGTCGATGTGGCGGAGCGCAGGAACGGATGGGGCGCGGTGTCCGGCTCCGCCGTGGTCTCCGGCCGGTCCGCTTCGATCCAGTACCGCCCGCGCTGGAAGGCGTAGCCGGGCAGTTCGGTACGGCGTGCACCGCGTCCGGCGAAGACGGCGTGCCAGTCGATGCCGACACCGTGGGCGTGCAGCGCGGCGGCGGTGGTGAGCAGCGCCTCGGTCTCCGGCCGGGGCCCGCGCAGCGTGGGGACGACCTGGGGTGCGGACCCGGTTGCGTCGGCCGTCGGTTCAGGCGTGTGCATGTCGGACAGGCAGTCCCGTGCGAGGCCCGAGAGCACGCCGTCCGGGCCGAGTTCCACGAGGTGGGCCGCGCCGCGCTCCCGCAGAATCCGCACCGCGTCGGCGAAGCGGACCGGGCGGCGTACCTGGTCCACCCAGTATCCGGGCGAGCACAGTTCCGCGTCCGTGGCGGGCCGGTCCGCCAACGCCGTCACCAGGGGAAGCAGCGGCGGGGAGTAGGTGATTCCCCGCGCCACCACGGCGAACGCGTCGAGCATGGGTTCCATGCGCGCGGAGTGGAAGGCGTGACTCACCCGCAGCCGTTTGGCCTCGCGGCCCTGTTCGCGCCAGTACGCCAGGGCCTCCAGCACCGCCGGTTCGTCACCGGAGAGGACCACCCAGCGGCCGTTCAGGGCCGCGATGTCCACCTTCTGCTTCCCGTCGGCGAGGTACTCGGTGATCTCGTCCTTCCCGGCCCGTACCGCGGCCATCGCCCCGCCCGAGGGCAGTTCGTCCATCAGACGGCCCCGTGCCGCCACCAGCGTGCAGGCGTCGGAGAGGGAGAGCACCCCGGCGGCGTGTGCGGCCGCCAGCTCCCCGAGGGAGTGCCCCGCCACGAGGTCCGGGCGCACCCCCCAGGACTCCAGCAGCCGGAACAGCGCCACTTCCAGGGCGAAGAGCGCGGGCTGCGCGTACCGCGTGGTGTGCAGGAGGCCGTCTCCTTCCGGGCCTTCGGCAGCCGTATCCGCGAACACCACCTCCCGCAGCGGCTGGGGCAGCAGCGGATCCAGCAGGGCGCAGGTCTCGTCGAAGGAACGGGCGTAGGCGGGATGGGCCTCGTACAGTTCCCGGCCCATTCCGGCGCGCTGGCTGCCCTGACCGGTGAACAGGAAGACGACCGGTCCCGCCGGGCGGGGGCCACCGGTGCTCACCCCGGGCCGCTGCCGCCCTTCGGCGACCGCGTCGAGGGCGGCGAGCAGCCCGTCCCGCTCCGCGGTCACCGTCACCGCGCGGTGTTCGAAGGCGGCTCGGGTCGTGGCCAGGGAGTAGCCGAAGTCCAGCAGGCTCGTGCCGGGGCGGGCGGCCACTTCGGCGTGCAGCCGCCGGGCCTGTGCCCGGAGCCCGGCGGCGCTCCTCGACGACAGCGGGAACGGCACGGCCCCCGCCGAGGCCTCCCGTCCGGCCGGGGGGCCGCTGTCCGGGTCGCGCCGGTCCGCCTCCGGCGCCTGCTCAAGGAGCACGTGGGCGTTGGTGCCGCTGATCCCGAAGGACGACACGCCGGCCCGCCGGGGCCGGCCGGTCCGGGGCCACGGCACCGGGCGGGTGAGCAGTGACACCGCGCCCGAGGACCAGTCCACCGCCGGTGTCGGCTCGTCGGCGTGCAGCGTACGGGGCAGCACCCCGTGCTCCATCGCCTGGACCATCTTCATCACACCGGCCATGCCCGCCGCGGCCTGGGTGTGCCCGAGGTTCGACTTGACCGAGCCCAGCCACAGCGGGTTCTCCCTCGGGCCTGACCGCCCGTAGGCCGCCAGGAAGGCCTCGGCCTCGATGACGTCGCCGAGCCGGGTGCCGGTCCCGTGCGCCTCCACGGCGTCGATCTCGGCGGGCTCCAGCCGCGCGTCGGCCAGGGCCTGGCGGATCACCCGTCGCTGGGCCGGTCCGTGCGGTGCGGTCAGGCCGTTGCTGGCGCCGTCCTGGTTCACCGCGGAGCCGCGTACCACGGCCAGTACCCGGTACCCGGCCCGCCGCGCCTCGGACAGCCGGGTCACCAGCAGCATTCCGGCGCCCTCCGCCCACCCGGTGCCGTCCGCGGACGCGGCGAACGCCTTGCAGCGGCCGTCGGCGGCCAGGGCGCGCTGTCTGCTGAACTCCACGAAGGAGTCGGGCCCGGACATGACCGTGACGCCACCGGCCAGTGCGAGCGAACACTCGCCCCTGCGCAGCGCCTGGGCCGCCAGGTGCAGGGCCACCAGCGACGACGAGCACGCCGTGTCCACGGTGATCGCCGGCCCTTCCAGGCCGAGGGTGTAGGCGATGCGTCCGGAGGCGACGCTGCCCGCGTTCCCGATACCGAGGTGGCCCTCCACCTGCTCCGGTGTGCGGGCGAACCGGCTGGCGTAGTCGCTGTACATCAGCCCGGCGTACACGCCCGTGGGCGTCCCGCGCACCGAGCCGGGGTCGATGCCGGCGTGTTCGAAGGCTTCCCAGGCGACTTCGAGGAGCAGCCGGTGCTGGGGGTCCATCGCCAGTGCCTCGCGGGGCGAGATACCGAAGAACGCCGGGTCGAAACGGTCCACCCCGGACAGGAAGCCGCCCTCGCGCACGTATGTCCGGCCGGCCCGCCCGGGGTCCGGGTCGAACAGCCCGTCGATGTCCCATCCCCGGTCGGCGGGGAACGGGGTGATGGCGTCGACGCCGTCGTCGACGAGCCGCCACAGGTCCTGCGGGGACTCCACACCGCCGGGGAAGCGGCACGCCATCCCCACGATCACCACGGGGTCGTCGTCGGTTCCGGCCCCGTGGGTGCCGGTGGCCGGGCCGCCGGCCGGTTCGCCGGTGAGCCGCGCCCCGAGGTGGGCGGCCATCTCCCGCGCGGTGGGGAACTCGAAGACGGCGGCCTCGGAGAGGGAGAGGCCGGTCGCCGCCGAGAGACGGCCGGCCAGCACGGTCGACGTCAGCGAGTCGAGGCCCAGGTCACGGAACGCGGTCCCCGGCTCCACTTCCTCGACGGCGCAGCCCAGTACGGCGGCGGCCTCGCCCCGCACCAGAGCCGCCAGGTCCACCGCTTCCGTCCCGGCGGGCGAGGTGGTGGCGGCCGCCGCCTCCAGGGGCCTGGCCGGCAGGTCGTTGAGCGCGTACCTCTTGGTCTTCCCGGAGGCGGTGCGCGGGATCCCGGCCACCTCGTAGAGGGCGGCGGGGACCTTGAACGGTGACAGGTGCTCGCGGCAGCCGGCCAGGACCGCTCGTCTGTCGAGCGCGCCGGGCGTCCGCGGCACGAGGTAGGCGACCGGCACCTCACCGAGTACGTCGTCGGGCCGGCCGGCCACGGCGGCGTCCTTGATCCCCGGCAGGGACCGCAGTACCGCCTCCACCTCGGAGGGGTGGATGTTCTCCGCCGCGCGGATGATCAGCTCGCTGAGCCGGCCCGTGACGGTGACTTCGCCGTCGCCATCGATCCGGGCGAGGTCGCCGGTGCGGTACCACCCGTCGCGCAGTACCTCCGCGGTGTCGTCGGGCCGGCCGTGGTACCCGGCCATGACGCCGGGCCCCGATACCCACAGCTCGCCCTCCCCCGGGGCTTCGCCGCCGCTCGCGGTGCCGTCGCCGATGCGTGCCCGGGTACCCGGGAGCACCCGGCCGCAGGAGCCTGCCGGCCGGGCGGCGCCCGGCACCGGCATGGTCACGGGCCCGGCCTCCGTGCTCCCGTAGTGCTCCAGGAACGGGACCCCGCAGGTCTCCTCGAAGTCGCGCCGGAATGCGGGCGCGGCCGCCATGCCTCCGCTGACGCAGCCGCGGAGCGCGGGGGCCCTCAGCCCTTCGCCGCGTACGGCGTCGAGGAGCTTGCCGTACGTCGTCGGGACGCCGCCGAGCAGCGTGACCGGGTCGTCCGTCCGGCGCAGTTCAGCCAGCACGTCCGGCACGGAGAACCTCGGCAGGAGCACGGCGGACGCCCCGGTCGCGGCCACCCCGATGACGCAGAGGATCTGGCCCATGGCGTGGTGGAGGGGCAGCGGCCAGAGCAGCCGGTCGTCGGGCGACATGCCGAGGACGCCGACGAGACCGGAGGCCACGCCCGACAGGCGGTTGCGCTGTGTGGACAGCACCCCCTTGGGGCTGCCGGTCGAGCCGGAGGTGTAGAGCAGCCACGCCGCCTCGTCGAGCCCGAGGTCGTCCGGAGCGGGGACCGATGGTTCGGTGGCGGCCAGCTCCTCGTAGCAGAGCGTCCCGTCGGTATCGGCCGCCGCGTCGTCACCGCCGGCGTGGACGAGCACCACGGTCAGTCGGGGGCGCTCCGCCAGGAGCGGCCGCAGCGTGGCCAGATGGGGCCGGTCGGTGAAGACGAACCCGGCTCCGCTGTCGTCCAGCATGTGGGCGAGCTCGGCCCGGGTGCTCCGCGAGTCCATCGGCACGCCGACCGCGCCCGCTCTGGTGACGGCGAGAACGCTCTCCACGGCTTCGATGCGGTTGCCCAGGAGGACCGCCGCCCGCTCGCCGTGCGGCAGCCCGAGTCCGGTCAGCCGGCCGGCCAGTCGGCCGGTCCGCAGCTCCAGTTCCTCGTAGGTGACCCGGGACACCGCGTCCTGGAAGGCGACCTTGGAGCCGTTGCTGCGCGCGTGCTCCCTGAGCAGCTCGGGCAGTGGCCGGATCTGGGCTACGCGTAGTGTCACCGGGACGAACACTTCCTCTTCGGACGGCAGTTGATGTTGATTCAATATGGATCGGCAGCTGGATGGACCCGTCACCTTTTTCGTACCGGGCGGGTTGGCCGGTCGCAGGGTTCGCTGTGGCCCGGCGGTTGGCTCGTTCGCGCCCGTGGCTGTTCGGTACCTGTTCCGTTTCCCGCGGTTCGGACCGATGCTGACCGGGACGAGTGCGGCGGGGCGACAGGGGAGCGCGTGTGACGGTCAGGGCAGCGGACGCAGCGGGCAACGACCAGGGACAGGGCGCCGGGCCGGGAGCCGGGGCGGCCGGGACCACCGCCCCGGGTGCGGCTCAGGAGTCGATGACGCCCTTCGACGAGATCTACGACCGCCCCGATCCCCGGGCCTTTTTCGGCGCCTTCCGGCCGCTGGGCTACCGGACGCCGCACCACGCCCAGCAGATCCACCGCCGGCTGGTCGCGACCGGTGTGTGTGCGACGGAGTCCGGAGCGGTGCTGGACATCTGCTGTTCCTACGGCATCAACGCGGCCCTGCTGAACCACGATCTGACGCTGGACGACCTGTACGACCACTACACCTCACCCCGCGCCTCTGCGATGACCACCGGCGAACTCGCCTCCTGGGACCGTGAGTTCTACCGGTCCAGGCGTCGCCCCGACGCGGTCCCCGTGTTCGGCCTCGACGCGGCGCCCAACGCCGTCGCCTACGCACGCGAGGTGGGCCTGCTGGACGAGGCGTTCGGGGAGAACCTGGAGGTCGCACCGCCCTCCGCCGCTCTGCTGCGGGCGGCACGGCGCGTCCGTCTGATCACGGTCACGGGCGGCGCCAGCTTCCTGTCCTCGCGCACCTTCCGGCCACTTCTGGAAGCGGCCGACACTCCGGTCTGGGTGGCGTCGCTGGTGCTGCGTACCGGCTCCTACCGGCCCATCGCCGAGTGTCTGGAGTCCTTCGGGCTGGTCACGGAGAAGGCCGCTCCCCACACCTTCGTACAGCGTCGCTTCACCGGTCCGGAGGAGCGGCAGTTCGCCGTGGAGTCGGTGATCGCGGCCGGCGAGGACCCCCGGGGGAGAGAGACGGACGGTCATTTCCACACCGCCGCCCATCTCTCCCGTCCCGCCCAGGACACCGTCTCGTTCCCGGTCACCGGCCTCGTGCAGCCGTCCTGAGCGGTTCACGTGCCCCGAGGTGGGTGGTGGCAGCGGGGCTACGTCTGTGGCCAGGTCACCTCAAGGCGCTCCGGACTGCGCGAGGTGGTCCCCACCCGCCAGTGGACGGATTCCGGCGGTTGGGAGAGCCGGAGCCCCGGGAACCTGACCGCCAGCCGGTGCAGGGCCAGCTGGAGTTCCGTCCGGGCCAGCCAGGCGCCCAGGCAGTAGTGCGGTCCGGCGCCGAACGACAGGGTGGGCGCCTCCATGGGTGCGAACAGGTCGTCCGCCGTACTCGGCGGGAAGACGGCGGGGTCGCGGTTGGCCATGCCGCAGTCCGCCAGGACCACCGCTCCGGCCGGGATCAGCACGCCCCCGACCTCGACGCTCTCGGCCGCCCGGCGGGTGCTTCCCCGGTCGTCTCCGAGGGGGATCAGGTGGAGCAGGCGGTCGGCCACCGTGCCGGCCTCCTCCTCGGAGGCGGCCACGAGGAGCGGCCAGGCCTCCAGCCTCTCGGTGAGCAGGTAGAGGAGCGAGTTGCCGAGCATGGTCATCGTGCTGTCGTGTCCGCCGACCACCAGTCCGCAGACCAGGCTGACCAGTTGCGCCTCGGGGATGCCTCCCTCCTCGTCGGCGGCCCGTACCAGGCCGCTGACCAGATCGACCCCCGGATCACGCCGCCGTGCCGCCAGCAGCTGTGCGCCGAACTCGGAGAACTCGGCCATGGCGGCGCCCACCTCGTCACCGCTGCGGGAGCCGTCCGTGAAGGCGTGATCGCTCCAGTGCCGCATCCGCTCGCGCGCGGACTCGTCCAGCCCCATCAGCCGGCTGATCACGGCCACCGGCAACGGCAGCGTGAACTCGGCGACGATGTCCACCTGGCCTGCGCCCTGCGCCAGTCCGTCCAGCAACTGCTCCACGATCGCCGCGATCCAGGGCTGCCACCTGGCGACCGCTCGGGGAGTGAACGCGCGGCGCAGGGTGCGGCGCAGTCTGAGGTGGTCGGGGCCGTCCTGGTTGAACATCAGGTCCGGGTCGTTGACCAGCCCCGGCGTCTGGGTGACGGACGGGCCGTCCGCCGCGTACAGCTCGGCCCGGCCGAACCGGCCGTCGCTGAGCACCTGTTTGACATCGGGATAGCGGCTGACGAGCCAGGCCGGCGAGCCGTCCGTGAGTTCGGTGAGCCGCGGCGGGCCCGGGGTGCCGAACTCCATCCGGTGGAGCGGCGCCAACAGCGGTCCGGGCCCGGCACTGCTGCTGGTGCTGACTGCGGTGGACAAGGTACCTCCTGGCTGGGCGGGTTCGACAGGTCAACGGACCGGCGGACGGCCGGGCCGGGATGGCGCGGAGGGAGTGGCAGGGGAGGCCGGAAGGGGAAGGTCCGGGGGCGGATCGGCCGGACGGTCACAACTCGACCAGGACCTTCCCCAGGTTGGCCCCTCGGTCGTGGTAGAGGCTCCCGTAGGCCGCGGGGATGCGGTCGAAGCCGTAGTGGAGGGTGTGGTCACAGACCACCTCGCCCCGCCGGACCCGTTCACCCAGCTCGGTGTGGAGCGCCTTCCAGTTCTCTTCGGTGAACCACTCCAGGGAGAAGATCCCGCGCACGGTGGCGCGCGGGAACATGATGTAGGGCAGGAGCCGGGGCCCCACCGCGTCCCGGCCGACCTGGGTCGCCCACTGCCAGCACACCGCCACCTGGCTGCCGACGTTGAGCAGGGAGAAGACCACGTCGGTCACGGCACCGCCGAGATTGTCGAAGTAGCGGTCCACGCCGTCCGGAGCCGCCCGAGCGAGCGCGTCGCGCACGCTGTCGGCGCTGTCGCCCTGCCGGTAGAGGATCACCTCGTCGAACCCAAGCCTCGACAGGTACTCCGCCTTCTGCGGACTCGACGTCGTGCCGACCACCCGGGCGCCCGCGAGCCGGGCCAGCTGGCCGACCAGCGTCCCGACCGCGCCGGAGGCGCCGCTGATCACCAGGGTGTCCCCCGGTCCGGCGTCGAGGAACGTGGTGAGCGTGCCCCAGGCGGTCATGCCCGGACCGCCCATCGCGCTCAGTGCCGTCGCCAGGGGCAGCGCGTCGTCGTACCAGCTCGGGTCGAGCCGGCGGAAGGCGGGGAACACCATGGGGAAGGTACCCGTCTGCCAGAGGGATTCCTCGCCGGAGCTGATCAGGTGGGAACGCCAGCCGCCGAAGCCCTGCACCAGATCGCCCGGCCGGTGCGCCGCCCGCGGGCCGGCGTCGAGCACTTCCATGATCGAGTCGGCGCCCATGTGCCGGCCGAGCGGGGTGTCCAGGGCGATGCCCTGGAGGTAGGGATCAACCGAGACGTAGAGCGTCTTGAGCAGCATCTCGTCGGGTGCGAGATCCACGTCGATGTCGCGGACGACCTTCTCGTAGATCCGGTCGACGTCGGGAGTGCCCTTGACGTGTTCGCGGACGACCCACTCCTTGATCTTCAATTCTGCTCCTGTTCCACACGGGTGGGTTCGGATCGGGCCGCGGGGAGCCCCCCGACCGGAATGACGAGATGGGTCGGCGGCGGCCCGCTCTCGTCGAGGGAGGCGCTGAACGGTCTGCCGTCGTCACGGCAGACGAACTGCATGACGTGCCGGCCCGCCGCGGCCGCGCGGATCAGTCCGCCCGTGGTCGCCCAGACGCCGGACAGGTAGAAGTTCTCCAGGCCCGGGAGCCCCGGACCGTGCTTCTTGATGAGCTCCTCCAGGGTTTCGCCGCTCTCCACGAACGGCTGCCATCCGAGGACCGTCCCGTCGTGGTTGCCGGTGTACCGGACCTGAGTGAGGGGGCTGGACACGTCACGTACCGCGATGGCGTCCTCCAGGCCGGGGTACCGCTCCTCCAGGAACTTCACGAGCGCCGTGCGTGCCCGCCGTTTGGCCGCGTAGTAGCCGCGGCCGTGCCGGACGGGGAGGGTGTGGAGCTCCTGGCCGCCGCGGCTCCGGGTGATCTGCTCCGGGCCTTCGTCCAGGGCCCGCCAGGGGGCGATGTCGCAGAAGTAGGTGGCGTAAACGACGGTCGTCCCGTCCGGCGAGAGCTCGGGGTAATGGCGGCTGCGGAACTGGACGTTGATGCTGCGGTGGCGGATGCCCGTCAGTTCGGCCGCCTGCGCCTCGTCCAGCAGATAGGTGGTGCACGGTTCGCCCTCGGGGAAGGCCCGCTTCAGGCCCAGGAAGAGGGTGAAGTAACCGGGGAACACCATGCCCGGTTCGTTCAGGGTCTCGGTGTAAAGCCGTCGGTAGGCGTCGTTCAGATAGCGGCCTCCCAGGAGTTTCATCATCGTGGTGGGTCCGTCGCAGGCGGACACGATGATGTCGGCGCGCAGTTCCCGGCCGTCGCTGAGCCGGACGCCGACCGCCCGGTCGTCCTCGACGAGGACCTCCTCGACCTTGGTGTTGTACGTGACCCGGCCGCCGAGCCTCCGGTAGCGCTGCTCGATCGACTCGGCCAGTCCGAGCGAACCGCCTTCCGGAACGCCCGCGGAGAGGTTGGCGTGCGAGGCGAGCTGGAAGTGCGTCGGCAGTACGGGGAACGCCGGGTGCTTCTCGTACAGGACGAAGTTGAACGCCTCCCGCAGCAGCGGGTCCTTGAACCGGGCCGAGTACTCCGACATCAGCACGGAGATCGACTTGCGCACGGCGTTGAAGTACGGGACGAACGAGGCCAGCATGCGCCATCGCTCCACCCGCCCCATCAGTCCCACGGGTTTGAGGAACGGGTAGACGGCGAGCGCCTTGCGGAAGGAGCGCAGCTGGCGGCAGAACTCCCTGATCTGTTTCGCGTCGGCGGGCGAGAGTCCGGTGAGGTGGTCCTGCAGCCGGTCCGGGTCGGAGTAGAAGTAGACCGCTCTGCCGTCCTGCCCCCGCACGATGTTGAAGACGTCGAAGTGGCGTACCTCCTTGCCCTGCAGCGCGCCGAGCTCCAGCCAGATCTGGTGCATCTCGTTGCCGGGGCCGCTGCCGAGCATCCAGCTGACACAGGCGTCCAGGGTGAAGTCGCCGCGTTCCCAGGCGGTGCAGCACCCTCCTGGGATCTCGTGCATCTCCAGCACCTGGGAGCGGTAGCCGTTCATCTGCGCGTAGCAGCCGGTGGAGAGGCCGCCGAGCCCGGCGCCGATGATGATCATGGTCTGTCTGTCGTGCGGCGCCCGTGCCGCGGGCCTCTTCGTCTGTTTCCCCTCTGTCCTCACGCGCCGGTTCCCTCCTTTGATGACCACCGGTCGAGCTGGGGCAGCTTCCCCAGCCTGTCCGGGTGCCAGGGGGCGGTGCCGCCGCTCTCCCAGGCCTTGAACGGAAGGCCCAGCTCCTCGCAGAGGTACTGGGTGGCGAAGCGGCCGGTGGAGGCGGCACGGATCAGGCCGCCCATGCCGACCCACTGGCCGGCCATGGAGAACCCGCTGAGTCCGGGCAGCCGCATCCGGTCCTTGCCGACCAGACCGGCGGACACGTCGTCGGCGTCGGAAAACGCTTTCCAGGCGAGGATCGAGCCGTTGTGGTTTCCGGTGTAGCGCCGGGTCGTCGCCGGTGAGGCCACGTCCACCAGGTCGATCCGCTCGGCCGTGCCCGGCCAGAGCCGCCCCAGGAACCGCCGCACGAAGTCGGCCACCTTGCGCTTCTGCGCCCAGTAGGCCTTGCGGTCGCTCTGGCGCAGCGCCTTCCAGTAGGTGTAGTCGCTGAAGTAGGTGCAGTGGACCACGGACTTGCCCGGCGGTGCGAAGCCGTCCGAGTAGCGCGAGCGCAGCTGGACCACCAGGCTGCTCTGGAGCGCGCCGGGCAGTTCGGCGGCCTCCTCTGGCCGCAGCAGGTACGTGGTGCTGTGGGCGTCCCCGGCGGGGAGATCGCCGTGGACACCGACGAACGCGGAGACCACGGCGGGGAACAGCGTCCCGGGGCGTTCCAGCAGTTCGGTGTAGAGCTTCTCGATCCTGGGGCCGGTGTATCTGCCTCCCAGCAGCTCGTAGACGGTGGTGTGCCCGTCGGCGGCGGACACGATGTGATCGGCGTAGTACCTCCTGCCGTTGCGCAGCTCGATCCCGACGGCCCGGCCGCTGTCCACCAGCACCCTCTCGGTACGGGCGCGGTAAGTGACCGTCCCGCCGAGCCCGGTGTACCGCTCCTCGACAGAGCGGGCGAGGCCGAGCGAACCGCCCTGCGGGAAGCCCGCGTTGCCGTGGTAGGCGCTGGCCATGTTGAACAGGTACGGGAGCAGGGGGAAGCCCTCCGGGTCCTGGAAGAAGATGTTCCGGAAGGCTCTGCGCAGCAGCGGGTCCTCGAACCGGTCCGCGAACCGGTGCATCGGGGTGGCTGCGGTGCGCCAGAAGAGGCGGAACGCCGGCAGCACGGTGCGCAGTGTCGCCGCCCGTTCCCGTACGGTCCGCAGGGCCGGCGCGGTCAGGAACGGGTACAGCTCGATCTCCGTGAACCTCCTCAGGTCGCGGCAGAAGGAACGGATCAGCCGTGCGTCGGCGGGCGAGACGCGCAGCAGGTGCTCCTCCAGCCGGGCCGGGTCGTTCCAGAAGGTCACCGACCGGCCGTCCTCGTCGACGACCTTGTTGAACAGCTCGAAGTTCCTGACGGTCTTGCCGTCGAGCGCGCCCAGCTCGCGCCAGACCTGGTTGGCGTCGTTGCCCGCGGCGGTGCCGATCAGCCACTCGATGCAGTAGTCGAAGAGGTAGCCGTCGCGGGACCAGGCCGTGCAGCACCCACCGGGCAGCACGTGTTTCTCGAAGATTCGGGTCCGCATCCCGCTCATCTGCGCGTAGCAGCCGGTGGACAGGCCTGCCACCCCCGCGCCGATGACGATGACGCGGGGCGCGCTGCCGGGTGTCCGGTGCGGGCTGTCCCAGTCGTCCTCATCCGGCATGGTCGGCGTCCCCCGTGAGAAGGGCGCGTACCAGGGCGGCGTTGCGCGGCAGGTGTTTGGGGTCGAGCATGTCGGCGTGGGTCCCGGAGCCCCGCAGGACGTGGGTCCGGCCGGTGGTGCTGCCGTGCCAGGTGCCCGGGGCGCCGACGGCGTAGAGGCCCGCCTTCTCCTCGTCGGTGACGACACCGACCGAGGCCGCCACCGTCCCGGTGTTGGGGGTCCTGCCGCAGAAACCCACGTACTCGGCCGCATGTTCGAGAACGGTCTTGGCGACGATCTCCGAGCCGGTGTGCTGGTACAGATGGCGGCCCAGCTCCGCCTCGAAGATCCTCACGCCCTCCTCGCCCGGCTCGTAGGTCTCCAGGATGCGGCGGGAGTCCAGCACCACGACGTGGGAGACCTCCCGCCCGCGTGCTTCGAGCTCCTTGGCCACCTCGAACGCGAGGTTGCCGCCCAGCGAGTACCCGAGCAGCCGGCAGGGGCCCTCCGGCCCGACGGACTCCACCAGATCCGCGTACCGGACGACCTTGTCGTCACCGGGCACATAGTTGAACGCGACGATCGGGTACGCCGGGAGCTGTGCGGCGAAGCCCCGGTAGACGAGTGCGTGGCCGCCGGCCGGGGGGAAGCAGAAGACGGGCTGTCCCGGGCCGGGGTTGAAGGTGAGGTACGGCAGCTCCTCCGAGGTCGTGTTGTTGACGAGGTCCTCCACGGCCGCGGCCATGCCGTGCAGGGTCGTGGACTGGTACAGGCGGCTGACCGGGACGCCGATGCCGAACTCCGTCCGCAGGTGGTGGATCAGCTCGATCAGCTTGATCGAGCTGCCGCCGGATTCGAAGAAGTCGTCCCCGAGGCCGGCCCGGTCCATCCCGAGCAGCGCTTCCCAGTGCCGGGCCATGCTGAGTTCGTAGAGGGTCACCGGTGCTTCGTAGGACTGCTGCCGGTCCGTACCGGCCGGTACCGGGAGCGCGGCGACATCCACCTTTCCGTGCGCGGTGAGGGGCAGCTCCGGCAGTTCGACGACGTGGGAGGGCACCATGAAGGCCGGCACGGCTCCCGCGAGATGGCGGCGGACGGCCCGCCGGTCCAGTGTCCGGCCCGGCTCCGCCACGCAGTACGCGCAGAGGGCCGGGTCGCCGGCGGCGTCGGGGCGGACGGCCACCACGGCGCGGGCGAGGCCAGGCCAGCCCGCCAGGTGGGATTCGATCTCGGCGACCTCGATCCGGTGGCCGCGCAGCTTGACCTGGTGGTCGCTGCGTCCGAGCAGGTGCATCCGGCCGTGCGTGTCCCAGCGCGCCACGTCGCCGGTCCGGTACAGCCGTACCGGTGCGGCGCCCGGCTCGCGGCTCAGCTGCCGCGTCACGAAGCGTTGCGCCGTCTGTTCCGGGTCGCCTGCGTATCCGAGGGCGAGGCCGTCGCCACCGATCCACAGCTCGCCCGGCACACCGGGCGGGACGGGTTCGCCGTGCTCGTCCAGGACATGGAGTGCGCTGTTGGCCAGCGGGCGGCCGATCGGCACCATGAGGCCTGGTTCGAGGCCGTCCGCGGGGCCTTCGAAGAAGGCGCTGTCGATGGTGGCCTCGGTGACGCCGTAGGAGTTGATCACCCTGGTACCGGGACCGCACAGGCCGCGCAGCCGCTCGTACTCCGCCACCTTCCACGCGTCGGAACCGACCACCAGCAGGCGCATGAAGTCGAGCCGCTCGCCCGCACGTTCGCAGTGGTCCATCAGGCCCCGTACGACGGCGGGGACGAACTCCGCGCAGTCGACCCGTTCCGTCCGCATCGTGCGGTACAGCCGGGTGGTGTCGAAGATCAGGTCCCGGTCGGCCAGCACCAGCCGGCCGCCCGAGCACAGGGCGCGGACCAGGTCGCCGGTGAACACGTCGAACGAGGGCTCGGCCATCTGGAGGTGGACGCGTGCCCCGTCCGCCAGCCGGTACTCCCCGGACCATGCCGCGTACGCCGAGGCGAGGCTGCGATGGCTGACCCGCACGGCCTTGGGACGGCCGGTGGACCCCGAGGTGTTGATGACGTAGGCGGGCGAGTCCAGGTCGGTGGTCTCCTGCGGTGCGGGTCCCGCGGTCTCCGTAGCGCGCAGCTCCGCCGGGGTCAGCACGGTGGCGGGCAGGCCCTCGGCCCACCCGGCGCGCGTGTCGTCGACGACGATGTGGGCGGCCCGCGCGATGCCCAGTACGTGGGCGACGCGCTCCGCGGGCTGGTCCGGGTGGACCGGCAGATAGGCGCCGCCCGCCCTGAGCACCGCGAGGAGGGTGACGACCAGTTCCGGTGACTTGTCGAGGCACAGGCCCACGACGGAGCCCTGGGCCACGCCCAGCTCGCGCAGCCGTCGGGCCCTGGCGTCGGCCCTGCGGTCGAGCTCTCCGTACGTGAGGTGTTCCGTGGGGCCCCGCAGGTCAGGCACGGAGACGGCGACGGCCTCGGGGTGGGCGGTGGCGATGTCACCGATCAGTTGGTGGACGGCCCGGAGTTGCTCCGGTCCCGGTCCGTCGGCGGCCGGCAACCGGGAGGAGCCGCTCCACTCGGTGACCAGTTGCTCGCGCTCCTGGGCGCCGAGCATCTCCAGCCTCGGGGTCGGCAGTCCGGCGGGCGCCCGCGTCATGCTGTCGAGCAACTGGACGTAGTGCGCGGCCATGCGGCGGACGGTCCGGGGCAGGAAGAGGTCGGTGTTGTACTTGAGGACGCAGTGGAAGCGCCCCTCCGCCTCGTCCTCGTAGACCGACAGGGTGATGTCGAACTGTCCTTCCTCTTCGGGGAGTTCGATGTACTCCAGCCGGTAGCCGTACTGCTCGGTGGCCACCTTGTGGGTGAGCAGGATGAACATCGCCTGGAACACGGCCGAGCGGCTGGGGTCGTGCTGGAGACCCAGCTCCTCGACCAGCAGGACGAACGGGTACTCCTGGTTGTCCAGGCCGTTGAGGACCGTCCTGCGGACCTGCTCCAGCAGCTCCGCGACCGTGGGGCCCGCGGACAGGTCCGCGTGCAGCGGCAGCGGGTTGACGAAGTAGCCGTAGACCGAGGAGAACTCCTGGTGGGTGCGGCCGGTCACCGGGCTGCCGACGATGACGTGGTCCTGGCCGGAGTAGCGGTGCAGCAGGATGTAGTAGGCGCTGAGCAGCACCATGAACGGCGTCACGCCGTGCTCCTGTGCCAGCGCGTGGACCCGGGCGCTGAGCTCCGCGTCGAGCACGAAGAACTCCGAGGCGCCGTTGTGCGTCTGCACGGCGGGGCGGGGACGGTCCACCGGCAGGTCCAGGAGGGGGACCTCTGCGGGCAGGTGGGAGCGCCAGTACTCAAGCATCCCGCCGGCCTCGGGTCCTGCCAGGAATCGGTTCTGCTGGTTGAGGAAGTCCAGGTACCGGGCGCCGACGGGCGGCAGCGCGGGTTCCCGGCCCTGCTTCAGCGCCTCGTACACGGCGAGCAGTTCCTCGATGAAGGTGAACGTCGAGATCGCGTCCGAGACGATGTGGTGGACGGCCTTCATGATGACCCAGCGGCTCGGCCCGCGCTTGAACAGCCGGAACCGCACCAGCGGGTCGCGTTCGAGGTCGTAGGGCTTGCGGTATTCGCGGATGATCGTGCGCCGGATGTCCTCCCAGCCCTGGCCCTGGACGTCGAACAGGCCGAGGTCGGGTTCCGTGCCGGAGGTCGTGCGCTGCACCGGCAGGCCCTGCTCCAGATGGAAGTTGGCGCGCAAGGCCGGATGGCGTGCGACGAGCCTGCGCACCGCCTCGAACATCAGCTCGGGTTCGATTTCGGCGCGCACCTCCACCGCGCCGCCGATGTTGTACGCGTAGCCGTCGGGGTTGAGCTGCTTGAGGAACCAGAGCGCCTTCTGGTTCTGGGTCAGGGGGTGGTTCAGCTCGTCGGTGAACACCTCGACGGCCGTCGCGCCGCTCTCCCCCGCGCCGCCGGCCGCGACCCGTTCGGTCAGGCCGTCGTACAGCCGGCCGGCCAGCTCCTCGACTGAGGTACCGCTCAGCAGGGCGACCACCGGAAGGGCGATCCCCAGCTCTGCCTGCGTCCTGGCGCGCAACTCCATCGCGAGCAGCGAGTCCAGCCCGAGTCCGGTGAGCCCGGCCGTCGGGTCGATCTCGTGGGCGGCGGTGCGAAGCACCGAGGCGGTGATCGCCGTGAACCGGTCGATCACCAGACGGCGGCGGTCCGCCTCCCCCGCGTCACGGAAGGCGTCGAGGAGCCCGCCGCCCTCCTCCACCGCGTGTTCCTGAGCGGCCGCGGCCAGTTCGGTGACCAGCGGCGGCGGGGAGTCGTACCAGGCCAGGAAGGTCTGCCAGTCGACGACCGTGGCGACGAGCAACTGTGCCCGGTCCTGTCCGATGACGCGTTCCAGGACGCTCATCCCGGCTTCCGGGGAGAGCGAGCTCATGCCCCGGCTGTGGAGGTAGTGGTCGACCAGGCCCAGTTCCTCGATCATTCCGGTGGCCCAGGGGCCCCAGTCGAGGCTCAGCGCCGGCAGGCCCCGCGCACGCCGCCGGTGTGCCAGCGCGTCCAGGAAGGCGTTCCCTGCGGCGTAGTTGGTCTGCCCCGCGGTCGTCAGCAGGGAGGCGATCGACGCGAAGAGGACGAAGTGTTCGAGTGGTTCGTCCCGCAGGTGCTTGTCCAGCAGGTACGCTCCCACGGCCTTCGGGTCGAGCACCGCGTCGAACGTGGGTCGGTCCATGTCGGGGACCAGCCTGTCCCGCACCTGGCCCGCGAGGTGGAACACGCCGCGTACGGGCGGTGCCCCGCCCCGGCGGTGCGCGTCGAGCCAGCCGGTCAGCGCGTGCTCGTCGGTCACGTCGACCGGCGCGAGGACCGTCTGCGCGCCGGCGGCCTCCAGCTCCCTGAGAAGGGCCACTGCCCTGCCCTGCGCCGTTGCCGGGTCGGTCTCCTGCCAGGTGTCGCGGCCGGGTACGGGGGTCCGGCTCATCAGGATGAGCCGACGGGCACCGCGCTTCACCAGCGTCCGGCACAGCAGCCGGCCCAGGGCGCCGAACGCCCCGGTGACGAGATAGCTCCCGTCCGCCCGCAGGCGCAGCGGCAGCGGCCTGGTCAGTCCTTCGGCGGGCCGGATGCGGGTGGTCGCCCGGCGGTCGCCGCGCAGCCCGATCTCTTCCTCGTCGTCACTGAGGAACTCGCGCAGGAGTGCCTCGGCGTCCGCCCGGACGCCGGGTGCGCCGGGCTCCCGTGCGGGGTCGAGGTCGATCAGCTTGCCCCGGTGGCCGGCCAGCTCCTGGTGCCGGAGCACCCGCGTGACGCCCCAGGCGGGCGCGCCGAGCGGTTCGGTCGCCTCCCCGGGTGACACGGGCTGGGCGCCTCGGGTGACCACGTGCAGCCGTCCGCCGGTCTGCCGGGCCAGCAGGATCCTGGCGAGCGCGACCAGGGAGTAGGCCCCGGTGTCCGCGGCCCGCACCAGGTCCTGGCGCTCAGAGGCGTCGATGCCGGGCTGGTCCAGGTTCCACAGATGCACGACCGTGCCGCGGAAGGCCGTGCCGTCGCTGTCCAGTTCGGTGAAGACCTGCTCCAGCAGGGCGGCGCAGTCCGGTGCGGCGGACGGTTCCCCGCCCCGAGCCGGCCGGCCGTCGGCGTCGGCGTCGTCCAGCCGTACCGTACGGCAGCGGTCGCCGCGTGCGGTCACCAGCTCCGCGAAGGCGTCCCCCACTCCCCCGTTGTCCGCGAGGACCAGCCAGTCCTGCGGTTCTCCCGTGCCGGATGGCTCGGCCGGCGCGCCGGGGGCCGCCGCCCAGGGGCGGTCGGTCCAGACGGGTTCCGCGAGCCAGGAGTCGACGGTGCTGCGGGAGACGGCCCCCGAGGCCTTCTCCACGTCGGCCGCGCGGAATCCCCGCATGCGGCCCAGCGCCGTCCGGTCCTCGGCGTAGAGCGCGAGATCACCCACCAGTGCGTCCCCGTCGTGGCGGCGCACCGTGCCGTGCACCCACAGGGTGCGGTCGCCCACGGGGGAGACGCTCATCTCGTCGAGCGACAGGGGCAGCCGGATGCCGGTGCCCGGCGCGGGTGTCTCCCCGGCCAGGAGCTGCGGCGTCAGCAGCGCCTGGAAGCAGGCGTCCAGCAGCGCCGGGTGGATGTGGTGGTCCGCGGCCCCGTCCCCGATCGCCGCGGGCGGGGTGATCCGGGCCAGCACCTCGTCGGCGCCGATCCAGACCTCCTCGATGGCCTGGAAGGCGGGACCGTACTGGTAGCCCAGCGCGGCCAGCGCGGTGTAGCACTCCTGGCTGTCCAGCCGGCGCGCGCACCGTTCCCTGATCGGGCCCGCGTGCAGCGGCGGTCCGGCCGAGCGGCGCTGTGCGGTTCGGAGCACCCCGCTGGCGTGCACCACCCGCTCGGCCTCTGCACCGGCCGCCGCGGACGCGATGACGAAGCCGCCGTCCTCCAGCGACACGGAGAGGTGGACCGTGCGGACGTCGTCCTCTGCCAGGAAGAGCGCCTTGCGCAGATCGATGTCGGCGAGCACGACGTCCGTGCCCCCGGTCAGCTCCCGTACGGCCTGTGCGGCCATCTCCAGATAGCCGGCCGCGGGGAAGACCACGGAGTCCTGGATGCGGTGGTCGGCCAGGTACGGCAGCCTCTCGGTGTCGAGCCGGGCCTGCCAGGTCGGTTCGGTGTGGTCGGTGCGGCGGCCCAGCAGGGGGTGGTCGAGCCGGCCGAGACGGATCTGCGCGACGGCTCCCGGCTCCGTCCAGTGCCGGTCCCGACGCCAGGGGTAGCGGGGCAGCGGGACCGTGCGCCCCGCGGGCTGGAGCACGTCCCACGCGATGTCGAACCCGTGGTTGTGCAGGGTCGCCAGGGACAGGGCGAAGCGCTCGGGTTCGTCCTCCGCGCGGCGCACCGACGGTACCGAAGCGCCCGTGCGTCCCTTGGCCTCCAGGCATTCGCGGATGGCGTGTCCGAGGACCGGGTGGGGGCCGATTTCGAGGAACATCCGGTGGCCGTCGTCGGCCAGCCGATCCACGGCCGCGTGGAAGCGCACCCGGTCGCGGACGTTCTTCCACCAGTAGCCGGCGTCCAGCTCGCTGCCTTCAGCGACGCCCTCCTGGCCCGTCAGGTGGACCGGAACCGTCGCCGGGCGGGGCTCGATTCCGGCGAGCGCGGTGAGGAGTTCGTCCTTGATCCGGTCCATGGCGGCGCTGTGGTAGGGGACCTCCACCGCAAGGAACTTGGTGAAGACCTGCTCGGTGCGCAGCTCGTCGGCCAGCGCGGCCAGCGCCGTTCCGTCCCCGGCCAGGGTGACCGAGCCGGGGCTGTTGACGGCGGCCACGGAGATCAGGTCCCCGTAGGGGCGCACCCGGCGATCGGCCTCGGCCTCCGGCAGTCCGACGGCGAGCATGGTGCCTGTTCCGGCCAGGGTGTGCTGGAGCCGGCTGCGGTGGACGGCGATCCTGACCGCGTCCTCCAGCGAGTAGACGCCCGCCTCGTAGAAGGCGGCGATCTCGCCGGTGCTGTGCCCGACCACGGCGTCCGGGCGGATGCCGTAGGAACGCCACAGGGCTGCCAGGCCGATCTGCACGGCGAAGTTGGCGGGCTGCGCGAGCCAGGTCTCCGACATCCGCGACCGGCTCTCGTCGGCCGCCATCTCGTCCATCAGGGACCATCCGGCGATCTTCCGGATCTCGCGGTCGCACGCGGTGACCGCGTCCCGGAAGACCGGCTCACTGGCGAGCAGGCCGCGTCCCATGGCCCACCACTGCGGGCCCATGCCGGTGAACACCCAGACCAGGCGGCGGTCCGGGGCGTCCAGCTGCCGCCCCTGCACTACTCGGGGATGCGGTTCACCCCGCTGATAGGTGTCCAGCGCCTCCTCCAGGGATTCCCTGGAGGAGTAGACGACGGAGAGACGCGATTCGAGGTGCTGGCGCCGGTGGGCGAGTGTGTGGCCGAGGTCGTCGAGTGCCACGGCGGGGCCGTGTTCCGCGCCGAGCTCGCGGCTGATGCCTCGCGCCAGCTGCGGGAGGGCGTCCGGGTGACGTGTGGTCAGGGGCAGGATGCTCCAGCCGCGCTCCTGCGGTCGCGGGACGGGCCGGGAGGCCAGGGAGGGCCTGGGGTTCTCGGCGCGCGCCGGACGCGCGGGGGCCTCCTCCAGCACCGCGTGGGCGTTGGTCCCGCCGAAGCCGAAGGCGTTCACTCCCGCCCGCGCGGGCCCCTCGTGCTCCGGCCAGTCCGTCACCCGGGTGGGGATGTCGTACGGCGAGGAGCCGCGGTCGATGGCGGGATTGATCCTTTCGAGGTTGATGTGGGGCGGGATCCGGCGGTGCTTGAGAGCGAGGGCGGTCTTGATCAGCCCGGCGATGCCCGCGGCCGATTCGGTGTGCCCGATGTTCGCCTTCACCGAGCCGACGTAGCAGGCGGCGCCCGGGGCGCGTCCGATGGCGAGTGCCCGGGACAGTGCGTTGGCCTCGATCGGGTCGCCCACCGGCGTGGAGGTGCCGTGCGCCTCCATGTACTGCAGATCGCCGGGGGTGATGCCCGCCTCGGCGCAGACCTGGCGCACGAGTGAGACCTGGGCCTCCCCGTTGGGAACGGTTATGCCGTTGGTCCGGCCGTCCTGGTTGACGCCGGTGCCGGCGATCACCGCGTGGATCGGGTCCCCGTCCCGCAGCGCGTCCTCCAGCCGCTTGAGCGCGACGAGGCCGACCCCCTCGGCACGTACGTAACCGTCGGCCGAGGCGTCGAAGGTGCGCGAGCGCCCCTCGGGCGACAGGAATCCGCCCTTCGTCTCGGCGATCGTGTACTGCGGTGCCATGTGCAGGAGCACTCCGCCCGCGAGCGCGAGACCGCTCTCTCTTCTGTTCAGGCTCTGGCACGCCAGGTGGACGGCGACCAGGGACGAGCTGCACGCGGTGTCGACCGAGAGGCTGGGGCCGCGGAAGTCGAAGGAGTGCGAGATCCGGTTCGACACCATCGTCATCATCGTGCCGGTCGCGGTGTGAGCGGCGAGTGTCCCGAAGCTCAGATCGGCGAACTGCAGGATCTTGTAGTCCAGCGTGAACGCACCCACGTAGACGGCCGTGTCACTGCCTGCCAGTTCGGCGGGTCGTTGGCCGCCGTCCTCCAGGGCCTCCCAGGCCACCTCCAGGAGCTTGCGCTGCTGGGGGTCCATGTGATCGGCCTCGCGCGGGCTGATGCCGAAGAAGGACGGTTCGAACTCGTCGAAGCCCTCGATGTATCCGCCCCTGCCGCCCACGAGGCGGCCGGGCTTGTCCCGGTGGCCGCTCCTCAGGGTGGTGACGTCGTAGCGGTCCGCGGGTGTCGGGATGACGCAGTCCTTGCCGTCCAGCAGGTTCTGCCAGAAGGCGCGGTGGTCCGATGCCTCGCCGGGAAAGCGGCAGCCGATACCGATGATCGCTACTTTGCCCGTAGAAGCGTCATTGATCGCGTCAGCCAAGTTCGCACACTCCTCATCAGGTGGTCACGCTGCCGGGAGGCAGCGCCGAAGTCTGTGGTGCGGGGCCGGGCCCCGGGGTCGGACGGTCTCGCCTCAGGCCCCCTTCGCGCGGCGCCACGGATGGAGAAGGCTTCCGAGGATCTCGCCGGTTCCGGGGAAGGAGGCGGGATCGCAGAGACCGACCGCGGCCGGCTCGCGCCCCGGCCGCCAGGTGAAACTTCCGAAGAGGTGGTCCCAGCACGACAGGTCGGAGCCGTAGTGGCCTGCCTCGGACAGATCCGTGCTGTGGTGCAGACGGTGTTGTTCGGGGCTGGCCAGGACGTGGTTGAGCCTGCCGATGCGCACGTCGATGTTGGCGTGGACGAAGTAGCCCTGCGCGGCCACGAACAGACCGGTGGCGAGCACGGAGCGACTGGAGAATCCGGCCAGTGCCAGGGTGAGCTGGACGGCGCCCTGGGCGAGGACGATGTCCAGTACGTGATTGACGCCGTTGTTGGCGACGTTGACCTTCTGCGGTACGTGGTGCACGCCGTGCAGCCGCCAGAGCATTGGATTGGTGTGCCCCAGTCGGTGTACCAGGTAGCTGGCCAGCGACCCGCTCAGCAGGGCGGCCGGGATCTCGGCCCACAGCGGGAGCACCGGATCGGCCGGTGAGATCCTCCCGACCGCGGTCGTCACGCCGAGCTGGGCCAGCGCGCTCGCCGCCATCGTGAGGAGGAAGTAGACGCCGTACCAGCGCCATTCCGCCCGGCTGGGATGCCAGTCGCGCCGGTGCGGGATGAGCCTTTCCAGGACGGCCAGGTAGATGAGAGTGCCCACCAGGAAGAGCGGGCTGACCCGGCCTGGATCCCAGTGCAGGATCAGCGATCCCGCGGCCACGCAAAGGGTGGCCGCCAGGAGCAGCGGATAAGCGAGGAAACGGAGAATCTCCTGCTGGTGGACCCCCGCCGTTAATCGTCGCGCGGGCCGAATGCAACCGTCGGCGCGCCGTTCGTATTCGTACACCCGAAACACCTCCGTGGAAATGCTGACCGACCGCGCCATCTGCGCCGCCGCAAGGGGAACCAGGGCTTTCGGCTTCATACGGAGGCCGAAAGCCCCAGGGGCGTACGGAAATGAATGGCAAGCACCCACGTACCCTTGAGCGAAATGTGGGTAGCCGAGAATTTCAACTGGCTCGACGCGGTGACCTCTTGTGAGGTGTCCCGAACGAACCCGATACATGCTTGTCCGCTTCCAGCGGCTTCAATCCTCGACCGGTGACTTGATGAGATTCCCCCCGAGCGCCTCGACTGATCTTCAACTCATTGAAGCGGACGTTCGGTCCGGAAGAAATAGGGAGAGGCCCCGCTGTCGCCAATGTGGGTTACTTAGTATTCTTTTCGTTTCTTTCCCGCTCGCCGTTCCCGTCCGCCGGCGGACTCTCGGCGGCCGGACCCGGCGGCCGGAGTCCGGCTTGCAGATCCTAGGGGTCCTAGGTTATATCTAGAGCCCTTAGGACCTTGGGGAGGACGTATGGTGCGGGCCGGACTGACGGTCGAACGGGTGACGATCGCGGGCGCGGAGCTGGCCGACGAGGTCGGTCTCGACCGGGTGACCATGTCTCAGGTGGCGCGGCGGCTCGGGGTGAAGGACGCGAGCCTCTACACGCATGTCCGCGGTCTTGAGGATCTGCGCGGGCGGATCGCCCTGCTCGCGGCGGACGAGAAGACCATGCGGATCGCGGAGGCGACGGCCGGGCGGGCGGGCCGGGACGCGCTGGTCGCGTTCGCGGACGCCTGGCGGGAGTACGCCCACGCGCACCCCGGCCGCTACACGGCGACGCAGACCCCCATCGAGATCGATCCCGAACTGGCCGCCAAGGCACCCGGACCGCGGCGCGCGGTCGAGCTGACCTACGGCATGCTGCGCGGCTACGGACTGGCGGAGCCCGACCTGACCGACGCAGTCCGGCTGCTGCGGAGCACGTTCCACGGCTTCGTCGCCCTGGAGGCCGCGGGCGGCTTCGGGCACGAGCGTTCACCTCAGCAGTCCTGGGTACGGGCGCTCGATGCCCTGCACACCCTGCTGGAACACTGGCCCCCGCCCCGGGAGGGGGACGCCGCATGACCGGACCGACCGTGGGCGGCCTCCGCGTGGACGGCGCGACCCTGCACTACGAGGTACGCGGTAACGGACCACTCCTGCTGCTCATTCCCGGCGGGACGGGCGGCGCGGCGTCCTTCGACCCGGTCGCCGACAAGCTGGCAGCCGAATACACCGTCGCGACCTACGACCCGCGCGGCATGTCGCGCAGCACGCTTGACGACCCCGGGGCCGGGCAGCGCGTGGCCGAGCACGCCGACGACGCCTTCCGGCTGCTGCGGCTGCTCTCCCCCGGTGAGCCCGCCCGCGTCTTCGGCTCCAGTTCCGGCGCGATCGCCGCCGTGCATCTGCTCACCGCCCATCCCGCGGCCGTCGAACGCGTCGTGGCGCACGAGCCGCCGATGGTGGAGGTCCTCCCCGACGCACCCGCGCATCGCGCACTCATCGCACACGTCACCGGGACGTTCCGCGCGGAGGGGCTCGGACCGGCGATGGCGGCCTTCTCGGCGGGGCTGAGGAAGGACGGTGACACCGACGAGCCGGCCGCCGCGGTCGAGCTGCCGCCGCACGCGGCGGCGCGGGCCGAGCGGACGGTGGCGGACCTCCCGTACTTCGTCGGACGCATCGTGCCCGCGTTCATGTCCTACGCCCCGGACGTCCGCCGGCTCGAAGAACTGTCGGACCGGCTGGTGCTGGCGTGCGGCCAGGACTCACGCGGTGAGCTGCCCTACCGTCCGGCCGCCTTGCTGGCCGAGCTCCTCGGCACGGAGCTCCGGCACTTCCCCGGCGGGCACACCGGACTGAGCACGCATCCCGCCGAGTTCGGCGAACGCCTGCGCGAGGTCCTGCGCACCTGAGGCAGCGGCAGGGTGTGATGGCGGCGGGCGGCCACAGACGGACGCGCCTCCGGCCGGCACGCCCCGACGGCGAGCCGGCCGGAGGCCGGTTGGTGTCCGGTGCGGACCGGAGCTACTTCTTGGCGGACGCCTTACCGGCGCTGCCGTTGATGACGAACTGTGAACCGGGTTCGACCACGACATCGCCGTCGGCCGAGCCGCTGATGGTCACACCGGTCAGAGTCGCACTGCCCCTGGCCCCTCCCATGGCCAGGATTCCCGACCCGTTGACGGAATTGTCGATGTGGACGTTCGAGATCTTCACGCCGGGCACGGACCCGCCGCCCGACTTGAACTGGATCCCGTCGTAGGTCGAGTCGTGGATGTCGGTGTCCCGGATCGTGACGCCCGGTATGTCCTGACCGGACGCGAACAGAGTGATGGCCCCGAACTCCTGGGCCTCGCCCCAGAACGCGCCGCCCGTGCGGAACAGCTCGTTGTTGGCGATCAGAGTCTCCCCGGAGAACGGCAGCGGATCGTGGTCCGTCGCCAGCATGATGCCGGGGTAGTTCATGGTGTCGGAGACGATGTTGTTCTCGATCGTGTTGCCGTAACCGCCGTAGACCGCGATGCCGTTGGCCCG
>NZ_JBIVLK010000020.1:0-119476 GCF_044751215.1 Streptomyces sp. NPDC088730
TCCAACGTCAGGTCATCGGCGAAATGCCGGTCACCGGTCGCGTCGGGCACGTACTTCACACAGACAACGATCCTCAAGCTCACGCCGGCTCTCCTACTGCATCGTCATTTCCGGGCTGCCTTGTTGCACGCAGCATAGGCGCCTGATGGGGCGATTTCCGGTCGGTGCGACCGACGCTCCGACCGTAATATTACTCGCCAGTACACCCAGTACCTGCCCCGTAGGCAAGCGCTCTGAACTGTGATCTGCCCAACGCCGCCCCGCCCCGTGCCACCAAGGCGTTCTCAGTCTCGCAGAGCGGTGAACCGGCCCTGGTGGTAGACCAGCGGGCGCCCGGACCCGGCCGGATCCCCGACCACCGCCTGGGCGATCACGATCCGGTGGTCCCCCGCGGGAATCCGCGCCACGACCCGGCAGACCAGCCATGCGAGCACGCCGTCCAGCAGCGGGACGCCTTCCGGGCCACTGCGCCAATAGGTGGACGGGCCGAACCTGTCGGCGCCGCTGCGCGCGAAGGTGGCGGCCAGTTCCCGCTGATGCTCGCCGAGTATGTGGACCCCGATGTGCTCCGCCTCCGCGACGACCGGCCAGCTGGAGGAGGAGGTGCCCACACCGAAGGAGATGAGCGGGGGCTCTGCGGCCACGGAGTTGAGGGAGGTCGCCGTGAAGCCGACCGGCCAGTCACCGGCGGCGGTGATCACGGCGACTCCGGCGGCGTGCTGCCGGAAGACGGAGCGCAGGAGGTCCGGGGATGCCGTCTGCGCGGTGCCGAGTCCGGGTGATGCCGTAATGGGCGATGCCGTCATGGAGGTGTCGTCCTTCTGCGCGTCGGGGGTACGGGGCCGTGGATGCTCAGGCATCCGGACAGCGCGCGCTCGCGCAGCGGGCGAGATCGACGTGGACCCGGCCGTGGAGAAGGAGTACTGGCGGCATAGCGTCAGACTGACGATGACTGGTGGCTGCGGTCAAGACCGTCCCGCAAGGTGGGAGATGTGTCACGGTCCGTCATATCGCCCGTCCCAGTGCGGCCACGACATCGACGGTGCGCGGCTGTCCGGCGGCCCGTTCGACGATCCGGCCGGCGGCGTCGAGCACCAGAACGGTCGGGGTCGCGCTGATGCCGAGCTCGCGCACCAGAGTGAGATGCGCCTCGGCGTCGATCTCCACGTGGGTGACGCCTTCGACCATGGCGGCCACCTCGGCGAGCGTGCGACGGGTGGCCCGGCAGGGCTGGCAGAAGGCGCTGGAGAACTGCACGAGCGTCGCCCGCTCCCCCAGTTCCACGCCGAGTTGGGCGATATCCAGTCTGTCCACCCGTACCTGCCCGTCCACCTTCGGCCTCCTGCCAGAGCTCTGCCCAAAGAGACAGCACCGCCGGCCGCCGGGACATTCCCGGCCGTTCCACGTGACGAGAATCTCGCGCCCCGCGCCCGCCGAGACTGGCCACCGCGACGCGCATGGGGCACGATCGGCCCAATGCCGAAAACCTACGGCTGCGTAACTTCCGCCGGGAGAACCCTCCCCAGGCGCTGAAGAAGGGTCTCCCCCAGATGGCAGAACTCGTCTATCGGCCGGTCATCGGCGCCGCTCGTACGTTTTTCAAGGCGCTCGACCTGAAGATCGACACCCAGGGTTCGGAGCACATCCCGAAGACTGGTGGCGCGGTTCTGGTCAGCAACCACATCAGCTATCTGGACTTCATCTTCACGGGGCTCACGACGCTGCCGCAGAAGCGGCTCGTCCGCTTCATGGCGAAGGAATCGGTGTTCCGGCACAAGGTCTCCGGACCACTGATGCGCGGCATGAAGCACATTCCCGTCGACCGCAAGCAGGGCGAGGACGCCTATGCGCACGCCCTCGCCTCGCTGCGCTCCGGCGAGATCGTGGGCGTGTTCCCGGAGGCGACGATCTCGGAGTCCTTCACGCTGAAGAACTTCAAGTCGGGTGCCGCACGGCTGGCCCAGGAGGCCGGGGTGCCGCTGATCCCGATGGCGCTCTGGGGAACGCAGCGGCTGTGGACCAAGGGCCGCCCGCGCAACTTCAGGCGGAGCCACATCCCCGTCACGATCCGCGTCGGCGAGCCGGTGGAGGCCCCCACCGACCAGTACGCGGGCGCGATCACCCGCCGGCTGCGGGAGCGTGTGCAGGAACTGCTCGAAGCCGCTCAGCGCGCCTACCCGGTGCGCCCGAGGGACGCGAACGACACCTGGTGGGTGCCCGCGCACCTGGGCGGCACGGCCCCGACACCCGCCGAGGTCCGCGAGCGGGGCTGACGCGGGCCGGAGTGACGTTTCACCGGAGTGACGTTTCAGCTGTGCCCGTGCACCGGTCCCGCGGGTCCAGCGCGACACCGGACGTGTGCGCTTCAGACCGGGCGGCCGCGGCGCGGTCAACCCGTGCACCGGTCCCCGGGGCCCGCTGAATCAGTTCCACCGCCGCTGAGCGCGACTGTGCGGCCGACCAGGAGTCAGTCACTCCCGGGTCGGCCGCACAGCAACGCGGTATCGGCTAGGCCGCCAGCTCTTCCTTCAGCGCGAGGACGAAGGCGTCGACATCGTCCTCCGTGGTGTCGAAGGCGCACATCCAGCGCACGTCCCCGGCCTTCTCGTCCCAGAAGTAGAAGCGAAACCGCTTCTGGAGCCGCTCGCTCACCGCGTGCGGCAGCCGGGCAAAGACGGCGTTGGCCTGGACCGGGTAGAGGATCTCCACGCCGCCCACCGCGCGGACCCCCTCGGCCAGCCGCTGGGCCATCGCGTTGGCGTGCCGGGCATTGCGCAGCCAGAGGTCTCCGGCCAGCAGCGCCTCCAGCTGTACCGAGACGAAGCGCATCTTGGAGGCGAGCTGCATCGAGAGCTTGCGCAGATGCTTCATGGCGCGGACCGCGTCCGGATTCAGGACCACGACCGCCTCACCGAAGAGGGCGCCGTTCTTGGTGCCGCCGAAAGAGAGCACATCGACGCCGACGGCGTTGGTGAAGGTGCGCATCGGCACGTCCAGGGAAGCCGCAGCATTGGCTATCCGCGCCCCGTCGAGATGGACCTTCATGCCGTGCCCGTGGGCGTGCTCGCAGATGGCGCGGATTTCACCGGGCGTGTAGACCGTGCCGAGCTCGGTGTTCTGGGTGATCGAGACGACCTGCGGCATGGCGCGGTGCTCGTCGTCCCAGCCGTACGCCTCGCGGTCGATGAGCTCGGGCGTCAGCTTGCCGTCCTCGGTCGGCACCGTGAGCAGCTTGAGGCCACCGACCCGTTCCGGCGCACCGCCCTCGTCCACGTTGATGTGCGCGGACTCGGCGCAGATGACCGCACCCCAGCGGTCGGTCATCGCCTGGAGCGACACCACGTTGGCGCCGGTTCCGTTGAACACCGGAAAGGCTTCGGCGGTGGGGCCGAAGTGGCTGTGCATGACGCGCTGGAGGTGTCCGGTGTAGTCGTCCTCGCCGTAGGCGATCTGGTGGCCGCCGTTGGCGAGGGCGAGGGCCGCGAGGATCTCCGGATGGGTGCCCGCGTAGTTGTCACTGGCGAAGCCGCGTACCCGCGGGTCGTGATGACGACGCGCGTCGGTCCTTACGGTTGCGGGGTCAGCCACAGGCGCTTTCCGTTCACTTCCGGGGCGGGCCGGTCCCAGACGCCGGCGATGGCATCGGCCAGTTCCTTGACGTCGGTGAAGCCCGCGAACTTCGCATTCGGGCGCTCGGCGCGCATCGCGTCGTGCACCAGTGCCTTCACGACCAGGATCGCAGCCGCGCTGCGCGTGCCGTCCTCGCCCCCCGCCTTGCGGAAGGCGTCCGCGAGCGCGAGGGTCCAGGCCTCGGCCGCGGCCTTCGAGGCGGCGTACGCGGCGTTGCCCGCGGTGGGGTTGCTGGCGCCGGCCGCGCTGATCAGCAGGTAGCGGCCGCGGTCGCTGCGCTGGAGGCCCTCCTGGAACGCGAGCGAGGTGCTCTGGACGGTGCGGATCAGCAGCTTCTCCAGCAGCGTCCAGTCGGCGAGGTCGGTGTCCGCGAAGGTCGAGCTGCCGCGCCAGCCGCCCACCAGGTGGACCAGGCCGTCGATCCGGCCGAACTCCTTCTCCGTCCGGTCCGCCCACTCCCGGGCCGCTCCCAGGTCGAGCAGATCCACGGTGTCGCCGGTGACCGTGGCGCCGCCGTGGGCGTAGCGGGCCGCGTCGACGGCCTCTGCGAGGCGGGTGGCGTTCGCGTCGGAGGCGACGACGACCGCTCCCGCCTCGGCGAGCCGGAGCAGCGTGGCCCGGCCGGCCGGGCCCGCCGCTCCCGCCACGGCGACCACAGCCCCTTCGAGCGCACCGCTCCCGCTGCCCTTGCCGTTTCCGTTCATGGCCACCGCCTCCTCGCTCCGTGTGCTCACGCGGCCGCCTGCCCGGCGTCCGCGGCGGTGATGCCCTTGGTCGAGGCGATCACGTTCTTCAGCTTCTTGGAGAGCGCCTCATAGAACATGCTCAGGGGAAACTCGTCCGGAAGCACGTCGTCGACGAGTTTGCGGGGCGGCTGGGAGAGGTCCAGGGCGTCGGGGCCCTTGGCCCAGCGGGAGCCGGGGTGCGGCGCCAGATAGCTCGCGACCAGGTCGTACGCGGCGAACCAGTGGACGAGCTTGGGGCGGTCGATGCCGTCGCGGTAGAGCTTCTCGATCTCGCCGCAGAGCTGGTTGGTGATCTGCGGAGCCAGCTCCCAGTCGATCTTCAGGGTGTTGTCGGTCCAGCGCACGACGTCGTGCTTGTGGAGGTACGCGAAGAGGAGCTGACCGCCGAGACCGTCGTAGTTGCGGACGCGCTCGCCGGTGACCGGGAAGCGGAACATCCGGTCGAACAGCACGGCGTACTGCACGTCGCGGCCCTGGCCGAAGCCGTCGGCCTCCAGCTTCACGGCTTCCCGGAAGGCGGTGAGGTCGCAGCGCAGCTCTTCGAGGCCGTACATCCAGAACGGCTGGCGCTGCTTGATCATGAACGGGTCGAAGGGCAGGTCACCGTGGCTGTGGGTGCGGTCGTGGACCATGTCCCAGAGCACGAAGGCCTGCTCGCAGCGCCGCTGGTCGCTCACCATCTCGCGGATGTCGTCGGGCAGCTCGACGCCGAGGAGATCGACGGACGCCTCGGTGACCCGGCGGAAACGGGCGGCCTCACGGTCGCAGAAGATGCCGCCCCAGCTGAAGCGCTCGGGGGCCTCACGCACCGCGATCGTCTCCGGGAAGAGCACCGCGGAGTTGGTGTCGTAGCCGGCGGTGAAGTCCTCGAAGGTGATTCCGCAGAACAGCGGGTTGTCGTAGCGGGTCGCCTCCAGGTCCGCGAGCCACTCGGGCCAGACCATCCGGAGCACGACCGCTTCGAGGTTGCGGTCGGGGTTGCCGTTCTGCGTGTACATAGCGAAGACGACCAGGTGCTGCAGGCCGTCGGCGCGCTCCTTGGCAGGCTGGAAGGCGAGCAGCGAGTCGAGGAAGTCGGGGATGCCGAAGCCTTCGGACGCCCAGCGGCGCAGGTCCGCGACGAGGGCCCGGTGGTACGCGGCGTCGTGCGGAAGCAGCGGGGAGAGCTGTTCGACAGCGGCGGTCACCCGCTCCAGGGCCGCGCCGGCGGCGACAGGGGAGGGCGCGCCCTCGGCCCCGAAGTCGATGGATCCGTCCTTCGACTGCCAGGGACGGATCTCCTCCACGGCATTCTTGAGCGCAGGCCAGGCCGGGTGATCGATCACCCGCTGGGCGGCAGTTATGCCGTCGGCTGCTACGTCTTGCACAAGAATTTCCGTCATAACACTTCCTCCACGGGAGAACCTCGCGTCAAGTAACCGTATCCGTCTGCGGTTCCCCGAGACAAGTGGAGACCTTGAAATTATCCTGTCCGACCGCATGGTCACCGCTTTTTTTCCTGTCCCATGACAGTGTGACGGTCTCTTCCTTCCGCCGGTGGCCACGAGGGCGGTCCGGCGGAGCCGGGCCCCCGTCGCGGTCGTACGCCTGCCCGGCAACCCCGTGCGGGACGCGCCCACGCATGAGTGACCCGAGTCGCGGAGCGAGCGGCCCGGCCGATAGGACGGACGGCGTCAGCTCTTCCCGTACCCCTCCGGAGAACCGCCGCATGAGCATCCGTGCCGTCCTGGTCGCCGCGGTCATCACCGGGTTCCTGCTCGGCGCAGCCGATATCCACGGGCACGGCGCCCCGCTCCCCCGCCCGGCCGCCCCGCTCGCCTCGACGGGGCGCTGAGGGCCGGAGCGCGGTCATGCGACAGTGCCGTGCGGGTAGTGGGTAGGAGCAGAACACGGGGAGACGCCGTCGAAATCGGAAGCGAGAGTGCCTTGTCTTTTCTCACCATCGGTCACCGCGGTGTGATGGGTGTCGAACCGGAGAACACCCTGCGTTCCTTCGTCCACGCCGAGCAGGCCGGGATGGACCTCATCGAACTGGACCTTCACCTGAGCAAGGACGGCGCTCTCGCCGTCATGCACGACGCCGACGTGGACCGGACGACCGACGGCAAGGGCGCGATCGCCGAGAAGACCCTGGCCGAGCTGCGCGAACTCGACGCCGGCCTGGGCGAACGGATTCCCGTCTTCGAGGAGGTGCTCGACGCGGTGGGGTCCGCTATGCAGGCGGAGATCAAGGACGTGGCCGCCGCCCGCACACTGGCCGAGGTGATGCGGCGGCGCCGACTCGTCGACCGGGTCGAGGTGATCTCGTTCCACGACGAGGCCATCGCCGAGATCGCACAGTTGGTGCCGGGGGTGCGGACGGCGCTCGTGGCCAGCCGCTGGGGCAAGGACGTGGTGGACCGCGCCAAGGCGGTGGGCGCCACCCGGCTGGTGCTCAACGTCCGGCGCATCACCCTGGAACTGGTCGAGAAGGCGCACGCCGAGGGGCTGACCGTGGTCGGCTGGGTGGTCAACACCCAGGACCATCTGCGGCTCGCGCGGGGGCTCGGGCTCGACGGCGCGACGACCGACTTCCCGGAGATCCGCCGGGCGGGCCGCTTCACCGCGTAGCCGCTGGTCAGCCGGCCGGCAGTTCCTTGACCAGCAGTTCGAAGGCGAGATCGTCGCGCTGCGGGATACCGAAGCGCTCATCGCCGTACGGGAAGGGGCTCATCCTTCCCGTACGGCGGTAGCCGCGGCGCTCGTACCAGGCGATCAGGTCCTCCCGGACCGATATCACGGTCATCTGCATCTCCCGCACCCCCCAGCTCTCCCTGACGGTGCGCTCGGCCTCGGCGATGATCACCTTGCCGAGGCCGCCGCCCTGGAGCGAGGGGCGGACCGCGAACATCCCGAAGTAGGCGGCCTCTCCGCGGTGCTCCAGCTGGCAGCAGGCGACCGGCGCGCCGTCGCGCTCCACCACGAGCAGCCTGCTGCGGGGGTCCTCCACCACCGCGCGGACCCCCTGCGGGTCGGTCCGCTGCCCCTTCAGGATGTCCGCCTCCGTGGTCCAGCCCGCGCGGCTGGAGTCACCTCGGTACGCGGCCTGGATGAGCTCCACGAGTGCGGGCACATCCGCGTCGGTCGCGTCGCGGAAGGTCAGCTCTCCCGAGTCCCGGGGCGGTGCGGTGTCCATGAAGGGTCTCTCCGATTCTCCGTGTGGCCGTGCCGCAGCAGCGTAGCTCTCCGGTACCGGCCTACGCTCCGGAGCATGGTTCATGTGCTGAGCAGCCGGATTCTGTTGCGCCCCACGGATCCCGAACGGTCACGGGTCTTCTACGGGGAGTCACTCGGCCTGCCCGTCTACCGGGAGTTCGGTACCGGTCCCGAGCGGGGGACGGTCTACTTCCTGGGCGGCGGCTTCCTGGAGGTGTCCGGCCGGGGCGACACGCCACCGGCTCCCGGGCTGCTGCTGTGGCTCCAGGTGGCCGACGTGCGGGCGGCGTACGAGGAGCTGTCGGCCCGGGGTATCGAGGTGCTGCGGGCACCGAGGCGTGAGCCCTGGGGGCTCGACGAGATGTGGATCTCCGATCCGGACGGGGTCCGGATCGCCGTCGTCGAGGTGCCGGAGGACCATCCGCTGCGGTTCAGGCCCTGACGCGCCAGACCGCTCGCACCGACGCGTCCGCAGTACACCACCACCGCGCGCTCCCCCAGTGCTCCAGTGCGCCGCGTACAGGCGTCCGCCTCCGGGCATCGACTAGGCGACGGCGATGTCGTTCGCCCGGGGGAGGTCTGCTGTGCATGGACCGGCGATGTCCGGCTGGCTGCTGATGGCGATGTGCGCGCTGACGGGCGCGTACTGCCTGCTGCGTACCCGCGCCGGGACCGGCGAGGAGCGCAGAACGGCGCGCGCCGAGGCGCTGATGGGCTTCGGCATGGCCGCCATGGCGGTGCCCGCCGCCGTCCTCGCCCCGCCCGCGTGGGCGTGGGCCGTATACGCGGCACTGTTCGGTGCCGCCGCCTTGCGCGCCCTCTGGTTCTCCCGCCGCAGCGGTCACCATCTCCACCATCTGGTCGGCTCTTCCGCGATGGTCTACATGGCCCTCGCCATGGCGGGTCCGGGGACGGCGGTCCACGGCGGGCACGGATCGCACACCATGGCCGCGGCCGGAGGCGTCCCGCTGCTGACGGGGCTGCTCCTCGTCTACTACGCCGTCTATGTGCTGCGTTCGGGCGCCCGGTTGATCCCGGTCGCCGCGACGGCGACCGGTGGCGGGGTGGTGACCGGAGGACCGGCACCGGAGGGCTGGGCGGCCAGGCCGGAGCTGGCCCTGGCCTGCCGTCTGACCATGGGGATATCCATGTTCGCGATGCTGCTCACCCTGTGAGACGGGGAGCCCGGCAAACCGTGGCGTACGTCACTTGCCGAGCGCAGCCATACCCGTGTGCGCCGTGCCCCTCATAGGGTGACGCCCATGTTGGTCTCCTTCGCGCTGCTGCTGCTCGGTGCACTGGCCGCCGTCGTGACCCCGCGGCTGATGGCGCGGGCCGAGTGGCCGGAGCGCGAGCCCGTGGTGGCGCTGTGGGTGTGGCAGTGCGTGGTGGCCGGCGTGCTGCTGTCCTTCGCCCTGTCCATGACGTTCAGCGCCGCCGCGGCCTGGCAGGCGGTACGCGGCCATGTCTTCGCGCCCGCGCCGCACGCCGTGGTCGAGGCGTACGCCCTCGCGGCGTACGGGCCCTGGTCGGCCGTGATGGCCGTGCTGCTGGCACTGGGCGGGGTGTGGACGGCCGCGATGCTGACCCGCGAGATCCGCCGGGCGCGGCTGCGACGCGGGCAGCGGCGCGCCGAACTCCTGGTGCGCTCACCGCTGATGCCCGGCGAGGAGCCCGGCGCCGAACGGCTGGTGGTGCTGGAGGGGGAGCGCCCCGACGCCTGGTGGCTGCCCGGTGCGCCGCCCCAACTGGTCATCACCACCGCGGCGCTGGGACGGCTGAAGGGCCGTCAGCTCGATGCGGTGCTCGCCCATGAGCAGGGCCACGCGAAGGCGCGCCACGACTGGCTGCTGAACTGCTCCGCGGCGCTGGCGTCCGGCTTTCCCCAGGTCCCGGTGTTCGCGGCGTTCCGCGGTGAGATGCACCGGCTCGTCGAACTGGCCGCCGACGATGTGGCGTCGCGCCGCTTCGGCCGGCTGACGACCGCCCTGGCGCTGGTCGAACTCAACGAGGACCGGGGCGTGTTCGGCCCGGCCCCGACACCGGACGCGCAGGTGCCGCTCCGGGTCGACCGGCTGCTGGCCCCCGCCGGGCGGCTCACCGCGGGCCGTCGGCTGCGGCTCACCGCGGCGGCCGCGCTCGTCCCGGCGATTCCCCTGCTGGTCGCGCTCGTTCCGGCGATCAGCGCGCTGGGATAGCGGACACACCGCGCCCGCGAGCGGGACACCCCCCGGAGCCGGGACACGCGCCCTGGGCAGGGAACACACGCTCGGGCCCGGAACACGCCCAGGACCTGGGCGTCGCGAATGGTTCGGAACACGCTCAGCAGCGGGGCACGCCCAGGACCGGGGCACCCTCAGGCCCGAGGTAACGCGAATGGTCCGGGACACCCGCAGGACCGGGGCGTCGCGAGTGGTTCGGAGCACGCCCAGGACCGGGGCACGCCCAGGACCGGGGCACGCTCAGGGCCGGAGCATCGCGAATGGTCCGGGACACGCTCAGGGCCAGGCGCCGCGAATGGCCCGGTACGTCTCGCGTCGGAGAGGATTCCCCCATGCTCTCCTCCCCGCCGCTCCCCCGTCCGGACCGCATCCGCACCTCACGGCGGGCCCTGCGGACCGGAACGGCCTGTGCGGCCCTCTCCCTGGCACTGCTGGTCCTGGTGGCCGCGCGGTGGTCCCCGCTGATGAGCCTGGACCGTACGGTCGTCACCGCCCTCCACCGGCGGGCGGTGACGGAGCCCGGTCTCGTGCACGTCAACCGGGTGCTGACGGACTGGCTCTGGGACCCCTGGACGATGCGCGCGCTGATCGCCGTCGCCGTGGTGGCCCTGTGGTGGCGAGGCGCCCGGTTGCTCGCGGTCTGGGTTGCCGCGAGCAGCGTGTTCTCCAGCCTGCTGCAGCAGGGGATCAAGGCGGCGGTGGACCGGGAGCGGCCCCAGTGGCCCGACCCGGTGGACTCCGCCCACTACGCGGCGTTCCCCTCCGGACACGCGATGACCGCCACGGTGAGCTGCGGGCTGCTGCTGTGGCTGCTGCGCCGGCACGGCGCCGGCCCCCGGGTGTGGCGGGTGGCCCTGGCGGCGGCATGGGTCTCGGTGCTCGGGGTCGGGGTCACCCGGCTCTACCTGGGTGTGCACTGGCCCACCGACGTGCTGGGCGGGTGGCTGCTGGGGGCCGCGCTGGCCGCGTTCACGGTGATGGGATTCGAACGGCACGAGGCCCGTGAACGGCCGTCGCGCGACGTCTGAACAGGCATCCTTGCGGCCCCTCCGGCGCATCGGCAAGGATCGGGGCCATGCCGATCAAGGGTGTGCTCTTCGACTTCTCCGGGACGCTGTTCCGGATCGAGTCCGTCCGGTCCTGGCTCGCCGCCGCCCTCGCCGAGCGGGAGGTGAGCGTGGACGAGGCCGCCTTCGAGCGCTACGTGCGGGAGCTGGAGGCCGTCGGCGCGCTGCCGGGCGGGCCCGCTCCGCAGCGGGTGCCGGAAGACCTGGCGCGGCTCTGGGCCACCCGAGACGAGAGCGTGGACCGGCACCGGGCCGCGTACACCGGGCTCGCCCGTCAGGTCGCGCTGCCGGATCCCGGGCTGTACGACGCGCTGTACGAGCGGCACCGGACCCCGGAGGCCTGGTGTCCGTATCCGGACGCGGCCGAGGTGCTGGGCGCGCTGGCCGCGTCCGGCGTCCGGATCGGCGTGGTGAGCAACATCGGCTGGGACCTGCGGCCGGTCTTCCGGGCGCACGGTCTGGACGCCTTCGTGGACGCGTATGCGCTGTCCTTCGAGCACGGCGTCCAGAAGCCGGACGCACAGCTCTTCCATACCGCCTGCACACTTCTCGGACAGGATCCGGCGGATGTGGTGATGGTCGGAGACGACCGGCACGCGGACGCCGGAGCAGCCGCGGTGGGCTGCGAGGTGCGGTTCGTGGAGCACACTCCGCTGGCCGAGCGGCCGCACGGACTGCTGGAGCTCGGTTTGGCGCCCGGGGTTGCCTGAGGAACATGTGAGAGATGTCCCTTGCGCCCAATGGGTCTGATTGTCACATCGGGGCCTTAGCCTGGTAGGTATGTCCCCGACTCCGTGCCCGTCCGGCTCCGTGCGTTCCGCCGCAGTGGTGAATGAAGACATTCGCCGGCTGTGGCAGCGCTCGGGCGGACGCCTGTCGCCGGAGGACGAGGAGGAGTACCAGCGGCTGCTGGTCGAGTGGGCCGCGGCCACCGGCGGCGGCAACCGGTCCGCGGCCTGAGCCTCGACCGCCGGGCACCCTCTTCCGCCCTCCGCGCGCCCCCTGATGCGCCCCCTGCGCCGGGTTTCCGGTTCACGGTGCGGCGGCCTCCGGCGCGTCGCACCCTGGAGGCATGACACCTCCCCCGATCGTGATCTTCCGCCCGTCCCCCTCAGGCGGGCGACGCGTCACCGTGCAGCGCGGCGGGCGGGTCCAGATACTCGGCCTCGCGCACTCCGACCACGATGTGATCGTTTTCCTGGAGGGCGCGGGGCTCGACGACCCCGAGCGGATTCTGGACAGCCCCGAGTGGGTCGAGTGGCGGGGCGGCCGGGCGCACCGGTACGAGGCTGCCTGAGGCGTCCGGTTCCGCCGATCCCCGGCGTCGCCGGAACCACCGGGTCCCGCCGGGTGAGGCACCCGGCGGAACCCGGTGGCGGTGACGCGCGGACCGGCCCGCTACGGCGGCGGACCGGCCGCCGGCTCAGCGGTCGAAGTAGTCCGGCTGCGTCTGGACGTTGAGCTCGTCCGTCCGCACCCGCTTGGCCGGATCGGTGCGCCGGTCGTCGATCCTCAGGACGTCGAAGCCCTTGTCGATGTCGTTGGAGTAGATGTAGCCGTTGTAGTAGTACGCCGACCACGGCCCGGCCGTGGTGACCTCGTCCAGGGTGACCGGACCGCGCTCGAAGTAGCCGATCTCCTTCGGCTTCGACGAGTCGGTGAAGTCCCAGATGGAGACTCCGCCCTGGTACCAAGCCTGGACCATCAGGTCGCGGCCCTTGACCGGGATGATCGACCCGTTGTGTGCGACACAGACCTCGGTGTCGGCCTGCGGGCGGTCGATCTTGAAGTAGCTGCGGAAGACCAGCTTGCGGTGGTCGCCCCTGCCGACGATGTCGTAGATGCCGTCGGCCCCGCGCTTGGGACCGATCTCCTTGTTGCAGGTGGCGGCGCCACCGCCGCCCAGCTCATCGGTGAAGACGACCTTGTCGGCGCGCTGGTTGAACGTCGCCGAGTGCCAGAAGGCGAAGTTCACGTTGTCCTGCACCCGGTCGATGATCCGCGGGTTCTCCGGGTCCTTGATGGAGAACAGCAGCCCGTCGCCCATGCACGCGCCGGCGGCCAGGTCCTTGGAGGGCAGCACGGTGATGTCGTGGCAGCCGGTGGTCTTGGACACGCCCGGGTTGGCGGGCGCGCCGGGGTTCCCGCCGTCCGGGAAGAGCACCGGGAAGTTCACGATGCGGGACTTCTCCGGTGCCTGGCGCGGCACCTTGATGATGGAGATGCCGTCGTGCGGCGGCTGGCAGTCGGGGAACGTCTCGCTCGGCGAGTACGAGGAGACGTACACGTACACGTTCTTGCGCTCGGGGACGATGGTGTGGGTGTGCGATCCGCAGGCGGTCTCGACGGCGGCGACGTACTTCGGATTGCGCTTGTCGCTGATGTCGAAGACCTTCATGCCCTCCCAGGAGGACTTCTCCGTGGCGGGCTGGGTGGTGCTCGCACAGGAGTTGTCGCTGCGCGAGGAGTCCGTCGACAGGAAGAGCAGGTTCCCGGAGACGGAGATGTCGTTCTGCGATCCCGGGCACAGCACCTGGGCGACCGTCTTCGGAGACTTCGGGTTGCTGATGTCGAAGATCCTGAAGCCGTCGTAGTTCCCGGCGAAGGCGTACTTGCCCTGGAAGGCCAGGTCCGTATTCAGCCCCTTGAGCGCGTCCTTGGGGACGTTGGCGAGATGGGTGATGTTGCGGCTGTGGATGATCTCGTCCACGCCGGGTATCTCACCGCTCCTGATCGCGGCAGTCGCCTCCGCCTCCTGACTCGTGGAGACCTCGGCCGGGGTCGCGGCCGCGTCTCCCGGGTCGGGGGTGGCGGCCGCGGGTCCGGCCATCAGCAGGGTGGCGAAGAGCCCGGCGGCGGCTGCCGCCACGCCCAGACGTCTGCGCCGCACCGGGGTGGTGTGCAACGGGGTCACTGCGTCCTCCCATGGATCCGAATGTGGTTGACCGGTTCACGGACTCCGGCAGTATCGTCCTTGCCATGGACATCCCAACAGGTGGCAACAGGAACGTAATGAAAGTTTCTGAGCACACCTGTGCGTTGACGTGCTAGTACAGAGCGCAACCAGCCATATATCAACGGAGGCCGCTTTGTTGGTTCGTCGTCAGGTCCGCCGGTTCCGCGGACTCGCACTCGCCGTCACCGTGACCGCCGTCGTGCTCACCTCGGCCGGCTGCGACGGAGGAGGCGGCGACAACGGCTCCAAGGGCCGGGCGGCCGGGGGCGGTTCGGTCGTGGCGCCCGGAAAGCCGGGGGAGCCCGCGCGTACGCTCTCCGCCTCCCAGGCCGCGAAGGCCGCCGCCGGCGTGGATACCCCCAACTCGGCGGACGTCCGCTACGTCCGGATGATGATCGAGCACCACGCCCAGGCGCTGGTGCTGACCCGGCTGGTCCCCGCCCGCTCCGGCTCGGCCGCCGTCAAGCGGGTCGCCGAACGCATCACCGCGGCCCAGCAGCCGGAGATCGGCGCGATGAAGGGCTGGCTCAGCCGCAACGGCCGGACGGAGCAGGCCGACGGCCACGACCACGGCACCATGCCCGGCATGGCCACCGACGCCCAGCTCGACCAGCTCCGGGCCGCGAAGGGCAGGGCCTTCGACCGGCTGTTCCTCAAGCTCATGATCACCCATCACCAGGGTGCGGTCGCCATGGCGACAGAGGCGCTCTCGGAGGGAAACAACATCCAGGTCGAGGAGATGGCCGACGACGTCGTCGCCCAGCAGACCGCCGAGATCAGCCGGATGCGGGCCCTGTCCTCCTGACAGAACGCGGAACACCCCGCGCGCCTCTCCCCCGCCGGGTCCGCCGGTGCGATGCTGGAGACACCCTCCGGGAAGAGGTGCGCCGTGCAACGCATCGCCGTCGTCGGCTCCGGCCCCAGCGGGATCTACGCCGCCCAGGCCCTGGTGAACCACCCGCTGCTGCCCGGTGTACGGGTGCACGTCCTGGACCGGCTGCCCTGCCCGTACGGCCTGGTGCGCTACGGCGTCGCCCCCGACCACGAGAAGATCAAGTCGCTCCAGCAGAGCCTGCGGGCCGTCCTGGAACACGACCGGGTCACGTTCGTCGGCAATGTCCCGGTGGGCGGGGACGGGGTGGCGCCCCACCAGCTCGGACAGCTGTACCAGGCGGTGGTCTACTGCGTCGGGGCCGCCGCGGACCGCCCGCTGGCCGTCCCCGGGGAGGAGCTGCCCGGCAGCCACTCCGCGACCGACTTCGTCTCCTGGTACAGCGCGCACCCCGATGCCGCCGCCCGCCGTTTCGCGCTCCAGGCCCGTTCGGCCGTGGTGATCGGGGTCGGCAACGTCGCCGTCGACGTGGCGCGGATCCTCGCACGGGGCGCGGCGGAGCTCCGGCCGACCGACGTGCCGGAGCACGCGCTCGGCGCCCTGGCCGGCAGCCGGGTGCGCGCGATCCACCTGGCCGGCAGGCGGGGACCCTCCCAGGCCCGGTTCACCACCAAGGAGCTCCGGGAACTCGGCGGGCTCCCCGGGGCCCGGATCGTCGTGGACCCGGCCGAGCTCGTCCGGGACCCGGCGTACGCCGGTACGGAACCGGGCTCGCCGCCGCTCCCCGCGATGGTGCGCCGGAACCTCGACGTGCTGCGCGGCTGGGCCACGGACGCCCCGGCCGCCGGGCCGCCACCGCCCCGGACCATCGGGCTGCGGTTCTACCTCCGCCCCGTCGAGCTGCTCGAACGCCGGGGCCGGGTGGCGGGCGTGCGCTTCGCCCGTACGGAACCGGACGGCGGCGGCGGTGTGCGTGACAGCGGTACGTTCGAGGAGATCGAGGCCCAGCTGGTGCTGCGGGCAGTCGGCTACCGGGGGCTGCCGCTGCCCGGCCTGCCCTTCGACCCGGTGCGCGGGACGGTGCCCCACCTGGCCGGACGGGTACTGCGGGACGGGGCCCCCTCGCCCGGGGAGTACGTCGCGGGGTGGATCAAGCGGGGCCCGACCGGGGTGATCGGGTCGAACCGTTCGTGTGCCAAGGAGACGGTCGCCTCGCTGGCCGAGGACGCCCCGCTGCTCGCCGGACGCCGCTGGGCCCCGGATCCGGTGGCCGCGCTGCGGGCGTACGGGCTGCGGCCGGTGGAGTGGGACGGCTGGCTGTCGATCGAGCGGGCGGAGGCGGCCCTGGGGCGGTCGCTCGGCCGGGGGCCGGTGAAGATCCCGGACTGGCCTGGGCTGCTGGACGCGGCGCGGGGCGACGGCCCCACGTGACGCGCGGGGGCACGCACGGCGGTGGCGCGGGCGCTCAGCCCTCGCCCAGCCGGTCCGCCTGCCGGTTCGCCGCTTCCAGCACCCGGTCCAGCAGTCCGGGGAACAGCGCCTCCAGGTCCGCCCGGCGCAGCCCGTTCATCTTGGCGGTGCCCCGGTAGATCTGCTGGACGACGCCGCTCTCGCGCAGCACCCGGAAGTGGTGGGTGGTGGTCGACTTGGTCACCGGAAGGTCGAACCGGGAACAGGTGAGTTCCTCATCGGCGGCGGCCAGTTCACGCACCACGCACAGCCGCACCGGGTCCGAGAGGGCGTGCAGCACCGCCTCGATCCTGATGTCCTCACGCGCCGGGTGGGCCAGCGTGCGCGCGCCGGCGGCAGGCACTGTGGCACTGGCAGGGGTCACGGTGGCTCCACATCGTCGCTTCGTCCGGGGCTCCCATAATACGAGATCTGTCGTATCTTGAGGCCGGTCTCACGAAGGACGGCGGCCACCTGCCTTGACCTGGAGTGCGGTCCAACTCCTAGCGTCGGAGAATGATCACGAAGCAGCGCAGGATCGGCACCGGATTCGGTGCCCGCAGCACGGCCGACGACGTCCTCGCCGGGATCGACCTGAGAGGCACGACCGCCCTGGTCACCGGCGGGTACTCCGGCCTCGGGCTGGCGGCCACCCGCGCTCTCGCCCGCGCGGGAGCACACGTCGTCGTCCCCGCCCGCCGGCCCGCGACCGCAGAACGCGCTCTGCACGGCATCCCCGGGACGGAGGTGCACGCACTCGACCTGGCGGATCCGGAGAGCATCCGGACCTTCGGGGAACGTTTCCTGGACACCGGCCGCCCCCTGGGCATCCTCATCAACGGCGCAGGGGTGATGGCCTGCCCCGAGACACGTACCGGCCCCGGCTGGGAGGCGCACTTCGCGGTCAACCACCTCGGCCACTTCGCGCTCGTCCACCGCCTCCGGCCGGCCCTGGCCGCTGCCTCCGGGGGTTCGCGGGTGGTGTCCGTGGCCTCGTCCGGTCACTTCCTGTCCGGCATCCGCTGGGACGACATCCACTTCCGCACCGGGTACGACCGCTGGCTGGCCTACGCCCAGTCCAAGACGGCCAACGCCCTCTTCGCCCGGCAGCTCGACAGCCTCGGCTCCGGCCTGGGCCTGCGGGCCTTCTCGGTGCACCCCGGCAGCATCCTCACCCCCTTGCAGCGTCATATCCCGCGCGAGGAGTGGCTCGCGCAGGGCTGGGTGACCCCGGACGGGAGGCCGGCGGCGGGTTTCAAGTCCCCGGAGCAAGGCGCGGCGACGGCTGTATGGGCGGCGACGTCACCGCTGCTGGAAGGACACGGGGGCGTCTACTGCCAGGACTGCGACATCGCGGAACCGGCTGCCACAGAGGACATGCTCGTCGGCGGGGTCAAGCCCTGGGCCACCGACCCCGACGCGGCGTCCCGGCTCTGGGAGCTCTCCGCCGGACTCACCGGGCTGGACGCGTTCTGACGGAGAGCGCGAGTGATCCGCGGCCGGTGACGGCGGGTCAGGGCAGGTACGGCCAGACGCTGACGCGGTCCCGGCCGACGTGAACCTCGATCCATGACCCGTCGGCGCCGTCCGGGGGCCGCGGACCGGCGAGGTCGAACAGGATCAGCGCGCCGCCCATGTCCAGGACGGCCACGCTGTCCTCGGTGAGGCTGAGGCGGCCGCGGAAGACGACGCGGCCGGCGTCCTGCGACAGCCTCGGCGTGGGAGCGGCCGCAGGCCGCGTGTTGGCGGCCCAGGTGATGTCCTCGTCGACGGTCCACTCGACGTGGTGTTCGGCGTCCGGCCCGCCCGGAGCGCCGCGCCAGTGCACCACGGCGGTTCCCACCGCGCAGTGCACGCGGACCACCGCGGGCGAAGGGGACTGCGGCACTGCCTCTGTTCTGACCAACACGCGGCCATCCTCCCGGACGGCATTCGCCAGGGGACGTCTCTGCCGATAAAGCCCTCGTACGGGCCCGCGATGTGCGTGCGTGCCAGCCGCCCGACGGCTTTCCTCCCGGATCTGCCGCGCCGTCGTGAACCGCGGGCCCGCACGAAGGGCCGCGCCGCAGCCCTTTACGCGCCTGTCATGTCCAGGTAACTTCCTGACCGCAAAAGATTGCTGCAACATTCAGACAGCCCTTGCTGTCGGATGCACCGCTCGCCCGAACCCCGAGGCGCGTCCGGGTTCTCCGGCGGGACCCGCGGGTGCTCGATGAACACCCCGCTGTCGGCCGCGGCGGCCCCGGTGGCCGTCGCACTCCCCTGGAGAGACGAATGAGACACTCCCCCCATCCACGGCTCAGACGCCTCCTGGTAGCGGCGGCGGCCGCGGCCGGGCTGCTGAGTCTGCTCACCGCTGTACCGGACCCGGCGGACGCCTCGTCAGCCGTACCCGTGGCGGCCGCCGAGAACACGGCGACGGTCTTCTACTACACCAAGACCCGTGACTGGGCCGCGTACAACCTTCACTACGCGCCCGACGGCGGCTCCTGGACGGCCGTGCCCGGCGTGCGCATGGAAGCCGCGTGCACGGACTGGGTCAAGAAGACCGTTCCGCTGGGCGGTTCAACGGGGCTGGCCGCCACCTTCACCAACGGATCGGGGGTCTGGGACAACAACTCCGGTAAGAACTACGCGCTGGGGACCGGCGCCATCACCGTCAAGGACGGAGTGGTGGCGCACAGCGACCCGTGCGCCGGAACAGGGACCGGCCCGGACCCCTCGCCGGGTACGGGCAACAACGCGACGGTGTACTACTCGACCACGACCGTCGGCTGGAGCACCACCAACCTGCACTACCGGCCCACGGGCGGCTCCTGGACCGCCGTGCCGGGCGTCGGCATGGAGCCGGCCTGCACCGGCTGGGTGAAGCGGTCCGTCGACCTCGGCACCGCGACGGAGATGCAGGCCGCGTTCAACAACGGCAACGGGGTCTGGGACAACAACAACGGCAGCGACTACCGCGTCCCCGCGGGTGTCTCCACCGTCAAGGACCGGAAGGTCACCAAGGACGCCCCCGACCCGTGCGTCGCCGAACCGGCGGACACCGAGGCACCCACCGTCCCCACCTCGGTGAAGGCCGACGCCGACGGGGTCTCGGTCGTCCTCACCTGGGAACCGTCCAGTGACAACCGGGGAGTGACGAGATACCAGGTCACCCGCGTCGGCGGCAGCAAGGGCACCAGGGTGAGCGATGTCGGCTCGACCGTCTTCCCCGATGCGGGTCTGGAGGAGAGGACGGAGTACAGCTACACCGTCAGGGCGGTCGACGCGGCGGGCAACACCTCGGCGGCCTCGGCCGCCGCCAAGGCGACCACGGGGACCAGACCGGCGGCTCCGGCCCCCGGCAAACCGCTGGGAACGGACCCGCGCAAGGACCCGATCTACTTCGTTCTGACCGCCCGCTTCGACGACGGGGACGCGAGCAACAACAGAGGCGGCAGCCAGGACGTGAAGTCCGGGAACGCGGCCAATAACGACCCCATGTTCCGGGGGGACTTCAAGGGGCTGGTCAACAAGCTCGACTACGTCAAGGGGCTCGGGTTCTCCGCGATCTGGATCACTCCGGTGGTGCTGAACCGGTCCGACTACGACTACCACGGCTATCACGGCTACGACTTCTACAAGGTCGACGGCCGCCTCGAATCGGCGGGCGCCTCGTACCAGGACCTGATCAACGCCGCGCACGCCAAGGGCATGAAGATCTACCAGGACGTCGTCTACAACCACTCCTCGCGCTGGGGCGCCAAGGGCCTGTACACCCCGACCGTCTACGGCGTCCGGGACGGCCAGTGGAGCTGGTACTACGACGAGAAGAGCGAGGGTTTCGAGTACGACGGAGTGAGCGTCGAGACGAAGTCCGGGAAGTCGTACTACAACGGAGACCTGTGGTCCACCGCGGAACCCTCGGGCAACACCTGCCTCAACTGGGGCAAGCCCACCGGATCCACCTCGGCCGAGGGCTACAGGATCTACAACTGCCAGTGGCCCAGTCCGACTTCCGGAATGTTCCCGAAAACCTACTACCACAACTGCTGGCTGGGGAACTGGGAGGGCGAGGACTCGCGCTCCTGCTGGCTGCACGAGGACCTGGCCGACTTCAACACCGAGTCGGCCCCCGTCCAGAACTACCTGATCGGGGCGTACGACAAGTACATCGACATGGGCGTGGACGGATTCCGCGTCGACACCGCCGTGCACATCCCGCGCACCACGTGGAACCGCCGCTTCCTGCCGGCGATCCAGGAGCGCGTCACCCAGCGGTTCGGCGCGCAGGCGGCGAAGAACTTCTTCGTGTTCGGAGAGGTGGGCGCGTTCGTCAACGACAAGTGGAACCGGGGCTCGGTCAACCACTCCGCGCAGTTCTACACCTGGAAGGAGCGCAAGGAGTACGACGCCGACGACACCAGGGCCGCACTGGAGATGTACGACTACGAGGAGAAGCTCGGCACCGGGGCGCAGCCGGTGTCCAGCAACGCCTTCCTGGACGGGAACGCCTACCACGCGCCCGACCACAGTGAGTTCTCCGGCATGAACGTCATCGACATGCGGATGCACATGAACTTCGGTGACGCCAACAACGCGTACAACAACGGCAAGGACTCGGACGACAGTTACAACGACGCCACGTACAACGTCGTCTACGTGGACAGTCACGACTACGGCCCCAACAAGAGCAGTGAGCGCTATGCGGGCGGTACGGACGCCTGGGCCGAGAACATGGCCCTGATGTGGACGTTCCGCGGCATCCCGACCCTGTACTACGGATCGGAGATCGAGTTCCAGGCCGGCAAGAAGATCGACTGCGGTCCCAGCTGTCCGCTGGCGACCACCGGCCGCGCCTACTACGGCGACCACCTCGCAGGGACGGTCGAGGCGGCGGACTTCGGCCAGGTCTCGTCGGCCACCGGCGAGGTCGCGAACACACTGGGCAAGCCGCTGGTGAAGCACGTGCAGCGGCTCAACGAGATCCGCCGCGCGGTGCCGGCCCTGCAGATGGGCCAGTACTCCACCGAGGGCATCACCGGCTCGATGGCGTACAAGCGGCGCTACACCGACGCGGCGAGCGGGGTGGACAGCTTCGCCCTGGTGACGGTCACCGGCGCGGCCACGTACAGCGGCATCCCCAACGGCACGTACCGGGACGCCGTCACCGGGGACACGAAGACGGTGGCGGACGGGAGGATGAGCGTGGCGGCCCCGGGCAAGGGCAACTTGCGGGTCTACGTCCTGGACCTCGGCGGCAGCAACGCCGCTCCGGGGAAGGTCGGTTCAGCGGGTCCGTATCTGAAGTAGCGCGGGCGCGCCAGGGGCCCGGCCCGCGGAGGGTACGGCATCCGCGGGCCGGGCCGTGCCACGGGCTAACCGGCGGCGAGGTGCGGGAACCTGAACTCGGTGCGGCTGCGGAAGACCTCGTCCGGGCGCAGCACGGTGCCGGGGTGGTCCGGCCGGTTGGGTGAGTCGGGCAGGTGCTGGGTCTCCAGGCAGACTGCGCTGTGGCGGTCGTGGCGGCCGCCGCCGAGGGCGGCGAGGGTGCCGTCGAGCTGGTTGGCGGTGTAGACCTGGATGCCGGGTTCGGTGGTCCACACCTCCATGATCCGCCCGGCGTCCGGGGCGGTGAGGCGGGCGGCCCGGCGCAGGCCCGTACCGGGCGCCCGGAGAATCCAGCAGTGGTCGAAGCCGCCCGCCCGGCGCAGCTGTTCACCGGGGAGGGTGATCCGGTCCCCGACAGTGCGGGGGGTGGTGAGGTCGAACGGGGTGGCGTGCACCGGCGCGGCCGGGCCCTCGGGGATGCCGTCCTCGTCGACGGGGAGATAGCTGTCGGCGTCCACCTGGAGGGTGTGGCCGAGGATGTCGCCCTTGGCTGCGAGGTCGAAGTAGGCGTGGTTGGTGAGGTTGACGACGGTGGGGCGGTCCGTGGTCGCCGTGTAGTCGAGGGCGAGGGTGCCCGCCGTGCCGAGGGTGTAGGTGACGGTGACGTCCAGCGTGCCGGGGAACCCCATGTCGCCGTCGGGGCTGCGCAGGGTGAGCCGCAGCGTCGCGGTCGTGTCGGTGGCCTCACCCGCGGCCTGCCAGACGCGGGTGTGGAAGCCCTCGGGTCCGCCGTGCAGCGCGTGTCCCCGGTCGGTGGCGGGGACCTGGTGGGCCGCCCCGTCGAGGGTGAAGCGGCCGTGCGCGATGCGGTTGGCGAAGCGGCCGATGAGGGCGCCGAAGAACGGGTTGCCGCCGGTGTAGTCGGCCAGGCCCGCCAGCGACCGGACGACCGACGCGGAGGCTCCTCCGGTGTCCGGCACGGTGAGACGGTGCAGGATGCCGCCGTAGGTGAGGATCTCGGCGCGGACTCCGTTTCCGGAGTCGAGCGTCCAGACATCGACGTCCGTGGTGCCATGGGCGCCGAACGGTTTGCGGTTCACGGTGGGGCGAGGCATCAGAGGTCCTTGCGAGGGGCGGACGGCCGGGACGGGTACTACGGCCGGGGGGCGGTGGACTCCCGGACGATGAGCCGGTAGCCGGGCCGGGGGCGCCGGGGGGCGGGCGACGCGTCGCCGGAGAGCCGTTCCACGAGGCTGTCGACGGCGAGCCGGGCGATGGCCTTTTTGTCCGGGGCGACCGTGGTCAGCGTGGTGGCTCCGTAGAGGCTCTCCTCGATGTCGTCGAACCCGACGACGGCGACGTCCTCCGGGACGCGCAGACCGCGTTCGGAGAGGGTGCGCATCGCCCCGATGGCGATGAGGTCGTTGTACGCGAACACGGCGTCGGGCTGCTCCCCCCGGTCCAGGAGCGCGGCCATTCCGGTGGCCCCGTCCTCGCGGCCGTAGCCGTCGGTGACCACGACCAGTGACTCGTCGGGGGTGATGCCCTCGGCGGCGAGCTCCTCCCGCCAGCCGCGCAGCCGGAGGTGGGCCGGCTGCCGTTCGCGGCCGGTGCGTGAGCCGAGGAAGGCGATCCGCCGGTTGCCCTGGTCGATGAGGTGGCGTACGGCCTCGCGGGAGGCCGCGACGTTGTCGATGGCGATGTGGTCGTAGGGCGCCTCGTACTCGCGCTCGCCCAGCAGTACCAGTGGGGCCGTCTCGGCCCGCGCCATCAGGTCCTCGGTCTCCAGGTGGATGGGGCTGAGGATGAGACCGTCGATCACGTGGGACCGGAATCCCTGGCTGACCAGGAGTTCCTTCTCCCGCAGCCCGCCCGTGTGGTCGACCAGCACGGTGTAGTCGTGCCGGGCGGCCGCGTCGACGACCTCCCCGGCCAGCTCCCCGAAGTACGGGTTGCCGAACTCGGGGACGGCGAGGGCGATGATGCCCGTACGGCCCTTGCGCAGATGCCGTGCGGTGAGGTTCGGCCGGTAGCCGAGCTCGTCGATGGCCTGCTGCACCTTGGCGCGCATCTTCGGTGTGACGTGCTGGTAGTTGTTCACCACGTTCGACACGGTCTTGATGGATACGCCCGCCCGTTGCGCAACGTCCTTGAGGCTGACGCCCACGGCACTCCCTGAATCGACTTGACGCGCGTTGAAGCGCGGTGGCCCGGCTCCGCCGGTTCGGCTCGGCCTGTGCCGGGGCCCCCGCCCCGGCACAGGTTCAAGTGGTTCTGCGGCTGCGCGCCAGATAGCGCTGGGCCACGACGACAACGATAAGGAACCCTCCGCTGACCACCGACTGGTACGAGGAGTTCAGCGAGCCGATCTGGTTGATCAGGTTCTGGATGACGGCGAGCAGCAGTACGCCCCAGAGCGTTCCGCTGATCGATCCGGCGCCGCCGATCAGGAGCGTGCCGCCGATGACGACGGCGGAGATCGCGTCGAGCTCCATGCCCACGCCGACGATGGTGACCCCGGAGGACAGCCTGGCCGCGTTGAGCGCGCCGGCGAGTCCGGCGAGCAGTCCGCTGAGCGTGTAGACCAGCATCTTGGTACGGGCCACGGGCAGGCCCATCAGGGTGGCCGCGTCACTGCTGCCGCCGACCGCGAAGAGGGTCTGCCCGAACGAGGTGCGCTGGAGCAGGAGACCGCCGACGCCGAAGAGCACCAGGGCGATCAGGATCGGGTAGCCGAAGCCCCAGACGCTCCCCTGCCCGAGCTCGGCGAAGGCGGAGCCCTTGGGGATCAGGTAGGTGGTGGCGCCCTCGTCGGTGATGGCGAGGAGGATGCCGCGGGCCCCCAGCAAGGTGGCGAGGGTGACGATGAAGGGGGCCATTCCGGCGCGGGCGACCAGGAAGCCGTTGAGCAGTCCGACGGCGCCGCAGGCCACGAGCGGTACGAGCAGTGCGGCCAGGAAGCCCCATTGGGAGGCCCAGGCGGCGAGGACGCCGCCCAGCGCGAAGACCGATCCGACGGACAGGTCGATGCCGCCGGTGATGATGACCATGGTCATACCGAGGGCGACCACCGCCAGGAACGACGCCTGGACGGTCACGCCCCGGGCGTTGTCCAGGGTGGCGAACGTCGGGTAGATGAACGACGCGACGATCACGACCGTGAGCAGGACCGCGAGCACGCCCTGGCGCTGGAGGAGCTCGGCGAGCCGCTGCCCGAGCGGGGGCGGTGCGCCGGTCACGGGGCGGGGAGCGCCGCCGTCCGCCGCTGCGGGGGTCATGCGCGGTGCGGGGGCCTGGGCCACCGGTGCGGGTGAGGTTTCGTTCATCGGGACCGACGCTCCCGGGCGACGTAGACGGCGGCGATGATGATGGCCGCCTGGGCGATCTGTGCGGTGGAGTCGGGCAGGTCGTGCTTGACGAGGGTGGCGCGCAGCAGCTGCATCAGCAGGGCGCCCGCGACCGTGCCGAGCACCCGGACGGAACCGCCGTTGAGCGGGGTGCCGCCGACCACGACGGCCGTGATGGCGGAGAGCTCCATGAGGGTGCCGAGCGAGGAGGGGTCGCTGGCGGTGAGCCTGGCGGTGGCGAGGATGCCGGCCAGTGCGGCCAGCACCCCGCAGAGCACGTACACCCCGATCAGTACGCGGCGGACGGGCAGACCGGCGAGCGAGGCCGCGGAGCGGTTGCCGCCGATGGCGACGATCTGCCGGCCGAAGGTGGTGCGGGTGACGAGGAAGGCGACGGCGACGGCGAGGACCGCGGCGATGAGCACGACGAGCGGGATGCCGAGGAGGGAGCCGGTGCCGAGCGAGAGCAGGTCGGGGTTGGCGATCTGCTTGAGCTGGCCGTCCGCGATGACCAGGGCCAGTCCCCGGCCGCCGACGAACAGGGCGAGGGTGGCGACGATCGGCTGGAGTCCGACGAGAGAGACCAGCGTGCCGTTGACCGCCCCGACGAGCGCACCGGCGAGCAGTGCCATGACCAGGGCGGGCACCAGTCCGTAGCCGAGGTAGAGCGGCAGGAGGGCCGCGGCCACCGCCATCGTCGAGCCGACCGAGAGGTCCACGCCCTCGGTGCCGATCACCAGGGCCATGCCCAGGGCGACGATGACGATGGGCGCGACCTGGACGAGCTGGGTGCGGAGGTTGTCCGCGGTCATGAAGTGCTCGGTGAACAGGGCGTTGAAGAGGAGCACCACCGCGACGGCGAGGTACACCCCGTACTCCTGGTACCAGGCGGGATCGCGCAGCCGCGCCCACGGGCGGGCGGCGGGGGTGGAGAGTGCGGCCTGGGTCATCGGGGGTCCTCCTGAGCGGCCGGGGCCTGCCCTGCGGGCGCCGGTGAGTGGTCGGCGAGCACTTCGAGCAGCCGGCTCTCGGCCACCTCGTCGCCCGCCAGTTCGCCCGCGACCGCGCCGCCGCGCAGGACGACGATGCGGTCGGCGCCCTCGATGAGTTCCTCGATGTCGGAGGAGATGAGCAGAACGGCGAGACCCTCGCGGGCGAGGTCGTCGATGAGGCTCTGGACTTCGGCCTTGGCGCCGATGTCGATGCCGCGGGTGGGCTCGTCGAGCAGCAGCACCTTGGGTTCCAGGCAGAGCCAGCGGGCGAGCAGTACCTTCTGCTGGTTGCCGCCGGAGAGCTCGCCGACCTTCTGTTCGGGGCTCGCCGCCTTGATCCGCAGCCGCTTCATGAAGATCTCGACGATGCGGTCCTGCCTGGCACGGGAGACGACGCCCGCGCGGGAGAGGCGCGGCATCGCGGCCAGCACGATGTTCTCGCGCACCGAGAGTCCGGGGACGATGCCCTCGGCCTTGCGGTCCTCGGGGAGCAGGCTGATGCCGGCGCGGATGGCACCGGCGGAGCTGAGCCTGCGCAGGGTGCGCCCGCCGATCCCGATCTCACCGGAGTCGAGGTTCAGCGCACCGGCCAGGGCCTTGGCGGTCTCGCTGCGGCCCGAGCCGAGGAGTCCGCCGAGGCCGAGCACCTCGCCGGCGTACAACGACATCGATATGTCGTGGAGTTGGTGGTTGCGGGAGAGGCCGGCTGCGGTGAGCACCGGGGTGCGCGAGGCGTCGTGGCCCTCGGCGCCGAAGCTGGTGACGCCGGAGCGGCGGACCTCGGCCATGTCGCGGCCGAGCATCATCGAGACGAGCTGCATGCGGTCGAGGTCCGCCAGGTCGCCGGTGTGGATGTGGCGGCCGTCGCGGAGCACGGTGACGCGGTCGCAGATCCGGTAGAGCTCGTCCATGCGGTGGCTGACGTAGAGCACCGCGATCCCGCGTGCGCGCAGGTCCTCGATGACCCGGAAGAGGGTCTCGACCTCGCGCGGCTCCAGTGAGGAGGTGGGTTCGTCCATGATGACGACCTGGGCGTTGACCGAGACGGCGCGGGCCAGCGCGACCATCTGCTGGGTGCCGATGCCCAGGGTGTGCAACGGCCGCTTGGGGTCGACGCGGACGCCGAAGCCGTCGAGCAGCTCGCTGGTCTCGCGGTTCATCCGGGAGAAGTCGATCAGGCCGAAACGGTTCTTCGGCTCTCGCCCGAGGAAGATGTTGCGCGCCACGCTCATCAGCGGGACGAGGTTCACCTCCTGGTAGATCGTGGAGATGCCGGCCTGCTGCGCCTCGAACGGGCGGGCGAAGGCGACCTGTTCCCCGGCCAGCCGCAGCTCGCCCCCGTCGGGCTGGTACACCCCGGTCAGCACCTTGATCAGGGTGGACTTGCCGGCGCCGTTCTCCCCCACCAGCGCGTGGGTCTCCCCGGCGCGCAGGGAGAAGGAGACGCCGTCCAGGGCGACGACGCCCGGGAATCGCTTGCTCACCGAGCGCGCCTCAAGAACGGCCGGGGCTGAACCGTCCTGCGCGCCGGTGGCGCTCTCCGGGCCGGTGACGGCCTTCGTGCCGGTGGCCTCCTTCACGAGGGCGTCGGGCGCGGTCGCCTCCTTCACGGGGGCGCCGGACGTGGTCGGCCCCTCCGTGCCGGCGGCCGGTTCCGGCGGCTGCGGTACTGCTTCGGGTGGTGCCATGGCTGGTCTTGGCCTTCCGCTCTTCCAAGGGTGTGGGCCCGGTGGCCGCCGTGACGGGTGGGAGCGTCACGGCGGCGGTGCGACGTCGGGGGTGGTGCGGGGCGGGCGAGACGCGTAGGGATCGGTACGCGTCCGGCCCCGGCCCTGCGGACTCCCCGCGGGTACTACGGGCAGGTGGGGCCGGTGACGGTCAGAACGCGCCGCCGAGCGAGGCCTTGGCGTTGGACTCGTCGTAGGCGCGGTCGGAGATGATGACGTTCTCCGGGATCGACTCGCCGCCGTAGAACTTCTGGGCGGTCGAGAAGGCCAGCGGGCCGAAGCGCGGGTTCGACTCGATGACGGCGTTGTACTCGCCGTTGACCAGGGCCTGGACGGCGTTGCGGGTGCCGTCGACGGAGACGATCTTGACGTCCTTGCCGGGCTTCTTGCCGGCGGCCTTCAGCGCGGTGAGCGCGCCCAGTCCCATCTCGTCGTTCTCCGCGTAGACGGCGGTGATGTCGGGCTTGGACTGGATGAGCTGCTCCATGACCTGCTGGCCCTTGTCGCGGGCGAACTCGCCGGTCTGCTGGGCGACGATCTCCAGGCCGGGCGCCTTGGCCTTGAGCTGGTCGACGAAGCCCTTGGTGCGGTCGGTGGTCGTGTTGTTGCCCGACGTGCCGAGCAGGATGGCGACCTTGCCCTTGCCGCCGGTCGTCTTGATCATCGCGTCGGCCGCGCGCTTGCCCTGCTCGACGAAGTCGGAGCCGAGGAAGGACACGTAGTCCTTGCACGCCGTGGAGTTGAGCTTGCGGTCGATGGTGAGGACCGGGACCTTCTTGGCGGCGGCGGCCTTCAGCGCCGGCTCCAGGCCGTCGGAGTTGAGCGGGGCGACGATGAGGAACTGGGCACCCTGCGACAGCATGTCCTGGATGTCGCTGATCTGCTTGGACAGCTGCGACTGCGCGTTGGTGGTGAGCAGCTTCTTGACGCCGACCTTCGCCGCCTCGTCCTTGATGGACTTGGTCTCGGCGATCCGGAACGGGTTGGCCTCCTTCTCCGACTGCGAGAAGCCGACGACCGCGTTCTTCAGGTCCAGCTTGGGCGCCCCGTAGCTCTGCAGCGAGCAGCCGGAACCGGAGGAGGACTCGGGGGACTTGGCCTCCTGGGCGCCCTGGCTGCTGTCAGCGCTCGCGTTGTCCGAGCCCTCCGACTTGGAGCAGCCGGAGGCGGCCAGCGTGGCGGTGGCGGCGAGGAGGCAGGCCACGGCGAGGGTACGGGTTCGGCGCTGGATCATCATGCGCGGGAGCTCCTTGGCGGGTTGACGGCACACCGGCGGGTGTGCGGTCGGGCATGGCTGGACGACGCATCGGCCGCGCGGCGGCTGATGTCACTGCATTCCTCACGACCCCCGCCAGTGCTTCGCGGGGGGTGGGCCCCAACTGCACGAACTGCGGTCGTGAGAGCCTGCGCGGCCTCTCGGCGGCTCGGTTTACAACGTTATATAGGCGGTGCGGCACGGGCGGCAAGAGCGTTGTCGATGCGTTTCCAAAATGTGTCGGAGCCGGCCGGGGCGAAATGGCGGCCACCGGGCGCCGGTTACTGCCGCAACCCTGGACAGCCGCACGAGGCCCGTGCTGTCATACCGCCGGTAGCCAAGTTTCCAACGTTGCAAGCACCGGGCCGCGCAGCCCTTCCGGCCGCGACGGCGCTTCTCGCCATGCACGCGCTCCGGCTCCCCCGGTCCGCCGCGGCATGACTGCCCCACACGTGTCATGTGCCTTCCCCGAGCCGGAGCCCCGCCCGGCCGGCAGAGAGCAGGGAGACCCCTCCATGCCCCTGAACCGCAGACAACTCATGGCAGGCGCGCTGGCCACGGCCGCCGCCGCCACGGCGGCGAACGGCCGCTGGGCCACCACCGCGACCGCGGCCGAGCACCGGGGGAAACCGGCCCATGGCGGTCACTACTCCCCCAACGCCGCGCCACTGCATCCGACGGCGTTCCTGAGACTCCCGCCGGGCCGGGTCACCGCACGCGGCTGGCTGGCCGGACAGCTCACACTCCAGCTGGACGGTCTCTGCGGCCGGTACGAGGAGTTCTCGCACTTCCTCGACTTCGCCGCCACCGGCTGGGTCCGCCCCGAACTGGGCGGCTGGGAGGAGGTCCCGTACTGGCTGCGCGGCTACACCGACCTCGCGATCGTCACGGGCGACGCCACGGCGCTGGCGGCGGTGCGCCGCTGGTTCGACGCGATTCTCACCACCCAGCAGTCCGACGGCTTCTTCGGCCCGAAGTCGCTGCGTACGTCGTTGAACGGCGGCCCGGACTTCTGGCCCTTCCTGCCGCTGCTCCAGGCGCTGCGCTCCTGGCAGGAGTACACCGGAGACACCCGGATCATCCCGTTCCTCAGCAGGTTCTTCCGCTACATGAACGCCCAGGGGCCGGGCGCCTTCAACACCAGCTGGATCGCGCTGCGCTGGGGTGACGGGCTGGACAGCGTGTTCTGGCTCTTCAACCGCACCGGCGACACCTTCCTCCTCGACCTCGCCGACAAGATCCACGCGAACGGCGCCGACTGGGGCGACAACCTGGTCAACCCGCACAACGTGAACATCGCACAGGGCTTCCGCGAGCCCGCCCAGTACGCGCTGCGCAGCGGCTCTGCCCAGGACACCCGGAACACGTACGGGACGTACGGCAAGGCCATGGACCAGTACGGGCAGTTCCCCGGTGGCGGGTTCGCCGGGGACGAGAACGCCCGCCCGGGGCACGGCGACCCCCGGCAGGGCTTCGAGACCTGCGGGATCGTCGAGTTCATGGCCAGCCACCAGCTGCTCACCCGGATCACCGGCGATCCGCTGTGGGCCGACCGCTGCGAGGAGCTGGCCTTCAACTCGCTGCCCGCCTCGCTCGACCCCTCGGGCAAGGCGGTCCACTACGTCACCAGCGCCAACAGCGTGGACCTGGACAACGTCCCCAAGAGGGACCGGCAGTTCCAGAACGGCTTCGCCATGCAGGCGTTCCTGCCCGGCGTCGACCAGTACCGCTGCTGCCCGCACAACTACGGCATGGCCTGGCCGTACTTCACCGAGGAGCTCTGGCTCGCCACCCCCGACGGGGGTCTCGCCGCCGCGATGTACGCCGCCTGCGAGGTCACCGCGAAGGTCGCCGGCGGCACGGAGGTCACCTTCACGGAGGAGACCGGCTACCCGTTCACGGACTCGGTCACCCTCACCCTGAAGGCACCGGGGCCGCTGCGCTTCCCGCTGGTGCTGCGGGTGCCCGCCTGGTGCGACGCGCCGGAGATCAAGGTGAACGGGCGCCGGGTCGACGCCCCGGCCGGTCCCGCCTTCACCCGCGTCGAACGCACCTGGGCCGACGGCGACCGGGTGACCCTGCGCTTCCCGCAGACGACCACCGTCCGCACCTGGGAGCGCAACCACCGCTCCGTCAGCGTCGACCGGGGCCCGCTCACGTACTCGCTGCGGATCGGTGAGGATTACCGCCGCACCGGCGGCACCGACCGGTTCCCGGAGTACGAGGTGCACGCCACCGGCCCGTGGAACTACGGGCTCGTCCTGGACGGACGGGAACCGGCCGCCTCGCTGCGCCACCACGCCGCGCGCCACGTCGGGGACGACAACCCCTTCACACTGGACGGCACCCCGCTGACGATGACCGCGCGGGCCCGCCGGATCCCGGAGTGGACCGCGGACGGCGAACATGTCGTCACTCCGCTCCAGGACAGTCCCGCCCGCAGCACCGAGCCGGTGGAGGAGGTCACTCTCGTCCCCATGGGCGCGGCGCGGCTGCGTATCACCTCGTTCCCGACCGCCGGTCCGGACGGGACGCCCTGGCTCACCAACGGCTGGTACCGCGTCCGCAACCGGCACTCCGGGAAGGTGCTGGGCGTCGACAACATGTCCACCGCCGACAGCGCCCACGTCGTCCAGTACGACGACAACGGCACCGACGACCACCTCTGGCAGCTCGTTCCCGAGGGCGACGGCTGGTACCGCGTCCGCAACCGCAACTCCGGGAAAGTCCTCGGCGTCGACAACATGTCCACCGCCGACAGCGCCCACGTCGTCCAGTTGGGTGACACAGGCACCGACGACCACCTCTGGCAGCTCGTCTGACCGCAGCGCTTCCACGCGCCCCCCGTACCGCTCCCCGCGCCGCCCGGCGCGGGGAGCGCCCCCATGACGGAGCTGGACCCGACGAAGGAGACGGAACCCATGAGCCGCTTACGTGTTCCCGGCCACAGGCCCTGGTGGAGACGGACGATCGCCACCACCGGGCTGCTGGCACTGGTGGCCACCGCCCTGGTGGGTAGCGCCACGGCACCGGCCGGCGCGGCGTCCTGGACGCCCAAGCCGGCCCCCATGACCACGCCCTGGACGAACCAGGTCCCCGTGGACAAGCCGCTGCCCGAGTACCCGCGCCCGCAGCTCACCCGGCCCGACTGGGCCAACCTCAACGGCATCTGGGACTTCGCGGTGACCGGCCGCGACGCCGGGCAGCCCGCGTCGTTCACCGGTCAGATCCGGGTGCCGTTCGTCGCGGAGTCCGCGCTGTCCGGCATCCAGCGGAAGATCACCGAGAACGACAAGCTCTGGTACAGGCGCACCTTCACCGTGCCGTCCGACTGGAACGGCCGCCGGGTCGAGCTGAACTTCGGCGCCTCCGACTGGCAGACCACGGTCTGGGTCAACGGCACCCAGGTCGGCGCCCACAAGGGCGGCTACGACTCGTTCGCATACGACATCACCCCGCAGCTCAACGGCGGCACGAACACGGTCGTGGTCTCCGTGTACGACCCGACCCAGACCGGCGGGCAGGCCGTCGGCAAACAGCGCGTCAACGACGTGCAGCCGCACGAGGGCGGCGGGATCTTCTACACCGCGGCCTCCGGCATCTGGCAGACCGTCTGGCTGGAACCCGTCGCCGCCGCGCACATCACCCGCCTGGACATGACCCCCAACCTGGGCGACAGCACCCTGCGGGTGAAGGTGCAGGGCGCGTCCGCGTCCGGACGCGGCGCCCGGGTCACCGTCTCCAGCGGCGGGACCGTGGTCGGCACGGCCACCGGGACCGTCGGCTCCGAGATCTCCGTAGCGGTGCCGAACGCGCGTCTGTGGACCCCGGAGGACCCGTTCCTGTACGACGTGAAGGCGGAGCTGCTCGACGGATCGGCCGTCACCGACTCGGCCGGCAGCTACACGGGTATGCGGTCGATCGCCGTGGCGAAGGCCGACGGCGTGCTGCGCCCGGTCCTCAACGGGAAGTTCGTCTTCCAGACCGGCACCCTGGACCAGGGCTACTGGCCGGACGGCATCTACACCGCGCCGACCGACGCCGCCCTGAAGTCGGACCTCCAGGCCCACAAGGACCTAGGATTCAACATGGTCCGCAAGCACATCAAGGTCGAACCGCAGCGCTGGTTCTACTGGGCGGACAGGCTGGGTCTGCTGGTCTGGCAGGACATGCCCGCCATGGACACCGGAAAGAGCCCCGGCCCGGCGGCCCGCACCCAGTGGGAGTCCGAGTTCCACGCCGTCATCGACCAGCACCGCAGCTCGCCCTCGCTGGTGATGTGGGTGGACCAGAACGAGGGCTGGGGCCAGTACGACCAGGCCAGGATCGCCAACGAGGTCAAGGCGTACGACCCGTCCCGGCTGGTGAACAACATGAGCGGCGTCAACTGCTGCGGATCGGTGGACGGCGGCAACGGCGACGTGGTCGACAACCACATCTACGTCGGCCCCGGCAACACCGCCCCGACCGCGACGAGAGCCGCGGTCCTCGGTGAGTTCGGCGGCCTCGGATACAAGGTCCCGGGACACGAGTGGTTCCCCGGCGGCGGCTTCAGCTACGAGGACCAGTCGAGCGTCTCCGCGCTGAACAACCGGTTCACCGGACTGCTCGACAGCATCCGCGTCGGCCAGCTGCCCGCAGGCCTCTCCGCCTCGGTCTACACCGAGATCACCGATGTGGAGAACGAGGCCAACGGGCTGCTCACCTACGACCGTCAGGTCGTCAAGGTGGACACCGCACGGGTGAGGGCCGCCAACCAGGCCCTCATCGAGGCCTCACGGCACCCCGCTCCCCCGGTGACCCTGCCCACCGGGCAGTACAAGTCGCTGCGCGTCACCACCCCCGGCTACACCGACAAGTACCTGCGCCACCAGAACGCGCTCGCCTTCACCTCGGTCGTCGGCGCGGGAAGCGACGCCGTGCTCAGATACGACGCCACCTGGAAGATCGTCACCGGCCTCGGCAACAGCAACTGCTACTCGCTGGAGTCCCGCAACTATCCCGGCGAGTACCTCCGGCACCAGAACTTCCGGGTCCGGCGGGACGCCGACGACGGATCGGCCCTGTTCGAGGCCGACGCCACCTGGTGCGCGGTCGCCGGCAGCGGCGGGGTGCGGCTGTCCAGCGCCAATCTGCCGGGCAGCTACCTGCGTCACATCGACTCGGAGGTGTGGCTGGCCACCCCGGGCGGCACCCACGCCTGGGACAACCCCGCCACGTTCACCGAGGACACCACCTGGGCGGTCGAAGCGCCCTGGGCTCCCTGACCTGCCCCTGGGGCGTGTCCGCAGCCCACCGACGGCCCGGCCGTGACGCATGCGCGTCGCGTCCGGGCCGTCGGTCCGTCCTCTGCGGGTGCGCTACCGCGCCGTACCGGCCGGTGCGATGTACGTGTGCAGCAGCGCGGTCCGGCCGTCGGCCGTCGTCCAGTCGCCCTCCCGGCTGGAGACGAGCCGCCAGCCCGCCCGCTCGTAGAGCCGCACGGCGGCGGCTCCGCCGTCCTCCACCTCCAGTACCGGCCGCAGACCGTCGGCGGTCGCGGCGGCCACCGCGGTCGCGAGCAGCGCGGTCGCCACCCCGCCCCGCCGGGCCGACGCCGTGGCGAACAGCCTTGACAACGTGGCCAGTTCGTCCGGCGGGAGCCCGGCCTCCGCCGCCATGGCGTGGCCGGTCCGGGTCAGCGCGACATGTCCCAGGACGCAGCCGGCGTCCCAGGCCGCCCAAGCGCAGAGCAGCCCTTCGGGGATCAGCCAGCCCGCCGGGTCGTCCGGCCACCGGGCCGGGTAGCGGTCCACCTCGTACACCGTGGCCAGGGCCTCGACGCAGGCCTTCAGGTCGTCGTCGCGGCGGCGGCGGATCTCCGGATCGTCCATCCCCCGATCCTCACACGGCGCCCGGACCGGACCGGCTGCCGGGGCAGGCCGCTGCCCGCCGTCGCACGGGTACGACGGCGGGCGGCGGCTCGGCCGGGCGCTACGGCTGGTCGGTGTCGTGCAGCGCGCTCACCTCTTCCGCGGTCAGGGCCTTGTCGTACACCCTGACCTGGTCGATGGAACCGTTCCAGAAGTCGCCCTTCTCGCCGGCGTACTGCCCGCGGCCCACCGAGAGCGGGCCGGTGCTCGCGTCGGCGGGGCCTGCCTGGGCGGTGGCCTTGAGGCTGCCGTCGACGTACAGCTTCAGCTCGTCGCCGTCACGCACGCCCACCAGGTGGTACCACCTGCCGGTCTCCGGCGTCAGCTCCGCCCGCGCGCGCTTGCCGCCCGGGGTGCTGAAGGCGAACGCGCCCTGTCCGTACTGGAGATAGAACGGATTCTCCGTGCGGCGCCCGTCCTGGCTGACCGCCGTCGCGTAGTTGCCCGGCAGCGCGTCGAGCGAGGCCCAGGCGGAAACGGTGTAGTCCCCGGTGGTGTCGACGGCAGGGCCCGTCGTCTGGGCGTACTGGCCCGCACCGTTGAACTTCAGCGCCGAGCCCCGGACGCCGGGCGTCCAGGCGGTGCCGGCGGAGAGGGTGAGCGGGAGGCGGTTGGGGCCCTGGTCGGCGGCCTTGGTGCCGTTGCCCTCGTCGAGGTTCCAGGCGGCGCCGCCCTTCACCTCGTCGCGGTGGCCGGCGTTCGCACCGGCCGCGATGACCTGCTGGTTGATCCGGCGGACCTTCTCCGGGTCGACCTTGATCTCGCGCCGGTCGTAGGTGTAGAGACCGTTCAGTTCGTTCTCCAGGTCGCTGACCTGGGTGTACACCGAGCCGGACAGTTCGGCTCCGGCGGCGGCGAGGTAGTACGTCCGGGTGTTGTCGACGTACTTGGCCGTCAGGGCGTCCTTGTCCGCGACCCCGCTGTAGATCGCCGCGGGGGCACCCGGCCACATGTGGCCTGCGGTACGGAGGGTGAATCCGCCGTGCTCGCCGTCCATGGCCGCCCGGTCGTCCGGGAAGGGTGCCTCGTTGTTCAGGTAGTCGTGGTGGTCGATGATGTCGCCCTTGCCCGAGTCACCCTTGGACGAGCAGCAGTTGACCCCGCTGTGCGCGTTGACGACACGGGAGGGGTCGGCGGCCTTGACCGCCTCGGCGATCCGGCCGGTCTCGGTCCGGTCCCATTCGCCCCAGCCCTCGTTGAAGACGATCCAGCCGCCGATCGAGGGCGAGTTGTGCAGCTGCTCCATCATCTGCCTGCCCTGCGAGAGGAAGGCCTGCTGCCCCTTCTCACCGGTGATGTCGGAGGAGACGAAGTCCTGCCAGACCAGCAGTCCGAGCCGGTCCGCGTGGTAGTACCAGCGGGCCGACTCCACCTTGATGTGCTTGCGCACCGCGTTGAAGCCGAGCTCCTTCTGCGCCTTCAGGTCGAAGGTGAGGGCGGCGTCGCTCGGCTGGGTGTACAGACCGTCGGGCCAGAAGCCCTGGTCCAGCATGGCGAGGGAGTAGAACGGCTTCCCGTTGAGCACCAGCTTCTGGTAGCCGCCGACCTTCTGGATGCCGAGGGAGCGCATCCCGAAGTAGCTGTCGACGATGTCCTTGGAGCGGCCGTCGGTGAGGCTGACCTGGAGGTCGTACAGGTACGGGTCGTCCGGGGTCCAGAGGTGCTGCTTCTTCACGGGCAGGCTCAGCGCGCGGTTGGCCGGTCCGGAGACCGTGCCGACGACCTTGCCCTTCCTGTCCCGGGCGACGGCGGTGATCCGCGCACCGGCCGAGGCCTGTGCGGAGTTGGCCTTCAGGGCCAGGGTGCCCTTGTCGATGTCGGGCGTGGTCGTCAGGGAGTCGATGGAGGCGGGGGCCACCGGCTCCATCCAGACGGTCTGCCAGATGCCGGAGGACGGCGTGTAGACGATGCCGCCGGGGTCGCGGGACTGCTTGCCCTTCGGCTGGTCGTCACCGGTGGTGTCGGTGACCGCGACGACGATCTCCTGCGGACCGCTGCCCTTGACCGCGTCGGTGATGTCCGCGGTGAAGGACGTGTAGCCGCCGGTGTGCTCGGCGACCTGCTTGCCGTTGACCCAGACGGTGGCCCGGTAGTCGACGGCACCGAAGTTGAGCTTCAGCCGGTTGGCGGTGCTGCCCTTGCCGCTCCTGCCCTTGCCGCTCTTCACGGACCAGTTCTCCGGCACCGTGACGAGCTTGCGGTAGAACATGTGGTCTTCGTGGCGCTCAAGGCCGGAGAGCTGCGACTCGACGGGGAACGGCACGGTGATGCGCTCACCGAGCTTCTTGCCGAAGACGGGCTTCTCACCGGCCTTGGCCGCGGCGAACTCCCACGGGCCGTTGAGGTTCTTCCAGTCGTCGCGGACCTGCTGCGGCCTGGGATACTCGGGCAGCGGGTGCTCGCGGTCGAGCTTGTCGCCCCAGGTCGTGGTGAGGCGGTGGGCGGAGAGGTTCTTCGCGGTGCGGCTGATCTCGGGGACCGCCTCGCCGCCTGCCGTGAGGCCGCCCTTCCCGTCGTACGCGACGCGGACCTGCTGGCCCTTCTGGACGGGCGCGGCCAGGGTGACGGTCAGCGCCTTGGAGTTGCCGGACGCGCGGGCGACGGACTTCACCGGGACCGGTGAGGTGTCCGCCTCGACCTTGAGGTGGTCCTTCACCCGGGAGAAGCCGCCGACCTTGTCGTCGAAGGTCGCCTGAAGCTTCTGCCCGCCGCTCGCGACGCTCAGCCCGACCGGGTAGACCTCGAAGTCGGCCGGCGGGGTGAAAGCGGACTCCGGGACGACCTGCTTGGCGAGCTTCGCGCTGGACCAGCGCAGGAACATGTTGGCGCCGCCGGTGTCCTGGAACATCTCCAGCTTGAACGCGTGCGTCTCACCGGCCCTGAGCGCGATCGGCTCGCTGGTCTGCTCGTTGTCCCAGTCCGGCTCCCAGTGGTCGATGACCACCTTGCCGTCGATGTAGAGCCGGAAGCCGTTGTCGCCGCTCGCGGCGAAGGTGTAGTCACCGTCCGCCGGGGCCGTGATGCCACCCGTCCAGCGGGCGGTGGTGTTCTCGGTCTGTCCGGTGGTGGACTCGAACGTGCCGGTGAGGCCGGGGAAGTTGATCTGCGGGTCGAGGGCGACCCCGCCGAGCTTGGCGAAGTCCCGCGCGCCGGGCGCGGACATGCTGAAGTACTCGCCCTTCAGCCCGTGGACCTCGGTGGCCGGGTCACCGGCCTTGAACGTGGTCGCGGAGGCGGCGCCGGCGGCTGCGGCGGGGGCGGCCGGGACCAGGGTGGCCCCGACGGGGATCAGCAGCGCGGCGGCACAGGCCGCCGTTCGGAACAGAGCGCGGGGGCGGGGCATTTGTCGTCTCAAGGCGTCGTCCTGTCGAGAGAGCTAGAAGTGCCTCGAACCTGTGAGGCACAGCACACAATCGAACATTCAGCCACAGCACCAAACGCAAAACAACAGTCATGCAGAGGGAATTTTCAACGATAGAAAACTGGCCCGCGCCTCCCGCGCCGGATCGCCGCGCCCCGTTCACGGCGATCCGGCACCGGGTCACCGCCCTGCTAGCGCGGCAGCCCCGAAGTAGCCGTCGCCCAGGTGGTGTTGGGCTCAGCGGCGAGCCTGAAGGCCAGCGTGCCGCCCCTGGCGAGCAGGCCGGCGTCCGTCCAGGAACGGTCGCTGCGCCTGCCGTTGACCGTCACCGCGTCGATGTACGCGTGTGCGGCGCCGGCGGCCGGGGCGGTGAGGGTGATGTCCCGGCCGCGCGGCCGGTCGATCACCGCTTTCGGGAACAGTGGTGCGCCCAGCAGCAGCGAGCCGCTGCCCGGCGACTGCGGGTACAGCCCCAGCGCGGAGAAGACGTACCAGGCGGACATCGTCCCCAGGTCGTCATTGCCGGGCAGGCCTCGCGGGCCCGTCCCGTAGACCGTGTTCAGGATCTCGCGGACGGTCGCCTGGGTCTTCCACGGCTGACCGAGGGCGTTGTAGAGCCAGGGGGCGTGGATGCCGGGCTCGTTGGTCGGGTCGTAGCGCACGGAGTCGCCGCCCTTGACCGACCAGGAGCCGTCCGCCTTGTGGAAGAAGCCGTCGAGGCGCCGCGCCGCGACGTCCCTGCCGCCCATCGCCGCCGCCAGCCCCTGGACGTCCTGCGGAACCATCCAGGTGTACGTGGCGCTGGTGCCCTGTGCGAAGCCGAGGTCGCTACCCGGGCTGAACGGGGAGACCCAGGAGCCGTCGAGGTCGCGGGCCTGGATGTAACCGCTGGTGCCGGACCCGTCGCCGGCCCCGGCGTTGAACACGTTGCGCCACCAGCCGCCACGCTCCTTGAACGACTCGGCCTCCTCGTCCCGGCCGAGCAGCGCGGCCCAGCGGCCGAGCGCGTCGTCGGCGACCGCGTCCTCCAGGGTCTCGGCGGCTCCGCCCCAGCAGTGGCAGACGTCCTGCGGCGCGTAGTGGGACTCCAGGTACTGCGCGAGGTTGGGCCGCTGGCCGGTGCACTGACCCGGGCAGCCGGCGTCCGAGAGGCCGTCGTCGACGGGGACGGTCGCCTGGCGGGCCAGTGACTCGTAGGCGCCCTCGTAGTCGAAGTTCCGCACCCCCATGGCGTAGAACGTGGCGAGGGTGGCCGCCGTCGGATCACCGGTCATGACGTGGGTGGCGCCGTTGATGTGCACCCAGCGGTCCCACACGCCGCCGTTCTGCCGGGCGAAGTTGTACAGCGACTGGGCGAAGTCCCCGGCGATCTCCGGTTTCAGCAGGGCGAGCAGCTGTATCTGCGCCCGGTACTGGTCCCAGCCGGAGAAGTTGCTGTACTGCGCCCCCTGCCCGCGCTCGATCCGGTGCGCCTTCCCGTCCATGCCCGGGTAGCGGCCGTCGGTGTCGCTGATGATGTTGGGCTGCATCAGGGAGTGGTACAGCGCGGTGTAGAAGGTGGTGCGCTGCGCCTCGGTGCCGCCGCCGGTGCGTACGGAGTTCAGCTCCCTGTCCCAGCTCCGGCTCGCGGCGGCCGCCACGTCGTCCACGCCCGCGTGCGGGGCGATCTCGTCGCGGAGGTTGGCCTCGGCGCCGGACAGGCTGACGTAGGAGATGCCGATCCGCATGTGGACATCGTTGTCGGAGGCGGTGTCGAAGCCGACCCAGCCGCCGGAACCGCGGCCGGCCCGGTCCGCTCCGGTGGCGTAGCCCTCGCCTCCGCCGCCGGAGGTCGAGCCCGGCGCGAGCGTGCTGTCCTTCCAGGTGCCGGTGGTGGAGAAGGCGCGGTCGAAGGAGGCGCTGAAGTAGAGCCGGTAGTAGCTCTTGCGGTTGTTGGTACCGCCGTTGGCCCGTCGCCCGCAGAACGCGCCGGTGAGGACGGAGCCGGTGACCTTGCGGTGCGCGGTGTCGATGTCGACCTGGGCGTCCTCGCTGCCGTTGAGCGAGTTCGAGACCCGGAAGAGGAGATTGGCAGGTTTCCCGGCCGGGAAGGAGAAGTCGCCCACGCCGGCCCGTCGGCTCACGGCGAGGTCGGCCCCGGCACCGGAGTCCAGGCCGACGGTGTAGCGGCCCGGGACCGCACGTTCGTCGTCGTGCGAGAAGTCCGCGGCGTAGACGGCGTCCTTGGTGTCGGCCGACGGCGAGGAGGTGACGTCCCCGACGAACGGCATGATCGGGATGTCGCCGGCCGCTCCCGGGTCGCACCCGGCGCCGTTGACGTGGGTGAGGCTCAGTCCGCGCAGCCGGGTGGTGTCGTACTGGTACCCGTTCGCGGCGCCGGTGCCCGTCTGGTCGCCCTTGGTGCTCGTGGGTGACCAGGCGATCATGCCGTTCGGGAGGGTGGCGCCGGGAAAGGTGTTGCCGCCGTTCGCGCTTCCGATGAGCGGGTCGACGTAGGCGGTGGGGCGGGTGGCGGGGGCTGCGGCTTCTGCTGCCGCGGGCAGCGCTGCGGCGGCGAGTGCGCCGGTGACGAGCACGGCGGCTGTTCGCGCGGCGAGGCGCCGGGCCGCGGGCAACGGTCTGGTGGGCATGTCGCGGTACCTTCCAGGGAGTTCGGACAACGTTGTCTCCGCCCCGGGTCGGGCTGGGGACCACGGTGATCGATTCGCGGCCGAGCGTAGATCCCTCCGGCACGGGAGGGAATGCCCCAGCTGTCATCCCTGATGAATGCCCGGTGAACGGCTGCCGTGTCGCGACACGCACGCGTCCGCCCTCCGCGCACTTCCCGGGAGAGCCGGGACGGGGTGTGCGCGGAGGGCGGACGGCGGCCGGAAGGCGGTCAGATCGCGTACGCGTACTGCTCGGGAACGGTTACCGTGCCGCACAGTTCACGCGCCGCGTGCTGCGCCCACGACGGGTTGCGCAGGAGTTCACGGCCCAGCAGCACGGCGTCCGCCCGGTCCTCGGTGAGGATCTTCTCGGCCTGCTGCGGTTCGGTGATCAGGCCCACGGCCGCGACGGGCAGGCCCGTCTCCCACTTCACGCGTTCGGCGAAGGGGACCTGGTAGCCGGGCCCGGCCTCGATGCGGGCGCGGGGGGCGTTGCCGCCGGTGGAGACGTCCAGCAGGTCGACCCCGTGGTCCCGCAGCTCGGCGGCGAGCCGCACGGTCTCGTCCGCGGTCCAGCCCTCGCGCTCGTCGTCGGCGTTCTCGGTGAGCCAGTCCGTCGCGGAGACGCGGAAGAAGACGGGCAGGTCCTCGGGCCACACCTCCCGCACGGCGTCGACGACCTGGAGGGCGAGGCGGACCCGGTTCTCGTAGCCGCCGCCGTACTCGTCGGTGCGCCGGTTGCTGTGCGGGGAGAGGAACTGCCCGATGAGGTAGCCGTGCGCGCCGTGCACCTCGACGACCTGGAAGCCCGCGTCGAGGGAGCGGCGCGCGGCCTCGCGGAAGTCCGCGACGACGCCCTGGATCTCCTCGACGGTGAGCTCGTGGGGCACGGGATAGCCGGTGTCGAACGGCAGTGGGCTGGGCGCGACGGGCGTCCAGCCGTGCACCTCGGGCCCGACGGGTCCGCCGCCGGTCCACGGGGCGGCGGTCGACGCCTTGCGCCCGGCATGGGCCAGCTGGATCCCCACCGCGGAGCCCCGCGCCCTGACGAAGTCGGTGATCCGGCGGAAGGCCGCGGCCTGGGTGTCGTTCCAGATGCCGAGGTCGGCCGGGCTGATCCGGCCTTCGGGGCTGACGGCCGTCGCCTCGGTGAGGATGAGCCCGGTGCCGCCGGCGGCACGGGCCGCGAGATGGGCGAAGTGCCAGTCGGTGGGTACGCCCGCCCCGGGACCCGTCGATTCGGCGCAGTACTGGCACATCGGGGCCATCCACACCCGGTTGGGCACGACCAGCGACCTCAGGGTGACGGGCTCGAACAGGGCACTCACGACGGACTCCGTTTCGCCGGGTACGGAAGGATCGCTAGTACGATACATCCCGTACTACGACGTCCGTCAAATTACGACGAGTCTCGTACAAGAGTGGGAACGCGCTCCGGCGGCCGCCTCGGGGCCGCCCCCTCAGGTCAGCGGGTAGGACGTGCGGCCGGACTCCTCGTCGATCTCGTCGTGGGCTTTGGTCAGCAGCTTCATCGCCAGCTCGTTGAGCGCACGGGCACCCGCGATCTCCTCGCCGACCCGGGGCTGGACGGAGTCCGAGGGGTGCCGGCTGGCATAGCCGTGGGCCCGTACCTCGCTCCCGTCCGAGAGCCGCACCAGAGCGGCGGCGCGGGTGCGGTGGGAGTCCTCCTCGAATTCCAGCTCGATGTGCCATCCGACAGCGGTCTGCGTCATGGGTGCTCACCTCCGGGGGTTCTCCCTCCAGGGTGCGCCCCTTCCCCGTCCGGTGCGCGGCGGGGGAAGGGCGACCGTGGCGCCTACCGCCCGCGCCGGCGCAGGGTGATGCGGGCGTCCGCGTCGTAGAGCTGGTTCCAGCCGCGTCCGGCGCCGGACTTCCAGGTGACATGGACGGTGGCCCCGTCGGTCCTGACCCCGTCCACCGTCATCGCGCGGTCGCCGTCCCGCACGTCTCCACGGCGCAGTTCGTCCGCCCTGACCGTGACGGGGTCGGCCGTGCGCACGCTGTCGGCCTCCTCCGCCGCGCGGCCGAGGGCGGAAGCCAGTTCGCGGGCCCGCTCCGGGGTGCAGATCAGCGAGAGCTCTCCGGCCGGTGTGCCGAGCCTGATCTCCACGCCCGCGCCGACGGGGGTCACCTCAAGGTCGCCGGCGGGCGCACCGCTGTCCTCGTTCACGCTCTTCATCCGCTCTCCTTCTCCCTTGACCGGACAGAAATACTGTGAGGCCGGCAGTGTCCTTCTGCCATTCTGCTTGCCATGTCCGCACGAAACCGAAGACTCCCCCGGCACCTCGCCTGGCCACTGACCACCACCGACATCAACGAGTGTCTCGGCGACTTCATGACCCGGGTGACGGACCTGCGGTTTCTCACCGGACATGACAGCGGGACCATCGTGCTCGGAGCGGAATGGATCGCTCCGACCCCCCGCAACTACGGCCGCGGCACGCACCCGGGCACGGTCGGCTTCGGCATAGACGTCCACCCGGTCGATGCCGCTGAACGTGCTGCCATCCGCGCGGTTCTACGGGCGCGTGCCCTCCCGCGGCTCCACGCGTGGATCACAGAGGCGGTCGGCGCCGACGAGACCTGGAAATCGGCTCCCCATCGTCACCTCTGGCGGCTCGATCACGGCCACCTCACCCACCGCGACGAAGCATGAACCCGGTCCTCGCGACTTGCTGTGCGTACCGGATGTGCCGGTGAGGCGCCGTCAGCGGTGCGCGGGACGCCGACGGCCCCTCACCGGCTCAGGGCTGGGGACCGACCAGCGGGCCGCCGCCGCGTCGGCGACACCGGGGGCCGGCCGGCTCCGCCGCGGCAGGTGGCGTTCGTCGGCCGCGGCCGCACTCCCTTGACGCCCCGCTCCACGTGGACCCGCCCGGCCCCGGCGTCCATCGCCGCCAGAAGCCCGTGCGGGGAGTGCCAGGGGTCGGGCAGCGCCGTGGGATCCGAAGATGTCACAGCGCCCATACAACAGCGCTGCTGTGATCTGCGGCGACATGTCGAAAGTTTCGTGAGCCTCCCCGCACGTCCTGCGGGGAGGCTCACCGGCCGGTCAGCGCGCGGCCGGCTCCGTCACCGGTTCGACGGAGGTCTCGCAGACGAGCCGCCGCCGGTGGTCGACGGTCCGTTCGGGCCCGGTCAGCCGCAGCCGTACCGTCCGGCGGACGTCGGTGGCGGCGCTGGAAGCGGCGAGCCGCAGTTCGAGCTCGCCGGGTTCGACGATCCGGCGGCCGCCGATGCCGGTGAACGACACCAGGTCGGCGTGGAACCGGAACCGGACCCTGGCCGCCGCACCGGCGGCGAGCGGCACCCGCGCGTAGCCGATCAGCCGCGCATCGGGGCGGGTCGTCTGGGCGACCGGGTCGTGGACGTACAACTGCACCACTTCGGCGCCCTCGCGGTCACCGGTGTTGCGGACCGTGAGTTCGATGCCGGCCGAGCCGTCGGTGGGGATCTCCGCCGGGACCGGACCGGCCTGTTCCCAGTCGAAGGAGGTGTACGACATGCCGTGCCCGAAGGGGTGGAGCGGTGTCGGGTCCAGATTGCTGACCCCGCTCGCCAGCCCGAGCGGCGGCTGCAGGTACGTCCACGGCTGACCGCCCGGACCCCTCGGTACGCCCACCGGGAGCCGGCCGGACGGGTTGACCCGGCCGGAGAGCACCCCGGCCAGCGCCGGACCGCCCTCCTCGCCGGGGAAGAAGGACTGCACGACGGCGGCCGTCCGGTCCGCCCACCGCCCCAGCGCGTACGGGCGGCCGGTCAGCAGCACCAGGATCACCGGGGTGCCGGTGGCCAGCAGGGCGTCCAGCAGCTCGCCCTGCACGCCGGGCAGCGAGAGGTCCGCCGCGTCGCAGCCCTCCCCGGAGGTGCCCCGGCCGAAGAGGCCGGCCCGGTCGCCGAGCACGGCGACACAGACATCGGCGTCCCCGGCCAGCCGGACGGCCTCCGCGATCGCGGAGGTGTCCGTACCGTCCACCTCGCAGCCGGCCGCGAATCCGACGTCCGCTCCCGGGAGTTCACCGCGCAGCGACTCCAGCACGGTCGGCACCTCGATGCCCGTCTCCGCCTCGGGGTGCGAGACGCCGACGTGGCTGGGGAACGAGTAGCAGCCGAGCATGGCCAGCGGGTCGTCGGCGCGCGGTCCGACGACCGCGATCCGGCCGGTGCCGGGCAGCGGCAGTACGGCGTCGGGGTTGGCGAGCAGCACACAGGCCTGCTCGGCGAGTTCGCGGGCCAGTGCCCGGTTCTCCGGCGGGTCGAGGTCGACGGCGCCCCCGGCGCGCTCGGGTTCGGTGTCCCGCAGGGCGACGGGCAGTGGCGACCAGCCGGGGTCGAGCAGGCCGAGTTCGCACTTCTGCATCAGCACGCGGTACAGGGCCCGGTCGACGAGTTCCTCGGCCACGGTTCCGTCGCGTACGGCGGCGACGAGGACGTCCCCGTAACTGCGGACGGTGGGCAGTTCCACGTCTACGCCGGCGCCCAGGGCGAGCCGGGCCGCGTCCGCGCGGTCGGCGGCGACCTTGTGCAGGGTCTCCAGGAAGCCGATGCCGAAGTAGTCGGCGACGACGGTACCGGTGAACCCCCAGGTGTCCCGGAGCAGTTCGGTGAGCAGGGCCGGATCGGCCGCCGAGGGCACTCCGTCGACCTCGGCGTAGGAGGACATCACCGAGCGGGCACCGCCCTCGCGCAGCGCCATCTCGAAGGGCGGCAGGGTCACGTCCGCCATCTCGCGGGCCCCGGACCGGACCGGCGCGAGGTTGCGGGCGCCCGCCGATGCCGCGTACCCGGCGAAGTGCTTGAGGGTGGCGACGATGCCGGCGGACTCCAGACCGCGTACGTACGCGGTGCCGATGGTCCCGACGAGGTAGGGGTCCTCGCCGATGGTCTCCTCGACGCGGCCCCAGCGCAGGTCGCGCGCCACGTCCAGGACGGGGGCCAGGCCCTGGTGGACGCCGACGGAGCGCATGTCCCGGCCGATCCGGTGGGCCATCTCGGTGACCAGTTCCGGGTTCCAGGAAGCCCCCCAGGACAGCGGCACGGGGTAGGCGGTGGCGCCCCAGGCCGTGAAACCGGCCAGGCACTCCTCGTGGGCGAGCGCCGGGATGCCGAAGCGTCCGGCCCCGGCGATCCGGCGCTGGGCGCGGGCCAGGGCGAGCGCGCCGAGCCCGGGGTCGACGGGTGCGGTGCCGAAGGGCCGGGTGAGCTGGCCCAGGCCCCGGGTGGTGAGGTCGTCCCAGTCGACCGGGTCGACCATGTCGTTCTGGTGCGGTGCGACCCCGTCGCCGTCGGCGTCGGCGCCCACCCAGACTCCGTACAGCTGGGCGGCCTTCTCCTCAAGGGTCATCCGGGGGACCAGGTCGGCCACCCGTTCCCGCGGGGTGAGCGAGGGGTCGCGCCAGGGGCCGTCGGTCTCGGGGGCCGCCTCGGTGCTGCGGGCGTGCGGGACAGCGGGGATTGCCATGGGGGCAGGGGTTCCTCTCATGAGTGCGGTGGTGCGGGGCGGCGTGGGTGCGTTATTTGCCGCCCACCCCCATCAGTCCGTTGACCAGCGCCCTGCGCGCCACGAGGTACACGGCGAAGATCGGCACCACGGAGAGCACGATCGCCGCCAGCACGGCGGGGATGTTCACTCCGAACTGGGACATGAAGTTGAAGAGACCGAGCGTCAGGACACGCTTCTCCTCCGACTGGGTGAGGATCAGCGGGAAGAGGAATCCGTTCCAGGCCTGTAGCGCCGAGAAGATCGCCACCGTGCTGATGCCGGCCTTGGACATCGGGATGGCGAGCTGCCACAGCATCCGCAGCGGGGTGGCGCCGTCGAGCGCCATCGCCTCGTACATCTCCTCGGAGACGTCGCGCATGGTGCCGCTCAGGACGAGGACCGCCACCGGCATCGCGAAGGCCGCGGTCGGCAGGATGATCGCGGGCAGCGTGTCGTACAGGCCCATCTTGCCGATCAGCAGGTACAGCGGCACGATCACGGCCTGCGCCGGGATGGCCACGCCGAGCAGGAACGTCCGGAAGGCCAGCGAGGAGAGCCGGCTGCGGGTGCGTACCGCGACATAGGCGACGGGCACCGAGAGCACCAGCACGATGGCCACCGTGGCGGCGGCCACGATCGCGGTGTTGCCCAGCAGGGTGAGGAATCCGCTGTGCAGCACGCTGTTGTAGTTCTCCAGCGTGGGGTGGGACGGGAACGCCAGCGGATCGCCGCTGAGCGCCTCGTCCTGGTGCATCAGCGAGGAGGAGACCAGCGTGTACAGCGGGACGACGACGATGACGAGCCAGACCAGCGAACCGAGGCCGGCCAGCGGATTCCCCCGTCTCCGGCGCCGGCGGGCGGTGGTGCTCGGGGCCCGGAGCGCGGGTGTCGTGGGCGGCGCCGCACGACGGGTGTCGACTGACATGACGTCACATACCTTCCCGCGTCGAACGCATGGAGCCGAAGCCGCTGAAGCGCACCAGGATCAGTGACAGGCCGGTGGCGACGACCACCAGGGCCGTGGCGATGGCCGCGGCGTAACCGAGGTCGTAGGTCTGGAAGCCGGTGCGGTACATCAGGTAGGGCAGGATCGTGGTGTCCGTGCCCGGACCGCCCTTGGTCATGATCAGGACGGTGTCGAAGTACGTCAGCGAGCCCACGATCATCAGGACCGACGAGGTCGTGATGGTGTTGCGCAGCTGCGGCAGGGTGATGTGGAAGAACTGCCGCAGCATTCCGGCGCCGTCGATGGCGGCCGCCTGGTAGAGGACCTCCGGGATCTGCCGGGCGCCGCCCTGGTAGATCAGGGTGTGGAACGGCATGAACTGCCAGCCGCCGACGAAGGCCACGGTGAGCAGTGCGCCGGTGGAAGAGCCCATGATGTTGGGGTCGATGCCGAACCAGGGGCCGATCTGCTCGATGACACCGAAGTTCGGGTCGAGCAGCGCGTGGAAGAGCATCGCGATGGCCGTGGTGGAGAGCAGCAGCGGGATGAAGAAGACGGCGGAGAGGAAGGTCCGGCTGCGCTGCCTGCCCGCCGCCCAGACACCCAGCAGGAGCGCCACCGGGGTCTGGAAGGCCCAGCTGACGGTGGTGAGCAGCAGGCTCAGCCAGGCGGCCTGGCGGAATTCGGGGTCCTTGAGCAGCCGGGTCCAGTTGTCCGTGCCGACCGGCGTCGGGGAGTTCAGCCCGTCCCAGTGGCAGAAGGACAGGTAGACGGCGATCGCCAGCGGGACGATCGCGAAGAGGGCGAAGAAGACGATCCCGGGAAGGGCCCAGGCGACCGAGGGGCGGCCGACGTCGCCGGCGGCCGCCTTTCCTCCACGCACCTTGGTGTACGGAGAGAGCTGGGACATCGTTACTTGACGGCCTTCATCGCGGCGACGAACTGCTCGGGCGTGGACTTGCCGGCGAACAGCTTGCTGATCTCGGTGAGCAGCGGGGTGGCGATCTGCGACTCCAGCGCCTGGTCCCAGGAGAGCGTGAAGCTCGGTGCCTTCTGGACCATCGAGTACTGGTCGTGCGCGAACCGCGGGTTGGGCGAGGAGTCCAGTGTCGAGGCGGCGTCCGACGTGGTCGGGATGTCGCCGTTGTCGACCAGGGCCTTGCTGTAGGACTTGGCGGCCATGGTCTTCAGGAACGCGACGGCCGCGTCCTTGTGCTTGGTCCTGGTGTTGACGGACCAGTAGTTGGTGGGGTTGCCGACCACGTCGGCCGGGTCGCCGACGCCGCCGGCCACGGTCGGGAAGGCGGTCCAACCGAGGTCCTTCCTGGCGAACGCGGGCGCCTTGCCGAGCTGCGTCGAGTACTCCCACGAGCCCATCAGGTGCATGGCGGCCTTGCCCTTGTTGAGCAGGGTGGGGGCGCCGCCGTTGCCGTAGTCGACGGAGTTGAAGTTCTTGCCGAACGCGCCGCCGTCGACGAGTTCCCTGACGGTCCGGGCCGACTTGAGGACTGCGGGGTCGCCCCAGCCGGAGCTGTCGCCGTCCTGGATCTTCCGGAAGACCTCGGGGCCGCCGATCCGGTCGAGGAGGTACTCCATCCACATCAGCTCGGGCCATTTGTCGGAGCCGCCGAGGGCGAACGGCGTGATGCCCCTGCCCTTGAAGACGGTGATGGCCTTCTGCATGTCCTCCCAGGTCCTGGGGGGCTGGAGCTTGTTCTGCGCGAAGAGGGTCTTGTTGTAGAAGAGCATCACGGGCTGCATGCCGCGCATCGGGACGCCGTACATCTTCCCGTCGAGGCTGCCGGCGGCGAGGATCGACGGGAGGAAGCCGTCCTTGAGGGTGGGGTCGCCCTTGATCGTCGAGGTGAGGTCGACGACCTGCTTGGCGTCCACGTACGGCTTGATGGAGCCGCCGCCCCAGTTGTAGAAGATGTCGGGGGCGCTCGGCGAGCCCATGGCGCTGCGGAGCTTGTTGACGTAGTCGGTGCCGGGTACGGGGACGAGCTTGACCTTGACGTCGGAGGTCTTGTTGAACTCCTTCACCGCCGCTTCCTGGATCTTCACGGCGTCGTCCCCGTAGACGTAGGCGGTGAGGGTCTTTCCGCCGCCCCCGCTGCCGCCGTCGGAGCCGCAGCCCGCCAGCAGGCCGGCCATGACCATGGCGGCGCCGGCCGCGGTCCATCTCGCCGTACGTGTGCCCTGAGTGAAAATACCCGACCGCATGACCGCACCTCTGTCGAATGTTTCGGTGTGACTTCCGAATGTTGCCGGAACCGTACGGTCGGGTTTCGGGTGCGTCAAGGGGTCGAGAAGCGCGATTTACCCGCGCCCGGCCCAGGCATCGGGCGGTGCGGCGGGAAGCTACGATCCCTTTATGAGCCCCGCAAACGTCCAGTCACATCAGGAGAACGCGCCGGCCGGCGAACCGTCGGAAGGCACCGCCACGTTGGCGGAGATCGCCCGAGCGGCCGGAGTCTCGGCTCCGACAGTTTCGAAGGTGCTCAACGGGCGAGCCGATGTCGCCCCGGGCACCCGCACCAGAGTGGAGGAGCTGCTGCTGCTGCACGGCTACCGCCGCAGACGCGGCTCCACGACCCAGTCCCGGCTGATCGACCTGGTCTTCCACGAGCTGGACAGCGCCTGGGCCATGGAGGTCGTGCGCGGGGTGGAGAACGTCGCCAGGGAGGAGGGGCTGAGCCTGGTCCTCTCCGAGAGCGCGGGCCGGCTCACCCCGGGACAGACCTGGGTGGACGGGGTGCTGGCCAGGCGGCCCGTCGGGGTGATCCTGGTGCTCTCGGACCTCACCGCCGCCCAGCGCGCCCAGCTGACCAGCCGCAGCATCCCCTACGCGGTCGTCGACCCGGCGGGCGATCCCGGCGACGACGTTCCCTCGGTCGGGACGACGAACTGGCAGGGCGGCCTGGCCGCCACGCGTCACCTCACCGCGCTCGGGCACCGGCGGATCGGGGTCATCAGCGGCCCGTCCCGGATGATGTGCAGCCGGGCCCGGGTGGACGGCTACCGCGCCGCCCTGGAGACCGCGGGCCTGCCGATCGATCCCGCCCTGGTCCGCGAGGGCGAGTTCCAGCACGAGGCGGGCTACACCGCGGGCCTTGAGCTGCTGCGCCCGGCGGACCGGCCGACGGCGGTCTTCGCCGGCAACGACCTCCAGGCGCTCGGCGTGTACGAGGCGGCGCGGGAGCTGGGCCTGCGCATCCCGGAGGACCTCAGCGTCGTCGGCTTCGACGACCTCCCGCTCACCCGGTGGATCGGCCCGCCGCTGACCACGGTGCGCCAGCCGCTCATAGAGATGGCCGAGACCGCCGCCCGGCTGGTCCTGGACCTGGGCAGGGGCCGGCAGCCCGCGACCACCCGGGTCGACCTGGCCACCAGTCTGGTGGTGCGCAGCAGCACGGCCCCGCCCCGCCGCTGACCCGGCGGCCGTCACCGGTCGGGGGCCTCGCCGGGCCCCGCGCACCCCACCGGACCTGGCAGCACCGCGGAAGCGGCGGTGTCCCGGGCTGTCCTGCGCGCCGCTGTCAGTGACCGGGTGCAGACTGGCCGGTATCCGGCACAACGGCGTTTCGGGAGGTTCGGGTCATGACCGATGTTCTGCTCACCGTGGGTACCCGCAAAGGACTCTTCATCGGCCGCCGGCACGGCGGTGCGTGGAAGTTCGACGGCCCGCATTTCAACGCGCAGTCGATCTACTCGGTCGCCATCGACACCCGTGGAAAGGTCCCCCGGCTGCTGGTCGGCGGCGACAGCGCGCACTGGGGCCCGTCCGTCTTCCACTCCGACGACCTGGGTGCCAGCTGGGTCGAGCCCAAGCACCCGGCCGTGAAGTTCCCGGAGTTCACCGGGACGTCGCTGGAGCGGGTCTGGCAGCTGCAGCCGGCCGGCCCGGAGGCGCCCGACGTCGTGTACGCGGGCACCGAGCCGGCCGCGCTGTTCCGGTCGCGGGACAGCGGCGAGTCGTTCGAGCTGATCCGCCCGCTCTGGGAGCATCCGACGCGTTCGAAATGGGTGCCGGGCGGGGGCGGCGAGGGGCTGCACACGGTCCTGACCGACGAGCGGGACGCCCGATCGGTGACGGTCGCGGTCTCCACCGCCGGGGTGTTCAGGACCGCGGACGGCGGCGAGAGCTGGACCCCGGCCAACAAGGGGGTGTCGGCCGTCTTCCTGCCGGACCCGCACCCGGAGTTCGGCCAGTGCGTCCACAAGGTCAGCCGGGACGCGGTCGACCCCGACCGGCTCTACCTGCAGAACCACTGGGGGGTGTTCCGCAGCGACGACGCCGGGAGCAACTGGACGGACATCGGCGGGGGGCTGCCCTCCGACTTCGGCTTCGCCGTGGCCGCGCACCCGCACCGGGCGGACACGGCGTACGTCTTCCCGATCAACGCCGACGCCGACCGGGTACCGGCGGAGCACCGCTGCCGGGTCTTCCGGACCCGCGACGCCGGCGACAGCTGGGAGCCGCTGTCCGCAGGGCTCCCGGAGGGGGCCCACTACGGCACGGTGCTGCGTGACGCGCTCTGCACGGACGACGCCGATCCGGCGGGGGTCTACCTCGGCAACCGCAACGGCGAGGTGTACGCGAGCGCGGACGACGGCGACAGCTGGCAGCCGCTCATCTCCCACCTGCCCGATGTCCTGTGCGTGCGGGCGGCGGCCACCGGCGGTTGATCCATACCGTCGTATCAGCAGTAGAGTGCCGCCCGTGGCAGCACGACCTCTGAACGAAATCATCGAGCCCGGCTGGGCACGGGCCCTTGAGCCCGTGGCCGAACGCGTCGCGGCGATGGGCGAATTCCTGCGCGGCGAGATCGCCGCGGGGCGTACCTATCTCCCCTCGGGCGCGAACGTCCTGCGGGCGTTCCAGCAACCCTTCGAGCAAGTCCGGGTCCTGATCGTCGGTCAGGACCCCTACCCGACACCGGGGCACGCGGTGGGGCTGAGCTTCTCCGTCGCACCCGACGTCCAGCCGGTGCCCGGCAGCCTGGAGAACATCTTCCGGGAGCTCCACTCGGACCTGGGACTTCCGCGTCCCTCCAACGGTGATCTGACGCCATGGGCCGAGCAGGGGGTCCTGCTGCTCAACAGGGCGCTGACCACGGCGCCCCGCCGGCCCGCCGCGCATCGCGGCAAGGGCTGGGAGGAGGTGACCCAGCAGGCGATCTCGGCGCTGGTCGCACGCGGCACCCCGCTGGTGTCCGTCCTGTGGGGGCGCGACGCCCGCAATCTGCGCCCCTCGCTGGGGAATTTCCCGGCGATCGAGTCCTCGCATCCCTCCCCCATGTCGGCGGACCGCGGGTTCTTCGGTTCACGCCCGTTCAGCCGGACCAACGAGCTGCTGGAGCGCCAGGGCGCCGCACCGGTGAACTGGCGACTGCCGTGACGATCTCGCCCGCCAGTGCCGGACGGCCGGGTCCCGCCGGGGAGTACGTGCTCGGCGTGGACTCGGGTGGCTCCGGGCTGCGGGTGGCTCTGGGCACCGTGGGCTCGGACGCCCCCCTGGACACGGCGGCGTGTGCCGAACCGGTGCGGACCGGACCCTCCGGCATCGACGCCGCCCACCTGCTGGAACAACTGCTGCCCACCGTCCGGGAACTGCTTTCGCGGCACGGCGGCGGCAGCCGCGTCGCGGCCGCGGCGATCGGCGCGGCCGGTATGGGCACCCTCGGGGACCGGCTGCGGGCCGAACTGCCCGCCGCCCTGACGGACGCGCTCGGGGTGCGCCGGCTTGCGCTCGCCGCCGACGCCGTGACCGCGTACGCCGGCGCGGTCGGACAGCGCCCCGGCGCCGTGGTCGCGGCCGGTACCGGCCTGATCGCCCTGGGCACGGATCTGACACGGTGGCGGCGGGCCGACGGCTGGGGTCATCTGCTGGGTGACAGCGGCGGCGGTGCCTGGATCGGCCGGGCCGGTCTCGACGCGGCGATGCGCGCCCACGACGGGCGGCGCGGCGGCTCCCGGGCACTGCTCGGCCGGCTGGAGGCGGTGTTCGGCCCGGCGCCCGGACTCCCCGGCCTGCTCTATCCGCGTACCGACCGGCCCGCGGTGCTGGCCTCGTTCGCGCCAGAGGTGGCGGGCTGCGCCGCGCACGATCCGGTGGCCGAGGGCATTCTCCGCGACGCCGCCGGACATATCGCGGAGGCGGTCGCCGCCGTGTGCCCGGCGGCCGGTGCGGACGACGGGGGATGCGAAGTGGCGCTGACGGGTGGCCTGTTCCGGATGGGCGAGCCGTTGCTCGTACCGCTGCGCGAGGAGCTGGCCCGGCTGCTGCCGCACGCGCGGGCGGTCCCCGGTTCGGGTGATCCCCTGATCGGCTCCCTGCGCATCGCGCGTGCCCTGGCCACCGGCGGTCTGCTCCTGCCGCGTCATCCGACACTGCTCAGCATTCCGTTGTCCGGATTGGACCAACAGACCCCCGCAGGGGTGACAGAGCAGGGCAGTTGACCGGTAAGCCGCTCAACGGATAAATACGGACAGACAACGCTCGACCGGACCCTCCCCGCGCAGCGGGGTACCCAAAACCAGTAGCATGCGGCGCCATGAGCACCCCCACTGGGCCCGCTTCCGGCCTGCCTGTACGAATGCCGCGACCTCGCCAGTCCGGACGGCACCGCCGCCCGGAGCCCGTGGTCGCACCTGAGGGCGCTGCCGCGCTCGTTCTCGCCGTTCCCGGTACCCCCTCTTCGGCCAGCCGCGGTCTGGCCGAAGAGGTGATCAGCATTGCCCGCTCCGAGCTGCCCGGTCTGAACGCCGTGATCGGTTACCTCGACGGCGACGATGCCGAGTACCCGTCACTTGTCTCCGCCCTGGCCCACTGCGCCGCCGAGCGCACCGCACGCTTCGAGCAGGCCACGGCCGCCGGCCGCGAGGCCGCTCCGCCCGAGGGGCCGGCCGCCGTCGTGGTGCCGCTGCTCGCGGGACCGGACAGCGCCCTCGTTCAGCGGATACGCCAAGCGATCACGGACAGCCAGGCCCCGGCCGAGCTGACCGACGTGCTCGGCCCGCACCCGCTGCTCGCCGAGGCGCTGCACGTACGCCTCTCGGAGGCCGGACTCGCCCGCGCCGACCGGGCGCGGCTGTTCACGGTGGCCACGGCCGCCGACGGAATCGTGCTGGCCACGGTCGGCGGCGAGGAGGCCGTGCAGGCGGCCGGGATCACCGGCATGCTGCTGGCCGCGCGGCTCGCGGTGCCCGTGATGGCCGCCGCGCTCGACGTCGAGGGTTCCGTCGCGTCGATCGCCGGGCAGCTGAGGGACTCCGGCTCGCTCCAGCTGGCGGTCGCGCCGTACCTGGTGGGGCCCGAGGTGGCCGAGGGGCTGCTGGACTCCGCCGTCAAGGACGCGGGCTGCGCGGCGGCCGAGCCGCTCGGCGCCTATCCGGCGATCGGCAAGCTGGTGATGTCGATGTACACCACGGCGCTCGGCATCGCCGCCCCGGTGGCGCAGGGGGCCCAGGCCCTCTGATCCGTTCCGGGGTGCGTTCCGCCTTCTGACGGGCGCGTGGCGGTGAGCCGGCCGGCTCACCGCCACGCGCGCGTACCCGTACCCGTCAGGCGAAGATCACGCAGGAGGCCGCAGGGACGGCCAGCGAGCCCTCCTGGACCGGGATGCCGGTCTCCGGGTCCACGGCGAACCAGGCGACGTTCCCGGACCGCTCGTTGGCCGCGTACAGCCGCCGTCCGGTGGGGTCGAGCGCGAGGTCGCGCGGCCAGTGGCCGCCGCAGCTCACCGTGGTGACCAGGGACGCCTTCCCACCGGTGGCGTCGAGGCCGAGCACCGCGATGCTGTCGTGCCCGCGGTTGGCCGCCCAGAGGAACCGGCCGTCGTGCGAGACGACGACCTCGGACGCGTAGCTCGCCCCGGCGGCGTGCCCGGTCGCCTCCGCGGGCAGTACGGGCGTCTCGTCGACCGGTTCGAGGACCCCGGCGGCGGCGTCCCAACGGCACACGGTGACCGTGGGTTCGAGCTCGTTCAGCACATAGGCGTGAGCGCCGTCGGGGTGGAAGGCCAGATGGCGCGGCCCGGTACCCGGCCGCAGCGCCGTCTCCCCGTGCGGGCGCAGCGATCCGGTCTCCGGGTCCAGCGCGCAGATCCGTACCGAATCGGTTCCGAGGTCGACGCTGAGCACCCAGTTCCCCGAGGGGTCGGGGAGCACCTGGTGGGCGTGCGGGCCCTCCTGGCGGGCGGTGTCCGGCCCGCTCCCCTCGTGCTGGAGCACACTGTCGGGGGCCCCGAGTGAGCCGTCGGCGATCACCGGCAGCACGGTGACGCTGCCGGAGCCGTAGTTGGCGGTCAGCAGCCGGCCTCCCGCGAGGGCGAGGTGGGTGGGGCTGTCCCCGTCCACTGCCCGGAGAGCGCCTATCGGCCGGGGTACGTCCTGGGTGACGTCGAGTGCCGCGGCCGCTCCGGGTTCGGTCTCGCTGACCGCGTACAGGACCGCGCCGTCGGGGCCCCCGCCCCGGCCCAGTACCAGGTAGGAGGGGTCGGGCACGGAATCCGTCGTGCCGAGGACGGTGAGCGCCCCGGTCTCCCGGTCCACGGCGGCGACGGTGATGCCCCGCCCGCCCGCCGAGGTGAAGGACCCGATGAATGCCCGTCCGGCACCGTTGCTGCTGTCCACCGCACTGCCTTTCTCCGCCGACTGAGCGCGACAGTGGGGACCGTCGCGATCTTCCGCGGCGACGGTAGCAGTGCGGCCTTGTGGTCTGGACCAAAGGGTGCGGTGTCAGGCCGCGGCGAGCGGGGCCCCCGGCGGGCTGTGCAGCGGCGCGGCCAGTTCGGCCAGCGCGCGCTCCAGGCCGTGCAGATGGGCGAGGGCGGGTTCCGTCTCCGGGGCGTGCGCCGGGCGTCCTGCGGCGAGCGGGGTGCGGGCCGGCCGTTCGGGAGCCGTCAGAGCTTCCACCGCGGTCTCCACGCGCCAGCAGGCGGCGGCGAGCCGGGCGTCGTGCGAGGCCTCCGGGTCGGCGGCGACGGAGGCCAGTCCGCGCACCTCGCGCGCGCAGTCGTCGAGCAGTGCGAGCACCTGCCGCGCCCGCGCCTTTCGGGCCCTCATCGGGCTGAGCGGATGCACCAGGGGCGCCAGTGACAGCCGCACCCGGCCGAGGATCGCCTCCAGCTCGGCGACGTGCCGGGGCGGGTCGGCGTCCTCGCTTCCCGCGAGCCGGGCAGCGGCCTCCGCCGTGCAGGTGTGCACGCATCGCAGCGCCCGCTCCACCCAGGCCTCGGTCACCGAATGCGTGGTCACCGGCAGCACGAAGAGCACCGCGAGTACGGCACCGAGCGCACCGGCCCCCGTCTCGGTGACGCGGAGGACGAGCAGTCCCGCGTCGAGCACGCCGAGCAGCCCGTACAGCATGCTCGCCATCACGGTGACGGCCAGCATCATCCAGGTGTAGGAGACAGCGGCGGTGTAGAAGATCCCGAACACGCCCACCGCCACGACGGCGGCGGCCACGACCGGCTCGTGGTGCAGCGGCACGGCCACGGCGAAGCCCAGCCCGATGCCGAGCACGGTCCCCAGGAAACGCCTGAAACCGCGCACGACGGTCTCGCCGCGCGAGGTCGTGGCCACGAACACCCACCAGGTGGCGCCGACCGCCCAGTACCAGCGCTGATCCGAGAGCAGTTGCCCCACCGCGAGCGCGAATCCCGCGCCCAGGGTCGCCTGTACGGCCTGCCGGGTCGTGATCCGCCGCAGCCCCGCCGCTCCCGCGGGGAGGCCGACCGCCACGGGCACCGTGATCCGGCGCTCGTAGCACCAGACCCCGAACCGCACCAGCGACGACGCGAGGAGCGACAGCAGCACGGCCGCGTACAACTCGGGCAGCTGGCCGGGCACGGTGTGCAGGAACTGGGCGGAGAAGTAGGCCATGAAGGCGAATACGCCCAGCGAGTGGCCGCGCGGCCCCCAGCGCCGCGCGTACACCCCCGCCCCCACGACGGCGAGGAACGCCAGGTCCCGGGCGACGGGCACATCGTGCAGCACCGCGGCGAGCGTGAGCACCGGGAGGCCGACGACGGGGAGCAGCGCGGTCGTCGTAGCCTGCCCTCGCACCGTCGGGTCGGTCACCGTGAACAGGGCGAGCAGCGCGGCCAGACCCCCCGTGATGGCCGCCACCAGCGAGTGCCCGGCCGCCCCGCACAGCGCGACGGCGAGCCCGATGCCGAGCACGGCCCGGGACGCGAACCGCAGCCGGATCCGTCCGGGATCGTGTGCGACGAACGCCCTCTTCAACAAGTCGCCCCGCCCCTTTCGCGCATGACACCAGCGCAGACATGAGAAAGGCGCCACAGAGGTCCCCGAGGGACCCGCAGCGCCATTGACAGCCCCATCTCAACACCTTGGGGACTATTGGTTCAACTCAGACCCGACTCCATGGACCATTGGCCCATGAATGCCGCACCTTGCCCGGCCACGGCAGAGCCAACGGACCAGCCTGAGGACCAGTCCGCCCGGCAGGAGAACTGCGACACCTCGCGGCATGGTCTTGGCCCCCTTCCACATCCCGGAATGTGAACAGCGGTGCCTCGGGGACGGTCCACCCCCTAGGCTGGCCGGTGCAGCTGGTTCGCCCCTGTCCGCCAGGCAGGCGCGTCGCAAGAGGGAACCCGGTGTGAATCCGGGACTGCCCCGCAGCGGTAAGTGGGAACGACCGCCGTCATACGCACTGGACCCGATCGGGTCCGGGAAGCGACGGCCAGTAGGAGTCTGCCCCTGGCAGGCGTGCCCACGAGTCCGAAGACCTGCCCGTTGCCCGCACGCGACCCACTCGCATGCGGTTGTCCCGGTGACCTCGTGGGCGGGTCGGCGTGCGTACCAGACGGAGAATCCGCGCCGCGGCGTGTGCGATATCCGTCCGGTTCGTCATCCCTTCGCGCCCGTGTCCCGTCTCCGGGATGTTCAGGAGTCATCTCGCGAAGGAGATTTCCGTGACACCCAAGCCCGCAGCCGCGGCAGCACGAGCCACCGTGTACGGCTACCCCCGCCAGGGCCCGAACCGGGAACTGAAGAAGGCCATCGAGGGGTACTGGAAGGGCCGCGTCACCGCCGGCGCCCTCCGGGGGACGGCGGCAGAACTGCGCCGGTCCAACTGGAAGCAGCTGGCGGATGCCGGCGTCCATGAGGTGCCGACCGGCGACTTCTCGTACTACGACCACGTCCTGGACACCAGCGTCATGGTCGGCGCGGTCCCCCAGCGGCACCGCGAAGCCGTCGCCGCCGACCCGCTCGACGGGTACTTCGCGATGGCTCGCGGCACCCAGGACGTGGCGCCGCTGGAGATGACCAAGTGGTTCGACACCAACTACCACTACCTCGTCCCCGAGCTCGGCCCCGACACCGGCTTCAGTGCCGACTCCACCAAGCAGGTCACCGAGCTCAGGGAGGCCCTCGCACTCGGCCACACCGCCCGGCCGGTGCTCGTCGGCCCGGTCACCTACCTCCTGCTGGCCAAGCCCGCCCCCGGGGTGGCGGCCGGCTTCGAGCCGCTCACCCTGCTGGACCGGCTGCTGCCGGTGTACGCGGAGGTGCTCGCCGATCTGCGTGCCGCGGGCGCGGAGTGGGTGCAGATCGATGAACCCGCCCTGGTCCAGGACCGCATCCCGGCCGAGTTGAACGCCGCCGCCCGCACCTACCGCGAGCTCGGCGGCCTCGCCGACCGGCCCAAGCTGCTCGTCGCCTCCTACTTCGACCGGCTCGGCGAGGCGCTCCCCGTCCTGGCGAAGGCCCCGGTCGAGGGCCTGGCACTGGACTTCACCGATGCCGCCGCCGCGAACCTCCAAGACCTCGCCGCCGTCGGCGGGCTTCCCGGCAAACGCCTCGTCGCGGGTGTCGTCGACGGCCGCAACATCTGGATCAACGACTACGAGAAGTCCCTCGCCACCCTCGCCACCCTTCTCGGCCTCGCCGACCGGGTCGATGTAGCGGCGTCCTGCTCCCTGCTGCACGTACCGCTCGACACGGCGCCGGAGCGGGACATCGACCCGCAGATCCTGCGCTGGCTCGCCTTCGCCGGGCAGAAGACCGCAGAGATCGTCACGCTCGCGAAGGGGCTGGCCCGGGGCACCGGCACGATCACCGCCGAGATCGCCGCCAACCGCGCCGACCTCGCGTCCCGTGCCAACTCCCCGATCACCCGCGACCCCGCCGTCCGGGCCAGGACCGCGGCCATCACGGACGCCGACGGCCGTCGCTCCCAGCCGTACCCCGAGCGTGCCGCCGCCCAGCGCGCCCACCTCGGGCTGCCGCTGCTCCCGACGACCACCATCGGCTCCTTCCCGCAGACGGGCGAGCTGCGCGCGGCCCGCGCCGATCTGCGCGCGGGACGGATCGGCACGGCCGGCTACGAGGAGCGCGTCAAGGCCGAGATCGGTGAGGTCATCGCCTTCCAGGAGAAGACCGGCATCGACGTTCTGGTGCACGGCGAGCCCGAACGCAACGACATGGTGCAGTACTTCGCCGAGCAGCTCACCGGCTACCTCGCCACCCAGCACGGCTGGGTCCAGTCCTACGGCACGCGCTACGTCCGCCCGCCGGTCCTCGCGGGCGACATCTCCCGCCCCGAACCCATGACGGTGCGCTGGACCTCGTACGCCCAGTCGCTCACCGGACGCCCGGTCAAGGGCATGCTGACCGGCCCGGTGACCATGCTGGCCTGGTCCTTCGTCCGCGACGACCAGCCGCTCGGCGAGACCGCGCGCCAGGTCGCCCTCGCCCTGCGCGACGAGGTCGACGACCTGGAGAACGCGGGCACTTCGGTCATCCAGGTCGACGAGCCCGCCCTGCGCGAGACACTCCCCCTGCGCGCGGCGGACCGCGCCGGGTACCTGGACTGGGCCACCGGGTCGTTCCGCCTCACCACCAGCGGCGTACGGCCGGACACCCAGATCCACACCCACATGTGCTACGCGGAGTTCGGTGACATCGTCCAGGCCATCGACGACCTCGACGCCGACGTCATCAGCCTGGAGGCCGCCCGCTCGCACATGCAGGTCGCCCGCGAACTCGCCGCGCACGGCTACCCGCGCGAGGCGGGTCCCGGCGTGTACGACATCCACTCACCGCGCGTGCCCGGCGCGGACGAGGCCGCGGCCCTGCTCCGCAAGGGACTTGAGGCCATCCCCGCCGAACGGCTGTGGGTCAACCCGGACTGCGGTCTGAAGACCCGCGGCTGGCCCGAGACCAGGGCGTCGCTGGAGAACCTGGTCGCCGCGGCCCGCACCGTCCGCGGCGAGCTGCCCGCCTCCTGATCGCGAAGGGCTCGGGCGGCTGCCGCAGGTTACGGGCGGGCGTCCGGGTCCGCCGGTCCGCGTGAGGCGGACCGGGGCCTGGAAGCGGTCGCGTCGGAGGTCCGCCGGGTTCGGGCTCCAGCAGTTCGGGCTCCGGCGCGACGACGACCGCGGCCATGGCCGAGGAACGCCCGTCCACCCCCTTGACGCTGGCACAAGGTGCCGGCCACCTCCCGGTGGGATCTCCAGAAGGCCGTGAACTCCCCCGCCGCGGGCGGCGCTTCACAGGCCACGGGTGAGTAGCGCCTGGTCAGCCGGCACAGCGGGCTGGCCCTGGACATCGACGGCCGCGGTCCGGTCTCGACCGCACCGCGGCACGCGGACGCGGCCCAGACGGTGTCGTTCCGCCCCTGACGGGCGGCTGCCGGACGGGCGGGACCGGGGCACCCCTCCCCTCCGCCCGGCAGCCCGGGGATCCGGACCGGTGGGGAGGCACGAGTTGGGCGCGCCCTCCGGGAGCGGCGTGTACGCGCGTCCGCGGGGCCCGGCAGAGGCTCTCGGACGGTATGGACAGGGGGAGTTGACATGACTACGCTCACCCTTGGTCTAGACCGCAGAACTCTCCGGACATCACCCCACATCTCCAGGAGCTACGTATGCGCAGAAAGATCACTTCCTTACTGGCCGGGCTCGGCCTGGCCGGTGCGGCGCTGTTCGCCACCTCCGGCAGCGCCCAGAGCCACGGCTACACCGACTCCCCCATCAGCCGTCAGCAGCTCTGCGGCATCGGCACCGTCAAGCACTGCGGGCAGATCCAGTGGGAGCCCCCGAGCGTCGAGGGTCCCAAGGGCTTCCCCACCCGTGGACCGGCCGACGGCCACATCTGCTCGGGCGGCATCGGCCGGTTCTCCGAGCTCGACGACCCGAGAGGCGGCGCCTGGCCCGCCACCAAGGTCACCGCGGGGCAGAACTACACGTTCAACTGGCGGATCGAGGCCCGGCACGCCACGACCGACTTCCGGTACTACATCACCAAGGACGGCTACGACCCGTCCAAGCCGCTCACCCGGGCCGACCTGGAACCGCAGCCGTTCCTCACCGTCCCCTTCGGCGGCAAGCTGCCCGGCTCGACCGTGACCCACTCGGGCGTACTCCCGCAGAAGTCCGGCAAGCAGCTGATCCTCGGCGTCTGGACGATCTCCGACACCGGTAACGCCTTCTACGCCTGCTCCGACGTGCAGTTCTGACACCGCCCCAGCCGCCGCTCCGAGCCACCCGGCCACCGGCCGGACGCACGGGGCGGCGGCCCGCCGTACAGGCTCGCCGGTGTGCCATTGGTACAGTCACTGGCCCAGCAGACGTACCAGCGAGAGGCCGGCGGACCATGGCGGTGGACGCGCTCGACACCCGCATCCTGCGGCTGCTCATCGAGCAGCCGCACACCAGCGTGCGGGAGTACGCCCGGATTCTCTCCATCGCCCGGGGGACCCTCCAGGCCCGCATCGACCGGCTGGAACGCGACGGCGTGATCACCGGCAGCGGCCCGGTCCTCTCCCCCGCCGCCCTCGGCCACCCGGTGCTCGCCTTCGTCCATCTGGAGGTGACGCAGGGGCACCTCGACGATGTGGGCGAGGCGCTCGCCGCCGTGCCGGAGATCGTCGAGGCCTTCTCCACCACGGGCGGCGGCGACCTGCTGACCCGGGTGGTGGCCCGGGACAACGGACATCTGGAGGATGTGATCCAGCAGCTCATCCAGCTGCCGGGCGTGGTCAGGACCCGCACAGAGGTGGCCCTGCGGGAGCGGGTTCCGCACCGGCTGCTGCCCCTGGTGGAATCGGTGGGCCGGACGGCCGCGGGGGACCCGGGATGATCAGCGGCTGAGAGCATGGCCGCCATGAACTCACCACGCACACAGCCCCCTTCGGTCCTCTTCGACCTGGACGGCACGCTCGTCGACAGTGAGCCGAACGCCTACGAGTCGGCGCGGCTGCTGCTGGAGCGGTACGGCGTACCGGACTTCAGCTGGGAGCAGAACGCCCGCTTCCTCGGTATCAGCAACCGCGAGGCGCTGGCCGAGCTGCGGACCGAGTACGGCATCGCGGCCTCCGTGGACGAGCTGGTGGCGGGTCAGGACGCCATCTATCTGGAGCTGGCGCGCACCTCGACCGAGGCGTTCCCCGAGATGCGGAGTTTCGTGGAGACGCTGCACGGGCGCGGTGTCGCCATGGCGGTGGCCTCGGGTTCGCCGACGGCCGCGATAGCGGCCGTGCTGAAGGCCACCGGTCTCGACGCGTTCCTCACCGAGTACGTCTCCGCGGAGGAGGTGGCGCGCGGAAAGCCTGCGCCGGACGTCTTCCTGGAGGCGGCGCGCCGTCTCGGCGTCCCGCCGGCCGGCTGTGTGGTGGTGGAGGATGCCGCGCCGGGCGTCGCGGCGGCCCGCGCGGCGGGCATGCGCTGCATCGCGGTCCCCTATCTCCGGGCGGCCGCCGGTGATCCGTTGTTCGTGGCGGCGGATCTGCTTTTCCCAGGCGGTCAGGGCGAGTTCAGCGCACAGGCCGCCTGCGCGTGGTTGTTCGCCTGATCCGTGCCGATACCGCCCGGCGGTCGTCCGGCCGCCCTCCGCCGGATATCCTGATCATGCTGCGTGCCCCCCACCCCGTCGGATACAGATGAGGTCGCAGCCGCGGTAGTCGAAGCGGTCCTCGGCCCAAACTCTGGATAGGTGTGCGCAGGTGCTGGTTGCTGGTCGGTACCGATTGATATCCGCTATCGGTCGTGGCGGGATGGGTGAGGTCTGGCGGGCCGCGGACGAGGTCCTCGGTAGATCCGTCGCCGTGAAGCTGCTGCTGGGGGAGCACGCCGACGAGTCGGCCACCGCGCGTTTCCGGCTGGAGGCCCAGACCGCTGCCCGGCTGAGCCATCCGCATCTGGTGGCGGTGTTCGACTTCGGGTCCTGGGAGGACCGGCTCTTCCTCGTGATGGAGCTGGTCGAGGGCAGGAGCCTCGCCGATCTGCTGCTGTCCCAGGAACGGCTGGACCCGGAACAGGTCGCCCGCATCGCCGGTCAGGCCGCCGCCGGGCTGGCCGCGGCCCACCGGCAGGGCATCGTCCACCGCGACATCAAGCCCGGAAACCTGATGCTGGACGCGGAGGGTTCCGTCAAGATCGGCGACTTCGGCATCGCCCAGTTCGTCGACGATCCGTCCGCCGCGCTCACCACCACCGGTCACATCGTCGGCACGAGCCTCTACCTCGCGCCGGAGCGGGCGCTGGGCCGCACGGCCGACGCCGCCTCCGACATGTACTCCCTCGGCTGTGTGATCTACCAGCTGCTTCTCGGTCAGCCGCCGTTCCGTTCCGACACCCCGACCGCCACCCTCTACCAGCACGTGGACACGCCTCCCGTGCCGCTGCGGCAGCGCGGGGTCGAGATGTCCGCCGCCTTCGACTCGTACCTGCTCGGACTGCTCGCGAAGCAGCCCGAGGACCGGCCGACGGCCCAGCAGGTGGCCGACTGGTTCGGCGGCGAGGCCTGGCGGGGACAGGCGGAGCCGCTGCCGATGTACCGGCCCGCTCCACCGCACGCGCCGGCCGCGCCCTACCCGTCGGCGGCCGCACCGCCCTCCCCCGCACCGCACCGGTCCCCGGCCAAGGCCGGGCCCGGCACCGCGTCCGGCGAGGACTCCGGCGCTCCGACGGTCTACCGGCTGCCGCAGGCGGCCGGCGGCCACGGGCGGCGCGCGGCAAGCCGGTCGAGGAGTACCCCTCGGCGCAGCACCCGCGAGGCGATAAGGCGCCGTCCGAGGGTGGCGAGTGCGATCGCGGGCACGGTCGCCTTTCTCGCCGCCGTGTATCTGGGGATGAGTCTCTTCTCCCCCGATTCCAGCTCGGCCACCACCCCGGACGAGGTCACCTCGACGAGCGGTGCGCCGTCACCGGACCCCGATGACGAGGGCCGGTAGTCGCGTCCGCTACCAGCGGCTGTGTACCGCCGCGCGGATCCTGCGGTCGTAGAGGTCACGTACCGCGTCGAGCGTCTCGTCCGCCAGCGGCTCCAGCGCCGCCGCCGAGGCGTTGGCGCGGGCCTGTTCCACCGAACGCGCGCCGGGGATCACGCTGGTGACGCCCGGCTGCTGGATGATCCAGCGCAGTGCGGTCTGCGCCGGCGTCGCCCCCTGGGGAGCGAGCCCGGCGAACTCTGCCGCGGCGGCGATCCCGGTCGCGTAGTCGATTCCGGAGAAGGTCTCGCCCTGGTCGAACGCCTCTCCGTGCCGGTTGTACGTGCGGTGGTCGTCCGGGCCGAAGACGGTGTCCTCGGTGTACTTTCCGGAGAGCAGCCCCGAGGCGAGCGGCACCCGCGCCACGATGCCGACACCGGCGGCACGCGCGGCCGGCAGCACCTCGTCCAGCGGCTTGAGGCGGAACGGGTTGAGGATGATCTGGACGCTCGCGACGCCGGGGCGGGCGATGGCCGTCAGCGCCTCTGCGCAGGTCTCGACACTCACCCCGTAGGCGGCGATCCGCTCCTCGGCGACCAGCGTGTCGAGGGCGTCGTAGACCTCGTCCGAGGAGTAGACGGCGGTCGGCGGGCAGTGCAGCTGCACCAGGTCCAGCGTGTCGACGCCCAGGTTGGACCGCGAGCGGTCGTTCCAGGCGCGGAAGTTGTCCAGGACGTAGTTCTCCGGCAGCTGCTCGACGCGCCGGCCCATCTTCGTCGCGACGAAGACCCGCGCGTCCGGACGCTCCTTCAGATAGCGGCCGATGAGCTGTTCGCTGCGGCCGTCCCCGTACACGTCCGCGGTGTCGAAGAAGGTGACTCCTGACTCGACGGCCGCGTCGAGCACACCGAAGGCATCCTCCTCCCGCACCTCGCCCCAGTCCCCGCCGAGCTGCCATGTGCCCTGCCCGACGACCGATACGTCCCGTCCGGTCCTGCCCAGTTCGCGCTGCTCCATGAGGATCATGCTACGTCGCTGCGGGCCGCTCCCCGGGGCTCCGGCGGGCCCGGTTCACCCGGGCCCGCCGAGGGTGCGGGCTCAGCCGGTGTGCTGACCGAGTTCGGTGAGGAGCCGCAGTTCGTCCCCGGTGAGCCGCAGGGCGGCCGCCGCGACGTTCTCCGTCAGGTGGTCCGGATTGCCGGTGCCCGGGATGGCCAGTACGTGGGGGCCGCGCTGGAGGGTCCAGGCCAGCCGGACCTGGGCGGGCGAGGCGCCGTGGGCCCTGGCGACGGCCGACACCGCCTCGCTCTCCGCGGCGGCGGCCGCACCGGCTTCCCGGCCCTCACCGGCGATGGCGTAGAACGGCACGAAAGCGATGCCCCGCTCCCCGCAGATCCGCAGCACGTCGTCGGAGTCCGCTCGGCGGGTGGCTATGCCGTACCGGTTCTGGACGCAGACGACCGGTGCGATGGGCAGTGCCTCGGCGATCTGGTCCGCCCCTACGTTGGAGAGTCCCAGGTGGCGGATCAGCCCCTGCTCCCGCAGCTCGGCCAGCGCGCCGAACCTGTCCGCGATGGAAGCGGGCCCGTTCATGCGGAGGTTCACCACGTCGAGGTGGTCGCGGCCTAGCTGGCGGAGGTTCTCCTCGACCTGGCCGCGCAGGTCCTGCGGCCGGGCCCAGTCCAGCCAGTCGCCGGACGGGCCACGGCCGGGGCCGACCTTGGTGGCGATGACCAGCTCGTCCGGGTAGGGACCCAGCGCCCGGTTGATCAGCTCGTTGGCCGAGCTCATCGGTGAGAAGTAGAAGGCCGCCGTGTCGATGTGGTTCACACCGAGGTCAACCGCACGGCGGAGCACGGCGACGGCCCGGTCCCGGTCGTGCGGGGTGCGGGCGGTGGTGAGCGCGGCGCCGTTCTGGGTCAGGCGCATCGCGCCGAATCCCATCCGGTTGACGGTCAGATCGCCCAGCTGCCAGGTGCCGGCGTCCGCTGCGGTGACGGTTCCCGTAGTCATGTCTGTCGTCTTCCTCGTTGGCGGCGGGCCGGAGCCGGCCAAATGACGGTACGTCAGGAGAGCTTGCGCAATTAACAGAGAGGTGATAGGGTCGCGATGGATATTTCCTCGGCAAGATCATTGAGTGCGGGTGCATACTAAACCCCTCGCCGCAGACCTGTCCACTCCCCTCGCGTTCCTCCGGCGCCCGGATTCCGCCACGCCGTCGATCTCTCGCGGGCCTCCTGGTGAACGCGCCGACCTCACCACCGCCCGGTGCGAACGCTGTGCGATCCCACCGGACGGACTTGACCAGACTTGCCAACTCCCTTCACAGCGCCCCTGGTTCGTTGACCCGCCGAGGGCCACGTGTGAGTGTTCGGTCGCTCGATCACGGACACCACCTGGGCGGACGGCCGACGGCAGCCGCACGGGAGGGGCGTCTCCCCACGCCGCCGCCCGTGACCGAGGTCCCCACGAACCGAGGAGCCTCGATGAAACGCAGACCGATGACGGCCGGGACAACCCTGGCCGTCCTCGCCGCGATGCTGGTCGCCACCAATGGCCAGTCAGCTTCCGCGGAACCGACCCCGCCCGCGCCCACCCCTCTCGCGGCCGCCGTGTCGGCCGCCGACCGGGCGGCCGCCAGTGGCCTCGACGCCCTGGCGAAGGGTCCGGAGGAACGCTACGAGCGACAGAACGTGACCCCCTGGGTCAACGGGCTCTACTCGATCGCCTACCAGCGCAGCTACCGCGGACTCCCGGTGGTGGGCGGGGACGCCGTCGTGGTGGCCGACTCCAAGGGGCGGGTCCGCGCCGCCCGGTCGGCGGTCTCCCGGCGGATCAACGTACCGACCACCGCGACCGTCTCCGCCGCGAGGGCCGAGACCGCCGCGCGCAAGAAGCTGAAGTCCGTGGAGCGGGTGGACAGCCACCGGCTGGTCGTACGGGCCACCGGCGGGAAGTCCCGGCTGGCCTGGGAGACGGTGCTGACCGGCCGGACCGCTAAGGCGCCCAGCCATCTGCACGTGTTCGTCGACGCGGGCACCGGCGCGGTGCTCGACAGCTACGACGACGTCAAGGCCGGCACCGGCAACAGCCAGTGGAACGGGCCCTCCCCGCTGTCCATCAACACCACCTCCTCAGGTGGAAGTTACTCGCTCCGTGACCCCGGCAGGCCGGGACTCAGCTGCGCCGACTACAGCACGGGCGGCGTCTTCACCAAGTCCTCCGACTCCTGGGGCACCGGCAACGCCACCAGCAAGGAGACCGGCTGCGTCGACGTCATGTGGGCGGCCCAGCACGAGTGGGACATGCTGCGCGACTGGCTGGGGCGCAACGGCCACGACGGCAACGGCCGCAGCTGGCCCGTCAAGGTCGGGCTGAACGACGTGAACGCCTACTGGGACGGCTCCACCGTCTCCATCGGCCACAACAACGCCAACCAGTGGATCGGCGCCATGGACGTCGTGGGCCACGAGTTCGGCCACGGCATCGACCAGTACACGCCGGGCGGCGCCAACAACGAGTCCGGTCTCGGCGAGGCGACCGGCGACATCATGGGCGCGCTCACCGAGGCGTACACCAATGAGCCGGCCCCGTACGACGACCCGGACTACACCGTCGGCGAGAAGATCAACCTCGTGGGCAACGGGCCGATCCGGATCATGTACAACCCGGGGCAGATCGGTGACCCGAACTGCTACAGCTCCTCCATACCCAACACCGAGGAGCACGCGGCGGCCGGTCCGCTCAACCACTGGTTCTACCTGCTGGCCGAGGGGTCGAGCCCGGGGGGCGGCAAGCCGTCCAGCCCGACGTGCAACAGCTCCTCGGTCACCGGCGTGGGCATCCAGAGCGCCGGAAAGGTCTTCTACGGCGGCATGCTGCTCAAGACCAGCGGCATGACGTACAAGCGCTACCGCACGGCCACGCTCACCTCGGCCAAGACCCTCGACGCCACCTGCGTGCTGTTCAACCGGACGAAGGCCGCCTGGGACGCCGTCAGCGTGCCCGCCCAGAGCGGTGACCCGGCCTGCACCCCGAGCGGCAACAACGACTTCTCGATGTCACTGGACCCGGCCACCGGCTCGGTGAAGCCCGGCAGCTCCGTGACGGCCACGGTCAGGACGACCGTCAGCTCCGGCAGCGCGCAGACGGTGAACCTGTCCGCGACCGGTCAGCCGAGCGGGGTCTCCGTCTCCTTCAGCCCGTCCGCCGTTCAGTCGGGCGCGACCTCCGCGATGACCGTCTCGACGACGGCGGCCGCGGCCCCCGGGACCTACACGCTCACCGTGAAGGGAACCGGCACCCAGAGCCACACCGCGCAGTACACCCTGACCGTCAGTGACGGCGGTGGCACGCCGGGCGCCACGCCTCCCGACATCAGCGTCGCCAATGTGCAGTCGCACCTGTCGCAGTTCAGCACCATCGCCTCGCAGAACGGCGGCAACCGCCGGGCCGGCAGCGCCGGTTACACCGCCTCGCTCGCCTATGTGAAGGGCAAGCTCCAGGCGGCCGGTTACACCGTCAGCGAGCAGGCCTGCGGCAGCTGCACCTACGCGGGCAAGAACCTCATCGCGGACTGGCCGGGCGGTCCGGCGGACCGGACCGTGATGTTCGGCGCCCACCTGGACGGCGTCAGTGCCGGGCCCGGCATCAATGACAACGGCTCCGGCTCGGCGACCCTGCTGGAGAACGCCCTCGCGCTCGCCCAGCAGAACCCGACGATGACCAAGCACGTCCGCTTCGCCTGGTGGAACGGCGAGGAACAGGGCCTGCAGGGCTCCCAGTACTACGTCGGGCAGCTGACCTCCGCCCAGCGCGCCGCCATCAGCGCGTACTACAACTTCGACATGGTCGCCTCCACCAACGGCGGCTACTTCATCAACAACCTCAACTCGGCGGCCTCGGCCCCGATGAAGGAGTACTGGACCTCGCTCGGCCTCGCTCCGGAGGAGAACGTGGAGGGTCAGGGACGCTCCGACGACTACTCCTTCCAGCAGGGCGGCATCGCCACCTCGGGCTACGCGACCGGCGCGAGTGACACGAAGACCTCGGCCCAGGCCGCCAAGTGGGGCGGAACGGCCGGGCGTTCGTACGATCCGTGCTACCACCAGTCGTGCGACACGACCAGCAACATCAACGCGACCGCTCTCGACCGCAGCGCCGACGGTGTCGCCTACACGGTGTGGAAGACGGCAGTCGGCACCACCGCACCGGCCGACGACTTCTCCGTCTCGGTGAACCCGGTGTCCGGCAACGTCCAGCCGGGCGCCTCGGCAACCGCGACCGTGTCCACGGCCACCACCAGCGGCTCCGGACAGAGCGTCCGCCTGACGGCCTCGGGCGCACCGAGCGGGGTCACCGTCTCCTTCGCCCCGGCGACCGTGCAGTCGGGATCGTCCTCGACGATGACCGTCTCCGCGGGGGCCCAGACCACCGCGGGCACCTACACGCTCACGGTGACCGCGACGGGCACCGCCACCCACACCACCACCTACTCGCTGGTCGTCGGTGGCGGCGGCAACTGCCAGGCCCGGCAGGTCGTCACCAACGGCGGCTTCGAGGACGGCACGTCCCCGTGGACCCAGACGGACGGGGTCATCAACAACCGGACCTCGGAGAAGCCGGCGCACACCGGCTCCTACCAGGCCTGGTTCGGCGGCTGGGGCAGCACGCACACCGACAGCGCCTCGCAGTCACTGACCGTTCCGGCGGGCTGCTCGACGTACAGGCTGTCGTTCTTCTTGCGCACCGACACCGCCGAGTCGGCGGGTGACGCGACGGCCTACGACACGTTCACCGTCAAGCTGGGGACCCGGACGCTGGCCACGTACTCGAACGCCGACGCGGGCGGTGGGTACGTCCAGCAGAGCTTCGACGTCGGCTCCGCCGCGGGGCAGACGGTCACGCTGGGGTTCACCAGTAAGGAGGACGCCTACCTCCAGACCAGCTTCGTCCTGGACGATGTCGCGCTCGACGTGAGCTGATCCGGGATCACTGCGACGGGGGCGGGGGCGGGACGTGGCGACACGCCCCGCCCCCGGCGTTTCGACGGGTCACAGCGGCCTCGACGCCCCGGTGGTTCAGCGGATCACCCCGACCTCGACGCCCCCGTGATTCAGCGGATCACCGCGGCCAGTCTGCGGACGAAGTCCTCGGTCTCGGGCCGGCCGGCGCCACGGGCCGCCAGCCTGCCGTGCAGTCCGCGCAGTTCCTGGCCGAGGAGGGTCGACGGGGTCACCTCCGTGGTGTCGAGCACCGGGCCGGCCACGGCCTGCGCCGCCGACAGGTCGCCCGCGCAGGCATGGGCGTCCGCCAGCCGGGCCAGGAACAGCATCCGGGCCGAGAGCATTCCGGCCGGCAGCAGTCCGAGCGCGGTGCCGGCCGCCCCGACCGCGCGCAGCGCGAACCGGCGGTCCCCGGTGGCCGCCGCGAGATCGCGCAGCGCTCCGGCGGCGCCCGACTCCACCCGCAGCCGCACCGAGGCCACCGAGAGCCAGGGCGCCTCCGACTCGTCCCGCTCCCCCACCCGGTCCAGCTGGGACCAGGCACGGTCGATGTGTCCCAGGGTCTGCGCGGCGTCCCCCCGGACCGCGTGCCCGCGTGCCTGGTACAGATCGCTCATCGCCCCCGCCCAGGCCCGGCCCGCCGCGGCCTGCCGGATCGCCCCGCCGTACGCCAGCGCCGACGGGCCGTCCCCCTCCAGCCGGGCCAGGGTACTCATATCGCTCAGGGCGGCGACCTCGGTCCCCACATGACCGGCCATGGCCGACCAGAGCAGCGAGCGGTCGAGCCAGGCCATCGCGGTGCCGTTGCGGCCCCACAGCAGCCGCAGACAGCCGGCCGACTGGGCGTACTCGGCTGCCAGCGGGGCGAGTTGGCGCTGGTAGGGGGCGGCGGGCAGCGCCATCCAGCGGAGCATGGCGTGCAGGGTGCGCTCGACGACCGCGGTCGCTCCCGGCCAGCCGCGCTCCTCGTCGGCGCGCAGGCAGACGGCCAGCAGGGCGGTCAGCGCGTGCATGGTCTCGTCGTCCAGCGCGGGGTGGGACGAGGATTCCGGGCCCAGGGCGCAGAAGACGGCGTGCAGTTCGACGACATCGGCCAGCGCGGGCACGGCGCAGCCGTCCCGGCCGTGCACCGGGCAGGCGAGTCCGTACGCCGGAAGGCGGGCGGGCAGCGCCGCGCCCGGCGGCAGCATCGCGAGGAGCGCCCCGCCCGCGGGCTCTCCGGGCAGCGGACCTCGGCGCGCGGGGGCGGCGGGCGGGCCGCCGGACGCCTCGCCCGAGGACCGCACGGCCTCCAGCGCCTCGGCCGCCTCGCAGGCGGCCAGCAGGTCACCGCCCGCCATCAGCAGGTCGTCCAGCCTGCGGGCCAGCGGCGGTGGCGTCCGGCGGCTGCCGTGTTCGAGTTTGCTGATGGCGGTGTGGTCGTAGCCGACCCGGACGCCGACCTGAACCTGTGTCAGCCCGGCCCGCCGGCGCCACTGGCGCAGCCGGACCCCGAAGGATCTCCACGCCTCGGCGGCACCGGGCCCGGACGGCGCGGGGCCCATGTCGCCGGTCACCGGAAACACCATCGCGCCTGGTCAAGGGCGCCGCGCGTGTCATGCTCACGGCTCATGTCCCGGAGGATAGCGAGCACCCACGCCCGCTGTCCCCAGGGCGTCGGCAAGATGTCCGGTAACAGGCGCGGTGGCCTCCGGTGCGCAGATCCTCCGACCCGCTGCGGGTACCTTCGGGCAGCGCGCCGTTGCGGTGGCAACGGCGCGCATCAGACCGGTCACTCCATGTGTACACACCATCATCCCCTGAATCGACGCCGTTCCGGATCCATGGCCAGTTGACCGCGAAGGCGTGCGTAACCGGGTCAACCGTGAGATTCCCGTCGTCAACTCTTGTTCTCAACGCCCGCCGAACAACCGGGTGTTGCACACCTATTGACGCGTAGGGAACGGAGGGAGAAGTATCCCCATCGGCCGGAGAGAGCGCTCTCCGACTTCGTGTCGTGCACCCGTACCGCGACTCAGGAGACTCACCCATGTACGCACCCCCCGTGTTCCACAGACCCGTGGCCTCGACCAGAAGAAGACGTACCGGCGTACTGACCGCCGTCGCCGGTCTCGTCGTCTCGCTGCTGGCCTTCGTCCCCTCGTCCCCGGCGAGCGCGGCGCCCACGCTGCTCTCGCAGGGCAAGACGGTGACCGCCTCCAGCCAGGAGAACTACGGCACGCCCGCCACCTCCGCGGTGGACGGCGACAACGGCACCCGCTGGTCGAGCGCCGCCTCCGACCCCCAGTGGATCGAGGTCGACCTGGGCTCCTCCGCCTCGGTCAGCCAGATCGCGCTGAAGTGGGAAACCGCCTACGCGAAGAGCTACAAGATCGAGTTCTCCACGAACAACAGCACCTGGAGCACCGCCTACTCCACCACCACCGGCCCCGGCGGGAACGAGACGCTGAACGTCTCCGGCACCGCGCGCTACGTCAGGCTGACGGGCACCACGCGAGCCACCCAGTACGGCTACTCGCTCTGGGAGTTCCAGGTCTTCGGCACCACCGGCGGCGGGGGCGGCCCGCAGATTCCCGGCGGCGGCGACCTCGGTCCCAACGTGCTGGTCTTCGACCCCTCGACGCCCAACATCCAGGCCAAGGTCGACGAGATCTTCAAGAAGCAGGAGTCGGCGCAGTTCGGTGACGGCCGCTACGCGCTGATGTTCAAGCCGGGCACGTACAACAACCTCAACGCGCAGATCGGGTTCTACACCTCGATCGCCGGTCTCGGTCTCAAGCCGGACGACACCACATTCAACGGTGACGTGACCGTCGACGCGGGCTGGTTCAACGGCAACGCCACCCAGAACTTCTGGCGTTCGGCGGAGAACCTGGCGCTCAACCCGGTCAGCGGCACCGACCGCTGGGCCGTCTCGCAGGCCGCCCCGTTCCGCCGGATGCACGTCAAGGGCGGGCTCAACCTCGCGCCGAACGGCTACGGCTGGGCGAGCGGCGGGTACATCGCCGACAGCAAGATCGACGGCCAGGTGGGCCCGTACTCGCAGCAGCAGTGGTACACCCGGGACAGCTCGATCGGCAGCTGGGGCAACGGCGTCTGGAACATGACGTTCTCCGGCGTCGAGGGCGCCCCCGCCCAGAGCTTCCCCAACCCCCCGTACACCACGCTCGGCACCACCCCCGTCTCGCGTGAGAAGCCGTTCCTCTACCTGGACGGCAACGACTACAAGGTCTTCGTCCCCGCCAAGCGCACCAACGCACGCGGTGTCTCGTGGAACGGGACGCCGCAGGGCGAGTCCATCCCGCTGAGCCAGTTCTACGTGGTCAAGCCCGGGGCCTCCGCCGCCACCATCAACGCGGCCGTGCAGCAGGGCCTGCACCTGCTGTTCACGCCCGGCATCTACCACGTGAACCAGACCATCAACATCGACCGCGCCAACACGGTCGTCCTGGGCCTCGGCCTCGCCACGATCATCCCGGACAACGGGGTCACCGCGATCAAGGTCGGTGACGTGGACGGGGTGAAGCTCGCCGGTCTGCTCGTCGACGCCGGTCCGCAGAACTCCCAGGTCCTGGTCCAGGTCGGCCCCGACGGCGCCTCCGCCGACCACTCGGCGAACCCGACCACCGTCCAGGACGTGTTCGTCCGGGTCGGCGGCGCGGGGGCCGGCAAGGCCACCACCGCCATGGTGATCAACAACGACGACACCATCGTCGACCACACCTGGCTGTGGCGTGCCGACCACGGGGACGGGGTCGGCTGGGAGACCAACCGGTCCGACTACGGCCTCCAGGTCAACGGTGACGACGTGCTGGCGACCGGGCTGTTCGTCGAGCACTTCAACAAGTACGACGTGCGCTGGTCCGGCGAGCGGGGCAAGACGATCTTCTTCCAGAACGAGAAGTCGTACGACGCCCCCAACCAGGCGGCCGTCCAGAACGGCAACACCAAGGGGTTCGCGGCCTACAAGGTCGACGACTCCGTCAACACCCACGAAGGGTGGGGCCTGGGCAGCTACTGCTACTACAACGTGGACCCGACGATCATCCAGGGCCACGGCTTCGAGGCCCCGGTGAAGGCCGGAGTGAAGTTCCACGACCTGCTCGTCGTCTCGCTCGGCGGCCAGGGCCAGTACGAACATGTCATCAACAACACCGGTGCGCCCACGTCGGGGACGTCGACCGTCCCGTCCAACGTGGTGTCCTTCCCGTGACACCGCTCATGAGGTGAACGAAGGGTGCGGGGTCCGGCAGCCGCTGCCGGACCCCGCACCGCCTCTATTCGGTGCGGGCCCCTATCCGGACTCGGGTGGCGGCTCCGGCTCACCGAGCGTCTGCTCGGACCAGATCACCTTGCCGCGCGCGGTGTACCGGGTACCCCAGCGCTCCGCGAACTGGGCGACCAGGAAGAGGCCCCGCCCGCCCTCGTCGGTGGTCGCGGCATAGCGCAGATGCGGCGAGGTGCTGCTGCAGTCCGCCACCTCGCAGATCAGCGCGCGGTCGTACAGCAGCCGTACGGTGATGGGCTCGGAGCCGTAGCGGATGGCGTTGGTCACCAGCTCGCTGAGGATCAGCTCGGTGACGAACCCCTCCTCGTCGAGCCCCTGGTCGCTGAGCCACCGGGTGGCCTCCTTGCGGACACCCGAGACGGCCGAGGCATCGGGGGCCACTTCCCACTGCACGCGCCGGGCCGGGTCCATGGTGCGGGTGCGGGCCACCAGCAGGGCGACGTCGTCGCCCGGCCGGGTGGGCAGCAGGGCCTCCAGCACGTCGTCACAGGTCTCCTCCGGGGTCCGGTCGCGGTCGGCCAGGGTCTGGCGCAGCTCCTCAAGGCCGTCGTCGATGTCCCGGTCCCGCCGCTCGATCAGGCCGTCCGTGTACATGACCAGCCGGCTTCCCTCCGGCACCTCCAGCTCGACCGTCTCGAAGGGCATCCCGCCGATCCCGAGGGGCAGACCCGCCGGGATCTCGGGGAACTCGACGGTGCCGTCGGGCAGCACGAGAGCGGGTCCCGGATGGCCGGCCCGAGCCACCGAGCAGCGCCCGGTCACCGCGTCGTAGATCGCGTAGAGACAGGTGGCCCCGGTGACGGCGACGCTGTCGTCGGTCTGCTCGTCCTGATCGATCCGGACGACGAGTTCGTCGAGGTGGCCGAGGAGTTCGTCGGGCGGCAGGTCCAGGGTGGAGAAGTTGTGCACCGTGGTGCGCAGCCGGCCCATGGTGGCCGCGGCGTGCAGGCCGTGCCCGACGACGTCGCCCACCACGAGGGCGACCCGTGCGCCGGACAGCGGGATCACGTCGAACCAGTCCCCGCCCACCCCGGCCTGCGCCGGCAGGTAGCGGAAGGCGACGTCCAGGGCGTTCTGCTCGGGCACGCCGCGCGGCAGCAGGCTGCGCTGCAGGGTCACGGCCATCTCGTGCTCGCGGGTGTAGCGCCGGGCGTTGTCGACGCTGACGGCGGCGCGGGCCACCAGCTCCTCCGCGAAGGACAGGTCCTCGGCGTCGAAGGGCTCCTCGTTCTCCGCGCGCCAGAAGTTCGCCATGCCGAGGATGACACCGCGCGCGTGCAGCGGCACAGAGAGCAGTGAGTGGAACCCGTACTCCAGGATTCTCGCGGACTGTTTCGGGTCGGTCCGGCGCCACTGCTCGGACGCGGACAGGTCGGGGACCATCCAGGTGTGGCCGCTGCTGCTGCCGATGCCTTCGGGGCCGGTGGGCACGAACCCGATGACCCGGCCGAGCGGGTAGAGGGGGTGGTCGGTCCCGGCCCCGGAGGCGGCGGTGCGGCGTACGTTTATCACCTCGCCGGAGGGTGGCTCCGGTTCCTCTCCGCGCAGCACCGCGTCCGCGAGGTCGACCGTCGCGCAGTCGGCGAATCCGGGGGCGGAGACCTCCGCGAGTTCCCGTGCGGTCGTGGCGACGTCCAGGGTGGTGCCGATCCGTGCGCCCGCGCGGTACAGCAGCGTCAGACGCTCCCGCACGGTCTCCGCCCTGCCCGTGACGACCCGCAGCTCCGTGGTGTCCCGCAGGGTCGCCACGACGCCCGGGGGCCCGCCGCGTTCGGCGGTGGGACGGAGGTTGATGGCCAGGAGGCGGTTCCCGGCCGGCCGTACCTCGTCGGTGGCGACCTTGCCGGAGGCCAGCAGTTCGGCGGTACGCGGCTCCAGCCCCAGCTCGGTCACGGCGCACCCCTCCGCGTCGGCGGGCAGTCCGAGGAGTCTTTTGGCCTCGTCGTTGGCGAGCAGCAGCCGGTGGTCGGCGCCGATGATGAGGACGCCCTCGCGGACCGAGTGCAACACCGCGTCGTGGTGCTCGTACATCCGAGTCATCTCGGTCGGGCCGAGGCCGTGTGTCTGGCGGCGCAGCCTGCGGCTCACCAGGGCGGCGGCGCCCGCCGTGAGGACCAGCGCGCCCAGCGCGGTGCCGATGGCGAACGGGGGGCTCGGTTCGGCCACCGCGTTCACGGTCTTGACCGTGATGCTCACGGACACCAGCCCGGCGACCGTGCCGTCGGGCCGCAGGACGGGCGCAAGCGAGACGACGGAGGGGCCGCGGCTCGTGGTGAAGGTCCGGGTGAAGGCGCGACCGTCCAGGGCTTCCTTGTACGGGCCGATGATGTGCTTGCCGATCCGTTCGCGGTCGGGGTGGGTGTAGCGGATGCCATTGGTCCCGGCCACCACGATGGACTCCACGCCGGTGCGCTCCCGGACTCTCTCCGCGAGCGGTTGCAGTACGGCGGTGGGGTCCTTGCTGTCCAGCGCCGCGGCGGTTCCGGGTGCGTTGGCGAAGGACTGCGCCACGCTCATCGAACGGGCGGCGGCCTCGTGCGCGCTGTCGCGTCTGCCCTGGAGCACCAGTGAGAAGACCGCGGCCGCCACGAGCAGCAGCACGATCACCAGGGTCATGAAGAAGACCTGCCCGGCAACGGTGCGAGCGCTGAGGAGAGCGCGCACCCTGCGGCCGGCCGAGAGCCCTTTCACCTCCGGTTCGAAGGACGCACGCCCCTCACCGCCCGAGCGTCCGGCATCGTCCCGATGCGGCCGCCGGGCGGAGCGGTGAAACCACGCCCGGAACCGAGCAGAACCACCCACGTCTCCAGGTTTAACACGAAATGCCGGGGTCGGAATGCGGAGCGTGGTCCGTCGTGCGGGCCCGGCATCCTCTGCCGGTCCGGCAGGACGTTCCGAACGGGTGACGCCGGCTCCCGCCGGCGCGCGCCCGTCGGCGGGCGGCGGCGGGGGCCGGGCATGATCCCGAAATGGTGCCTGTGTTCCTGACCAAGGCGGTCGAGCTGCTGCTCGGCCGGGAAGGCCGTTCACTCCATCTGAAGGCGGTGGGCTGGGCGACGGTGGTCCTCGCGCTGACCGTGCTCGCCGGCTCCTGGGCGGTGCTCGCGGCGGAACAGCACGCCGGGCACGCCGCGACCATCACCAGCTATCCCCGGGCGCTGTGGTGGTCGGCGGAGACGGCGACGACCGTGGGGTACGGCGACTTCTACCCGGTGACCCTGTGGGGCCGGATCGTCGCTGTCGTGGTGATGGGCGTGGGCATCACCACCTACGGGATGGTCACGGCGGCTCTCGCCACCTGGTTCGTGGGGCACGAGCAGAGGCGTCGGCACCGGCTCACCGCAGCGGCGGAGCAGACCGCGCGTCACGCCCGGGAGGAGACCGCCCAGCTGCTGCACGAGCGCTTCGACCGGATCGAGCGGCTGCTCGCCGACGCGGGCCACGGCCCGCGGGGGTAGGCGGGGCCCGGTCACGGAACGCGATCACCGGCCCCGCGGGGTGTGAACGGCGTACCGCAGGGCATAGGTCGGGTGACCGACAGGAGGTGGCAGTGGGCCGCATCAGGGTTGTCAGACGTCCCCAGCTTCCGTCGCGGCCGCCGCCGCTCGATCTGCGTACGCCGTCCGGGCGTCCGCTGCCGTACTGACCCGTCAGCGTCCGTCTCCCGTCCCTTCACCGCTTGTCCGTCCGCCTGCCCGCCCCGGGGCCGCACACCGTGCGGCCCCGGGGCGCGTCGCTGCGGACGAACCGGAAGCCCGCACGCCTCGCACGCGTGATCACCCTGCCGCCGAGCGGCGCGAACCGGCAGGATGTGGGTGTACAGGGCCGCCTCCCCGGGTGGCTCCGGCCGCCCCAGGAAAGGGTTCCCGATGCGGGAAGCGCGCGCAGACCAGTCCCCGCCCGACGAACAGTCCCCCGGCGGGCCGGAGGAGGCGCAGGTGATCGTGGTGGGGGCGGGTCCGGCCGGTTCGTCCGCCGCCTTCCATCTCGCCCGCGCGGGCGTGGATGTGCTGCTCCTGGAGAAGTCCGGCTTCCCCCGGGAGAAGGTGTGCGGGGACGGCCTCACGCCGCGCGCCGTGCACCAGCTCATCCGGATGGGCGTCGACATCGAGGCACCGGGCTGGACGCGGTCGCGCGGGATGCGCTGGGTGACCGGGGACCGGCAGGTGCGGATCGACTGGCCCGCGCTGGGCGGCTACCCGGATTTCGGCCTCACCCGCAGCCGCCACGACTTCGACGACATCCTGGCCCGCCACGCCGTCGCCGCCGGTGCCCGGCTGCGCACCGGCGTGAAGGTGACGGAGCCGGTGACCGACCGGGCCGGGCGGATCACCGGGGTGAGCGCGGTGTCCGGGAAGGCGGACCCGGTGGTGCACCGGGCGCCGGTCGTCATCGCCGCCGACGGGGCCTCCGCCCGGCTGGCTCTCGCGATGGGCCTGGAACGGGACACCAGGCGCCAGATCGCCACGGCGGCCCGCCGCTACTACCGCAGCCCCGAGCGCTCCCGGGAGGAGTACCTGGAGCTCTGGGCCGACCTCCGCTTCCCCAGGAGCGACCGTTTCCTGCCGGGGTACGGCTGGATCTTCCCGATGGGCGACGGGCGCGTCAACGTGGGACTCGGCGCGATCCCCCACCGCCGGCACGGCAAGCCCGATCTGCGGGCGACCCTGGACCAGTGGCTGGCCCGTACACCGCCCGAGTGGGGGCTCCGCGAGGAGAACGCCGAGGGGCCCGTGCGCAGCGCGGCGCTGCCGCTGGGCCTCAACCGTCATCCGCTCTACACCCGGGGCCTCCTCCTGGTCGGCGACTCCGGAGGCATGATCAGCCCGTGGAACGGCGAGGGCATCGGCCAGGCCCTGGAGGCCGGGGAGGTCGCCGCCGAGAGCGCCGCACTGGCCCTGGCGATGCCCGCGGGCCCCCGGCGGGAGCGGGCGCTGCACCACTACCCGGCGGAGATGAACCGGCGCTGGGGGCGTTACTACCGGCTGGGCAACACGGCCGCCGATCTCGTCTTCAGCCGGTCGGGGTTCCAGCCCGTCCTGAACCGGTACGTGATGGGCTCGCCGTTCCTGCTCAACACGCTGGCCAGGCTGCTCAGCAATCTGACGGACAACCCCTCGCGCGATGTGATCGACCATGTCCTCAACACCGCGGTACGCCTCGTTCCCGCCCCGAAGACCCGCCGGCGCTGAGCGCGCCTCAGGGAGACCAGACGTAGGGGGTCGTCGTGGTGACCGCGTGCAGGCCCAGCCGGGTGAGGATCGGCGCGCTGTCGGCGGAGGCGTCCACGTAGAGGTAGGGGACTCCGCGGGCGGCGGCGAGCTGCGCGCGCCGGGCCACCAGGGCGCGGTAGATCCCGCGTCCGCGCCACTTCCTGAGCGTGGAGCCGCCCCAGAGGCCGCCGAAGTCGACCCCGTCCTTGAACACCAGCCAGGCCGCGCAGACGATTTCGGTGCCCGCCTCCGCGACGAGGACGACGGTGTTCTCCGGGGCGTTCTCGATGCGGGCGGCCAGGTCGTCCGCGAGCCAGCTCCAGTCCTCGCCCCAGACGGCGCTCTCCATGGCGGCGATCCGTTCGAGGTCGGCCCTGGCGGTGACGCGCCGGAGGACGACGCCGTCGGGCAGCACGGGATCGGCGGCGAGGACGGCGGACTGCCCGATGAGCACCGTCTCACTGTCCTCCGCGGTGAATCCGGCTGCCGTGAGGCGGTCGCCCAGGTCGGCGGGGAGATCGTGGGCGCGGGTCTTCCACTCGACCGCCTCGCCGCGGGCGGCGTAGAAATCACGCTGCCGCGCTATGAGTTCGTCGAGGGCCGGCCCGTCCACGCCCAGGTCCCGCGGGCCCGTGACGAAGCCGCGGTGCCAGCCGACGACGCGGGTCAGCGGTCCGTCCGTCTCGATCCGGGCCGAGCCGCCGGGTGGGGTGACTCCGCGTAGCTGGGCGTCGTACGCGGTGCGCAGTTCGTCGGTCGAAGCGCCGGTCGGGACGGCTGGAGGATTGTTCACCGGCCCCATCCTGCCTGCTGAAGGGGTTCGGGACTACGGGTTTCGCCGTTCGGTCAGCACGGGCGGGGTCGCCGTGCCGAGAAGCGCGCAGGAAGGTATCGATGCCCGCGCCGACAGCCTCCGCGGCCTGCGCCGGGTTTCGGGGTCCTGCCCATCGGGGCGGGCGCCCCGGTCTTCGCCCGGTCCGGTCCGGGCGCCTCCCGGATCGCGCCGGCCGCGGCGCAGTTCGCCGCCGGCCCCGGCATGGGCCCGGTGGGCGCGCCCACGACGGGATCGGTCCACCGGACGGTGCCGGGCGGGTCGGTGGCGGGCACCACCGGCGCGGTGTTCGTCCTCAGCCAGATCGGGGCCTGGCCCGGCATCGCGGTCGTCGCGCTGCCCCTCCAGGACGGCGGCGCGCACGCGGCTCCCACCGCCGGCTCGTACCGCGGCACCTTCTGGTGGCCGGCCGCCGCGGCCGTCGTGGTCTTCGCCGCGGGGCTGCTGCGGGCAGGCCCCGTCCCGGACCGGCCGGGCCCGACGCCGCCGCGGGCCAGGGCCGAGAGAGACGACGCCGCGTCCGGGGCGGCGGTGCCGGACAGGCGGCCGGTCACCGGCCGCGCCTGAGCCGCGCTCACGGGATCCGGGCCGTCCCGTTCGCATCGCCGTCCGTGCCGTTCGGGTCGTCCGTCTCCTCCCAGCGGCCGGCGAGCAGCAGGGCGATGTCGTCGGGCCGGTCCGGGGCCTGTCTGGCCCGTGCGATCACATGGTCCGCCGTGTCGGTCAGCGGGGCCGGGCCGAAATCGGCGATGGTGCGGCGCAGCCGTTCGATGCCCACGTCGATGTCCGTTCCGGACTGCTCGACCATCCCGTCGGTGTACAGGGCGAGCATCGCGCCCGTGGCAAGACGCAGTTCGCTGACGGGGTAGACGGCGTCGGGCGCGACACCGAGCACGATCCCGCCCGACAGGTCCAGCACTTCGGCCGTGCCGTCCGGGTGGCGCAGCACGGGCTGCGGATGCCCGGCGCGCACGGCCCGCGCGATACCGGTGGCCGGGTCCAGGACGATGTAGCAGCAGCTGGCGAACTGACCCGGGTCGAGGTCGATGAGGAGCCGGTTGGTGCCGCTCACCACCTCCTGCGGATCGTGTCCGCTGAGCGCGAAGGCCCGTACGGCGCTGCGCAGTTGCCCCATGGTGGCGGCCGCCGCGACGCCGTGTCCCTGGACGTCCCCGATGACCAGGGCCACCCGCTCGCCCGTCTCGATGACGTCGTACCAGTCACCGCCGACCTCCATGCCCTGGGTGCCCGCGAGGTAGCGGCCGGCGGTGGCGACGTGGTCAACGACGGGCAGCCGGTGCGGCAGCAGGACGTCCTGCAGTCCGCGGGCGAGGGCGGCCTCGGTGTCGTACCGCTGGGCCCGTTGCAGTGCCTGGGCGATGAGACCGGCCAGCGCGGTCAGGATCGTGCGCTCCTCCGGGCTGAAGCCGCGCGGCTGGTCGAAGCCGAGGATGCAGGAGCCGACGTGCTGTCCGGAGGCGATCAGCGGCAGGAACGCGCGGGCGCCGACGTCCGCGTCCATCGGGATGCCGGGGTAGGCGGCGCCCAGGTGCTGCATGGACTCGAAGAAGATCGGGCGGCCGGAGGTCAGCGTTTCCACACCGGGGATGCGGGCGTCCAGGCCGACTCCGTCGAACCCGTCGAGGAAGCCCTTGGGGAACCCGGTCTCCCATTCCAGGTAGAGGCGGCCCTCCTTGAGCAGGTAGATCGCGAGCTGCCTGCCGCCGAACGCGGGCAGCAGTTCCTCGGTCACCACGGCGGACACCTGCCGGGCGGTGACGGCCTCGGTCAGCGCGATGGCCAGCGCGACCGGCCGGTAGAGCGCGGCGGAGCGGTCGGCCGGGGAACCGAGGCCCAGCCCCGGCGAGGCCACGGAGCCCGGCGCGTAGGAGGGTTCCTCGGTGGGGGTGAGTACGGCCGTCAGCCCTTCGTGGCCGGGGTAGAGGGAGATCGCGAGCCAGGGGGGCGGGGTGCGGCGGGCGAGGAAGTGGACCGGATCGTCGGAGATCATGGCGGACCGGTAGTGGTCCTCGTACGCGGGGTTGGCGAACCACGGAAGGACTTCCCAGAGCACCCGTCCGACCAGCTCGGACCTGGCGTGGCCGAGGATCTGCTCGGCCTGGTCGTTGAGGTAGGTGATCCGGCCGAAGCGGTCCAGCGAGAAGATTCCCCGGGGCAGCCGGTCGGCCGCCTCGGGAACGACCGGGCCGATGCCGAGGTCCACCAGGAAACCGGTCAGATGGCTCGCCGCACCGGCCCCGGGCGCGCCGTCGCGGCGGCCCGAGACCTCCAGCAGATGCGAGCGGCCGTCGGGGCCGCGCAGCCGCATCCTGCGTACGACGGGGCCGCCCGACCCCGCCGCCTGGCGGGCCAGGGCCCACAGTCCGTAGACGTCCTCCGGAGCCAGTCGGGCGGCCAGCGCGTCGATCGTGCCCGGGAACTCGGCGGGCTCGGTGCCGAGGATCGCGCACAGTTCGGCGTCGGCGCCGACGGCGCCACTGGCCAGGTCCCAGTCGAAGCGGCCGATCCTCACGGGCGGCGAGCTGCCCGCGGGCAGCTGGACGGGGAGCGGTTCCTCGTCCCATCGCGGTTCCGTACCGGTGTACGCCAGCTCCGTCAGCGCGGTGCCCAGCTCTTCGGCGACCGTGCCGAGCCTGCTCCGTTCGGCGGTTCCCACCGGCTTTCCGGGTGTCGCCGGACGCAGGACCGTCAGGACTCCGACCGGTTCGCCGCCGCAGCTGACTGGCACGTACAGGGAGCTGAACGGGAACGGCAGGCCCGCCATCAGCTGCGGGTAGCGGCGCATGGCCTCCTCGGGGTCGGCGAGGTGCACGGCCTGGCCCCTGCGGAACGCGTCGGCCACCGGGAACGGGCGGTTCACATGCATCCGCCACCAGGGGCGGAAGAGGGGTCCGGGCAGCCCCGCCAGTACCGCCAGCCGCAGCAGTCCCGGTGTACGGGAGCGGAGAAAGGCCCCGCCCGCCTGTCCGCCCGCTGCCTCGACCCCGTTCACCACGGCCTGGGCGAGCACCAGGGACAGTTCGTCCGGCGCCCGGCCGTCCTTCAGGCTCCCGGGCACACCGGCGTCCTCGCTGAGCGGAGCACCCCGGGCCGCGCCGTACCAGGTCACCCACCCAGCATGCTCCCCCGCGGCCGTGCTCCGCACGTCAGACGGGGCACCCCAGGACAGAGATGCACGCTATGCAGGTAAATGCACCATTTACACTTGTATGCGAGTCCGCAAGGCGGCCCATCGTCCGACATCCGCACAGGAGGCACGATCATGGGCAAGAAGCAGAGCCGGCACAACCGTGGCGCCCGGAGCGGCGGCCATGAGCACTCCGCGACCGCGGAGCCCAAGGAACAGACGAGCACCGCACCCGCACCCGAAGGGGTGAAGGCGATCTCCGAGCAGGTCTCGCACAGGCGTGAGCGGAAGTTCGGCCACAACTGACCTCCGCCACCGCCGGAGCAAGGTCCGGACGGAGCCATGACCCACCGAAGCCGCCCACGAAAGAGGTCGGCCACGAACGAGCGGAGCGGCGGTCGCCGTTGACGGCGACCGCCGCTCCGTCGCGACCGCGCGAGGGCTGTCGGGACCTCCGGGGCGCTCTACCGGCCGTCGGCGGGCGGCCGCTTGTCACCGATCTGGTCATTGAGCTTCTGCTGGGCGGAGTCGACCTGGCCGCTGTACTTGCCACCCGTCTTCTTGTCGACGAAGTCGCCACCCTTCTCGACTCCCTGGCGGGCCTGGTCCGGGTGCCCCTTCATCAGGTCCTTGATCTTGTCGAGCATGCTCATGACTGTCCTCCTCATGGAACGCTGACACTCCCAGCATCCACGCGGGGCCCGGGTGCCGCACCCCGGGGCGGCGGGCCGGGGGCGGCCGACGGACTGCCGAACCTCAGAGAAATTACTCGCAGGTATGTAGTGACTTCTTGCGCGAGCGACAGTAGAACTCGTTCCCATTCGATCGAGAGTGAGGAACGTCACATGACGGACTCAAGCTTACCCGACAAGGGATCGAGCGGTGTCTCGCGTCGCAGATTCATCGCTAGAACAAGTTTCATAGTGGGGGCTGCGGCCCTCTCCGGACACGCCACCGTCGCCCAGGCGGCGAGCCGCGCCCGAGCCACGGTGATCGGCAGCGGGGAGCACGTTCCGGTCCTGGTGATCGGCACCGGGTACGGCGGCTCCGTGGCCGCCCTGCGGCTCGCCCGCGCGGGCATCAAAGTGCACATGGTCGAGATGGGCATGTCCTGGGACACCCCCGGCTCCGACGGCAAGATCTTCGCCAACACGACGAGCCCCGACGGCCGCTCGTACTGGCTGCGCACCAAGACCAAGCAGCCACTCAGCAACTTCCTCGGCTTCCCCATCGACAGGTCGATCCCCCGCTACACCGGAATCCTGGACGCAGAGGACTTCAGCGGAATCACCGTCTACCAGGGGCGCGGCGTCGGCGGCGGCTCGCTGGTCAACGGGGGCATGGCCGTCACTCCGAAGCGGGAGAACTTCGGCGCCGTCCTCCCCACGGTCAACGCCGACGAGATGTACTCCACCTACTACCCGCGCGCCAACTCCGGCCTGGGCGTCGGCACCGTGGACCCGGCCTGGTTCGACAGCGTCGACTGCTACAAGTACGCCCGGGTCGGCCGCAAGCAGGCCCAGCGCTCAGGCTTCCCGTTCGTCTTCGTACCCGACGTGTACGACTGGGACTACATGGAGCAGGAGGCGGCCGGCACCGTACCCAAGTCGGCACTGGCGGGTGAGATCCTCTACGGCAACAACTACGGCAAGAAGTCGCTGCAGAAGACCTACCTCGCCCAGGTCATGGCGACCGGGAACGTCACCATCTCACCCCTGCACAAGGTGACTTCGGTCTCCCCGGCGTCGGCCGGCGGCTACACCGTCGTCATCGACCAACTGCGCACCGACGGAAGCACCGAGGCCACCAAGACGGTGACCGCGGACAAGGTGTTCTTCGCGGCCGGCAGCGTCGGCACGAGCAAGCTGCTGACCGAGCTGAAGGCGACCGGCAAACTGCCCGCCCTCAACGACGAGATCGGCAAGGGCTGGGGCGACAACGGCAACGTGATGTGCGGCCGCGCCAACCACCTGTGGGACCCGACCGGCGCGGTCCAGTCGAGCATCCCCTGCGGAGGCATCGACAACTGGGCCGGCGGCGGCGCGTTCGCCGAGGTCGCGCCGTTGCCGACCGGGATCGAGACGTTCGCCTCGTTCTACCTGTCGATCACGAAGAACCCGAACCGGGCCCAGTTCTCCTGGAACCCCGCGACGGGCAAGGTCGACCTGAACTGGCAGACCGCGTGGAAGCAGCCGTCCATCGACATGGCCAAGACGATCTTCGACAAGATCAACGCGAAGGAGGGGACGATCTACCGGACGGACCTCTTCGGTGTCTACAAGATCTGGGGCGACCACCTCACCTATCACCCCCTCGGGGGTGCGGTGCTGGACCGGGCCACCGACAACTACGGCCGCCTGCACGGGTATTCGGGACTGTACGTGATCGACGGCGCGCTGATCCCCGGCAACACCAGCGTCAATCCGTTCGTCACCATCACGGCGCTCGCCGAACGGAACATCGAGAAGATCATCGCCACCGATCTGTGAGACCGGCCGACGCGGCAGTCGGGCCAGGAGGAGATGACGGGACGGGTCTCCTCCTGGGTACGCCCCGGGCTCGGGGCACAGCGGACGAGCCCGGGGCGCCGTGCGGCTCAGTGGCCGGGCAGCACGCACACGGCGTCGAGACCCAGTACGTGGTTGAGCCGGCCGAACGCCAGCCAGGAGCCGATGCTCATGCTCAGCTCGACGATCTCGCGCTGGCTGTAGTGCGCGGTCATCCGGGTCCAGAACTCCTCGTCCAGACCGTGGTGGTCCAGGGCGTACCGCTCCGCGTACTCGGCGGCCAGCCGGGTCCGGTCGTCGAAGACCCCCGTGGTGCGCCATTCGTTCACCGCGTCGGCGAACTCCTCCTCGACCTTCTCTCCGTCCCGTTCGGTGCGCCAGTCCAGGCAGAACAGGCACCCGTTGATCTGGGCGATCCGCAGCCGGGCGGCCTCGAACTCCCGCAGGCCCAGTGAGGTGTGCTCGTACACCGAGAGCGAGAAGTTCGCGGCGGCCATCCCGATTCCGGGGACCATGTCGCCCCATACGTATCCGATCGGCTCCTGGCCCTCGGGGATGTCGATGATCATGGCTGCTTCCTTCCGAGTCTGCCGGCTGCGGGGCGCAGGGGGACGTCGAGTGCGTCGTAGAGTCCGGGTTCCGCCTCCACCAGCCAGTCGATGGCGTTCACCAGCCGGCCGACCGCGGTGGCGTTGCCGCCCGCCGAGCGGTTCTCGTCCTCGTCGGTGGCCTCGACGGTGACCTCGATGCGCGGACGGCCCTCGATGATCACGCGGTGGGCACCGGCGCCGTCGGGCGGCGACGGCCAGTCCGGGGCGCAGGACGGGTGGATGCGGGTGATGTGCTCGATGACGATGCGGGGCTCGCCCTCGACGATGCCCTGCACCTCGAACCGCACCGCGCCCTGGGTGCCCGCCGCGAACTCGCCCATGGTCCGGGTGGTGACCGTCGTCTCCAGCGGCCGCCTGGCCATGGTCTCGCGGATGTCGTCGAGCTCCACGCCCAGGGCCCTGGCCATCAGCCGCAGCTGGCCGCCCCACACCATCGTCGGGACGGAGGCCGCCAGCATCAGCGGCTCGTACTCCATGGGGTGTCCCATGCCGATCAGGTCGCGGACCGCGTCGGGCTGGTCGTAGGTGGAGTAGTCGAAGATCTCCTGGCAGCGGATCGCGTCGACCGTGCTGCCGAGTCCGCTGATCAGCAGGGGCAGCACGTCGTTGCCCCAGCCGGGGTCGACGCCGGAGACGAACAGGGAGCCGCCGCCGTCCGCGACAGCGGCCAGGACCGGGTCGCGCAGCTCCGGCGGGGCGCCCCGCTGGTCGTAGAGGGCGTACAGGGCGGGGGTGACGACCACCACCCCGGTGCGGACCGCCCTGGTGATGTCGGCGAGCGCCTCGTCGGGGCGGATGTCCCCGGAGGCCGCGTACACCACCGCGCCGGGAGCGGTGGCCAGCACCGCGTCGATGTCGTCGGTCGCCGCGACGCCCAGATCGCGGCCGGTCCCGGCGAGGTCGCCCGCGTCGCGGCCCACCTTGCCCGGATCGTGAACAAGCACGTGCGCCAGTTGCAGGGCCGGATGGGCCTCGACGGCGCGGATGGCCGCGCGGCCGACATTGCCGGTTCCCCAGACCACCGTGGAAATCATGCGGCGGAGGGTAGCGCGCGGGATGAAAGGTTCATAGTGCCATCGCGCACCCTGTTGTGAGGCGGCCGGAGCGGACCCGGAGGAAGCTGCCGGGCCGCCGGGCGATCCGTCGGCGTACGTCCACGAGGCGGGTGGCGGTGACCCCGTCCGTACGTCCACGAGCCGGTGGCAGTGACCCCGTCCGTACGTCCACGAGCCGGGTGGCAGTGACCCCCGTCCGTACGTCCGCGAGCCGGTGGCAGTGACCCCGTCCGTACGTCCACGAGGCGGTGGCGGTGACACCCCGGGGACGACGCGATTCGACCGCCTGTTGTCAGCCGCACGGCACGTACGGCACGCGAAAGGCGCGATTCGACCGCCTGTTGTCAGCCGCACGGCACGTACGGCACGCGAAAGGGGTGGGAGGGAGCCTCATGGCTCCCTCCCACCCCTGCGCCCGGCCCCTCCAGAAGGCGGGGCCGGGGTATGTCAGTAGGCGCCGAAGACGTTGTCGATGGAGCCGTAGGTGGCCGCGGCGTAGTTGCACGCGGCGGTGATGTTGGCGACGGGGTCGAGGATGTCCGTCGACGTACCGGCCACGTGGTAGGCCTCGAAGGTGGGCTGGATCACCTGGAGGAGGCCCTTGGAGGGAGTGCCGGCGGCGGCGTTCGAGTCCCAGTTGTTCACGATCTGCGGGTTGCCGGAGGACTCGCGGATCACGTTGCGGTAGATGCCGTCGTAGCTGCCGGGGATGCCGTTCTGGGCCATCACGGCGAGCGACTCCTTGATCCAGCCGTCGAGGTCGTTGGTGTACACCGTGGCGGCCTGCGCGGGAGCGGTGGCCGCGGTCTCGGTGGCGGTGGTCTTCTCCGCGACGGGCGTGACCGTCCGCTGGGAGCGGTCGGCCCGGTCGGTCCCCTCGGACCGGTCGGACGACTGCGCGGCGTCGGTCGCGGGGTCAGCCTCGGCCGCGGGCTTCGCCTTCGATTCGGCGGTGGGAGCCGCCTTCGGGGCTACGGCAACGGACTTGGCGCCGATGGTCAGCTTGAGGCCCGGGTGAATCAGGTCGGGGTTTCCGCCGACCGCACTCCGGTTGTCCTGGTAGAGCCGCTCCCAGCCACCGCTGAGGGAATGCCCTCGGGCGATCTTGGAAAGCGAATCACCGGAGACCACGGAATAGACGGTGGACTCCGCCTGGCGGGCCGCAATTCCCTTGGCAGCAAAGGGGGTCGAGGACACCGACTTTTCCGCGACGGCCGGGTGTGCCGGTGCGGCAGAAGCCGATCCGGCCCCGATCAGGGGGAGCGCGAGAACGACTCCGCCCGTGCTCACGGCGATGAAACCGCGGGTCAGGGAGGTGGACTTGAAACGACGGTACTTACCCGTGATGGGCATGGCGCATTTCCTCTCCGCCGCCTGCGAGGTGAGCTGTCGGGTTCGGACTGGAGATGTCCGGCCGCGCGTGATGGCGACTTAACCCCTAGCCGCTCCGGATTCCGGAACGGCGGCAAACCTGGGTCCCCCGCTCCTGCCGTACGTGAGTGGGTCGGGTTCCCGGACGGCGGCAGGATTCGGCGTTCCATCCGGATTGACGGTGACCGTAAGCGAAAAACGCCGGACGAAACAAGCCCGGAATTCTTGATCCAAATTGATTCGCAAGATCAATTAAAAGAAATGCCCGGCCCCAGACCCTGCGGGGGAAGTCAACTTTCTTGGCGCGAAAGGGAACCGAGGCCGGCTGCGCCGCGTCACGGGCCGGGAAGGTGATGCTGACCACTGAGCCCGAAAAGGGGTGATTTGCTCAAAATCCATGAGCCTTGGACCACGGAAAAAGGTCGTCAGTGAATCATTGGTGGGATACGCGACTAACTACCCAATAGGGACATTCCCTCAAGCTCGGCAGCCGACGGCCGGGTGACCACGACACCCGAGGCTCGACACCACCTAGGCGCATCTCTATTGATACATCTAAATAGATGCACTACCTTGCGTGGTACCCGGCCGGTGCTCATGGCGCCGCCCACCCCTGCGACCGGGAGAGCCCGATGTTCCTCGACACCGATGGCGCCACGCTCCACTACGAAGTCCGCGGCTCAGGCCCCCTGCTGCTCGTCTCCCAGAGCGGTGAGGGCGACGCCGACCGCAGCACCGACCTGGTCGACCTGCTCGTGGACCGCTGCACCGTGGTCACCTACGACCGGCGGGGCCTCTCCCGCAGCACGCTCGACGACCCCGGGCAGCGCATCACCATGGCCCAGCACGCCGACGACGTGCACCGGCTGCTGGCCGAACTGACCGATGAACCCGCCCTGATGCTCGGGTGCAGCATGGGCGCCGCCATCGGGCTGCACCTGGCGCTCGCCCACCCCGAGCAGCTCGGGCTGCTCGTGGCGCACGACCCGGTCACGCCGTCCCTGCTGCCCGCCGGACAGCGCGAGCGGCACGCCGCCGAGCTGGCGCGCCTTCAGGACGTCCACCGTGACGGCGGTCTGGCAGCGGCCTTCCCCGAGATCGCCCGGGTCCTCGGCATCGACCCGACGCGCCAGGAGACCGAACCGGGGCTCACCCCGATGCCGCTCACCCCGCGCCGTGTGGCCAACTTCGGCTTCTTCATCGAGCGCGACTTCACCGCGGTCATCGAAGCCGAGCTCGACCGGGAAGCGCTGCGGGCGACGCCCGTACGCATCGTGCCCGCGAGCGGCAGCACCACGGCGCCATCCGTTTTCGTCGGCCAGTGCGCGCGGAGCCTCGCCGAACTGACCGGCCGGGAGGTCGTCCCCTTTCCCGGCGGACACAACGGCAACACCACGCATCCGCGGGCGTTCGCGGCCCGGCTGCGGGCGGTGCTGTCCGGAGTCTGAAGCGCGGGCGCCGTCGGACGGGACGGCAGCCGGCGCCCCGTCACGGTGCGCGGATCAGCGCGGTATCAGTGCGGCCTGCTGCCGCCCTCGCGCCGGAGCCGCGCCGAAAGGTGGTGCTGGAGCGGCTGGCCGACCGCCGCGAGGTCGTGGACGAAGTCGAGCGTGCCGTCATCCGTCAGGGTGTAGCGGCGGCGGGTGGCGCTGACCTCCTTGGCGGTGGGCGCGAGAGCGACCTGATGGGTGGCGAGGTCGGCCGCGCCGTCGGCCGCACGGCCCGTCAGGATCTCCGCGACACCGGTGGGCTGAGTGATCAGCGCCTCCACCCGCCCGTCCGCCTGCATCCGCCACCAGCCGCTCTCCCGTGCGGACGGCCGCAGCGGGGCGCCGTCCGCGTCGAGCAGCCAGGCGCGCGCCTCGTAATGGAGGAAGGGGCGCCCGTCGTGACTGAAGGTCACCTGCTGCGCGTACCGGAACTCCTCGGCGAGCGTCGGGTACTCACCACTGCCCCGCCCGGCCCAGGTGCCCAGGAACCCGCTCAGCGGTGCGAGCAGAGCGTGCGGGGCAGGCGCTGCGTCCGGCCGGAACGCGTCGGGGTACGGGTGCCGCTGGGCGGGGTCGAACATCGTGCGCGCTCCTGGATCGGGGACGGTGCCGGTGACGGTTGGCAGCCTAAGGGCTCTCCCGTCGATCCGGTGCCGGGCCGGGACGTCGCGCCGTCCCCGGGGCGGACCGGATCAGCTGCTGGGCTTGGCCATCGCACCTCCGTTGCCCCCGGCGGCTGCTGAGAGGGCCTCGGCTGTCGCCGGATCGGCCGGCAGGAACGCCTCCAGCTTCAGTTCGGCAAGCGTCACGTCGACAGCGGTGGCGAAGGTGGTCACCGTCGTCATCAGGCGAAGCTCACCGTACGAGGACCGCAGGCGGAGCGGCACGGCGAATCCGAGTTGCCCAGCGGACGGCGCCGGTTCGGGAACGTACCCGGTGAGCTCGGCCCGCAACTCCTCCAGATGGCCGAGACGCACCAGGATGTGGCGCGCCCACTCCGCGAGGTTGAGGATGCGGGGAGCCAGTCCGTCGGGATGCAGCGCCAGGCGGTAGACATTCGTGCCCGGACCCACCAGCTCGGCAGCCGCGCCTTCGGTGATCAGGTCGAATGCGGTGTTCGCGGCGATCAGGTCACCGGCCCGGTCCACGACCAGCGCCGGATACGGCAGATGCCCGCGGAGGATGTGGCCGATCGCCGTGCGCACGGGGGCCAGCACCGGATCGTCCAGTGAGCTCTCCGGGTAGGCGGGCGCGTACCCGGCGGCCAGCAGCAGCTCGTTCCGCTCCCGGAGCGGCAGTTCCAGCGACTCGGCCAGGCGCACGACGATGTTGCGGCCCGGGATGGACCTGCCGGATTCGATGAAGCTGAGGTGGCGCTGGGTGGTGCCCGCTCGCAGCGCCAGATCGAGCTGGCTGATACGACGGCGGGTACGACGTTCACGAAGCGCACGGGGGAAGTCCACGGTCCTTTTGTAACGGCACCGAAGGGTCCGGGCCATTCCCTGCGGGGAATTGTCGCCACTCGCATTGGCCGTGAGCATTGCCGGCATGGACATCGGTGTACTGCTTCCGACCGGAACCGCCCAGTGGGGCCCTGCCGGCGACCCTCGCGAACTGATCGCCTTCGGCCGCGATGCCGAACGCTTGGGGTTCTCCTCGCTCTTCGCCAACGACTCCCTGCTCAGCCCGCGCGTCGAGACGCTGACGATGCTTGCCGCGCTCGCCCCGGTGACCGGGACCGTGACGCTGGGCACCGCCGCACTGATGCCGTTCCTCCGCCGGCCGGTCCAGGCCGCTCAGGCACTCGCGTCGGTCGACCTGCTGTCCGGTGGCCGGCTCACCGTGACCGTGGGCGCGGGCTTCCCCGGCCGACTGGGGCGGCCCCTCTACGCCCTGTCCGAGCTGCCGTGGGAAAGGCGCTTCGCCCGCCTGGACGAGACGGTCGCACTGTGGCGGGCCCTGTGGGACGGCGCCGACTCCTTCCACGGAGAGATCCTCCGGTTCGACGACATCCCGCCCACGACCCGGCCGGCCCGGCCCGGCGGCCCGCCCATCTGGCTCGGCGGCGCGACCCCCGCGGCGCTGGCCCGCACCGGCCGGATGTACGACGGATGGCTTCCCTACCCGCCCCACCCCGCTGACTACGCGTCAGGCCTCCGCGAAGTCCGCGAAGCTGCGGCCGGCGCGGGACGCGAGACCGAGGACATCGCCCCCGCGCTCTTCGTCTCGGTAAGGATCGACGACGACATCGAGAGCGGCCGTCGGGCACTGGAGGACTACGCGCGCGCCATCTACGGCATGCCACTGGAGGAGCTGGAAAAGATCCAGGCAGTCGTCACCGGCTCCGCCGACCAGGTGCTCGATCGCCTGGGACAGTACATCGACGCCGGTGCTCGGCACATCGTCGCCCGCCTCTGCGCCCTGGACCCGCACTCCCAGCGCGACCAGCTCGAACGGTTCGCGGACCTGATCCCCGCCATCCGGGCGGCAGCGGATCACGCCTCCGCCTCGGAAGGCCCCTTCGCTCGCGGGTCACTCCGCCGGACGGAAGTCCGGCAGGCAGAGACCCTGCCGTAGGCGCGTTCGCCGGGGCGGCGCTCGGGCCCGGTCAAGCCGGCCGCGTTCACCGATGTGCCGCCAGCACGGCCGCGAGGCCCTCTCGCAGATCCCTGACGAAATACCCGGGAACCTCCAGCGACGGGAAATGTCCCCCGCTTTCCGGCTCCGCCCACCGGACGATCTGCCGGTACCTCTGCTCCGCCCAGGGGCGCGGGCACTTCTCGACGTCGCGGGGATACATGGTGAGTGCTGACGGGACGTCGACCCGAAGTCCGGGGTCCAGCGAGTTGTGGCTTTCGTAGTAGATACGGGCAGCCGAGGCACCGGTCCGCGTCAGCCAGTAAAGGGTGACGTCGTCAAGAACGCGGTCGATGGAAATCTTCTCGAACGGGCTGTCTTCGGTATCCGACCACTCCGCGAACTTGTCGAGAATCCAGGCGAGAAGCCCGACCGGTGAATCGACGAGTGAATAGCCGATGGTCTGCGGCCGGGTCGCCTGCTGCTTCGCGTACGCCGCGCGGTGGCGCCAGAAATCGGCGGTCTCCTCGGCCCATTTCCGCTCGGTCGCCGTCAGTCCGTCCGTGGTCAACCCGGGCGGCGCCTCGGCGAATGTGGTGTGGATGCCGAGAACGTGCGCCGGGAACCTGCCGCCGAGGACCGTGGTGATATTGCCTCCCCAGTCGCCGCCGTGGGCCGCGAACCTGCGGTAGCCGAGCCTTCCCATCAGTTCCACCCATGCGGCCGCGATCTTCTCGGTGCCCCAGCCGGTGGTGGCCGGCCTGTCGCTGTAGCCGAAGCCCGGCAGCGACGGGACCACGACGTGGAAGGCCGGCGCGGCCGGGTCCTCCGGATCCGCCAGCTCCTCCACTACATCGATGAACCGGACGATGCTGTCCGGCCAGCCGTGCGTCAGGAGCAGCGGAGTGGCATCCGCACGCGCGGACCGGCGGTGCAGGAAGTGGATTCCCAGATCGTCGATGGTCGTGCGGAACTGGCCGATCCGGTCGAGACGCTCCTCGAACGACCGCCAGTTGTAGCCGGTGCGCCAGTAGTTCACGACCTCGACGAGGTCGGCGAGCGGAACGCCCTGTTCCCATCGGTGCGGGCCGGGCGGGGCCCCGAGGACCGTCTCGGCCTCCGGCAGCCGCGCCGCGGCCAGTCTCGCGCGAAGATCGTCGAGGTCGGCGTCTGTTGCGTGGGCTTCAAACGCTCGCACGTCGCTGTTCGGACGGGGCATGGGACCTCCAGGCCATCGCGGAACCGGTCGCGCACCATCGCGAACCGTCTAAGGCGGTTCTACTATGCCTGGGTACCGGCCTGCAACCGGCTAAGGTGGTTCCATGCAAGCTGGCTTCCCCGACTTCCGCCTCGGCAGCGTGCTGGCGACCAGCTTCACGGGGACCCTGTCGGAGCGTCACGGCAACCCTGTGGAGCGCATTCCCGCGCCGCACCGGCTCGTCGACTGGCTGGCGGTGAACGGCCTCGCCGTGGACTCCTGCACCACCACCCAGCTCGACCTCGCCCGGGAGCTGAGGGAGTCGATCCACGCCGCCGCGACAGCGGCCGCCACCGGGGACGCCCTTCCCGCGTCCGCCGTCCACGTCATCAATGACCGCAGCGCCCGGGGCCGGGCCGCGGCCGTCCTGACACCGGAGGGCGGGCGGCGGTGGCGGCTCGGCCCGGGTTCCCGCGTGGAAGACGCCCTCGGCGTGATCGCCGCCGACGCGATCAGCATCATCGCGGGCGAACGGGACGGAAGGCTGGCCCTGTGCGCATCGTCCACCTGCCGGGCCGCCTTCTTCGACACCAGCCGGAGCCGCACCCGCAAATGGTGCGACATGAACACGTGCGGGAATCGCCAGAAGAAAGCACGCTTCAACGCCAACCAGCGCAGGAGCGCCGGTTCGGCGGAGTGATCGCCGCCTCGGCCGCGTGGGCACCTCGGCCCGACCCGGTGGGCATCGGGGTTCATGCCGTCGATGAGCACAGTCGAAAAATCCCCGGTCCGCAATTGCGGACCGGGGATTTTCCCAGGTATATTGAGTGTTTCTGTGTGCCCACAGAAAAGGCCCCTCACCGGGGACCACTAAGCAAGACCATATCCGGCAGGGAGCCATTTTGTCAACTCGGGAAAGCTCCGAATTGCAGGGGGAGCAGGAGTTCATCGACCGGCTCTACGACCGTGTCGACGCACTGCGCGGAGTCGCCGCCCAGCACGTCCGGGACGCAATGACCCCGGTCGGTACCGGGCTGCAGGCGCGTCACGAGCGCGACGTGCTCGTCGCCGAACGCTCGGGTCTGCTGGCCGCCCTGAACTCCGTGGACGGGTCGCTGTGTTTCGGCCGCATCGACCTCGCCGGCGGCGCGGCCCACCACATCGGGCGCATCGGCATCCGCGAGGACGACACCGCGCACACGCCTCTGCTGATCGACTGGCGCGCGCCGGTGGCCCGCCCCTTCTATCTCGCCACCGGTCACACCACCATGGGGCTGCGCCGGCGCAGGCACATCACCACCCAGGGCCGCACCGTCACCGAGCTGCACGACGAGATCCTCGACGTCGGGGACCGGGAGCGCACCGGCTTCGAGGACCCGAGCGGCGACGCCGTGCTGCTCGCGGCCGTGAACTCCGCCCGCACCGGCCGCATGGGCGACATCGTGCGGACCATCCAGGCCGAGCAGGACCGCATCATCCGTGCCCCGCACCGCGGCGTCCTCGTCGTCGAGGGCGGCCCCGGCACCGGCAAGACAGCGGTGGCGCTGCACCGAGCGGCCTATCTGCTGTACGAGCACCGCGAGCTGCTCGCCAAGCGCGCCGTCCTGATCGTGGGCCCGAACCCGGCCTTCCTGCGCTACATCGGCGAGGTGCTGCCCGCGCTCGGCGAGACCGGCGTCCTGCTCGCCACCCAGGCCGAGCTCTTCCCCGGGGTCCACGCCGACGGCACCGACACCGGCCGCGCCGCGGCCGTCAAGGGCAGTGCGGCGATGGCGGAGGCACTCGCCCTCGCCGTCCGGGACCGGCAGCAGCTGCCGGAGCCCGGCGCCCCGATGGTCATCCGGCACGACGACGGCGACCTCGTCCTGGACTGGGAGATCGCCTACGAGGCCCGGCAGGCGGCCCGCGACACCCGGCTGCCCCACAACCTGGCCCGCCCGCACTTCGCCTTCCGGATCATCGACGCCCTCACCTCGCAGCTCACCGAGCTCATCGGCGCCGACCCGCACGGCGGGCCCAACTTCCTGGGCCCCGACGACGTCGCCCAGCTCGGCAGGAACGTCGCCCTCAGCAAGGAGGTGCACGCCGCGGTCGACGAACTGTGGCCGCCCCTCACCCCGGAAGGGTTCCTCACCGGCTATCTGGCCGAGCCCTCATACGTACCGGACGAGGACGCCGAGGCCATCCGGCGTGCGCCGGGCGAAGGTACCTGGACCCCCGCCGACGTCCCGCTGCTGGACGAGGTGGCGGAACTCCTGGGGGTCGACGACAGCGCCGAGCGGGCCGCCGCCGAGGCCGAGCGCCAGGAACGGATCGCTTACGCGCAGGGCGTCCTGGAGCTGTCGCGGGGCTCGGAGTCGTACGAGTTCGAGGACGAGGAGTCCGAGACGCTCGCCGCGCACGACATCATCGACGCCGAACGGATGGCGGAGCGGCAGGAGGAGACCGATCACCGCAGCGCGGCGGAGCGCGCCGCCGCCGACCGGACCTGGGCGTTCGGGCACATCATCGTCGACGAGGCGCAGGAGCTGTCGCCGATGGCGTGGCGGCTGCTGATGCGCCGTTCGCCGACCCGCGCGATGACCCTGGTCGGCGACCCCGCGCAGACCTCGGAGGAGGCGGGCGTCGGCTCGTGGGAGAAGATCCTGGAGCCGTACGTGGGTGACCGCTTCGAGCACACCGCGCTCAAGGTCAACTACCGTACGCCCGCCGAGATCATGGAGCTGGCCGCCCGGGTGGTGCGGGCGGAGGACCCCTCCTTCGAGCCGCCGGGCTCTGTGCGGTCCACCGGCGAGGTGCCGTGGATCCGGGACGCCGGGGACGACCTGGCGGGCGCGGTGGCGCGGGCGGTCTCGGAGCTGACGCCCGAGGAGGGACGCCTCGCGGTGATCGCACCGGCGGCGCTCCACGCGGAGATCGCGGCCCCGCTCGACGGGGTCACGGCCGGCGCGGAGCCCGATCTGACCCGTCCGGTGGTCCTGCTCGACCCCAGGCAGGCCAAGGGGCTGGAATTCGACCATGTACTGGTCGTGGAGCCGGCCCGGTACGGGACCAGCGATCTGTACGTGGCGCTGACCCGTGCCACACAGCGACTGGGCGTCATCCACCGGGAGAAGCTGCCCGAGTCGCTGCGCTGACGGCGTCCGGGTGGTGCGCCGGGCCCGGGGCCCGGCGCGCTCGGCCGGCGGCGCACGCCGTCCGGCCGCGGTATCCGCTCGACACCCGGGTGCCGTTCCTCGACTTCCTTCAGGTCGAGCCGGCCCGGGTGCCGCGGTACGCCGCCTTCTTCGTCCTCGGGATACCCGCCCGCCGCGGCGACCGGCTCGGTCGGCTCCCCGCACGGACCGGCTGGACCTGGCTGTGGATCGGGCTCGCCGGTGCCGTCCTGCTGTTCGCGGTGGGTGCCGACGCCTCGTTGTTCTTCGGGGCGGGCGGCGCGAACGGGGCCTCGCTGCTGTGATCGCGTTCGACAGCCTGCTCCGCGTCGCCCTGTGCACCGGGCTGCTGGTCCTCTTCCGGGAGAGGGCGCGGTGGAACACCCGGTTCAGCCGGTCACTGGCGGCCGGCTCCTTGGCGGTGCAGATGCGCCGGATTTTGTGAACCACCGGTCCGCCCGGCCGGGTCCTACAGCGGCGTCGCCGCTTCGAGCGCGACGAACAGCGCGAAAGCCGCGTTCAACGAGGACAGCGTGGACAGGGCCGTACCCACCGCGGCGACGGACGCGGCGATCCCGGTCGGGGTGTGAACCGGTGGCCAGCCCTGCTCCGGCGGTACCGGCCCCAGCAGCGCGGCGACCCGCCGGGGGACGGGGCCGGCCGAGGCGAAGGCCGCGACGGTCTCGGTGGCGGCCCGGTGCGAGATGATCGCCGCCTTGCCGACCGTACGGGCGGTGAGCCGCCGGTCCCCGGTGCTGACCGCGGCCTCCTCGTCGGCCCAGCGCTCCGTGCTGTACGTGATGGCCGCGCGCAGCGGCCGCAGCAGCGGGTTCGCGCAGCCGGCCAGTTGAACGGCGAGCAGGAGCCGGTGGTGCCGGCCGGCGAGGTGGGCCCGTTCATGGGCGAGGAGCGCCCGCCGCTCGGCCTCCGTCAGGCAGTCGAGCATCGCGGAGGAGACCATGATCCGGCCGGGCGAGCCCGGCAGCGCGTAGGCGTACGGCACACCGTCGGGCAGTACGGCGACCTCGCCCGTCGTCGGCAGCCCAGCGAGCGTGCGGTGCGCCCGGGACCGGAAACGGTAATGGCGCCATACGACGGACGCGCAGCCGGCGGCCACCGCCACGAGCGCGGCGATCGCCGTCTTGCCGACGAACCTGTCGTGCGGAACGGCCTTCCTGACCTCGTCGTCGGACCAGCCGTCGGGGAGCGGGTTGCCGGGCAGCTGGGCCGTGCCGACCACCGCCAGGAGACCGAGGCAGACAGTGCTGCACGACGCCAGGATCACGGCGATGGTCGCGAGCAGACGGGCGGCGCTTCGCGGGTGCAGGTGCTGCTCGGCCAGGCGCGCGATGGGCAGCGCGGTGAGGGGCAGGACCAGGGGCAGACAGACGAAGACACCCATGGGTCAACTCTCCGACTCGTCCGCGGCCGGGCCGGAGCCGCTCTCGCCGAGCAGCGACCGCAGCAGTTCCTCGTCGTCCGGCGACAGCGCGGAGACGAAGCTGGACAGCACCGCGTCCCGGTCGTCCCGCTGGTCCAGGAGCCGGCGCATGCGGAACGCGGTGAGACCGGCCCCGTTCGCGGTCGACTGCCACAGCACGGGTCGCCCCGCACCCGTACGGGTGACCGCCTGCTTGTCGAGCAGCCGGGTCAGGATGGTGATGACCGTGCTGTACGACAGTCCGCCGTCGAGGCGCTCCTGCACCCACGCCGCGGTGACGGGTTCACTCGCTCCGCCCAGCACGGTCAGCACCTGGGTCTCCAGCTCGCCCTGGCCACGCCTGCGGGCCCTCGGCTCCTGCGGCCGGCCGTCCTTCTCTGCGCCCACGACGCGGCCCCTTTCGCACGACTGCCCGGCCTCTCGTTCACTGCCGGACGCCGGGGCATACTACCCAGCCGCGCAGCCGTCCCGTGTGCCCGGCGGAGCCCCGCACCGCGCTTCGCACACGCTTTGCGCCGCGCCCCGCGTACGAACTCTACAGTGCTGTAGATTTCAGGTGCCGCACTCGGCGACCGCGCGATCACGCGGGGTCGCGACGGTGCGCGGTTCGCAGACCGCTGAACGCTGAACTACGTGTAGAGGGAGAAAAGCCATGGGTGTGAGCCTCGCCAAGGGCGGGAACGTCTCGCTGACCAAGGAGGCCCCCGGACTGACCGCGGTCCTCGTCGGTCTCGGCTGGGACGTCCGTACGACCACCGGCACGGATTACGACCTGGACGCCAGCGCCCTGCTGTGCGACGAGTCCGGGAAGGTCCCTTCGAACGAGCAGTTCGTCTTCTACAACAACCTGAAGAGCCCCGACGGTTCGGTCGAGCACACCGGTGACAACCTCACCGGCGAGGGCGAGGGCGACGACGAGATCGTCAAGGTCGACCTCGCGGGCGTACCGGCCGACGTCGCGAAGATCGTGTTCCCCGTCTCGATCCATGACGCGGAGGGACGCGGCCAGAGCTTCGGCCAGGTCCGCAACGCCTACATCCGCGTGGTCAACCAGGCGGATGGGGCCGAGATCGCCCGCTACGACCTGAGCGAGGACGCCTCCACGGAGACCGCCATGGTCTTCGGTGAGCTGTACCGCAACGGCGACGAGTGGAAGTTCCGCGCCGTCGGACAGGGCTATGCCGCTGGGCTCAGCGGGATCGTCGCCGACTTCGGCGTCAGCCTCTGACCCGCTCCGGGTCACCGTCGAACCGCCGCCCCCTGCCGAGAGTGGAGCCATGACCGTCAACCTGACCAAGGGCCAGCAGATCAGCCTCACCAAGACGGGCGGCGGTGAACTCACCGTCGTACGCATGGGTCTGGGCTGGAAGTCCGCGCCGCGCAGAGGGTTCCTCGCCCGGCTGGCCGCCCGTGAGATCGACCTCGACGCCTCCGCCGTCCTCTTCGCGGGCACGACCCCGCAGGACGTCGTCTTCTTCCAGCACCTGACCAGCGACGACGGCTCGGTCCGGCACAACGGCGACAACCGGGTCGGCGGCGCGGGCGAGGGCGGTGACGACGAGTCGATCGTCGTCGACCTGCAGCGCGTCCCGGCCCACGTCGACCAGATCGTCTTCACCGTGAACTCGTTCACCGGCCAGACCTTCGAGGAGGTCGACAACGCCTTCTGCCGGCTGGTCGACGAGACCACCGGGCAGGAACTGGCGCGCTACACCCTGACCGGCGGCGGTCGCCACACCGCCCAGATCATGGCCAAGGTCCAGCGGTCCGGAAGCGGATGGCAGATGACCGCCATCGGCACCGCCGCGCAGGGGCGCACCTTCCAGGACCTGATGCCGGCCGTCGCCGCGCACCTGTAGCAGCCTCCCGCCGGAAGGCGCACCTTCGCGCACACCTGCCGGCACTCACCACTTCGACCGACCCTGGAGTATTTCGAATGGCACTGTGGGACCGCGTCAAGGAATCGGCGTCGACGATGCAGACGCAGCTCAACGCCAAGAAGAACGACCTGAAGAGCGGGGCCTTCCGCGACGCGAGCATGGCCATGTGCGCCCTCGTGGCCGCGGCCGACGGCTCCGTCGACCCCGCGGAGCGGCAGCGGGTGGCCGCCCTGATCGCGGGGAACGAAGTACTGCGGAACTTCCCCGCGGAGGATCTGCAGCGCCGGTTCAACGACTACTGCCAGCAGCTGATCTCGGACTTCGACTTCGGGAAGGTCAGCCTCCTCCAGACTGTCGGCAAGGTCGGCAAGAAGCCCACCGAGGCCCGCGCGGTCATCCAGATCGGCATCGTCATCGGCGGCGCCGACGGCAACTTCGACGCCACCGAGCGCGCCGTGGTCCGCGATGCCTGCTTCGCGGCCGGTATCGCGCCGGCCGAGTTCGACCTGTAGTCCACCGGACACCGGGCCCAGGGGCGTGCCGCTCTTTCGCGAGCGGCACGCCCTCCGTCATTCCGCCACGCCTTTCCTTGACACCCCGGAGCGGCAGGAGGAGCATCCTCACGTCGTTGACAACGTTGTCGGGTGCGACGCCGTCGCGGAGTGGTCACGGCGTACCCGCTCCCGCCGCGTTGACCGTTCGTCATACACGAAGGGCAGGAACGGTGTCAGACACGCACAACCACCGGACCCACGCCGGGCTCAGAGTCATCAGTTCCGTCGCCGTCACCGCCATGGCCGCGCTGGGGCTGGCCGCCACGGCCTCCCCCGCCTCGGCGGCCTCCCCCCACAGCACCGTCAAGAACCCCGTCTCGTACGTCGATCCGCTGATCGGCACGTCGAACGCCGGCAACACCTATCCGGGCGCGGTGCAGCCGTTCGGCATGCTGGCCTGGAGCCCGCAGAACTCGAAGGGCAAGCAGGTCTCGACCCCCGCTCCCGGCGGCTACCAGTACGACGCGACGAAGATCCGCGGCTTCAGCCTCACCCACCTCAACGGCGTCGGATGCTCGGGTGCCAACGGCGACATCCCGATCATGCCGTACGTGGGTGACGTCGACTCCTCGCCCAGCGCGGACACCACCGACGCCAAGTACGCCAGCGCCTTCTCGCACGCCGACGAGACCGCCACTCCCGGCTACTACGAGGTCGGCCTGGCGAGCGGCGCGTCCGCGGCGCTCACGACCACCGCCCGGACCGGCTCCGGGAAGTTCGGCTTCCCGGCGGACAAGCCCGCGAGCGTGCTCTTCCGCACGTCGAACTCGGAGAGCGGCAGCACCGGCGCCACCGTGAAGATCGACAAGGCGGCCCGGACCGTGACGGGCTCCGTCACCGCGGGCAACTTCTGCGGCCCGCAGAGCGCGAACAACCGCAAGGACCTCTACACGCTCTACTTCACCGCCCACTTCGACAAGGCGTTCGCGAAGACCGGCACCTGGAACGACGGCACGGTCCAGCCCGGCTCCACCGAGGCATCCGGCGGTACGGGGTACAGCTCGTCCGGCAACGCCGTGGAGGGCAAGGGCTCCGGCGCGTACGTCACCTTCGCCGACGGCACGACACAGGCCGGGGCCAAGGTCGCCGTCTCCTACGTCAGCCCGCGGAACGCCGAGGCCAACCTCCGTGCGGAGAACGGCCCCCACGAGAGCTTCGACTCCGTCCGGCACCGGGCGGCCGACGCCTGGAACAGGACGCTGAAGTCGGTCGAGGTGGGCGGCGGCACCGACGCCCAGCGCTCCACCTTCTACACCGCGCTCTACCACTCCATGCTGGAGCCCACCCTCACCAGCGACGTGGACGGCCGCTACCTCGGCGCCGACCGCAAGCCGCACCGGCTCGCCAAGGGCCAGCGGGCCCAGTACGGCACCTTCTCCGGCTGGGACCAGTACCGCGCACAGGTACAGCTCATGACGCTGCTCAACCCGAAGGCGGGCAGCGACTACGCGCAGTCCCTCTACAACTACGCGGGCCAGCGCGGCGGCGAGTGGGACCGCTGGCTGCTGGAGAACGGCAAGACGAGTGTGATGTCGGGCGATCCCTCGGACGCGGCTCTCGCCGGGATCTACGCCTTCGGCGGCCATGACTTCGACGTCAAGGGCGCGCTGAAATCGCTGGTCAAGGCCGCGACGGTGCCCACGGCGAACGACTCGGACAGCTCCGGCTGCAACGTCGAGTGCGTGGGGCAGCGGCCGGCGCTCGACAAGTACCTGGAGCTCGGGTACGTACCGGCGGACAACTGCCACTGCTGGGGCGGCGCGGCCGAGACGCTGGAGGACGCGGCGGCCGACTACGGACTCTCCGAGCTGTCCCGCCGGACCGGCCGGACCGCCGACGCGAAGAGGTTCCTGGACCGCTCGGGGAACTGGACGAACGTCTTCGACGCCAACGCCACCCCGCAGGGCGGCTACATCCGCGACCGGAAAGCCGACGGCACCTGGGCCGGCACCTTCACGCCCGGCACCGGCAGCGGTTTCGTCGAGGGTTCCAGTGCGCGCTACACCTGGATGGTGTACTCGGACGTGGCGGGCCTCGCCGGCGCGATGGGCGGTGACGACCAGGCGGTGAAGCGGCTGGACGCCTTCTTCCGCACGCCGGACGGCAAGTTCGACTTCTCCGCGAAGGACGACACGCGCTACGACGCGACCAACGAACCGGACATCAACGCCCCCTACCTGTACGACTACCTGGGCGCCCCGTACAAGACGCAGGAGACGGTCCGCGCGGAGGTCGACCAGCTCTGGACCGACACCCCGGGCGGGATCCCCGGCAACGACGACGCGGGGACGATGTCGTCCTGGTACGTCTTCTCGGCGCTCGGCATGTACCCGCAGAACCCCAGCCGGGCCGATCTGACCCTGACCGCGCCGCTGTTCCCGCACGCCGTGGTGCACACCGGGCACGGAAAGACGATCACGGTCGACGCCCCAGCCGCCTCCGCGGGCAACTCCTACATCCACGGTCTGAAGGTCGACGGCCGCACCTCCACGAAGCCGTGGGTGCCCGCCTCGCTCGTCACGCACGGCGGCAGGCTCGACTACACCCTCGGCTCCACGCCGGACACCTCCTGGGGCGCGGCCAAGTCCGACGTCCCGCCGTCCTTCCCCGGCGGCGGCCTGAAGTACTTCACCGGCGCCACTCCGGAGCAGCTGAAGATCGAGCCGGGCTCCGGCAGCGCGGAGACCACCGTCAAGGTGCGGAGCATCGCGACGAAGGCCACCACGGTCCACTGGGCGGCGAAGGCTCCGGCCGGTGTCACGGTGACTCCGGCGGAGGGCGACTTCACCGTCCCGGCACGCGGTTCGGCGAGCGCGGCGCTCAAGGTCTCGGCCGCCGCGGAGACGGCCGAGGGGCACTACACGGTCCCGGTGACGCTGAAGTCGTCCACGGGTGAGGAGCTGCCGAAGACCTCGGCCTCCGTGACCGTGGCCGAGAAGAACAGCATGCTGTGGAACCGCAACAGCACGGCCGTCTCCGCCGACGACGACAACCCGCAGGCCAACTTCGACGGTGAGGGCTGGAGCTACTCGGCCAAGGCGCTCGCCGCGGGGGGCGCGGAACCGGGCGGAACGGTCTCGTCCGGCGGCTTCGACTTCGGCTGGCCGAAGGTGGCCGCCGGCGAGCCGGACAACATCGAGGTGGCCGGTACCGAACCGCAGGTGCTGAACGTCCCCTCGGCCTCCGGTGACACGAAGCTCAGCCTGCTGGGCAGCGCGGCCGAGGGCTCGGCCTCCGGGCAGGCGACGCTGACCTACTCCGACGGCACCACGCAGCGGGCGGAGATCGGCTTCAGCGACTGGACGCTGGGCGGCGGCGCGCAGAAGCCGTCGTTCGGCAACACCGTCGCGGTGCACACCGAGTACCGCGACGTCCAGGGCGGCGGTACGGACCCGGTGGGCACCGAGGTCTTCGCCACCGCCCCGATCGCGCTCCAGTCGGGCAAGCAGCTCGCGAGCGTGACCCTGCCGTCCGCCACGGAGGGCGGAGTGATCCACGTCTTCGCGGTGGCCACGGCCTGACGCATCCGACGGAACGGGCCGCTGCGGCAAGGGGTTGCCTTGCCGCAGCGGCCCGTTCCCGTGATCAGACGAGGTCGAACCGGTCCAGGTTCATGACCTTGTCCCACGCGGCGACGAAGTCCTTCACGAACTTCTCCTTCGCGTCGTCGCTCGCGTAGACCTCCGCGACCGCGCGCAGCTCCGAGTTCGACCCGAAGACGAGGTCGGCGCGGCTGCCGGTCCACTTCACCGCACCGGTGGCGTCGCGGCCCTCGAAGGTGGTGGCGTCCTCTGACGTCGGCTTCCACGTCGTCCCCAGGTCGAGCAGGTTGACGAAGAAGTCGTTGGTCAGCACGCCGGGGGTCTCGGTGAGGACACCGAGCGAGGACTGCTGGTGGTTCGCGCCGAGCACCCGCAGCCCGCCGACGAGGACCGTCAGCTCGGGGGCGGTCAGGGTGAGCAGGTTCGCCCGGTCGAGCAGCAGGTACTCGGCCGGAAGCCGGTTGCCCTTGCCGAGGTAGTTGCGGAACCCGTCGGCGGCCGGCTCCAGCTCGACGAAGGACTCCACGTCGGTCTGCTCCTGCGAGGCGTCGACGCGGCCCGGGGTGACGGGCACCTGGATGTCGAAGCCGGCGTCCTTGGCCGCCTTCTCGACGCCTGCGGCACCCGCGATCACGATGAGGTCGGCGAGCGAGACCTGCTTGCCGCCCGACTGCGCGGAGTTGAAGGTCTCCTGGACGCTCTCCAGAAGACGAAGCACCAACGCCAGCTGGTCCGGCTCGTTGACCGCCCAGCCGCTCTGCGGCTCCAGACGGATGCGCGCACCATTGGCGCCGCCGCGCTTGTCGCTGCCGCGGAAGGAGGAGGCCGCCGCCCACGCGGCGGAGACGAGCTCCGACACCTTCAGGCCGGAATCGAGGATCTGCGCCTTGAGCGAGGCGACGTCCGAGGCGTCCACGGTCTCGTACGTCCTGGCGGGGAGCGGGTCCTGCCACACCAGCGTCTCCGCCGGGACCTCCGGGCCGAGGTAGCGCACGACCGGGCCCATGTCGCGGTGGGTGAGCTTGAACCAGGCGCGGGCGAAGGCGTCGGCGAACTGGTCGGGGTTCTGGTGGAAGCGCCGCGAGATCTCCTCGTACGCCGGGTCGAACCGGAGCGAGAGGTCGGTCGTCAGCATGGTCGGCGCGTGGGTCTTCGAGGCGTCGAACGCGTCGGGGACGGTACCCGCGCCGCCGCCGTCCTTCGGCCGCCACTGGTGGGCGCCGGCCGGGCTCTTGAACAGCTCCCACTCGTAACCGAACAGGATGTTGAAGAAGCTGTTGTCCCAGGTGGTCGGGGTGTCCGTCCAGATGCCCTCCAGCCCGCTGGTGATCGCGTCGGCGCCCTTGCCGGTGCCGTACGTGCTCCGCCAGCCGAGGCCCTGCTGTTCGAGCGGGGCGGCCTCCGGGTCGGGTCCGACGCTGTCCGCCGGGCCCGCGCCGTGGGTCTTGCCGAAGGTGTGACCGCCCGCGATCAGGGCGACCGTCTCCTCGTCGTTCATCGCCATCCGGCGGAAGGTCTCCCGGATGTCGCGGGCCGCGGCGATCGGGTCCGGGGTGCCGTTCGGGCCTTCGGGGTTGACGTAGATGAGGCCCATCTGGACCGCGCCGAGGGGGTTCTCCAGCTCACGGTCGCCGGTGTAGCGCTCGTCACCGAGCCAGGTGGTCTCGGGGCCCCAGTAGACGTCCTCGTCGGGCTCCCACACGTCCGCGCGGCCGCCGCCGAAGCCGAAGGTCCTGAGGCCCATCGACTCCAGCGCGACGTTCCCGGTGAGCACGATGAGGTCGGCCCAGGAGAGGTTCTTGCCGTACTTCTTCTTGACCGGCCACAGCAGCCGGCGGGCCTTGTCGAGGCTGGCGTTGTCCGGCCAGCTGTTGAGCGGGGCGAACCGCTGCTGGCCGGCTCCGGCGCCGCCGCGTCCGTCGCTGATCCGGTAGGTGCCGGCGCTGTGCCAGGCCATCCGGATCATGAAGGGGCCGTAGTTGCCGAAGTCGGCGGGCCACCAGTCCTGCGAGGTGGTGAGCACCTCGGCGATGTCCCGCTTCACGGCCGGGAGGTCGAGGCTCTTGAAGGCCTCGGCGTAGTCGAAGTCCTCACCGAGCGGGTTCGCCACGGCGGGGTTCTTGGCGAGGATCTTCAGGTTGAGCCGCTCCGGCCACCACTGGCGGTTTCCGCCGCCCTGGGTCGGGTGCGGCGCGCGACCGTGCGCGACCGGGCAGCCGGAGACCTCCTCGGTCTTCGGGTCGGTGACGATCGCGTCGTGGTTCTCAGTCATGGAAATCCTTCCGGACGGGGCGGATCACATTGCTTCGGAACTGAGCGTGGCGGGACTCAAGGTGGTGCTGAGGGTGGTGGAACCGGGGGTGGCGACGGATCCGGGTGTGCTGGCGCCGAACGCGGTGGCACCGGCCGTGACGGGCTCGCGGGGCGACCGCGGCGGCGCGCCCGTACCGGCGCCCCGAAGGCGATCGCCTCTCGGTGGAGGCAGTCCCAGTCCGGATGCCGGCGTGCACGCACCCGTCTCCTGAAGCCACGCACTTTCCCCTGCTGTTGACCTGACCCTTGGCTGTCAGCCGGAACCGATCCTACGATGGACCTAGTCCAAGTCAATACGACAGAAGGGTCTGCGCGAATCATTCGCCGGACAACGCACAGTTAGGCTGGTGGGCATGGGTGACCTGCTGGAACGACTCCGTGAACGCGGCTGGCGCATGACCGCACAGCGCCGGGTGGTCGCAGAGGTCCTCGCGGGCGAGCACGTCCACTTCACGGCCGACGAGGTGCTCGTGCGCGCCGTGGCCCGGCTGCCGGAGATCTCCCGCGCCACCGTCTACAACACCCTCGGCGAGCTGGTGGCGCTCGGTGAGGTGATCGAGGTGGGCACCGACGGCCGGGCCAGGCGCTACGACCCGAACGCCCACCACCCGCACCAGCACCTGGTGTGCTCCGCGTGCGGCACCATCCGGGACGTCCATCCCGACGCCGACCCGCTGGCCGGGCTGCCGGCCTCCGAACGGTTCGGCTTCACCGTCTCCGAGGTCGAGGTGACGTACCGGGGGCTGTGCCCCGACTGCGCCGGCGGGTGAACCGTTCCGCCGGATCCTCCCGCGACCCGGCCCGAACGACCCCCTGTTGATACTGTCGGCCCTGTCCGGATACCTCGTCCGGACAGGGCGTTCCCGGACAAGGCACCGGGGACTTCAGGGGGATGGATGCGGCCGCGCCTGGTGTTCGTACACGGAGTCGGCGGCCCCCGCGACGCCACCGCCGAATTGGAGGGCCTGCTGCGCGCGCTGGCCGAAGGCGCCGGAGCGGCCGGCCACTCCCGCGTGGTTCCGGGGCTGCTGGACGGTTCGGCCGCCGACGTGCGGTTCGCCCACTACGGCGATCTGTTCATGGATGGCCGGATGCAGGGCGGAGCAGGCAGGAGCACGGTGGAGGCCGGCCCGGAGGCGCTGCGCGAACTGCTGCTCGAAGCGGTCGACGAACGGCTGGCCGGCCCTGCGGACGAACACGAGGCGCGGGTGCTGCGGCGGGCCCGGACCCAGCTCGCCCCCGAGGGGGAGCAGCAGGGCCTCGGCAACGTCGGCCGCCTGGTACTCAACGCGGCGAACACCCTCATGGCGCTGCCCGGCCTGCGCAGGGCGGGCAGCTGGGCGAGCGCCGCCATGATGGTGCACCACCTCGGCCAGGTCAGGACGTACCTGGACCGAGAGGGGGCGTCCGGAACGGTGCCGGGCATCGACCGGAGGATCCGCGAGCGGGTCGCCGCAGAGCTCGACCCGGTGGGCCCCACTGTCGTCATCGCGCACTCGCTGGGCACCGTTGTCTCGTTCGAGACGCTCCACGACCACCCGGGGCCGGTGCCGTTGTTCGTCACGCTGGGCTCCCCGATCGGGATGCGTACGGCTGTGCGGCCCCGGATGCGGCCGCACCCCCTGCGGGTACCCGAGAGCGTCGGTGCCTGGCTGAACTTCTGGGACCGCGACGACTTCGTCGTAGGGCAGCCCGCGCTGGAGAAGCACATCGCCATGAACGACGCGGCGGTGGCCCCGGTGAGCCGGCGCGTCGACTCGGACGGCGCGTGGGCACACCCCGCGGTCAAGTACCTGTCCCAGCCCGGCGTGGCCGGTCCCGTCGTCGAGGCGCTTGAGGCAGCCGCCCTCCGATGACCGTCCGGTTCCCGCCCCGGCACCTGCTGGTGATCGCGCCCCAGTGCGCGGATCTCGGGATGCTCACGGGTCTGGAGGACCTCGCGGGCTCCCTGCACACCGCGCTGCTGGATCCCTGGACCGGTGGCTGCGCGGACGCACCGGCCGGCGTGACCTCGATCCTGTCCGGCCCGTCGGTGGGACAGGCACGGATCGAGGAGGCGGTACGTGACGCGGCGCGCCGCGCCGGAGAGGCGGGCGCCGTACTCGTCCTGGCCTTCATCGGGCACGGGACGCTGCCGGGCGAGGTGCCGAAGCTGTTCCTGATGGCGGGCGACTCCCGGCGGGACATGCCGACCACGGTGGTCAACGTCGGTGACCTGCTCTCCCAGGCACTGGACACCCACGGGGTCGAAGAGGTCATAGCCCTGGTGGACACCTGCCACGCCGGCGCGGCCGTGCCCGACATCGCCGCGCTGGGGACGGGTATCCGCGGGGGCGCGACGAGGCTGACCCTGCTCATGTCGGTGGGGGTCACGGAGCCCGCGTTCGGGCTGGACTTCACTCGCGGGCTGTTGCGCGTGTTCGGTGCGGGTGTCGCGGGCGCGGGCGAGTACCTGTCGGCCGAGGCCGTCCTCGACGCGGTGAACGAGGCCGCGGACACCGGTGCGCGGCTGGTGCACATGGACGGCGACCCCTACGGCAGACCCCGCTGGCTCGTGCGCAACGTCCGGCACGCACAGGGCGGCGGGCCCCTCCTGGGGCCGGCGGGTGAGGAGGATCTGGAGTGGGCGCTGGAGCCCTTCGGCGAGGGGTGGCCGCCGGCTTCCGTACACAGCGTGTCCGGCCTCGAAAAACTGCGGGAGGCACTGCGCGCGGCCCCTCCCGGGTGTACGGACGGCCCCGCTGATGTGGCGGTCGCCCTGCGTGTCGTCGACGGTCTGCTGGACGGGCTGCGGACCGCGGAACTGCTCCGTTCCTGGCCGGGCGCCCCCCTGACCTCCGAGCGCATCCGGCGGGCCGCCTGGACGGCGGGCGGCACCTCGGTCCCGCTGCCCGGATCGAACGGCAGCGATCTGCTCCGCGACTGCGTCGAGTTGCTCAGACTGCGGGCACCGCGTACCGGCGGCAGCCGGACGGCTCCGCTCGCCGCCTTCGTGGCCTCGCTCGCCGACGAGGACGGCCTGGACCCGCACTGCGACGCGCTGACGGCATGGGCGAGGACGTGCGGTGCGGTCGTGGAGCTCAACGACGCCTTCGCCGCGCTGGAGGAACACGACACCTCCTCCCGCCTGCGCCTGGTCGTGAGCCTGCACGCGGCCCTGGCCGACGAATGGCCCGAGACCCTGGTCGCCTGGCTGCTGGACCGCGGGACCGTGATCGCACACCGCGAATTCGGCTGCGCTCCCAGCCGGGCCGGGGTCGAGCGGCAGCTCGTGGGAGTGCTGAAGTGGGCTTCCGCCGAGGCCAGGCGGGTCGGGGCGGCGCTCCGACGGGTGGAGGTGGCCGCGTCATCGGCGCTGCTCACCCAGTGGAGCCCCGAGGAAGCGGATCTGGGGATCCGGCTGGGCGTGCGGCACGACGTCGTGCTGCGCTGGAGCGAGCGGCTGTGCCCGCCCGATCACCTGTACTGGATCAACGACCACGCCCGCGACCGCCTTGCGACGATGCGGTCGGAGCCGGATACCCGGGCGCCGGTGGACTGGCTCGGCCGCGACGAGACCAACAGGCCGGCGGAGCTCAACGAGCGACTGCGGAACGGCGTGTACGACCGGGCCGTGGCCCTCGGGCACCGGCCCGAGCGCCTCGACCAGGTCATGCCGAGTCTGCTGGCCTACGCTCCGATCGTGCTCTGGCCGAAGGACAAGGACGATCTGCCGCCCGACTCCCGCACCAGCGTGAACCGTTACTGGCACCGGCTGCCCGGCGAGTTCAGCGCCGCCTACCGCGACAGCTGGCGGGGGCGCGGCACCGAGGAGGGAGCGGCGGAGGGCCGCTTTCCGCTCGCCCGGCTGCGGTCCGTGTGGCACGACACGGAGTGGCTGGACTTCTGCGACTGGTTCGGAACGTGCTCGACGGATGGGGAGAACACCGTATGACCTGGCAGCCCTTCTACGTCGGCGACGGCCGGCCGCGGGACGTGGACCTCGGCGCTCCGCCGCCCTGGCGGAGCTTCCCCCGCGCGCCCCTGGACCGGCAGTTCCAGCCGCCGGCGGGTCTGGTCACGGCGGTCAACGCCGCGCTGACCCTGCGCAGGCCACTGCTGGTGACCGGCACGGCGGGTTCGGGAAAGTCGACGGTGATCGAACAGGTGGCGGCCGAGCTGAAGCTGGGCGACGTGCTGCGCTGGCACATCACCTCCCGCAGTACCCTCGCCGACGCGCTGTACCGCTACGACGCGCTGGGCCGTATCCACGCACAGCGCCTCGAAGGGGCGGGCGGCGGGGACGATATCGCTCCGTTCCTGCGGCTGGGCCCGTTGGGAACCGCGCTGTTGCCGGCCCGGCACCCGCGAGCGCTGCTCATCGACGAGATCGACAAGAGCGATCTCGACCTGCCGAGCGACCTGCTCGACGTGCTGGAGCGCGGGGAGTTCGAGGTACCCGAGCTCGCGCGCTACCAGGAGGAGGTCGTGCGGGTGCGTGAGTGGGGCGGCGACGCGCGCCATCCGGTGGCCAAGGGCCGGGTGGAGTGCGACAGCTTCCCGTTCATCGTGATGACGAGCAACGGGGAGCGGGACTTCCCGGCCGCCTTCCTCCGCCGCTGTGTGCGTTACACGATGCCGATGCCTACGGCCGAATCGCTCCGGCAGGTGGTCGAGGCGCACCTGGAGATCGGTCCGGACCGGTCCGGACCGGTGGACGCGCTGATCAACGGCTTCGTCGAACGGCTCGCGGCGAACGAGAGCCTGGCCGTGGATCAACTGCTCAACGCGGTGTACGTGCTGACCGGGGCGGGGGCTCCCGACGGGGCGGACGAGCGGGAGGTCGTGGAACTGATCCTCCGGGAGCTGTCCCGTGTCTGAGCCCCCGCCCACCGCGCCGACGGCGGATGCGCCGGGCCCCGGCGCGGGGCCGGCGCTGGCCGGGGCCGTCGCGGCCCTGCATGCCGCCGTTCCGGAACTGGACGCCACCGCCGTCGCGGAGGCGCTGTGGCTGGCGGCCCGGATGGCCGCCGCGACGGCGACGGAGGGCGGCACCGGCACCGCGCCGGAGCGCGGCGGGGAGAGCCGTCCCGGGGTCGGGGACCCGTTGCCCGCGGAGCCGTCCACGGACGCCCCGCCGGCCGGGCGGGACCGCGGGGCCGGACGGGCCGTGCACGAGAGACTGCCCGGATCGGGTACCCGTGTGCCGGGCGACGCGGTGACCGCCTCGCGCGGCGGGCAGCTGCCGCGCGCCCTTGAGGTCTCGCGTGCGCTGCGCCCGTGGAAGCGGCAGTGGCGTACCGGCCGGCGCCAGGAGGTGGACGTCGACGCGACGGTGCGGTCGTACGCGCGCAGCGGGGAGCTGATCCCGGCCTTCAGCGCGGCCCCGGAGCGGTGGTTCGATCTGGTCCTGGTCGTGGACCGGTCCCCCTCGATGCAGGTGTGGGAGGAGACGGCCGACGCGTTCGCCACCGTACTGGACCGCCTGGGCGCGTTCCGTACGCTCCAGGTCCAGGACCTGACCTTCACCGCCGGGGCGGAAATGGAACTCCGCGACCGCCAGGGGCGGCCGACGGCGCCCGGCAGGCTCCGCTCACCGGACGGCCGCCGTCTGGTGGTGGCCGTGTCCGACTTCACCGCCGAGGCCTGGCGCGGCCCGCAGGTGTGGAAGCAGTTGCGCGCGTGGTCGGCCACGACACCGGTGGCGCTGCTCAGTCCGCTGCCCGCCACGCTGTGGCGCAGAACCGGCCTCGATCTCCCGGCGGCCCGTGTCTCACCGGGCGCTCCCGGCGCCCCCAACGCCCGGCTGTCCTTCGAGCGGCCGCCCTTGCTGCCGCCGCCCGAGGGGGCGGGCAGTGGCGGCTGGCTGCCCCTTCCCGTCCTGTCGCTGTCGCCCCATTCCCTGGGCCGCTGGTCGCGCACGGTGATGCGCGCGGCGCCGGACGGGTGCGGCGCGGTACTGGTCCCACCCGGCGGCCGCGTCCAGGCGGACGGCCGCTCCCCGCGGCAGCCGCCCAGGAGCCCGGAGGAACGTACGGAGAACTTCCTGCGGACGGCGGCGCCGCCGTCCGCCCGCCTGGCTGTGCTGTCCAGTGCGTTCGACCGCCTGAGCCTTCCGCTGTTGCACCTGATCAGTCAGGAGCTCGTACCGGAGGCGGCCACGGCGGACCTCGCCGAACTGCTGACAAGCAGCCTGTTCACCCTGGAGACGCGGATCGGCGGCGCCGTGGAACTCGTGGTACCGCCCCAGGTGCAGCCGCTGCTGCGGCAGCACCTGGCGGAACGCGATGTGTGGCGGCTGCAGCGGGCCCTGAGCCGGTTCGTCGCCGCGCGGGGAGGCGGCCGGGGCGGGCTGCCCGCGGTCGCCGCCGTCGGGCCCGACGGCGGCCGGGGGCTCCCCGACGTTGTGGAACTCCCGGCGGAGCTGCGGCCGTTCGCGCAGGCGTCACTGCGTACGCTGGAACTGCTGGGCCTCGCCTCATCGGTGTCCTCGACCGGGCGGACCCGGCGACGGCCGGTGCCAGATCAGCTGCCCGAGCAGACCGACTACTTCACGGGCCGCCAGGCCGCAGTCGCCACCGTCAGCCGTCTCGTCACCGCCTCCGGTACCCCTACGGTGTGCATCACCGCCCCGCGCGGCGTCCACGGCGCGGGAGCCACCGCCCTGATGCTCTTCGTGGCAGGGCGAGTGAAGGACCAGTTCGAGGACGGCCTGCTGTACGCGGACCTCCACTCGGCCGACATCTCGTCGGTCCTCTACGGCTTCCTGCGGGCTCTCGGCGTGCCCGCGGAGTCCATTCCGGCCGGGGCGGCCGACATGGCGGAGCTGTACCGCTCCACCCTGGTCGGCCGCCGTGTCCTGATCGTCCTCGACAACCCCTCCAAGGACTCCGCGTCCAAGCTGTTCCCGGCCGGCTCCGGCTGCGCGGTCCTGGCCACCGGGGACGCGGGCGAGGTCTTCGGCTCGGTCGTCCGGTTGGAGCCCCTGGACGAGGCGAGCGTGCGCGCGCTGACGCGCCGGGTCGCGCCGTCCGGGGACGGCCTCAACCGGTCGGAGCCCTACTACATGGGCGACGCGTGGCCGCTGGCCGTCAAGGTGGTCGCTCAGTGGGCCGCCACGGACGGCGACGCGTTGACCCTGCTGCGAGCCGTGCGCCCCGCCGCTCCGCGGCGCGTGGCCGGCTGGGATCTGCACACCGTCCTGGACATCCGGCTGACCGCGCTGGCGCCCGCAACGCTCAGGGGACTGCTCCTGCTGGCACTGCATCCGCGCGCACGGCTGGCGCCCGAGGAGATCAGCGTGCTGCTGGGGACCGGCGAAGTCGCGTCCTTCGCGGTCACCGACGATCTGGTGCGCGCCGGGCTGCTGGAGGTCTCTCCCGACGGCCTCCACCACCTGCACGACGCCGTGCGGGGTTTCGCACGGGCACGGGCGCTGCGCGGCATCCCCCCCGCCCAGTGGCGCGTGGCACTGGAGCGGCTGGTCGCCCACCACGCCCGCATCGTCGTGGCCGCCTACGCTCGGGAGCACCCCGAGGACCCCTTCCCCGATCATGTCGTTCGCGGACCGGACGCGGGGCAGCGACCGGGCGTCAGGCGCGGGCGACCGGAGGAGCCGCACTCCCCGGGAAGCTACGTGTCCCGGCACCCGCATCTCTTCGCCCTGCTCACACCGGGCGACAGCACCGAGGACGTGGCCCTCAGGACCCGGGCCGGACTGTTGGTGATCCTGCGCGACGTCACCGACTCACCACGCCACCGGACGGCGTTCGAAAGGGCTGCCGACCGGGTGTCCGGCGCGGCGCACGCGGCACAGGACCAGGTGAGCCACGGCTGGGCCCAGCTGGCGCTCGCCTGGAGCCAGCTGTCGGCACACCGGTTCAGCCGTGCGGGCAGGACCTTGTCGAAACTGCCGGAGGCCCCGCCCCCACTGCGCAGTATGACTCTCCGTCTCGAAGCGGCCGTGGCCGGGGGCACCGGGGACACGACCACCGCGGAGTCGCTGCTGACGAGGTCGGCCGAACTGGCACGCGAAGAAGGTGACCCCTTCAACGAGGCACAGGCACTGCGCGATCTGGCCGGGCTGCTCGCCGCTCTCGGTCAGCCGGGCTCCGCGCCGGCGAGCCCGAGCGGTGAGCCACCCGTCCTGCCGGTCCGCAGCGCGTCGAGCCGTCCGGCCGGGGCCGGGAGCGCGCGCCACGCACCGGCACACGGAACGGGCGCGGCCGCGCGGCCCGAGTCACCGCGCGCGGTCCGGGCCACGGAACACCTGACCGTCATCATGGCCGACACCCGCCGGGCGGACGCCTCGCTCATCGGGCGGCTCCTGCGAGCGGTACGGCTCGCGGGGGCCAAGGACGCCGACCACCGGGTCCAGGACTCGCAGGACACCCTGACGGTGACCGTGGCACGCCGGGTGCCGGTCGCGCGGATCGTCGACGGCCTACTGGAGGAGCTCCCCACCGGGACGGAAAAACCGTTCAGCGTCGTCGTGCACACCGGCCCGGTCCACCGGGACTTCACCGGGGCGGGCATCAGCGCCGCTCGGCAGATCCTCCGCTCCCCCGAGCTGAACCGCGCCGCGTCGACGCTGCGCCTGCTGAATCTGCTGGCCGTCTCGGACGCGGCGATGGCGCGGTCGGAACTGCCGGGGGGACCCTTCACGCGGGTCCGCCTCACCGACGAGGCACGGGATGCCTGGCTCTACTGTCCCGACTCCCTGGCCGCGGACGGACACGCCGCGGCGACGGGCACAGGGCCGGACACCGAGCTCAGCTCCCTGCACTCGGTCCTGGTCCGCTCGGACCCCGACGGCAGGCTCATGGCCGGTGCGCTGCGCGACGCCTTCGACTTCGTCCTCGACGGAAGCCTCACGGGCCGCTTCGACCTCACGGATCTCTCGCGTGCGGAACGGACCGTCATCGGGGTCAAGGTCGAGCAGACGATCATGTCGGCCTTCGCGCTCCGGCGCGGGCAGCGCATGGATCTCAGCCGCGACGCCGTCGAATTCGACCTGCGCTTCTCGACACGGCTCGGCGGCTGGGCGTTTCCGCCCGAGAACGAGGGCGAGATCTGCCTCCTCGTCCACGCGGACGACGCGAAGGGCCGCTGGGGCGCCGGACTGATGCGGATCGAATCCGGTCTGCTGCGCCCGGCGGGCAACCGCGACGGCAAGCGCGGCCTGCGGCCGGACGCGGTCCAGCAGGTGCGGTGGCTCCACCGGGACCTGCCCCTGCCGGAGAACGTCCTGCTGCACCTGGATCCGGACGACCGCTCAGCGGTCCTCGCCTCCGCCTCGGCGCAGCAGCGCGTCAACGAACTCTTCCGCAGGGCACTCGGAAGGCGCATCACGACCGCGACCCTCAACACGCTCGCGGGCCCGGACGGCAGCCGCCGCGCCCGGGACTCCCGCAAGGTCCTCGCCGCCGAGGGGATCACCGTTCTCAGCCACAACCCGCAGGACATCGAACTGGCGAAGGCTCTGCGATGCGCGGTGCCGCGGCGCGGCGAGTTCGTGAGCGTGCGGACCCAGTTGCCCGCGTCGGCGGTCCCGGGCTCCTAGAGCGGAGCAGGAAGGGCCGTCCGGCCCGCCTCCGGGGCGCGCACCCGTGCCCCGGAGGCTCCTGAAGACCCGCTCCCGCTTCGTCGCGGACGGCGGACCGGCCGCACCCACCCGCTCAGGAGAGTGAGATGTCCGGCTTGTAGAGGTCGAGCCACAGCGCCAGGTCCAGAGTGCGTTCCAGGCCGCGCCGGGACGCCTGGGTGATCTGCGGTGCGTCGTGCTGCGCCGCACGCGTGACCCGGTCGCGGTCGACGAGGTCGAAGACCGGGTGCGAGGGCCGGGCCAGCAGGTCCTTGGCGTGCCCCTGCAACGCGAGCGCGTATTTGGGGTCCTGGGTCGAGGGATAGGGGCTCTTGACCCGGTCGTAGACCGATTTCGGCAGTACGTCCGCCGTGGCCTCGCGGAGCAGGGACTTCTCCCTGCCGTCAAAGGACTTCAGCGACCAGGGCGTGTTGTAGACGTACTCGACGAGGCGGTGGTCGCAGAAGGGCACCCGCACTTCGAGCCCGACCGCCATGCTCGCCCGGTCCTTCCGGTCGAGCAGGACGCGCACGAAGCGGGTCAGGTGCAGATGGCAGATCTTGCGCATCCTGAACTCGAAGTCGCTCTCCCCCTGCAGGCGTTGCACTCCGGCGACCGCGGTGCCGTAGCTGTCCTGGATGTACGACGGAAGGTCCAGGGCGGCCGTCAGGTCCGGCCTCAGCACATCGGAGTCGTCTCCGAAGTGCTGGGCGAAGCGCACCAGCCAGGGGAAGGTGTCGGCGCGCCGCGCCTCCTCGTCGAAGAACTGCAGATACCCGCCGAAGACCTCGTCGGCCGACTCCCCCGAGAGCGCGACGGTCGAGTGCTCGCGGATGGACCGGAACAGGAGGTACAGCGAGGCGTCCATGTCGCCGAAGCCCATCGGGATGTCCCGGGCCCGGATCACCCGGGCCCGCACCTCTGGGTCGGCCAGAGCGTGCGAGTCCAGCACGATGTCCCGGTGATCGGTGCCCGAAGACCGTGCGACGTCGTGCACGTACGGCGTGTCCGGGGTGGTACGCAGCTCGTCGGCGACGAAGTTGTCGGCCTGTCCGACGAAGTCGACCGCGAAGCTGCGCACCGTCTCGCCGTTCTCGGCCAGTTGGCGGGCGGCGATCGCCGTCATGGCGGAGGAGTCGAGACCGCCGGAGAGCAGGGTGCAGCGCGGCACGTCCGAGACCATCTGGCGTCGCACGATGTCATCGAGCAGCGAGCGCACATGGGCGATGGACTCGTCCTTGCCGTCGGTGTGCGGGCGGGTCTCCAGCTGCCAGTAGACGTGCCGGCGCAGCCCGTTGCGGTCGACGGTGACAACGGTGCCGGGCTCGACCTCGTGCATCCCCTCCCACACGGCGTGGCCGGGTGTCTTGACGAACGCGAAGAGCTCACGCAGCCCGTCCAGACCGACGCGGGCCCGGGACAGCGGGTTGGCCAGGATCGCCTTGGGTTCGGAGCCGAACAGGACGCCGTCCGCGGTCTCGTAGTAGTAGAAGGGCTTGATGCCCATCCGGTCGCGGATCATCACGAGCTTGTCGTGGCGGCCGTCCCACAGCGCGAACGCGTACATGCCGTTGAGGCGCTCGGCAACCGCCTCGCCCCACTCCAGGTACCCGCGCAACACGACCTCGGTGTCGGAGTCCGTGGTGAACCGGTGCCCGCGGCCCGCCAGTTCGCGGCGCAGCTCGGTGAAGTTGTACGTCTCCCCCGAGTAGACGAGGGCGACGGTGCCCTGCGGAGTGTCGGCCGTCATCGGCTGGCGCCCGCCGGGCAGGTCGATGATGGCCAGCCGGCGATGCCCGAGGGCGGCCGGACCGTTGATCCAGCTGCCGCGGTCATCGGGGCCGCGGCAGGACATCGTCTCCGTCATCGCGTCCACGGTCGCGGACTCGCCGTGCAGGTCGCGTTCGAAGGAGACCCAGCCGGTGATGCCACACATGCGCTACCTCCTGCGTGCTGTCGTCGACCGGGGCCCGGGAACCACAGCTGAACAGCGGATTCGAGGCCTGCGCCCCTCCCGGCCGAACTAGATGTACTGCGCAGTTACGTAACGAGAGTGCGTCGCGCCATTGCATACGGTCAACGTGGCCGTAACACGGCCGGGACCGCCACCCGCACGCTTTCGGCCGCCCGCCGTACGACCCGGCATCGCGCCGTCCGGGCCAAGCCGCACCGCAACGGCCCGGACGGGCAGCGGGGACGAGGCGGAGCAGCACATTCCGGCCATGGGCAAAGACTTACCCATGGTCGCGGACCATTCCCCGCCGGGCCGGACGGCTCAGCCGTGCATCCTCCTAGGTCGTGTCTGACAAATGATCTCTGAGAAGCTTCGTTGTCCGAGGCCGAAGGAGGGGTCATGGGGATTGAGCTGGAACTGCACTCGGGGCGACCCACGCGAAAGGGTGCGTCCCGGGACACCTTGCTGCGGGGCTCTTACGAGCACGGTGAGGCGTT
>NZ_JBIVLK010000021.1:0-104800 GCF_044751215.1 Streptomyces sp. NPDC088730
AGGGGGGACCCTGTGGGAGAGTAGGACGCCGCCGAACTCCTTTTAAAATAGTTGAGCCCCGTGCCCTTGTGGCACGGGGCTCTTCTGCGTTCCCGAACAGCCGACGAGGACCAAGTACCCCCGTGTACCTGCCGGCCGCCCCTGAGGGTAGGGTCAGGAGGCATCATTGGCACGTTCTTCACAGGAGGCCCCCGGGTGGAGGTCCAGGAGACTCGCGTTCAGACGAACCGGGTACTCACCATCCCCAACATCCTCAGCATGGCTCGCCTCGTCGGCGTACCTGTCTTCCTGTGGCTGATTCTCCGTCCTGAGTTCGGCGGGCCCAAGAGCGACGGCTGGGCGCTGCTCGTGCTGATGTTCAGCGGTATCAGCGACTACCTGGACGGAAAGCTGGCGCGTCGCTGGAACCAGATCAGCAGCCTCGGGCGACTCCTCGACCCGGCCGCCGACCGTCTCTACATTCTTTCTACCCTTGTCGGGCTGACCTGGCGGGAGATCCTTCCCCTCTGGCTCACCGCGGCGCTCCTCGCTCGCGAGCTGATGCTTCTCGTGATGGTGGGAATCCTGCGCCGGCACGGCTATCCGCCGCCCCAGGTGAACTTCCTGGGCAAGGCGGCTACGTTCAATCTGATGTACGCGTTTCCCTTGTTGCTGCTCAGCGATGGAGGTGGTTGGCTTGCATGGTTGGCCACTGTTTTCGGATGGGCGTTCGCAGGATGGGGTACAACGCTCTATTGGTGGGCAGGGATCCTCTATGTGGTTCAGGTCCGCCGTCTTGTCACGGCGGATGCAGTAGCCGATTGAGCCCGTTGATGCGGTGCCGCGCAGCGTGGCCGGCCCGCGGCTGATGACACAGATGCTGCTCCGACGGGCGAAGTCGGCTTGACCGTCGTCTCTTCGAGGAGGACGTTTCCGACATGAAGGCCGTCGTTATGGCTGGTGGTGAAGGCACTCGCCTTCGCCCCATGACCTCAAGCATGCCCAAGCCGCTCCTGCCCGTAGCCAATCGGCCGATCATGGAGCATGTGCTCCGGCTGCTGAAGAGGCACGGGCTCAATGAGACGGTTGTGACCGTCCAGTTTCTCGCGTCTCTGGTGAAGAACTACTTCGGAGACGGCGAAGAGCTCGGAATGGAGCTCACCTACGCCAATGAGGAGAAACCGCTCGGCACCGCGGGCAGTGTGAAGAATGCCGAAGAGGCATTGAAGGACGACACCTTCCTCGTCATCTCCGGTGACGCCCTCACCGACTTCGACCTCACCGACCTCATCGCCTTCCACAAGGAAAAGGGCGGCCTGGTCACGGTCTGCCTCACTCGCGTACCGAACCCCCTGGAATTCGGGATCACGATCGTGGACGAAGCGGGCCAGGTCGAGCGGTTCCTGGAGAAGCCCACCTGGGGTCAGGTCTTCTCGGACACCGTCAACACGGGTATCTACGTGATGGAGCCCGAGGTCTTCAACTACGTCGAGGCCGATGTCTCCGTGGACTGGTCCGGAGACGTCTTCCCGCAGCTCATGAAGGAAGGCAAGCCCATCTACGGCTATGTCGCCGAGGGCTACTGGGAGGACGTGGGGACGCACGAGAGCTACGTCAAGGCCCAGGCCGACGTACTTGAGCGCAAGGTCGACGTGGAGATCGACGGCTTCGAGATCTCGCCCGGAGTGTGGGTGGCCGAAGGCGCGGAAGTACACCCCGACGCCGTGCTCCGGGGGCCCCTGTACATCGGTGACTACGCCAAGGTCGAGGCCGGGGTCGAGATCCGTGAACACACGGTCATCGGGTCGAACGTCGTCGTGAAGAGCGGGGCGTTCCTGCACAAGGCAGTGGTGCACGACAACGTGTACATCGGTGATCACAGCAATCTGCGTGGCTGTGTCATCGGCAAGAACACCGACATCATGCGTGCCGCCCGGATCGAGGACGGCGCCGTCATCGGCGATGAATGCCTCGTCGGCGAGGAATCGATCATCCAGGGCAACGTCCGCGTCTACCCCTTCAAGACCATTGAGGCAGGCGCGTTCGTCAACACCTCGGTGATCTGGGAGTCGCGCGGACAGGCTCATCTGTTCGGAGCGCGTGGTGTCTCCGGGATCCTGAACGTCGAGATCACGCCGGAACTGGCCGTCAGGCTGGCCGGCGCGTACGCCACGACGCTGAAGAAGGGTTCGACGGTCACCACCGCGCGTGACCACTCCCGCGGCGCCCGAGCGTTGAAGCGCGCGGTGATCTCGGCACTTCAGGCCAGTGCCATCGATGTCCGCGACCTGGAGAACGTGCCGCTGCCCGTGGCGCGTCAGCAGACCGCACGCGGCAGCGCCGGCGGCATCATGATCCGCACGTCGCCGGGTGTTCCCGACTCCGTCGACATCATGTTCTTCGACGCGAGCGGTGCGGACCTCTCCCAGGGGCAGCAGCGAAAGCTGGACCGCGTCTACGCCCGGCAGGAGTACCGCCGTGCCTTCCCCGGCGAGATCGGGGACCTGCACTTCCCGTCCAGTGTCTTCGACTCGTACACCGGATCCCTGCTGCGGAACGTGGACACCGCCGGAATCGCCGACTCCGGGCTCAAGGTCGTCGTGGACGCCTCCAACGGCAGCGCGGGGCTTGTTCTGCCCAGCCTGCTGGGACGGCTCGGTGTGGACGCGCTGACCATCAATCCGGGACTGGACGAGTCGCGTCCCACCGAGTCCGCCGAGGCCCGGCGGTCCGGACTGGTGCGGCTCGGGGAGATCGTCTCCTCGGCCAGGGCAGCCTTCGGCGTCCGGTTCGACCCGGTCGGCGAACGGCTCTCCCTGGTCGACGAGCGGGGCCGGATCATCGAGGACGACCGGGCCCTGCTCGTCATGCTCGATCTCGTCGCCGCCGAGCGGCGCAGCGGGCGGGTGGCGCTGCCGGTGACCACGACCCGGATCGCCGAGCAGGTGGCCGCGTACCACGGCACCCAGGTCGAGTGGACGATGACATCGCCGGACGACCTGACCCGGGTCGGACGCGAAGAAGGCACCATCTTCGGTGGAGACGGCCGGGGCGGCTTCATCGTTCCGGAATTCAGCAGCGTCTTCGACGGCTCGGCCGCGTTCGTGCGGCTGATCGGGCTGGTGGCGAGGACTCAGCTCACTCTCAGCCAGATCGACGCACGTATCCCGCGAGCCCACGTGCTACGCCGGGACCTGGCGACTCCGTGGGCAGTGAAGGGGCTGGTGATGCGCCGGGTCGTCGAGGCCGCCGGAGACCGTGACGTCGACACGACGGACGGCGTCCGGGTCGTCGAGGCGGACGGCCGCTGGGTGATGGTGCTGCCGGACCGGGCGGAAGCGGTCACCCATCTGTGGGCGGAAGGCCCGGACGACGCGTCGGCCCAGGCCCTGCTGGACGAGTGGTCGACGATCGTCGAGAGCGCGGGCGACTGAGACATCCGGCCGCGGCGGTGGGGCAACGCATTCGCCGCGGCCGGACGGTTCGCGCTCCCGCGGTCCGCCGGAGCGCGTCGGTCGGCGCGTCCCCGCACACCGGTGGGGCCATTCGGCGGTAGCAGCTGCGACGTGCGACGATGTGCGGCATGTCGCAGCAGCCCCCCGATCGGAGTACGGCCTCGCCGCCCGCGCGCCCCGACGCGTCCATGTCGCTGCTGACCAATGTGATGGACCACAGCCTGGACGACGGATACGCCGAGGCATCGGCCCGTCGCGAGGCCGACGGCCGGGCCGGCCTGCCCCGTACGCTCAAGGCGAAGCTGGGCTTCGCCGCGTGCCTGGTGCTGGCCGCGCTCGTTGTCACACTGGGCGCCGCGCAGGCACGGGTCTCGGCGCCGGTCCTCGCCAAGGAACGCGAAGAGCTGATCGACCGGATCGACGCGGAGACCGACGCGGCCGACACCCTTGAGGACCAGGTCGAGAAGGTCCGCGACGACGTCGGCCGACGCCAGCGCAAAGCTCTGGAAAAACACGGCGGCGACCAGGCGGAACTGGTAGCGCTGCTCTCCGGCGCAACCGCCGTGCACGGGCCCGGCGTGAAGCTGGTCGTCGACGACGCGAAGAACACCGACCAGGGCGGCGGCGGGCCGCGTGAGACCAGTGGCTTCTCCGACACCGGACGGGTCCGGGACCGGGACATGCAGCGGGTCGTCAACGGGCTGTGGCAGTCCGGTGCCGAAGCGATCGCCATCAACGGGCAGCGTCTGACCGCCCTGTCGGCGATCCGGGCCGCCGGCGACGCCATACTGGTCGACAACAAGCCGCTCGTGCCGCCGTACTCGGTGCTCGCGGTGGGGGACGGGAAGAAGCTCGGTGCCGCCTTCCGCGACAGCGCCGACGGCCAGTACCTGCAAGCGCTGAAGGACACCTTCGACATCAGGACGAGCATCTCGGTCCAGGAGAAGGTGAGTCTCCCGGCCGCCCCGAGCCTGACCGTACGGACAGCAGAGCCTTATAAGGCCGCAGACACCGGCAGTGGTGCGGCAGACACAGGGAAGGGCACATCGTGATCGCCGTACTGGGCCTCGTCGTGGGAGTCGTGGTCGGACTGTTGGTCCGGCCCGAAGTGCCGGCGGTGGTCGAGCCCTACCTCCCGATCGCCGTCGTGGCCGCCCTCGACGCCGTCTTCGGCGGCCTGCGGGCGATGCTCGACGGAATCTTCGTCGACAAGGTCTTCGTGGTCTCGTTCCTCTCGAACGTGGTCGTGGCCGCCCTGATCGTCTTCCTGGGCGACAAGCTGGGCGTCGGCGCCCAGCTCTCCACCGGTGTGGTGGTCGTCCTGGGTATCCGGATCTTCTCCAACGCCGCGGCCATCCGCCGGCACGTCTTCCGGGCCTGAGGCCGATGAGCAACGACGAGGAACCCACCGGCGGCCGGGAACAGCCCGGAGAGCGGCCCGTGGACGCGCCCAAGGGGCTCACCGGACGCCAGCGGCTGATGGCCGGCATCTGGCCACCACGGGTCACCCGTGCCCAACTCATCGTCGCGGTACTGCTGTTCGTCCTCGGCCTGGGGCTCGCGATTCAGGTGCGCTCCAACAGCGACAACAGCGCCCTGCGTGGCGCGCGCCAGGAGGACCTGGTCCGCATCCTCGACGAGGTGGACGACCGTTCGCAGCGGCTGGAGGACGAGAAGCAGCGCCTGGAGGATCAGCGCACGGAGCTGGAGAACAGCTCCGACCAGGCCGAGGAGGCCCGCAAGCAGACGGTCGAGAAGGAACGTCAACTCGGCATCCTCGCGGGTACCGTGGCCGCGCACGGCCCGGGAATCACCCTCACCATCAACGACCCGGGCGACGCGGTCGAGGCGGACAAGCTGCTCGACGCGCTTCAGGAGCTCCGGGCCGCCGGCGCCGAGGCCATCGAGGTCAACGGCGTACGGGTGGTGGCCAATACGTACTTCTCCGGTGACGGCGGCGCCATCAAGGTCGACGGGCGGAAGATCTCGGCTCCGTACGTCTTCAAGGTCATCGGCAAGCCGCAGGATCTGGAACCGGCGCTCAACATCCCGGGAGGCGTGGTGCAGACGCTGGAGAAGGAGCAGGCCACCGTGCATGTGTCGCAGGCCGAGGACATTGTCGTGAACGCCTTGCGACCGGCGGAGCGGCCTGACTACGCTCGGTCGTCGGCCCAGTGAAGCCGGGACGCGTGGGCGTCGGGGGACACGGACAGAAGGTTGCGGGGGGTCGCCGCATCGTATTCGTGGTGCGTGGTGGAAACTGTCGAGTAGATACGGACGTTGTGAAGATGTCCGGGTCGGCAGGTGTGTTCATTCAGGGTTCGTCCTGCCCCACGGGCGGGTCTGTTTCGGTCAAGGGGAATCGCCCGTGAAGTTGTTTGGGAAGTTGTTCGGTAAGAGCGCACGCGATGAGGCTGCCCGCCATCGTGCGCCGCGCAATGGTCAAGCCGACGAGCAGGGCTCCGAGCGCCCGCTCTTCCGTGATCAGGTGGGAGGCCCCGGGGGTGACAATTCGGGCGCGTCGTCTGTTGACCCCGCCGGTCCCGGCCGCATAGGTTTCGGAGAACCGTCAACCTCAAGTACGGGTGGAGGGTTCACTCCGAGGCAGGAGGGTTCGTCCATGCCGGTCTGTACGAGGTGCGGTCACCGCAATGCCGAAGCCAGCCGCTTCTGCTCCAACTGCGGCGCGCCGCTGAGGGGCGGGGTTCCCGAGCGGGCTTCGGAGACGACGTCGACCATCTCCATCTCGGGCCTTGAGGCCTACGAGGCGGAGGCGACCGGTCAGTCGTCGGCGCCGTCGCTCTCGCCCGAGGCCCAGGCGGCTGTGGACGCCCTGCCGCTCGGCTCGGCACTCCTGGTGGTGCGTCGCGGTCCGAATTCGGGCAGCCGCTTCCTGCTGGACGGCGAGCTGACCACGGCCGGCCGCCACCCGCAGAGCGATATCTTCCTCGACGACGTGACGGTCTCGCGCCGCCACGTGGAGTTCCACCGGAATCCGGACGGCAGCTTCACGGTCGGGGACGTGGGCAGCCTCAACGGCACGTACGTCAACCGAGAGCGCATCGACTCCGTCCCGCTGTCCAACGGCGACGAAGTGCAGATCGGCAAGTACCGGCTGGTCTTCTACGCGAGCCAGCGGGCCATCTGACCCGCCCCTGACTCCGTCGGGGGGACCCCGAGGAAGGTCCATGCTGAGAACACCGACGGGCGGTGCCGGAAACGGCACCGCCCCCGCCGACGACCGCCCGATGAGCATCGGCACGGTGCTCCTGCAACTGCGGAACGAGTTTCCCGAAGTGACCATCTCCAAGATCCGGTTCCTGGAGGCGGAGGGGCTCGTCGAGCCGCAGCGGACGCCCTCGGGCTACCGCAAGTTCCGCCCCGACGATGTCGAGCGGCTCGCCCAGGTGCTGCGGATGCAGCGGGACCACTACCTTCCGCTGAAGGTCATCCGCGAGCACCTGGACGCCGTCGCCCGGGGCGAGCGGGCCCCCCTGCCGGCCCCGGACAGCGAGCGGGACTTCACCGACGGCAGCTGGACCGGCGGGACGGGCCGCGCCACCGCCGCGCGCATCGGCCGGGCCGAGCTGCTCGCTGCCGCAGAGGTCACCGAGAGCGACCTCGACGCGTGGGAGTCGTACGGTCTGGTCGTCCCATCGGCCGACGGCGGATACGACGCGGAGACGGTCACCGTCGCCAGGCTCGTGTCGGATCTGGGCCGATTCGGTCTGGAACCGCGGCATCTGCGCGCCATGCGGGCGGCCGCTGACCGGGAGGCCGGGCTGATCGAACAGGTGGTCGCCCCCCTGCGCCGGCACCGGAATCCGCAGACCAGAGCCCATGCCGAGGCCACCGCGAAGGAGCTGGCAGAACTCTCTGTACGGCTGCATTCGGCCCTCGTGCAGACCGCGCTCCAGATCAGACTCCACTGATCCGCGTGGGCCCCGACTACCCAAACCTGCCGAGCACGTCCTAGGGTTGCTGTGTGAACGAGCTCGACGTTGTGGGTGTCCGGGTGGAAATGCCCTCCAACCAGCCGATCGTGCTCCTGCGTGAAGTGGGAGGCGACCGGTACCTCCCCATTTGGATCGGTCCTGGCGAGGCGACCGCTATCGCCTTCGCCCAGCAGGGCATGGCTCCGGCGAGGCCGCTGACCCATGACCTCTTCAAGGATGTGCTTGAGGCCGTGGGCCAGGAGCTCACCGAGGTCCGGATCACGGACCTCAGGGAAGGGGTCTTCTACGCGGAGCTGGTCTTCGCGAGCGGAGTCGAGGTGAGTGCGCGGCCGTCCGACGCCATAGCGCTCGCCCTGCGTACCGGAACGCCGATCTACGGCAGTGACGGGGTGCTCGATGACGCGGGAATCGCGATTCCCGACGAGCAGGAGGACGAGGTGGAGAAGTTCCGCGAATTCCTCGACCAGATCTCGCCGGAGGACTTCGGTACGAACAGCCAGTGAGGTCCCGAAGGGGCGCCGCCAGCGCATCCGAGAAGCCTTTCCCGGTCGAGGGTCACTGGAAACCACCCTCAGGGTGATTATCACTCGGCGTGCCGAGTGTGGCGATCGTTGACGCACCCCGGGTGACTGCCTACCTTCGAGTGGGCAGGTCAAGGACGGAGGTCGGCGTGGGAAGCAGCGGCGACGGTGCGGCAGCGGGTGGGCCGTATCCGCAGCAGGGGAGTACAGCCGACCAGACCATCAGGCAGCCGGCTGCGCCGGCTGCGGTGGCGGGGGGCGGCGTGGCATCGGCCAAGGACATCGGCTATCGCGGGCCGACGGCGTGCGCGGCGGCGGGGATCACTTATCGACAGCTCGACTACTGGGCCCGTACGGGCCTGGTCGAGCCGAGCGTCCGTCCGGCCTACGGGTCGGGCACACAACGGCTCTACAGCTTCAGGGACGTCGTCCTGCTGAAGATCGTGAAGCGCTTCCTCGACACCGGGGTGGCCCTCCAGAACATCCGCACCACGGTCCAGCACCTGCGGGCCCGCGGGTTCCAGGACCTTGAGCGCATGACGCTGATGAGCGACGGAGCGACGGTCTACGAGTGCTCCTCACCCGCCGAGGTCGTGGAGCTGCTCCAAGGGGGTCAGGGCGTCTTCGGTATCGCCGTGGGGGTGGTCTGGCGGGACGTCGACGCCGCGCTGTCACAGCTGCACGGAGAGCGGGTGGACACCGGCGAGACCCTGATCGGGAACAATCCCGCCGATGAGCTCGCCCGACGGCGCAACCGGGCCGGCTGACCCGGTGAGGTCCGGCCGGTACCGGGCCGTCCGGGGCCGGCGGGCGCTCGCCGCCCGGCGATTGTCAGTGCCATGGGGCAGCATCGGTTGATGTGAGAGCCGTGCCGACCATCCTGCATCTGGACATGGATGCCTTCTACGCCTCTGCCGAGCAGGCGTCGAAGCCGAGCCTGCGCGGCAAACCGGTCGTGGTGGGCGGTCTGGGACCGCGCGGGGTCGTCGCCACCGCCTCGTACGAGGCCCGGCGTTTCGGGATCCACTCGGCCATGCCGATGGCGCAGGCCAGAAGGCTCGCGCCGAACGCCGCCTATCTGGTGCCGCGCTTCGCGCTCTACCGGACGGTGAGCGACCAGGTCATGGAGCTGCTCGGCCGGCTGTCGCCGCTGGTTGAGCCACTGAGCCTGGACGAGGCCTTCGTCGACCTGGAGGCGGGCGGCACGGCGAACGACACGGCCTCCGCGCTGGCCGTCGGCGAGCAGCTGCGCGAGGCGATCGAGGCGGTCACCGGACTCAGCGGCTCCGTCGGCCTGGCGGGCTCCAAGATGCTGGCCAAGATCGCCTCTGAGGAGGCGAAGCCGGACGGGATCATGCTGATAGAGCCGGGGACCGAGCGGGAGATGCTCGCGCCCATGCCGGTGCGCACCCTGCCCGGCGTCGGACCGGCCACCGCGGACCATCTGCGGCGCGCCGGGATGACCACGGTGAACGACCTGGCAGAGGCGGGCGAGGCGGAGCTCGTGCGGCTGCTGGGCAAGGCGCACGGCAGCTCACTGCACCGGATGGCCTCCGGCCACGACGACCGGCCGGTCGTCGCCGAGCGCGACGCGAAATCGGTCTCGGTCGAGGACACCTTCGACATGGACCTGCACGACCGGGTCCGGGTCAGGAACGAGGTCGAGCGGCTTGCCGACCGGTGTGTCCAGCGGCTGCGCGCGGCGGAGCGCTCGGGCAGGACCGTGGTGCTGAAGGTGCGGCGCTACGACTTCTCGACCCTGACCCGCTCCGAGACGCTGCGCGGGCCCACCGACGACCCCACGGTGGTCCGGGAGGCCGCGGCGCGGCTGCTGGAGTCGGTGGACACCACCGGGGGAGTGCGGCTGCTGGGAGTGGGCGTCACCGGGCTGGCCGACTACACCCAGGAGGATCTGTTCGCGCAGGCGGCCGGCGAGCGCGCCGCGGCCGGGCTCGCCGCGGCCCTTGCCGACGCCGAGCGGGCCGGCGGTGCGGAGACCGGAGGGGACGCGGGAACGGACGAGGGCCGGCCGGAGCCCGGAGAGGCGGAACCGGAGAGCGCGGAGCAGCTCGCCGCCCGGCGCTGGCCGGCCGGACACGACGTGCGCCACGACGCCCACGGCCACGGCTGGGTGCAGGGCAGCGGGGTCGGCCGGGTCACGGTGCGTTTCGAGGAGCCGGATTCGGCGCCCGGCCGGGTGCGTACGTTCCGTATCGACGATCCGGAACTCCGGCCCGCCGATCCGCTGCCGCTCGTGCGGGACCCGGCCGACTACTCGTCCTGGCCGGCCAGCCTGCCGAAGTCCCGGTCCGGGGCGGTCTCCTCGGGCGGGGAGTCCAGACCGTAGTGCCGGTAGAGCTGGAGCTCCTGTTCCGGCGAGAGGTGCCGGCCGACCCCGAAGTCGGGTGCGTCCTTGATCAGCGCGCGGTCGAAGGGGACGCGAAGCGTGTCCTTGACGAATTCGCTGGGTTCCAGCGGGACGAAGGCGTCCCGGCTGAACAGTCCGGTGCGTACGGCCGCCCACTCCGGCACACCGGTCGCATCGTCGAGGTACACCTCGTCCACGGTTCCGATCTTGGTGCCCTCGCGGTCGAAGGCCTTGCGGCCGATCAGGCTGCGCGGATCGATGTCGGTCTGCACGGTCCCTCCCACTGGTCGCGGGTACTCCACAGGAACCACAGAAGTGCAGATCCGTGGGGTTGGCCACTCGAAATCTACGCCCGGCACCCCGCTGGTACGCTGAAGGCGGCTGCTTACCCCGTGCGGGAGAGTCCTCCGGAACGAATCCGGAGGCGCCGAAGGAGCAAATCCTCCCCGGAATCTCTCAGGCCCCCGTACCGCACGGACGAGGTCACTCTGGAAAGCAGGGCGGGTTCCGCACGGCACGGGTGCCGAGTGGGTCCCTCCCTCACCGACGGTGAAAGCCGGTGCGCGCAGTGGCACCGGTGAAGCTCTCAGGTTGAGATGACAGAGGGGGAGGCCGTTCGGGCACCCCGCGCCGCGGTGCCCCTCGCAGGTCGTGACAGACCAGGAGGCCTCCACCATGACCCCCCGTCGCACTTCGCTCTCCCAGCTCGAACAGGGAATCCCGTTCGAGCAGCGTCATATCGGTCCCGACGCCGCGGCGCAGGCGAAGATGCTCGCCCAGGTCGGTTACGGCTCGCTCGACGAGCTCACCTCGGCCGCGGTGCCCGACGTCATCCGGAGCGCCGAGGCGCTGCGGCTTCCCACGGCCCGCACCGAGGCCGAGGTGCTGGCCGAACTGCGGGCGCTCGCCGACCGCAACCAGGTGCTGGCCCCGATGATCGGGCTCGGCTACTACGGCACGTTCACCCCGCCGGTGATCCTGCGCAACGTGATGGAGAACCCCGCCTGGTACACGGCCTACACGCCGTACCAGCCGGAGATCTCCCAGGGCCGCCTCGAAGCCCTCCTGAACTTCCAGACGATGGTCGCGGACCTGACCGGACTGCCCACCTCCGGTGCCTCGCTGCTCGACGAGGGCACCGCCGCCGCCGAGGCGATGGCGCTGGCACGGCGCGTCGGCAAGGTGAAGAACGGCGTCTTCCTGGTCGACGCCGACGCCCTCCCGCAGACCGTCGCCGTGATCCGGACCCGTGCGGAGCCGACCGGTGTCGAGGTCGTCGTCGCCGACCTGGCCGACGGCATCCCGGCGGAGATCGCGGAGCGCGGCGTCTTCGGCGTACTGCTGCAGTACCCGGGCGCCTCCGGAGCCGTGCGCGATCTGCGGCCCGTCATCGAGCAGTCCCACGAGCTGGGCGCGATCGTCACCGTCGCCGCCGACCTGCTGGCGCTCACCCTGCTCACCTCGCCCGGCGAGCTGGGCGCGGACATCGCGGTGGGCACCACGCAGCGCTTCGGCGTGCCGATGGGCTTCGGCGGACCGCACGCCGGCTTCATGGCCGTGCGCGAGAAGTTCGCCCGCAGCCTGCCGGGCCGTCTCGTCGGCGTCTCCGTGGACGCGGACGGCAACAAGGCCTACCGGCTGGCCCTGCAGACCCGCGAGCAGCACATCCGCCGTGAGAAGGCCACCAGTAACATCTGCACCGCTCAGGTGCTCCTCGCCGTGATGGCCGGCATGTACGCCGTCTACCACGGCCCCGACGGGCTGCGGACGATCGCGCGGCGCACCCACCGTTACGCCGCGATCCTCGCGCAGGGCCTGCGGTCCGGCGGCGTGGACGTGGTCACCGCCTCGCACTTCGACACGCTGACCGTCCGGGTGCCCGGCCGGGCCGCGGAGGTCGTGGCCGACGCCCGCGAGCGCGGCGTGAACCTGCGGGTCGTCGACGGCGATCTCGTCTCGCTCGCCTGTGACGAGACCACCACACGTACGGAGATCGCGTCCGTCTGGGCGTCCTTCGGCGTCACCGGTGACATCGAGGCGCTGGACGCCACGACCGCCGACGCGCTGCCCGAGGGGCTGCTGCGGACCGACTCCGTGCTGACCCACCCGGTCTTCCACCAGCACCGTTCCGAGACCGCGATGCTGCGCTACCTGCGCAAGCTCGCCGACCGTGACTACGCGCTGGACCGCGGCATGATCCCGCTCGGCTCCTGCACCATGAAGCTGAACGCGACCGCCGAGATGGAGTCGATCACCTGGCCCGAGTTCGGAGCGCTGCACCCCTTCGCGCCGGCCGAGCAGGCCCAGGGCTTCCTGACGCTCATCCGTGAGCTGGAGGAGCGGCTGGCCGAGGTCACCGGTTACGACGCGGTGTCCATCCAGCCGAACGCCGGTTCGCAGGGCGAGTTCGCCGGACTGCTGGCCGTCCGGGCGTACCACCGTGCCAACGGTGACGAGGGGCGGACCGTCTGCCTGATCCCGTCCTCCGCGCACGGCACGAACGCGGCCAGTGCGGTGATGGCCGGTATGCGGGTCGTCGTGGTGAAGACCGCCGACGACGGAGAGGTCGACATCAAGGACCTCCGCGCCAAGATCGAGCAGTACCGCGACGAGCTGGCCGTGCTCATGATCACCTACCCGTCGACGCACGGTGTCTTCGAGGAGCACGTCGCGGACATCTGCGCCGAGGTGCACGACGCGGGCGGTCAGGTGTACGTCGACGGCGCCAACCTCAACGCGCTGGTCGGGCTCGCCAAGCCGGGCCACTTCGGCGGCGACGTCTCGCACCTGAACCTGCACAAGACCTTCTGCATCCCGCACGGCGGCGGCGGCCCCGGCGTCGGCCCGGTCGGGGTGCGCGCGCACCTGGCGCCATACCTGCCGAACCACCCGCTGCAGCCCGCCGCCGGTCCGGAGACCGGGGTCGGCCCGATCTCGGCCGCGCCGTGGGGCTCGGCCGGCATCCTGCCGATCTCCTGGGCGTACGTACGCCTGATGGGCGGGGAGGGCCTGAAGCGTGCGACGCAGGTCGCCGTACTCGCCGCGAACTACATCGCCAAGCGCCTGGAGCCGCACTACCCGATCCTGTACAACGGCCCGGCCGGGCTCGTCGCGCACGAGTGCATCGTGGATCTGCGGCCGATCTCCAAGGCGACCGGCGTCAGCATCGACGACGTGGCCAAGCGGCTCATCGACTACGGCTTCCACTCACCGACCATGTCGTTCCCGGTCGCGGGCACGCTGATGATCGAACCGACCGAGAGCGAGGACCTCGCGGAGCTGGACCGCTTCTGCGACACGATGATCGCCATTCGCGCCGAGATCGAGAAGGTGGCCTCGGGCGAGTGGGCCGCGGACGACAACCCGCTGGCCAATGCCCCGCACACGGCTGCCGCGCTGGGCGGTGACTGGGCGCACGGCTACAGCCGTGCGGAGGCGGTCTTCCCGGCCGGGGTCACCGCCGCGGACAAGTACTGGCCGCCGGTGCGCCGGATCGACGGTGCGTTCGGTGACCGTAACCTCGTCTGCTCCTGCCCGCCGCTGGACGAGTACGACAACTGACGGGGCCGACGTCGTGGGCGTCGGCGGATGACGCGGAACTGCGTCGGGGCCGGTGCGGAGATCTCTCCGGGCCGGCCCCTCCCCGTATCTGCCGCGGTCAGGCGGCCTTCATCACCCGGCCCGTTCCCAGCGGCCGGTGGGGCGCGATGATCTGCCCGTTCGGGAGCAGCTCACCGGTGTCCTCGAAGAGCAGGACGCCGTTGCACAGCAGGCTCCAGCCCTGCTCCGGATGGTGTGCCACCGGGCGGGCTGCCTCCCGGTCGGCTGAGTCGGCTGTGGGGCAGGGTGGCTGGTGCTGACACATGGCTGGGTTCTTTCGCTGCGTTGAGTTGAGTGTCCTGCGGCTTGAAGAGGTGTTCATGGCCGCCCCCCGTATCGATCGGTCCGTTCCCAGTGTTGCCCCACGGGCGTCGTTCCGCAGGGATTTCGCGGCAGCGCTGCTTCTCCTCTCATGACGCGTCACCCGGCCGGACGGTTCAACGCAACTGCCCTGTCACTTCGGGTGGTTCGGGGTGGCCGGATGGGGCTAGTCCGGATGGGGCGCGGATGCGCCCCCGCGCGCTGTGCCCCGCCACCGGAACCGGAGGCGGGGCACAGTGAAGTGAGAGGGCCGGAGGTCAGGCCGGAGAGCCGAGGAGAGGGCCGGGGCCGGGTGTGATGCGGGTGGTGATCACTGGAAGCAGCTCGGCGACCCGGTGCGGACGGTGTGCCGCGATGCCCGGGGGAGCGGGAGCCAGTGGTACCAGCAGATCGGCGGGTGCGGGGGAGCCGGTGGACGCGTCGGCCTCGGTGTCCTCGTGCAGCCACAGCGCCAGCATGTAGAGCTCGGGGATGGACAGCAGCCTCGGCTGGTAGTGCGTGCTCGCCGCCTCCGCCCGGCGCAGGGCGAGTTCGGTCGAGGCGACGTAGGGGCCCTCGAAGAAGTGCGAGAAGGTCCAGCCGTCGGGGGTGAGCATGGTGTCCGCGGCGGCGACCGCCCGCTCCGCGCCGCGGATCTGGAAGCGCCAGGCGGCGAGCCGGGTGGTGGGTGTGAGTCCGTCCGGTCCGCCGCGGTCCAGCACGTGTACGGGGAGCGGGTGTTCGGGGCTCAGGGGGCCCTGGGCCGACCGCAGGGCAGGTGTCCGGGCCTCGCGGACCGCGGTGGGTGAACCGAGTGCCGCGAGGACGCTTCTCAGCGCGGGCGCGGGGGCCGGAGGAACATGCAGGGGCATGGTGGGTCGCCTCTCACTTCGGAGACACGGTGGAGCGTGGGCGGGTGCAGACGGCGCTGTCGGCGGGCGGGGCCAGAGGAGGCCGGTGACTGAGCCGGTGCGTCAACTCTCTGCCCCGTTCGCGGAGTTTATACGACACGTGTTCACGCGGTGATTCCACTAGCCGCCACCACTATTGCCGGCAAGGCGGTATCCAGACTTTATTATGCGGAGAATATGCTGATTCGGTGAGGCGCGCCGCAGCCGCCGCCTCGGGTTTTCCCTCCGACGCGGTAGGCTGAAACACGTCGGCGTATTTCTTACGCCCCGAACGGCGGAAAGCGCTCACTGCGTCATGCCGAGTGAATGTGCCCCCGGCCGCGGTCATCAGATTAGCGGGTGTGCACTGTCCGCGGGGCGTTATAGATCACTCCGTCTGGGCATTATCGATCGTGACGCGAGCGGCCTGGGCCGCGGGCTGCCCACTCATGGAGGGACACGTCGATGGGGGAGAAGGTCGTGGCGGGCGCCTTTGACCTGTCCGATCGGCAGAGGTACCGACGGAAGCTCCACCAGTGCCTGGAGGGGCTGGAGAGGCTGCTGGCGGAGCGGAGATTCGACCGGCCGCGCAACCTCATGGGCATGGAGATCGAGCTGAACCTGGCGGGCCCCGACGGTATGCCGAAGATGTTGAATGGACAGGTCCTTGAGCGCATCGCGAGCGGGGATTTCCAGACGGAACTCGGGATGTTCAATCTGGAAGTGAACATTGTTCCCCACCGTCTCGACGGCCGTGTTCTCGATCAGCTGGCCGAAGAGCTGCGAACCGGCCTTGGATATGCCGACCGGAAGGCCGGTGAGGTCGATGCCGGGATCATGATGATCGGCATCCTGCCCACCGTCGGCAGTACGGACATGGTCCGCGGGACCCTCTCGGACGTGGACCGCTACGCGCTGCTGAACGACCAAATGGTGGCGGCGCGCGGCGAGGATTTCTCCCTCGATATCGAAGGTGTGGAGCGCCTGGTCTGCACCTCGGGGTCGATCGCACCGGAGGCGGCCTGCACCTCGGTCCAGCTCCACCTCCAGGTGACCCCGGAACGGTTCCCCGACGTGTGGAACGCCGCGCAGGCCGTTGCCGCGGTCCAGGTGGCCCTGGGTGCCAATTCGCCCTTCCTGTTCGGCCGGGAGCTGTGGCGGGAGTCGCGGCCGCCGCTCTTCCAGCAGGCCACGGACACCAGGCCGCCCGAACTGCAGAACCAGGGGGTGCGCCCCAGGACCTGGTTCGGGGAGCGGTGGACGGGTTCGGCGTACGAGCTCTTCGAGGAGAACGTGCGCTACTTCCCCCCGCTCCTGCCCATCTGCGACGAGGAGGAGCCGCTGCGGGTCCTCGACGAGGGCGGGGTGCCCCGGCTCCAGGAACTCGTGCTGCACAACGGCACGGTCTACCGCTGGAACCGGCCGGTGTACGGGCTGTCGGACGGCGTTCCCCACCTCCGGGTGGAGAACCGGGTGCTGCCCGCCGGACCGACCGTCGCGGACGTGATCGCCAACGCCGCGCTCTACTACGGGCTCGTGCGGGCCCTGGCGGAGGAGTCCCGGCCGGTGTGGACCAGGATGCCGTTCGCCGCGGCGGCCGAGAACTTCGACACCGCCTGCCGCCGGGGCATCGACGCCGAACTGCTCTGGCCCCGGCCCGGCCGCGCCGGTGGGCTGACCCGGGTCCCGGCCGCCAAGCTCGTACGGGACGAACTGCTGCCGCTGGCGGCCGCCGGGCTCGACGCGTGGAACATCGAACCCGCCGACCGCGACCGCTACCTCGGGATCATCGAGGAGCGCTGCAAGCGGCGGACCAACGGGGCGTCCTGGCAGGCGGACACCTATCACCGGGCCCGTGAGTCCGGGCTGGGGCGGGACGCCGCGCTCGCCGCCATGACCCGCCGGTACGCCGAACTGATGCTGGGCGGGGAGCCCGTGCACAGCTGGCCGGTGGGCATCGCGCGGACATGAGCGGGCGGGGCCGGACCCCCGGGCGCTCGGTCCGGACCCGACGAGGGGCTGGCCCCGCCCGCGTTCGGCACGGCTCGGCGGCTACTCCTGGGCGGCGCGGCCGCTCTGCCCGGCGGTCATGACCGCCTGGAAGATCACTGCCTGGATCTCGGCCGGGTCGTTGACCTGGTAGCCGCCGCCACCGGTCACCTTGGCTATCTCGTTCACCTCTTCACGGTCGGCGTCGGGACCGACCGCGATGGCGAGCAGCGGAACCGGTCGCTCGGGATCGGCGATCCGGGTGAGTTCCGCGATCAGGGCGCTGCGCGAGATGGAATGGTCATCCTGGTTCGAGCCGTCGGTGAGGATCACGACGGCGTTGAACTTGCCCTTCACGTAGGTGCGCTGCGCCTCCTTGTAGGCGGCCAGCGTGGTGTCGTACAGCCCGGTCGCCCCGTCCGGCACGGGCTGCAGCGCCGAGAAGGCCTCCGTGAGCTTCGCACGGTGGGTGCCGCCGTCCTTCGCCTTCTCCCCGAGCCGGCTGGTCGCCACCAGCCGGCGGTAGTCCTTGTCGCCGTCGAGCCTGGTGGCGAACTCCCAGAGGCCGATCTCGTCGTTCGGGGTGAACTGGTTGAGGGCCTCGATCAGGGACGCCTTGGTGACGTCCATCCGGGACTGGTTGCGGCCCGGCACGATCGTGGCCATCGACCCCGAGGCATCGACGACCGTGGTGAGCCGTGCGCTCTGCACGGTGATCGTCCACATGCCGAGCGTTTCCTGAAGTGTCTCGTCGGAAGGCGCCGTGGCGGGTGAGGTGGCGTACGGCTGAGGCGACCTGCCGCCCGCGGACGCGACCAGTGTGCCGCCCGCCGTGCCGTCGACCGTCCGGAAACCGTGCTCCTCCAGTGTGCGCTGCGCGCTCTCCTCGGAGAGCAGGGTCATGAACCGCAGCGCCGCCCGGCTCTTGTCCGTACTGAGCTGATCCTCGTTGACCAGCGCGAACGGATAGTCGAGCAGCGGGGTGCCGTCCTCGGGGTAGAACAGGTCGAGCTTCCCGGCCGCGGTCGACTCGGCGTTGTGGGCGAACGCGGCCTGCTCGGACAGCAGCACCGCCTGGTTCCGGGCGGGATTGCCCTCCTCGGCGCCCGAGTCGTCGCCGGCCAGGGTCCCGAGCACCTGGGTGTCGCCGTCCGACATCCGCTGGGCGAGGAGCTTGGCGGTGGCGGCGACCCTGGTGTCGCTGTCCCCGCCCTGTTTGTCGGAGGACGCGCCGATGCTGGTGAGCGCCAGCAGGCCGGTGGCGCTGCGCGCCGGGTCGGCCGAGCCCAGCCGCACCTTGTCGGACTCCATGGCCGTGGCCATCAGCTCGGCCCAGGTGTACTTCTTCTCCGGCCAGCCGAGGGTCTTTGCGGCGGAGGGCACCATGGCCAGGGCCACCGGGGAGGAGGCGACGGAGTCGCCCGGGGTGACGGGCACGGCGTCGCCGGTCCCCTTCGCCCGGCTCAGCCAGAGATCGGAATCCGGCAGCCACATCTGGTAGTCGGGCTTGCTGGTCCCGGCGGCGAGGGCGTCGGCGACCTTGTACGAGTCACGGGCCAGCACCTCCACGTCGAGACAGTTGCCGTCGGATCTCAGATCGTCCTTGCGGGCCTTGTCGGCCACCGCGCGCACGGCGGGCGCGATATCGGGCGAGGCCACCATCGACAGGTGCACCGCTGAGTCCTCGCAGGACTTCGAGAACGACAGCAAGCCCCCCTGGGCCGCTACCGCCGTTCCCGCCGCCACGGCGAGAACGAGCGCGGTGGCGATGGCTACGGTTCGACGGCGGTTCGGTGGACGGTCCCCGCTTCCGTCCGCCGTGTAGTCGTCGGGCAAGCTGTGACGTCCCATGTCGGTGGTGCCCCTCCTTGAGGATGAACAAGGAAAAGGGGGACCACACCATCGGCAATGGTGCTTGTCCCCCGGCCTGTCGCGCATGATCTTCGTACCTGTATTCGAGACCCTAGCGGGGCGGGGAGCGGCATGGGACGTGAATGCACAACTGAAGGCAGGTGTACAGGTGGAGGCGGGGCGCGTGGCTGATTCTTATCCTCAGGAGGCCGTGTCACGACGGATCTTGCGGTCCGAGACGGTGTTGGTGCTGGCGCTCTCGCTGGGAGCCAGCGGGGTGTCTGCCCTGATCAGTTTTGTCGGATCACTGACGAAACCAGGGGGTTTGAAGGACCAGGCGGCGACGCTCAACAGTTCCTACGCACCCGGCCGCCCCTGGCTGGATCTCGCCTGGCAGCTCTTCGGTATCGCGACCGCGCTGGTGCCTGTCGCGCTGGTGGCCCACCTCCTGATCCGCGAGGGGGCGGGCCTGCGGGCGATCGGTTTCGACCGGACCAGGCCGGGATCGGACCTGGGGCGCGGCACCCTGGTGGCGGCGGGCATCGGCAGCGCCGGGCTGGCCTTCTATCTGGTGGCGCGGGCCGCCGGATTCAACCTCACGGTCGTCCCCGAGTCGCTGCCCGACGTGTGGTGGAAGTTCCCCGTGCTGATCCTGTCGGCGGTCCAGAACTCCGTACTGGAGGAGGTGATCGTCGTCGGATACCTGCTGCGCCGGCTGGGGCAGTTGGGCTGGACCCCGATGGCCGCCCTGGTGGCCAGTTCGGTGCTGCGGGGCTCCTACCACCTGTATCAGGGGATCGGCGGGTTCATCGGGAACATGGCGATGGGTGTCGTCTTCGTGCTGCTGTACCGGCGCTGGCAGCGGGTGGGGCCGCTGGTCGCCGCGCACGCCCTGCTCGACATCGGGGCGTTCGTCGGATACGCGCTGCTCGCCGGAAAGGTGGGGTGGCTGCCCACCCCGTGAACGGCAGTGGGGCCGGGCTCCTGGAGGGGGTGTGCGGGATGATCCGCACACCCCCTCCAGGCGTTTCCTCCTGCCCCTGCTACAGGGCGACGAGCAGTTCTCCGTCCAGGACCGTGACGGCCTCGCCGGTCAGCAGGGTCCGGTCACCGCGCAGCGCGGTGCGGACGAGACCGGACCGGGCGGACGCCTGGAGGCCGGTCAGTTCGTCGCGGCCGAGCCGGGCCGACCAGAACGGCGCCAGGGCGGTGTGGGCGCTGCCCGTCACGGGGTCCTCGTCGATGCCCACGGCGGGGAAGAAGCCGCGGGAGACGAAGTCGTAGCCGGACCCGGTGGCCGCGGCCGTGGCGATGACGCCGCGCCGCGAGTGGGCGGCCAGCGCCGCGAAATCCGGGGCCAGTCCCCGTACGGCCGCCTCGTCGGCCAGTTCCACGAGCAGGTCGCCGGTGTGCGGGCCCGTGTCGTGCACCGATACGGGCTCCGCACCCAGTGCGGCGGCCAGCCAGTCCGGCGTGGCCTCCGGGGTCAGCGGCGCGGTGGGGAAGTCGAGCGTGAGCGAGCCGTCCGGCCGGGCGGTCGAGGTGAGGATGCCGCACCGGGCGGCGAAGCGCACCGTGCCGCTCGCGACGGCCGTGGTGTGCAGGACGTGGGCGGTGGCGAGGGTGGCGTGGCCGCACATGTCGACCTCGGTGGCCGGGGTGAACCAGCGCAGCGCCCAGTCCGCGGCGCCGCCCGGCGCCAGCGGGTGTGCGAACGCGGTCTCGGACAGGTTCAGCTCCGCCGCGATCTGCTGGAGCCGGCTGTCGTCGGGGAAGCCCTCCGGACCCAGCAGCAGGACGCCTGCGGGATTGCCGGTGAAGGGGCGGTCGGTGAACGCGTCGACGATTCGAATCCTCATGCCGCGACCGTAGGCGCGCCGCGGACCCCTACGCCAAGGCCAATTCCGGATCCGCGGACCGGTCGGTCCCGGCTCGGTGCGGGTGTCACATTCGCGGGCCCGGCGGTGTCTTCATGCCGAAGCGGGAAAACGTTCAGAGGAGAACACGATGGCACTGCGCATTCCGAAGGCCGAGCTCCCCGCCGAGCTCCGCGAAATCCTGATCAAGCAGCTCGGTTCCGTGCCCGAGCCCGACGAGGTGTTGTGGAACAACCCCAAGATCGCCCAGGCCAACCAGGAGTTCTCGGCCACGGTGGGCACCTGGGACGCGGCCGACGCGAGCCTCAAGACGTTCGCGCACATGGCCGTCGCGGCACAGATCGGCTGCAGCTGGTGCCTCGACATCAACTACTTCGCGGCACAGAACCAGAACCTGGACCTGACCAAGGCGAGCCAGGTGCCGCGCTGGCGGGAGTCGGAGGTGTTCACGCCACTGGAGCGGGAGGTGATGGAGTACGCCGAGGCCATGACGAACACGCCGCCGACCGTCACCGATGGGCTGTCGGCGAGTCTGCTCGGCCGGCTCGGCCCGGCGGCGCTGGTCGAGATCACCGTGTTCATCGGCTTCGCCAACCTGGCAACCAGGTGCAACACGGCGCACGGGATCACCTCGCAGGGCTACTCCGAGGCCTGCGAGATCCCGCTGGCTGCGCGCCCTGCGACGTCCGACGCAGTCTCGACGGCATGACCGAGGACCCGTTCGTCGCCCATCGCGGTCTGCTGTTCACGGTCGCCTACGAGATGCTCGGCTCGGCGGCCGACGCGGAGGACGTGCTGCAGGAGTCCTGGCTGCGGTGGGCCGAGGTCGACCGGTCGCGGGTGAACGACGCGCGGGCGTACCTCGTCAGGACCGTCACACGGCAGGCGCTCAACCGGCTGCGGACGCTGGCGCGCAGCCGCGAGGACTATGTCGGCGAGTGGCTGCCGGAACCGTTGCTGACCAGCCCGGATGTCGCCGAGGACGTAGAGCTCGCGGAGAGCGTCTCGATCGCGGTGCTGACCGTCCTGGAAACGCTCGGGCCGACGGAGCGGGCGGTGTTCGTGCTCCGCGAGGTGTTCGAGCTGCCGTACGGCGAGATCGCCGGGGCCATCGGGAAGTCCGCGGCCACGGTGCGGCAGATCGCGCGGCGGGCACGCGAGCATGTGGCGGCCAGACGTCCGCGGGTGCGGGTGAGCCGGCCGGAGCAGCAGGCCGTGGTGGAGCGGTTCCTGCAGGCCTTGCGGACCGGGCAGTTGCAGGAGCTGGTCGAGCTCATGGCGCCGGACGTGGTCCTGATCGCCGACGGTGGCGGGCTGGCGGCCGCCGCGCTGGCTCCGATCCACGGGGTCGAGCTGGTGGCGAGGGTGCTCGCGCGCACCAACCGGGTCGACGCGGCCGCGCTCGCGACGACGGCCGTGTGGCTCAACGGCGCACCCGCGGGCCGGATCGAGATCGACGGCGAGCTGGCCACCGCGGTGAGCCTCGTCGTGGAGAACGGGCAGATCACCCGGGTCTACCTGGTGAGAAACCCGCGGAAGCTGACGCGACTGGACGAACCGGCTGAACTCGTCAGGTAAGCCGGCTGCTGCCCCTGTGTCGTGAGTGTTCCGGGCGAGACCGCCCGGAACACTCACCACCGCAGTCCGGGCCGGAACGCGACGGCGTGCCTGTCCAGTCCGCTCAGGCCCCAGGTCAGAAGGAAGCCGCGGGGCACGGCGCCGGGCATGGCTCCCGGCACTGCCGCCAGAGGCGTATCGGCAACAGAAGACGAGGCTGTCCTGTCCCGTCTTCCGAAGCTCGGTCGCCGGCCCCAGAAAGTCATATGCGGTGCGGTGCGGCTCCGTCCCGCCGGCGGTAGAGGTCGCGCAGCAGGGAAATCTCGGCGCCGTGATGGATCAGCTCCCTGTTGACGTGCAGGACCCTGTTCTCCATGGGAAACCGCTCGGGACCCACCGCGGGCGGATTGTCCAGGTCGGTGTCCGAGAGCTTGCGGACTCCCGCGTTCCATCTCCCGTACATGTCGTCGAGCTGCCCCAGCGCCTCTTCGGCGGTCCCCGCGTAGGCGAATGTCCGGGAGTCGATGTCCTGGCCGCCGAAGTGCCATCCGACCCGGTAGCCCAGGCACGAGACGGTGATGTGCGCCAGCCGCCAGGCAATAGTGGTCACCGGTGCAGGCGCCGGGTCGGGGGACGCGGAGTCCATCGTCCACTTCCCCGAACCCGCCGACATTGGTGCGGCCGACGTGCCGCGCGGGCGGATGCTCCAGCAGTCGCGCACCGGCTCCCAGAAGTACTCCTCGTCGGTAAGACCGTCCAGCCGTGGCCGCAGGTTCTTGCGCCAGTACCAGTCCAACTGCTCCGCGAGCCGCTCGCTTCTCATCATTGCCGCACATTACAGATCCGTCGGGCCGAGTCGTCGCCGCCTGGAGGCGCTCTACCGGCGGACCGCCGAGATCAGTCCGCCGGGCCGCTCCTCGCGCCGCGGAGGGGTGCTGATCGGGCGGCCGTACGCGGCAGCGCACTCGCGCAGGGTATGGCTGTCGGCCTCCCAGCCGTGCCCGGCCAGCCAGCCCGCCGGGTCGTCGGGCATCTCCGAGACCCACATGGAGGCCGCCGATCCCGGCACGGCGTCCGCGCCGAAGCGCTCGATCACGCCGCGCGAGCCCAACGTCAGCCCCATCCGACTGCCTGCCGCCGACTGCGCGCCGATCCGGGTCAGGAGCAGTTCCACCGCGTCCTCGGGCAGATAGATCAGCAGTCCTTCGGCGATCCACACGGTCGGCACCGCCGGGTCGTGCCCTGCGGCGGCCAGCGCGGCCGGCCAGTCCGCACGCAGATCCACCGCGACGGTGATCCGCTCGCAGCGGGCGACGGCCCGCTCCCGGCGCAGCACCGAAGCCTTGAAGTCCAGTGGCGCGGCGGTGTCGACCTCGAACAGCCGGGTGCCCTCGGGCCAGTCCATCCGGAAGGCCCGGCTGTCCATGCCGGCGCCGAGCTGCACGACCTGCCGGACCCCGGACGCGGAGGCCCGCTGCAACAGGTCGTCGAGGAACTTCGTCCTGATCACGATGGAGAACGCCACGGCCAGCCGGCGGCGGCGCGCGGCCTCGTCGTCGGGCAGCGGCGGTGAGGAGGGCCATAGACCGCCGGCGGTGGCGAAGGCCTGTGCCAGTGGGTCGCGGAACAGCGCGTTCTCCCGCTCGGTCTCCAGCGCCCGCACCCGGGCCACCCCCACCGCCGTGGCCCACACTCCCGACGGCCGCACCCGCTTCTGCTCATCAGTCACCGCGCCAGCCTAGGCGGAGCCAGTTGGGCCTTCCGCTGCCGGTATGCCTTCTGGCAGCAGGCCGGGGCCTGGCGGCCGGTGATGTCGGTGGGCGGTACCTCCGCGTCGCACTCCAGGGGGCGCCTCGGTTCCAGGCTGGCCAGCAGCGTCTCACGACCGGCCCGACGGCCTGCGGCAACGCTCTCCGGCGAACGAGTGTCCCGTTCGGTTCTGGGTTGTCAATGTTGTCAATGCGGTGTGTCGTTGACCTGCGAATAGGCAAGATGCAGCGAACGGAGTGATCTCGGAGGTCCGGGAAGACGTTGTCGCTCAGGGGGATTTGAGGGCGACTGTCTGGCTCTATAGTGCAGCGTCGTCAGAAGCATGGGTGGCCGGAGTGTCGGGTCCCGGCCGGCAGATGCGAAGGCCGAAGGCGATCATGAGTAGGGGTACTCATGTGACGGATTCCGGTGGACGGCATTGTTCCGGCCGTCAGCAGGTCAGCCACCGTACCGGGCGTTCCGGCATTCTCAGGAGATCCGCCCTGGAAAAGAATCGCCGCTCGTTTCCCCAGGCTCTCCGCCACTACCTGGTGAACCCGCTGTCCCTGGGATACTTGGGTGTTGTTTTCGCGGTGTGCGTGTGGGTGACCATGGACGCCCTCTCCCACTCTTCCTCCGGAGACGCCAGCTTCGCCGGAGTGTGGGCCTTCTTCGTCACGGCACCGACCTCGATGGTGTTCCTCGTCGCCGGACCCGCAGGACTGATAGGCGTCCCCGTCGGTGCCCTTGTCCAGGCCGCCGCGCTCGGCGCCCTGTACCGCAACATCACCGAGCGGTGGGCCCACAGCACCGGGAGCGACGTCAGCAACGCCTGACTGCCCGGCAGTTCGACAGATCCAGCACCAGGGGCCGCCCCCTCCTCCGCATTGTCATAGCCACCTGGCACCATGATCGGCATGAGTGAGACAACTGAGCCTGAAGACAATGAAGTTGCCGCCGTCCTGACGACGCCGGAAGCGTGGCGCGACTTTCTGCAGCGGTTCGGCGAGCTGTACGTGAAGACCCGTGCCGACGAGGAAGAGTTGGACGACCTCCTGGACGAGGATCAGCTGGAGGCTCTGGACCAAGGCGGACACGTCGAGCTGTGGCTGGGTGAAGCCCCTGCTCACGAGGAGGCTCTGGCGGCAGCCGAGGAACGGCTCGGGGTGCGGTTCCCGCCCAGCCTGCGGGGGTTCTTCCTGGCGAGCGACGGTTGGACGCGCCTCGATGCCTACGTGGACGGCGTCCATCCGTGCGACCGCGTCGTGTGGATGCGGGACAGCGACGCCGGCAGCCGCGTGACCGAGACCTACGCGTCCATACCGGGCAACGAGGGAGACGTCGAGTTGTTCCGCCGGTCCGTCGAGATCGCCCGGGGAGAGGACTTCTGGCTGCTCGACCCGACCGACGTCGGGCCGGACGGCGAGTGGGCCGCCTACGAGTTCGCACCGAAGTACGGCGACACCACCCAGTACCCCAGCTTCTCCGCGCTCTTCCGCTCCGGGTACGAGAGCATGGAGGAGGACGCGGACGAGGACATGGACTGAGTCGGGTCGTCAGTCTTCACGCTGACGCCCGGAGTGGGGCAGGGCGACGACCGCTTCGTAGGACCGAGAGGTTCCCTCGCACCGGGAGGCGATCCCTCGCGTGCGCAATGCCCCGGCGGCGGAGCCACGCGCAAAGCGCCTTCGAACAGGCCCTGCCCCCAGGACGTGATCGGACCCGGGGGGCCCTGCCCTGGGCAGGGCCCTGTCGAGTCGGAAGATTGCCGGTTGGAGGGCGGGCAGTACCGGGAGCCAGTTCCCTGGGTTTTGGCCGTCCAGTGGGCCCCATGACCTGCGACTCCATCTCTGTAACCAGCGCCCCGCGCCAGAGCAGGTGGTAGAGCACCGGCAGCACCGCGACCCGGTCGCCGACCGCCTCCGCCCCGGCGAACAGCGGCCTCGGCACGTTGAACGCCTCCAGCAGCCGTCCCGCAGTCTCCTGCCGCCAACACCTGGAATGGCCGTAGCCCCTTGACCAGCGCACGTTCGCCAGTAGAGCCGGTCTGATCATCCCCACCCGTTCAAACGACCAGCCAGCCGGATCACAGACCCGCTCGGTCGCTGCGAACGCCTCGGCGTCGTCCAGCTCAATCCGGTCGTCCGGACGGACATCGACCACCGTCCCGGTGCCGTCAGCAAGACGTAGGAAGAAGTCCGGGACGTGTCCCCAGGCGCCCTCGGCGCGTAGGCCGAATCAGCCGGAACGGCGGCGACACCAGCCCCGAAACCTGCGGATCGAAGTCCATCGGCATCGCGTGATCACGCTCCAGCCGCGACTCGCACGCGAGAGCCCTGCGCATGGTCGCCGACCAGTAATCCCGGGTCACCGACCGCTGCCCGCCCTACGCACGTACCTTCCGCACTGGCGGCATCGTCTCGAACCCTTCCGTCCACACCGCTGACAGCGGCTCACGACGGCGAACGCGGTCCGCATCGACGTACTCGACCTCGAAAACGCCGTGCCCTGCATCGGCGAACGCCTTGACAGCCATCAGGCCCCCTCACCAGGGCGAACGCCCGCCGAGTCCGGGTACGTGCGGCGGGCGGCAACATGCCCCGGGACGGACGGTGAACTGCACAACCTCACCCGGGACAGCGGCGAGAAGGCGAGGGACGGGACAGCTCTCCAGCGAACGGGATTCGCCGGCACAGGACAACCGGTCTCAGCGAGGGGTTTGCCAAGCGACCGGTTCCGATATATCGTTGAAGCATCGCGACCGATCAACGATAGAAGGAGTGCAGTCATGCGATCACACGGATATGAACACGGACACGGACATGGACACGGGCACGGGCGTGGGCGCGGCCCCTTCGGTCCCGCCGGCGAGGACGCGCGGGGTGACTTCGAGGGGCGCAGGGCGGCCTTCGGGCAGTTCGGACCGCCGTTCGGCGGCGGACCCTTCGGTGGTGGCCCCTTCGGGGGCGGCCGCGGCCGGGGCGGCGGCCGGGGAAGGGCGCGCCGCGGTGACGTACGCGCCTCGATCCTGGCCCTGCTGAAGGACCGGCCGATGCACGGCTACGAGATGATCCAGGAGATCGGCGAGCGCAGCGGCGGGGCCTGGCGGCCCAGTCCCGGCTCGGTGTACCCGACCCTTCAGCTGCTGGAGGACGAGGGCCTGATCGTCAGCGCCAGCGAGGGCGGCAAGAAGCTGTTCACGCTGACCGACACCGGCCGCACCGAGGCGGAGTCGGGTTCCGAAGCGCCCTGGGAAGAGGCCGGCCGCGGCGTCGACTGGGAAGGCGTCAATGAGATCCGGCAGGCCGGATTCGGTCTGATGGAGGCGTTCGGCCAGGTCTGGAAGACCGGCTCCGCCGACCAGCGCGAGAAGGCGCTCACGGTCATCAACGACGCCCGGAAGAAGCTCTATCTGATCCTCGCCGACGAGGACTGAGCCGACGGTGCGAAGGCTGAGGAACCGTACGTCGAAGAGGCCCCGCGGATGTCCCGCGGGGCCTTTTCGACGCCGGTGTGCGAACGGCGGGTGCGGGTACGGGTGTGGCCGGTCCGGCCGTCCGTCGCTTTCAGGCGACGATCAGTCCGTCCAGTTTGCGCAGTGACTCGATGAGGGCGGCAGTGGCTGAATCCTTGAGCTTGCCGGCCATCAGGGAGACAGCCGCCCCCGTGAACTCGCCGTCGATGCGCACCTTGGTGGCGTCCCCGTCCGGTGTCAGCGCGTAGCGCATCTTCAGGTTGACGCCCATGGGGCCCTTCCCGGTGGTCGTCAGCAGGCGGCCGTCGTCCAGCTCGGCGATCGTCCATGTCACCTCGGCCGGGAACCCCATGAGCTTCATGTTCTCCTCATAGGTGCCCGCGAGCTCCAGGGTGGCCGGTCCGCCCTTGGGGAAGCTGGTGTGGGTGGCGTTCCACTCCCCGTACGTGCTGAAGTCGGTCAGCTGGGCCCAGACCTTCTCGGCCGGTGCCTCGATGCGCGCCTCTGCACTGACTTCGGCCATGCGACCACCCCTTCTCGGCGGGTTACGGTGTCGCGGAACGTAGTCGCAGAGGCTTGAACATTCAATACTGATGAACTGTCAGATTGGAGGTTCTGTGCGGACCCAAGGTTCTCTGCGGATCCACGGCTGTGTCAGATCCGTGGCTTGTTCAGATCCAGGTTTCTGTTCCGGCCCGCCAGATCCGCGCGGAGTCGAAGCGGTCGGAGGCGCGCGGGTGCGGGCCGTCGTCGTGGCAGTGGAACGCCGCCCAGAACAGGTCGGCGGGCAGCGCGTCGCGGGGCGCGTGGACCCGGTAGACGTAGTCACGCCCGTCGAGTGCGGGCAGGGCGACCAGCCAGCTCACCTCCGGCACCCCTCCCGCCGCCGCAACAGTGCTCCGGGCTGTGGGACGTGCGCGGGGGTCATTCCGGTTGCTGTGGGAGGGCAGGGCAAGGCGGCGCGCGCCGTTTCCCGGGACCGGATTCCAGAACGGCTTGATCTCATCCGTAAGGAGGAGGAGTCGCGCCTCTGTGCCCAACTCGGGTGGGATGTGTCAATGGGCCTCTCCGGGGACGATCCGGTCCGTCAGGGCTGATGAGGTAGGAGTGTGCAGAACCGGACACCGCGGATTCCTCAGCAGCCCGCACCGAACCACCGTGCCGAGACCGACGCCGAGCTCACCGACGAGCTGGCCGCGGTGGTGACGGGTGCGCGCAGGCGCGCCCTCCGCGACGGCGATCAGCAGATCGACACGGCTCATCTGCTGCACTCCCTGATCGAGTCCGACCCCGCGGTCCGCACCGCCTTCGACGGCGGACCGCAGCTGGCCAGAGTGCTCGGCTACCTCGTCCAGCGCAGTATCGGCTACGGGCTCCGCTGGCAGGGCGCGATCGAGGACTCCGGGGCCGTCCCGGTCGTCCCGGCCGCACCGGACGCGGTGGCCGAGGGCTGGTCACCGGCCGCCGGTTCCGCGATGGAGGAGGCCCATCGGCGCGCCCGGCTCCTGGGCCGGGAACGGGCCTGCGGGCTCGATCTGCTCGCCGCGCTCGCCGCGGACCGGTGGTGCCGGGCCGTCGAGGTGCTGGAGCGGGCGGGCGTGGACACGGGGCTGCTCGCGGACCGGATCGTCGGCACCTCTGGCCAGGGCTGACCGCCGGGCCCGTCCGACGCCCCCGCGCCCGGTGCCGAAGCGCTGCGTGACCGTCGCCTGTCCGCGTCGGCCGAAGCGATGCCCGAGGTGGCTCAACGGCTGTTGACCGACGCGGGGCGGACTCGTATCGTTTTACTCAACGAGCGTTGAGTGAATGGAGCGAGTCCCATGGCGACGTCACAACCGCCCGCCCCGTCCGTCGCCCGTACGGTGCTGGACCGCTACCACCAGGCCATGCGGGACAAGTCGGCGGACGGCCTGGCCGATCTGTACGCCGTGGACGCGGTGCACGAGTTCCCGTTCTCGGCGCCCGGCCTTCCCGAGCGGTTCGAAGGCCGGGAGGAGGTCCGGGCGGGCTACCGGGCGGCCTGGGGCGCCAGTCCGCTCCGCGTGGTCGAGGTTAGGGACGTCGTGGTGCACGCGGCCACCGGGCCGGACATGGTCATCGCCGGACACGTGGTCGTGGTGGAGTCCGCCGGGGGCGAGCGGGCCCGTGTCCCCGGACTCCTGATCATCGAGGTCAGCGAGGGTCTGATCACCCGGGTCCACGACTACATGGACGCACCCGCGGTGGCCCGTGCGGCGGCGTCGGCCGCCGGGAGGTCCTGGCGGCAGGTTCCGGCGGGAGCGGGTGGTGGCATCGGAGCGTAATCCGCGACAGGTGTCACCGAGGTGACGCTCCTGACGGCAGCTGTCATGATGTGCCGATGCACGCGTCTCGGGGTAGAAGCGCCGGCCTGGGACTCGCCCTCGCCTCGGCCTTCGCGTTCGGCGGTTCCGGAGTGGCTGCCAAGCCACTGATCGAGGCGGGGCTCGACCCGCTCCACGTGGTGTGGCTCCGGGTGGCGGGCGCCGCGCTCGTCATGCTGCCGGTGGCCTGGCGCCACCGCGCTCTGGTGCGCGGCCGGCCCGTGCTGCTGCTCGGCTTCGGGCTGCTCGCCGTCGCGGGCGTCCAGGCCTGCTACTTCATGGCGATCTCCCGCATCCCGGTCGGCGTGGCGCTGCTGGTCGAATACCTCGCGCCGGCGCTCGTCCTGGGCTGGGTGCGCTTCGTCCAGCGCCGCCCGGTCACCCGGGCGGCCGCGGTGGGCGTGGTCCTGGCCGTGGGCGGTCTGGCGTGCGTGGTCGAGGTGTGGTCCGGGCTGACCTTCGACATCGTCGGCCTGCTGCTCGCACTCGCCGCCGCCTGCTGCCAGGTCGGCTACTTCGTCCTCTCCGACCAGGGCAGCGGCGAACAGGCGGCGGGTGCCGGGACTCCGCACCCGGTCGGGGTCATCGCCTACGGACTGCTGATCGGTACCGCCGTCCTCACCGTGGTGGCCCGGCCCTGGGGCATGGACTGGTCCCTGCTCGCCGGGGGCACCGCCATGAACGGCACGGATGTGCCCGCCTGGCTGCTGCTCGTCTGGATCGTGCTGCTCGCCACCGTCATCGCGTACGTCACCGGGGTGATCTCGGTGCGGATGCTGTCCCCGGCCGTCGCGGGCGTCGTCGCCTGTCTGGAAGCGGTCATCGCGACCGTGCTCGCCTGGGTTCTGCTCGGGGAGCATCTGGCGGCCCCGCAGCTCATCGGCGGGTTCCTGGTGCTGTTCGGTGCCTTCATCGCGCAGTCCTCCACACCGAGGGCGCCCTCGGGACCCGTCGCTTCAGGACCGGGCGGTGAGCCGGCCGGGGCCGAGGGGGAGTTGTCCGCCGGCCGTGCCGCCTCGTAGGGTGACGATCATGCATCTCACCGTACTTCCGCCTCCCGCCGCCTAGCGCGGGCGGCCACCTCTGACGAAGACCGGGCTCGGGCAGTCCCCGAGCGGTTCGTCGCTGCCCGCGTGCGGAGCCGAGCGACCACCTTCCCGTCTTCCTTGGAGAAGTCACGTGTCGAATCCTGCTTCCGGCCTGTCCGCCGGGCGGAGCCTGTGTTATTTGATCATCGCCGGAGTGGCCTGGGGCACGGCCGGTGCCGCCGCCTCGCTGATCTTCGGGGCCAGTGATCTCGGCCCCCTCGCGCTGTCTTTCTGGCGATGCGCGGGCGGCCTCGTACTCCTGCTCGCCGCGCTGGTGCTGCGGCCCGCGCGGGCCGCGGCCGCTGCCGAGCCCCGTCGTCGTCGGCTGCTGCGGATCGTCGGCACCGGTGTCGGGCTCACCGTCTTCCAGACCGCCTATTTCGCCGCGGTCCAGGTCACCGGCCTCGCGGTCGGGACCGTCGTCACGCTCGGGGCGGGCCCCGTCCTCATCGCCGTCGGCGCCCGGATCACCATGGGCGAGCGGCTGGGCGGCGGCGGGATCGCCGCGGTGGCGGGCGCGCTGACCGGGCTCGCCGTGCTGGTGCTCGGCGGCGACGCCGGTACGGTGCGGCCCGCCGGTATCGCGCTGGCGCTGCTCTCCGCGGCCGGTTACGCGTCGATCACCCTGCTGACCCGTTGGCTGGGCCGGGGCGGTGGCGGGGCCGACGCGCTCGCGACCAGCGCCTGGGCGTTCGCCGTCGCGGCCGTGCTGCTGCTGCCGATGGCGGCCGGCGAGGGAATCGTGCCGGCGACCGCGCACCCGGTGGAGGTGGTGGCCCTGATGGCGTACGTCGCCGCCATCCCGACCGCTCTCGCCTACGCGCTCTACTTCGCGGGGGCCGCGGTGGTGCGCGCCGCCACCGTTTCGGTGATCATGCTCCTCGAACCGGTGAGTGCGGCGTTCATCGCCGTCGTGGTGCTCGGCGAGGAGCTCACCGCCGCCACCGTCGCGGGGACCCTGCTGCTGCTCACCGCGGTGGCGGGGCTGGCGGTGGCCGAGATGCGGGGCGCCGCGAACGCCCGCCGTGCGGCGGCCGCCCACGCCTGACCCGGGGCGGGCGGGCCGGTTCACTGCCCGGCGAGGGCCGGTCCGCCCGCCCAGGGGGTGGTTCAGAGTGCCTTGAGATAGTCCGGAACCGCGATGGCGGGATCGAGGTCGGCCGCGGGGACGGGGGCGGCGAATCCGTGCGTGAGCGGGACGACCCCCGTCCAGTAGGGCAGTGCGAGGTCTTCCGGTTCGTCGTTCGGGCCGCCGGTGCGGACCTTGGCGGACACCTCCCGCAGATCCAGCCGGAGCACGGCGGTGGCCGCCAGCTCCTTCTCGTTGGCCGGACGTGAGTCCCGTGAGCGCCCCGGAACCACCTGCTCCACGATCGCGTCGAGCGCGGTGCGCCGCTCCTCGGGGTCCGTCACCGCGTGCGCGGTCCCGTGGACCACCACCGAGCGGTAGTTGAGCGAGTGGTGGAAGGCGGAACGGGCCAGCACCAGCCCGTCGACATGGGTCACCGTCAGGCACACGGCGAGCCCGTCGGAGCTCCCGCCCGCCGTCCGCAGCGGGCGGGAGCCGGTGGAGCCGTGTACGTAGAGCCGCTCCCCGATCCGGCCGAAGAGCGTCGGAAGGACGACGGGGGCGCCGTCGCGTACGAAGCCGAGGTGACAGACACAGGCCTCGTCGAGTATCGAGTGGATCTGCTCGCGGTCGTACGCGGCCCGTTCGCGGGAGCGGGTCGGGACCGTGCGACCGGTCGGTTCGTAAGCGGCCGCCGCGTCCGGGCCCGTGGTCTGCGGCGGTTGGGTGTCCGGCATTGCGTACTCCATTGCACTAGTGCATACTGTTCTTTGTGCTAGGAGAGTATCGGATCACCGGACGGCGCGCATCGGAAATTGCCGCCAGCGTGGAGCGGGCGGTCGGCTCGGGGGAGCTGGCCCCGGGGCAAGTGCTGCCCCCCATGCGGGAGTTGGCGACCCAGCTGGAGGTGAACCCCAATACGGTGGCAGCCGCCTACCGCACCCTGCGCGAGCGCGGGGTGATCGAGACGGCGGGGCGCAGGGGCAGCCGCGTCCGGCCGCGCCCCGCGAGCACCGCGCGGGGATCGCTGCGGATCGAGGCACCGCCCGGGGTGCGGGACCTGGGCACGGGGGATCCCGATCCGGCGCTGCTGCCCGCCCTGGGCGAGGCGTTCGCGGCGGTCACCGAGGCGTACGCGCGTGCGCCCGGGATGTACGCACAGGCGCCGGTGGATCCGGAGTTCGCCGCGTTCGCACGAAGCGCTTTCGACTCGGACGGGATTCCGGCCGGGCCGGTGATCGCCACCTCGGGATCGCTCGACGCGATCGAGCGGGTGCTGACCGCCCATCTCCGACCGGGCGACGCGGTCGCCGTCGAGGATCCGGGCTGGGGCAGTCTGCTGGATCTCGTGCCCGCGCTGGGAATGCGCCCGGTCCCGGTGGCGCTCGACGACGACGGTCCGTTGCCGGACGCTCTCGAAGCGGCGCTGCGAGCGGGCGCCCGTGCGGTCGTCGTCACCGGCCGGGCGCAGAATCCGACCGGGGCCGCGATCGGTGCCGGGCGCGCTGCCGAACTGCGCGCGGTGCTCGCGGGACACCGGGGCGTGCTGCTGATCGAGGACGACCACGGACACGCCATCGTCGATCTGCCGCTCCACACCCTGGCGGGCGCCACGGACCGCTGGGCGGTCGTGCGTTCGGTGGCCAAGGCGTACGGGCCGGACCTGCGGGTCGCCGTGCTGACGGGCGACGCGGTCACGGCCGACCGGGTGTCGGGGCGGCAGCGGCTGGGGCCAGGCTGGGTCAGCAAACTGCTCCAGCGGGCGATGGTGCACCTGTGGACCTCGGGCGCCGTGGACCCGCGCGAGGTGGCCCGGTCGTACGCGCTGCGCCGGGACGCGCTGGTGCGGGCGCTGGAGGCCCGCGGGGTCGAGGCGCACGGCCGGAGCGGGATGAACGTGTGGATCCCGGTGAGCGACGAGACCGGGGCCGTGGCACGGCTGCTGCACACGGGCTGGGCGGTGGCGCCCGGGGCCCGGTTCCGGATGTCCGCGCCCCAGGGGATCCGGATCACCGTGTCCCCGCTCGTCGACGCGGACATCGCTCCGCTGGCGGACGCGGTGGCGGCAGCGGCGGGGCCCGCCCGGCCGCTGAGCTACGGCTGAGCCGGTGCTCGGGCGGGGAGGCGGTGCGGCTGGCCGGTGCTCGGGTGGGGGAGACGGTGCGGCTGAGCCGGTGCTCCGGCCGGGAGTCGGGACGGGGTGCCGGGCTCGGACGCGGAACGATGTGAGCGCCTCGGCCGGCGGCAGGGCGCATTGCCGGGGGTGGAGATCCGCGGTCCTGATCCCGGTGCGGAACGGCGCTTAGAGTGGCCGACATGAGTGATCCGCGCGGAACTCGGACCCTGTCGCCGGTGCTGCTCGGCGTGGATGACGGCGGCTGGTTGCCTGTCGGCGCCGGAGAGTCGGGAGCAACCGTCTTTCGCAGTGCGGACGCCACGCGGTATGCCAAGTGCGTGCCCGCTGCGGATGCCGCCGATCTGAAGGCCGAGTGCGACCGGGTCGCCTGGCTGAGCGGTCAGGGTGTTCCCGGCCCCCGAGTGCTCGACTGGCGGTCCGGTGACGACGGCGCCTGTCTGGTGACGCGTGCTGTCGCCGGCATCCCTGCTGATCAGGTGCCCGCCGAGGACCTGTGGGCTGCCTGGGAACACATCGCGGACGCGGTCCGCGGGCTGCACGAGGTGCCCGTGTCCCAGTGCCCGTTCCGCCGGAGCCTGGACGCCATGGTCGCCGTGGCGCGCGATGTCGTGGCCCGTGACGCCGTCAACCCCGAATTCCTCCCCGTCGAACAGCAGCAGACCCCCGCCCCTGAGCTGCTGGACCGCCTCAACCGGCAGATCTCACAGCGACGGGAGCAGGAAGCCGCCGACACGGTCGTGTGCCACGGGGACCTCTGCCTGCCCAACATCATCCTCGATCCGCAGACCCTGGAGGTGTCAGGCTTCATCGATCTGGGCCGCCTCGGACTGGCCGACCGCTACGCCGATCTGGCTCTGCTGCTCGCCAACGCGCGGGAATCCTGGACGGACGAGGAGCAGGCCCGAGCCGCGGACACGGCCCTCGCCGCGAGGTACGGCATCGCGCTCGACCACGACCGCCTGCGCTTCTACCTCCATCTCGACCCGCTCACCTGGGGCTGAACGGTCTCCGCAGCCGGTCGCAGACGTCTCACCGGCCGGGGCGGTGGTCCTGGTGGAACGGGGCCTGCTCTGGGTCAGCGCGGCGCCCGCCAGGACCACGAGGGCGCCGACCGGGGTGTTCCAGTTCAGCTGCTCGCCCAGCACGGTGACTCCGGCGGCGGTGGCGATCACCGGGATGAAGTAGGTGACCATCTGCGCGGTCGTCGGGCCGACCTCGGTGACCAGTCCGTACTGGAGGAGTACCGCGAGTCCCGTGCCGAGGGCCCCCAGCGCGACCACGGCCAGGGTGGGCAGCAGCGGGAATCCTGTCGGGGCCGAGGTGAACAGCGGTGTCACCAGAGCGAGTTGCGCGGTGCCCAGGAAAAGCTGGCTGCCCGTCAGTGCGAGGGCCGAAAAACCGCTGCCCGCCAGCGTCCGGCGGACGTAGATCCAGCCGACCGGATAGCTGAGGGAGGCCAGCAGTGCCATCGCGGTGCCGGTGAGGTCCAGTCCGGCGAATCCCTGCCAGGCACCCAGCACGGTCAGCACCCCGAGGAAGCCGAGCCCGAGCCCGGCCACCCGGCGTCGGGTGGGCCGGTCCTCCGAGAGTGCGACCACTGACAGCGCCATCCCCCACAGGGGCGAGGTCGCGTTGCAGATGCCGGCCAGCGTCGAGGGGATGGTCAGCTCGGCGTACGCGAAGAGCGAGAACGGCAGCGCGTTGAGGAGGAAGGCGGCCACGGCCAGGTGGCCCCAGGTGCGGACCGTGCGCGGCAGCCGCTCCCGCTTCACCGCCATCGCCACCGCCAGCACCGCCGTGCCCGAAAGCAGCCGGCCGAGGGTGACCTGGAACGGCGCGTACCCGTCGGTGCCTACCTTGATCAGGAGAAAGCTGAAACCCCAGATGAGCGACAGCGCCGCGAAACGCAGCCGCCAGTCCAGTGCCGGACGGCGAGCGGGGCCGGTGGCGTCGGCGGGGCCGGCTCCCGGCCGGGCCGCTGCGGGAGATGCAGGAGATGCGGGAGATGTCGGAGAGGGAAGAGGTGGAGGCGATGCGGGCGGTGCGCTCATGCGGTCCACGATGACGAACGCAATCTCGTAGCACAAGTGAGAGTTCGTGCGGTGGTTCACGTAGCATCGCTTACATGTTGAATCTGGAGCGCCTCCGCACCCTGGATGCCCTGGCCCGGCTCGGCTCGGTCAGTGCCGCCGCCGAGGGCCTGCACGTCACCACCTCGGCCGTCTCGCAGCAGATGGCCAAGCTGGAGCGCGAGGTCGGGCAGCAGCTGCTCGCCAAGAACGGCCGCGGGGTCCGGCTCACCGACGCGGGGCAGCTGCTCGCCGATCACGCTGCCCGGATTCTCTCCCAGGTCGAGCTCGCCCAGTCCGACATCGAGGCGCAGCGGGGCGAGGTGGTGGGTGAGATCCGGCTGGCCGCGTTCCCCACCGCGGCGCGCGGCCTCTTCCCGTCCGCCCTGCTCGCCCTGCGCGCGGATCACCCCGAACTCCGGGTGCGTAGCAGCGAGCTGGAGCCCGAGGCCGGAATCCGTGCGGTGTTCAGGGGGGACGTCGACCTCGCGGTGGTGCTGGACTGGAGCAATAAGCGGCTGCCGGTGCCGGGCGGGCTCGCCACGGCGCGACTGCTCGACGACGTACCGGACATCGCGATGCCTGCCGGGCACCGGCTCGCGGACCGGGCGGAGGTGGACCTGGAGGAGTTCGCGGACGACGACTGGGTCTCCTGGCCCGAGGGTGAGTTCTGTTACGAGTGGCTGGTGTTCACCCTGCGCTCCAAGGGCATCGAGCCGCGTATCGCCCATCTCGCGGGTGAGCATCACACCCAACTAGCCCTGATCGCCGCTGGGATGGGGGTGTGCGTGGCGCCGAGGCTCGGTCGCGGTCCGGTGCCGGACGGGGTGCGGCTGGTGCCCGTACGGCAGCGGATGCGGCGCCACGTCCATGCCGTCTGGCGGGCGGACGCGGACCGGAGGCCCTCGATCAGGGCGGCGGTCGCGGCTCTGCGGGAGGCGGGCCGGGTCCTGGACGCGCCGTTGGAGGACGCGTAGGCCGGGTGTGGCGGCGGCGGGAGCCGTCGCCGCCACCCCCCGGTCGCCGTCAGATGCCGGGCAGGGCGGCGAGTTTCCCGAAGTCCCAGGAGGTGACGGCCTCCGGAGTGAGCCGCAGCCACGCGTGCCGGCCGTCGTGCGGCATCACCTCCATGCCGAAGTACTTCGCCGCGAACAACTGCTCGGGGACGGCGAGTTCCGGGCAGGGCTCGCCCGTGCGCGGTGCCTCTCCGACGAACACCGCGTCACCGGAGAGCTCGATGCCGCGCAGCTCCCCGTACTCCACCCCGTCATCGACGACCACCGCGATCCTCCGGTCCCGGCCGAGCTGCGACCAGCGCAGACTCCGGGTGATCGAGTACAGCCACAGTGAGGTGCCGTCCCAGCAGAACCAGAGCGCTCCGACGTGCGGGCGGCCGTCGGGGCCGACGGTGGCGACCCGGCAGGTGCGCTGCCGCGCGAGGTAGGCGTCGCGTTCCTCGTCCGTCATCATGATCCGGCGGCCCCGTCGCTGTATGACGGCCATGGGGAGCCTCCTCCTGTTAGCTGACTAGGTGTCAGGAATCATGGAGGCTCTTCCCTCATCACGCAATGGCGGTTAGCCTCGCGCGCCCGTTCCTTCAGCGACTTCACCGAGAGGGGCAGCCCGTGCCGTCCAGGGAACAGCTCGCGGAGCAGATCGGTCCGGCCTCCACCGTCCTGCTGACCGTGGAGTGCCAGCAGGGTGTGGTGGGGACCGAGAGCGCACTGCCCGAACTCGCCAAGGAGGCCAGGTCGTCGGGCGCGCTGCACAACGTGGCCAGGCTGGTCGCCGCCGCTCACGAGAGCGGTGTCCAGGTGCTGCACGCCGTGGCCGAACGCCGCCCGGACGGCCGCGGTGCCAACCGCAACGCCCGGCTCTTCCGCGCCGCCGGGCGGCTGCCCGTGCAGCAGCACTCCGGAACCACGGCGGTGCGGATAGCCGAGCCGATCGAGGTGGCGGACGAGGATCTCGTCGTCCGCAGACTCCACGGGCTCTCGCCCATCGCCGGCACGGACGTGGACGCGCTGCTGCGCAACCTCGGCTGCCGCACGCTCGTCGTCACCGGGGTGTCGGCCAACGTGGCCATCCCGAACGCGGTGTTCGACGCCGTGAACCTCGGCTACACGGCGGTGGTGCCGTCCGACGCCATCGCGGGGGTGCCCGCCGAATACACCCCCGCGATGATCCGCAACACCCTCGCCCTGGTCGCCACCGTCGCCACCACGGACGACGTGCTCGGCTGCTGGCTGGGCCGGGGCCCTACGAAGCGAGGCTGATCGAGTCGCCCTGCACGCTGATCGGGGTGGCCGGCAGCGGCTCGGTGGCGGGGCCCGCCTTCACCTCGCCCGTCGCCACGTCGAATTTGCTCCCATGACATGGGCAGTTGATGGTGCCGTCCGCGACGCTCGACACCGCGCAGCCCAGGTGCGTGCACTTCGACGAGAACGCCTTGAACTCACCGGCCGCCGGCTGCGTCACCACGACCCCCTGCTCCGTGAAGATCCTGCCGCCGCCCTCCGGGATGTCCGTGGTCTTCGCGAGGACGGAGCCCCCGCCGCCGGCCCCGCTCCCGCCGCCCTGCCTGACGGCGCCGGAACCGGCGGACGCCTCCTTCGGCCCGCCGCACGCGGTGAGTACGGCAGCCACGGAGACGGCACCGGCCGCCGTGACGACGTTCCGGCGTCCGGGACGGCCCTCGTGGTCCTGCGATGCGCTCATACTGGCTTTCCCCTTCACGGTGTACTCGGCTCCGGAGCCCCGTCCACGGGCGCGTCCGGCAGGCACCCCCGTGTTCAAAGCCCCAGGGACTTCCTCAGGAAATCCCGCTCCAGCAGCAGCAGACCGCTCGCTGTGCGCTCCTGGCCGACCAGATGGCCGGCGCCCGACAGCGGCAGCACCGTATGCGGCCGGCCGGCGGCCAGCAGCGCTGCGGAGAACCGCAGCGTGTGAGCCACGGCCACATTGTCATCGGCAAGACCGTGCACCAGCATGAGCGGCCGGTCCAGCGCCCCGGCCTCGTCCAGGAGGGAATTGCGGGAGTAGCGCTCCGGAAACACCTCCGGGTGGCCCAGGAACCGTTCCTCCCAATGGGTGTCGTAGAGCCGCCGGTCGATCGACGCGGCACCCGCGACCGCGGCGTGGAAGACCTCCGGATGACGCAGCACCGCGGCCGCCGCCAGATAGCCGCTGAACGACCAGCCGCGCATCGCCACCCGGGTCAGGTCCAGCTGCGGGTGGAGCCCGGCCGCCGCGTGCAACGCGTCGATCTGGTCCCGCAGCACGGCGCCGAGACGGTCCCCGTGCACCGCCTTCTCCCAGGCCTCACCACGACCCGGCGTACCCCGCCCGTCGGTCACCAGGACCGCGAATCCCTGCTCCGCGAACCACTGGGCGACCGCGACCCACCAGCTGCGCACCTTGAGCACCACCCGCATGCCGTGGCCCGCGTAGGGGCTGAGCAGCACCGGCAGCGGACCGTCGCCGGGCCGGTGCCACGACGGCAGGTACAGCCTGCTGCGCAGCTCCCGCCCCCCGAGGCTCAGCGCCAGCGGCCGAGGGGTGACGAGCGGCTCCTCCGCCAGCACCGCGATCCGGCCCGCCGGAACGCCGGCCCGCAGCACCGTCACGGTGTGGCCGTCCGGAGTCCTGCTGTCGAGCACCACCGTCGGCCCGCCGGCCGACGCCGTGTGCACCCCTGGTGCGCCGCTGACCCGGACGAAACCCTCCTCGGGCACGTACGACCAGACGTGGGTCTCGGTCGGCTCCTCGCAGGCGGTGAAGTACACCCGCCCCTCCGCCGCGCCCAGCACCTCGCGGACCTCCAGCCCCGCCGGTGTCCGGGCACCGCCGATGTCCAGCCCCTGACTGTCGCCGCCCGGCCGTGCGGGGACGGTGAGCGCGCCCGAGGCGAGCCGCAGCGGAGTGCCGGGCCGCAGCGACACCCAGGCGGGGTCGTGGGCCGTGTGCACGGCCCGGGTGCCGCCCGTCCGCTCGTCCACCTCCAGGACGTGGACGGACCGCTGGTCACGCGTCTGCACCGAGACGAGCGGTCCACGGCTGTCCCAGCCCGCCGACACGACGTACTCGAAGGCCCGGTCCGTCCAGGCGCCCTCGGGGTGGTCCGGGCCGGCGGCCGGGGGCAGCCGGACACCGGTCCGTTCCCCCGACACCCGGACCAGTTGCAGTGAGACCTTCGCGTTCGGGGTGCCGGCCGCCGGATACGGCACCGCGCGCGGCGGCCGCTCCGGGTTCGCCGGATCACTGATGTACCGGCGCCGGACCCCGGCCGTGTCCACCCGCGCCACCAGCAGCGCATCGCCGCGCGGCGACCACCAGTAGCCGCGCGAGCGCCCGATCGACTCCTGCGACACATGGTCCGACAGCCCGTACGTCACGTGCTCGCCGTCCGGCCGGGCGAGCGTCCGGACGTCCGTCCCGTCGGCCCGTACGGTGTGCAGCGCACCGTACGAGACATACGCGACCAGGGAACCGTCGGGGGAGGGTCGCGGGTCCACCACCGGTCCCGGCGTGCGGATGCGGCGCGGCTCGCCGCCGTCGCAGCGCACCGTCCAGAGCGTGCCCGCGAGCGCGAAGGCCGCCAGCCGTACGGCCTCGTCCGTGGCGTAGGAGACCACGCCGGAGGAGGTCTCCCGGGCCCGTTCGCGCCGCGCCAGCTCCTCCGGCGGCACCGTCCCCGACGACTCGTCCGCGAGGCCGGGCCCGAGAGGGTCGGCGAGCATCCGCTCCGCGCCGTTCTCGTACAGCCAGAGCCGGCTCACCGGGTCGGTGCCGGAGGTGCCGCGCACGAACAGCACCCGCTCGCCGTCCGGGGAGACGGTGAACTGCCGGGGCACCCCGAGCGAGAAGCGCCGGGTACGGGCGAACTGGAGGGGGAAGCGCCCGGCAGCGGTGGCGAGGGCATCGGCCGTGGCGTCGGTGGGGGTGTCGGCAGGGGGATTCATGGCGACACCATGACAGGTCGGAATCGGCCGGAGCCGTCGGCCTCCTCAGCCGCGCAGCCGTACGGTCAGCCGCCGCACGCTGTTGCCCACGAAGGAGGCGTGCCGTGGCAGTTCGGAATCGGGGACGGCCAGATCCAGGCCGGGGAAGCGTGCGAAGAGCTGCTCCAGTGCCGTGACGCCCTCCATCCGGGCCAGTTGGGCGCCCACGCAGTAGTGCGCGCCATGGCCCAGGGAGAGGTGCCGGACCCCGCTGTCACGGGTGATGTCGAAGTGGCCGGCATCGGGCCCGTGGGCCGACGGGTCGCGGCCGGCGGCGGAGTACCCGGCGAGTACCGGGGTGCCCTTGGGGATCACGGTGCCGTCGATGTCGAGGTCACGGGTCGGGTAGCGGAACGGGAAGTAGCTGACCGGGCTGTCCCAGCGGAGCGTCTCCTCGACCACGTCCGCCCAGCTCGCGCCGCCGGACCGCACCAGGTCGAGCTGGTCGCGGTGGGCGCACAGGGCCCGTACGGCGTTGGTGATCAGATTGAGCGTCGTCTCGTGACCCGCGATGATCGTGAGCATCAGGGTGCCGATCAGCTCGTGCGGGCCGAGCCGGTCGCCGCCGTCCTCGCGGGCCGCGATCAGGGCGCTGGTGAGATCGTCCCCCGGATTCTTCGTCCTCGCGGCCGCCACCGCGCTCAGCAGCTCCACCATCTCCCGGTTGGCCGCCACCGACTCCTGCGGACCGGTGTCCGTGCCGACGATCCGGTTGGACAGCTGGTGCAGCCGGTCCTGGAGCGCGGCGTCCACGCCCAGCAGTTCGCAGATGACGCCCATCGGCAACGGCAGCGCGAAGTGCGCACGCAGATCGACGACACCGCCGCCGGTCGCGGCCGGCGATTCGAGGCCGTCCAGCAGCGAGGCGGTCAGCGCCTCCGTGCGCGGCCGCAGTTGCTCGACCCGGCGCGCGGTGAACGCCTTGCTCATCAGCGAACGCAGCCGCCGGTGGTCGGCTCCGTCGGCGGTGGTCATCCCCTGCACGGTGGCGAAGGTCCGCAGCGGCCAGCCGTCCTCGATCCGACCGGACCGGAGCGCCTCGAAGTGCCGGGCGTCCTTGGCGACATCGGGGTGCGAGAGGAACTCCCTGAGCGCGTCGTGGCCCAGCACGGCCATCGCGGGCACCTCGCCGGGGAGGATCACGGAGGCGACGGGACCCCGGGCCAGCAGCCGGGCGTTGGCCGCGTGCGGACAGCCGCCCGCCGGGTCCATGCGGTGCGGGAGGTCGGCAGCGGGATTCACCGGCGAAGTGCTCAACAGGGCCCTCCAGTTCCAGAGTTACCCAGGTTTGTATCAGATCGGGCCGGACCGCGTGCCGGATCCGTGAGCCCGGCCCGACCCGTACGAGTGGACCTCGGCCGTCGGGTCTGATTCGGGGAGCCGCCGGGGAAGGTTCCTTGCGGAACCGGGTGGCGGAAGATGCCGCCGTAACTGCCGATCGCGGCCGGAGGAGGAACCTACCGTCAACTCCTGTAAGCGATATCCGACGTCTTGGAGGACAGGCATGAACAACAGCATTCGTACGGCTGCCGCTGCCGCGGCTCTCGTCGCCGGTCTCGTCACGGTGAGCGGTACGGCCAACGCCGCCGAGCGTCCGGACCGGATCACCAGTCAGGAGCAGCTCGCACAGAGCATCGCGCGGGCGGTCGCCGCCGAGCAGCAGAGCGGCGCCGTCACCGACGGGGTCATCGGCGGCATAGTGATCAACCCGTCTGTCGCGCGTTCCTGCTGACGAAGAGGAGGTGAGCACCGTGGACAGCACTGCGGACCTTGCCCGGGACGGGCAGGAGACTCCTCTGAGATGGTGTCCGAGCGGCGATGCGAGCCGCCCGGAGTCCGTCGTCCTCGGCGTGCGGTCCGGGGAAGACGGCCAGGTCGTGTATCTGGCAGAGCCCGTACCGGCCGCCGATGTCCTCGGAGCCATTCCGGAGGGGATCGCCCCGAACCGGGTGCTCCGGTTCGCCTCGCACTGCGTGTCGGACTGCGCGAACCGGGTCGGAGAGGCCTGCGGGCTGATCGAACGGATCACGACCGTGCCGGCCGGGACCGCACCCGCCGCCGTGCCGCGGTGCCACCTCCGCCCGCACTGCAAGTGGTGGAACCAGACCGGCGTCGAGGCCTGCCACCGCTGCCCCGCCCTCACGACGCTGGAACCCCGCGACGACGAACTCGCCGTTCTCGTCGCGGACCCGGCGACCACCCGCGAACAACTGGAGAGCTGGGTTGCCGCCGCACAATGAGGTGGGCCGTTCACGGCAGCGGGTCCGTTCGCCTGAACGGGCCCGCTCGCTGTGCGCGTCCGCTCCCGGAACCGGTCGCGGACCGGACCGAGCAGGAGAGAAGGGATGGTTGTGAACGACTGGATACGGTGCTTCCGCCCGGCCCCCGACGCCGGGGTCCGGGTGCTGTGCTTCCCGCACGCGGGAGGTTCGGCCAGTGGCTACTACCCGCTGTCGACCGAGCTCGCGGAGGTGGCGGAGACCCTGGTCGTGCAGTACCCGGGGCGGCACGACCGCCTCGCCGAACCGTTCGCCGAGCGGTTCGGCGAGGTCGTGGACGCGGTACTGGCCTCGCTCCCCACGAGTGACGGCCGGCCGCTCGTGCTGCTCGGCCACAGCATGGGCGCGCTCCTCGCGTTCGAGACGGCGCGTCGGCTGGCGGCGGAAGGACAGCCGCCCGCCGCGCTGTTCGTCTCCGGGAGCGAGGCCCCGGCACTGCCACGACAGGTCCGGCTGCCCAACCCGCCGGGCGACGACGACCTGATCGGGGAGATGCGGCTGCTGTCCGGCACGGGCGAGGAACTGCTGACCGATCCCGAGATCCTCCGGCTCGCCCTGCCGCCGCTGCGGGCGGACTACGCGATGCTCTTCGCCCGCACCCACGTCCCCGGGCCGCCGCTGCGCTGCCCGCTCGTCGCGCTGACCGGTGACAGGGACCCCCGGGTCTCCGTCGAGGGGGCGCGGGCCTGGGAGGGGGAGAGCGTGGGCCCCTTCGAGCTGCATGTGCTGTCCGGCGGCCACTTCTTCCTGAGTGACCACCTGAGCCGTGTCGCGGAACTCGTCGCGGCCTACGTGCCCGGCCGGGCGGTCCAGGTCACCGGCTGAAACCGCGGACACCGCACAGGGCGTGGGCCCCGACCTCCGGGTCGGGGCCCACGCCCTGTGCGGTGTGGTCACTCACTCCGCCTCGAACTCCGCGAGCAGGGCGTCGAGGGAGTCGTCACCGTCCCGCACCGCCATGATCTGACGGGCCATCTCGTGCAGCGTCAACTGCTCCAGGAACAGCGTGATGGGGACATCGAGGCCGAACTCGTCCCGCAGGCAGCCGACCAGGTGGACGGCGGTCAGGGAGTCGCCGCCGGCCGCGAAGTACGTCATCTCCGGGTCGTCGGCGTCCGCCAGCCCCAGGGCCCCGGCGATCAGCGCCCGGACCTCCTGCTCCGGGTCCGCGGCGGGCGCCTCCTGCTCCGGCTGCCGCGCCCGCTCCCCGGCCGGCGCGACCGGCGCGAGGCGGTACGCGCCGTGGCGCTCCCCGGCGAAGGGGTAGGACGGCAGCGCGGTCCGCCGGCCGCCTCCCTCCACCGTCGCCCCCACGGACGCCGATCCCGCCTCCGGGACCGGCACCGGTCCGCCCGCCAGCCACGCCTCGCCCAGCACATCCGGCCCGCCCGCGGCCGGCGCTCCGCCCGCCGCCAGCCCGGCCAGCAGCTCCGCCGCCTCCGCGCGGTCCACGGCCCGCACATAGCCGCGTACGGCCATCGGCGCACGGCCCACGCGCAGGGTGTACGCGGTGTCGGTGAGGGACGGGGCGTCCGGTGCCCGCAGCGCCTCGGCCAGCCGGCCGGCCAGCGCGTCCAGGTCCGCCCGGGTGCGGGCGGACAGCAGCAGCACCTCCGGGCCGTCCGGCGCCCCGGCCGCGCCGCGCGGCGGAGCCTGCTCCAGCACCACGTGCACGTTCGTGCCGCCGATGCCGACGGAGCTGACCCCGGCCCGCCGGGGGCCGGAACCGGGCTCCGGCCAGGAGGCCGCCCGCTCGATCAGGTGGAACGGAGAGTCCTCGAAGCCCAGTTCGGGGTGCGGCCGGCCCGCGTCGGCGTTCGGCACCAGCGTGGCGTGCTCCAGCATCAGCACCGACTTGATCAGCGCGGCCACACCCGCCGCCGCGTCCAGGTGGCCGATGTTCGACTTCACCGAGCCGATCCCGATCCGCCCGGTGCCGAGCGCCCCCTTGAACGCGGCGCTCGCCGCCGCCGCCTCGATGCGGTCACCGAGCGCGGTGGCCGTACCGTGCGCCTCCAGGTACTGGGCGTCCGCCGGGTCGAGGCCGGCCGCCGCCCACGCCTCCACGATCGCGGCGGTCTGCTGGTCGACGCCGGGCGCGGTGAACCCGACCTTGGTGGCACCGTCGTTGGTGACGGCGCTGCCCCGGATGACCGCCCTGACCGGGTCGCCGTCCGCGAGCGCGTCGCTCAGCCGGCGCAGCACGACCACACCGACCCCGTTGCCGGGCACCGTGCCGCCGGCCCGCTCCTCGAAGGGGCGGCACCGGCCGTCGGGGGAGAAGATCCCGCCCTGGTGGTGCACGTAGCCCTTCTTGTGCACGGTGTCCACGGCGACGCCGCCGGCCAGCGCGGTGTCGCACTCACCGAGCAGCAGCGACTGCACCGCGAGGTGCACGGCGGTCAGCGAGGTCGAGCAGGCCGTCTGCACCGTCAGGCTGGGGCCCTCCAGCCCCAGCCGGTAGGAGATCCACGGGGCGAGGAACTCGCGGTCGGTGAGGATGCGCACCTGGAGCGCCCCGATGGACGCGGCGAGCCCGGGATCGGTCTGCGCCGCCAGCATGTGCTCGGTGACCCCGCCGCCGACGTACACACCGGTACGGGCCGGGCCGCGCGGGTTGCGGCCGGCGTTCTCCAGCGCTGACCAGGCCGTCTCCAGGAGCAGCCGGTGCTGGGGGTCCAGGGCCGCGGCCTCCGTGCGGTTGAAGCCGAAAAGCTCCGCGTCGAAGCGGTCCGCGTCCGCGAGATGGCCCTTGGCCGGCACGTAGTCCCGGCCCCGGACCTCCCGCGCGTCCGCGCCGTCCGCTGTCAGCTCCTCCTCGGTGAAGTCGGTCACCGAGCAGAGCCCGCCGAGCAGGTTGCGCCAGTAGGTGTCCAGGTCGGGGGCGCCGGGGAAGCGTCCGCTCATTCCGACGACCGCGATCGCGGAGTCGGCTGCGAGGGGCTCGGCGGCGCTTGCGTTCTCGGTCATCGTGTGGAGCCTTTCCGGTAGCTGAGTCGTCGGGCGGCGGCGGTGGATCGTGCGTGCCGGTCACCGCCGCGTGCGGCAGCCGTCGCGGCGGTGTCGGGGCCGGTGTCGGAGGCCCCGGCGGCCGGGCCGGGGACCGAGCGGTCGAGGTGGGCGGCGAGGTCGGCCACGGTGGGGTGGCGGAACAGGTCGACGAGGCTGAGTCCGCCGTACGTGCCCAGCTCGCGCAGGGCGGCCAGAACGCTGAGCAGCCGGATCGAGTTGCCGCCCAGTTCGAAGAAGTGGTCGGTGACGGCGACCCGTTCGAGGTTGAGGACCCTCGCCCACAGACCGGCCACCAGCTGCTCGGTCGCCGTGCCCGCGACGGTGGCGGAGCCGTCCGGCCGGCACGCCACGGTGACTGGTTCCGGCAGCCGGGCCCGGTCGAGCTTGCCGTTCCCGCTGACCGGCATCTCGTCCAGCCGCACGAACACCTCGGGCACCATGGAGGCGGGCAGCCGCCGGGCGAGATGGGCGCGCAGCTCCGCGTCCGGCGGCGCGGCCCCGTCCCGGCCCACCACGTACGCCACCAGCCGCTGCTCGGTGCCCGTACCGCGTACGGTGGCCGCCGCCAGGGCGACCCCCGGCGCGCCGGCCAGCAGGGTCTCGATCTCGCCGAGTTCGATGCGCACGCCGCGCAGCTTGACCTGGAGGTCGGTGCGTCCCAGGTAGTGGATGAGGCCGTGCGCGTCGATCCGGCCGAGGTCGCCGGTGCGGTACATCCGGCTGCCCGGTGCGCCGTGCGGGTCCGCGACGAACCGTTCGGCGGTCAGGCCGGGCCGGCCGATGTAGCCGCGCCCCAGCGAGGCACCGGCCACGTAGATCTCACCGGCCACCCCGGCGGGCACCGGCCGGAGCCGCTCGTCGAGGACGTAGACCCGGGCCCCCGGCACCGCGCCGCCGAGCGCGACGGGTTCACCGGGGGTGAGGTCCCCGGTGGTCGCGTAGACGGTGACCTCGCTGGGCCCGTACGCGTTGACGACGCGCCGGCCGGGCGCGCTGAGCCGTCCGACCAGCTCGGCCGGGCAGGCCTCGCCGCCGACCGCGACGGTCCGCAGGTCCGGCAGCTGCCCGGTGAGGTCGGGCAGCAGCATCGCGGCGGACGGCGGCAGGAACACATAGGTGATGCGGGAGTCCCGCAGCCGCTTCAGCAGCCCCTCACCGATCCGCTCGTCCTCGCTCGGGATGTGCAGCTCCGCTCCGGCCACCCAGGGGAAGAACAGGTCGGAGACGGCGACGTCGAAGCCGAACGAGACGAACTGCAGCACCCGGTCGTCGGCGTCGACCGGGAAGGAGTGCCGCACCGCCCGGGTGAGATTGACCAGCGCCCGGTGCTCGACGGCGACGCCCTTGGGGACACCGGTGGAGCCCGAGGTGAACAGGACGTAGGCGAGATCCCCGGCGGACGGCGCGGCGGCGGCCCCGGCGGGCGCGGGGCCGACGGGGTCCGTGACGGCCGGGCGGTCGACCCGGATGCACGGCACCCCCAGGGCCGCCCCCGTCTCCGCGGTCTCCCGGGCGGTCAGCAGGAGCCCGGTGCCGGAACTGTCCAGCATGTGGCGGAGCCTGGCCTCCGGGTGCGCCCGGTCCAGCGGTACGTAGGCGCCGCCCGCGCGCAGGACGGCCAGGGCCGCGATGCCCTGGTCGGCGGAGCGGGGCAGCAGCAGGCCGACCCGGAAGCCGGGCCGCACCCCGGTGGCGCGCAGCCGGGCGGCCAGCGCGTCGGCCCTGCCGAGCAGTTCGGCGTAGCTCAGGCGGAGGTCGCCGCAGACCAGGGCCGTGGCATCGGGGTGCTCGGCCGCCCGGTCCGCGATTAGTTCGGGCACCAGGCGGTCCAGCGGCGCGGCCTCCGCGAGGCGGTCGGCGCCGTCGATGGTCCGGGCGCGTTCGCCGGGCCCCACCAGATCCACGGCGGACAGGGGCGCGGACGGGGCCGCGAGCAGCCCGGCCAGCAGGGTGCGGAAGTTCTCCGTCCAGCGGCGGACCGTCGCGGCGTCGAACAGGTCGCTGCGGTAGATGAACTGGGCGGCCAGTTCGTCGCCCCAGCGGTCCATGAACAGGTGGAAGTCGAACTTGGCGGTGTCCAGCGTCAGGGCGAGCCGCTCGGTTGTCGCACCGGGAAGCCGAAGACCGGGCGCCGCCTCGTCCTCGTAGCTGAGCGCCACCTGCACCACCGGGTCGTGACTGGTCTCACGGACCGGGGCGAGCGTGTCGACCACCGCCTCGAACGGCGCGTCCTGGTACGGCTGGGCCGCCAGCAGGGAGTCCCGGACGCGGCGGGTCAGCTCGTCGAGCGACGGGTCGCCGGAGACGTCCACGCGCAGCGCCAGGGTGTTGGTCAGCATCCCGACCATCTCCTGGAGTTCGGGCCGTTCGCGGCCCGAGGCCGGGTAGCCGACGACCAGGTCCTCACCGCCCGAGAGCCGGGAGAGGAACGCGGCGTAGACCGCGAACACCGTCATGAACGGGGTGGCGCCCTGGGCGGCGGCGACCTCGGCCAGCCGCGCCCTGACATCGGCGCCGAGCAGGAAGCGCTCGGTGCCGCCCGCGGCGGTGCGGACCGGCGGGCGCGGGCGGTCCAGCGGCAGCTCCATGGCGGTGGGCGCGCCGCGCAGCCGCTCCGCCCAGTGCCGCACGGACTCCTCGAACGCGCCCTCCGCGGTGCGCTCGCGCTGCCAGGCCGCGTAGTCGGGGAACTGGAGCGGGAGTTCGGCCGGCCGGTGGACGGTTCCCCGGATCTCGTGCGCGTACGCCTCTGACAGGCCGTCCAGCATCAGGCCGAGTGACCAGCCGTCGCAGACCAGGTGGTGGGCGACCAGCAGCACCCGGTGGCTGCCGTCGTCCACCGCGTACACAACGCAGCGCAGCAGCGGTCCGGCGGCGGTGTCGAAGGGGCGGGCGGCCTCCGCGCGGACCAGGGCGTCCGCACGGTCCGCCGGTACGTCGCGGTGGATCGCGGGCCGCACCCGCCCGACGGACGAGACGCGCTGGGCGGGGGTGCCGTCCTCCGCGGTCCGGAAGACCGTGCGCAGTGCCTCGTGGCGGGCGACGAGCCCGTCCAGCGCCCGGCCGAACGCCCGGGTGTGGAAGGGCCCGTGCACGGCGAAGGCGACCGGCACGTTGTACTGGGCGCTGCCCGGATTCAGCTGGTCGAGGACGAGCAGGCGGCTCTGGGCGTCGGAGGCGGGGAACTCGTACTCCTCGTTCCCGCCGCCCTCGCCGGCGTAGAGGTCGATGAGATCGACGGTGTCGACGGTCATGGGTTTCAGTCCCCTCGGAGGGCGGATTCGAGGACCGCGGCGACCTCGGCCGCCGGGCCCGGATTGAGTACGTCGCTGTGACCGCAGTCCAGTTCGTGCACGTCGAGCGCGGCGGTGACGCGCCGCCAGGCCGCGGTCTTCTCGGCCGTGCCCGGCCAGCTGTCGTGCGTCGCGGAGAAGAGCGTGAGCCCGCCTCCGTAGCGCGACGGCCGCCAGGTCCTTACGAGCGCGCTGTGATGCGCCCCGATGTCGACCAGGGTGTGCAGGGCGGCCTCGGAGAGGCCGTCGAAGGCTCCCTCGTGGGCGGTGGAGAACACCGTGGCCCGGTCCAGCCGCCCGTCGTCCGGTACCGGTGCGCCGGGGGCGTGGGAGTGGAGCAGGATGCGCAGCATCTCGTCCTCGACGGCGCCGGGGTCCAGCGGCGTGCCGAGGATCTCCTCCGGCATCGGCATGGCGTCCACCACGACGAGCATCCGCACCTCCTCGCCGGCCCGGCGCAGCCGCACCGCCAGCTCGTGCGCGAGCGCTCCGCCGAAGGACCGGCCGAGGAGCAGGTACGGCCCCCGGGGCTGGAGTTCACGGACGCGCGGCAGATACCGGTCCGCCATCGCGCCGATGGACGCCGGGAGCCCGGCCGCCCCGGTGAGCAGCGCCGGACTCTGGAGGGCGTGCACGGGGCGGGCCGGATCCAGGTGCGGCAGCAGGTTCGCGTACGACCAGCCGAGGCCGAGCCCCGGATGCACGCAGATCAGCGGGGTGAGGTTCCCGCCGGCCCGCAGGGTGAGCACGGGCGCCAGTCCGTTGTGCTGCGGTTCTGCCCCCTGTTTCCCGGACGCGGGACGGCCCCGGCCGGGGCGCAGCGCGATCCGTGGAGCCTGGTCCTGCCCGGACGGCGGTGCGTCGAGCCGGGCGGCGAGTGCGGCCGGGGTGGGGGCGTCGAACAGGGCGGAGAGCGGGATCCGGGCCCCGAGCACCGTCTCGATCTTCGACTTCAGCCGCAGCGCGGTCAGCGAATGGCCGCCCGCCAGGAAGAAGTCGGTGTCGGGACCGACCGCCGGCAGGCCGAGCACCGTGCCGAACAGGGCGCACAGCTCGCGCTCGCGCGAAGTGCCCGGACTCCGCCGCGCCGCCGGCTGCCCGGCGGGCCCCGGCTCCGGGAGCGCGGCCCGGTCGGCCTTACCGTGCCGGGTGAGCGGTACCGCGTCGATACGGGCCCACAGCGACGGCACCAGGTGCGCGGGGAGCTGCCGGGCGGCATGCTCCCGTGCCCGGTCGAGGAGCGCCTGCCACGGCTCGGCCGCGTCGTCCGGCACCAGCCAGGCGGCCAGCAGTTTGCCGCCCGCCGCGTCGGTCCGGGCGCCGGCCACGGCCCGCCTCACGCCGGGGCAGCCGGTCAGCACCGTCTCGACCTCGGCGGGCTCCACGCGGAAACCGCGCACCTTGACCTGGTCGTCGGCCCGGCCGGCGAACTCCAGCGCGCCGTCGGGCATCCGGCGGGCCAGGTCCCCGGTGCGGTACATCCGGCTGCCCGGCGGCCCGTACGGATCTGCGACGAACCGCTCCGCGGTGGCCGCGGGCCGCCCGAGGTAGCCCTGGGCCAGCCCGCTGCCGCCGAGGTACAGCTCACCGGTGGCGCCCGCCGGAACGGGGCGCAGCCGGTCGTCCAGGACCTGCGCGCGGGTGTTGTCCAGGGGGCGCCCGATGGGGACGCCCCCCGGGTGGCCGGCCGACTCCGCCGTGGCGGTGTGCGCGGTGGCGAACACCGTCGTCTCCGTGGGCCCGTATCCGTTGACGACGACGGTCCCCGGGCAGTGCTCGTGCAGACGGCGCACGGTGCCGGGCGCGAGGACGTCGCCGCCGGACCACACCTCGCGGAGTCCGGAGAGCGCGTCGGGCGCGATCTCCGCGACGGTGCGCAGCAGTTCGGGCGTGAGCATCAGCGCGGTGACCCCCCGGTCGGGGACCACCCGCTTCAGCAGGTCCGGAGTGATCGCCTCCGCGGGGGCGACGACCACGGTCCCGCCGTTCAGGAGCGGGACCCACACCTCGTAGGTGGAGGCGTCGAACGTGTACGGGTTGTGCAGCAGCACCCGGTGGTGGGCGCCGCCCGCGAACCGGCCGTCCGCCGCGAGTTCGGTGATCGCCCGCTGCGGGACGACCACTCCCTTGGGTTCGCCGGTGGAGCCCGAGGTGTAGATCACGCAGGCGGCGGCGCCGGGGGAGGACTCCACCCCGTCGAAGGGCTCGGGGCCGGACTCCTCCGTGAGGTCCAGCACCGCCGTCCCGTCGGGCAGCCGGGTCGCCGCGGAATCCGGCCGGTCGGTGAGGACGAGGGCGGGCTCCGCCGCCGTCAGGAGCCGGGCCAGCCGCTCCGCCGGGTGCGCCGGGTCGAGGGGGAGCCAGCAGGCGCCCGCCTTGAGGACCGCGAGCTGGGCGACGACCACGTCCGCGGAGCGGGCCAGCAGGAGGCCCACGGTCCGCCCCGGCGCGACCCCGGCCCGGACGAGCCGGCCCGCCAGCCGGTCGGAGGCGGCGTCCAGCCGGGCGTAGCTGAGGATCTCGCCGTCCGTGTCGACGGCCGGGGCGTCGGGGGTACGGGCCGCCTGGGCGGCGAACCGTCCGACCACGGTGGCGGGTGCGGCGGGCGTCCGGGACGGTCCGCCGGCCAGGGCCAGCAGCTCGTGCCGCTCCGCCGCGGGCAGGGCGTCGATCTCTTCCACGGGTGTCCGCGGGGAACGAGCCAGCCGCTCCAGTACGTGCGCCAGCCGGGCGGTGACCGCGGCCGCCGAGATGCCCCGGCGGCAGCTCACGGAGAGCAGCAGCCGGTCCTCCGCGACCGCCGCGATGGTGACCGGGTAGTGGGTCGCGTCCGTCACCTCCGCCAGGCGCACCGGGCCCGCGGCGTCCTCGCTCCCGTCGGTCCTCGGGAAGTTCTCGAAGGCGAGGACCGAATCGAAGAGTTCACCGGCCCCCACCGCACGCTGCACCTCCGCGGCGCGGGCGTGGTGGTGGGCCAGCAGCCGGGACTGCTCGTCCTGCACCCGGCGCAGCAGTTCGTCCACCCGCTCGCCGTCCCGCAGCCGGACCCGTACCGGCAGGGTGTTGATGAAGAGGCCCACCATGGACTCGACGCCGGGCAGATCGTGCGGGCGTCCGGACACGACCGCGCCGAAGACCAGGTCGCGGGAGCCCGTCAGTCTGGACAGCACCAGGGCCCAGGAGACCTGCACCAGGGTGTTCAGGGTGACGCCGGCCTCCGCGGCCCGGCTGACCAGCGTCCCGGTCAGGCCGGTGGTCAGCCACAGCCGGTCGCGGTCGGGCTCCGTGTCCGGGCCGGTGGGGGCCAGCAGCGCGGGCCGTTCCAGGCCCTCCAGCGCCTCGCACCACGCGGCCTCCGCCTTGCCGCGGTCCTGGCCTCCCAGCCACACCAGATAGTCCCGGTAGGGCGCCGCGGGCGGCAGCGGACGGCCCGCCACCAGGGCCGCCAGGTCCCGTTCGACGACCGGCATCGACCAGCCGTCCAGGAGGATGTGGTGGAAGGACACGACGAGGTCGCCGCTGGAGCCGTCCCGCAGGAACGTGGCCCGCACCAGCGGCGGCCGGGCCAGGTCGAAGCGGAGCGCCGCGTCCTGGCGCAGCACCTCGTCGGCCCGCACACGCGCCTCGTCCGGGGCGAGGCCCGTCAGGTCCACCTCGGTCCACGGCACCGTAACCGCCGCCGGCACGACCTGCACCGGCCGGTCCAGGCGTTCGTGCCGGAAGCAGGAGCGCAGATTGGGGTGCCGGTCCAGGAGCGCGGTGACCGCGTCCCGTACCGTGCGCCCGGTCGTCGCGGCACCGATCCGGAACCGGGCCTGCACCAGGTAGGGATCGGGGCCGGAGGTCTCCCGGGCGGCGTGGAAGAGGAGGCCCTCCTGGAGCGGGGAGAGCGGCAGTACGTCCGCGATGCGCGCGTTCATCGTCGTTCTCCTTCCTCGTCGTCGTGCTGCGCGGTGCCGAAGCCGTCGAGGTCACCGAAGTCCATGTCCTGCGCGAGCAGTTCGAGCTGGTCCCCGGTGAGGTCGACGAGCGGGAAGTCGGACGGGGTGTGGACGGCTGGGCCGTCCGGCCCGCTGTGGTCCGCGAGGACGCCGAGCGCCTCTGACCAGTCCCCGGCCAGGGCCCGCACCTCCTCCTCCGTGAACACCCCGGACGGGTAGGAGAAGCTCGCCTCCAGCAGGGGTTCGCCGTTCTCCTCGCGGGCCAGCACGTCCACCTCCAGGGTGTGCGCCAGCGGCACGGCGTCCGGCCCCAGATCGAGCAGCCGCCCGCCCGCCGCGTCGGTCGCGGTGAACCGGCCCAGATAGTTGAAGCGGACATCGGGTGCGGGCAGCGCGGCGAGCGCCGGACCGGTCTCCGGGTGGAGGTGGCGGAGCAGCCCCCAGCCGAGCCCGCCGGACGGCACCGCCCGCAACTGCTCCTTGACGCACTTGAGGGCCTCGCCCGGCCGGCCGCCGGGCTCCACGGCGGCGGCTCCGATGTCCAGCCGGACCGGGTACTGCGTGGTGAACCAGCCGACCGTGGCGGAGACGTCGACCTCGGTGGAGATCGCCTCCCGCCCGTGCCCCTCCAGGTGGACGAGGAGAGCGGATCCGGTGCCCCGGCGCCGGACCGCCGCCGCCGTGAGCGCGGTCAGCATCACCGCGTCGGGACGGCAGTTGAAACCGGCCGGCAGCGTGACGAGCACACTCCGGGTCAGCGCCGCGCCCAGTTCGAAGGTGAACGTCTCCCGGTGTCCGCCCGGCTGCCCGCCGTCGGTGAGCCGTGCCGTGGGGTCCGCCAGCTGCCCTTCCCACCAGGGGAGTTCATCGGTGCGCAGTCCGGCCTCCCGGGAGAGCAGCCGGGACCAGCGGGTGAAGGAGGCGGTGGCGGGAGCGGTGGCGTCCCCGGGACGCGGATCGAGGGCCGAGGCGAGTTCCTGGCCGAGCACCCGCCAGGAGAAGCCGTCGACCGCCAGATGGTGCACGGTCAGGACCAGGGCGCCGGGCCGGCCGGGCCCGGGGTCCAGCCACAGCGCCCGCACCATCTCGCCGTCCTCCGGCCGCAGCGTGGCGGTGCGCGCCAGCTCCGTCGCCCGCGCGTGCAGATCGGTGTCCGCCGGCACGGCCAGCCGGACGGCCCGCGCCCCGGCGGGCGCTCCGGCGGCGGGCACGTCGAACTCCCAGCCCGTGTCGTCGTCGCGCACCAGGCGCATCCGCAGCGCGGTGTGCCGCTCGGTCAGCGCGGCGACGGCCGCCTCGATCGCCGCCAGCCCGGTGCCGGCCGCCAGCGGGAACAGCATGGACTGGGTGAACGCGGAGGTGTCCCCGACCTGTTCGCGCCACCAGTGCATCACCGGGGTGAGCGGCAGCCGTCCGGTCCCGGTGTCCTCCTCGGCCGGGCCCTCGCTCTCCGGGGTACGGGCCAGCGCCGCCAGCCGGGCCGGGGTGCGCACGGTGAACACGTCGTGCGGGGAGAGCACCAGACCGGCCGCGCGGGCCCGTGCCGCGAGCTGGATCGCCATGATGCTGTCGCCGCCGAGCCGGAAGAAGTCGTCGTCGGCACCGGCCTGTCCGACGTCCAGCAGCTCCGCGAAGAGCCCGCAGAGGATCTCCTCGCGCGCCGATCCGGGCAGCCGGACCGTGTCCCCGGTCCGCTCGGCCGGTGCCGGCAGCGCGGACCGGTCGAGCTTGCCGTGGGACGACAGCGGCAGCGCGTCCAGCACCACCACGGCGGCCGGGACCATGGCCGCGGGCAGACGTCCGGCCGCGTGCAGGAGCAGCGCGTCCTCATCGGGCTCCGCCCCCCGCGCGGGCACCACGTACGCGACGAGCTGCGCGGTGCCCCGGTCGTGCCGTACGACGGCCACCGCCCGCTCCACGGTGGGGTGTTCCACCAGCGCGGCGGCGATCTCGCCCGGTTCGATCCGCAGGCCGCGCAGCTTCACCTGCTCGTCGCCGCGCCCCAGGTAGTACGTGATCCCGCTGTCGTCGCGGTGGACCAGGTCGCCGGTGCGGTACATGCGGCTGCCGGGCGGGCCGTAGGGATCGGCGACGAACCTTTCGGCGGTGAGCGCGGCACGCCCCAGATAGCCGCGGGCCAGGCCCGCGCCCGCCAGGTAGAGCTCGCCGCCCGCCCCGGCCGGCACCGGCCGCAGCCGCTCGTCCAGGACGTAGGCCGTGGTGCCCGCCACAGGGGAACCGATGGGCGGCACCGTGGAGTCGGCGTCCAGCGGCCCGGAGACCGTGGCGACGACGGTGGACTCGGTGGGACCGTAGGCGTTGTGGAAGCGCCGCCCCCCGACGGCCCAGCGCGCCACCAGGTCCGGCGGGCACGCCTCCGCGCCGACGACGAGCGCGCGCAGCCACGGCTGCGGGCCGGCCGGCACCGTCGCGAGCACGGACGGCGGGACGAACGCGCAGGAGATCCGCCGCTCCGTCAGCACCGCCCCGAGACCGTCGCCCACGAGCGGCCCCGGCGGCGGCAGCACCAGGGTGCCGCCCGAGCCGAAGGCCAGGCACAGTTCGCCGACGGAGATGTCGAAGGTGGGCGGTCCCAGCTGGAGCACCCGGCTCCCCGGGTCGAGCGCGACGCCGTCCACCAGGCTCCTGGTGAGCGCGGCCACACCGGCATGGGTCACCAGCACTCCCTTGGGGGTGCCGGTGGAACCGGAGGTGTGGATGACGTGCGCGACGTCGTGCGGCTCCGGGCCGCCCGGCGGCAGCGGCGGACCGGCCCAGGCGTCCTCGTCGAGGACCAGCACCGGTACGTCCGTCACCGGGGGCACGGCACCCGGCTCGGTGATGAGGAGCACCGGCCCGGCCTCGTCGAGGACCCGGCGGACGCGCTCCGCCGGATGGGCGGGGTCGACGGGCAGGTACGCGGCGCCGGCGCGCTGGACGGCCAGCGCCGCCACCGGCCAGTCGCTGCCGCGCGGGAGGGCGAGCGCCACGATCCGCCCCGGACCGGCACCGAGACGCACCAGGCGGCCGGCCAGCCGGGCGACCCGCTCGTCCAGTTCGGCATAGCTCAGACCGCGTCCGGGGAACGGGGACTCGATGGCGGGCGCGTCCGGCGTACGGGCCGCCCGCCGGCTCACCAGAGCGGGCAGCGACTCCGGGCCGGGGGCGGCGGAACCGGCGGAAGCGGCAAGCAGTTCACCGCGCATGGCCTCCGGCACCAGGTCGATGTCCCCGATCAGCGCCGTGGGCTCTGCGGTGATCCGCCGCAGCAACTCGACGTAGCACTGCGTCCAGCGGGCCACCGCCGCCGGGCTGAAGACATCGGTACGCAGACCGAAGCTGCCCTCCATGCCGTCGCCGCTGTCCTTCACCACACCGACGAGATCGTGCTCGCCGCCCGTGTGGATGCGCTCGGGCTCCGCGAACTCCTTCATCACCGTGACGCTCGGCTGCTGCGTCAGGTGCATGAACACCCACTGGTACAGCGGGGCCCGGCCCGCGCTGCGCTCGGGCGCGGCGGCCGACACGATCCGGCCGACGGGCACGTCCGCGTTGGCCATCAGATCCGGGAAGTCGGCGGCGAACCCGGCGAGCACATCGGTGAACGACCGGTCGGGGCGCACCTGCCAGCGGGTCGGCACGGCGTTCATGACGTAGCCGATGACCTGGTCGAGGCCCTTGGCCGCCCGGTTGGCGATCGGGGTCCCGATCACCAGGTCTTCCGCGCCGCTGACCCGGTGCGCCAGGACCGCGAAGGCGGCCATGAGGACGACGTAGACGGAGGAACCGCGCTCCCGGGCCAGGGCCCGTACGGCGGCGGTGGTCGCCGCGTCGATGCGGAAGGGGACGTTCGCGATGCCGTCGCCCTCCGTGGTGGTGCCGGTACCGGCACCGGGCACGGTCAGCGGACCGGGCGGGTCGGCGAGATAGCGGCGCCAGAAGTCGAGCCGGCTCCCGAAGACCCCGGCCTCCGTGAGCTCGCTCTGCCAGGACGAGAAGTCGGCGTACTGGATCCTGGGCCGGGTGAGGGGCGGCTCGACACCGTCGCGCAGGGCGCCGTACGCCTGGGCGAACTCGTTCTGGAGCACGTCGAACGACCACCAGTCACTGATGGTGTGGTGCAGGCTCAGCATCAGCGTGGAACGACGCCCGTCGACCCGGACGAACCGGGCCCGGATCAGCTTGTCCCGGCTCAGGTCGAACGGGCGGTTGCGGAACGCTTCGAAGGCCGCGTCGATGGTCCCGCCGGTGCCCCGCAGGTCCTCCCGCTCCAGGTCGAACTCCCCGTCCTCGGGGAATTCGACGTGCAGCCCACCCGCCGGGTCCATGACGATCCGGGTCCGCAGGATGTCGTGGTGACGCTGGATCAGCGTCAGCGCCGCCGCCAGATGCGCCGGGTCCACCGGCCGCTCGAAGTGGTACGCGGCGCACAGGTTGAGCGCGGGAGTGCCCGGATACAGCGAGTCGTACACCCACAGGTCGTGCTGCGCCGGGCTGAGCGGCACCCGGCGGGCCGGATCGCGCGGCGGGATGACGGCCGGTATCTCACGGGCCCGGCCCGCCTCCAGGAGGCGGCGCATCAGCCGGACCCGCTGCTCCCGGCCGAGCGCGCCGAACCGGTCGGCCATGGAAGGGGACGCGGCGCCCGGAACGGCGCGGGCGACGGTGGGGGCGCTCATCACAGGTTCTCTTTCAGTTCGGCCAGCCGGTGCAGCCCGGCCAGTACGTCGTCCCGTCCGATGCCGAAGTCGATGAAGCAGGCGACCTCGTCGACGCCCAGCTCGGCCAGATCGGCGAGCATCTTGGCGCAGTGCCCGGGGGAGCCGAGCAGGCTGCCCCAGCTCAGATAGCGTTCGAAGGCGAAGTCGGCCAGCATCGCGGTCTGTTCCTCGGTCAGCTGCGCCGTCGTGGGGTCCGCCGCTCGGTTGGCCGCCGTCTGGCGGACGTACGAGGCGAGATACGCCTTCAGGGGCGCGCCCGCCATCCGGCGCACCTCCGCGTCGTCGGCGCCGACGTAGGTGTGGGCCATCAGCGTGACCCGGCCGTGCGCGTCGGTGCCGCGCTGCTCGGGGGCGGCCGCGCAGGCGCTGCGGTAGAGGGCGATCTTCTCGGCCAGCTCCTCCCGGCTCTGCCCGACGGTCGCGCCGAGCACTCCGGCGCGCAGTCCGCCGGCCGCCGACCAGGTCTCCGGGTTGCCGGACGTGGTGACCCACAGCGGCAGGGTGTCCTGGACGGGCCGGGGCTGGGGCGTCACGGCGACCGGGGTGCCGGTGCCGTCGGGGTACTCGGCCGCTTCGCCCGCCCACAGCGCCCGCAGCCGGGGGATGGTCTCCAGGGCGGTCCGTCGCCGGTCCGCGTACTGCTCCGGGGCCAGCGTGAAGTCCTTGGAGTGCCAGCCGGTGGCCACGGAAAGCCCCACCCGGCCGTGCGAGAGGTTGTCCACGACGGCCCAGTCCTCCGCGACCCGCAGCGGGTGGTGGAGCGGCAGGACGACGCTGCCCGCGCGGATCCCGATCCGTTCGGTGGCGACGGCGAGCGCCGCGCTGAGCACCGGCGGGCTGGGGAAGACCTGTCCCACCTGCTGGAAGTGGCGCTCCGGGGTCCAGACGGCGTGGAACCCGAGCCGGTCGGCCGTCCGGGCCACGGCGAGGATGTCCTCGTACGTCTCGGTGTGCCGGGCCTCGCCGGCGGTGGTGCTGTCCGCACCGAAGAACATCACACTGAGGTCCACTGCCGCTCCTCCTGCTTCCTGCTGGGCTGGGTGGGGGTTTCCGGACGGCGCGGCACCCGGGGGCGGCGCGTTATGGGGGTGGAGGCGGCCGGTCCGGGCAGGGCGGCGGCCCGTTCCAGCTCGGCCGCGAAGGCGGCGACGGTCGGGGCGGCGAACAGCTGGGCCACGGTCACCGGCCGGCCGGCGGCCAGCCGGGCCACGACGCGTACCGCGCGCAGCGAGTTGCCGCCGAGCGCGAAGAAGTCGTCGTACGGGCCGGCGCTCGGCACACCGAGGACCTCGCACCACACGGCGGCGGTCTCCCGCTCCAGAGCGGTCATCGGACGATCGGCGGGGCTCGGCCGGCGGCTCGCGACCGCCACCCGGTCGCCCTCTCCGGCCCGGCGCGGCGGCGGGCTCGCGACCAGCCGCGACAGCGGGGTGCCCGGCGCTGCCGCGGCTGCCTCCAGGGCCTCGGGGAGGGCGCGGGCGAGCCACTGGACGAAGTCCGCCTCCAGCGCCTGGTCCCGGTACTCGAAGGTCAGGGTCAGCCCGTCCGGGGAACCGTCCGGCGCGGTGGAGTCCGTGACGTCCACCAGGAGTTCGAACCGGGCGGCGCCGGTGCGCACGACTTCGACGCCGTGCTCGGCGCCGGGCAGCGCGACCTCGGCCCGCGCGTTGTTCTGGAGCGCGAGGACCACATCGGTGAACGGCTGACGGCCGGGGTTGCGCGGCGGGTTGAGGGCCCCGACCACGTCCTCGAACGGCACGTCCTGGTGGCTGAACGCGGCGAGGTCCGTCTCCCGTACCCGGGCGAGCAGCTCGGCCGCGGTGGGGTCGCCGGACAGATCGGTGCGCAGCACCAGCATGTTGACGAAGAAGCCGACGACGTCCTCGACGCCGCCGTCCCCGGCCCGGCCGGCCACCGGCGCGCCGACCGCCAGGTCCTCGTCCGCACCGGCCCGCAGGAGCACGGTGGCCAGCGCGGCGTGCAGGGCCATGAAGAGGGTGGCGCCCCGGGAGCGGGCCGACTCGACGACCCTGGAGTGGGCCGCCGCGTCCAGCCGGGCCACCACGACCCGCGCGTCCGGCCCCGGTACCGCCGGCTGCCCGGCGCGACGCGGCAGCAGCGGTCCGCCGGCCGGCAGCCCGTCCAGCTCCTTGCGCCAGTACCTGAGCTGGCGGGCGGCGAGCGCGTGCGGATCGGCCGGTGAGCCGAGCCGGCCGAGCTGGTGACGGGCGTGCTCCGGGTACGGGACGGCGAGCGGCTCAAGGACGGCGCCGGCACCGGAGACCCGGGCCGCGTAGGCGCGGGACAGATCGCGGAAGAGCGGGCGCAGGGACCAGCCGTCCCCGGCGATGTGATGGACCAGCACCAGGAGCGCGTGCTCGTCCCTGCGCTCCCGGGTGGTGAACAGGGTGGCCCGGAAAGGGATTTCGGCCCCGAGATCGAAGCGGCGACGGGCCTCCCGCTCGATCTCCCGGTCCAGCGAGCCCCCGGCGACGCTCAGTTGACGCAGGGGCGGCCGCCCGGCCGCCCCGCCCAGGACCCGCCGTACGGGGGAGCCGTCGGCCTCCTCGAAGACGGTACGGAGCACTTCGTGCCGCTCCGCGACCTCGGCCAGGGCGTCACCCAGCGCCGCCGCGTCGACCGCGCCGCGCAGCCGTACCAGCATCGGCAGGTTGTACGCGGCGCCGGCCCCCGTCCGGTCCAGGAACCACAGCCGGTGCTGCGCGTGCGAGACCGGGAGCCCTCCGGGGGCGGCGGCGCCGGCCGGGGCCTCGGCCGGCACCGGGGGAGCGGTGTCGACGAGGGGGGCGAGCAGCGCCGGGGTGGGTGCCCCGAACAGTGTCCGGATGTCGATCTCGGCGCCGAGCACGGTGCGGATCCGGCCCAGCAGCCGGGCGGCCAGCAGGGAGTGGCCGCCGAGGGCGAAGAAGTCGTCGTCCGGGCCGACCGCCTCCGCGCACAGCACCTGGGCGAAGAGCTCGCACAGCGCGGCCGCGGTCCCGTCCGCCGCCGTCCGGCCGGTCACGGCCGCCGCGGCTCCGGGCTCCGGCAGCGCGGCCCGGTCCAGCTTGCCGCTGGGCGTCAGCGGCAGCGCGTCCAGCACCACGAACGCCGCCGGCACCAGGTAGTCGGCCAGCATCTCGCGGGCGTACGTGCGCAGCTCCGCTTCCCGGAGGCCCTGCCGGTCGCCGCCGGCCGGCACGACGTACGCGGTCAGCTGCCGGTCACCGGCCGGGTGGTCATGGGCGACGACCGCGGCCCGGCCGACGCCGGGGTGCCGGGCGAGCACGCTCTCCACCTCGCCCGGCTCCACCCGGAAGCCCCGGATCTTCACCTGGCTGTCGGCCCGTCCCAGGTATTCGAGGACCCCGTCGGCACGCCGCCGGCCGAGGTCACCGGTGCGGTAGACGCGTTCGCCGGACGGAGCCGCGACGAAGCGCTCCGCGGTCAGCGCGGGCCGGCCCCGGTACTCACGGGCGAGGCCCGCGCCGGCCGCGTAGAGCTCACCGGCCGTCCCGTCCGGTACCGGCCGCAGCTCCTCGTCGAGGACGTACAGCCGCTTTCCCGCGAGCGGGCGGCCGATCGGCACCGGGCCGTCGCCCAGCCCGGCGCGGGTCACCGGATGGACGGTCAGGAAGACCATGCACTCGACGGGGCCGTAGCCGTTGCTCAGCCGCAGTTGGGGGCTGCGCTCCAGGGCGCGGGCCGCGTGCGGCGCGGAGAGTGCCTCGCCGCCCACCACGAGCTCCCGCACCCCGTCCAGCAGGTGCGGGTACTCGTCGACGACGACGTTGAAGAGGGACGCCGAGAGGTACATCGAGGTGATGCCGTGCTCCGCGACGAGCCGCGCCATCAGGAGGGGTTCGGGCCGCCCGGCGGGGTGCAGGACACAGGTCCCGCCGTTCATGAGCGGCCCCCACAGCTCCAGGGCGAACGCGTCCCAGGACAGCGGCGCGCACTGGAGCCAGACCGCGCCGGGCCCGAAGGAGGCGAAGTCCTGCCCGGTGAGCGTCGCGGTGAGCGCGTGGTGGGAGGCGGCGATGCCCTTGGGGCGTCCGGTCGATCCCGAGGTGAACATCACGCAGGCGATGTCGTCCGGCCGGACCCGGACCGTGCCGTGCGGCAGCGGGCGCGCGCCGGCGGCGTCCTCGATGTCCACCCGCGCCGCGCCGAGCCCGTCGGACGCGGTGCCCCGGGCCGAGACGACCACGGCCGCACGGGCGTCCTCGGCCATCACGCGCAGCCGTTCGGCGGGGAAGTCCGGGTCGAGCAGCACATAGCCGGCCCCGGCCTTGAGGATGCCCAGCACCGCCACGACGAGCGAGGCGGAGCGCTCCAGGTACACCCCGACCGTGTCGCCGGGCCGGACGCCCCTCGCGGTCAGCAGGCCGGCCAGCCGGTCCGCCCGTGCGTCGAGTTCGGCGTACCCGGTCCGCTCGTCGCCGTGGATCAGCGCGGTCGCGCCGGGGGTCAGGGCCGCCTGCTCCTCGAACAGCTCATGCGCGCACCTCATCGCGTTCACCTCCCTGGTTGTCGCTCTGCCCGGCCGGTTCGCGCGGAGCGTCGAGATCGGGCAGCAGGGTGTCGATGTCCCTGATCGAACGGCTGGCGAGTCCCCACAGGGCGACCCCGGTCCCGCAGACGCCGGCCAGGAACAACATGGCCGCCATGCCGCTGCCCGGGGAGTCACCGACGAGCGGGCCGAGCACGGTGAAGAGACCGGAGCCCTGGGCGGCCTGCGGTTCGAAGACGTGGTCGGCCAGCGGTCCGGAGACCGCCATGGCCAGCGGGACGGATATCTGTGACAGGAACATCACCGCGCCGAAGACCCGGCCCTGCCACTCGTGGGGGACCTTGGTCTGCACGATCGTCTGCATCGAGGCGTTGACCACGGTCATCAGCAGGGCGCCGACCAGGATGGTCAGGCACCAGCCGGCCACCCCGCCCACCAGGCCCATCGCCACCAGTCCGGAGAGGCACATGCCGACGACGCCGAGCATCATGCCCCGGCCCCGGTTCGCTGGGCCGCCCCAGGCCGCCATGAGCAGGGCGCCGGCCACCCCGCCGATGCCCACCGAGGTGTTCACCGCGGCGAGTGCGCCGTTCCCGGACCGGATCAGCACCATCGGCGAGATGAGCGCGAAGCCGAAGACCATGACCAGGTTGACGACACAGAAGTTGATGATCAGGTCGCGCAGGCTGGGCACCCGGAACAGGTAGCGCAGCCCTTCGACGGAGTCGGCGGTGATCCGCCGCCGAGGCGCGCCGGGCTTCGTCGTGACCCGGTCACCGGCGAAGCGCACGACCCGGACGCCGATGAGGGCGAACGTGTAGCTCGCCACGTCGACCAGGAGCGTCGGGCCGATCCCGAAGAGCGCGAGCAGCAGACCGCCCAGTGCCGGGCCGCCGATTCCGGCGGCGCTCTTGGCCCCCGCCAACATGCCGTTGGTGCGGTCCAGTTGGTCCTTGCGGACCAGCAGGGGAACGGCCGAGGACAGTGCGGGGAACTGGAAGGCGGCACAGACTCCGAGCAGCACCGAGGCCGGATAGACCTGCCAGGCCTGGAACGCGCCGATGTAGTGGAGCAGGGCCAGCGAGCCCACGACGAGGAGCCCGCCGGCGTCGGCTATCTGCAGCGCGGCGCGCTTGGATATCCGGTCGACGATTGCGCCCGCAATGGGACTGAAAATGGCCTGCGGCAGCATGGCGCACAGCGAAAGAATGGTGACGGCGGTCGCCCGCTCACCGGACGACCACACCTCGACGATGAAGGCGAACCGGACCGCCGCGCTGCCTGCCAGGGAAACCGCCTGACCGGACCAGACGAGGAGAAAGGGCCCCATTCCCGAGAAACGGCCGGGAATGTCCGTTGATATCCGGGCGCCCATCAGGATTCGGGCCCGCTGTACACCGGCGTTCGGCCCAATGCGCCGCCGCCGTCGAATGGTTTGGTTACCACGCCTCAAACTCCCGGATGTCGCATCCCCTGCGGATCACCGCGGATCCCTGTCTGATCGGAACGGGGTCATCATGCGGCCACCGATTACCGCTGCGTTCCCTTGGCGAACGAGGGAACGGTAAGGAAGCGGGAACGAAACGGGAGGGAACCGGGAGCCGGGAGGGCAAGGGTGGCCGGGAAGTTGTCTGCAGTAAGGAGTACTCAAGTGAAGGACCCCAGGGATCGCTCCCCCGACGGGACGGAGCTGCGCCAGGCCTTCCAGGACCTTTCCACCGTGGAACGGTGGGCCGAGCACGTCGCGTCCGGCGTCCATTCCCGCCCGTACACCACGCCGGAGTCCCTGGAGGGCCCCCAGCTCAGCGTCGAGACCAGAACCGAGGACGGCATGCACACGGTGGCCGGGATCGAGGCGTGGCCGCCCGGGGGTGACGGCGGAGTGGCCGTCCTGGGCGAGACGGAGCGTGCGGTGCTCCGCTCCCTCGTGAGATCGCTGCTCGACCTGGCCGGCCATGAGTCGGGAACCGCCCGTACCCGGGTGGTGCTCACGCCCGTCGGCCCCCGTGTCGCCGCCTGCCAGCTGGAGCCGGACGCCTCCTAGGCCATGCCCGAGGGCCGTTCCTGCCCCGTTCCTGCGGCAGTTCCGGCGGCGGTATCGGGGCAGGAACGGACCGGGAACGCCTGTCAGCAACATCAGTGGTGTCGGGAAGCGGAACACCGCAAAAACCCACAAACACCACTTAGGGGCGGGACCATGGGACACAAGCTTGCTGGGCTCTTCGGGATCATCGCGGCGACGCTGGCCTTCGGTATCGGCGTGACCGCCGAAGCGGGCCAGGCGCACAGCCCCCGGAGCACTCAGCAGGTCGTGGCCGACGACAAGGGCCCCACGGTGATCGGCACCCACACACTCGCCGACGACAAGGGCCCCACCGTCATCGTCGCCACCCCCAATGACGACAAGGGCCCGACCGTCATCGTCGCCACCCCCAACGACGACAAGGGCCCCACCGGCATCGTGGCCACCCCGAACGACGACAAGGGCCCGACGTCCCCCGCCATCTGATCCCGCGTCTCGGCAAGCGCGCCCCGCACCGGAGTCACGGTGCGGGGCGCGGTGCTGTCCGGGCGTCGTTCGTCAGCCGCGGCGGTGTTCCGCCGGTACGCCCAACGAGGCGAAGAGCTTCTCGGCCTCGGCCCGGTAGTGGACCCCGTCCGGGGTGTCACCGAGGGCGTCGGCCATGCCCGCGAGGGCGTAGGCCTCCTCGATGCGATAGCTGAGGGAGGAGGAGAGGCCGTGGGCATGGGTGTGCAGCGCGAGCGCCGCCGCGGTGTCGCCCTGGCGCCGGCGCAGCCGCCCCACCATGTTCTCGACCTTCGCCCGGCGCAGCGGAGAGGAGTTCGTCCGCATCATCGCCAACGCCCGCTCCGCCTGGTCCGGATCCCGGGGAGGCCGGCCCAGCAGGTTGTCCACATCGGCGGAGAGCGCCAGGGTCAGGGCGAGGTTCACCTCGTTGCCGGCGTCCCCGTACAGCGCGCGGGCCTCCGCCAGGCATCGGTCGGCCTCTTCGTAGGCACCCAGACCGACATGGGCGAAGGCGAGGTCGGTGATGGCTCCGGGCAGGCCCTCGTGCTGGCCCAGCTGCCGGCTCAGCTCGGCCGACCGCTGGGCCGCGTCCCGCGCCTCCTCGTACCGCCCCCACTGTTCGTAGAGCGTGCTCAGGATGGTCAGGCTCTCCGCCTCGGCGCGCGGCATGTCCAGGTCCCGCTCGTGCGCGATCGCCGTCTCCATGTGGCCCAGGGCCTCGGAGAAGTCACCGAGCAGGCTGTTGAACTGGCCGAGGATGCTCTCGCTGTGGGCCTTGGTGTGCAGATCACCGAGCCGGATCGCCACGTCCCGGCTCTCCCTGGCGGCTTCGAGCCCCTCGGTCAGACGGCCCAGTTTCCAGCAGGCGACGCCGAGGTTCGAGAGGCTCACCCCGAGCAGCGAAAGATCCTGCAGCCGTCCGGCGGCGGCGACCGCGACCCGGCTCAGCTCGCCGAACTCCTCCAGGAGACCGAGGTCGTTGAGCTGGAAGACGAGATTGCGGGACAGGCACACCACATAGCGGTCGTGGCCCTTGCGCTCCGCCAGCGTCACGGCCGCCAGGAGCGCGGTCTGCTCACGCAGGAACCACGTGCGGGCCCGCTCTGCCGTGCCGAGGTCGGGCAGTTCGGCCGTGGAGGGCGGGATACCCGTGCTGCGCCGGCGCCGCCCGGAGTAGAGGAGGTCGCACGCCTCCTCGGTGGCGGTGAGGTAGTAGCCCAGCAGCCGCTCCACCGCGTCCGCGCTGTCGGCGGACTCCGCGGACTCGACGAGCAGGCTCTGCGCGAAGCTGCGCACCAGGTCGTGGAAGGTGTAGAGGCCGATCTCCGGCTGCTGGACGAGATGGACGTCGAGCAGCATCTCCAGCAGATCCTCCGCGTCCCGCGCGCCCGTACCGAGCAGCGCGCCGGCCGCGTGGATGTCCATGTCGCTGCCCGGGTGGAGGGCCAGCGTCGAGAACGCGTTCCGGCACTCCTCGTCCAGGGCCTGGTAGGACAGGCGCAGGGTGGCGGAGACGCTGCGGGCGCCGGAGCTGAGCTCGTCGAGTCTTCGGGTCTCGTCGCGCAGCCGTTCGGCCAGGTACTGAAGGGTCCAGCGCGGACGGTTGCGCAGCCGGGCGGTGGCGATCCGCAGGGCGAGGGGCAGGTGGCCGCAGAGCCGGGCGAGTTCGGCGGCGGCCTCCGGCTCGGCGGCGACACGCTGGGCGCCGAGCGTCTCGGCCACCAGCATCGCGCTGTCCTGGGGCGGCATCACACCGATGGAGATCCACCGCGCGCCGTCCAGGTCGACCAGCCGGGCCCGGCTGGTGACCATGATCAGGCTGCCGGAGAAGGCGGGCAGCAACGGGCGGACGGTGGCGGCGTCCGCCGCGTTGTCGAAGAGGATCAGCAGCCGCTTGCCGATCAGGGTGGCCCGCCACAGGGCGGTGCGGGCGGGTACGTCGTCGGGTATGAGGTTGCCCGGCACGCCGAGCGCCCGCAGCAGGGTGTCGAGGGCCATGCCCGCGGTCACCGGCTGGTCGCCGGGCGTGTACCCGCGCAGGTCTATGTGCAGCTGGCCGTCCGGGTACTGCGGTGCGAGCCGGTGCGCCGCCCGCACCGCCAGCGAGGTCTTGCCGCAGCCGCCCATGCCGTCGATGGCCACGATCTGCGGGCCCTGTCCGCCGGCGTCCTCCGCGGCACGCTGGATCTCGGCCAGCTCCCGGTCCCGCCCGGTGAAGTCGGAGAGGTCGTACGGGAGGGTGCTGGGCGGTTCCGCGGGCAGTGGCACCGGTGCGACCGGTGCGACCGCCGGGCCGGGGCCGGCCAGCTCGGGGCTCTCCCGCAGGATTCCCTCGTACAGCTTGGTCAGGTTGGGGCCGGGATCGATGCCCAGTTCCTCGACGAGGAGCTCGCGCACCCTGCCGTACTCCTCAAGGGCCTCCGCCTGCCGCCCGGACCGGTACAGGGCGATCATCAACTGCCCGCGCAGGGACTCGCGCAAGGGGTGCTGCTGGACCAGCTCGCGGAGTTCGACGACGAGTTCGGCGGATTCACCGAGACCCAGGTGGAGTTCGAAGAGCTGTTCCGCGGCGGTCAGCCGTCTCTCCTCGATGGAGGTCGACGCGGCCTCGATGACCGGGCCGCCGCCGCCGGACAGAACAGGCCCCCGCCACAGGGCGAGAGCGCCGCGCAATATCTCCGCGGCCTCGGCCGCGCGGCCCATGGAAGCCGTCTGCTTCGCTTTGCGTATCAGTAGGCCAAATTCGGCCAGGTCGATTTCGCATTGCTCGTCCGCGACGCGATAGCCGGGACCGTCGGTGAGCAGGACGTCGGCGCCGCCGGGTATCCGCCTGCGGAGATCCGCGACCGCCTTGCGTACTTGGTGCGGTGCCGTCGGCGGCGGTTCTTCGTCCCAGGCCGCCTCGACCAGACGCGATACCGGAAGCACCTTTCCGGGCTCCAGAAGCAGTGTGGCCAGAACTCGCTCCTGGATGACTCCCCCCAGTCGGAGCCGCGTCCCGTTCGACCACCCCTCGATCGGGCCGAGAATGTTGAAGCGCAGCCGAACCTCTTCCGCTGTTGACACGCATCCTCCCGTCAGCTCTGCCCACCCGCAGCTCTACCCAGGCGCGAAGTGATCGTAGCCCCTGAGTGAAGGAAGTCGCGGTACTGCACCGGGAAGACTTCGGGAATGGCTCGATGGACGCTGTTCATCGACGGCAGGCCTTCGCTGTCGCGGAGAGTACGGAGCGTGAGCGGGCCGGAAAGATCCCGGTCCGGGAGGCGCGTTCCGGACAGTCCTTGGACGCCGGGCAACCGGCTATTGCCTTTCTGATCGTGTGGAGACCGAGGAGACAATGATGAATTCCCAGCCTGCACACGGGCTTGACGTTCTTCTGCAGAATGCGCGCAGAAGAGCGGGGCTCACTCAGGAACAGCTCGCCGGGCTTTCCACCGTGAGCGTCCGGGCCATTCGGGACCTGGAGCTGGGGAGGGTTCAGCACCCGCGCAGGGAAACGCTGAAGCTTCTCGCCAATGCCATGAGACTGAGTGACACCCGACGTGTCGAGCTCGAACTCGCCGTCGACGCGAAGGCGGTGGGCCGCGTCTTCCAGGACAGTTACGGGGCGGATCTCGCCACACCGCCCCCCGCGCTGCGCCCGCTGGTCGGGCGCCGCCCCGAACTGGAGGCACTCACGGCCAGGTTGAGTACGGATCACGAGCGGCTGCTGACACTGGTGGGCCTGCCGGGAGTGGGAAAATCCCGGCTCGCCCAGGAAGCCGCGTCCGTCATTCACACCAGGGACCGGGTTCCGGTCCTGTGGGTGAGTCTGGACGACCCGGCCGAGACCGCGGAAATGAGCCCCGGCAGCCCGCAGTCGACCGTGGCCGGCTGGGTGCGCGCACTTGTCCGCGACGGCGGGGAATTCGAGGAGCTGGCCACGCTCATCGGGTCCAAGGAGACGCTGATCGTGCTGGACGGTCACGATGCGTCACCGAATGTGACCCCTCGGCTGCTGAATCTGCTGCGCGCCTGCGAGCGCCTGAAAATACTCACCACCTCCGACCGGCCGGTGCAGCTGCCGGGCGGGCGGCTGCTGCCACTGGCGCCGCTCGCGGTGCCGTCCGCTGCGGAGCTGGCCGGCGAGGTGGCCGGTGACACGCTCGTCGCGGACCGGCACGCCGTCGAGCTGACACTCTCCCATGTCAGCTACGCGCGGCCCGACTTCCTTCCCACGGACACCGTCGTCACCACCGTCGCCCGTATCTGCCGGGCACTGGACGGGATGCCGCAGGCACTGGAGGGCGCGGCGTCGTGGCTGCTCCTCTACTCGCCCCAGCAGCTCCTGGACATCGCCCGCACCACTCCGCTGGTCCTGCTCGACGGGGTCACCCCGTCCGATCCCGCCGGCGGCCCCACCCTGAGCGAACGGCTCACCGCCGCCGTGACCGGACTGACCCCGCAGGCAGCCGGTCTGCTGCGCACACTGGCGACCCTGGAGGACCCGTGGACGGTGGACGGCGCCGCCCGCGCCTGCGGAACCCCGCTGGCCGGGACCGCCCGTGACGTACACGCCCTGCTGGTCCGCGGCCTGATCCGCAGACTGCCCGCCACGGCGGGCGACCCGGTCGGCTTCACGGTGCTCAACCTGGTCCGCGCGGTGCTCACGGCGCAGGACCGGGAGCCGGTCCCCGCCGCTCTCGTCTCCGCGTCGGCCGAATGAGCCGTGCGGCCCCGCCCGCCCGGAGGCCCGGCCCTCCGCCCCGCCCCGCTCCCGCCCTCACGAAAGGCACCCCACCCATGCGCAACCTGATCTCGCTCGCCGACCTCACGCCCGCCGAGCTGGACCAACTGGTCCGGCGTGCCGTCTCGTTCGGCCGCGACGGCATCGTGCCGAAGCCGCTGGCCGGACGCCAGGTCGGCCTCTACTTCCGCAAGTCCTCCACCCGGACCCGTACGTCCTTCTGGAGCGGGGCGACCCGGCTCGGCGCCGACGTGATCACCTTCGGCCCGGGCGAACTCCAGCTCACCACCGGCGAGACGGTCGAGGACACCGCCCGGGTGCTCGGGCAGTACCTCGACGCCCTCGTCGTACGCACCAACGGGGACGTGGAGGAGATCCGGCGGCTCGGCAGCAGCGAGGACCTGGCCGTCGTCAACGCCCTGAGCCTGGACGAGCACCCGACCCAGGCGATCGCCGACCTCGCCACGCTCACCGAACGGTTCGGCTCGCTCGACGGCCTGCACCTGCTCGCCGTCGGTGAGGGCAACAGCTCCGGCGCCGCCCTCGCGCTCGCCGCCGCGCTCACCCCCGGCCTGCGCCTCACCCTGCTGTGCCCGCGGGGATACGAGGTGCCCAAGGAGACCCTGGACCTGGCGGCCGAACTCAGCGGCGGCCAGGCCCTGGTGAACCAGGTCGTGACCCCCGAAGAGGTGCGGGGGCCGGTGGACGCGGTGTACACCAGCCGCTGGCAGACCATGGGGGTGACGAAGGAGAACCCCGACTGGCTCCGCGACTTCGACGGCTTCCAGATCAACGCCGGCTTCCTGGAGCGCTTCGGCGGTCCGGAGACCGTCTTCCTGCACGACCTGCCCGCGGTCCGGGGCGAGGAGGTCACCGACGAGGTGCTCGACGGCCCGGCGAGCCTGGCCTGGCGCCAGGCCCACCACAAGATGACCGCCGCCGCCGCGGTCCTGGAGTGGTGCGTCACCGGCTTCCGGGGCTGACCTTCCTCTTCGCGTCGTGAGCGGAAAGGGCGGGTGCGAGACGCTGTACGCGTCTCGCACCCGCCCTTTCCGTACGGGAGTGGCGAGGGGATCAGCCACCCATCGCCGCGACGACCGAACGCGGCCGCATATCGGTCCAGTTCGCCTCGATGTATTCTCCGCACTCCTGCTTGCTGCCCTCGTCCTTCACCAGTTCCCAGCCCGCCGGCTGCTGGATCCGGGCCGGCCACAGCGAATACTGCCCCTCCTCGTTGGCCAGCACCACATAACGGCCCTGAGGGTCCTCGAACGGGTTGGTTGCCATGATTCCTCACCTCGGTTGGACGAAGGTATTCATTCGGTATCGGGTCCGGCTGGTCTCTTTATCGCCTGTATCAAAGGCTAGGAGCCGCAGGCCGGTTCACCGGGCAGAAGCCCAGGCAGATCGGCGGCACCACGCGGCGCGGGATCAGGCGAGCACCCGGGCCGTCTGATGCGCGTAGGTCAGGGCGACCCCGGTGGCGACGGTCGCCGCACGCACCGCGCCGAGCGCCTCGCGCACCAGCTCTGAGCGCTCCGCCGGCATCGCCTCCGAACCGGTCTGACCGGCACGGACGATGTTCACCGCGGCTTCGAGCACGGCGACCTGCGCCTCACCGAGCGCCTCCCGCCGGTCGACCCTCTCCCGAACCTGTGCCAGGACGTCCGCGAGCACGTCCGCCGCCCGGACGCTGTGGCCGGTCTCTGCCATGTCATGACTCCTCGGTCGTTCGCCGGCGGTGTGCACAGGGCCGGGCGCTGAATTCTGCGGGCGCAGTCCGGCCAGTCTCACGCCCCGCCGCCCGCCCGGCACGGCGCTGTCGGCCAACTGCTGCTGTCCTGCCGCCCAGTTGCCGCCGGTCACGCCGGATTCGGCTCCGCGACGAATCTACGTTGGTGGTCGAAAGGAAGTTCAGGCCATGTCTGGACCTCTTTCTCCCCCTGTCATCCAATGATGTGGACGAAGCGAACAATGAAGCCTGCGGAATGGGCGGCTCGTCATCGATCCGGGCCGCTGGATGTTGTCGTCACCGGACTGCCATCCGATGCGCACACCTGGAATCTCATCTACATCCAATTGCTGCTCGAAGACCTCGGGCACAAGGTCGTCAATCTGGGTTCCTGCGTGCCCGAGGACGAGATCGTCGAGTCCTGCTGCAAGTTCCAGCCCGACCTGCTGGTCGTCAGCAGCGTCAACGGACACGGCTTCAACGACGCCCAGCCGCTGATCGGTGCCATCCGGTCGCGCTGGGAGCTGACCGGCCTGCCCGCCGTCATCGGCGGCAAGCTCGGCGTCGCGGGCGGCGGGGAGAAGGAGGCCGACGTCCTCAGGAGGGCCGGGTTCGACGCGGTCTTCCAGGACGGCGCCGACCTCACCGCCTTCGAGTCCTACGTCGGCTCACTGCCCAGGGAGGTGGAACGATGACCCCGCAGACCCTCGCGGCGGCCCCGGACAGCCGCACCACCGTGCACCGGCGCCCGCTCTCCTTCGGCCGCTTCGTGGCCGAGGCCCAGAACCGGGGCGCCCTGGTCGTCCAGCCCCGCATGGGCTTCTCCGGCCCCGCCCTGATGCGGGCCGGACTGCTGGCCACCAAGGGCGCCGCCGACGCGGTCGTCGGCACCATGACGATCGACAGCTACACCCGGGTGAGCGACGAGGCGTCCGCGGTCCGCGCCCTGAACAGCGGCGTCCCGCTCAACGGGTTCCCCATCACCTCCTACAGCCCCCACACCTCGCGCTGGGTCCTGGACGGTGTCCGGGACGCCGGCTTCCCGGTCCAGATCCGGCACGGATCGGCGCGCCCCCAGCGCATCGTCACCGCCCTGGCCCGGCTCGGCCTGGACGCGACGGAGGGCGGCCCGGTCTCCTACTGCCTGCCCTACGGCCGCACCCCGCTCCTGGACTCCGTCCGCAACTGGCAGGAGAGCTGCGAGTTCCTGGCCGGTCTGCGCGCCACCGGCGCCGAACCGCACCTGGAGACCTTCGGCGGCTGCATGCTCGGCCAGCTCTGCCCGCCCGGACTCCTCGTCGCGATCAGCGCGCTGGAGGCGCTCTTCTTCCACCGGGCCGGGCTGCGCAGCATCTCGCTCAGCTACGCCCAGCAGACCAACGCCGCGCAGGACCGCGACGCGGTGCACGCGCTGCGCCGGCTGGCCGGGGAGTTCCTGCCGGACACCGACTGGCACATCGTCCTCTACACCTACATGGGTCTCTACCCGCAGACCCGGAGCGGTTCCCTGGACCTCCTGGAGCGCTCGGCGGAACTGGCCGTGGAGACCGGGGCGGCCCGGCTGATCGTGAAGACGGTGGCCGAAGCACACCGCATCCCGACGGTGGCGGAGAACGTCGAGGCACTGCGGGTCGCCGCACGCGCCGCGTCCCGGCACCGGGCGGCGGCGGCAGAGGCCGGGCGGCCCGGCGCCGTGCCGGGCCCGCCCGCCGGCGCGGCCGGCAGCACCGTGCCGCCCGACGCGGCCGACAGCGCGGTCTACGCGGAGGCCCGCGCCCTGGTGGAAGCCGTGCTGAACCTCGACGACGACCTGGGCCAGGCCCTGCTGAAGGCCTTCGCCCGCGGATACCTCGACGTCCCGTTCTGCCTGCACCCCGACAACGCCGGCCGTTCCCGGAGCCGCATCGACGGCTCCGGCCGCCTCACCTGGTCCGAGATCGGGGCGATGCCCCTGGGGCCCGTCCGCGACCGGGGCCGGCGGCTCACCGCCGCCGGGCTGTTCGACGCCCTGTCCTTCGTCCAGCGGCGGCACGACCGCACCCTTCCCCCGTCCGTCCCCCGCACCCCGCTTCCCTCGGCGGCCCGTCGACCGGCGGCCCATCGGCAGCACACCCAGGAGGTAGCACCATGACCAGCACGAGTGCCGAGCCCCGCGCCCGCGTCGCGCCCACATTCCCGGTCTCTCCCGACCAGCACCTGATGGCAGAGCCGACCCGGGCGACCCTGCGGGTGCAGAGCCGCATGCTCGCGGCCACCCGCGCCTTCCTGACCGGTCAGGGGTTCCAGGAACTGCTGCCGCCGGTCATCGGACCGGTCACCGACCCCGGCATCCGGGGCTCCAAGCAGGTGGACATCGACTTCTACGGCCACAAGTACAAGCTGATGACCAGCGCGATCCTCTACAAGCAGGCCTCCCTGATGGCCTTCGAGAAGATCTTCTACATCGCGCCCAACGTGCGCCTGGAACCGCTGGAGACGGCCGTCACCCACCGCCATCTCGCGGAGTTCCACCAGATAGACGTGGAGATCCGCGACGCCGGCCGCGAGGACGCGATGGAGCTGGCCGAACGGCTCGTGGCGCACGTCGTCGCCGAGGTCGTCCGCGAGATGCCCGGCGACCTGGAGCTCCTGGGCCGCGACCCGGACGCCTTCCGGGAGGTGGTCCAGGGGGCGTTCGCCCGCACCACGCACCAGGAGGCCACCGCGGACCTGGTGGCGCTCGGCCACCCGCAGGACCCGGGCGCCGAGATCGACTGGGAGGGGGAGGAGATCCTCTCCGCGAAGACCAGCCGCCCGTTCTTCGTCGTCGACTACCCCAAGGGCTCGCGCGGCTTCTACGACCAGGAGGACGCCGGACGCCCCGGCATCCTGCGCAACTTCGACCTGATCGCCCCCGAGGGCTACGGCGAGCTGGCCAGCGGCAGCGAGCGCGAACACGACTACGCGGCCCTGGTCACCCGGATGCGCGAGACCGGCGAGAACCCCGCGAAGTACGGCTGGTACCTCGACCTGGCCCGCCGCGGCATCCCCGCCAGCTCCGGCTTCGGCATCGGCCTGGAGCGCTTCACCCGGTACGTCACCGGCCGCACCGCCGCCTGGGAGGCCAGCGCCTACCCGAAGCTCCCCGGAGTGGTGTCGGCATGAGCGTACTGAGCGCCGAAGGCTTTCCCGAGGAACAGGTGCGGCACCGGGCCAGGGCCGGAGCGGCGGCGGCCTTTCCCGCCCTGGAGTCGTACGGCAGCAGCCTGCTGGGCGCGATCCCGGCCGGCCACGACCCGCAGGACCTGCTGGAGCGGGCCAGGATCGTGCCCCCGGTGTTCATGCCGGAGCGGCTGAAGAAGCTCATAGACCTGGCCCGTGAACCGCTCTACACCGACGTCGAACTCACCACCTCCGTCGGCGGGTTCACCTCCCGGCTGCCGCTGTACGTCTCCGCGTTCGGCTCGACCCAGGTCGCCAGCCACGATCTGGGCGAGGCCGCCGGACGACAGGCCGGACAGCTCGGCATCCCGATGGTCATCGGGGAGAACGTGGTGCCGGTCAACGGCTACCGCGCCGCCTCCGACTCCGGATCCTCCCCGCTGCTCGGCCGGATCGCCGCCTACACGGCCGCCGCCGACGACGAGCACGGCGGAGTGGTGGTCCAGCAGTCCACGGAGGACGCGGACGCCGAGGTGTGGAACCTCGTCTACAGCGACCCGGTCTCCGAACCACTGCTCGCCACCGGCCGGCTCGCCTTCGAACTGAAGGTCGGCCAGGGCGCGAAGCCGGGGCTCGGCGGACTCACCGTCCTGGGCCGCGAGGCCGGCGGCCGGGTCGCGGAACAGTACGCCATGGACGCGGTGTTCGGCCCGGACAGCGACTCCGTCCTGCGGATCAGCAGCCCCGGCACCTTCACCGAGGAGATCCTGCGCCAGCAGATCCGGCTGATGCGCAACAACTTCCCCCGCGTGAAGGTGTGGGTGAAGCTGCACCCCGGTCGTGACATCGCCCTCGCGGCCGCCACCGCCTGGGCGGCCGGCGCCGACTCCGTCACCGTGGACGGCGCGGAGGGCGGCACCGCCTGGGCCCCGACCGGCTTCCTCGGCCAGGTGGGGCTCCCGCTCGGCGAGTGCCTCACCCGCATCGGCCCCACCGAGCACTGCCTGCTCGCCAGCGGGCGGATCTGGGAAGGCGGCAGGGCCGCGAAGGCCCTGGCGCTCGGCGCCCGCGCCGTCGGCCTCGGCCGGGCCGCACTCCTCGCCGTCGACGAGGACGCCGACGCCGGCCTGGTCCGGCTGGCCGAGAGCATCGCACTGGAGCTCCGGCTGCTGATCAGCGCCGTCGGCAAGTACCACGCGAACGCCCTGGAAGCGGACGACATCCTGCTCCCCGCCGACGCGGCTGCGGCGTCCCGTACCGGCTGACCCCGCCCCGCCGACGCGGCGGCGGCGTCCGCCCCGGCCGACTCCCCGCCCCGCCCCACGACTTCGCACCCACCCGCACGTCATCCACCGTGGCTCCGTCGGTCTCCCGGCACGCCGCGAGACCACGAGATCCGAGCTACCAAGAAGGTGTCGAGATGTCCCAGCCGCAAGCAGACCCAGCCCTCTCCCTCGGCGTCCCCGCGCACGTCGCCACGTACAACGACACGGCGGAGGACCTCCCCGAGGGTGCGCTGCACACGCTCTTCGCCGCGCAGGCCGCCCGTACCCCGGAGGCCGTCGCCCTCGTCCACGAGGACCGCGGGCTCACCTACCGGGAGCTGGACGGCGCGGCCAACGCACTCGCGCACCGGCTCGTCACCGAGGGGCTGCGGCCGGGCGACGCCGTGGGCCTCCTCTTCGACCGCTCGTTCGCCTACGTCATCACGGTCCTCGCCGTGCTCAAGAGCGGCTGCGTGTACGTCCCCCTCGACCCCCGCCAGCCCGCCGAGCGGCTCAGCTGGATCCTCGGAAAAACCGGCGCCACCCTCCTGGTGACCGACCGCGCCGCCGGGGAGACGGGCTTCGCCGCCGACCTGCCCACTCTGCGGCTCGACGACCGGAGCGCCACGGCCACCACCGCGCCCACGGCGCCCGGCATCACGGTCCACCCCGACCAGCCGCTGTACATCATGTTCACCTCCGGCTCCAGCGGCACCCCCAAGGGCGTCGTCAACACCCACCGCAACGTCGTCGAACTGGCCCTGGACCCCGGCTTCGGGGCCCAGGCCCACCAGCGCGTACTCGCCTACTCGCCGCTGCCCTTCGACTCCTCCACCTACGAACTCTGGGTCCCACTGCTCCGCGGCGGACTGGCCGTCGTACTGTCCGCCCCGAAGATCGACATCGGTGAACTCGCCGAGGCCATCGCCCGCCACGACGTGACCGCCGCCTACTTCACGACCGCCCTCTTCGACGCCATGGCCGGCGAGGCGATCGACGCGCTCCAGCAGCTGCGCGAGATCTGGACCGGCGGCGACGTCCTGTCCGGGGTCGCCCTCCAACGCGCCCTCGACCACTGCCCGGACACCACGTTCGTCCACGTCTACGGCCCCACAGAGGCAACGGTCTTCTGCAGCTACCAGGCCTTCACCCCCGAGACCCGCACCCTCGACCGGCTGCACCTCGGCATCCCGATGGCGAACACCGCCATGTACGTGCTCGACGCCGGACTGCGCCACACCGCCCCCGGCGAAACCGGGGAACTCTACGTCGCCGGACCGCACCTCGCCCAGGGCTACGGCCGGCTCCCGGCCATGACCGCGGAACGGTTCACCGCCGACCCGTACGGACCGGCCGGCAGCCGCATGTACCGCACCGGCGACCTGGCCGCCTGGAACGAGCACGGCGAGGTCGTCTTCCTCGGCCGCGCGGACCAGCAGGTCAAACTCCGCGGCAACCGCATCGAACTCGGCGAGATCGAGACCGTGCTCGTCCGCCACCCCTCCGTCGCCCAGGCCGCCGTCATCGTCCGCGAGGACCGCCCCGGCGACAAGCGCCTGGTGGCCTACGCCGTACCGGCGGAAGCCGGGGTCCTGGACGGGGCCGAACTCCTGCGCCACGTGGCCGGACAGCTCGTCGAGTACATGGTGCCCTCGGCCGTCGTGCCGCTGGGAGCCCTGCCGCTGACCCCGAACGGCAAGCTGGACAGGCGCGCACTGCCCGCCCCCCGAGTGGGCGCGGCAACCAAGGGCCGGGCCCCCCGCAACCCCGTCGAGGAGGTCCTCTGCGGGCTGTTCGCCCACTCCCTCGGCCTCCCGTCGATCGGCATCGACGACGACTTCTTCGCCGTCGGCGGTCACTCACTGCTCGCCACCCGGCTGGTGAGCCGGGTGCGCGGCGTCCTCGACGTCGAGCTGACGCTGCGGCAGTTCTTCGAGTACCCGACCGTGGCGCTGCTCGCCGAGTACGTCGCCACGGGCGGCGGCGAGCCCACCCGCCCGGCCCTGACGGCGCAGGCACGGCCGGAGCCGCTGCCGCTCTCGGCGGCCCAGCAGCGGCTCTGGTTCCTCGACCAGCTGGAGGGCCCGTCGGCCACGTACAACATCCCGCTCGCCGTCCGGGTGCGTGGCGAACTCGACGTAGCGGCCCTGGAAGCGGCGTTCACCGATGTCGCGGGACGGCACGAGAGCCTGCGCACCGTCTTCGGCCAGGCCGAGGGGCAGACCTACCAGCGCATCCTGCCCGCCGACAGCGTCCGGGTCGAGCTGCCGCTCACCACCGCCACAGAGGAGACCGTCGCCGCGCTGCTCACCGCCGAGTCGGAGCGCGTCTTCGACCTGGCGGACCGGCTGCCGTTCCGCGCGAGCCTGTTCAGCCTCGGCGAGCAGGAGTACGTACTCCTGGTGGTCATGCACCACATCGTCTCCGACGGCTGGTCCTACGAGCCGCTGATGCGCGACCTCAGCACCGCGTACGCGACCCGCTCCCGCGGTGAGCGCCCCGCCTGGGACCCGCTGCCCGCCCAGTACGCGGACTACGCCCTCTGGCACCGAGGCGTCCTCGGTGACCCGGCGGACCGTGACAGCCTCTCCGCCCGCCAACTCGAGCACTGGCAGAAGGCTTTGGCGGACCTCCCGGAGGAGGCCACCCTGCCCGCGGTCAGACAGCGGCCGGCCGTCGCCTCCTACCGGGGTGCCACCCACACCGTGCACTGCTCAGAGGCCGTGCACACCACGCTCGCGGAGCTGGCGAGCGAAACGGGTGCCTCGGTGTTCATGGTGGCGCAGGCGGCGGTGTCGACCTTGCTGTCGCGGTCCGGTGCCGGGCACGACATCCCGCTCGGCTCACCGATCGCCGGCCGCACCGACCAGGCCCTCGATGATCTCGTCGGGTTCTTCGTGAACACCCTGGTCCTGCGGACCGATACCAGCGGTGACCCGAGTTTCCGGGAGCTGCTGACCCGGGTCCGGGAGACCGACCTCGCCGCCTGGGCCAACCAGGACCTGCCGTTCGACCGGCTGGTGGAGGCCCTCAACCCGGACCGCTCGGCAGCCCGGCACCCGCTGTTCCAGGTGATGCTGACGCTCACGGACGCGGCCACCCCGACACTCGTCGCCGAGGGCCTGGACACCGAGTCGGAGTTCACCTGGCTGCGGTTCGCCAAGTTCGACCTGACGTTCTCGTTCGCGGAGCATCGGACGGGTGAGGGTCGGCCGGGTGGGCTGGACATCACGATCGAGTATGCGACTGATCTGTATGACGCGCGGTCTGTGGAGTTGGCGGGTGAGCGTCTGGTGCGGTTGCTGGAGGGTGCGGCGTCGGCTCCGGATGTGCCGGTGGGTGAGTTGGAGTTGTTGTCCGATGGTGAGCGTGAGGTGTTGTTGGGGGAGTGGTCGGGTGAGGTGACGGGTTCGCCGGGTGCGGGGCTGGGTGTGTTGTTCGCGGCGCAGGTGGCGCGGACTCCGGACGCGGTGGCGGTGGTGGGTGAGGGGCGTGAGCTTTCCTACCGTGAGCTGGATGGGCTGGCGAATGCGGCGGCGCGTTGGCTGATCGGTGAGGGGGTGCGGCCCGGGGGCCGGGTGGCGTTGTTCCTGGAGCGCTCGGTGAGTGCTGTGGTGATGACGTTGGCGGTGGTGAAGGCGGGTGCGGTGTACGTCCCGCTGGATACCCGTTATCCGGCCGAGCGGGTGGAGTTGATTGTTGGTCAGTCGGGTGTGTCGCATGTGGTGACGGACCGGGACGCGGGTGTGTTGGCGGTGCCGGCCGGTGTGCGGGTGCTGAGTCCGGTGCTGGACGGTGTGGGTGATTCTTCGGATCCGGCGGTTGTGGTGCATGCGGATCAGCCGGTGTACGCGATGTTCACGTCGGGTTCGACGGGGGTGCCGAAGGGTGTCGCGGTCACGCACCGCAACGTTGCGGACCTCGCGGCGCAGACGATGTACGCGAACGGGGCGCACCGTCGGGTGCTGTTCCACTCGGCGATGGCGTTCGACGCGTCCACGTACGAGATGTGGGTGCCCTGGCTGAACGGCGGCACCCTCGTCATCGCCCCCGCGGGACACCTCGACGCGGCAGCGTATGAGCGACTGATCTCGGAGCACGGGATCACCGCGTTGTGGCTGACGGCGGGTCTGTTCCGGGTGATGGCGGAGGAGGTGCCGGAGGCGTTCGCCGGGGTGCGCGAGGTGTGGGCCGGAGGTGATGTGGTGCCGCCGGAGGCCGTGCGCCGCGTGATGGAACACTGCCCGGAACTCACTGTCGTCAACGGTTACGGTCCGACGGAGACGACGACGTTCGCCACCACCCACCGTATTCACCGCCCGCTGGACTACGCGGGTGCCATCCCGATCGGGGAGCCGTTGGACAACCACCGGGTGTATGTCCTGGACGAGGGGCTGCGGCTGGTCGCGCCGGGTACTCCTGGTGAGCTGTACATCGCGGGTGCGGGTCTGGCGCAAGGGTATCTGGACCGGCCGTCGTTGACCGCTGACCGGTTCGTCGCTGATCCGTACGGTCCTGCCGGTACCCGGATGTACCGGACGGGTGACCTGGTCCGCTGGAATGCCGAGGGCTCTGTGGAGTACCTCGGCCGTGCCGACCAGCAGGTCAAGCTCCGCGGCTTCCGCATCGAACCGGGCGAGATCGAGACGGCGTTGAGCGCCCAGGAGGGTGTGGGCCAGGCGGCCGTCGTCGTCCGCGAGGACCGGCCGGGCGACAAGCGCCTGATCGCCTATCTCGTCGCCGCCGGCGCCGCACGGATCGACACAGAGGCCGTGCGCCGCGCGCTTGCCGGCATCCTTCCCGAGTACATGGTCCCGTCCGCCTTCGTGGTCCTGGACGAGATCCCGCTCACCGTCAACGGCAAGGTCGACCGACGCGCCCTGCCCGCACCGCAGCTGGCCAACGACACCACCGGGCGCGCGCCCCGTGGGCCGGGCGAGGAAGTGCTGTGCGGCCTCTTCGCGGAGGTCCTCGGACTGACCTCGGTCACCATCGACGACCACTTCTTCCACCTCGGCGGGCACTCCCTGCTCGCCACCCGCCTCATCAGCCGCATCCGGCAGACCTTCGGCGTCCAGATCACCGTCAGGGACCTCTTCCAGGGCCCGACGGTCGCCGCTCTGGCCGAGTACGTCGAAGCGGGCGGCGAGCAGCAGGCCGTACAGCGCCCCGCCCTGCGGGAGGCCGTCCGGCCCGAGCGGGTACCGCTCTCCTCGGCCCAGCAGCGCCTCTGGTTCCTGCACCACCTGGAGGGCCCGTCCGCGACGTACAACATTCCGCTGTCACTGCGCCTCAAGGGCGCACTCGACACGCAGGCCCTCCAGCTCTCGCTCACCGACCTGGTGGTCAGGCACGAGTCGCTGCGCACCCTCTTCGGCATGGCGGACGACGCCGCCTACCAGTGGCAGCTCCCGGCGGCCGAGGTCGAGGTGGCACTGCCCGTCGTCGCGGTGACCGAGGAGACCCTGGAGGCGGGGCTCAGCGGCCACGCCGCCCGCAGCTTCGCTCTCGAATCCGAACTTCCCTTCCGCGCGGTCCTGTTCGCGCTCGGGAGCGAGGAGCACGTCCTGCTGGTGGTCATGCACCACATCGCCTCCGACGGCTGGTCCACCGCCCCGCTGCTGCGGGACCTCACGGCCGCCTACACGGCACGCACCAGGGGAGGCGCCCCCGACTGGGAGCCGCTTCCCGTCCAGTACGCCGACTACACCCTCTGGCAGCGGGAGCTCCTCGCGGCGGACGGGGAACGGCAGGCGGAGTTCTGGCGCGAGACCCTGGACGGGCTGCCCGACGAGGCCACGCTGCCGGCCGACCGCCCCCGCCCGGCGGTGGCCACCTACCGGGGCACCACCCACAGCGTGCACGTTCCGGCGGCGTTGCACGACGCGCTGACCCGGCTGGCCCGGGAGACCGGCAGCACGCTGTTCATGGTGGCCCAGGCCGCTGTCGCGACCGCACTCTCCCGCTCCGGCGCCGGCGAGGACATCCCGATCGGCGCCCCGATCGCGGGCCGCTCCGAGCAGTCCCTCGACGAACTGGTCGGCTTCTTCGTCAACACCCTGGTCCTGCGTACGGATCTCACGGGCGCCCCCGGCTTCCGTGAACTGCTGACCCGGGTACGGGACGCCGACCTGGCGGCCTGGGCCCACCAGGACCTGCCGTTCGACCGGCTGGTGGAGGCACTCAACCCCGAGCGCTCCACCGCCCGGCACCCGCTGTTCCAGGTGGTCCTCACCCTTCAGGATGCCGTCACCCCCACCCTCGAACTGCCGGGAATCTCCGCCGAGTCGGGCTTCACCTCGCTGGACATCTCCAAGTTCGACCTGACCTTCTCCTTCCATGAGCACCGTACGGCGGACGGCAGCCCGGACGGGCTGGACATCAGGGTCGAGTACGCCACCGACCTGTACGACGCCGGCACCGTCGAGGCGGTCACCGACCGACTGGTCCGGCTGCTGGGAGACGCCGTCGAGCGCCCCGAAACCCCGGTCCGCGAACTCGACTTCATCGGCCCCGACGAGCGGCACCAGCTGCTGGAGGGATGGAACGGCACGATCACCGCCTCCTGCGATGCCGGGCTCGCGGAGCAGTTCGCCGCGCAGACCGCCCGCACCCCGGACGCGATCGCCGTGGTCGACGGTGTCCGGGAGCTGACCTACGCGGAGCTGGACGCGGACGCCAACCGGCTCGCCCGTCACCTCATGGGCCTCGGCGTCCGACCGGAGAGCGTCGTCGCCGTCCTGATGGAACGGTCGGCGGACCTGCTCACCGGCCTCCTCGCGGTGGTCAAGGCCGGCGGCGTCTACGCCCCGCTCAACACCGCGGACCCGGACAGCCGCCTGCTGAGGATCCTCGCGGAGACCGGGGCGCCCGTCCTGCTCACGGACAAGGTGCTGGCAGAGCACCCGGTGGTGGCCAGGACCACCGCGGAGACCGTCGTGCTCGACGGGACCTCGGGCTTCGCCCACCTTCCGTCGACGCCACCGGCCCTGCCCGCCCACCCCGACCAGTGGCTGTACGTGATGTTCACGTCCGGTTCGACGGGGGTGCCGAAGGGCGTCGCGGTCACCCATCGCAACGTCGCCGACCTGGCCGCGCAGACCATGTACGCCAACGGCGGCCACACCCGGGTGCTCTTCCACTCGCCGCACACCTTCGACGCCTCCACACACGAGATCTGGGTGCCGTGGCTGAACGGCGGCGCGGTCGTCGTGGCACCCCCCGGCTACCTCGATCCCGGAACCCTGGGCGGACTGCTGACCGAGCGCGGCATCACCTCGCTGTGGCTGACGGCCGGGCTGTTCCGGGTGATGGCGGAGGAGGTTCCGGAGGCGTTCGCCGGGGTGCGTGAGGTGTGGGCCGGAGGTGATGTGGTGCCGCCGGAGGCGGTGCGCCGGGTGATGGACCGCTGCCCGGAGGTGACGGTCGTGAACGGTTACGGTCCGACGGAGACCACCACCTTCGCCACCACGCACCACATCCACCGCCCGCTGGACTACGCGGGGGCCATCCCGATCGGGGAGCCGCTCGACAACCACCGGGCCTATGTGGTGGACGAGGGGCTGGGGCTGGTCCCTCCGGGCACCCCCGGCGAGCTGTACATCGCCGGCGCCGGTCTGGCCCGCGGCTACCTCGGCCGGCCGGGCATGACGGCGGAACGCTTCGTCGCGGACCCGTTCGGCGCGCCGGGTACCCGGATGTACCGGACGGGCGACCTGGTCCGCTGGAACGCCGAAGGCTCCCTCGAATACCTCGGCCGGGCCGACCAGCAGGTCAAGCTCCGGGGCTTCCGCATCGAACTCGGCGAGATCGAGACGGCGCTGGCCGCACACGCGAGTGTGGGTCAGGCGACCGTCGTCGTCCGGGAGGACCGGCCCGGCGACAAGCGCCTCGCCGCCTACCTCGTCGCCACCGAAGGCGCCCGCATCGACGTGGCCGAGCTACGGGCCCACGTCACGGCCGCCCTGCCCGAATACATGGTCCCGGCCGCCTTCGTGGTCCTCGACGAGATTCCGCTCACGACCAACGGAAAGGTCGACCGGCGCGCCCTGCCCGCACCCCAGGTCGCCCACGCGGCAAACGGGCGGGCACCGCGCACACCGCAGGAAGAAGTGCTCTGCGGCCTCTTCGCGGCCGTTCTCGGACTGCCGTCGGTCACCATCGACGACCACTTCTTCCACCGGGGCGGCCACTCGGTGCTCGGCACCCGGCTGATCAGCCGTATCCGGCGGGCCTTCGGCGTCCAGCTCGGCGTGAAGGACCTGTTCCGCAACCCGACCGTGCTCGCCCTCTCGGAGTGCGTCACCGAGAGCAGTGGCGAACTGCCCCGGCCGGCCCTGATGCCCGAGGAGCGCCCGGAGCGCGTTCCGCTCTCCTCCGCCCAGCAGCGGCTGTGGTTCCTCGACCAGATGGAAGGCCCGTCCGCCACCTACAACATCCCCCTCGCCCTGCGCCTCAAGGGCCCCCTCGACCACCGCTCACTCCGGCTGGCCCTGACCGACCTCACCACCCGCCACGAAGGCCTGCGCACCGTCTTCCCCACCCATGAGGGCACCCCCCACCAGCACGTCCTGCCTCCGGCCGACATGGAGCTGCCCCTGATCAACACCACTGAGGAGGAGCTCACGGCACGGCTGGCGGTCCTCTCGGCGGCCACCTTCGACCTGGCCGTCCAGCCACCGATCCGCTCGCACCTGGTCTCGCTGGGCGAGCAGGAGCACATCCTGCTGGTGGTCATCCACCACATCGCCTCCGACGGCTGGTCCAACGGACCGCTCTTCCGTGACCTGGCCACCGCCTACGAGGCCCGCACCGAGGGCACCGCCCCCGCGTGGGAGCCGCTCCCGGTCCAGTACGCCGACTACTCGCTCTGGCAGCAACGACTTCTGGGAAGCGACGAGCAACGCCAACTCGAATACTGGCGCTCGGCGTTGGCCGACCTGCCCGAGGAGGCCACCCTTCCGTCCGACCGGCCCAGGCCGGCCACCGCGTCCAACCGGGGCACCACCCACACCGTGCACTGCACGGCCGGGCTGCACGATGCGCTCACCACGCTGGCCCAGGACACCGGCAGCACCCTGTTCATGGTGGCGCAGGCGGCGGTGTCGACCTTGCTGTCGCGGTCCGGTGCCGGGCACGACATCCCGCTCGGCTCACCGGTCGCGGGCCGCACCGACCAGGCCCTCGATGATCTCGTCGGGTTCTTCGTGAACACCCTGGTCCTGCGGACCGATACCAGCGGTGACCCGAGTTTCCGGGAGCTGCTGACCCGGGTCCGGGAGGCCGACCTCGCCGCCTGGAGCCACCAGGACCTGCCGTTCGACCGGCTCGTCGAAGCCCTCAACCCCGAGCGCACCACCGCCCGTCACCCCCTCTTCCAGGTCATGCTCACCGTCGGTGACATGTCGGCAGAGGCCCCCGAACTCGCCGGACTGGAGGCGGAGTACGAGTTCTCGAAGGTGGAGATCGCCAAGTTCGACCTCACCTTCGGCTTCGCGGAGCATCGGATGGGTGAGGGTCGGCCGGGTGGGCTGGACATCACGATCGAGTATGCGACTGATCTGTATGACGCGCGGTCTGTGGAGTTGGCGGGTGAGCGTCTGGTGCGGTTGCTGGAGGGGGCGGCGTCGGCTCCGGATGTGCCGGTGGGTGAGTTGGAGTTGTTGTCCGATGGTGAGCGTGAGGTGTTGTTGGGGGAGTGGTCGGGTGAGGTGACGGGTTCGCCGGGTGCGGGGCTGGGTGTGTTGTTCGCGGCGCAGGTGGCGCGGACTCCGGACGCGGTGGCGGTGGTGGGTGAGGGGCGTGAGCTTTCCTACCGTGAGCTGGATGGGCTGGCGAATGCGGCGGCGCGTTGGCTGATCGGTGAGGGAGTGCGGCCCGGGGGCCGGGTGGCGTTGTTCCTGGAGCGCTCGGTGAGTGCCGTGGTGATGACGTTGGCGGTGGTGAAGGCGGGTGCGGTGTATGTGCCGCTGGATACCCGTTATCCGGCCGAGCGGGTGGAGTTGATTGTTGGTCAGTCGGGTGTGTCGTATGTGGTGACGGACCGGGACGCGGGTGTGCTGGCGGTGCCGGCCGGTGTGCGGGTACTGAGCCCGGTGTCGGACGGGGAGGGTGATGTATCCGATCCCCTGGTTGTGGTGCATGCGGATCAGCCGGTGTACGCGATGTTCACGTCCGGTTCGACGGGGGTGCCGAAGGGTGTCGCGGTCACGCACCGCAATGTCGCGGACCTGGCGGCGCAGACGATGTACGCGAACGGGGCGCACCGTCGGGTGCTGTTCCACTCGGCGATGGCGTTCGACGCGTCCACGTACGAGATGTGGGTGCCCTGGCTGAACGGCGGCACCCTCGTCATCGCCCCCGCAGGACACTTGGCCCCGGCCGACTACCAGCGGCTGCTGGCCGAGCACCGGATCACCGCGCTCTGGCTGACCGCAGGGCTGTTCCGCGTCATGGCGGAGGAGATTCCGGAGGCGTTCGCCGGGGTGCGCGAGGTGTGGGCCGGAGGTGATGTGGTGCCGCCGGAGGCGGTGCGCCGGGTCATGGACCGCTGCCCGGAGGTGACCGTCGTCAACGGGTACGGTCCGACGGAAACCACCACCTTCGCCACCACGCACCGCATCCACCGCCCCCTCGACTACGCGGGCGCCATCCCGATCGGGGAGCCGCTCGACAACCACCGGGTGTACGTCCTGGACGAGGGGCTGCGGCTGGTCGCCCCGGGCACTCCCGGTGAGCTGTACATCGCGGGTGCGGGTCTGGCGCAGGGCTATCTGGACCGGCCGTCGCTGACCGCCGACCGGTTCGTGGCCGATCCGTACGGTCCCGCCGGTACCCGGATGTACCGGACCGGCGACCTGGTCCGCTGGAATGCCGAGGGCTCTGTGGAGTACCTCGGCCGTGCCGACCAGCAGGTCAAGCTCCGCGGCTTCCGCATCGAACCGGGCGAGATCGAGACCGTACTCGTCGGCCGGCCGGGCGTGGCCCAGGCCACCGTCGTCGTCCGCGAGGACCGGCCCGGGGACAAGCGCCTCGTCGCCTACCTCACCGCCGTGGACGGCGCACGGATAGAGCCCGGAGACGTCCAGCGGCAGCTGTCCGGGCTGCTGCCCGACTACATGGTCCCGTCCGCCTTCGTGGTCCTGGACGAGATCCCGCTCACCGTCAACGGCAAGGTCGACCGGCGTGCACTGCCCGAACCGCAGACCGTCAACGACACCACCGGGCGCGCACCGCGTACCGCCAAGGAAGAAGTGCTCTGCGGCCTCTTCGCGGAGGTCCTCGGACTGACCTCGGTCACCATCGACGACCACTTCTTCCACCTCGGCGGGCACTCGCTCCTCGCCACCCGGCTCGCGGGCCGGATCCGTACCGTACTCGGGGTCGAGCTCTCCGTGGCGACCCTCTTCGAGAACCCGATCGTGGCCACGCTCGTCGAGAAGCTCGACGGCGCCTCGGCCGCGCGGCCCAGACTTCGGCCGATGCGCCGGATGGGAGCGACCAAGTGATCCCCTTGTCCTTCGCCCAGCAGCGGCTCTGGTTCATCGCCCAGATGGAAGGGCCGTCGACCACCTACAACATCCCGCTCGCCGTGCGACTGAACGGCGAACTCGACCGCCCGGCCCTCCAGTCGGCGCTCCTGGACCTGGTCGGCAGGCACGAGAGCCTGCGGACCCTCTTCCCCGACCAGGACGGCACCCCGTATCAGCGCATCCTGGCCGAGGAGGAGGTGGAGCTCGCGCTCGACGTCGTACCGGCCGACGCCACGACGCTGCCGGACGTGCTCGCACAGGAGTCCGCGCAGGTCTTCCACCTCGCCGTGGACCTGCCGGTCAGGGCGCGGCTGATCGCCCTCGGCGAGCGCGAGCACGTCCTGCTCATCGTGATGCACCACATCGTGTCGGACGGCGGCTCGACCGCCCCTCTGCTCCAGGACCTCGCCACCGCCTACGAGGCGCGGGTCCGGGGTGCCGTACCCGACTGGGAGCCGCTGCCGGTCCAGTACGCCGACTACACCCTCTGGCAGCAGGAGCTGCTGGGCGAGGGCGACGACCCCGAGAGCGCCGGATCGCGTCAACTGGACTTCTGGCGATCGGCCTTGGCGGATCTGCCCGAGGAGGGAACGCTGCCGGCCGACCGTCCGCGCCCCGCATCGGCCTCCTACGCGGGCGCCACCTGCGACGCCCGGCTGCCCGCCGACGTCCACGCCGGTCTGACCCACCTCGCGCGGGAGTCCGGCGCCACCCTGTTCATGGCGGTCCAGGCCGCCGTCGCGACCGCCCTGTCGCGCTCCGGCGCCGGCCTCGACATCCCGATCGGCTCCCCGGTGTCCGGGCGCATCGACGAGGCGCTCGACGGGCTGGTCGGCTTCTTCGTCAACACCCTGGTGCTGCGGACGGACGTCACGGGCGACCCGAGCTTCCGTGAACTGCTGTCCAGGGTCCGCAGGACGGATCTGGCCGCCTGGGACAACCAGGACCTGCCGTTCGACCGGCTGGTCGAGGTGCTGAACCCGGAACGCTCCGCCTCCCGCCACCCGCTGTTCCAGGTGATGCTCACCATGGGTGAGGCCGGTTCCGACGTCATCGGGTTCCCGGGGCTCGACGCCCGTACCGAGTACAGCGCGCTGCAGATCGCCAAGTTCGACCTGACGTTCGGCTTCGCCGAGCACCGCACCCGCGACGGCCGGCCGGACGGCCTCGACATCACCATCGAGTACGCCACCGACCTCTACGACGCCCGGACCATCGAGGCGCTCATGGCGCGGCTGAACCGGCTCCTGGAGGCCGTCGTCACCTCGCCCGACTCCCCGCTGTCCGTCCTCGACCTGCTGGGCGAGCACGAGCGGCGGCTGCTCCTGGAGGAGCGGAGCGGCGCCACCACCGGATCGTCCGGGAAGAGCCTGGCGGAGCTGTTCGCCGCCCAGGCCGCCCGCACCCCGGACGCGATAGCCCTGGTGGACGAGGACCATGACCTGACCTTCGCCGAACTCGACGAGGCCACCAACCGGCTGGCCCACCACCTCATCGACCTCGGGATCCGGCAGCACGACGTGGTCGCCGTCCTGATGGAGCGGTCCACCGACCTGCTCACCGCTCTGCTCGCCGTGGTCAAGGCCGGAGCCGTGTACGCCCCGCTGAACACCGGCGACCCCGACAGCCGACTCGTCCGGATCCTCGCCGACACCCGGGCGCCGGTCCTGCTCACCGATCAGGCACTGTCGGACCACCAGGTCGTCCTGGACGCCGACGCGCAGGTCGTCGTCCTGGGCGCCGGCACAGAGCTCGGCCACCTTCCCGCCACCGCCCCGGCCCGCTCCATCCACCCCGACCAGCCCGTCTACGCGATGTTCACCTCGGGTTCGACGGGGGTGCCGAAGGGTGTCGCGGTCACCCATCGCAACGTCGCGGACCTGGCCGCGCAGACCATGTACGCCAACGGCGCCCACCGGCGCGTGCTGTTCCACTCGCCGGCCGCCTTCGACGCCTCGACGTACGAGATCTGGGTGCCCTGGCTGAACGGCCGCACGGTCGTGGTGGCACCGCGCGGCCACCTCGCCCCGGCCGACTACCAGCGGCTGCTGGCCGAGCACCGGATCACCGCGCTCTGGCTGACCGCAGGGCTGTTCCGCGTGCTGGCGGAGGAGGCGCCCGCCGCCTTCACCGGGGTCAGCGAGGTATGGGCGGGCGGCGACGTGGTGCCGCCGGAGGCGGTGCGCCGGGTCATGGACCACTGCCCGCAGCTCACCGTCGTCAACGGTTACGGTCCGACGGAGACCACCACCTTCGCCACCACCCATCGCATCCACCGCCCCCTGGACCACGCGGGAGCCATCCCGATCGGGGAGCCCCTCGACAACCACCGGGCCTACGTCCTGGACGCCGCCCTGCGACTCGCCGCGCCCGGCGCTCCCGGCGAGCTGTACATCGCGGGGGCCGGTCTGGCGCAGGGCTACCTCAACCGTGCCTCGCTGACGGCGGAACGCTTCGTCGCGGACCCGTACGGCCCGGCCGGTACGCGGATGTACCGGACGGGCGACCTGGTCCGCTGGAACGCCGAAGGCTCCCTCGAATACCTGGGCCGGGCCGACCAGCAGGTCAAGCTCCGGGGCTTCCGCATCGAACTGGGCGAGATCGAGACGGCGCTGACCGCGCAGGCGAGTGTGGGCCAGGCGACCGTCGTCGTCCGGGAGGACCGGCCCGGCGACAAGCGCCTCGCCGCCTACCTCGTCGCCGCCGAAGGCGCCCGCATCGACACCGAGGCCGTGCACCGCGAGATCTCCGGCGGGCTCCCGGAGTACATGGTCCCGGCGGCCTTCGTGGTCCTCGACGAGATTCCGCTCACCGCCAACGGCAAGGTGGACCGGCGCGCCCTGCCCGCGCCGCTGCTGACCGCCGACGCCGGAGGCCGGCCGCCCAGGACGCCCGCGGAGGAAGTCCTGTGCGGCCTGTTCGCGGCCGTTCTCGGACTGCCGTCGGTCACCATCGACGACCACTTCTTCCGGCGCGGCGGACACTCCCTGCTCGCCACCCGCCTCATCAGCCGCATCCGTGCCGTGTGGGACACCGAGATCACCATCCGGGACCTGTTCCAGTACGCGACGGTCGCGCAGCTGGCCGAGCGGATCGCGGCCGAGGGCAGCGGGGAGCAGCGGCCGGCGCTGACGCCGCAGGAACGGCCGGAGCGCGTACCGCTCTCCTCCGCCCAGCAGCGGCTGTGGTTCCTCGACCAGCTGGAAGGCCCGTCCGCCACCTACAACATCCCCCTCGCCCTGCGCCTCAGGGGTCCCCTCGACCACCGGGCGCTCCAGCTGGCCCTCACCGACCTGGTCACCCGCCACGAAGGCCTTCGTACCGTCTTCCCCACGCACGAGAGCACGCCCTACCAGCACGTGCTGCCCCCGGCCGGCCTCGCCCTCCCGCTGGCCGGCACCACAGAGGAGGAACTCCCGGAGCGGCTCGCCGCCGAGGCCGCCCGCACCTTCGATCTGGCGGCCGAGATCCCCTGCCGGGCAAAGCTGCTGGAGATCGGTGCGGCGGACCACGTGCTGCTGCTCGTGATCCACCACATCGCCTCCGACGGCTGGTCCAACGGCCCGCTCTTCCGTGACCTGGCCACCGCCTACGAAGCCCGCACCGAGGGCGCGGCCCCCGCCTGGGAGCCGCTGCCGGTCCAGTACGCCGACTACACCCTCTGGCAGCAGGGCATCCTGGAGCGCGACGAGGACCGGCAGCTCGACCACTGGCGCGAGGTGCTCGCGGACCTGCCGGAGGAGGCCACCCTCCCCGCCGACCACGCCCGTCCCGCGTCCGCCTCCAACCGGGGCCGCACCCACGCCGTGCACTGCCCCGCCGCCCTGCACACCGCCCTGATGTCGCTGGCCCAGGACACCGGGACCACGTTCTTCATGGTGGCCCAGGCAGCCGTCGCGACACTGCTCGCCCGCTCCGGCGCCGGGCACGACATCCCGCTCGGCTCACCCGTCGCGGGGCGCACCGACCAGAAGCTCGACGACGTCGTCGGCTTCTTCGTCAACACCCTCGTCCTGCGCACCGACACGAGCGGCGACCCGACCTTCCGGGAGCTGCTGACCCGGGTCCGGGAGACCGACCTCGCCGCCTGGGCCCACCAGGACCTGCCGTTCGACCGGCTCGTCGAAGCCCTCAACCCCGAGCGCACCACCGCCCGGCACCCCCTCTTCCAGATCATGCTCACCGTCGGGGACACCAGCGACGAGGCGCCTCGACTCGCCGGACTGGAAAGTGAGTTCGCCACTCCGGAGGCCTCCGTGGCCAAGTTCGACCTCACCTTCGCCTTCGCCGAGAACCGGACCGCCGACGGCCGCCCCGACGGACTCGACATCCTGATCGAGTACACCACCGACCTCTACGAGGCACGCACCATCGAAGCCACCGCGGACCGGCTGGTCCGGCTCCTCACCGGGGCCGTGGCATCCCCCGACCTGCCCCTCGCGGACCTGGAGACCGTCTCGGAGGACGAGCACCACCGGCTGCGGGAATGGAGCGGTGCCCGGTCGTCCGCCCCGGCCCTGGCACTCGACGCGCTGTTCGCGCGGCAGGCCGCCCGCACACCGCACTCGGTGGCGCTGGTCCACGAGGAACAGCAGGTCACCTACCAGGAGCTGGACATCTGGTCCAACCGGCTGGCCCGCCACCTGACCTCACGAGGCGTCACGCCGGGCAGCATCGTCGCCATCCACCTGGAACGCTCCCCGCAGCTCATCGCCTCGCTGCTCGCCGCCCTGAAGGCCGGGGCCGGATACACGCTGCTCGACCCGCAGTTCCCGGCCGACCGGCTGAACACCGTGCTCGGCCAGACCGGTCCGGCGGCGCTGGTCACCCAGGCCCATCTGACGGCCCTGTCGACCCCGGCCACCGTCGTCGACCTCACCGAGGAGATCCCCGGCATCAGCGGCCTGCCCGGGACACCGGTCGAGACGGGCGGACGCCCCGAATCCATCGCCTGCGTGATGTTCACCTCCGGCTCGACCGGACTCCCGAAGGGGGTGGCCGCCTCGCACCGGGCCCTGGCCGCCACCTTCATCGGCCCCGACTACCTGGACTTCGGACCGGAGCAGACCTACCTGCAGAGCTCGCCGGTCTCCTGGGACGCCTTCGCCCTGGAGGTCTTCGGACCGCTGCTGCACGGCGGGGTCTGCGTCCTTCAGCCGGGCCAGCACACCGACCCGCACCAGATCGCGGAACTCGTCGAACGGCACGGAGTCACCACGCTCCAGATGTCGGCGAGCCTGTTCAACCACATGCTCGACGAGCACCCGGTGGTGTTCGCCCGGATCAAGGAGGCGATGACCGCCGGCGAGGCGGCCTCGCCCGCCCACACCGCCAAGGCGCTGGCCGACCACCCGCACCTCCACCTGGTCAACGGCTACGGGCCCGCCGAGAGCATGGGCTTCACCACCGCGCACACCCTCACCCGGCCCGCGCCCGCCATCCCGATCGGGCGGCCGATCGCCGGCAAGCACGCCTACGTCCTGGACGAGAACCTCCGGCTGCTGCCCCCGGGCGTCCCCGGTGAGCTGTACGTCGCAGGGCACGGACTCGCCCACGGCTACATTGGGCAGCCCGTACTGAGCGCCGAACGCTTCGTCGCGGACCCGCACGGTGCGCCCGGCTCCCGGATGTACCGGACCGGCGACCTGGCCCGCTGGAGCCAGGACGGCGAGCTGGAGTATTTCGGCCGGGCCGACCAGCAGATCAAGTTGCGGGGCTTCCGCATCGAGCCGGGTGAGATCGAATCGGCACTGCTGCGGCACCCCTCCCTCGCGCAGGCGGCGGTGCTGATCCGGGAGGACCGGCCCGGCGACAAACGCCTGGTGGCGTACGTGGTGCCCACGGAGGGCAGCCGTCCCGACGCCCAGGAACTGCGCAGGCACGCGGTCGCCGCGCTGCCCGAGTACATGGTGCCGGCGACCATCGTGCCGCTGGACGCGCTGCCCCTCACGGTCAACGGCAAGCTCGACCGCCGCGCCCTGCCCGAACCGCCGCAGTCCGCGACCGGCGGCGGCCGGGCACCGCGTACCCCGGCGGAGGAGGTCCTGTGCGGGCTCTTCGCCGCCACCCTCGGAGTGCAGTCGGTCACCATCGACGACCACTTCTTCCAGCTGGGCGGCCACTCACTGCTCGCCACCCGGCTGATCGGCCGGATCCGCTCCGTCTGGGAGACCCGGGTCACCATCCGCGACCTGTTCCAGTACCCGACGCCCGCGCTGCTCGCCGAACACATCGCCTCCGACACGAGCGGCGACCCGATGGAGACGCTGCTGCCGATCCGGGCCGCTTCCCCCGAGGCCGACGAGGCCCCGCTGTTCTGCGTCCACGCGATCTCCGGGATGGCCTGGTCGTACGCCGGACTGCTCCGGCACATCGGCGGGCGGCGGCCGCTGATCGGCCTCCAGGCCAAGGAGCTGACGCGTCCGGCGGACCGGCCGGCCGGTATCGAGGAGATGGCCGACGGCTATGTGGCCGAGATCCGCTCGGTCCAGGCCCACGGCCCGTACCACCTGCTCGGCTGGTCGTTCGGCGGGCTCGTGGCGCACGCGGTCGCGGCCCGGCTGGAGGAGCAGGGCGAGCAGGTGGCCCTGCTGGCGCTGCTCGACTCCTACCCGCTGCCCGACGGTTTCCGGCCGCCCGCCGTCACCGGCCGCGAGGTGCTGACCGCCCTGCTCGGGGGCCGCGGCGCCGAACTCGACGTGCGGTGCGCGGACAGCGCCCCGGACGCGGCGGAGCTGGCCGCCGTACTGCGCGCGGAGGACGCGATCCTGGGCGCGCTGGAACCGGCCCAGGCCGCCGCGGTCGTCGCCGTCACGGCCGGCAACCTGGAGATGCGCTACCGGTACGTGCCGCAGCGCCGGTTCGGCGGCGACGCGGTGTTCCTCAACGCCGCCCGCACGCCCGCGGAGACGACCGGAGCGGAGGCCTGGGCACCCCATGTCCTGGGCCGCGTCGAGGAGTACGACATCGACTGCGCGCACTGGGACATGACCACCGCGGAGCCGCTGCGCGAGATCGGAAAGGTGCTGGCCGAGGAGTTGCGCGGAGCGCGTCACTGATCTCCGCTACACCGCACAGGTGCCCGGGACCGCCCACACGGCGGCCCCGGGCACCCGTGCGCTCCGGCCGGCCGGAGCGGCACCCCAAGTTGCCCGCGGGCTGCCGCTCATGCCGCCGGGCGGCACGTTCCGGCCTGCATAGCGTGAAGCCATCCGCAGGCCACGGTCCCGGCAACAGAAAGTCAAGGAAATGGTTGATCATTCCGGCTGGCGTGTCGGGGTAGCCTCAGCCCCCGTCCACCACGGTGAGATCCTGCAAGGCGTGTTCACCGGTGACGGAGGGCTCACCCGAGGTCTCGTCACTCTTCCCTGCACCATTCACGCGACCCGCGCGACGTTCATCCCCGCCCCCGGCGACGAGGTCACCGTCACGCCGCACTGGAAGGGCAAGGCACGGCGCGCGGCCGAACTCGCGGTCCGCGCGGTGACCCCGCCGGGCGCAGAGCCGGCCGGCGGCCACCTGGACCTCACCGGTGACGTACCGCTGTGCCGGGGCTTCGGCTCCTCCACGAGCGATGTGCTCGCCGCCATCTGGGCGGTCAAGGACGCGTTCGTCAGCCCCCTGCCGCCGCAGGAGGTCGCCAGGATCGCGGTACGGGCGGAGACCGCCTCCGACTCCCTGATGTTCGAGGAGTCCACCGTCCTGTTCGCCCAGCGCGAGGGCACGGTGATCGAGGACTTCGGCTACCGGATGCCGGCCCTGCGGATCCTCGGCTTCGGCTCACGGCCCGAGGGCGGCGGGCGCGGTGTGGACACCCTGGCCCTCTCGCCGGCCCGCTACGGGCAGGACGAGATCGACCTCTTCACCCGGCTGCAGTCGATGCTCCGGGAGGCCATCCAGATGAAGGACGTGGCCCTGCTGGGATCGGTGGCCACGGCCAGCACGGAGATCAACCAGCGCCATCTGCCGATACCGCGGCTCGACCGCATCCGTGACATCGCGCGGACCACCGGAGCCGTCGGAATCCAGGCGGCACACAGCGGGGACATCGCCGGGCTCCTCTTCGACCGGGACGACCCCGAGGTCGAGGCACGGACCGGCACGGCCCAGGACCTCCTGCAAGAGCTCGGAATTCACGAGCAGTGGAACTACACAACGGGTGACTGACATGACGACGACCACTCTCCCCAAGGCTCACTCCTCGATCGTGGAGGCGACGGAGCTGCCACGCATCATCAAGGTGACCGACAACCTCTACGCGGCCGCCTTCAGCCTGATGAAGCTGCTGCCCGCCCGCTACATCCTCGACCGGGCGGAGGCCGCCGGTCTGATCTCCCCGGGTACCCGGATCATCGAGACCTCCTCCGGCACCTTCGCGCTGGGCCTGGCCATGGTCTGCCGGCTGCGCGGCTACCCGCTGACCATCGTCGGTGACTCGGCGATCGACCGCGATCTGCGCACCCGGCTCGAAATGCTCGGTACGACCGTGGAGATCGTCGAGCACACCGGCCAGGCCGGCGGTATCCAGGGCGCCCGGCTCGCCCGCGTGGCCGAGCTGCGCCGGCAGGACCCGGAGGCCTTCGTCCCCGGCCAGTACGACAACCCCGACAACCCCGGCGCGTACGGCATCGTCGCCGATCTCATCGGGGACACCGTGGGCGCCGTGGACTGCCTGGTGGGCCCGGTGGGCTCGGGCGGCTCCACCGGCGGGCTCGCGGCCGCGCTGCGGCAGACAGGGCCCGCCCTCCACCTGGTCGGCGTCGACACTCAGGGGAGCATCATCTTCGGCAGCCCCGACGGACCGCGCACCCTGCGCGGACTCGGCAGCAGCATCCACCCGGGCAACGTCAGCCACACCGCGTACGACGAGGTCCACTGGGTGACCGCGCCCGAGGCGTTCCACGCGACCCACGAGCTCTACCGCGAGCACGGCCTGTTCATGGGCCCGACCAGCGGCGCCTCCTTCCAGGTCGCCTCCTGGTGGGCCGAGCAGAACCCGCGGAGCACCGTCGTGATGGTGCTGCCGGACGAGGGCTACCGCTACCAGTCCACGGTGTACAACGACACCTGGCTAGACGCGCAGGGGATCGTCCCCGCCCCCGCCGCCGGCGGCCCCCGCACCGTCGAGCACCCGCTGGACGCCACCGCCGCCTGGTCCCGGCTGCTGTGGGCCCGCCGCGGCTTCGACGACGTGGTGATGCCGGTGGTCGGCTCATGAACGAGCGCCTGCTGCTCCTGGTGGAGAGCAACACCACCGGCACCGGACGGCTGTTCGCCCGCCGCGCGGCCGAACTGGGCGCGGTGCCCGTGCTGCTCTGCGCGGACCCGGGCCGCTACCCGTACGCCGCAGAGGACCGGCTGCGGACCGTCACCGTGGACACCTCCGACGAGGACGCGCTGTGGGCGACCGTGCGGTCACTGGAGGACGGGGCGACCGTCGCGGGCGTGCTGACCAGCTCCGAGTACTACGTGCCGACCGCCGCCGCCCTGGCCTACCGGCTCGGGCTGCCCGGCCCCGCGGCCGACGCCGTACGGGCCTGCCGCGACAAGGCCGAGCAGCGCCGGATCCTGACCGCCGCGGGCGTCGGCTCCGCGGACTTCGCCGTCGTCAGCGAGGTGGCCGGCGCACTCGCCGCCGCCCGCGGCATCGGACTGCCCGTGGTGGTCAAACCGGTGCAGGGCTCGGGAAGTCTGGGTGTCCGGCTCTGCACGGACCTCGGCGAGGTCGCCGAGCACGCCGGGACCCTGCTCTCGGCCACCGTCAACGAGCGGGGCGTCACCGCACCGGGCCGGATCCTGGTCGAGGAGTACCTGACGGGCCCGGAGTTCTCCGTCGAGGTCTTCGGCACCGAAGCCGTCGTCACCGTCGCCAAACACGTCGGTCCGCTCCCGGTGTTTGTCGAGACCGGACACGACGTACCGGCCGCCCTCCCCGGCGAGCAGGAGATCGCCCTGCGCGAGACCGCGGTACGCGCGGTACGCGCGCTCGGACTCGGCTGGGGCGCCGCCCACGTGGAACTGCGGCTGACCGGCACCCGCACCGCCCAGGTCATCGAGGTCAACCCCCGGCTGGCCGGCGGCATGATCCCCGAACTGGTCCGCAGGGCCTGCGGGACCGACCTCGTACGCGCCCAGGTGCTGGCCGCGCTCGGGGCCGCCCCCGAACTGGAACGCGGCCGCCACGCCCGCGCCTCGATCCGCTTCCTCACCTGCGACCAGGACGGCATCCTCGCGCCGTCCGCCGCCCTGCACGAAGCCGTGGACCGGGCCCGCACCGTACCGGGCACCGTCGAGGCGCTGCTCTACCGGGGCCCCGGCGAACCGGTGGGCCCCGCAGAGGACTTCCGCGGCCGCGTCGGCCACGTCATCGCCGTCGCCGACCGCGCGGGACGGGCAGCGGAGGCGGCCGGCCGGGCCGTGGCCCTGCTCGGCGAAGCCGTCTCGTACGCGGACCTGCACACAGAGGAGGCATACGCATGACCACAGCGCCCGCGCACGGCGTCGACACCGGCCGGCTCAAGGCCGCGCTCGACGCCGAGGCGCACCGCATCGTCTACGACCAGTACCTGCCGGACACCGCCGACGGACTCGGGCAGGAGCTGCGCGGCATCAGCGAGGTCGACCGGGCCCACCTGATCATGCTCACCGAGCGCGGCATCGTCGACCGGGACCGGGCAGCGGCCCTGCTGCGCGCCATCGAGGAACTGCGCGGGCAGGATTTCGCACCCGTCAGGGCCAGACCGATGCCGCGCGGCGTCTACCTCGCCTACGAGGGCCACCTCATCGAGCAGCTGGGTGACCGGACCGGCGGCATCCTGCACACCGGCCGCTCGCGCAACGACCTCAACGCCACCACCACCCGGCTCAAGGTCCGCGCCCCCTACCTGGCCCTCCTCGACGCGGTCGACCGGCTGGCGGAGGTGCTCCTGGACAGGGCCGAGGAGTACCGGGACGTGGTCATGCCCGCCTACACCCACGGCCAGCCGGCCGTGCCCATCGGCTACGGCCACTACCTCGCCGGTGTCGCCGGCGCGGTGCTGCGCGCGTACGAATCGCTGCTCGACGCCGGACGCCAGATCGACGTCAACCCGCTGGGAGCCGGTGCGATCGGCGGGACCTCCGTCCCCATCGACCCCCGGCGCACCGCCGAACTCCTCGGCTTCAGCTCCGCCGCACCCAACTCGGTCGACGCGGTGGCCTCCCGCGACTTCGTCCTGGACCTGCTCTCCGCGTCCGCCGTCCTCGGCGTCGCGCTGGCCCGCACCGGCCGGGACCTGAGCACCTGGACGTCGGAGGAGTTCGGCCTGCTGAGGGTGGGCGACACCCTCGTCGGGTCCAGCTCGATGATGCCGCAGAAGCGCAACCCATTCCTGCTCGAACACATCCAGGGCCGGTCCGCCGCGAGCCTCGGCGCCTTCGTCGGCGCGGCGACCGCCATGACCACCGGCGGCTACACCAACGCCATCGCGGTCGGCACCGAGGCCGTACGCCACCTGTGGCCCGGACTCAGCGACACCACCGACGCGGTGACACTGCTGAGCCTGGTGGTCGCGGGCACCGAACCCGAACGCGAACGCATGACGGAGAGGGCCGTGGACGGATTCACCTCGGCCACCTACCTGGCGGAGCGGCTCGTGCTGGACGGGATGCCGTTCCGGGCCGCGCACCATCTGGTGGGCGAGACCGTGCTCGGTGCCCTGGACTCCGGCCGGTCGCTGGTGGACGCCGCCCGCTTCCCGGCCGTCGAGGACGGCGGACTGGCCCCCGGGCTGGTGGCCCAGGCGTGTGCCCACGGCGGCGGACCCGGCTCCACGGCCGACGGGATACGCGCTCTGGCGGCCCGGCGGGACGTACTCAGAGCCGAGCTGACCGCCCGGCGCACCCGCTGGTCGGACGGGAGCGCGCTGCTGACCCGGGCCGTACTCAAGGCGGTGACGTCATGAGCGCCGGACTGTCCGAGCGGGCCCCCGGCATGGACCACGAACCGCCGCCGCGCAGCGGGCTGCGCGGCCACCGGGACTTCCGGCTGCTGTGGATCGGCGAGACGACCAACCGCGTCGGCATCAACATCACCGCTGTCGCCATGCCCATGGTCGCCCTGGTGACGCTCAAGGCGAGCGTCTTCTCCGCGAGCCTGCTGGCCGCCGCGCCCTGGCTGCCCTGGCTGCTGATCGGCCTGCCGGCCGGCGCCTGGGTGGACCGGATGCGGCGCAGGCCGATCATGCAGATCTGCAACGTGGTCCCGCTCGTGCTCCTGGCGAGCGTGCCGGTCGCGGGCTGGCTCGGCATCCTGACGATGACCCAGCTGCTGACCGTGGCGCTGATCAACGGTTTCGCCGCGGTCTTCTTCGGGATCTCGTACAAGGTCTACGTGCCTTCCATCGTCGGGCCGGAGGACCTCCAGGAGGCCAACGCCAAGCTCCAGGGCAGTGAATCGGTCGCCCAGGTCGCCGGTCTCGGCGGGGGCGGACTGCTCGCGCAGGCGTTCGGCGCCACCTCCGGTCTCCTGGTGAACTCGGCGACGTTCCTCGTCTCCGCGCTCTGCCTCTCCGGCATCCGCAGCCAGGAGCGGCTGCCGGAACGGCCCGCGCAACGCCCGGCGCTGAGGCAGGACATCAAGGAAGGGCTCGGCTTCGCCTTCAAGGACCCCTACCTGCGGGTGCTCACCCTCTACGGGACCGCCACCAACCTGGTGCTCACGGCAGAGGCGGCGATCCTGCCCGCCTTCATCCTCCGCGTACTCGGCGTACCAGAAGGCGCCACCGGATGGCTGCTGGCGTCGAGCAGCATCGGCGGCATCCTCGGCGCCACCCTCGCGAAACGGCTGATCGCACGGTTCGGCTCGGCCCGCGGACTGCTGGTCGCCACCATCCTGAGCGCCCCGTTCGCCCTGCTCATCCCGCTGACCGGGGCGGGCTGGACGCTGTCCGCGCTGGTGGCCGGGAGCGCCGTGCTCTCGCTCGGCGTCGTACTCGCCAACGTGATCCAGGGAGCGTTCCGCCAGCGCTACTGTCCGCCCCAGCTGCTCGGCCGGGTCTCGGCCAGCATCTCGGTCGCGAACTTCGGCGTGATCCCCATCGGTTCACTGCTCGGCGGAGGCCTCGGCACCCTGCTCGGCCTGCGGCCCGCCCTGTGGGTGCTCACCGCGGGCCTCGCCCTGACCCCGCTGCTCCTGCTGACCGGGCCGCTGCGCGGAAGGCGGGACCTGCCGGTCGCGCCGGCCACGCGGTGAGACCCGGCTCACCTGTCTCACTCCCGTACGAACAGGAGAGACCCCGTGGAACACACCCTGCCGTGGGTCGTTCGTGAGCTGCCACCCGCCGGCTCACTGGACCTCTGGCTCCTGAGGGTCTCGGATGTCCCCCTCGGCATCCTGGACGAACAGGTACTCGACGCCACCGAGCGTCAACGGGCCGCCGGCCTCATGCACGCCGCCGACCGCACCCGGTTCACGGCCGCGCACGTCGCCCTCCGCCGGCTGCTGGGCTCATACCTGAGCCTGCGCCCGGAGGACGTCCACCTCGGCCGGGACACCTGTCCCTGCTGCGGCGGACCGCACGGCCGGCCCACCGTGCTCGACGCCGACGAACGGCTGTTCTTCTCGCTGTCCCACCGGGGCGACCTCGCCGTCGTCGGCACCGCGGCGGCCCCCATAGGGGTCGACGTGGAGCTGGTGGGCGACGAGGAGGGCACCGCCGAACTCGCCTCGATGCTGCACGTGGACGAGCAGGCCGAACTGGCCGCGCTCAGCCCGGCGGAACGCCCCCGGGCGCTGGCCCGGCTCTGGACCCGCAAGGAGGCCTACCTCAAGGGCCTCGGCACGGGCCTGGGCCGCGACCCCGCACTCGACTACGTCGGCTCCGGACGCCCCGAGGGCCCGTACCCGCCGTCCGGCTGGACCCTGCTCGACGTCCCGGTGGACCGGGGCTACGCGGCGGCGGTGGCGGTGCGCGGCGAGCTGAGCGTGGAAGGACCGTTCGTCAAGCGGCTCTCCGGCCTCGACGTCGTACGGCACGCCCGCGAGGCGCTGCGGACGGCGGGGGCCCCGCCCTGATCCGCCCCGAGGTCCGCCGGGTGCACCCGATGCGGTGATCACCCGGCGGCGGGTACGTACCACCGGCCGCCCCCGCCGCGGCTCCCGATCACCGAAACGTCCTCGACAACACCCCTACGGACTTTTGGAACTGACGATGTCAAACGCTGTGCAGCAGGCCCCCGCGCCCCTCCTCCCGCAAGTGCGGACCCGTCCCACCGGGCAGCCGGACACCGGCGCCGAGCACGTGACGGGTGCCCAGTCGCTCATCCGCTCTCTCGAAGAGGTCGGCGCGGACACCGTGTTCGGCATCCCGGGCGGCTGCATCCTCCCCGCGTACGACCCCCTGATGGACTCGGCCCGGGTCCGCCATGTGCTGGTCCGCCACGAGCAGGGCGCCGGCCACGCGGCCACCGGATACGCCCAGGCCACCGGCAAGGTGGGGGTGTGCATGGCGACCTCGGGTCCGGGCGCCACCAATCTGGTGACCCCGATCGCGGACGCGCACATGGACTCCGTGCCGCTCGTCGCGATCACCGGCCAGGTGCCCTCCAAATCGATCGGCACGGACGCCTTCCAGGAGGCGGACATCGTCGGCATCACCATGCCGGTCACCAAGCACAACTTCCTGGTCACCGACGCCGACGACATCCCGCGGACCGTCGCGGAGGCCTTCCACATCGCCGCCACCGGCCGCCCGGGACCGGTGCTCATCGACATCACCAAGGACGCCCTCCAGGCGGCCACCACCTTCCAGTGGCCGCCGGTGCTGGAACTGCCCGGCTATCGCCCGGTGACCAAGCCGCACGCCAAGCAGATCCGCGAGGCCGCCCGGCTCATCGGCGAAGCCCGCCGGCCGGTCCTCTACGTCGGCGGCGGGGTGCTCAAGGCACGCGCCACCGCCGAACTGCGTACCCTGGCCGAGCTGACCGGGGCACCCGTCGTCACCACCCTGATGGCGCTCGGCGCCTTCCCCGGCAGCCACCCCCAGCACGTGGGGATGCCCGGCATGCACGGTGACGTCGCCGCGGTCGCCGCGCTGCAGAAGGCGGATCTGATCGTCGCGCTGGGGGCCCGGTTCGACGACCGGGTCACCGGCAGGCTGGACGGCTTCGCGCCGCACGCCAAGGTCGTGCACGCCGACATCGACCCGGCGGAGATCGGCAAGAACCGGCTCGCGGACGTCCCGATCGTCGGAGACGCCCGCGAGGTGCTCGACGCCCTGGCCGCCGCCGTGCGCGGCGAGCGGGACGAGGGGCGCTCGGGCGACTACACGGGCTGGTGGCGGGAGCTGGACCGCTGGCGGACCACCTACCGGCGCGGTTACGAACTCCCCGCGGACCCGGGGCTGCTCTCCCCGCAGCAGGTCATCGAGCGGATCGGCCAACTCGCCCCGGACGGGACACTGTTCGCCTCAGGTGTGGGCCAGCACCAGATGTGGGCGGCGCAGTTCCTCCCGCACGAGGAGCCCGGCACCTGGTTCAACTCGGGCGGTGCGGGGACGATGGGGTACGCGGTGCCGGCAGCGATGGGGGCCAAGGCCGGGAAGCCGGACCGCACGGTGTGGGCGATCGACGGTGACGGCTGCTTCCAGATGACCAATCAGGAGCTCACCACCTGCGCGCTCAACAACATCCCGATCAAGGTCGCGATCATCAACAACGGCGCGCTCGGGATGGTCCGCCAGTGGCAGACCCTGTTCTACAACCAGCGGTACTCCAACACCGTGCTGCACTCCGGCGCCGACACCGACGGCAACGCGGCGAAGGGCACCCGGGTGCCCGACTTCGTGCAGCTCTCCGAGGCGATGGGCTGTGTGGGCCTGCGCTGCGAGAACCCGTACGAGCTCGACGCGATCATCGACAAGGCCAACTCGATCAACGACCGCCCCGTCGTGGTGGACTTCATCGTCCACGAGGACGCGATGGTGTGGCCGATGGTCCCCGCCGGCACCTCCAACGACGACATCATGGCCGCACGCGACGTACGCCCCGACTTCGGCGACTCCGCGGACGACTGAGAGGACCTCCCGACATGTCCCAGCACACGCTCTCCGTCCTGGTCGAGAACACGCCCGGCATCCTCGCCCGGGTGGCCGCCCTGTTCTCCCGCCGCGGCTTCAACATCGACTCGCTCGCGGTCGGCACCACGGAACACCCCGAGCTCTCCCGCATTACCATCGTGGTCCGGGTCGATCACGAACTCGCCCTGGAGCAGGTGACCAAGCAGCTCAACAAGCTGGTCAACGTCCTGAAGATCGTCGAGCTGGAGGCCGACTCGGCCGTCCAGCGCGAGCTGGTCCTGGTGAAGGTGAGCGCCGACAACGCCTCACGCGCCCAGATCGTGCAGATCGCCGAACTGTTCCGGGCCAGAACCGTGGACGTCTCGCCCGAAGCCGTCACCCTTGAGGCGACCGGCTCCGGCGACAAGCTCGACGCGATGCTCAGAATGCTCGCGGCCTTCGGCATCAAGGAGCTCGTCCAGTCCGGCGCGATCGCGATCGGCCGGGGCTCCCGGGCGCTGGCCGACCGCACCGCACGCGAGGCCCGGCCGATCCGCCTGACCCCGGCCGGCAACACCACCGCGGCACGCGCGCAGAGCGCGTAGCACCCGGCCGCCCTCCGCTCCTCCCGTCCGTACACCGTCATATTCCAGGAACCAAGGAGAACTCCCCATGCCTGCCGAGCTGTTCTACGACGACGATGCCGACCTGTCCGTCATCCAGGGCCGCAAGGTCGCGGTCCTCGGCTACGGCAGCCAGGGCCACGCCCACGCGCTGTCGCTGCGCGACTCGGGTGTCGACGTCCGTGTC
>NZ_JBIVLK010000022.1:0-99466 GCF_044751215.1 Streptomyces sp. NPDC088730
AGGTTGATGCAGCATGTACCGTTGGCGGAACCACGGGACACCCCCCAACCACCCGAGCCAGGCGTGCTTTCTGACGTGACATCAGCCCCGGAATTCAGTGCCACCACGCACCCGGGGAATAACGAATTGGGAAGCTGCGGACCCAAGCCACCGAACGGTACCTCAGATATCGGGAAGCTCGAATTCCGGCGTGCGGAGGTACCCGAGCCGAACGGCCCCTCGGGCCGGGCGGCGGAACCGTCCACCGACACCAGCCACGCTTCCCGGCTTTTGAACGTCACGGCCGGACCACCCGAGACTCAGAGCCGCTGCTGCCATCCACGACCCGCACCGGGGTATGGCGCCGCACGCGAAGCCGCACCAGCCACGCCGGTGCCCGGCTCGCAGTCGGCCGCGCACTGCGAGAGAGCGCGCCGCAGACGGCTGCGTGTCGGTGCTTGATCACGGCCGGACGATCCGGTATCACGCGCGCACACGCTCTAGAAGGAGAACGAGATTCAGCATCGCCCCAGGTCAGCGCGTTTTGAGGTCGCTGGGAGTATCACCCGGGGGTGATAAATCGGGGGCCCAGTTATCGCCCGGGGGTTATAAAACCACGTCGGTTTGTGCACCAGGGAGACAATACGCCAGAGGGGGGCCGTGGGGCTGTTGGGCGGATTGTGCACTGGGGGGACATTCGAGGGCGCAGGCGGTCGCCGGGGTCGCTCGCGGGTTGGGAGGGGGGAGAAATCACCCCCGGGTGATAACGACACGCCGAAAGTGCAGCCGGGAGACATGAAAGTGCGCCAGGGAGACAATCGCGTATGCTGCCGTTGCCTGGCCCTACTGATCTTGAGGAGCGGACCACCGCGATGAGCGCACAGCCTCAGCAGCAGCCGCGCCGGAGGCCGGCCTCGCCCGGAGCTCCGCCGCCTCCGCCGCCCAGCGCGTTCCGGGCGCCCGGGGCGCTGCGGCGCACAAACGTGGTCAACCTGCCGGACGGCTACCGGGCCAGTGTCGAGCCGCCGGTAACCAGCGACGGCTTCCTGGGCGACGACTTCGTCATGGACAGCCAGGCGTTCCTGTGCTGGCTCTCGGACTACTACCGCGACGACATCGTCACCCTGCGGCTGATCATCCGGATGATGGGGATCCAGAAGCCCGGCGGAACCGTGGAGGCGACCCAGAGCAAGCTGGCCACCCTGCTGAAGGTCAAGCAGAGCCAGATCTCCCGGTCGCTCAAGGACACCGGCGCCCTCGGGGTGACCGCCAAGGTGAAGGCCGGCCTCTACCAGCTCCACCCGCGGCTCTCGCTGCGAGGCGGCCGGGTGCCGGTGGAGCCGAAGGCGGGTATGCGGGCACAGGGGACACTGAAGGTCGATCAGCTCTCGCTGCTGGACGCCATCGAGCACAACCCGGATCTGCCCGATGTGTTCAAGGAACTGCGGCAGCTCCCGAAGCCGGAGGAGAAGCCGCTCCGGGAGGACAAGGCGCGCGCCCAGGCCCGCGCCGAGAAGGATGGGACGTCATGACGATCGCTGTGGAGCAGGTCGGGCCGGAGTACGTCTGGACGGCCAACAACGCCCTGGTGTTCGCCCCTCGCGGCATGCCGCCGTCCGCGTACCCGGTGCTGATCCACCTCCTGGGCCGCCAAGAGCCCGGCGGCCGCCTCTTGGTCACCCACGGCACCCTCGCCACCGAGCTCGGCATCACCCGCACGAAGATCACTCGCGGCCTTCAGCACCTCGCCTTCGCCCGGATGGTGTGGAAGGAAGGAAACGGCGCCTACCGCCTCAGCCCGCTGATCGCCGGGTTCCGAACCCCAGCCGAGCAGCTCCAGGCCATCGGGGCGATGGACGACGACGACCGCTTCGACCACCCCGACTTCCAAGAGCGCTACGAGCAGCAGATCGAGGCGTACGAGGAAGAGAAGCAGGCCAAGGCCGCCGAACGGCAGAAGCGGCTGGAACCGCCCATCGACCTCGCCGCCCGCCGGCGAACCTGAGCCTCTCCCCTCACCGAAGCGGCGTTGCACCCACCGGTGCGGCGCCGCTTCTCGCGTGCGGGACACGTACGGCCGGGGCGATACATCGTTCCCCTCCGGGGAAAGCCCAGGTCAACGGCGCGCAACGGCGGGTGACGGTATCACCAGAGGAACCGTCTTGTTCTGGTTCTCCAGAACAAACTCCGCGGCCAGCAACGCCAGGCCAGCAGCCGCGTACATCGTTCCCCTGGAGGGGAAAGCCGCAGGTGCATGGTGCGTACGGGCGTTCCCGGGGTGGAGCTCCGTGTGCCGCTCGCCCGGGGGCCGGCCGTCGCGGTAGGAGTGGAGGATGACGTACGACTTCGGCCACCACTTCACCCGGGAGCTGAGCAACCGCTTCGGCCCGGACCCCGACAGCTGGCCCGCGACCGCGGAGCGGGTGACCCCGTTCCTCGCGATCGTCGTGGACGCCCTGGGCCTGGACGAGGGCCTGCGCTGGTTCGAGGCGGCCCGCGAGGCCCACCGGCGCGTGACCGAGGCGGAGCGCGACCGCAGCTACAACTTCGGCTTCGCCCACTACCTCGACATTGCGACCGGGGCGCACGAGGACGTCACCCTGCCCGTGCTGGCGGCCTTCGAGGCGCTGAAGGCCGCGTACGCCGTCGCCCGCCACGAGGACAGCGCGGACGTCGACGTGTACTTCGAGTACGCGGCGCAGGCGTGCTCACGTCTGGGCGCCGCACGCCGCGACCGCGTGCAGCAGCTGGAGCAGGGCCGGGAGAGGCGCGCGGCCGCTGCACGGTGAGGCCGGCCTTGCTGCACGAGCAGCACCCGTGTGCCGCCGGGGTCGGGCGATGCTGCACCGAGCGCGGGACGGACCGGTGCAGCACCCGGTCTTGCACCCTTCTGCTGCCCTTGCACCCTTCACCACCAGGAGCAGCAGCACGTGCAGCACAGCGGGCAGCAGACCGGAGGGTGCAAGGCGCCGGCTGGTGCCGGAGACCTTCGCCGGGAGACCGCCGGGGGCCGTGCGAGCGGGCCGGAGTCGGGCGCCGTCTTGCACCCCAATGTAGTTAGGTACTTGTAGTACCTATGTGCGGGTAGAACTCTTCCCCCCTGAGAGCGGAGCTCGCGGCCGGGGAGCGAGAACGCCAGCGCCGGAGACGAGCTGCGGGACGTCGGCCGACGCACTGCGGAGGACCCGTGGTCGCATGAAGCGCTTTACGCCGCTGTGCGGGCACGAGAGGCCCGTGATCGTCGCTCGGGAGCCCGGAACGGCTCAGAGCGCCACAGCGAGCCGCACAGCCCCGGGAAGGATCATCTGCGCCCCGGGCTGAGCGCGCCATGGCGCACCGTGCGATTACTGCGCACCCACCAGAACCGCCAACCGGACATCCGCGTCAGCGAGGTCTCGCGCGGCCTCTACCACCGGTATCTCGCCTACGGCGGGTGAGGGACAGCGCGCTCGTCATCAGGTCAGTCAGTCCTAGGTCTTCCTCTTACGCGAGCGATCCCTCACCAACCGGCGGACCCGATCCCTCACCAGACGACGGACACGCCGGTCCGCCGCGGATCGTCCTCGCGGTCGGCGCCGGCCACTTCGACGCGGGCGGGCAGTACGCGGTCGGCCTGGTCCCGGACGTCGCGGGGTCAGACCTCGATGAAGGCGATCACGACCACGGTCTTGAGCGCGGTCACCCAGTACACGAGGCGGACCCGTTCGACGTCGTCGACGTACTGGCGCAGCCGCGGCCCGGTGCTGTCGCCGGGGAGCAGCTCGCCCGCCTCGGGGTCGACGGAGACGACGACCAGGGCGCGGTCCAGGGCGTGCAGCTCGGACTCGCTGGTGATGGCGTCCAGCTGCTTGGCGGCGGAATCGGAGAACGCGATGCGGGCGCGGCGGGGGCTGTGCGGTGCGGGCATCAGGCGACGGCCGGGCGCTGGGCGGCGAGCCGGGCGAGGTGGGCCTCGCGCAGCTCCTCCCACGGCGTGCAGTCCTCCACCGCCGGGAGTCCGTTGGTGGCGATGTCCTCCAGGATGGCGGCGAGCTGGTCGGCGCTCTCGCGGGTCTTCGCCGCGTACGCGCGCAGCCCGTCGGCGGCTTCGGGCTCCAGCTGCTGCCGGGCGGCGGTAGTGGCGGGGGCCGGCTGTTCGCTCATCGAGGGCCTCCAGGGCGCGAACGGGCGTGTGCCACCACGGTATCGGCCGGGCGCGGGCCTCGGGGACCACTCGGGCGGACCCGGCCGGGAGCGGGCCGGGAGCGGCTCACATGCCGAGCGAGGACTCGACGTCGCTGATGATCTCGACCCGCCCGGGGCCGGTCCCGCTGGTCACGTTCCGTATCCGCGTCCGGCGAGGGTGTCACGCTGTCGGGTGAAGCCGAAAACTAGGGGTCGGCCCCGTGATTGCGGGCCCGAAGGTCAGCGTGACACCCCGCCGTGACAGCCGGATCAGGAGGGCGTGACACCCCAGCGTGACAGTCCGATGTGCACGCTCGGTGATCAGCGGGCGGGGTGCGCGCGAGTGAGGAGCGCGGCGAGCGCGCCGGTGGCTTCCGGCTCGGAAGTGGCGAGCCGGGCTGCGAACGGCAGCCGGTCCACGTCGGCGCCGGGGACCAGGCGGACCAAGGCGGCGAGCAGCGCGGCGTGGGCGAGGACCGGCGCGGGGAGAAGGCCGGCGGCGCCCTCGCGGGCGGCCGGGTCGCGGTAGTGCCCGCGGTGCGCGGCCAGGGCGCGGGCGAGCCAGCCGTCGACGTCGTCCTGGACGTAGCCGCCGGCTCGCCGGGTCAGCTCGTCACGTACGGCTTCGTCCCCGGCCCGGGGCTCGGTCTGCTCCAGCGTGCCGAGCTCGCGCAGCGCCTGGAGCTCGTCGGCGCGGGCCGCGACCCGCTGTGCTTCGCGCAGGTCGGCCTCCCGGGCGGCGGCGGCCGCGGCGTCGGCTTCGAGCTCCGCCCGGACTACGGAGTCGGTGTCCGGGTCGTAGACGGTGCCCGCCGGCGCGGCGGCGAGCAGCTGCTCGATGCGCTCCCACTCCGCCAGCTCGGCCGGGCCGCGGACGTCGTCAGCCAGGTCCTCGTGCCGGGACGCCTGCCGCGCGTCGAACCGCGCCTCCTCAAGGGCGGCCGCGACGGCGTCGGCGTCCATGCCCTTCGCCCGGCGCCGTACGACGCGGCGGCCGATGCGGGCCGCGTCGACCGGCTCGCGGGGCGAAGCGAGGCGCGGGGCGAGCGAGCGGTCGGTACCGCCGCCGGGCGGCCACATCCTGGTCATCTTCGGCCTCGCATTCATGGTGAGAAATCGGAGCGGGCCGCCGCCAGAGCGCTTCTGCGGCGGCCCGCCGATACGTTTTATAGCAGGCTCTTAATGCGGGCGGTTCAGAAGCGGAAAGAAATCGAGGACACCGCCGTGAAATCTGCGCGCAGTCCGTCGGCCCGTGTGCCCCATTCCGTGAAATAGGACTCGGTGATGGCCTCCGCGACGATGGGATGCAGATCCTCCTCTGTCGCACCGGCTTCCTGGAGCTCCAGGATCTGCTTCACGTAGGTGGGTGAGATGTCCGTGGTGATCTGGCGCTCGCGGCCGTCGTCCGAGCTGCCCGTGCAGGTGAATCCGAAGTACGCCGTCACCTCCACCATCATCCCCCTGGATGAGGACGCCGCCGCGCGCACCTGCGCTCTGACCTGGGGTTGCCAGTCCGATTCGGTCTCCTCCACCAGGGCCGCCTGGAGGCGCTTCTGCGGGGTCGTCAGCTTCCCGGCGCGGTAGCGCTCCACCGTCCGGCGCGAGACGCCCAAGCGCTCCGCCACGGCCTTGGTCGACCCCTTCGCCCGCGTGAGAAGGAATTTCACCTGAGCCTTTGCGGACTTCGGCGCGGGCCGGGTGAAGACAGCGCGCTCCGCCCGCGCGAGGGCCTCCAGGACCTTGCCGCGGCCCGGGGCCGGCTGCTGCTGCTTGTGATCGCTCATACCTCCAGGGACCAAAGTTCACATGTGGACAGTGGCCGGGCTGCCGCGTCGTACGCGAAGCGAGCTGTGACTGCCTGCGGCCCCGGACCAACCGGTCCGGGGCCGCAGGCAGTTCGGGGCTCGGAGGCCAGCTCTACTCACAGATGTTGCATGCCTCCATTCCTCCGGGAAAGGCCGGCGGATGGGCCGGGTGCCCGAGCGGGCAGGACTGACAGCCCCGGCGCCTGGAGACGATGTCAATGAGGCGGAGCCGGGACAGACGCTGGCATCCCCGGCATCTGACTGCCCACGGCGCGGTGGAGGAGTGCGCAAAAGGTTCCACCGGGTCCAGGCCGTAGAAGTCCAGTACGTGAAGGGCCTGCCGGCGGCCCTCCCAGCCGAGCCATCGCTTCTGGTCCTCCTTGTCCGTCTTCTTCTTGGCCAACGCCTCCTCTCGGGTTTTGGCCTTGACTCGTCCGTACGCCTCAAGCCACACCGGGAACCGGCTCTCTGGGACAAGGCAAGCAATCAGATAGGAGCGCAGCTGCTCGGGACTGCTGGGTAGTTGGCGACGGTTCTTGATGCGGTTGGCCGCGCTGCTGGACAGGTAGACGTACTGGGCGCTTGCCTCGCGAGCTCTCTCGGCCCGTGCCTTCATTTGGTGCATGGACGGCTTCCCGGCCTCCTCCCACGCCCGTTTCAGTGCGTCCACGAAGTCGTCCTCGTTTTTCAGCAGACGCACGGCCGGTGCGGGAGTCAGCGTCCGTCGCTTGTCAGGCGCGGTGATACTGGACCACAGAGACTTCGCCCGGTCCTGATTCAGGTCCAGCTGAGTGGCATATGCGCTGACGATGTGCCACTCGGGGGCGCTCCTCCCGGACTCCGCCCGCTGGACGGTGGAGGTCGATACGCCGATCGCTGTTGCAGTCTGCGCCTGGGTGAGCCCTTTGGCTGCCCGTGTCTCGCGCAGAGCCAGCGCCAGGGCGCCCAAGGCGCTGGAGGGCGCTGGCACCGGGGAGAGACGGCGGGCCTTGCGCTGCTTGGCCGTCTCCACCGCTACGCGAGGGCTGGGGCCGACAGGACGCCCGCGACACGGCGCAGCATGCCGTTGTGCGATCCCGTGGTGGCTGTGCGGGCGACGGCGGCGCCGACGAGCCCGGACCCGAAAGTGAGGGCGAGGGCGTCGGGCGACGGCATCCCCATCAGCACAAGGACAGCCGTGACGATGATGGTCACCGTGATGACTACCGCGGCTGGTCCGAACAGGCGCCCACGGACAAAGCGGGAGGTTGCGCACATGGGGGAATGGTTCCTTCCTGCAGGCCCGGCTGCGGCCGGGCGGTGAGGCGCCGATGAGGGCGCGGGCATGGCTTCACCTGTGCCGCGGGGCGGTTGGCTCGCCTGACGCGGTGACGGAAATGCTGCCAGAGGGTGACCCGCCGTCACGACCGATCAGCAGATTTTCGTCACGGCGATCTCACGGACGAAATCCAGGTTTCCTGTCCTGTCAGTGGCTGGTGGGGTGATCGGCCGGTGTTGCCGAAACGTAGGACCACAGGGACCGTCACCTCTGACCAGGCCACTTTTCTTAACGCAATGCACCTGCGCATGTACAAGGGCCGCCGTCATCCGGTTGATTGCCCATCCATTGACCACTTGCGGTTGCCTAGGCGGGCGGGGCGCTGCGACCATCAGGCCAGACCCTGCAGGACATGGCTTCACCAGCACGTTGACCAGGGGCGATCCGTGAACCATGGTTGGCTCCTGGTTCACGGTCTTGGGCCCGGCCGTTTCGGCCGGGCCCAAAGCTGTTTCCGAGCGCGTATGCCCCGCGATCGACATGCGCCCCGCGACGGCCGCATCCTCGGCTATGAACAGGGACTCGGGTAGCCATCGGGCGTTCGCGGTGCGGCTGCTACAGGTCGAACTCGAGGTGTTCGACATCGAGCATGCGGACTTCGTCCAGGCTGCTGGCGCGGCGGCCGCCGTCCTGGAAGTACACGTCCTTGAGGGCTTCGGCCGCGATCTCCCGCAGGCGGTCGTCACTGGCGCCGGCTGCTTGGGCGTCGAAGAGGCGGGCGGCGTAGACAGGCGGCAGGGCGACGGTCAGGTGCCGGATGCGGTCCTGGTCGGTGGACCCGATCGGCGCGGTGTAGCCCATGCGGGCGCGGGCGTCGATGACGATGCCGCCGGTCGTCGCCGCCTTCTGCCGGGCCTTAGACCGGATCTGCGGCTGCCACCGCTTGGTCACCTCGCGCTCCAGGCGCGCGGCGAGGTCGGCGCGTGGCTTCTTGGCCTTGCCCGCCACGTATCGCTCCACCTGCCGCTGGGACATGCCGAGCAGGTCGGCGGCGGCCTTCGTGCCGCCGAGCTGCTTGACCATGTACCGCATCTGCGGGCCCGCGGACTTGGGTGCCGGGCGGGTGAACGCCTTCTGCACCGCCTTGTCCAGGCCGTCCCCGAACATGCTCATCGGCTGTCTGCTCCCCTATTCGCCGTTGTCGGCGTCGGTGACGGTGCCGTCCTTGATGGACCGGGCGAGGTTGAGCTCCGGGGCGTTGAACCGCTCACGGACTTCCTCGCCCCACAGGACGTCCTGGGTGCCCTCGTGCTTGACCAGGCCGGGGTTGATGCCGAGCTTGAAGCCACCGGGCAGCGGCTTGCCCTCCCGGTAGGGCAGGAAGTCCAGCGGCGAGGGCCCGCTGGACGCGTAGACGACGCAGTCGGACAGGATCGCGATCGGGTACTGCCCGGTGAACGCCGCGTGCTTGACGATCTTCCGGTGGAGGTTGATCCGGGTGCGGGAGATGACCGCCGCCCGGATGTCGGGTCGCCACGTCGGGCGCTCCAGGGCACGCCACCGCTCGCCCGGCCGCCAGCCCTCGCCCCGGGGCCGCTCGCGCAGCTTGCCCAGGCCGCCCTTGACCGTCGCCTTGATCGCCGAGACGACGATTCCCAGCTCCGGGTCGCGCTCCTTGTAGCGGTCCATCGCTGTGAGGAAGTCGGCCGGGGCGAGGTCGGCGTCGACGCCGAGGTCGGCCATCGTGGCGAGGTAGGCGTCACGCAGCCGCGCGTACCAGCCGTCCAGGTAGCGGCCGTTCTCGTACCGGACCCACGCCTCGATCGGCGCGACGTCGTAGCCGAGCTCCTGGGCGTAGGCGACGGTGGGCGTCGCGTACCAGGCCGGGCCCGTGGGGCGATCGCCCTTCGGCGTGAACGGAGAGGGGAGCAGCGAGCCGTCCAGCTCCACCCACTCCTTGCCAACCTTCACCTTCGACAGGTCGACGTGGGACAGGTCGACCAGCCACGAGCCGGGCAGCTTCGGGTCGAACGCGAGGCCCTTGACGTGCGTCGGCTCGCCGAGGCCGACGTTCAGCCCGTTCGCGCCGGCGGCGAAGGCCATGTTCACGTCCAGGCCGACCAGGTAGCGCAGGGTGCACTCGGCATCGGTCATCGGCCGCGCCCAGTCGTACGCCTCCTCGAACAGCTTCTGGTCCGGTCCCCGGACGGTGAAGCGCGGCAGGTCCGCCAGGAGCGGGTGCCCGTCCGGGGCCTCGCACGGCGCGCAGTCCACCGGGTCCTTGCCCAGTGACCCGGGCGTCTTGGTCTCGGCCTGCCGCAGGACGCCGGTCTCCTCGTCCCGCACGGCGTGGGTCGGCGGGTGCAGCGCGGTCATCAGCTCCAGGCCGGTGACGGCGGTGGAGCCGCGCGGCGTCATCACCCGGGACGCGTACACGCCCAGGACGCGGGCGAGCTCCGCCGGCGGAAGCTGCGCGGCGTCGCCCCAGAACCGGGCGTCCAGCGCGTTCCACGACGGGATGCACAGCTGCACGCACTGGCGGTCCGAGCCCTTGGCCGGGCGGTAGATCCGCGCCCACGGCCCGAACCCGCGCTTGGTCAGCTTCCACTCCGCGCGCACCAGCTGCTTGACGACCTTGTGGCCCTCCGGGATCCGCCCGGCGTCCTTCTCCTCCGCCGTCAGCGCGACGGGCAGGCCGTAGCGCTCGCACGCGGCCTCGGTGAGCACGATCAGCGGGTCGGCCGGCCTTCCCGGGCCCGACAGCTTCGGCTGACCGAGCTTCGCCTCCCGGAGCGTCCAGTCGACCAGGGACGGCAGGGACTTGGCGGGCACGTCCAGGACCAGGCCGCCGGTGCAGTACGCCAGCACCTGCCCGTCCTCGACGTCGACGACCGCCAGCGGACCGTTCTCGAAGCGCGGGTCGGTGTCGCCCGCCGGGGTTCCGGCCGGGGCCGCCTTCTTCGCACCCGGACGACGCGACGTCGACGACGTCGGCCTGGTGGTGCTCGCCGGGCGGGGCACGGCGGCCGGAGCAGCGGCGACGGGAGCAGGGGCAGGGGTCTGGGTGTTCTCGGTTGCAGTCATGACCGCAGTCTCGGGGGCCGGGCCTGTGGACAGAGTCGGCGTTTCCGCCGGGGCCGGGGTGCCGGTGAACGTGGCGGGCACCGGGGCCGGGTAGAGCTCCGCGAGCTGCTTGAGCAGTCGCGCGTACGCCTCACGCTCCGGGCCGCGCGGCTCGGTCGGCTTCTTCGTCGACTCCCAGGCGGACACTGTCGCCCGCCGCACATGGAGAGCACCGGCGACATCGTCCAGCGTCAGGCCATGGGCGACCCGCAGCCGCTTGCGCTCCTCCGCCGACGGCAGAGCAGAGCGGGACGCGACCAGCGCGTCGACCGCATCGAACATCTCGGACATGGAACACCTCCTGACTCACACTCTACCTCATGAACCGTAAGATTCACGTACTTTGACCGTACGAATACCGTACGGACTCGATTTCGGGAGACGCGCGGCGGAACATGCTGATGGGGGCGGCTGTCCTGTCCCGCGTAAGTCCGGGCAGTCTCAGTTGAGTCGAGGCAGCTGCCCTGGATGCCTCGACTCAACTGAGACAGTGCAGGTCGCGGAGCCGGGCGAGCAGCCAGACTGGCCGAACTGCCTCGGGTCGAGTGAGACGTTCCGCTCAACGGCGTCTCACTCAAGTCGAGGCACCGCAGGTCGGACGGTCGCCGTGCCTCGACTTATCTGGGACCGGACAGCGGCCCCGGTGCGGGACCGCCCCCATCGGTGTTCACCGGTTCACCGGTTGCGCGGTAGCGTCATCCGGGCGTGGAGCAGGGTGCTGCGGGTGAGCTCGGTGCTCTGTTTGCGGCGACGTCTGGAGCCGCTCCTGCCGACGGGTAATCACCGCTTCGGTCGTGAAGGCAGTGGCTGGGCCGATCCGGCTTCCACGCTCCCCCGTCCGGTCTCAGTGACGGTGGCGGTCTGGCAGGCCTGTGCCCGGAGACCACTACGGGAGGGCGGGGGCACCCTCCTTGGTGTAGAGCTCCGCAATGGCGTGGCCCAGATCTTCCTGGTCGCGGAGTTCGATGTTGGCAGGGTTGGCAGCGGTCGCCAGGAGCCCGGAAAGTTGGTGAATGGCGTCCGCGACAACGGTTGCCTTCAGCCGGGCCGCCGGAAGCGGGACATCGTTTTCCTTCGATGCAGCCTGTAGGGCGGCATCGGCCTCGAACGCTTCGCGAAGGCGGACTGGCCATACCGCGGGGACGGGCCCGTCAGGCAGAGGCTGGCCGGCATGCTCAGCGCTCCTGACCTCGAAGACGTGGGACTTCTGGACGCTGAGGGATCGGTCGGCCCGTCCCTGAAGGTCGGGAAGTTGCAGAAGCCGCAGCGCGAGGGCGCGGATCTCGGTGGCGTGGTTCGTCGCCCAGGCGCGTTCCGCTCGCCGCCCCCGCTGGTCGCGGGCGAATTCGATACGGTTCTGCTGGGTCAGCCGCCGTCCCGCGAGTTCGTCCAGGTCGGTGCGCAGTTGGAGGTAGCGGCGTTCGGCGGCCTGGCGGCTGCCGAGCTCCATGGCTACGGCCAGGCGGCTCCAGGTGATCTTCCTTCTCCTGGCTGCGGAGATGACCCGCCTCTCGTCCTCCTGGAGCTTGTCGCGCAGGCAACGGAGAACGAGAACCCCGGCTAAGAGGTCGGTCTCGCTCAGTTCCTCTGTGGCGTCGAGCTCGATCAGCCTCGCGATTCTGTCGAGCTTTTCCGCGATCTCGCTGAGTTCCCCGGTGGAAGGCAGAAGGCCCGTGACGTTGGCCATCTCGCCCATCCATCCTGTCGGTTTCTGAGGTGTGGCCAAGTGCTGCCACGCGTAGCGCCTGTTGCTTTCGGCTTCAGGCCGGACGCGCTTTGTCGTCCGTTGGCTGACGCTTTTTGTCGTCTGACGGTTGACAAAAACTGGATCATCCATTGAATTACTCATGTCAATTACTCCGGGGGTAAATGAGGGTGCGGCTTATTCGCCGCTCTGGTCAATGTTCTGATGACGCGACGTGCGGCGGCGGCGCCAGGCCGCGAGCGCCGCACCGGCCCCGGCGAAGAGCGCCGCGCCGAGGAACTGAGCGCCGGCCTCGTGAAGAAGGGAGAGCATGCAGGTCAGACGCGCTGAAGGACACCGGGTCCTGTGCGTCGTTCTCCTTACTGGTCGGGTGAGCCGGGGCCTTGGGCGTGCCGTTCGGTTCGCCTATCGCGAACCTTCACCTAAAGGGCCCGCAGCAACCGGCCCCGTTCACACCTTCCCTGGGCACGATTGTGTATCGACGTCCCAGGGAGGGCGTGAGGCTTGTCATCAGACAGTCTTACCGAACCAGTCCAGCGACATGAACCCATGTTGCTATTCGCCACCCTTCGCCAGGCTTCAGGATCGCTTTCTATCGATGCAGACCCTCCACCGAGTATGCGGAATTCCTTCTTCCTTTCCTTCGGTGTATAAGCGCGAGCGGTCCCGAGTTCCGGCCGGTATCTGCCCGAGTGGTGCCGCAGATGCCCCGCCAGCTCCTCCTCGGTCAGCGCGATGCCCGTCTGCTCCGCGAACGTGATGACCGCGAACGCACGCAACTGCTGGGGGCTGGTCAAGCGGTGGTGCGCAGCGGGAGGGGCGCGTTGGGGACCAGGGCGGCGGTTCCGGCCTGCCGGGCGGCCCGTTCCGCGCGGGCCCGCCGGAGGGCGGCGGCCTCGGTGGCTGCGGCTTCACGGCGGCGCTGGAGACGGGCAGCGTTGATCGGGGCGGGCGCCTCGTCGACAGCAGCCTCCGTCTCCGGAAATGCCCTGCGGCTGAGCCGCCGGACGGCCTGGCTGTTCGGGGCGTCCCAGTCGCCCTCGAACCGCTCGCTGCGGGCACGGACCTGCTGAATGCGGTTACGCCGGGCAGCCTCCTGGGCGTGGGCCTGCTCGATCGGAGCCGGCGCATCATCCAAGACGACGAGGCCGGTCTTGGGAAACACCTTCCGGCTGAGCTCGCATCGCACAGCTCTGTCCCGCCATCGCCTCGGTGATCTTCGGGTCGATCCGCCGGGCGGGGGCGTCGGGCCGGGTACGACTTCTCACCCGGCAGGGTGACGGGGCTGCGGTTCTGCACGCGCCAGGTGTTCGCTGCCGGTACCAACAGCAACATGATCAACAAGACTGCGCGAGGCTTTGCTGCCGCCGCACTTACTCTCCTGCCCTTGTTCGCCGCGGCGCCCGCCCACGCCCAGGCGGACGTGCTCACTCTGTCCGACGGGATCCAGCGGCTCCCGCTCGCCGCCGAGTCCCGCGACGGCTACAAGCGCACGGCCTTCAAGCACTGGGTGGATGCCGACAAGGACTCATGCAACACGAGGGCAGAGGTGCTCGAAGCGGAGTCGCGCGTCCCCGTCACCCTTGAGCCGGGATGTAAGATCGTTGCTGGTGAGTGGTACTCGTACTATGACGGCATCACGCTCACCGCACCGGGCGGCCTCGACATCGACCACATGGTCCCTCTCGCTGAAGCGTGGGACTCCGGCGCCTCGCAGTGGAGCGCGGCACGGCGTGAGGCATACGCGAACGACCTCGGAGCCGAGCGGAGCCTGGTTGCGGTGACGGCGAAAACGAATCGAAGCAAGTCCGACCAGGATCCGGCGACATGGCTGCCACCCCTGGCAGACGCGCGCTGTACCTACGCCGCCGACTGGGTCTCGACGAAACTCCGGTGGGGGCTGACTGTGGACCAGCCCGAGGTTGCGGCGTTGACGGTGCTCGCCGAGACGTGCGGGCAGCAGCCTGTGCAGTACGAGCCCGTCCCCACGGACGCGAAGTAAGTCACCGCCCCCTTCAGCCACGGGCTGAAGGGGGCCGCTCTTACCACCTCGTCACGGCCCCGAGACTCGGAAGGATCGAATCTCGGGGGCCGTGAAGTGAGGCGGTCAGCTGCCGATGAGAGTGTGCAGCACCGGGGTGCTGGCACCTGCCCCCATCAGACCGGCAAGCGCCGCAGCCGCGCCGTTGCTCGCGCTGAGGTACGTCAGCACGGCTACCGCTCCTCCTACCATCACAGCCGTCAGGAGGATGAGGGCCGCGTGCGAGGTCAGGAGCGGCCCGGATCCGCTTGCCACCTGGACCTGAGGAGCTGGTTGAACTTGATTGTGTGACGACGTTGTACCGTCGTCATTGGTCGGGGTAGTCATTTCACGCCTCGTGAATTCTGTGTTCGGACTGGACACGGACCACCACGACCACGATCACCGGGGAGTCCTCCTCGTGCACCAGCCGGCCAAAGCATCGGTGCACACGAGGGCTCCCCGTCGTCGTACCCGGTAGGTCCGTGCAAGAGCCTACGCAGAACGCGCGAGCCGACCCCAACCGGACCGCCCCGCGCACACCCGCCTCAAACGGTGAAACGCCCTCTGTACTGCAGAAACTGACTAAGCGTTAAACTGTTCCCCTCGGTGGACCCCTGTCCTACCTGACAGACCTCGGAGCCATCTCGATCGTCATGATCGTCGATCTCTTCGCGGGGGCTGGTGGCCCCACGCCTTGGGCAGGAACATGTAGCTGAGCTCGGCCTCCCCGGCATCAGGACGGACGTGCCCCGGACGCTCCGCGTCCCGCCGGTCGAGCGTGACGATGCCGATCATCGCCCCTTCGTGATCGACCACGAACACGCCAGGGCACCGCCCGGGCACTTCAGGCACTGCACTCTCAAGCTCAGCACGTGGTCGGGGGCCACCGAGGTACGTCCGCACCTCTGACGAGGAGAACAGGTCGATGTACGCCACACGGTCCCGTGCCTCGGGCTCGCGGAGCACGAGCCGCTCAGTCCGCAAACGGGACAGGCGGCCAGACAACGGGTCCAAGGTCAGCCATGACAGGCAACCTACCGACTCTCCCCCGTGGCGGGAGCATCAGGCCCGACATCACGCCTTCAACCTCAGTAACTGCACCATCCGGAGAACCATTGGGGTGTGCGATCCGGTGGATATGTGAGCTCGGGAGTGGCCGCCTGACCTGGTCACGGGGCTGCGCGGGCACCGGACCAGGTCAGAGGGCGGGTCAGTTGGCGAGGCTGAAGTCGCCGCTGGTCGGCGTCGCGATCTTGTCGATTCCCGTCAGGCCGGTGAGCGTGGTGACCGGAGTGCTGCTGTCGGTGGTGGTGCCGTTCTGTACGGGGACTGGCGCGGTCAATACCTTCCGGACGGCCGGTGCACTGCCCGCTCTCCAGCGGGGTTGTCGGAGGTTCTCGCGGTCGAGAGAGTGACGCTGTCAGCCGGCCGGCTGGGGTGAGGCGACGAGTTCGATTTCGAAGTGGTCGGTGTTCTCCAGGTAGGCGGCGTACTGCTGGGGGCCGCCGGCGTGGGGGTGAGCGTCGGGGAAGAGCAGTGTCCAGCCGTTTTCCTGGGCTTTGGCGGTGAGTAGATCGACGGTGTCGGGGGTGTCGATGTGGACGGCGAGGTGGTTGAGGCCGGGGGCGAGGCGGTCGTGGTGGTACTGGGTGAGAGCGGGTGATTGCTCGAAGACGAGGTAGGTGGTGTCCAGTCGCCAGCTGCGCCCGTTGGCCCAGGTCTGGTGGAGGGTGTATCCGAGGGTTTCGAGGAGCCAGGCCCAGTCGGCGATGGCGCGGTCCAGGTTGGGGACCCAGATTTCCACGTGATGGAGTGATCCGTGTTTCGGGGCCTGTTCGTCCTGGGTGTCGCTGGGCATTCTGTCCTCCTGAATTCGGCTGCTGGTGGTCTGCGCGGGTCGGCAGCGTATACCGGATCGTGTGGTTCCGGTCTAGATGGCCAGTTCAGTCATTTAAGGCTGCAAAAGAGACGCTTCAGGGATATTCCTCGCGGGGAGGGTCATGGCGGGCAGTATGCCTTGTACGGGTGCCAGGGCACCGGCACTTCGCGTCCGGTGGCGTACCGCACAAGGCCCGAGCTGCGCCCGAGGCTGGGGGCGTTGTGCCGGTTCTGCTCTGTTCCACTGACACGGCCGCCGGCCAGGTGTGCCTCGTCCTCAAGTACGGACCTTGCGCCTGCTGGCCTTGGGCGTCCGTCCGTGCCGGGAACGGCCCGCACGGTGCGCTCCCGGTCTTGGGCCGGCGGGGCTTTGCGGCGAACGGCAGCACGGGCAGCCGTGTCTCCGAGTTGGATTTGGTCTCCGGGTGGGAGCGGGAGCGGATCCGTGTCGGCCGGGGTCCTCGCGGGCTGGGAGTCGTGTCGAACGAGGACGGTGCACATCAGTACGAGTACCTGGACGTCGTTACGGGCCCCGGCGGTGCCTGTCTCGCCGGGCTGCCTTCGTCCATACCCTGGCCGGTCTGACGCCCGCGGGCCAGGTGCCCGGCGCGCCGGACCGTTTGTGCCTTTCGCGGGAGTTGGCCAGCGGTAGCGACGGCAGGAAGAACGATGCGTGAGAGTTCCGGACCCGGGCAGGAGCCCGGCTCCCTCGGCAGTACGGCGCATGCCCGTGCACTCGATGCGCTGCTGGGGGCGACCCGGGCCATAGTGCTGCGTGCCGTCGCCCAGCGGCCGGGCAGCACGACGGGGGAGATTTCGCGGGCGACCAGGGTCGCTCCTGCGACGGCGTCTCACCACACCGGTGTGCTGCGGCAGGCCGGCCTGATCACCACGCAGCGCAGCGGGGGGAGCGTGCATCACCGGCTGGCCCCGCTGGGCGAGAGCCTTCTCGGTCAGCGGGGCCAGGACGTCTGACGCCGCGGGAACCAGGCACTTCTGGCGCCGTGCACGGTTGTCCCGGGACTGTGAGGACGTGCGGTATGTGGGGCTGGCGGGATGGTCGGTGCGGGGCAGGACGGATGGGGCAGGAGCGAAATGGCGTTGCCTCTTGCGTATTGCCGCAGGGTGTGCCGAATTCGAGCAGGATCGAATAGCTTGCGGCCCTGAAATCGTGCCTGCACACTGATGAGCGTTTCCCGCAATAGGCTTTTGCAGCAGGGCAGTTACTGATTCGAGGGGACAGTCATGTCCGTGACTGATACCGGCAGAACGGCAAATTCCCAGGCGGGCACTGCGACTATTTCGCAGATGTTCAGCACTCCGGTGGCGAGAATAGTGTGCCCTTTCGCTGCGGACATCAATGCTCTGCTCGCGGAATTGGTGGTGGAGCGGGCCGACGGGTCGGGCAAGACGTTCAGCTACAAGGCGGAGACGTCGGGCGAGCTGACCTCGTGGAGGGATCCGTCCGTGGACCGTCTGACCCGCTGGGTTGCCCGCGCGGCCCACCAGGTCGTGGAGGCCCTCACCGGCAAGACCCTGGCCGCCGCGTACACGGAGTCCCTGCACCGGGAGGCCGGCGCCGCGGCGGTGGGCGGGGAGCAGGAAACGCGGGTGGGGGTCGCGGTCTCCCGCAGCTGGGCCAGCCTCTACCGGCCGGGCGACGACCATGAGGCCCACTTCCATCCGAACACCGCTCTCGCCGCGATCTATTACGTGAGCGCCCCGAAAACGTGCGAGCTCGATCTGCTGGACCCGCGCCCGTACGTCGACTATTTCGATTCGGGTATTTCGTTCGCCGGGGACCGTCACCGCGTGCGGATCAGCTGCCTGCCCGGAGAACTCGTCATCTTTCCCGGTTGGCTCCGTCACGGCGTCCCGCCCTACACCGGCGACGGCGAGAGGATCTCGCTTTCTTGGAACCTCAACTACGCCGTCCACGGCTGAATTCCATCCGCATCACCATCACAGGGAGAAACCATGCGCAACATTCAGTTCTTCTCGACCGACACCGATGACGGTGTGGTCTCCGTCGTCGCCAAGACCGGCCCCGGCGAGCACCGCATGGTCGCGCAGATCCCGGTGGGCAACGCTCCGCGCGGCGGCGTCAAGTTCACCAAGGACGGGCGCGGTTTCGTCTGCAACACCAGCCAGAACACCATCTCGGAGATCGACGCGGTCGCCCTGACCGAGGTGCGGCGGATCGAGGTCGGGCACGGGCCCCGCGGACAGGGGATGGTGCCCGGCGACCACTACCTGCTGGTGTCGAATAGCGGGTCCAACACCATCTCGGTCGTCGACCTTGAGTTGAACACCGAGGTCCACCAGATCCCGACCGGCCGCGACCCGCGGCACATGGGCATCAGCGCCGATGGAAAGACCGCCTGGGTGTGCGTGTGGGGCGATGGCTACGTCAGCAAACTCAACATCAGCGCGCTGGGCTCGGACAACCCGGCCGCGATCACGGAGATCAGCCGGATCCCCGTCGACCGCGAGGCGCACCCCTACAGCCTCGCCATCGACCCCAGCGGCCGGAAGATCTTCGTCGCCAACACCCAGGCCAGCTTCGTCACCGTGATCGACGCGGAGACGGACGAGACCCACTGGGTCGATGTCGGGTTCATCGGCGGCCGCGCGGTCGCCTTCACCCCGGACGGGCGCCACGCACTCGTCACGGTGGAGTCGATCAGCCGGGTCTACGTCATCGACGTGGAAACCCTGCAGGTGGTGCGGCACGTGCCGGTCGGCCCGGGGCCGCGCGGCCTGGTCATCGACCCCGGCGACGACACGGCCTACATCACCAACTTCGCCCGGGCCAACATGATGCACAGCGGGGACAACCACCCCCTGTACGGCCCGAACACCCTGACCATGGTCGACCTGACCTCCGCCCCGCTGGACCGGGACGAGGGAACGTTCACCTACGAGGAGGTCCACGTCGGGTACGGGCCCTGCAGCGTCGTGCTGTTCGACCTCGACACCCTCTCCGCCGAGGAACGGGCACGTCGGGTGGAGCACGCCAGCACCGACGCCTGACCCCCTGTGTGACCGTGTCCGCTCCCGCCCTGTGCGGCGGGGGCGGACACGCCCATGCCCCCCGACAGAAAGCGCGCCCTTCGTGCCGATGGCCACCATCACCTTCTGCCCGCAGCAACCGTGGGCCCTTCCCCCTGACAAACTGCGGGTCGACCGGGCCGCAGCACGGGCCGAGCGGGACACCTACGAGGCCGGCTTCCGGCACAAACGCATCGCCCGCCTCCCCGCGGACTGCCCGCCCTGGGTCCTGGGACAGGAACTCGGCTGGACCGTCCGCTCACCCATCACCGCGACCCTGACACCGCTGGACGACACCGACTTCGGCGTCCCGGACGAAGAGAACGTGCCCGATGTGGCCCGCAGGGCCCAGCGCACCCAGATGTGGAAACACGGCCGGGCCTGGATCGCCACCGCGGACACCACCTGGCTGCGGTTGCACGACTACCGCACCCCCCAGGGCTGGGAGTCCATGTTCCTGCCCAACGGGGCCGGAACCGTCGAGTGGCGGCTCGGCTGGAGCGCCCGCATCCCCGACCAGCGCTTCCTCATGATCATGCCACCGCCCACCCCAAATCCGCACCTCGACGTGCCCGTCGGCATCATCGCCGCCCGCACCCTCAACGCGATGAACGGCCCCGGCGGCATCAGCATCGCCGTACGGCCCACCGCCCCCGTCACCCTCCACCGCGGCGACCCCCTCGCCCGCATCGTGCTCCTGCACCCCGAGACACTGCGCGCCACCGCCACCCACACCCAGCACGGTGAAGCCTCATGACCCAGACCCAGACCGCCGCCACTCCCCCACCGGCCAGCACGGGCCGGCTGCTGACACGCATGCCGGTGCTGCCTCTGCTCACCATCGCCTTCCTCACCCGCGTCACCGTGGCCGCACTGCCCATCACCCTCCTGCTCACCCTGGCCCACACCTACGGATACGCCCGGGCCGGCGCCGTCAACGGCGGCTACACCCTCGTCCTCGCCTTCCTCGCCCCCCTGCGCGCCAGAATCCTCGACCGCTGGGGCACCGGCCGCGCCCTGGTCCTCATGGGCGCCACCACCATGACCCTGTTGACCCTCGTCGCGATCAGCGCCGCAGCCCGCTGGCCCTGGTGGACCACCCTGCTCCTGACCATCGCCGCCGGCTCCACGACTCCCCCGCTCAACGCTGCGCTACGCGCGTCCTGGCGACGCCTGACCACCGGCCCCGACCAGCTCAAAGCGGTCCACTCCGCCGACTCGATCCTGGAGGAAGCCGGCTTCGTCCTCGCCCCCCTCACCGCCGGAGCCGCCATCGCACTCCTCGGCCCCACCCGCGCCTACGAGGCGACCGTCGCCTGCTACCTCCTAGTCGTCACGGCCTACCTCACCGCCGCACACCACTACAACCTCACCCGCCAACCCACCACCAACACCGACGCCCTGCACGATCCGGGCCGACGACGCCGGAAGGCCTGGCTGGGCCCGCTCGCACGGCCTCGCATCGTCGCCATCATGCTGCCGCTGTTCGTCATGGGCACCGTCTTCGGCGGCACCGGCGTCCTCCTCCCCGCCTACGCCCAAGCCCACCACGCCACCGCATGGATCGGCCCCCTGCTCGCCGCCACCAGCACCGGCGGCGTCATCGGCGGACTCCTCTACGCCACCACCCCCTGGCACCAACCCCTCTGGCAGAAATACCGCCTCCTCACCCTCGGCTTCGCCCTGCCGGCCTGCTTCCTCGTCCTCGCCCACCCCCTCTGGCTCCTCGCACTCCTCCTCCTGCTCTGCGGCCTCTTCGTCACCCCGCTCTTCATCAACGCCTTCCTCCTCCTGGACGCCACCGCCACCGACGACATCCGCATCGAAGCCAACACCTGGGTCGGAGCCTCCACCGACATCGCCAACGGCATCATCGCGATCATCATCGGCACCCTCACCGCACACCAGAACTTCAACACCGCCCTGCTCTTGCTCTCCTGCTGCGCCACCGCCGGCGTCCTCATCGCCCTCGCCTCACCCCGCCACGACCACCCCCCGGCACACGCCGAACCTCAACCACCGCTCGCCGGCCCCGCCACCGACCACGCCCCCTCCCCCTCATGAGCGGCCCTGAGACGCCCGAAGTCTCCCTGTCCCTGGCACAGGCCCGCCGAATCGCGGTCGCCTCCGCCGGCCCCACCACCACACACACCGATACCGCCGCCGTCCTGGCACGCCTGAACGCCGTACAGCTCGACACCATCAACACCCTGGCCCGCGCCCACCAACTCACCCTGGCCACACGGACCGGGACCACCACCGCGGACATCGACACCGCACTCTGGGACACCACGGATCCGATCGCCTTCGAATACCCCGCACACGCCCTCTCCCTCGTCCCGCTCCACCACTGGCCGCTGTGGGCCTTCCGCCGCCGCACCAGCCGCAAACGTCACGAATACCCCACCCCCGAACTCCGCAAGACCATCCTCGACAAGATCAACACCCAGGGGCCCCTCACCCTGCGCGAGCTCCGCACGGAACACGAGCCGACCGGCTGGAACTGGGGACCCACCAAAACCGCCGTCGAATTTCTGCTCTGGTCCGGGGAACTCGCCTGCACCCACCGCACCGGCTGGCAACGCCAGTTCAACCTCCCCGAGCGCACGGTCCCAGCAGAGTTCCTCACCGACGCCCTCACGGACGACGCCTGCCTGACGACACTGCTGACCCATGCCGGCCGGGCTCTGGGAGTGGCCACCTGCGACGACCTCGCCGACTACCTTCGCGTCACCACAGCCACCGCACGACGCCTCCTGCCCGACACCCCTCTCCTGACCACCCGGGTCGAAAGCTGGAACAGCCCGGCATGGACCCACCCCCACGCCCTGCCCGCTGCAGACCAACCACACGACCCGGGCCAAGCCGTGTTCCTGGCCCCCTTCGACAACCTCATCTGGCACCGGCCACGCACCACACGCCTCTTCAACTTCACCCACACACTCGAGGCATACAAACCCGCCGACCACCGTGTTCACGGCTACTACGTATGCCCGCTCCTCGCCGGCGACCGACTCGTCGCACGCGCCGACCTCACCCGCCACCGCGACACCCTGACCATCAACCGCACCAGCTTCGAACCCGGCCCCCACCCTGCCGAAACAGCGGAGTACTTCGCACGCGCCTGCACTCGCCTGCAGGAGACCACCGCACTATGCCGCACCATGATCACTGAAACCGCAACACCACCCACGACCATCAAAGCCCTCAACCACGCTCTGAACCGCGCCGGAACCGGCAACCTCCACCCGTGACTGCAAGAGCCGCACGAAGCTTGAGCCTTGGTTCCCTGCTACGCCTCTTGGGGTTGTCCGGCGGCGGGAAGATGCTCCAACACGATCTGGCCCAGGGCGCTGACGATGCCGAGGGGAGAATGGCTCCGTGGAGCGCATCGTAGATCTGGGCGCGGCCGCCACAAGGCGCGAACGCCACTCAGAGACAGGTCCCCACGGCGGCGCGACGTACCCGGCCCATACCGTGCGCTCACGCCGCGTGGTCCATGGCCCCGGTGTGGCCGTCGGGAGGATTGGCCCGGTGCGTTCAGCGGCGAGGCGCCATGGGGCGGCTTCCCCTCTGTGAGCCGTCACTCGTTCGGCCGAGGGTCGTTGCAGGTGTGGATTAGCACCTGATGCGAAGGAGGCCTGGTGGGCCCGTCGATTGTGATTGAGAAACTTGAATTCCAGCGTGACGAGGGCTGGCAGGTCCAGTACTTCAGAGGTCTGGTGACCTTCCTGGTGGGCCACTCCGGGGCGGGAAAGTCCACCGCCCTGGAAGCGCTGCTCTACGCGCTGGGCCTCACTACGGCGAAGATCATGCCGACGGTAGCTGCCTGTCATCAGGTGCGGCTGACTTTCCGTGTCGCAGGCACACGGTGGCAGGCCACCCGCAGCGGCTCGAACCCGCGCGGGAGAGTGTCGCTCAGGAACCTCGATGATGACGCCGAGGTTGAGCATTCGCTCCCGGTGAAGAGCACGAAGGCCGGCGAGGTGACCGCTGGCGCCTTCGCCCAGGACCTCCTGGGCCTGCCGGCGGCGAGCAGGGGAGCCACCCGTCTGAGCTTGGACTCCTACTACAACACCGTACTGGCCCTGCGTCAGAACACGATCGCGTCTGCCTTCCTGGGTGGAGGTAAGGACGAGGAGCGGATTCTCGTCCTGGAGGCGATCCTCGGCCTGTGGGACACCGGCCTCGCCGGGCTGGAGAAGAACGCCGCCGAGGCCGAGTCCCGCTTCAAGGGGGCCAAGGCGGAACTGGCGGCGTACAAGAAGGTGCTGGCGAAGGGCGGCATCAGCGACCTGGACCAGGTGCGTTCAGCCTTCGAGCAGAAGCAGCGCGAGCATGCCCACGCGGCCGAGGCCTGGCAGAAGACCGATGCTGCGCTGAAGGCCGCGGTGGGAGAACACGGTCGGCTCATCGCCCTGCACAAAGCGGCCGACGACGACCGCCGCAAGGCGGGCAAGCAGGCCACCGCCGCCCACGGGAAGCTCCAGCTCGCAACAGCCGAGCACGCCCGGGCCGAAGGCGCACTGGGCGAACTCCTCGACCCGCCCGCCGAGGACTGCACCCGCTGCGGCCAGCTTCTACCCGAACGCGAGCCAGGCCTGTGCCGGCAGTGCGGACAGGCCTGCCTGGACGGCACTGGGCACCGCGAACGCAAGATCGCGACGGCCCGGGCGAAGATGGAACGTCTCCGGCTCAAGCTGCGGCACCTGGAGGAAGCCCTGGCCGCGGCGACCACTGCTGCGGACGCTGCCGAGGACGTTGCCGCGGCCGCGCTGAAGGACCGCGACCTCTACGACCAGGACCAGCTGCAGCCGGCCCGGATCGCCGCTCAACAAGCCGAGAAGCTGGCACACGGACTGAGCCGAGAGGCCGCCCGGCTCAAGGAGTGGCTGGACTCCTCCGACTACCTCGCCAAACAGCAGATCGTCATCGACGCCGCCAAGGCGGAAATGGAAAAGGCCCAGGACGGCCGGGACGTTGCCCTCGCAGCCCACGAGGTACGCCGCAAGGAGGTCGTCGGCCGCTGGACCGAGCTGTTCCTCGTCCGGCTGCAGCAAATCAACCCGAGCGTCGAGACCGCCTACATCGACCCCGCCGACTTCACCATCCGCGTCAAGGAACACAACGACCCGGACAAGATCTTCGCCGACTGCTCCGTCATGGGCAGCCCCAAGGTCGTCATCAACGTCGCCGCACTACTGTCCTTGCGCGATCTGGGGCGCACCGACCCCGGCGTCCGTGTACCCCCGCTCCTTATCATCGACTCACCACTCGCTGACCTCGGAGCCGTCGACCGGGCCACCGGAGACCGGCTCATCGACGCCCTCATCAATGTCGCTTCCGACACGTCTTCTGATGGCTACGCCTGCCAGGTCATCGCCGCCACCAACGACCCCCTGCCCCGCTCCTACCCTGACGTCCGCGAGATCCGCGTCGCCACCACCCAACGGTTCTTTGACCACGCCCCTCACGGCGCCGCCTGAACCACCGCGTCGAGCAGCCGTGGACGCTCAGTGCGGCCGCTGGCCACCGGTGACTACAGGACCGTCCCACCGGTCGGCCTGCCACGGCACCCCGGGATCGCGGCACGGATTCGGCCGGGTGTCGGGGTTACGCGGGACTGTCGGTGCCGTCCAGGGTGTCAGCGTTCAGTTCGGTGTGCTGCGGGGTGAGGTGCTTGTACTGGTCCGGGGTGGGCGGCAGCGCCTCGCGGTCCGTCTCCGCAGCTTTTGTCTCGGCGTACTTATCGGTGTCGGCCGTGCGACTTCGACGGCCGGCCTGGTCGGTGAGCCGATGCCGGATCTCGGCTGTCCGCGGGGCGGCCCAAATCTGGACGAGGTGCTCTTCCAGGACCGTGTCGCCCTCATCCACGTAGACATCGCCGGCGGCGGCTGCCGTGTCCCGGCCGCGTGCGTGGATCCGGAACCTCCACCACTGGTACTCCTCCGGATCTCCGAGGAGGGGCACCTCGTCCAGGTCGTCGGAGAGGGGATCGCCCACCAGGGGGCCCTCAGCCGGGAAATACAGACTGACCTCGACGACCTCGTCCCAGCCTTCGCAGTCCAGCGGCGGCTCGACGCCGGTCACGTCGAAAACGACATCGACGACGCCATAGGAGGTGCCGGTCAGGACCGAGGCGTAGGTCGATTCGTCATTGACACGGACCAACCCATTACCTTCGAGCCTGACGTCGATGCCCTGCCCCGGAGCCTCGGCATCCGTGTCGAACATGACGTACTGATGATGCGAAACCCGCACTCGGCCCGGCCCCTGAACCGCCATCACTCCCCGATCCTCCACCTCGGACACCATGCTGCGGTCCCACACACCCGAACCGGTGCGTGGGACCGCGGCATGAAACACTCGCGTCGCGTCAGACCGCGACCCAGAAGCCATCCTTGTCCATGACGCGCTCCTGCTTGTAGAAGCCGATGATCCGGCCCCCCTGCTTGTCCTGCTCCGTGGCCGGGACCATAGCAATTCCACGACTGGCTGCCGGCAGCGCCGTACCACCCTCGTAGGTCCTGGCGAACGGGTACTCATCGCAGGACTTGCCGGGCACAGGCTTCACCTTTCCGCAGACAGCCCGCCGGTTCGCGTTCGCCTTCGTGTCGCTGGTGAGACGGCGCAGCGGGTGCCCGGAGCCGGGCTTGCCGTAGTGCCCGCCCTTGCCCTGGATCCGGCGGATGTTCTTCGCGATGTTGGGCAGGGTGCTCATGGTCGTCAGGGTGGGTTTGTACTTCGGGAAGACGCAGCCGGGGCTCAGGATGCGGCGGGTGTTGGCCGCGTTCCAGAAGGAGTCGTCGCAGCGGAAGCCCAGTGAGGAATACGAGAAACTTCCCAGGGTGTAGCCGGGCTTGGTGAACGTGAAGGTGTACTTGGCCGCGCTGCTGTGGATCTTGTTCTTCTTGACCCCGTCGCTGTAGTCGACCTTGCCGGAGAAGGCAGCCCCCAGCGTGTGGCTGGAGACGTGGCTGGTCGCCTTGCACGGGCTGCCGCAGGAGACCGATGTCGCCATCCGGATACCGCTGGCGCTACCGGTGATCGCCGCTTTGCTGACGCGTGTGGTCTCCGACCACTTCAGCGACTTCTTGGCGAGCGTCATCTCGTGGCTGATCGTGAACGTGGCCCGCCCGATTTCCTTGCCGTTACGCAGCACCTGGACGCTCGCCTGAGAGGTCTGGCACGCCACATTCCGGTTGTAGACAGTCGCGTTGACCTGGCACGTGGCGCCAGCGGCCGCACTGGCAGCCATGGCCGCCGAGCTCTGCGTCACCTTCAGCTCATTGTGGGACGGGTCGGCCTGAGCTGCCCCCATACATGTACCCGCAACAGTCAGCGCCACGGCAGCGGTCACAGCCGTACGCATTCGTCCGAACAACAAAGTACTTCCCCCTCGCCGTCGTACCACTCAGGCACCCTGTGCACCCGCCATGACGACAGCGCGACGAAACTACGGCCGATCACTCCACCACACCCTGCCCATCCCACCCAAACGACGAAATACCGCATGGGAATGGCTGATTCCCCTCACCTGCAGCAGAACGCACTCACCGCCCCCGAACGGGAGAGCACCCGGATCGCGAGACGTGGATCCGAGCCTCATTTCCGTTGTACAGCTACGGGCTCAAAGGATGAGGGCTCCCCGATGCGGCGGGCGAGGGCTGGCTCCAGCCGAGCGGAGATCCGGGCCGGGCAGTCCTCGTCACCGAAGAGGAGCGCCAGGTGGTGGGGTCGGCCGGGCCTGCGAAGCCGACGATCAAGGCGTCCTGCGTGTCCGCGTGCCACTGGTAAAGCGCTGGTATTCGAGGGCTGCGGTATTAGCGCCTGACGCTGTCGGTGCTTTGTTGGCGGGCCACGATGACCCGGGTCTGCTCCAGCCGGGCCGTGGCTCATCGGGGGGAAGCTCAGTGTGCGCTTACGCACCGGATGCTCCCCAGAGACCGCGGCATCACGGCCGAAACGGATCTTTGTGTTGGCCAGAAGGCTTCCTTCTGGACCGAGTTGATGCGATTCCCTCGCAGAGCAAGAGCCACTCGGGCAGCATACGCAGCGAACACATCTGACTACATAGTGCAATTCAGAGGGGGGCCAATGGCTCGGGACAACAACCCGGACTTCGCCACAACGCTGGTGATGCTGCACACCGCTGTCACGAACACGGGCAACGAGCTGCGGGATGCGCTCGACAAGGGCGTGGAGAAGCTTCAGGTGAGTGGGCAGGCAGCGCAGCGGGAGACGGCCCAGTCCGTAGTCGATGAACTCGGCCGGATGCGCACCAACCTCCGCGAGGCGAGGGACCGGCTGTCCGCCAGCGGGGACATGCTGAACTCGGAGGTCAGCCGAGCTGTCACCGAGCTGCGAGCCGAGATGCGCGATGTGCGGGCGGCGGTCGACAATATGACCCCGCCCGCTCCGGCACCCGTCACCTCGGAAGCGCACGCGCCCTCCTACGAGCCCGTCGCCCGCGACGTACCGGCCTCCGAGCCCTCCACGTTCTACGGCACCGCACCGGAAACGGCCCCGGTGGCCACCATCACGCAGCACGGTGAGCTCCCGCCGGAATTCGACCAGCCCGCGATCCCGGCGCAGCGCAACGGTACCGACAGCGAACTGCCGGGCGACGCTGTACTGCCCGTCGACCTCATCCAGCAGGCCGTACGCGACGCCCTCGCCACGGAACTCGCTCCGATCGGCGCTCTCCTGGCAGAGAGCAAGGACCGCGTAACCGAGGATGCCTCTGCGGTACGGGACCAGCTGCGCGAAGCGATCCAGGAAGTGCGCGAGCAGCTGCAGGAGGCCCGGCGTGAGTCTCGCCTCGAGCTCGCCGCCCTCCGGGAAGAGGCCATCGGACTGCGCGCCGGGCTGGAGCAGCTGCGCTCTCAGTCGGACGACCAGGAGCCCGCAGCAGGCGAGGTGAGTAAGGAGCACAGTGAACTGCTCCAGCAGGCCGCCAGGGTCTCCTCCGTCGATCTGCTGTGCCACCGCGACGTCTGGGAGTTCATCACCGCCCAGGCCGGACGCCACCAGCACTTCCGGGTGCCGCCGCAGGTCACCGCCGAAGGTGACGAGCGGATCCGGGCCGCCGTGTCCGGGCGTTCCCTGATCGCCCTGTTGATCAGCCTGCACGCCGTCAGGCACACAGCCCGGGACGGCGACGGCGACCAGGAGCTGGCTGCCACCCTGTACAAGAGGATCCAGGCCCGCCTGGCCGGCCTGGCCGCGCACGGCCAGCCGGTCACCATCACCCTGGACGACCGCTCCTCCCCCACCAGCGACGACGCTTCCGCCGACGGCGTCCCCGGCAGCACCGAGGAGCAGGTTGCTGGCCCTCCGGCAGCTGACGGCGACGGGGACAACGATCAGCAGAGGCCCCACGACGGCACCTCTCCCTCCTGAGTAGCTTTCCCTGGGCGGCCACCCGTCCGGGGGCGAACGCCTAAATGCCCCTCAGCCAGCAGCGCGCCGTTCGTCTTCCAGCTGGGCCATGGCGTAACCGCGCTCGTCCGGCGTGCCTGCCATGTCGTACGCGGGGCGAGAACCCACCGGCCGAGCGAGAAACGGACGCGGCCGGTGACGGTTGTCGTCCGGCCTGCTCCGCCGGGATCGTCGGCGGAGGGGAGATGGGCATGGGGATCGGGCACGATCGTGAGTCTGGCGTCGGCCCTGGCTTTCCCGCGCTCATCAAGCTCCGGAGCACCCCCGCGTCGGCGGGGAGGACTGAGCGGCAGAGCCTCGCGGAAGCCGGCCGACTTCACCGCAGGCTCAGCGGCTGCCGCCGGGACTGCACGTGCCGGTGTGCTGTCCGGTGCCGAAACCGGGGCTGTTGCCCGTGGGGTCGTGCCCAGTGCGGTCGGCTGCGGGCGGCAGAGCGTTTTGACACTGCGCACCACGATCCGGCCAGCGGCCCGGTTCGCCGCCGTCACGATGTCCGCAGCGTCCAGGCGTGCCTTCGTCGCCCAGGCGTCGGAGTCGGCGTGCAGGAGGAGCTCACCGGTGTCCACGTCGAAACCCGCGGGCTGCACATGCCCGGCCAGGTGCGGGGCGATCGTGGCCCACCGGTCGGAGAGCCGACCTCCGGCCACCGGCACGTCCCAGGCCCGCTCCACCACCAGGCGCCCAAGGACAGCACCAAGTCCGAGCGGATCACGGCCATCACCCCGGACTGAGGACGCCCGGCGGCGTGCCGGCTTCTTGGTGGGGGGCTGCTGCCGGGCCTGGGCCTGCGCGGCGCGCAGCGCAACCCTGGCCAGGTCGACTCCGGCCGCGACCGGCGGGTCGACGGGATTACTGGTGTTCGTCATGGTCAGGCCCCCAGCCGGACATGGCGTCGGTTCGCGAGTCCCCCGCAGATCCGGGAGACGAGGTTGATGCCGTAGAGGTCGAAGGCGTCGTCGGGATCGTCCTCGTAGGCGTCGATGACCAGCTGCGGGTCGTAAATGCCGTGCTGCCGGGCCAGGCGCCGGTCCGCATCCGTACGCGGAACGGCAGCAGCTCCGAGCATCTGGTCGAGCACGGCGGCCGCCTGGTGCTGCTGCTCCCGCCAGGCCACCCACGCGGTGTTGGCCTGCGGGGCCGTGGCGTGGTCGAGGGCGGCCTGCCGCAGGGCCCGGCGGCGCAGCTGGGCGGTGATGTATGCGGCCGGGCGGGCCGGGCGCCAGCTCAGATGCCAGGCGTGCAGCTCAGCGGCGATCGTGTCCACGTCCAGGCCCTCATCGATGAGCGGGCGCAGCGCGAACGCCAGCTGCCGCAGACCGGCCCGCTGCGTCCAGCCCACCAGCGGCCGCACCTGCCGGGCGATCGTGATGTCACGCTGAACCTGCCATGCCGGACGGCCGCTCCCGCACCGGCCGCCGCTGCGCTTTTTCTGGTTCGAGGGGGAGGCTGCGGTTCGACGGCTCGCCTGCGAGGTGTCTTTACTACCACTCTCAACCTCAGCTTCAGGTGATTGGTGGTAACTACCAGGAGAATGGGGCTCATGGCTCTGTGAGCTGGAGTTATTCACACCCAGGTTATCCACAGGATGTGCGCCCTGGGGCTGCTGGGGAGCGGCTGGGCATCGGACACCCGTACCCGACCGGCCGGACCGCCCGGTGCGACGTGCCTGCCGGGTCTTGCTGCGTGCGGTCACCGCGGCGACCGCACGCTCGCGGCCGGCCTCGGTCACCCCGCACACGCGGCCCTCGTACCCGGCCCCGGCCAGCCGGTGCCCCATCGCCTCGTCGAACACCGGCGGGATCACCGCCGCGTAGATCGTCGCCGTCGCCATATACGGCTCACCCGGCAGCGCGAGGTTGCGCTTCGAGCCGCGGACCAGCCAGACCAGCGCACCCAGCTCCCGCAACACCTTTACCTGCCGCTTCACCGTCGCCAGCGACAGACCGGTCCGCTTCGCGGTGCCCTTCAGGTCGTAAACCACGATCCCACGCCGGAAATCCATCCGGCCCGCCAGATCCTCCGCGACCACCAACGTCGTCGGCCTGGCCTCCGGATGCAGCCCCGCACCCATCAGCCACCCCAGCGACCGCACCCACGACCGCGGCTCAGCACGACGCGACCGCGTCCACACAACGTCCTGCTCACCTCCCCCTACACGCTCCCAGACCCGCCCGCCCGAGGACTCGGACAGCACGGAGACCGTCTCGCCGTCGACCGACGGACGCGGGGCAGGAATCAGCGCGGCGACCGGTACCACCGTGCTACTCATCGCCCCACCGCCCCGACCGGAGCGGCGGCCACCGCGAGGGCCGAACATCCCAACGTCGCCTGTGTCATCGGGCCGGTGTACACGCCAAAGCGGACACCCCCCTCAGCAGGCCGAACGCGCGCTTCGTAATCCATCCGCCGACCCTGCAACGGAAGCCCTGTGGACAGAGGCCGACGAGCCCCGATTGCCCCCGCCGCTCCCGCACGGCGGGCAACAATCTTGGAAGCCGTCCCGCCACACGGGAAGCCATCGGTGTGGACGGCGTCATCGACGCGGTTGTCGATGATCTCCGCGAGCGGGTGCACGAGCGGGGCGGTCGACGCCGCGACCGAGCCCTTCGAGACCGCCCCGAAAGCGCCGCAGTTGTAGCTTCCTACCGGAAACCCCTCTTCCGGTACGAACCGGTAAAAGGCGGATGAACCGTACGCCGATCCCGTCACACGGGACGACCGCCGAGCCTGAACCGGGGTGAAACGGACAAGGCCAAGCTGACAGGGGGACACCACTTCAGGCACTATGAGGACGACCTGCCTTCCATGTAGCTGGACGGACCAGAGCCTCTCGGGGCTGGACCGACCTTCCTTGGATGTGTCAGGGGCCGCCCCCTTCGTGAGAAGAGGGCGGACACCGATCGGGTGGGGGGAGATTTCTCCTCCCGTCCCGGTCCTGCTGAACCGCGTGGCCCCTGTGGTGGGGGCCCGCGGGTGAAGCGAGTCGGTACTGATCTGGCTGTGGTGGCCGTGGTTAGTGGCCGGTGGTGCAAGTGGCCCTGATGAGGGGCCGTGTGAAATGAGCGGCTTGATAAGCCGCGGCTCAGGACCAGCGACGAACTGGGACCTGGGCGACCGACACGGTGGTAAGCCGGTCGGTAGACGGGCCGCGCGGGGCAGCGGGAGGTTAGTCCGCTTCTTGGCGCGCGCGGCCGATGGCCACTAGGTCATCCCGACCCCCTGGATTCAGAGGTCGGCGTCGCGCTGCCCAAATCCAGTACAGCGGCCTTGGGGAAGCGCTTTGCGAGCTGATTGAGCAGGTGGATGTACGCCTGCCGCTGCGGGCGCCGGGGGTTACTCTTCCCCAACTCCCACCGCACGACGGCAAGCCGCTTCACGCCCACCGCATCCGCGATCTCCTGCTGGGTGAGGTTCGCGGCGAGGCGCAGTTGACTACGCACACGCGGCGGCGGCAGGACGTCATCCAGGCCCTCCAGCAGGGCGTCGACCCGCTTCAAGCGGTCCGGGTCAGACATAGCGCAGACTCCCATGATCGATAGATCTCCGAAACATACACTATTTGATCTCTGGTGGGGGTGTGCTGCGGTCATGAACGGCGCTGCGCTCGACGCCCGGTAGGGTCCGGGACCGTGTACCGACTCGCGCTTTTCGATCTGGACGGCACGCTGGCCGACCGGCAGTCGGCGCTCAGCGACGCGTTGACGTGCCTGTGCCGCTCCCGCGCCATCTCCCCAGACGCCGAACAGTGGCTGCGCACCGAGCTGGCCGACCGCGCGACCGCCAACGACTTCGTCCGGCTGCGGGATGCCTTCGGCCTGGAGGCGTCGGCCGCGGACCTGTGGCAGGAGTACGTCGACCTTATGTCGGTCGCCGTCACCTGCCGCCCCGAGGTCCTCCAGGGCCTTGCCCACCTGCGCGCTGCCGCCTGGACGATCGGCATCATCACCAACGGGGCCAGCGACATCCAGCGCGCCAAACTCGCCGGGACCGGCCTCGCCTCCCTGGTCGATGGCGTTGCCGCCTCGGGCGACCTGGAGATCCGCAAGCCGGACCGGCGCCTCTTCGAACTCGCGGCCACCCGGTGCGGCGTGAGCCTCGCGGGCGGCGGCTGGATGATCGGCGACAACCCGGCCGGGGACATCGGCGGCGGCCACCAGGCCGGCCTTCGCACCATCTGGCTGCGTGGCCGACCATGGCCCGACGGACTCCCCGCCGCGCACCACGTCGTCGACGACGTCACCGACGCCATCACCATCCTGCTCAACGAGACCTGGGAGTAGCACCGTGGACCAGCAGATCGTCGGCATCCTCCATCCCGGAAGCATGGGTGCGGCCGTCGCCGCGTGCGCCGCGACCAACGCGGCCCGGGTCCTGTGGTGCGCGGAAGGACGCAGTTCAGCGAGCGCCACGCGCGCAGAGCGGTTCGGCCTGGAGCCGGTCCCCACACTGCAGGAACTGTTGGACCAGTCCGATACGGTGATCAGCCTCTGCCCGTCGGCGGCTGCCGAGGACCTCGCCCGCGATGTCGCCGCGCACGGATTCGCCGGGGTGTACGTGGAGGCGAACGCCATCAACCCCGAGCGCGTCCAGCGGATCGCCGTCTTGCTCGCACCAGCAGCGACCGTCGTAGACGGCGGCGTGGTCGGCTCCCCGCCGGTCTGTGGCAAGACGCCGACCCTGTACCTGTCCGGGCCCGCTGACGCGACCGCCCGCATCGAGGCGCTGTTCGCGGGTACCGCCGTCCAGGCCGAAGGGCTGGGTACGGAGGTGGGGAAGGCATCGGCACTGAAGCTGTCGTACGCCGCGTTCCAGAAGACCTCGCGGGTGCTGGTGGCGCTTGCGCTCGGGATGGCGCGCGAGCACGGCGTCGACCAGGAGCTCATCGAGGTCGCCTCGAAGCGCACCGACTCGTACCTGTCCGAGCCGCAGTACGTCGCCAAGACAGCGGCCCGCGCTTGGCGCTGGGGCCCCGAGCTGGAAGAAGCTGCCGACGCGCTCGCGGCCGCCGGCCTTCCACCGGAGATGCTGCGCGCGGCCGCGTCCACGCTGGCACGGTGGCACGAGGCCAAGGACGACAGCGAGCTCACGCTCATCGACGCCCTGGACCGCCTCGCCCAGCCGTAGCCCGTGCTCATGTCGGCGCTGCTCCCGCCCGCTGCGCCAGCAGCTGGTCGATGAGCCGCGCTGCGTCCTGCGGCGCCGCCGCCATGGTGTCGACTGTCAGATCCCAGGCCGTACCCGGGTGCGTGTCCAGATCCTCACGGGTCGCGCCCCACGCCTCCAGGCGCGCCGCGGTGTCGCTGTCGCCGCGCTCCCTCGACCGCTGCTCGGACATTTCACGCGGGCACCACAGCAGCACCAACGACCAGTCAGCCGGGTAGCCGTTGACCAGCGCGCGGATACCGTCGACCTGCCCGAGGTGCACCACAGGCACCCCAGCCGCGAACGCCGCGTCGACGCCGGGCCGATCGATCACGTACGTGTTGCCGTACCGTGCGTTCGCGTAAACGACGTCGCCCGCGGCCTCCAGCTCGTGCAGCTGTTTCGCCGTGCCCATTCGGTAGCCGGCGGCCTTGCCCGTCCCGACCTTGAGCCGCGCAAACTGCGCGTACTTCGAGTTCAGCTCGTTGAGCGCGGCGGTGACGGTGTCCTTGCCCGACGCCGGCGGACCGTACAGGATCACGCCCTGCTTCGGGTTCACGCGTACATCGCCCTCATCGCCTGACGGGCCTGATCCGCGAGGCTCACCGCGGTGCCCAGCCGGTTGTCCACCACCAGGTGCGGCACCGCAGGGCGCAGGTCCAAGTCGATGGTCGCTATGTACTCGTCCCATCGTTGGAGCTTCCACGCGTCCCGAGCAGCCGAGCGGAAGGTGATGTACTCCCGCATCGACTCTTCATCACAGCGGACCCACACCGGGAAGACGTCCACGCCCAGCGCCGCGGCCCTGTTGGTGAGGCGCTGCATCCAGGCCGCGTCGGTCAACTCCGCGATGAACGGAGCGGAGAGCACGGTGCTGATCCCACACTTGATGTTCGCCATGGCTGACTGCATGAGGCAGTCGTACTCCACCGACCGGACACGCTCCCTGTAGAGCTCGGTGTGCCGGTCGTTCGGATCGCCGCCCAAAGCGATCAGGAGGCGTTCCACCAGCGGTCGGGTGAGCGGGTCCTTGTCGAGCAGAGGCCAACCGGTGAGCTGGACGAAGAACCTCGCCAGTTCCGTCTTGCCGCTCCCGGCATACCCCCCAACCAGGATCAGGACGGGGCGGTGCGGGTCACCGCCTGTGTGCCTCCGCTTCCAGGCGTCGATGATGCGCTGCTGGAGAGCGAAGTGCCCGGCGTCCTCGCTTCCGGGCGAGATGCTGTGGATGGCGCGTTCGACGGCCAGGACATGCGCGCCGGTGAGGCGGTCGTCCATCGGCGTGAGCTGGAACGACGTCTCTTCGCCGGGCAGAGCGGTTCGGAAACCCAGGTCCGGCTCGGTGGCCCGGTAGAGAAGGCAGTAGGCGCGACGGTAGTGCGGGCCTGGGTAGACCTCGCCCTGCTCGTGCTGCCACAGGGTCTGAGGGTTCGCCGCAGGGATCCCCTTCAGTTTGGCTTGCTCAACAACCTCCCGCAGCTGCTCTCCGGCCTTCTCCAGGGTCAGGCCGTGAGCCTCCCGCTGCTCGCGCAGCTTGTCCGGCCGCCACCCTGCTCGCTGCTTCCCCACCTCGTGCCCCTCCGTCATCGTCATGCCGCGAGCCTAGGGCTCGCGCCCCAAATCCCATGTGTACGTGGATGTTGAAAACCCGTGAACGAGGCTGTGTACGGGCTTCGACATGCCCTTGTGATGGTCCGTTTCGTGCGGTCCGAGTGTGATGGCCCTCACTGGATGAGTAGATCGGAGGGTTCTTATGACAGCGGGTCTCCTCCAACAGCGATTGGGGCGGGAGGTGCGGTCAGTGTTCGTCATCACATCCCTCGTCGTCTGCGAGACGAGCGCTTGCGTGGCGCCGGATGGAGTAGCCGATCTCGAATTCTTCGGCGCTCATTCTGGTGTCGTTGAGCTCAACGACCTCACCGCTTGGCGAGGTTGTGACTCGCACGACGCGCAGGAGCGGAACGCCCACATCAGCAGGAAGGTTCAACGCCTCTGCTTCTTCGGGCGAGGGCATGCGGGCCGAAACACCTTCGCTCCAGCGGAGCGGACGGTGGCCCATCTCCTCCAGCCGGTCGTAGATGCCTCCAGGTCCTGTGTCCGCCTCCGCGAGGCGAGTTCCTCGGACGAGGTGAGCTGGCAGATAACTAGTGGCCAGCTGCTTCGGCTTTCTGGTCTCGGGATCACCCATCACGCGATCCCGAATGAGGACTTCGGAGCCAGTGGCGAGGCCCATCAGGGCAGCGAGATCGACCGGTACAACGCCCCATCGCAGGGTGGGATCCTCGAGGGCGCCCCACGGCTGCGCCGTCGGGTCGAAGTAGTAGCCGATCTCGTCGCGGAAGACCTGACGGGACCGAGTGATGCGTCGCTTCTCTGGGCGCTCTCGCACGATGGTGCCTCTGCGGCGCACCGCAACGACCAGACCTTCTTGCTCCAGAAGAGCGATGGCGCTTCGCACCGTTTGGTAGCCAGCGCCGTACTGAGTCTGAAGTTCGGTCAGCATCGGCAGCTTGTCGCCCGGCATGTATCGCCCCTCACTGATCTGTTGTCGCAGGTCAGCGGCGATGTCGCGATACGAGACGGGCATCGAAGCCACCTTTCAGAGTGCTGTGAGGAACTGATTCTAGGGCTAGCTCTATCAGTGGACGAGGAGCGAGCACAACCGATCGACACGAATAGAGCTATCGGTATTGACTCGGGCGCCCGGCATGGTCTCTACTAGGCGATAGCGATAGCCCTAACGCTCCGTTGGGTAGGGGTTACGCCCTCAGTACCACTGCACGACCAGTCGCCACTTCGGTGGCCTCGGGGAGTCTGAGGCAACTAACTCCTCCCTGTGTCCGTGACTGCTGTTTGAACTGTCGCAGCGCGTATGTGCTGTCGGTCCGTCAGGATGCCCGGGTTTTCCGGTGGGTCCTGGCGTGGCCGAGAGGACACCCGCGACGCCTTACCGGCCCGCCTTCGTGAGGAGTTTCCCCATGACCGCATCCGTCCGTGAGATCGAGACCGTCAGCCGTCAGCGCCAGCGCCGGACGCGGTCCCGCACGATCAGCCACCTCGACCCCATCGTCGTCTCCAAGCTCCCGGCGCATGAGTACGACCTCGACCCCGCCTGCATCTCCCTGGTCTGCCCGTCCTGCCGCACGTGGGTCCCGATCCGTGTCGCCGACACGCAGCGGGCCACGGCCAAGCTGGTCCCCCACCACACCGAGCAGGCCGGCACCGAAGACCCGGTCCGCTGCCCCGGCAGCCACCGCCTCGTCACGATCAACGTCACCGTCGCCACGTGGTCCCGCCGCCTGGAGGAGGGCATCTCGGAGACCAACGGCCGCCGCGCCGACCGCGTCATCCGCAAGCCCCAGCCGATGCCCACCCCGGCTGTCATGCAGATCGTCGGTGGCCTCGTCGACGACAAGACGGCCCGCAAGCTGCAGCAGACGCACGTCAAGAGCTGCACGACCTGCTCCGCCGCCACCCCCCGGTGCGCGGACGGCCGCCGGCTCGCCCACCTCGCCGCCCACACACAGCGGACCGCACCCCTCCGCCGCCAGAGGCAGACGGAACAGGAGGAGTGGGCCGACAAGCGCGCCTGGGCACTGCGCCTGCTGCACGACCAGCAGTGGGGCAAGGCGGCCGACCCGGTCCACAAGACCGACCAGCAGCGCGTCCGCGATGTCCTGACCGCGCTACGCAAGATGCTCCTCACCCCGACCAAGCTCACCACCAGCTCCCCATGGGAGCGAGCCGACCTGGAGACCACGATCGCGGTCCTGGAGCGGCAGGAGAAAGACCTCACCCACCGCTGGTAGGCGCTGGACCAACGACCACGGCCGGTCACCCCGTTTCGTCGGGGTGACCGGCCGTGGCTGCTCGTACAGCAGCTCCGGAGCCCAACCGGCCCCGGAACACGACGAACCCCCAGGGATTACGGCCCCGGGGGTTCGTCTTCGCAGCTCACCCTCCAACAAAGGGGATCTACGCATGCACAGGATGACATCCACTCAGGCCCGGCACACACGCTGGGCCGCCGGTGAGCAGCAGATCACCGGCATGAGCGTTACCACGCTCAGCCCGCAGCTCACCGGCAAGTGCCCCCAGTGCCACGGCGATTTCGAGTCCTGCACCTGCACCGGAGCTGTCCCTGCCCCCCGCGCCGGAAAGGCGGCCGACGTCGGCCGTGAGATCGGTCGCCAGGACGACCGCGGCGGGGACGACGGCCGCGGCTTCGAGCGCGACGAGACCGACCAGTTCCACCAGATCGTCCGCGGCCTCGTGGACGACGGTGACCGCCGCGCCCACGCCGCCGGCCGCCAGGCCCGCCGCACCCTCGCCGAGATGGCCCCGGGCCAGACCCGGCAGCCGGTGCTCCGGATGGCCCGGCAGCTCAGCTTCACCCCGACTGCTCCGGCGGGGCTGGTGGCGGGCGGGCAGTGCAGCAGCTGCCAGGGGGCGGGCGGCAAGATGATCGACACCAGCAGCGACGGTGTCACCCGGCAGCACTGGCAGTCCTGCACCGCCTGCGGCGGTACGGGGGCGACCCGATGACCTGCACCTCCTGCGGCGGCACTGGCCAGAAGATGGTCACCGTCAATCACGTCGGCGGAGACGGCACCCACTACCAGAGCCTTGAAATGCAGCCCTGCCCCAGCTGCGGCGGCACCGGCCAGAAGTAGCCGCTCGTGCAATACATACGTGCCGCCCGGACCGCACAGCAACGCGCGGTCCGGGCCCTCGCCGTACGCGGTCTGGGCCACCCGCTCACCCACCTTCTGCTCGCGGCCGCCGCCACGGCGGCCGCCCAGGCATGGGACGCCGGCCACGCGCCACCGACCTCCATCCCGTACGAACCGACCGGCTACAGGACTCCTACCTCAGCCACTTACGCGCCAAGAAGGGCACGCCATGACCACCCACTCCATCCTCACGTTCGCGCCCGCCCCGACCGGCCGGGCCATCGAGCCGAAGACCGAGGTGTACGGCTCCCCCGTGCCTGTCACGGTGAACCGCATCCCCACGCCGGCCGGGGGCGTCGTGTACGTATACCGGGACACCGACGGGTCCCTGAGCAGCGACTGCAGCGGCTGCGGCGAGTACGCCTGGACGCTCCAGGTGACCCGCGGCTTCGCCGAGGACCACGCCCGGGGCTGCTGCAAGCAGCCCCGCCGTGCCACCGCCTGACTCCCGCCGCACGGGAGCCTCGGCGAAATCCCTGCCCGCCTCGCAGCACCGCCGCACAACGGCTGTCCGCACGACGGGCAACCGGCCTCTTCGTACGTCTCCGGCCCGGGAAGATCCCGGGATCGCTTCCTCCCCGCAGGAGAGCCCATGCGTACCAGCACCCAGCTCGACACCGCGCCGACCGGCACCACGCTGCCGGACTCGCTGTGCACGCACACCCCGAAGTGCCCGACCGCCGACAGCCCGGACCGGGAGGCCGCGCACGTCGTGTCCGCTCACCCGGAGCAGGGCTGGAGCCTGCTGTGCAACGCCGTACTGCTCTTCGAGGACACAGGCGAGCTGCTCCCCGACGGCCAGGTCGTCGCCCCGCGCCGCCCGCTCGCTGCGGTCTGACGGCTGCCTGATCCGCCCGCACCGCCGCCTCTCCTGGCGGCCGGCTCGGGCGGTGACTGGGAGCCGGACAGCCCGGATCCGCCGGCCCCGCGCCGGTGCACGAGATACGAGGAGAACCCATGGCACAGCAGCCGCAGATGCAGCCCGCCGTACGACCGCAGACCCACTACATCAAGGGGGACCTGGTCCTGTTCCGCGATGTCGAGCGGTTCTGGCTCGGTCTGCCCGGCCACACGTTCGTCGGCCGGGTGGAGAGGTCCTGGACGAACGTCCACAACGGCAAGCTCCTGTACGACCTGACGGAGCTGAGCGGCAACCGTGCCCGCGCCGGGATCGACCCCGACTACACGCGGCCGCTCCCGGCAACGGACGCGATGCACGACATCGACACCGCGCCGCTGAGCGAGACGAACACCGGGGCGATGACCCCGGCCGCCGTTGCCTGGCTGCGCCAGCACCTCGCGCAGGACAGCAGCACGCTGCCCGTCCGGCGCTGACCTCCCCAGCACAACGGCCCTCCGAGTCCCCGGCATTTGAGCTGCCGGGGCCCCGGAGGGCCTGGTCACGACCCTACCCACCGCCGTAGATCCACGGTGACCTCTTGCACGAGGCGCCCGGAAGAGAGAGGACACCCCGTGGCTACCAAGCCCGCCACCCGCCGCAGGCGCCAGCCCGCGACGACCACGAAGCCCCGCGGCGCCGGGCGCGCCAAGGCGACGCCGCCGCCGGCCTCCATCCCTGCCCAGGCCGCCGCTCCCGAGGAGACGGTGCCGCCCGTCTTCCCGGAGACCGACTCGGTCCTGGCCGACGCCGCCGACCGCGCCGCCGACATTCGGGACCAGGCCGCCGCCGACGCGGCCCGCATCCTCGCCGACGGCCAGGTGCTCGCCGCCGAACTGCTGGACGGCGCCCGTACGGAGGCCGCCTCGTTCACCGAGGCGGTCAACGCGGAGCAGGCGCAGATCATCGCCGACGCGATGAAGGAAGCCGACCGGGTCCGTACGGAGGCCGCCACCACGGCGGCCGCCGACGCCGACCAGGTCCGCGCCGCTGCCGAGACGGCGGCGGAACAGCTGCTCGCCGACGCGCGCCACCAGGCCGACACCGTCGCGGCGACGGCGGCCGGTGAGGCGGAGAAGGTCCTCGCCGAAGCCAAGGCGACGGTGGAGCAGCTGCTCGCCGACGCGCGCCGCCAGGCGCAGGAGGTCACCACCACGGCGGCCGCGCAGGCGGAGCAGGTCAGTGCCGAGGCCGCGCAGGCCGCCGCGAAGGTCCTCTCCGACGCGGAGACGCAGCGCACCGAGCTGCTGGCCGGTGCAGAGCGCACTGCGGTGGAGACCCGTACCCGGGCCACCACCGACGCCGAACAGGTGCTGGAGCGGGTGCGGGGCGAGGCCGACCGGATGCGCGAGAGCGCGGACGGCCAGGCCGCGCAGGTACGGGCCGGAGCTGAGAAGGTGGCTGCCGGCCTTCGTGCCGACGCCGACCGCGCCCTGGCCGACGCCCGCGCTTCCGCTGAGGAGCTGCGGACGGCGGCCGACAAGGACGCCGCCCGGCTGCGCGAGCAGGCCGAAGCCGACGCGGCGACGGCCCGGGAGGCAGCGGCGCAGGCCACGGCCGATCAGGTCGCTGCCGCGCAGGCCCGCGCCGAAGCGGACCGGATCCTCGAGGCGGCGACGCAGCGCACCGTGCAGCGGGCGCGGCGCCGGGAGATCCGGGCGGAGTCGCGCGCCGCACGGCGCAAGGCCCGCGACGAGGCCCGGCCCGCCGGCGGGGTGCCGCCGCTGTCCGGGCAGGAGCTGGTGCTGGTCGTCGGGATCGTCCTGGCGGCCGCGGTCGTCTCCACCCTCGGGCTGCTCTCCTCCTACACCGCGCTGGAGACCAAGGCCGCCGGATGGGGCTGGGAGTGGCCGTGGCTGCTGCCGGTCGGCATCGACGTCGCCATCCCGGCGTTCACCGGCGCCAACCTGGTCCTGATCCGCATGGGCATGGAGCTGCGCTGGATCCGCTGGGTGCCCCGCGCGCTGACGGCGGTGACCGTGTACCTGAACTGGAACGCCTCGGACTCCGCCTCCGGCCGCCTCGGGCACGCCGCCCTCACGCTGCTGTGGGTCGTGTTCTCCGAGATCGCCTCCCACGTCTACGCGACGCGGATCGGCGCGGTCACCGGCAAGGTCCGGATGGAGACGGTGCGCCGCTCCCGCTGGATCCTCGCCCCGATCCCCACCGCCCGGCTGCGCCGCCGGATGATCCTGTGGGAGATCACCTCCTACGAGGAGGCGCTCACCCGCCTCCAGGAGCAGACCTACCTGCGAGCGCAGCTCAAGGAGACGTACGGGCGGCGGTGGCGGAGCAAGGCTCCGCTGGAGCAGCGGATGGCACTCAAGCTCGGCTCCGCACCCGCCGCGCTCGCCGACACGCTCACCCCCGAGGACGCTCACACCATCGAGCGGGTGGAGGTGAGCGCCCGCGCTCACCCCGACGTGAGCGCGCTCGCCCCTGGGGAGACGGACAGCGAGCGCGAGCGCCCGGCGCTCACCTCCGGCGCTCACGAGGGTGAGCGCGACACGGAGGACGACGACGCTCAGCGAGCGGACGGCGCGCTCACGCGCAGCGAGAGTGACGCGCTCACCGAGCGCCGCCACTCCCGCATCCGTCGGCTCTACACCGAGCTCGGGCGCCGCCCGCAGTGGACGGAGATCCGCGACGCGCTCACCGAGGCGGGCCTGTCCGACGAACCGGTCTCCCGTCCGACCGCGCAGCGTCTGCGCGCTCAGGTCGAAGAGGCCACCCCGAGCGCGTAGGCGAGCGCCCGGTGAGCGCCGACGCGCTCACCTCTCTCGGTAGAACCCCTGCCGCTCATGGTCGTCCCCGGCCCGCGCCCACGCTCCCGAGCGTGAGCGCGGACCGGTGGCGGCCACGGCCGGCAGGCCGGACATCCCTCCACCGCATCCCGAGCGCGGTGGAGCGCACCTCCCTGGCCCTGCCGATCGGTTGCGGGCCCCTTTCCCCTCCCATCCCCGCCGGGCGTGCCCGGAGAAGGAGAAACCGCAGCTCATGGATATCAACGCACTGTTCACCGATGAGGGCCTGCGGGCCTTCACCGCCACCGTCCGCGACCAGCACGTTCGCGATGCCCAGCAGTACGGGCAGATCGCCGACATCGTGCGCCGGCGCCTGGAGCAGACGCCGATCGAGGGCGACCGCTGGATGGCCAAGAGGATCCGCGCCTGGAAGGTGTCGCGGCAGCTCAAGGCCATGCAGAAGGCGTCCGGCGAGGCCGCGAGCAAGGCGGAGGCCCTGTACGCGACCTACGTCAATGAGGTCCTGGAGCTCCCGCAGCGCAGGGCGGTCGCGGAGGCCAAGAAGCTGGAGCGGAAGAACGGCCGCCAGGCCGCCGTCGGCGCGGCCGTCGCGAGCTCGCTGAACAAGACGGTGACCGCGCTCAACACCCCCCAGGAGCAGGTCCCGGGCGCGGTCCCGCAGGCGAGGCCGGCGGAGTTCGTGGCCCCGGACAACCCCTGGAACCAGTGGCCGATGGCGGCCGGTGGTGAGCGGCCGACCAGCACGATCAACGACTACTTCCCGAAGGGAGAGCAGGGGTGACGACGCCTCGGCAGACGCAAAACCGCGCGAAGCACTGGAACGCGCGGATCGCGGAGGCGCAGAGCGACCAGGAGCGGGCCGGGGTCTGGTACGACGCGTGCCGGACTCTGGCCCGCCAGGCCGAACGCGACGGGAAGCCGAACGTGTGGCCCGCGCTTACCAAGGCGCTGCACGACTTCTACAAGAACAACGGAGGGTGACGAAGTTCTTCTTCATCACCGCCTCTTCCTCGCCGCCCGGAGCACCCCAAGGCGCGCGCGTGTCGTGCGCGCGCGAGGATGCCCCAGGCGGTGACCGTCTGTCAACTCCGAGAGGGAGACGTCATGGCCGACGACGACGGCCCGAACAACCTGATCCACTTCCCCCGCGTGGGCTACACGGCCCCTGCTGAACCCCCCGCGGAACCCCCTGCTTTGGCCCCGGCCGACGTGCCGTTCGTCGCCCCCGCAGACGCCTCCCCGGCCACGCCCGAAGCGTTTGCACCCGCGACGCGAACCGACCCGATGGGCGTCATCGCGACCCTTCCCGAGCCCGGTCTCGGCACCCCGTTCACCGCTGCCACGGACCCCGCCGCGACCCCCGCGACGGCACCCGCGACGGGGGGCGGGATGGTCCCGGCGACCTTCCGCTCGGAGGGGGCACAGCCCGCCGCGCCGCGCCTGGGATCGCTGTCCCTGGCCGCGATCCTCGCGGTCTCCCTGGCGGCCATGCGCGGTATCCACCACGCCGTCGCGACGGGCCGGGCCAACCGGGAGCAGCGTGAAGCGGTCGCGAAGACCGCGAGCACCGGCAAGGACGGCTCCTCCGGGGGCAGTTCGAAGAAGCAGGTGCAGCCCAGCCACGAGTACGGCCGCAAGACGCTGCAGCGTGGTCCTGGCGGGCCGGGAGGCCGCTCCGGCGGCTCCGGTCCGGGCAGGTCCGGGCGGGGCGGCAGCGGGTCGTACAGCGGCTCGGGCGGCCGGGGGCGCGGCGGGTCGACGACCCGCTCGCCCAGCGGCTCCGGCGGCGGTTCCCGGGGCGGGCGCGGCGGCGGTGGCTCCGGTCCCGGCCGCTCCAACTCCAACTCCGGCTCCGGCGGCGGCAAGGGCGGCTCCGGAGTCACCCCGCTGCGCCGCACTTCGCAGGGCGGCGGCGTGAACCTGAAGAAGAACCGCGGCCCCGGCTCCTCCGGGTCCGGCGGCTCCGGGGGTTCGGGCGGCGGCAAGGGGCCGGGCAGCGGAGGCGGTGGTGGTGGCGGGCGTAAGCGCTCCCCCAACGGCGGCGGAGGGTCCGGCTCCGGTGGCGGCTCCACCACGAACCGCAAGCGCGGTCCCGGCAGCGGGACCGGGGCCGGCGGTTCGTCCGGCGGTCCGAGCAAGAAGCGCGGACCGGGCTCCGGGACGGGCACCGGCAAGACGACCGGCCCCACCACCAAGAGCCCCGGCAAGGGCACGGGGTCGGGCGGGAAGACGACGCCCGGCACCACCAGCTCGAAGGGCACGGGCACCGGCACCGGCCCCAAGAGCGGCACGAAGAAGTCGCCGCGCGGTACGACCGGCCCGTCCGGGATCCTGCGCAAGAAGCCCGGCACCACCACCTCCGGCACCGGCCCCAAGACGAAGCCGAAGGGGAAGGGCAGCAGCGGCGCGGGCACCACGGCGCCCGGCAGCAAGCGCGGCGGCGGGAAGAAGGGCAAGACCCGCACCGGCAAGGGCGGGACCGGCCCGGCCTCGGTGCCCAAGACGCCGGGCGGGAAGTCCCGCAAGGGCAAGAAGATCACGCTCACGCCCGGCATCGCGCACGGCACGTTCGCGGCGACCGACAAGTACGGCTGCCGCTGCCGCAAGTGCCGGCGCTTCCAGAAGGAGTACAGCCGCAAGGTCCTGGGGGCGATGAAGTCCGCAGCGCGGGGCCGGACCACCTTCGGCGAGGCGGTGAACGAGACGCTTGAGAAGCGGCTCAAGCGCCGCCGCAAGAAGATGGGCCCACCCATCGTCACGAAGGTCAAGGTCAGGAAGCCGAAGAAGAAGACCGGCCCGAAGGCCAAGACCCCCAAGCCCGGCAGCACCACACCCGCCGGGCCCGCCACGAAGGCACCGGCCGGCCCGGCCGCGACCGCGCCGACCCGCCGCACGCCCTGGTCCACGGCCAAGGCGCGGGCCCGCAAGCGCGCCCGGATGCGCACCACCACGGTCCCCGGGCCTCGCCCGGCGCCGACGACCGGTACGACCACACCGCCCCCGACGCCGGGTCCGGCCGGTCCCCCGGCAGCTGCCCCGGCCCCGGCCGCTGCGGTCGCCGGTGCCACCGCCGCCCCGACCCCGCCGGGCGGCGGCACGTTGCCGGGCACCGGCGCGCCGCGCCTGTCGCCGTTCGAGGCGATGGGCATGGCGACGGCGGTGTCCGCTCCGGCTGATCCGATCACGGTTGAGCGGGCCGACTCCCCGGGGTCCGGCCCGTCGACGTCCGGCGCGAGCACTCCCACCGCCGGAACCCCGAGCACGAAGGAGAACAGCGTGAGCGACGCCTGGCTGACGAAGTGGGGCAGCGGCAGCGTCGCGGACATGGACGCGCAGCACGAGACCGAGGTCACCCTCGACGACACGCTCGACGTCCTCGAGGAGCTCACCGCGCAGAGCTTCACGGCGCACGAGACCTGCAACAAGCTCTCCGCGAAGGCGCGGGAGATCCGGCACGAGCTGGACGCACTCGCCGCCGACCTGCGCTCCACGCACAACGTCATCGGCCGCCTGACCGGCGCCGCGATGGCGAAGCTCGCGGAGTCCATGGAGCTCCTGGCCCGCAAGGCCGACGAGATGGCCACCAAGTCCCTGACGGCGGCGGAACTCTCCGAGAGCGCGGAGAACGCGATGTTCGACGCCTACCGGCCCCTCGTGCAGGCCACCGAGGACGCCGGCCTGCTCGTGCCCGCCGCCCGCGTCCACAACGAGAACTGAGAGGAGATCAGCACGTGAGCGACAACCTCCCCGCCATCCCGGGCATGAACAACGGCGTCGCCAACACCGGCAACGCCAGCAGCGGCAACGGCTTCCTCGCCCTCGCGGGCCGGACCGCCAAGCTCGCCGCCTCCGCTCTCTTCCTCAAGGAGGGCATGCACCTGCTCCGCTCCCACATGCAGGCCAACGCGAACGCGGCCATGCGCCTGTCGGAGATGTGCGGCCAGGCCGAAGTCGAGCCCCAGTTCACCTCGATGATCGAGGACACCTCCACCGCCCTCACCGGCGTCGCGGAGGCGTCCGGCGAGATGGTCAACGCCGCCGACGCCGTCGACACCGACGCCCGCGGCTTCAACGGCGCGCACGAGCGGGAGTACCGCCCCGGCTACGAAGCCTCCAACGGCTCCGGAGTCCGCCAGGCCAAGCCCGGCTTCTACCGGCGCTCCGGCCGCCGCCGCTGACCCACCCCACCCCCGCAGCAGCAGGGGCCGCACCCGACAGCCGGGCGCGCCCCGGCTGCGCCCTGCCCCGAAACGGAGGCTGTGTTGAGCACCATCGACCAGGCGGCCCCGGCCGTCGACACCACCAAGAGCGTCCCGGGCCACGTCATCTACCGACGCGTCCTGGCCGAACGCACCTCCTACGCCCTCGCGGCGGCCGGAATGGCCGTCGGCCCGCAGCTGGACGACAGCGCCTGGTCCTACCTCGCCTCCGGCGGGATCGGGCTGGGCACCCTGGCCTGGCTGTACGCGAAAACGAAGGACCCCGACCAGGGCCTGGGCATGCTGACCCGGGCGCAGCGGGCGATCCCGTTCCTGACGGCCGCCGGCACCTACGTGGCGAACCTGATCACCCCCGGCTTCAACTGGTGGGAGGTCGTCGCCCCGGCCGCGTGGGCGGGCCTGATGGGCTGGATGGCGCCGCTCACCCGCAGCGCCGGCCTGGTCCTGGAGCTCAGCGAGCAGCAGGCGCAGGCCGACCCCACCCGGGAGCTGACGTACACCGAGTTCCTCGCCGCGAAGTGGCAGCAGGCCACGGGCGAGGGCACCCGCCTGGTGTCCATCACCCCGTTCCGCGCCGACCGGCCCGACTTCGAGGCCGTCGTCGTCGCCCAGGCCGGGAAGGCGGTGCCCACCTTCACCGAGGTTCAGCTGGCCGCCGCGTTCGACTTCCCGGTCGGCACCGTGAAGATGCGCCCGGTGCAGGGCTCGGGGCCCGGACGGATGCGGCTGGTCGCCCGCCCCACCTCCGAGGACGTTGAGGCCGTCGCCGAAGGCATCCGTGGCCTGTGGGAGACCGCGGTCTGCGCCCCGGGCAAGGCCGCCCCCGGTGTCGAACTGCTCGACTACCGGGCCGAACCGCACCGCATCGTGCTGCTGGTCGCCTCCCCGCCCGGCAAGGAGATCCGCCTGCCGCACACGGCGATCTGCTCCGCCTTCGGCATCGACGACCCGTCCCGGCTGGTCATCGAGACCGATGGCATCCGCCAGGGCGTCGTCTCCATCTACAAGACGAACCCGCTGATGAAGGTCCGCAAGGCCACCATCGAAGACCTGACGATGGACTCCAAGGGCCGCGTCACCATCGGCGTCTGTCACGACGGCAAGCCCGCCCGGATGCGGCTGTGGGACCCGAGCCAGGGCGCGCTGCGCGGCATCACCGCCGGCGTCACGGGCGCGGGCAAGTCCGTCCTGCAGAACCTGATCCTCGCCGCGGAGAAGCGCTCCGGCGTCGTCTCCTGGGTCGGCGACGTCCAGGGCGGCATGTCGCTGCCCGAGGCGGAAGGGCGGGTCGACTGGTTCGCCAAGGGCCCGGTGGAGACGCTCCTGATGCTCACGGCCGCACACGCGGTCATGAAGTACCGCGAGCGGCTCTCCAACGAGATGGGGCGCGGCGACTTCGCGCTCGGGCGGCCGTGGCCGCTCATCAACATCACGCTGGACGAGATCAACCGGCTGCTGTCCCACCCGGACGAAGCGATGCGCAAGGCCACCGCCTACCTCATCGCCGACATCCAGAAGACCGGCCGCAAGGTCGGTATCGGCATCCGGCTCGCCGTGCAGTCCCTGCACCTCAAGGACCTCGGTGACGACGACGCGATCCGCCAGCAGGGCAAGGTCGGCGCGCTGTTCCTCATGCGTACCGCCTCCTCCTCCACCAAGGAGATGGGCCTGGACGGCATCGCCCCGGCCGGTTTCCAGATGGAGAACATCCCCGCCCGAATCTACGAGAACGGGCAGATCGAGGCACTGTTCTCCGGCAAGGACGACGAGGACGGCGAGTCCACCGCGGGCATGGCGTACATGTTCCTCGACGGCCGGGCGAAGTTCATGCGCACCTTCTTCGCGGAGAAGGTCGACGGCGTCTACCCCGACCTGATCGCCCTGTACGGCGACGAACCCGCCAACGGGCTCACCGAGGGCGAAGCCAAGGCCGCGCAGGCCGGGGCCGCGATCTACGGCGTGCGGCACACCAACCCGTACGCCGACTGCGACACCCTCGCCCAGGCGTTCTCCGACGCCCCCGGCAGCACCCCGGCGGCCAGCACCCCGGACCCGGACGGCGACAGCGACGGCGAGGAAACCGCGGCGCCGTTCGCGTACCCGTTCGGCGACATCCCGTTCGGCCTCAGCAACGACCCCGGCGAGGAGCCCGGCCTCCAGGACCAGATCCTCGACCTGCTCGCCGACGGACCCATGAGCCTCAAGAACCTACGCGAGGCGCTGCCCGGCTTCCAGCCCTCCAGCGTCAGCAACGCCTGCTCCCAGCTCAAGGCGAAGGGCCTGGCCAAGACCGTCAAGCGCGGCGTCTGGCAGCGCGCCGACAGCTGACCCGCCCCCACCATCCACTCACCGAAGGAAACCGATACCCGTGGCCCTGTCGATCTCCCTGGTCGTCCTGCTCGGCATCATCGTCGTCATCCTCGTGCGCACCGGCTACCAGCGGATCATGCCGGGCATCGCGGTCTGCCTGTTCGGCTTCTTCCTCGCCAGCACCGGCATCGCCCCCACGATCACCAGCGCAGTCTCCTCCATCACCGGATGGATCAGCAGCTTCTGACCAGCCCCGCCCGGCCCCGCCGAACGAGAAGGAGAACACGACGATGAACCGCCCCCTGGTGCTCCTGGTCGACGACGCCGCCGACATCCTGGCGGCCAGCCCCGAGGCCCGCGCGCTCGTCACCGAGCTGCTGCGCACCGGCCGCCGCAACGGCCTGGTGGTCCGCTCCGAAGACCGCCGGCCGCTGACGCAGTACCCGACGGCCGCCGCGCTCGAGGCCGCCGCCGACCAGCGGTAGCCCCCCGCTCCCCCGCCCCCTGCGCCCTCCCCGCCGATCCGGCGGGGAGGGCTCCCCGCGTCTGCCCCGAAACGGAGATCACCGTGGACTTCGACCACATCACCCGCCCGCTCACCGACGCCGAAGCCAAGGCCGAAGCCGAGCGGATCATCACGCGGTCCTTCCGGACCGAGACGCCGCCCGTGCGGCAGTTCCCGACGTCGTTCCGGGACGACACCAAGCTGCCCGCGTACGGCGACACCCCGCCCGTCCATCAGGACGACAAGCGGATCGTGCCCGCGTGGGCGGCCGGGATCGCGGTGGCCTCGATCGGTGTGGGCGCCGGCATCACCGGCATCGGCTGCGGGGCCTGGCTCGTGCTCCAGGGCCTGGCCTCCGTCACGCTTTACGGCGTCCTCATGGTCACCCTGCCGTTCGCGGGCGTCGCCATGGTCGCCACCGCGATCGGCGGCGCGATCAACAAGGCCCGCAGCGCCGTCACGAACAACGTGTACGAGGCGCCCGTCGTGCAGAACACGCAGATCAACAACACCAGCAACCAGCGTGGGATGTTCTCCCGCACCCGCAACGACGTCCGCTGACCCGGGCGCCCTGCCTCGTATCCGACACCCCGCCACTCGTGCCGGGCTTCGGGTGCGGGACAGGCCGTCCGGCCTCGCGGTCAGTCGTAGTCGATCCAGATCCGGCCGTCGCCGTCGACCTCGGCACCCCGGATCTGGCCGCCGACGATCGCGCCGTTGATCGTCACCTCGACGTCGTAGTCCACGTCGATCCACAGCACACCGTCGTCGTCGGTGAACGCGGGCCAGATCGTCCCGTCCGTGTCCACGACCTCTTCGAAGACGACTTCCTCCGGCTCATCGCGGGTGAACCACCCCATCGCAGCCGCCTCCCCTCTCCGGTCCTGTCGCACACAGCTTGTCCCACTCGCACGCTCCGTGAACACCTCATCGACACCTTGGAGTTGACCGTGCCGTCCAACGACAACACCCCCCGCCCCGACCGCCAGGAGCTCACCTACCTCCCCGTCCCGTTCCCGAAGGCGCCGCCCAAGGAGCCGCGGTTCGCCGCGCTGCGCGAGCGGCTGCGCGAGGGGTGGAACCGGGCCTGGGACGTCGACGGCGTCCTCTACGAGATGTGGCAGGACGTCCTGCGCGTCCCCGAGGACGGGCCGCGGTACATGGCCCCCTGGATCCGGGCCGTGCTGATGGTCGCCGGGGTGTCCTTCGTCGTGCTGATGGCCAAGGCCGCCGGCGAAGTCGTCCTCGAGGCGCTGCACCAGCTGCTCACCGCCGTGCCCAAGGTGCAGGTCGGCGTCGACACCTCCAGCGGCGTGGCCGCCGTCGTCGACCAACCGGTGCGCACGTACATCGCGCAGCACTCCGCCGGCCTCGCCGTCGAAGGCTCCACCGTCTACACGCTGTGGCTGCTCACCGGCATCGTCGGCTTGGTCCTCGGCTACCTCTCCCGGAACAACGGAGTGCGCGCGATGTGGACCGCCTGGGGCGCGGCCACCGTGTTCATGGTCTGGACGACCACCCCGGAGGCCGGCCGCACCGTCGCGGCCGGGCTCACCGTCCTCGCCTGGACGTTCCTGTCCGCGTTCGCGATGCGCGGCCTGACCCTGCGCCGCCGCGTCGTCGCCGGACGCCCCGCGAAGGTCACCGTCAAGCCCGAGATCCACGTCCCCGTCCAGCCCCCGGCCCCGGCCACCGAACAGCACCCGCACACCGGCTGCCCCTTCCGGGACTGACCTCCGGTCGCTCCGCCTGGCCCTCGCCCACCCCGCTCGGGTGGGCGAGGGCCAGGCGGAGCGACCGGCCGCCTCGCTCCGCGCCCCGCCAGCACCAGCACGACGTCGGCGGGGCGCAGGGCGTGCTGTCCACCGACATCAGGAGGACCCGCTCGTGCTCATCCCCCGCCCGCGCCGCCGGATCGGCCGGCCCCGCCCGCAGCGCCCCGGCCCCCGCTACCCGCACCGCCCCCACCAGCTCCCCGGCGCCTGGAGCCGGCCGCCCCCGGAAGAAGCGCCGCCGCGAGATCAAGCGCGTGCCGCGCAGCACCGTGACGCTGGAGGAGTTCGACCGGCGCGCTTGTCCCGAGGGCCTGGTCACCCGGCGGCAGTTACGCGAACTCGGACTGAGCCCCGGCGGACACGGACCGGTCGCGGTGCTGCGCTGCAAGGGCTGCTCGTACCGGCCCGACCAGGCGTGCATCCATCCCACCCGGGCCTGGCTCTACAGCGTGGCGCTCGCCCGCCCGAAGCGCACGCCGACGTTGGCGCAGGAAGAGGCACTGGACCGGGCGATGGCCGCGAGGTCCACGTGCCCGGCTGCGACCCGTGCGCCCGCGGCTACGAGCCCAGCCCGGACACCTACCTCGCTTCCACGGCGCCGGTGACCCACCGGCTCGCCGCCTGATCAACGAACCCCGCCAAGGAGAGTCACCGTGCCACTGTTCACCCGCACTGCCCCCGCGCCCGAGACCTGGACGCCGGAGGGCACGGTCGTCTCCCAGCGCTACCGGGCGCTGGAGGGCGCGACCGTCCTCGTCTACACCGCCGACACCGACCGGGGCACTCCGCGCTACGTCGCCGCGTGCCTGGGCTGCACCCACCGTGCGGACCGCAACAGCGCGGGCAACGTGATGACGGAGGCGGAGGCCGCCAGCGACGCCAACGCGCACGCCGCCGCCTGCCGAGCGGTGCCGCGCGGGGTACCCGCCCCGCTCGACGACACCGAGGCCGCCAAGCTGATCCGCACTCGGTTGTGGGCCCGCCGCTACGGCAACACCCCGCACCAGGTGCGCCTGTCCGACTTCAACGCTCTGCGCGTCGACCTCCAGCGCCCCACCGACTGGATCAAGGCGCTGCTGAACGACATGGCGCAGGCCGACCCCAGCTTCCTCACCGCGACGCCCACCGACTCCGGGCAGGAGAACCCCAGCATGCACCGTCCCGCCATCTTCGCCGCCCTGCTCGGACTGACCCGCGCCGCCAGCGCCATCGGCGACTTCTGGGTACAGAGCGACTTCTGCGCCCGCGTGAAGGGCGCCTCCGACACTGCCCCGGTCACCTACGAGGACCCGGCCACCAAGGAGAAGACGACCCACGGCACCGCCGACGGCCGCAAGGCATGCCTTCACCATTGCCTGACCTACACGGCCACGCAGGCGATCGTCACCGGACTCGGGGCCCGCGCCCTGGGCGTCCGGGTCCACCCCGGCGCGGCCGCGGCCGCGCTCGCCCTGTCGCTGGGCACGCATTATGTCGCGGACCGCCGGGTGCCGGGCCACGGTCTGCTGGAGAAGCTCGCCGACAAGACCGGCAAGACCAACTTCTACCGCCTGGCCGACTTCGGCATGAACGGCGCTTTCCACCTCGACAACTCCTGGCACCACGGCTGGGAGACGGTCGCCGCGCTCATCGCCACCGCCAAGGCCACTGCCCGGTGAACGGCCGGCCCCGCATGCGCCTTCAGCGCGTCCGCGCCTCGGTCGGCATCGCCTCCCTGGCGCTCCAGCAGATCGAGGACGACCTCACCGCCGACGACGTCGACCAGGAGGAGCTCGCCGCGATCCTGCGCGAGCTCATCGAGGGCACCGACCCGCCCGGCGGCTTCATCCCGTTCCTCGCGCAGCTGCTCACCACCGCCGCCCGCCGGGCTGAGCAGATCGAGCCCGACCGTGACGGCGACGCCTCCTGCCCGCTCCATGAGGCCGCCGCCCTGATCACCGACAACGCCGGGCAACGCCTCCTCTGGGCGGCCCGCGCCCTTCACCCGCAGGGAGACAGCTGATGGCGAAGAAGAAGGCCACGAGCCCGCCCCGCGGTGAGTGCAGTCAGTGCTGGTTCCACGTGTACGCCAGCCGCGAGGCGCACGCCGCGCTCGGCCCGCGCGAGGACTGCCCGCAGTGCGTGGCCCACATGAAGCACGGCCACCCCGACCACATGATCGTCCGCTGATGGTGCCGCGTACAGCCGCCGTCCTCACCCAGAGCCTGCAGACCTACTACGCGGCCCGTGCTCTTGACCCGCAGGGAGAAACCACATGAAGACCTTCCACCTGGACAACGCACTGCCCGTCGACACGACGATCCCCGAGCCCCCGTTGGTCTGCCTGATCGGCGCGGCCGGTTCGGGCAAGAGCACGTGGGCGAGCACCTGGCCCGACACGCAGGTCCTCGAACTCGACAAGTTCAGGGCTCTGGTCAGCGATGACGCGGGCTGCCAGGAATCGACGGCTGACGCGGTGTTTGCGCTCCAGGCCGTCCTGGAGGCCCGGCTCGCGCGCCGCAAGACGACGGTCATCGACGCGACGAACTGCGAGCAGTCCGTACGCGCCGACCTGATCGCCACCGCCCGCCGCCACGGCGTACCCGCGGTCGCGCTGCTCGTTCCCACCCCGGCCGACGTGTGCGTGGAGCGCCAGGAAGGTCGGCCCGCGAACCGGCGGGTGCCCGAGCACGTCGTACGGGCGCAGCACGCCGCGATGGTCGACGCGTTCTCCGGCCTGCCCGCTGAAGGGTTTGATCACGTCGTCGTCGCGGAGAACCTCTACCGCCTCCAGGCGCTGCTGGAGCCGCTCAGCGACGCCCGGCGCGCGGATCTCGGCTGGGACGACAACGAGGGCCTGGGCGACCTGCTCCTGGTCCGCCGCATCTTCGGCCCCGAGATCCTGCCGATGTGGCGCTGGCGCGACAACTCGCCGTTCGCCGGCGGCGACCGCGTCGCGGAGATCCGGCTCGGAGCGGACCGCATCGTCCTCGCGCTGCGGACCGACGTCGACGGTGAGGGCGACGTGGGCTTTGAGATCCTGGTGGGCTGCGCCTTCGACGACGAATGCGAGGGCCAGGCGTGGGCCCCGGCCTACAACGTCACTGACCTCCTGCGCGCCCTGACCGGTGAGCTGATGAACGACCCGGACATGCGCTGCACCATCCACGGCCACCACGACGACGATCAGGACGACGACCCCGAGGGCCGTGCCGACCTCGAAGAGCAGGCCATGGAAGCGATCCGCGGATGACGACCCCGACCCCGGCGTGCGGCTGGGACCAGGCCGTATTCCGGTGCGGCCGGTGCGGCGCTCAGCACACCGCCCCCACCGAGGCCGACTACTTCAAGGCCGTCGGACTCCACGGTGACGCCCACGCCGTGTGGGACCGCCTCAACCCGATCGAGCGCGACGGGATCACCTCGATCCTGCGCACCATCCTGGCCGCGCCGGAACTCGCCGCGGAGCTTCTGGCCCTCGCCGACCGGCAGCCGGCAGGAGGTGAGGGCCAGTGAGCCGGACCGCCGACGGACCGCACCCCCACCCCCTCACCCCGGCCGACTTCCCGCCCGGCGACGACTGGTTCCGCGGCTGTCCGGACTGCCATCTCCCAATCCAGGGCGGGGGCGCCGGCCTCGCCGCGCACCGACGCACCGTCCACACCACCGCCGGAGACCCGCGCATCCCGATCACGATCCGGCTCGATCTCTGACAAGGAGAACTCGATGGCTGCTGTCCTGACCAAGACCGACACCTTCGCCGCGCTCGACGCCTGCTTCACCGCGGACCTCGCCGCCCTCATCGGCAGCGACCCGCCGCGCAGCCTCGCCCCGACCCGGTTCATCGACCTGGTCGAAGAGGTCCGCGATCTCCTCGCCGACTCCCGACTCCCCCACTACGAGGACGCCAGCGACGACCTGGACCACGCCGCCTACTACCTCACCGACGCACTCACCAGCCCGGACGGCGACCAGCGCTCGCTCCTGGCCTCGGCGCGTACCCACCTGCGCGACGCGATCGGATCGGCCAGCTCCCCCGTCTGAGTTGAGCGCACTCCGTGCCGCCCCGGCCCTGCACCCGCGGGTCCGGGGCGGTCGCGGTGGCCCCTCAACACAGAGAGGAGATGGACGTCATGCCGCTTTCCTACTTCGAAGTCGACGTCCCGATACGAAGCACTGAGGCCCCCGGCGTGCGTGGTCTGCATGTCTTCACCGGCCGGGCCGATAGCCGCAGCGCCGCCGTACGGATCGCCCACGATGTCTACGACGCGGCACGCGCCGCGACGGAGGCCGGGCGCGAGATCCCGCACGGTCGGCCGGACGGCTGGGGTGCCTGCGGATTCCGGCCCGGCTGGGAGCTCGACTGGCCCGCCGCGACCGCCGGCCGCTGGACGAACCCCTTCCGCTGGACCAAGCCCAGCAACTTCGAGTTATAGCTCCGCCCCGGGACAGCCGCCCTGCTTGCTGGCTGACGACTGCCCCGGGCCACCCATCCCGTACGAGACGAGAGGGAGACCTCAGTATGGACTCCGTCCTGCACGCTTCGGGCCGGTTCGGCCCGCGCACCCTCCTGATCACCGCCGCAGCCGTCCCGCTGACCGGCTGGGCGGTCCACGCGACCGTGCTGCTCAAGCAGAACGCCGCCAAGGACAAGGACCCGCTGACCGGGCTGCTGCGCCGCGACGCCTACACCGCCCGCGCCCGCCGGCTCCTGGTTCGCCATGGCGACAAGGGGACCGTGGTCATGGTCGACGCCGACCACTTCAAGCAGATCAATGACGGCATGGGCCACGAAGCCGGGGACACCGTCCTCGCCGCGATCGGAGCCCGCCTCACTGCGTGGGCAGGCCCGCGCGCTGCCGTCGGTCGGCTCGGGGGCGATGAGTTCGCCGTGGTCCTGACGCTGCCCGCCGACCGCCGTACCCAGCGCCTGGAGCAGCTAGTGCGGATGCTGCACACGCCGGTCACCCTGGACGACGCCCGCACCGTCGACGTCGCCGCCTCGGTCGGTGCCGCGACCCCGGCCTCGGTCGGCTCCTCCGACCTGACCGTGTTGCAGAGGGCCGCCGATGCAGCTCTCTACGACGGCAAGCACTCCGGCCGCGCGGTCCTCGCGACGGCGCAGCACGTCACGGTGCCGTCCATCAACGGCCGCCGGGCCGGGCGCCCCGGTACAGCGACGTGGGGGCGGGCCGCATGAGCACGGTGACCCTGCCCGCAGGCGACTGGATCCGCGGCATCAGCATCAGGCAGCCGTGGACCACCGCGATCCTGACCGGCGCGAAGACCATCGAGAACCGGCCCCGACCGTGGCGGACCGGCTGGGTACTCCTGCACGCGAGCCAGCAGATCGAACGGCCCGCCCTGCGCCTGCCGCTGGTCGCCCGCACGATCCGCGGCCGCGAGCTGGTGACCGGCGCCGTGGTCGGCGTCGCCCGGATCACCGACTGCCACCAGGACCCCGAAGGCTCCCCGCCCTGTACCGAGTGGGCGCAGGCCGATGCGTGGCACGTTGCGCTCGCCGACGTCCAGGAGCTCGCCCTGCCCGTCCCTGTCGGCGGGCAGCTCGGTCCCTGGAAGCCGACGCCGGATCTGCTGGAGCAGGTGTTCCAGCAGTTGCCCGGCTTCCGGCCGTGACCCGCAAGCGAGACAAGAAGCCGCCGTTCGAGCCGGGCTGTGTCCCGGCTCCCGGCGGCCTTCTCGACTGGCGCGACAGCCAGCACTACGACCACTGGCAGATGCGCCCCTGCGCGCTGTGCGAGCAGCCCACACCGCTGCGCTCCCACACCGGGAGCCCACTCACAAGATGTGCGCTGAGAGCTGGATCGCTGCGAATCCCACCGAGGCCCGCCTCGGTCGGTTCGCCTCCGACGTCCAGCCCACGAGCTGGCGCGACGACAACCACGCCTGATCCCCCGCCCGGAGGCTCCCATGAGCAGCACTCCGCAGGACGACATCGACCTCGCCCTCGCCTACCCCGAGCCTCCCGCCTCTCCGCTCTGGCACCGGACCGGCCCGAAGGCCCCGCCCCTCACCCCGGAGCAGCAGCGCCGCAACTGCGAGCTCCTGCTGCTCGCGCAGCACACCAACCGACCCCGCTCTCCCCGCACCACCAAGACCCTGGCGGAGGCCAGCTGATGGAGACCACGTATTGCACCGTCGACGGCTGGGTCGACGCCATCCCCGCCCCCGGCCCGCACGGCACCGCGATGTTCGACCTGACCGTCCGTCCCGCCGACGCGGACACCCTCCCCGAGGACGCCCCCGACACCGTCATCTCCTGCACCGCCAGGGACGCGCGGATCGTCCACGAGCTGCTGAGCGGCATACAGCCCAGCGACCTGCTGCGCATCACCGGCACCCTGGCCCAGCCGTCGACGCCCGGCGAGCTTGCCCGGCTCACCGCGGACGTCCTGGAGGTCCTGGACACCGCGCTGGTCCCCGTCCTGCGCGAGATGGTCATCGACCGGTACGCCGACTACGTCGTCATCTTCGACGCGGACAGCGACACGGCGCCCGTCTTCACCGCGCAAGGGCTGTGGGTCGGTCTCGCCGACAACCCCGACGCCATCGCCACCCTGATCGAGATCCACGAGCGCGTGCACGGCGGTGACGCCTGATGGCCACCGCCGCGCCCGCCCACACCGTCCTGGAGCGATTCCGTGCCGGCCACCCCCGCGGCTCCAGGCCCGCCGACGAATACGCCGCCGCCCAGCGCGCCCAGGGCCGCGACTCCCACGTCGTCATGGACCTCCGCAGCGACCAGTTCCTCATGGTCACCCGACACCCCCACCCGCTGACCCGCCCTACCGAGAGGTGCACATGACCGAAACCGAGACGTTCGAGACCATCCGATACACCGCCGACGTGGTGGTCCTGACGCCCGGCGGCGACGTCCTGCTGATCGAGCGCGACTGGCCGCCGTACGAGGGCGAATGGGCCTGCGCCGGAGGTCACTGCGACGCCGGAGAGACCAGCCGGGACGCCGCCGTCCGTGAGCTGGCTGAGGAGACCGGCGTCCACGTGAGCGCCGACGACCTGCGCCAGGTCGGCGTCTTCGACCAGCCCGACCGCGACCCGCGCGGCCGGTACGTCACCGTCGCGTACGTGGTCACCGTCCCCGCCGACACCCCGATCGTCGCCGGGGACGACGCCCGCGCTGCGCGCTGGTGGCCGCTGAACGGTCTCCCGCCGCTGGCGTTCGACCACGCCGACATCCTGACTGCGGCCGTGGCGCTCAACGCCCCGAAGGAGGAGGTGCGGTGAGCGTCATCGGGCAGGAGGCCGGAATCGATCACGGCAGCATGCGCGGCTACCGGCAGCACACCTACCGCAAGGTCCCCGCGACCGAGGAGTGCGGCTGCCTGGCCGCCGTCCGCGAGGCCCAGCGCACCGGCAAGCCGGTGCAGGATCGCTCGCAGAAGCAGCGGGAGTGGTACGGCGGGCAGTACGTCACCGCCGCGTCCGGCTCCCAGCCCGGACGCCGGATCCTGCCGCCGGGCGACTGCCCCGTCGACGGGTGCGGCCAGGAGGTCGCGGGCCGCAGCGTCCAGCGCCGCGGCTGGGTCCGCATCCACGTCCAGGGTTCCACCATGCCTGCCCGTAGCTTCTGCTCCGGGTCCTGCGCCTCGGTCGGGATCGCCCTGGCCGAACTCCGCATGAACCCCGTCGGCGGCTGACCGCCGCCGCGCCCCGTACGGCCCCGAAGCGGCCCGCCCCGATGACGGCGGGCCGCTTCACCCATGTCCGGCCCGGGGCGGCCGCCGGCCACGAGCCCGGCCGCCCCGGATGCCACCCCTCAACTCGAGGAGACCTTCGTGACCGTCTTCACCGACGCAGCCCCCGGCGAGCTGTTCGCCCTGTCCGGCACCGAGCCGGGCTTCGACCGCCTGCACGGCATCCCGGCCGCCGCCCTGGGCGAGGAGAGCGACCGCCTCCTGGCCCTGGGCCACCTCACCGACCGCACGGTCCTGGCCGTCACCAGCGCCTACCACCGACGCGTGCTCGGAGAGCTCATCGTGCCCACCAACGAACTCGCCGACCTGATCGCCTTCAGCACCAGGCGCACCCACATCCAGGCCGTCAGGGCGGGCCGCGACGACGACTGCCCCTGGTACGTCGACGACGCCGGCCCCGACGCCCCGACCACCCAGCCCGCCACCTTCATCGCCATCGAATGGCTGGAGGGGGAGGACATGGCGACCCCGTCCCGGTGCCCGGCCTGCACCCGCATCAGCCGCTCCACCCGCTTCACCAAGCGACCCGACCACCCCGGATGGAGCCACGTCCACCGCTGCTGGCACTGCACCCACCGGTGGCTGCCGCCGGACACCGCACTGCGCCCCGAGCCGGAGGCGGCACTCCCCCAGCACTTCACCCTCACGAGCACTCTGGAGAGCCCCGCATGTTAGCCACCCTCATCACCGCCGGCCTCGCCGTCATCGCCACCCTGGCGGGCGCGATCGTGTCCGGCCGATTCCAGGAACGCGCCGCCGAACGACAGATGCGCGCCAACCACGGCGAGGCGATCCGCCGCGACCGACTGGAAGCCGTCACCGCACTCGCCTGCGCCGCCTCTGACCACCGCACCGCGATGTGGAGGCGCGGCGACGCCGTCCTCAAGCAGACCGGCCCCGACCGGATCGAGGCCCTGCGCGGCGAGAGCTACATGACCCGCAGCGCGGTCACCCGCCCGCTGGTCGCGCTGCGCGTCCTCATCGAGGACCAGGCGGTGCGCGCCGCCGCCGACCGCATGATCACGCTGACCTACGCGATCCGAGACGCGTACGCCACCACCGAGAACCTGACCGCCGCTCGCGAGGCAGCGAAGGACGCGCACGACGACTTCGTGAACATCGCCGCCCGCTACCTGAGCCCGGCCTTCTCGACAGCACAGTCCCAGCGCACCCCTGGACAGGATCCCACCCGATGAAGCGACCCTCCTTCCGACGCTGCGGCCACGTCCCCGGCGCCATTTCCCCCGAGGACCAGGCCGTCGGCGGCCAGTTCCGCGAGATGCTCACCGCCGTACGCAACCCGCAGCCCTGGACGCCCGGCCTCGCCGTGGACGTCGCCGTGCGCGTCGGACCGTTCGTGGAACGTGCGCACACCCGGCCCGGCGACGACCACGGTCCCGACATGATCGCCGTCGCCTTGGTCCACCCTGACACCCCGCACGCCGCGGCCTACCTCTACGGCCGCCAGCTCCGATACACCGAACGGGGCTGGCTGCGCTGCGAGACCACCGCGATCCTCGGCATCTGGCAGCCCGGCTACGCGATGCTCACCCACGCCGCAGCCGGCCTCCCCTTGCCTGACGACCTCGGCATGGAGCTCGCCCACTACGCCCTCTACATCGAGGCCCGCAAACTCGACGACAGCCTCGACGGCTACACCCTGCTCCGGCTTGGCCCGTACACCCAGACCCGGCACGCCCAACAGGACGGCGACCGGCTCACCGCCACACTGGACGGACGGGAGACCACCCTCGCGCCCGGGTTCCGCGTCTCCGCACGGTTCGGACCACTCGACGTCAGCGACCGCCACCTGTTCACCGACCCGTCCGAGACCGACGTCGTCGCGCCCCTGAACGCCGCCGTCGCGGACGCGAGCGGGTGACTGCTCAGGCGCCGTGACGCCCACCTTGAAGGCCCGTTCCCTGCCGCAAAAGCTGCGGCGGGGAACGGGCCTTTCTGTGTTTCTATGCAAGCTGGCGATCCGATGTCGGTCCAGCCCGAGGCCTCGTGGGTTGTTGTCCGCGGACAACAACCCACGAGGCGATTCATCCTTGCTTCACCGCGCCGGGGAGGGCATCGAGTGCAGTACGGAGCTGCTCACGGATGGCGTTGACCAGGTGATTTGCTCGCGTCTCGTCTACGCCAGCGGCCTCTCGGTGAAGATCAGAGAGGTATTGGAGGTTGGCGGTAAGTTCGGCTACATCCGCCGCGTGTGCCTCCAGCGCGTCCAGCGCTGTGCGAGGAATTTCGGGTCGGGCGGCACCACCAGGCTGTGGAAGGCTCTCACCCTGAGCCACTCGCGGCTCGCTGTCCACAGGACCGGATGGTCCCGGGACTTTGTTGTCCGCGGACAACAAAGCAGCAGCCCTCTTCGCCGGGGGAGTGTCTCCCTGAAGCTCCGTGCTCCGAGCGGACGACTTGTTGTCCGCGGACAACAAACTCCTCGGTTCCTCGGAGGCGGGTGACTTGTTGTCCGCGGACAACAAATTCGCTGGGGCGTTCTGTTGGAGCGCTTGACGCCCCACCTCGATGAGGTGCTGCTGTTCCTGACGTTGCCGGTCGGCCGACTCCCTGACGGACGCGAGATGATCGAGAAGGCCTTCCGCGTTCAGGTCGGGGTGGTCCTTCAGATGACGGGCCAACATGCGGCCGTCGCGTTCAGAGACGGCACCGGAGCTCAGCTGGGTCTGCACCTCGTCAGGGAGCGTCAGGAGGGCGAGCTGATTGGTCACCCAGGACCGGTCGCGCCCCAGACGTTCCGCCGCGCGGCTGCGAGCCCCACGGTCTCCTTCTTCCTCCTCGCAGACGCTGACGAGTTGCTTCACGCCGCGGGCCCGTTCGATGACGTCGAAGTCCTCGCGGTCCAGGTTCTCCGCGAGGAGGTGGTCGACGAAATCCGCCCGGGAGGACGCCAGGTCATCGCGTACGACGAAGTCGAGCTGCTTGAGGCCGATGTGTAGAGCGCTGCGGTACCGGCGCTCTCCGTTGACAAGTACGTGCGAGCACTCCGGCCCGATGGTCTTCTCGTGGTTCGGCCACAGAGCGAGGTAGGCGTCGCGGCTCACCGCCACGCAGGCGGCGAGCTGAACCTCCCGCAGCTCCTCTCCGAACCGCGCCTTCTCCTGATCCGTGCCGAAGTTACGGCGGGGATTGAGTGGCGTAGGGGAGACCGCCGCCAGGTCGAGCCTCACCAGCTCGTAGGTGGGAATGGTCCCTTCGGTGACGGCCTTGGCCCGGCCGCGCTGACTGCGCCGCCGGCCGATCGAGGAGCTCTGCCCGACCTTGTCAGCGACGCTCATGCCTTGATCCTCTTCGCGATCGACCGCAGGACCTGAGCCTGCTCACAGTCAGGCTCGTAGGCCAGCAGCGGCTTCTTGTGCCGTACGGCCTCGCGCTGCTCCTTCAGCTCCGGAACGACGCCGAGCACGGGTTCATCCATGTTCTGCCAGGACTCAAGGGAAGAGGTGGCGATGTACCCATTGCGCGCGTCGTACAGGTTCACGACGAAGCCGACCGTCGCGATGTCCACCTTCAGGTCCTCGCACAGATCGTCCACCTGGTCGGCGAGCATGTCGTAGGCGTCTCCGGAGGAGTCCTCGGCCTGGACCGGGACCACGAGCCCGGATTGCCCCTCTTCCTCGTCCTTGCGGGTCCGCCCGTAGTACAAGGCGGTGTCCATGGTGTAGCCCAGGCTCGGGGGGCAGTCGATGATGATGAAGTCGAAGTCCTGTTCCACCTCGTTCAGGACCCGTTCCAGCGCAGTCTCCTTGATACGGACCGCGCGCGTGGTGGCCAGCTTCGCGTCCAGGAGGAAGGCGTCCTTGCACGACGGCAGGAGCCACAGTCGGCCCTCGAAATCGCCCCCCTCTATGGGGACGAAGAGATCCCTCACCAGCCCCCCGGTCTCGGCGAGCATGTGCTTGGCGAGGCTGGCAGCTTCGACTTCCAGCATCTCGTAGCCGAGCTGCCGGGTGAGATGCCCTTGCGGGTCGAAGTCGACCAGCAGCGTCCGCTGCCCCATCTCCGCGAGAGCCTGCGCTACCCCGGCCGACACCGACGTCTTTCCGACCCCGCCCTTCTGGTTACCGAAGACGATCCGCCGCGCCCCGGTCGTACGAGGAGCCGCCGGACGGGGCGAAGGGTGTGAATCCAACCAGTGCCGGATCGACTGCGCCACGCCCTGGTTGTAGGAGTGCTTACGGGCTGCGCTGGCAGCTTTGAGCCGCCCGTAGAGACCGGTCGGCAAGTAGGTCGAGAAGGAGGCGCCACCGCTGGTATCGACGGCGGGGTGACTGTCCAGTTCGATCCAGGCGGATACGCCAGCAGTCACGGCGTCCTGGATGTCTTCGCTCAACTCGGCCGCGCGTACCTTCAGCTCGCGGCGCAGAGCAGCTGGCAGCTTCGCTACTACCTTTTCCCGATCGTCGGGATCATATGGGGCGGTCATGGCGCTACCTTAGTACCGCCTGGCGTTGAAGGGCTGCAGGCCTCGCGGTGGGATCGAGCCCGGAGCTATATGTCAGAGGTGCTGTGTACTCTCGCGCGGTGATCATCGACCGAAATGCGGGCGTTACCCCGAACCGTTACGAAACCTCATCGCTGCGCAGAGCGATCGGCAAGCGGCTGGGGCGCGCTGACCGCGATGATGTCCTCTCGTCGTTCATCTGGGTGGCTGAAGTGCGACTAGCGGAAGAGCTGACAGCGAACTGGCGCGATTTCTGTGACCAGTTGAGCCGCGAGATGAACGATGCGAATGCACGAAAAGCCAGGCTGTCGTGGCAGTTCGACGACGACCAAGTGGCCGATCGTTGCCAGACCTACGCCTCAAAGGTGGCCGACAAGCTATCTGACGAGCACTTCGAGGCGCAGCAGGCTCTACAGCAATGCCACGACATAGCAAGGGAGATCGGCGGCCGTCTGGGTTTGAAGGCGGACAGAAGAGACGCACATCAGGACGACACGCAGCTCTCTCTTGGCATCTTCCATGCCCAGCTGGCAGCCGCTCAGGCGCGCGTGGAGAAGATAATGGGTCGGTATCGGCAGAAAACTCACGAGCTGGCCAAGCTGGAGGAGCATCAGAAGCGAGGCGCAGCGACCCCAACACTCACCAAGCTCGACGCCATGACCTCAGATCAGTTCGACGAAGTCATACGGCAGGCGTTTGGGCGCTCAGGGTTCCAAACGACTGACCTCGGCTGCAGGATCACCGAGATCTCTCGTGGCACCGAGAAGGCACTCGTCTACTCCGCTCACGTCCAGCAGCCCGAGCACAAGGAGATCACCAACCTCCGCTCAATGGTCCGCGCACAACGCGCAGCCGAAGCGGCAGGCTTCGACGCCGTGTGGGCGATCACCAATCTGAAGTTCATCTCGCACCCCGCCCATCGTCATATCGAGGAGACGGTTCCGGCCGTGCACCTGATCCAGCGTCCAGAACTGCAGAGATGGATTCAATGGGAAATGCCGCTGTGGAATGGAGAAATCCAGTAGTGCACATCAACTGGCGTACCAACGTCAAATTGCCAGAGTATTGCAACCCTCAACTAAATGAGGCTTTTCAGCGCCATCTCAGCGAGGCGTCGGATGACGACCTCCTCGCCTCCTACCTTCACTGGACGGAAGGCCGGATCGCCCTTGACTGCATAGTCATGGCAGATGAGCTGACGGACTGGCTCCTGTCCGATGTCGAGAAGCTGGACAGGCTCTCGGCCCCGTTCAACTCGCCTTTCGTGAGCGCCTACTTGGATGCCGCAGACGACCTCCGCCACTCCCTCGAACGGGCTGCCGATATTGGTGAAGGGGCCTCACGGAAGGCGAAGGCGACATGGCGGCAACTGTGCCAAAGCACATCTGACGACCTCACAATCCGATACCAGCAGGGTGATCAGACGCATCCTGACCGCTCGGCCGTCGAACTGCTCGGCACCCTGCGGGACCAGATCGTGAAGGCCCAGCGGGACGTACGGAACGCCCTGCTTCGCCACCGGAACGAGATGCATCGTCTGGCCATCCTCGAAAGAGAAATGGCGGCATTCCTCGCCTCCGACGACAGCTTCAGTCTTGACGAGATTCACGGCATGACACCCTACGAATTTGAGCGCATGGTGACCGCCCTTGCCCGACGGGACGGCCTGCACGTCGTCCGAGCCGGCGGCGGCTCACGCGACCTGGGTGCCGATGTCATCGCAATCACAGCTGGCAAGCTCCGCGTCGTCTTCCAATGCAAGCATCGCGTTGCAGGAGCCGGAAAAGTAGGATCCCCCGAAATTCAGACCCTCAACGGGACTGCACGGCCAGAACACCACGCCGACATCGTCGTCGCCGTAACCAATGGGACCTTCACCAAGCCGGCCGCCGACTTCGCGCGCTCCCACGACATCCAACTCCTGGACCGCGTGGATCTGAGGAAATGGGCAACCTGGGGGGACCCCCTCCTGTCAGTTCTCGGACTCATAGACCCCCCGCTCACCGTTGCTCCGGATACACAGCACCGTGAACCGTCGTACGCCCAGGCCGGATGAGGGCCCCATCGGGAACATACGGCGATGCGGCCGCCCACCCGCCCAAGCGCACCATCACTGCCACGTCCTGACCGGTACTGCGCGCGTGCAGGTTCGTACGCCGTCACACTCGCGGGTCATGGCCCGGTGAGAATCTGGTGGGTGCCAATGCGCCGCCAGATGACGTGCGGTGTGCCGGGGCGGACCTCGGTCCCGTATTCGAATGTGGCGCGCCCTGCGGGGCCGGTGCCCATGGACCAGGTCAGCTCGTAGATGCCCGGAGCCCTCTGGACGCGCTTGATGCGGAGGCCGGCGCGGAAGCGTCCTCCGGCGCGCAGGTCCTCGACGAAGGCCGCCACGGTCTGGCGGAACTTGCGGCGTTGTTCCGGGGTGAGGCGGTCCAGGTCGGCGGTGAAGCGCGGCAGGGTCTCGTACGTGGGCACGGCGAACTCCTCCGGGAAGCACGAAGCCCCCGACCGGTGGCCGGGGGCGGTGGTGGCTGCTCGTGTTGAAGGGCGTCGGTGACGTCGCGCGGTCAGGGGTGGTGGGTTGTCGGGGGTGCGGTGCGCTGGTGCGTGCTCGATGACGGTGGAGTCGGTTGGCGTGTGTGTTTGTGGCTGGTGATGCTCGTGTGGTCGGTGCGCAGTAGTCGCACGGCCGCCGTCAGCTCCCGCCGCGGTCGTTCATCAGGTCGTTCCACTTCTGCTCGATGACCGGGTCGTTGGTGCAGCGGGTGCTGTGGGGCAGGTAGCCGATCCGGGTGGGGTACGGCACGCCAGCCGAGCGGACGACGACCTTTGGGCGCCGCGTGAGCGGGCGACGGCACAGCGGGCAGAGGTCTCCGTGAAGCAGGTTCGTGTTCATGCGGCGCACTGTGCACACGGCCGCGGCGTACCGTCGCGGGCTGCTGCGCCGGTCCGCCTGGCGGGCGCTCCGGTAAAGATCTGCTGATGGCCTCCCGCCCGGCGGGAAGGACCCCGGATCACGCTTTTCCGCAGGTCAACGCCGGTGTTTCATGTGCCGGTGATCAGCAAATCGGAGCTCCGCCCGGGTGACGGGGTGCGCTACCTTTTCCGCGGCGTGATGGTCGGCGATGGCCACCGCCCTGCGGGCACGGCGCTGCGCGACGCCCAGGACGAAGCCGGAGTCCCGCCCGGGATCTGGCGGGGCCGGGGCCTGGCCGCGGTCGGCCTCACGGCTGGGGACGTGGTGGGCGAGCGGCAGGCCGAGCTGCTCCTGGGGGAGGGCCGGCACCCGGACGGCGACCGGATCGAGCGCGAGCGCCTGGAGGCGGGCGACGATCCCGCGAAGGCCCGGCGGGCGACCGTGCTGGGCAGGCCCATCGAGCACAACCGGTCGCCGAAGACCGAGAAGGCCAAGGAGCGCAGGCCCTGGCTGGGCATGGACTTCACGTTCCGGCCGCCGCCGACGGCACACATCGCGTGGGCGTTCGGCGATGACGAAATCCGCCGGGTGCTGGAGCTGTGCCAGGACATCTCTGTGGACAAGACGCTGGCGTGGGTGGGGGAGTCGGTCGCGCAGATCCGATGGGGGAGCGACGGCAAGCACCGCAAGCCCATCCGGGATGGGCTGATCGTCGCCGTGTTCCGGCACTACGAGTCCAGAGCCACGGAATCGAGGCCGCTGCTCCACGATCATGCGGTGATCTCGATTCGCGTCCGGCGGCCGGACGAGGCGGGGACGTGGGGGAATCTGTCGGCGGACTCGCTGCTGGCCAACATCGTTGTCGCGGACACCCTGTACCTCCTGTTCTTCATGGAGGAGGTGTCCGCCCGGCTCGGGTGGGCCTGGGAGCCCCGCGAGGTGACACCCGGGCACCGGCCCGTCATGGAAATTGCTGGGATCGACGAGCGGCTCATCGGCTGGCAGTCGACCCGCCGCCAGCAGATCGAGGACGCGCTGTCCGTCCTGGTGGCCGACTACGAAGACGAGCACGGGCATAGGCCGGGGGAGCGGGCCGGGTACGCGCTGGCCTGTAAGGCCGCCGACCGGACGCGCCCCCCGAAGCGCAAGGAGCTGCGGTCGCTGTCCGAGCTGCGGATGCGATGGCGGGAGTCGGCGGTCGCCGCGTTCGGGGCCGACGTCATCGACCGGCTGGCGGAGCGGGCGCGGGCGGCAGCCGCGGCGGTGTGGGCGCGGGTACGGCCGGTGGTCGACATAGTGCTGGCCGCCGTCGATGTCGTCGCCGTGGTGTATGTGATGCGCGGGGCGTTCAAGCGTCACCACCTGCTTGCCGAAGCCCGCCGCTACCTCTCCTACGTCCTGCGCGGCCGACCCCACCAGCCGGGCCTGGCTGAACAGATTGTGCAGACGGCCGTCGACGACTACACCCGATCCGTCGGCCGGGGCCGGATGATGACCGCCGACCTGTCCGCCCTGTACCCGCGCGACACCGACGGCCAGGCCGTGTTGCGCCCGCTGACCTGCAAGCGCACCGCGCCCCCGTACGAGCGGGCTCGCCTCGCCGCCGGCGCTCTGGCCGCCCGGGTCAACGCGGCGCGGCGTGCGGAGCGCCTGGGCTCCCGCCCCCGGTCGTACGGCGTCGCCGTGCCCGCCGCATCGAGGCCGCACCCGCGGCCGTTCCCAACCGGCCTGAAGGCTGGCCGCCTCTTGGAGGCGGGGACCGGCATCGACACGGTGGAGCGGACCCGCCAGACCATGGAAGCCGCCGCCGCGCAGTTGGCCGCCACGATCCAGGACAGCAAGCGGGCACGCGAAGTCGCCCACGGCCCGCGTCCACAGCCCGCCCCGGCCCCGCACACCCAGCAGCCCGGCATCCAGCACACGCCGGGCCGACCCACAGGAGGAGTCGCGTGAGTACCCCGGAAGAACGGCCCGACGCCCAGGACGCCCTTGCCCGCGCCCACGCGGCTCGCGCGAAGATGGCCGCCGCGCTCGATGAGGACCAGGAGCCCGCCCCCGATGAGCCTGCGGGGTGGCAGCCGGTCTGGAAGCGGCCCCGAACGCCGAAGTCGAAGGCGGCGAAGAAGCTTCAGCTGCACAGGCAGCGGCGGCGGCTCCAGGACGCCGGGAAGCGCCGCCTCGCGGCCGGGGAGTCGCGCCGGCCCCGGTCCCGGCAGAGCCGGATCGGCAACGCGGCCGCGCGGCGCGATGCCCGAGCCCTGTCCCGGGTGCGGCACTCCAGTGCCTGGCTGTGGTGACGATGCCGGGCATCGTCCACTGGGTGGAACCCACGATGCTCAGCATCCAGTGGACGATGCCCGGCATCGGATGCAGAGCATCGGGTGGACTCCACCGAGCGGAGAGTGGAGCCCACCCGACGGATTCCACCGGGTGGGCTCCACTCTCGTGTGCACCAGGATGTTCCGCACCGAACCCGGTGCGCGCCTCCCGGATCGGGCGCACCGGCCGACCGCGCACCCCTTGTCCAGCTCTGGGAGGCCGCACGTCTCCCCTTGACCACGTTGGCTACCAGAGCGTTTCCCCTGGACAGAGCCGGTCCTGGCCGCCGATCAGACGGCGGACAAGGGGGTGTGTGATATAGGAGTCCGCCTCGCCTGCGGGCCGGCGAACGAGGACGTGGTGCGCGCACTTGATACGCGCGGCGCGCGCACCGCACCGCACCGTTCGGAGAAGTGCGCACCCGGTGCGCGCGAGCGCGGTCCACGGTGCGCACCGTGCGCGCACCTCCCGCCGGTGGTGCGCGCACGATGCGCACCACCGGCGTCCTCGGTGCGCTACGCGATGGTCAAGCGCACCGCGTGCGCATCGGCCGGTGCGGGGTGCGCTTCCATCGCCTGGCCCAGGGCGACGGCATTGAGCTGGTGCAGGATGTCGGCGACGTTCTCGTGGTTCTCGGTGAGGATCTGCGTGGCGAAGCGGATGAGGGCGAGGGCGATGCCCGGGGCCGCGTCGGCGCCGGCCTGCTCGTGCCAGGACCGCAGGGTGGCCAGGAAGCAGAGCCCCAGCTCGAACAGCGCGAACGAGTCGTCGCACGGCACGTCCTCCTGCTCCTGGTGCGACAGGTTGGTGACCGGGATGACGACGCGTTCCGCGACCTGTACGAGCAGCGCGGCCATCTGCGGCTCGGCGCCGGCGAACTCGGCAGCGGCCTCTGTGTCGTCGGCCTCGATCGCCCGGAGGTAGTTGAGGCGCTCATCACCGCGTGCGGGGTCATCGGGGCGAGCGGCATGGTGGTCTCGGGCATTGGTGGCTCCTCATCGACGGGCCGCTACGCTGATCGCGGCGGGCCTCAAGAGGAGCCTCTAATCGCGGCCCTGTGGACAGAGTCCGGCCGCTGAGGACGGAGAAGTCTCCCCCCGTTGGTTGTGCCGTTGAGCGGTAGTTGGCGGATTTGAGCGATAGTTGGCGAGCTTGCCGTTGCAGTACTCGCTGAGGCAGTCGTGTGATCTTTTGGAGGAGTCATGGACTTGCTCGCGGTCCTCGATGAGACGGTGGCCGCTTTCAAAACTCCTCTGGGCGAGGACGACCGGGAGCAGGGCTGGACCGATGAGCTCCGCAGACAGGTCCAGGAAGAGATTTCCATGAGCCGGTCAGTCCTTCGCCGCCACGGAGCTCACATGGTGCGGTACCTGCGTCCGCGCCTGGACGAGTGGATCGAGAGGGAAGGGATACGGCCGGGACGGCTTCAGCGCCTGGTGGCAGACGTGCAGCGGCGACTCGTCGAAGCGCTCAGTGCGGCGTGAGGCGCCCCGCTGAACTGTCGACTCGAAGCAGGCGCTCCGGTAGAGGATCCGCCAACTACTGGGCAACGCATCCGCCAACTAGAAATCAACGCACCGCCTCGAACTGCGCTCATTCTCAGTAGCCTCGGCAATCACCGATCAAAGTCACAGTTGATCACGATGCGGTTACGACGGGCAGGTTTTCCGAGGTCGGCGTCACAAACTCGCCGCGGACGACACCTGTAGTAGGTGAATGGCGGGATAGGCCCGCCCCACCTCCAGGAGCACCCTGTGGCGAGCACCGCCGACAGCCCCGAGAACCCCCTTGTCCAGGTCGAAGAGGCCCCCTCCGTAAACCCCTCCATCACCCCCTCCGCGCCGCGTCGCCAAGGACCGGGCGTTTCCGCAGGTCAGGCCCGGCGTAAGGGGGGTCGCCGCAGGTCCGACAACCCTCTAGTCCAACGGAGTCCCCAGCACAGGAGGACTTCGACCGAACCTCGACGCCGGGAACTGCTGCAAGCGCTGGGAATCTTCCAGAGGGCTACGCCCGACCAGTTGTGGAAGCTGACCCGGCCGGACAACCAGCACGACAAGCTCGTACGGGACAACCTCCTGGATCTGGAGGAGCACCACCTGGTGAGGATCGAAACGGTCCGGGACGACCAGCGGCAGGTGTGGGTGCTGACGAAGCGAGGCCACGGCGAGGCGAAGAAGCTGCTGGAGCCGAAGGGCATACGGATGTCGGTGCTGCGCGAGAAGAAGTACGACCCGGTGACCGGGAAGCTGCTCGGTACCAGTTACGACGACCACGCCGCGGCGGTCACCTCGACGGCCGCCGAACTCCACCGGGCCGGGATCGGTCACCGGCTCGGCTTCCAGACGGAGATCGGTCACCGGCTCGGCAGTAACTTCGTGCAGCGGGCGGACCTGGTGGTGCGGGCGCCGGAGGCCGGGGTACCGGTGCTGCTGCTGGAGATCGACCGCCGCAGCGAGGACGCGCACGACCTGGTGGTCAAGCTGCGCCGGTACTGGGAGTGGGGCCGGCTGCTGCCGAAGGACACGGCCAAGCGCACCGTGGACCTGGTCCGCTCGCGGCCGGACGCGATCGAGCACGTCGACCACGACAAGCGGCTGTGGCGCCGCTTCTACCCGCCGACCGGCCGGGAGGGCCTGGTGCCCGTCGCGTTCGTCTTCGCGGACACCACCGAGGCGAAGGTCGACAACACGGTCGCCGTGCTGGAGGAGGCCGGCCGCCGCTACTGGGCGCCGCGCCGGTACGACTCCCTCTACGAGAAGGCGGTCACCGCGCGGGACTACCGCCAGGCGGTGCCTGTCGTCGTCACCACCCTGGAGCAGCTTCAGGAGCACGGCGCCGACGCGGCGGTGTGGCGGCGGCTGGGGCGCACGGAGGAGCAGACGCTGACGGCCGCGCTCGACAATCCCGACGGTGACGTCCTCTACCGCGCCCAGGAGTCCCGCGCCGAAGCGGCGGACAAGCAGCGCCGTGCCGCTGAGCGGGAGGCGGAGCGCCCGGTGTGCACGCGGTGCGGGCGGAAGTTCACGGACGAACGCTGGGAGGAGATTACCGTGCACCGGAGCGCCGTACGGGCCGGGGACAAGTCCGTGTGCGGCCCGTGCCGAGCCGACGACATCGCCCGCGAGAAAGCTGCCGCCGAAGCGACCCGCCTCCGAGCCGTCGCACCGCCGGAGCCGGAGGACGACCCCGAGCCGGAGAGGGGCCGCGGCTGGTTCCGCCGGTGGACCTGACCCGGGCAAGCCCAAGGGGAGCCAGGGCAAGCCGTCCCGGCCGGGCCGGGCTTGAGAGCGGCTTGCCCCGCCCCACTCTCGCGCGCTGAGGTGGTGGCCGCGTGGCCGGATATCCCGGCCGGGTTCGCGAGGGAGGCACTGGTGAAGATCTTCACGACGGGGGAGACGGTCGTGCGGCGCGATGTGCACCGCAGCGGCCGGGTGTGGAGCGAGCAGGCGCTTCGGGTGGTCGCCGACACCGGCGAGGCGCTGGTGACCGCGTGTGCGCCCGGCGCTCAAGCGCGGTGGCCGGCCCTGTACGCCAAGGCCCGCGACGAGGGCGACCGTACGGTGCGCATCGAGGCGTTCGAGGCGATGGCGGCGGGGGAGTGGGAGCTCGAGCCCGGGGTGTGGCAGGAGACGGAGCTGCTGCTGTGGAAGCCGCCGGCGGCGTGGTTCAGCGTCAACGCGTTCTTCACCGCGGGCGGGCTGAGGAACTGGTACGTCAACTTTGAGCACCCCACCCGCCGTACCGAGACCGGGTTCGACACGCTCGATCTGACCGTCGACCTCGTCATCGATCCCGACCTCAGCAGCTGGCGGTGGAAGGACGAAGACGAGTACGCCCACGTTCGGCGGCTGGGCATCGTGACCGACACCGAGCACCAGGCGGTGGACCTCGCCCGCGCCCAGGTCCTCGCGATGATCGAGGAGCGCACCGGCCCGTTCGCGGACGCCGACCGGTGGGCGGCCTGGCGCTGGGAGCCGGCCTGGCCCGCGCCGCGCTTGTCCTGAGAGGCGATGAAGCCCGGCAGAGAAGCGACCGCGCCGACGGCCGGGGCGTGGCAGGCTCTGCGGCGGGGGCGAAGGCCGCCCGGACAGGGGGATGTTGGTGGAGAGCTTTTTCGAGCGGGTGGGGCGCGTCTGGCCGGTGGGCCGCCGGGACCTGCACTGGCACATCCTGCCGACGCAGGAGGAGGCCGCTGCTCTTGCTGCCCCGTACGACGTGTAGGTTCGCATTTCGGATGTCCCTTTCTCGTTGACCGTGGCCCTTGTCCGGCCCAAAGGACGTCGCGATGAGACGAACTCCTGTCTGATCGTTCACTCGTCGTAGTGCTGATCCCGGCCTCGATCTATGCAGCGGCCTTCTCCAACCTGATCGTGGAGACGTCGCAGCTGATCGAGGCCGGGATTTCTGCTTCCCGCTCTCGCTGCTCGGGGGAGGGCCATGTCGCGTGTGGTTGGTGAAGTCACGATGAGCCTCCGTCTCCTGGACGGGGCGATCAACGAGGACGTGAACTGGCCGACGACAGGTGTTGACGTCTTCGAGCCGTCGCTGCCGTGGCGTACGTTCCGGTGGTGGGACGGGCAGAAGCACTACTCCGGCACGCATTGGTCTTCCACCATGCGCGACCACGTCGTGTACGAGTCTCGCCTTGAGCTGACTCGCCTGCTCTACGCCGACTTCGACCGGGACGTGACGGCCGTCTTCGCCCAGCCGTTCCTGCTTTCCACCACCGTGGATGGTCGCCGGCGCCGTCATGTGCCCGACTTCCTGGTGCTACGCGAGAAGGGCGTGCCGGTGGTCGTGGACGTCAAGCCGCGTCACCTGCTCACGCGCCCGAAGGTGAATTTTGCGCTCGGCTGGGCCCGCGAGGTCGTTCTGTCACGTGGCTGGGATTTCGAAGTGTGGTCCGAGCCTCCGGAGGCAGAGTTGGCGAACCTGCGGTTCCTCGCGGGCTACCGCCGCGACTGGCTCTTCGACGAGGAGCTGCTCGCCGAGATCCGCGAGGCGGATCTTCACGGGGCGTCGCTGGGCGATGCGTTTCGAGCCTTTCCGCACCACCCGGACTGGCGGGTGCGGGCCGCCGTACTACGGCTGTTGTGGTGTCAGCACTTCGTCACGGATCTGACGGAAGTCCTTTCCGAACGTCACCTGCTGCGCCAGGGCCCGGCTTCGGTGGTCGGAGCAGGGCGACGCGACCTTCCCCGCCCGGTAGAGGAGACCGATCCCGACGACGAAGAGAGCGAGCAGGTCCACCTGATCCAGAGGGTACGGAAGGGAGGGCATATGAGCGGAGCTGCTGTACGTGTGGGAGTGGGCACGCGGCTGATGTACGACGGTGAAGCCGTCGTGGTGGAGGAGATGTTCGGCTCGGCGGCCGGCAACGAGGTCCTGGTCCGTGACCGGTTGGACCAACGGTTCCGGCTGTCGCTGCGTGAGGTTCTCGCCTCCGGTCGCGCCTCGGTCATCGCGACCGGGCCGGGCCCGGAGGCAGACGACGACCGCGAGACGGCGTCGGTGTTGTTCGCTCAGCTCAGCGAGGAGGAGCTTGCCGAGGTCAGGGAGCGCGCGGCTCACATAAACGAGGTTCTCTACGGCTTCCGTTCAGGCAGTCCCGAACTCCCGGAGGCGGGCGAGCCCCGGCCCCAGTACGAGTCCACCGTGCCCAAGCTTGAGCGGTACGAGGCGAAGGCCACAGAGCTGGGCGTGAGCGTACGCACCATCAAGCGATGGGTCAGGGCCTTCCACACTGACCGGGAGGCCGGGCTCGTGCACGGCGGCCCGGACCGCGGGAGCGGGAACATGGGCGGGCTGGGCCGGGCTGATCCGCGGTGGGTGGAGATGGCCCTGGAGATCATGGCTGAGCACGGCAAGGACTCCAAGCCCACCCGCGCGAAGGTGATCCGCAGCGTCGGCCCGCGCCTAGTGGCCCGGTATGGCGAGGACGAGGTGAAGCTGCCGGGGCGAGCGACGGCGTATCGGTGGCTTGAGGAGCTGGAACGCAGGTTGCCGACGTTCCGGCTGAGCTCGAAACGCAACCGGGACATCGCTGCCCGGCCACCGGGCGCGTACGGGAAGCTGCGGCCCACGAGGCCGGGCGAATACCTGCTGATGGACACCACCCGCCTCGACGTCTTCGCGATGGACCCGATCACGATGAAGTGGGTCCAGGCCGAGCTGACGGTCGCGATGGACTGGTACACGCGGTGCGTCTGCGGGCTCAGGGTGACGCCGGTGTCCACGATGTCCATCGACGTCGCGGCGGTGATGTTCCAGACCTACCGCCCCCGCCCGGCCGGCAAGGACTGGCCAGCGTACGCAGTGTGGCCCGACCACGGCATTCCCCGCACCGTGTTCGTCGAGCGTGAGGCTCTCGAACCCGAAGAAGAGGAAGAAGGGAAGGCGAAGAAGGTCAAGAAGCGCGGCGTCGCGAGCCCGGCGCTGGTGCCGGAAACCATCGTGGTCGACCACGGCAAGCCCTACGTCTCCGAGCACATCACCTCCGTCTGCCAGCGACTCGGTCTGTCGATCCAGCCGGCTCGCCTTCGAACGGGCCGGGATAAAGGACCGATTGAAAGATTTTTCAAGACCCTGCGCGAGGGGCCGCTCGAGGCGCTGCCCGGCTACAAGGGCCCGGATCTGTTCTCGCGGGGCGAGCGGCCGGAGGATCAGGCGTTCTTCTTCCTCCACGAGTTGGAGGCGATCATCAGGGAGTGGGTGGCCTGCGTGTATCACTTGAGGCCGCACAAGGGACTCGCCGATGCGTACGCGCCGGGGGTGCGCCTGTCTCCGGCGAAGATGTTCGAGCACGGCATCGCCCGGGCCGGCTACATCGAGGTGCCCCGGGATCCGGCGCTCGGCTTCGAGTTCCTGAAGACCGAGTGGAAGCCGACCCACCATTACGGCGTCGAGATCCGCAAGTGCCGTTACAACGGCCGGGGCCTGGACGGCTATCGGGGCGAGACCAGCCCGTACACCGGCCCCAAGGCCAAGGGGATGTGGCCCATCCAGGTCGACCCCGACAACATCAACTACATCTACTTCCGCCGTCCGGACACCCGTAGCTGGCACACCCTGGAATGGGAACACGCCCCGGCCCAGAAGTTCCCGATCAGCGAGGGTGCCATCGAGATCGCCCGAAAGGTCGCGGGCGAGAAGTATCCCTATCCCGACGACGAGACCGCGGTCGCGGAACTCCTCGAACGCTGGCACCTGGGCCTCGGCCTGACCATGACGGAGCGGCGCCTGGCTCTGCGCCAGGCCCGTGAACGGTCCGCCTTCGACCTGCCGGACACCGCCGAGGACGACGTGCGCGCGCTGCCGGCCGTCGCCCGGATCCTCACCGCCACCGACGACCCGGACGAGGACAGGACGGCGGAGCCGGCCTCGGACGAGGCCGAGCCGTACGAGGGCCCGGTAGCCGGAGATGACGACGAGGACGACGAACTCGATGGCCCAGACACCGCTGAGGACTTCTACGACGACGCCATGGAGGACGCATAATGCCGCCCGAGAAGCCCGAGAACGCTCACTTGGACAACCTCACGCTCTCGCGGAAGGAAGGCTTGGGAGCGATGGCCACGGCGCCGCCCCGGAAGCGGCCGGAGCTGCTCACCCTCAAGCAGAAGGCGGACCTGGGTGAGGCCGCGCTGCTGGAGTACGAACACGAGCGGTCCGTGTGGCACGCCAACATCGGGCCGCTCGCCACGCCTCAGCTCAAGGCTCTGCAGGAGGACTTGTGGGACATCATCACGAGTAATCAGCAGGACGGCGACAAGGCCAAGGGCTCCGTCGCCGTGGACGCCCATCCCGGGCTCGGCAAGACCACCGCGGTCCTGAACTTCGCGCTGAAGTACCACCGGCAGGTGATCGCGCTGGAGGGAGCGTTCACCGCCGCCGGGCACGAGCGGTGGCCGGTCTGCCGGGTCGGGCTGACCAGCAACATCGGCATGAAGGAGTTCAACCGGTCCTTGCTGGAGTACTACGCGCACCCCGGCCGTAAGACCGGCACCGCCGCGCTCTTCGCACAGCGCGCCCTGGACTGCGTTTTGGAGTGTGAGACGAGGGTCTTGATCATCGACGACCTGCACTTCCTTAAGTGGCAGGACAAAACCGGCACCGAGGTCAGCAACCACTTCAAGTACATCGCGAACGAGTTCCCGGTCACCCTGATCTTCATCGGCGTCGACCTGGCCAACCGTGGCCTGTACTCCGAGGCCCACGCCCGCGGCAACATCACCCTCGCCCAGACGGCACGCCGCACGACGCCGCTGACGATGGAACCCTTCACCGTCAGCACCAACAAGCACCGCGTCGAGTGGCGCAAGCTGCTGCTGGGACTGGAACAGCGGATCGCGCTGTGCGAGGCATACCCCGGCATGCTCGCCGACGACCTGTCCGACTACCTCTACATCCGCAGCAGCGGACACATCGGCTCCCTGATGACGCTCATCAACCGAGGCTGCCAGCGCGCCGCCCGCCTCAACACCGAAGTCCTCGACCAGAAGCTCCTCGACCACGTGAAACTGGACGCGGCGGCGGAGAAGGCCCGTAAGTCCCTCGCGGAGAAGTTCGCCCGCGGGACGATGACGACCAAGCCCCGCCCCCGCAGGGCGAAGCCCACGAAGAAGGACGAGTGAGCCGGGTCCGGACCCTGCCATTGCGGCTTCCCCCGGCCGAGGGCGAGGCTCTGGACTCCTGGTTCGAGGCGTTGTCCGCGCAGCTGAGGGTGCCCATGGGCGAGTTGCTGGTCGCCCTGGGCCTGCGCCGCGAGTTTGAATCCCCGACGGGCTGGGCGCCCTGGATGACGCGTCTGGCGCCACGTCAGGCCGAGCGTATAGCCGTCACGACCGGCGTTGCGCCCGACATCCTGCACGCGATGACGCTGCAGCACTTCGATCAACGAGCTCTCGTCGTCGACCAAGAGCGGCAGCGGGTCAACGGTGCGTTCATGTGGGGCCGCGGCGGCGGCAGCGGATCGCGGTTCTGCCCGGACTGCCTGTGGGAGAACGAAGGACGCTGGTCCCTGACCTGGCGGCTCGGCTGGTCCTTCGCCTGCCTCAGCCACCGTCGCCTGCTCGCGGACTTCTGCCCCAAGTGCGCCTCGCGGCACCGAAAGCGCCCACACCCCAGCCACATCATTCCCCAGCCCGGTCGTTGCGATCACCTCGGCCGGCCGACCGCTACGGCCGCGCGGACTCGGTGCCTGCACCCGCTCGCCGACACCGAGACCATGCGCTTCGACGCCGGGCACCCTGCTCTCCTCGCTCAGCAGACACTGCTGGACGTCATCACCACTGGGGTCGGCGCCTTCGGGGTGTATGCCCATGCCCCGCAGCCCGCCATGGCCGTGCTCGCCGACATGAGGGGGATCGCCCGCCGCGTCCTGATCCGCATGCCCGCGCCCCGCATGAAGCACCTGGTCCCCGAGGAACTCGTGGAGGCCCACTTCCGCGCCCGGGAACACAACAGCACCCTGAGCAGCGCCCAGCGGCGCGCGCCCCTCGATCCCGGCCGTGCGGCCCCCGCCTACGCGGAGACCGCCGCCGCGGGCGCCATCGCCGCCTGGAGCATCCTTGGACAAGCCGACTGCCGCCGGGCCGCTCCCCGCATGAAGGAACTCCTGGACGCCATCGTGGACCGCGGCTACTGGGCCAGCCCCACGGTGACCCGGAACTGGGGCCGCCACAACAGCCCTGTGCTCGAGGCCGTCCATCTCAAGACCATCGCGCCGACCCTGTGGCCCAACTCCGCCCTGCGCTACCGCACCGCGCTGCCCACCCCGTCGCTCCCGACCACCACGCCCTCGCAGCTGACCGCGCGGGCTCGCAAGATCCCCAGCCTCATCTGGCCGTTGTGGGCCGCACGCCTCAACCCCGTCCCGCAGGTCCGCGAGAACCTCGACGCCGCGCTCTCGGCCAGCCTCATGCTGGTGAACAGCCGCCTCGAACTTCCCGACGCGGTCAAGAAGGTCGGCAGCCTCATCACCCAGCCCGCCCTGACGCATGTGCTCCAGGCACTGCGCGACGATGCCCGCTACGAGGGCATCCAACTCGCCCTGATCCAGCTCGCCGCCTATCTCGACAACCACAGGGTTCCGATCGACTACTGCCGTCGGCGGCGCCTGGACTACACCGCGTTGCTGTCCGAGAGCGAGTGGATCGCCCTGTGCCGCCGCACGCTGACCGAGCCCGGAGCCGGCACGCGCTACCAGGTCGCCCGCAGTCACCTGTTCGAGAAGATCAGCGGTCTGCCCCACACGCGGATGCCCGACCCACCGCGTGACAACTCCTCATTCCGTAACAGCCGGGTCCGGTTTCCCTACGTCCTCACGCCGGAGGCGTCCGCCGAGCTCGACCGGATCGGCGAGGTGTTCCTCGACCGCAACCGGCTCGGCAACGAGCCCCTGACCTGGCAGCCGCCTTCCGAATTGCTGGACGGGCTCGCCCTGCCACGGGCCGACCCCGCAGACATCGACCTGGCCGATCTTCACCGCCGCGTCCGTGCCGGACAGACGAGCACCCGGATCGCCGACGAGCTGACCACCGACCTGCGCACTCTGCGCTATGTCCTCGGTCAACATCCTGCACCCGCGACGAAGCCGACCGCGCACTGCGGGGAGCGGGGCCTCAAGGGCCTGCACGCCGCCAGGCAGATGATCTCCAAGGCCCAGCTGGAACGCCTCTACGTGCAGCAGAACATGCCCTTCCTGACGATCCAGCGCGAGACCGGCATCAACCGCAAGGCCCTGGCCGCGCTCGCCGACGAGTACGGCATCCCCCGGCGCCCTCACCGGCCGCGCGGCACTATGGATCAGGCGTGGCTCCATGAGCAGTACGTCGTCAAGCGCCGCACGCTGGATGACATGGGCCAGGAGCGCGGTATGAGCGGATCGGCCGTGTCCGCCCGGCTCCGTGAACACGGCATCGCGACGCGGAACAACCGGCAGCCGAAGACTCCGCGGCAGGAGTTCGCTACGGCCCCGGAAGTGCTGCGGCCCGCCCTGGGCAACTCCTATGCACTGCGCCGGCTGCGCATCTTCATCCAGGTGGTCCGCTACCCCACCCTTACTGAGGCGTGCCAGACACACGGCCTTAACCCGGCCACGCTCACCATGCAGCTCAAGCGCCTGGAGGAGGACCTCGGAGGACCGCTGTTGTTCCGCGCGAGTCGGGGTCGGCAGCTGGAACTCACCCCCTTGGGCCGACAAGTCGTCCAAGCCGTCGAGCACTGGGCACACACCCTGGCTGACCGGCCACGGGAGACCTGGGACCGCGCGACCGTACGCCGCCCGCACAAGAAGAAGCGCAAGCCCAGCCGCCCCGCAGACGCGCCGGGCGTCGACCGCTTCCCCGCCCTTGTGCAGCCTGCCGTGCGCACCTTCGACGGGCGCCGTCGACTCCTGCGGTTCTTGCAGGCCGTGGACTATCCCTCGCTCGCGGCGTACTGCCGCGCCGTGGGCACGTCACCGTCGACGATGACCGTGCACCTGCAGCACCTGGAGCGCGACCTGCGCGGGCAGCTCTTGATCCGTGGCCAGTGCGGGCACCGGATGCGCCTGACCGATTTCGGGAAAGAGGTCCTGGCCGCGGCCCGCCCGGTTGCAAATCTACTCGACGACCAGCATCGCAGCGGCGAGCAGAAGTGAGCGGCACTCACCGCAGGACGGTGTCTGCGTCGCTGGTGTAGTGGGCCGCCGCCCCGGGCACCACCGCCCCCGGACGCTGGATCAACCAGGCCGACCTCGCAGGGGCTGCGGGGGCGTGTGTGGCAGGAGGCGCGCGGTGCGAGAGGCGGAGAGAGAATTGAGGGAGGGAATTCCGACCCCTGTCAAGTAGGGGAATCTCGCCAGCAGGTGTCCCGTGCACGGGTATTTCGGGGTCGGGTGCCATGCGGGGTTCGCCTGCCTAACCAGCGGTGACAGCGGTGACCGCGGTGTGGACTCTTACCTTCCATACTGCGTGTGTGCGCCAACCATGTGGGACGGCGATGACTTTCGCCACGGCATCCAGAAAGATCGAAGGCGTCGCAAGCGGGGCTCGATCGCGGGTGGTCGGCCGTGAAGGTGAACGGCTCGGCTCACGACGTACGCCCGCCCGAGCCCGGCTTCTCTGCGGCTCACCATCCGTCGTTGCTGCCCGTCCCTCGGTACCCGGGGGAAGAGGAGGACACATGTCACAGCAAGTCGTCGAGTACTCCGCCGACCAGATCGCCGAGGCCGGCAAGGCCGCCGGCGCGATGGAGGCGCTCATCCAGCGCCTCAGCCAGGACGAGGACTTCGCGGTCCACCTGGCCAACAATCCGCGCGAGGCTCTCGAAGCGTCGGGCATGTTGATGGAGAAGGAGGCTGTCCAGGCGCTCATGGCGACCGACCCGGAGCGCTTCGACAAACTCTGCGAGTCGCTGTTCGACCTCGTCGACTCCGACTTCCTGCACGCGATGACGGCGCCCTCCTGCGGCTGAGCGGACCGCCGGCGCCCGGGGGAGGCACGTAGCGCTGCGCTGATTGCCCCTTCCCGCAGGCGCCGTGAGCAGCACAAGGAGGGCGGGGGCAGGCCGCGTCGTCGGTCTGCCCCCGCCACCCTTCTGTCCATCATCCGCAGCGTCTTCCAGAGAGGACCGACATGGCCCGCGTCGCTTTGGTCAATCTGGCCAGTCTCCCCATGCCCGGCAACGAACCGATCTTCCCCATAGGGATCCGGTGCGTGCAGGACGCCCTCGACCTGGCCGGCCACGAGACCCGGCTGATCGACTTCGTGCAGGACCCCGCGGCCGTGGACGATCTGACCTGGGCCACCGAACCCTGGGACGCCATCGGGTTCACCATCCGCAACATTGACCCCATCGACCTCTCCTGCGACGGTCATGTCGAGCACTACATCCGCTTCCTCGACCGGATGCGCGCCGCTCTCGATGCGACGCGCCGGCCACGTCCGCTGCTCGTCGGCGGAGGACCGGGCTACACCCTGTTCGCCGACCAGCTCAGGCCGCTCCTCGGCTTCGACGTCGGCGTCATCGGCCCCGGCGAACAGGCCATGCTCGACATCCTCGCGGCTCCCGAGGAGCACCGCGGACTCCACAAGAACATCACGGGCCGCCGCTACGAGGGCTTCTTGACGGAGGTGCTCCGTCACCCCGAACCCCTCATGAAGGTCTACACGCGGTTCGAGGGCGCCATGATCGGCGTCGAGACCCGCCGGAAAACCTGCTACCAGGGCTGCGTGTACTGCCCGTACGCGTACCTCAACGGCGACAACAGCGGCGACCTGAAGCCCCTCGACCTCATCGCCGCGGAACTCCGGGCGATCCACGCCTCCGGCATCCGCCGCGTCTTCTTCACCGACGGCATCTTCAACAGCGAACTGCGCTTCGCCAAGCAGGTCGTCCAGCTCCTTAAGGAGCTGGCGCTGCCGGGGCTGACGTGGTCGGCGTACTTCACCCCCAAGCCGTTCGACGACGAGTTCGCCGCCCTGCTGGCCGAGAGCGGCGTCGAGTTCGTCGTCATCTCCCCGGACAGCCTCGACGACCGGGTCATGAAACTCCTCGGCAAGACCTTCGACACCCGGCACGTCGACCGCTGCCTCGAACGGTGCCGCAAGCACGGCATCCCGGCGCGGGTGAACGTCGTCTTCGGCGGGCCGGGCGAGGACGCCGCGAGCGTGCGCAACAGCATCGAGTACATCAACTCCAAGCTGCACGACGGCGAGTTGGTCATGCACGTGGGCTACCGCGTGCTGCCGCAGACCGGCATGGCCCGGCAGCTCGGCATGCCGGACGAGGACCTGCTCGCCCCCACGTTCTACCCGTTTCACCCCGACACGTTCTCGTGGATCATCCGCGATCTGGAGAATCGCTTCATGCCGCCGAGCGTGCTGTTCAACTTCATGGCGGCGCGCAGCTCCAGCAAGCGCATGGCGAAGGTTCCGCTGCCCGCCGACCCGCTCAAGACCGCGCCCACGGAGTTCCCGTACCTGGCCCTGAGTCGAGAGCTGCCGCTCGCGTGAACGCTCCGCACGAGAAGAAGCCGGCCGCCGAGGAGGGCCCGGTGCGACGCCTCACCCCTGACGACACCGAGGGCGTCCTGCGGATCGTCGCTCTGGAGGAGCTGGACGCTGCCGCCCTCACCCGCGAACTCGCCCGCCCCGACGACTACCTGTGGATGGGCGTCGACCTGCCCGACGGCCGCCTCGGCGCCGTCCACCGCAGCATGCGATGGGGCGAACACCTGCTCCTGAAGGGCGTATTCGTCGACGAGCCCCTGCGTGGCAGCGGCGCCGCGCTGCAACTCGCGTTCGCGCTGCGCGACACCGCACGCGCCGAGGGCTACGCCGGGCTCGCGGCCTGGGTCGAGCCGCGCAAGCCCGAGGCCGCGCTCGCCCACATGCTGCGGCTGCGGGCCACCGGCCCCCTCCTCCACCGGTTCGACCTCCCGCTGCCCGCCGACGTGCCGTACGCCACCGAGGCGACGGCCCGCTCCCACGGCCGGCTCCAGGTGGCGGCGGCGACACCACCGCCGCTGGTCGCCGATCTCCTGACCAGCGACGAGCACGAGGGCGTGCACTGGGTCCACGACCGGCACCGCCTCGTCCTGAGCGGCTTCCCCGCCGCCTCCGTCACCGACCTGGGGCAGGTCCTCGCCGCCGCGGCCCCCCTGGCCGGAGCGGCCGGCGCACACCGGGTGGAACTGCCCGTGCCCGCCGCCGACCTGCCCGCCGCGTTCCACCTCGCGTCCCTGAAGGCCCACCGCCTCAGCCGTACGCCCGTCAGGCTCGGCCGCACCGACTTCCGCGGCCCCCGCCGAGAACCCCCCCGCACACGAGCGGAAGGAGCAGGTCCACGCATGATGCCGAGCGAAGCACGCACCCTGTCCCTCCAGCCCGACGACGAGCGGGCGCACGCCGAACTGTCCCGGCACGGCCTCGACGCGACCCGCCTGCGTACCCTCCTGGAGGGGCTCGACGACCGGCCCTGGCGGGCCTGGTCGGACACCGTGGAACTCGTCGACGAGGCGAGCGGCCGGAGCACCGCGATGGCGGTCCACGTACCGCCCCACCGCCCTGGCCGGCGCCTCGGCGCCCTGATCGTCCTGCACGGCGCGGGCGGCTCCGGGGAGCAGATCCTGCCGTACTTCACCGCTCTGGGGGACCGCCTCTCGCTCGCGGTCCTCGCGCCCACCGCCCAGGAACTGGGCGCGCCCGAGCACCACCTCGACGTGGCGGGCATCTTCGGCAGCCGCTTCCGCATGCCGCGCTGGGACCTGACCGGCCAGGAATTCCCGCACGCCGCTCTGCGGTGGGCTCGTACCGTGCTGGGCGCCGACCCGGACCGCTGCGTGCTCGCCGGGGTGTCCATGGGCGGACTGGCCACCTGGAACCTCGGCATGCGGTACTGGCACTCCCTCGCCGCCGCCGTCCCCCTCAACGGCGCCCTCTCGATCTGGGAGTCGTTCGGACCCGACCGGCGCACCCGGGCCCTGCTGCCCAACGCGCTGCCCCTCCCCCTCTTCGTGGTCCACGGCGCCGAGGACAGCCGGATCCCGCCCCGGTTCGACCGAGAGTCCGTCGCCACCTTGCGCGAGCAGGGACATGGCGCGCTTGAGTACGTCGAGGTCCCGGACGGCGCGCACGGCCTGGACACCCTGGGACTCGCCGAGGACAGCCCGCTGTTCCGGCGGCTGGAGCGGTGGCTGAGCCGGGCCCGGCGCGCGGGGCTGCCCCTGGAGATCCGCCACCGCGCCGACAACGACACGCACGGCCGCGCCCACTGGGTGGAACTGGGCGGGATCGAGCCCGGCGCTCGGGGCGAGGTCCATGCGCGATGGACCGCCCCGGGGCGCGCCGAAATCGACGTGAGCGGCGCCCGGCGCGTCACGCTTCATCTGCGCGGCGACCGCCTCCCCGTCGGCGGGGCGCTCTCCGTCACCGTCAACGGCGAGGAGTCCACCGTGGTCTTCACGCCCGACGCGGACACCGTGCGCCGCACCTTCCGGGACACCGCCGACGCGGGACTCGTCGCCGAACAGGTCGTCCACCTCGACGTACCGCCCCCGTCCCCGACCGAGCCCACCGAAACGAACGAACACGCGAGGTGTCGCAATGCTGACCCGATCTGACATCCGGGCGTACCTCACCGCCACGGGCCCGGCCCAGGAAGAACTCTTCGCCGAGGCACGACGGCTCAGGGAGGAGCACTTCGGGCCGACCGTGATCCTGCGTGGCGTCATCGAGATCACCAACGTGTGCCGGGTGAACTGCGACTACTGCCCGATGCGCCGCGACAACACCCCCGAGAACGACCACTACTTCATGAGCAGCGACGACATCGTGGCCCGCGCCCGCGCCATCCGCGACGCCGGCATCGACATCGTCCTGCTCCAGGGCGGCGAGACCCCGCGCAACGTCGCCACCCTGGAAGACGCCATACCCCGCATCCGCGAGCTGTTCGACGGGCGCGTCGAGATCCTGCTGAACCTGGGCAACCTGCGACGCGGCCAGTACCAGCGGCTGCGCGACCTGGGCGCCACCAGTTACATCCTCAAGCACGAGACGAGCGACCCCGAGCTCCACCGGGCCATCCGCCACGAACCGCTGGAGACGCGCCTGCGCTGCTTCCGCGACCTCGTGGACCTCGGCTACCGGGTCGGTACGGGCCTCATCTCCAGCCTGCCCGGTCAGACCCTGGACAGCATCGTCGACGACATCGAACTGGCCGAGACCCTTGGCGCCCACATGTGCAGCGTCGCCCCGTTCGTCCCCGCGCCCGACACCCCGCTGCAACTGGAGCCCGCCGGTTCCAACGAACTCGCGCTCAACACCATCGCCGTACTGCGCCTGCACCGGCCGCAGATGCTCATCCCGTCCGTGAGCGCGCTGGAGAAGACGTCCGCGGGCGGCCAGTCCCGCGGCCTGCAGGCCGGCGCCAACGTCATGACCGTCAACTTCACCGGCGCCGACGACCGGCAGCGCTACCTCATCTACGGCAAGAACCGCTACGTGGTGCGAAAGCAGCATGTCGAGGAGCTGACCCGGGCCTCGGGCCTGCGCCTGCGCGGGTCAGTCTTCCTCGACTCCGGGACGAGCACCGATGTTCCCGTGGCGGCGGGTGCCGGGAAGCCGGTGTCGTGAACCACCCCATGAACCTGCACTCCGTCTCGTCCACGAACTTCAGACGCTTCTGGTTCGGCCAGACGCTCTCCCAGTTCGGGACCCGCATCGGCACCCTCGGACTGTCCGTCACCGCCGTCGAACTGCTCGACGCCGACACCCGCCAGGTCGGCGTGCTCGCCGCCGCCTCCACCGTCTGCTACCTCCTCATCGGGCTGCCGGCGGGCGCGTGGGTGGACCGGCTGCTCAAGCGCAGGACCATGATGTGGGCGGCCCTCATCCGGTGCCTGGCCATCCTCACCGTCCCGCTCCTGTGGCTGACGGGCGGCCTCAGGATCGAGGTCCTGTACGCGGTGGCCGTCCTCGTCGGCGTGGTGAGCGTCTTCTTCGACGTCGCCTACCAGTCGTACGTCCCCGTGCTGGTGCCCGAGGACGAGATCGGCGCCGCCAACTCCCGGCTGGAGGCGACCGCGCAGGTCTCGACGCTCGGCGGGCCGGCGCTCGCCGGGCTCCTCATGCGGGTCGTCAGCGCCCCCGTCGTCATGCTCGTGGACTCCTTCACGTACCTCGTCAGCTTCCTGTCCCTGATGGTGACCAAGGACGCCGAGCGGAAGCCCGAACGGGTCGCGGGCGAGGGGAACCGGCTGGCCGCCGACATCGCGGAGGGCCTGCGCTTCGTCCGCGACCAGCCCGTCATCCGGCGGCTCGCCGTCTCCATGGGCGTCTCCAACTTCTTCGCCACCGTGGTGGCGACGCTGGTCCCGGTCCTCGTCATCCGCACCATCGGCTTCGACTCGTTCATGCTCGGGCTCGTCATGACCTGCGGTGCCGCGGGCGGTGTCCTCGGGGCGCTCCTCGCGCCGAAGGCCAGGCAGCGGTTCAGCGCCGGCACCGTGATGTCCTGCGGTCTGCTCATGGCCGCGTTCTTCACCGTCGCCAACCCGGTGGCCGCCGTCCTCGCCCCGCACAGCAAGCCGGCCGCCGGCGCCGTGCTGCTGCTCGGCGAGTTCGGCCTGACCGTGGGCGCGCTCCTCTTCAACGTCACCCAGGTGAGCCTGCGTCAGACGCTCTGCCCCAAGAACCTCCTGGGCCGCATGAACGCCTCGGTCCGCTTCGTCGTCTGGGGCAGCATGCCGCTCGCCGCGCTCGTGGCCGGTTGGCTCGGCTCGGCCATCGGGATCACGCCCACGCTGTGGGTCGGCGTGGCCGGCAGCCTCGCCACCGTCCTGCCCATCCTCACCATCGACCGGCTGATCGACTCCGCTGCCGCCCCCGCCCGGGCGCAGGAGACGGAGGCCGTGCGATGAGCGCGCCACGACGCACCGACCTCGTCGCGCGGATCCTCGCGCACGGGGTACGGGTCGACGGCGAGCCGATCGACGCGGCCGGCTCCGCCTTCCACCGGCTCGCCGCGGAGCTGCCCCGCGCCGGCGCCCGCCCCAGCGACCTCGTCGTCCTCGACGGGCTGCAAGGCCGCGACCTGATCGTCGCCGCGCTCGCCGTCTGGCGGTCGGACTGCGTACCCCTGCCGGTGCCGCCGGGGGAGCGCGCCGAGCAGACGGCCGACGGCCTCGACGGCGCCTGCCGGATCACCCCCGCGCTCGCCGTCCTGCCCGCGGCGCCCGCGCCCCGCGACCCGCGCCTGGCGACGACCGCCGTGCTGCACCTCAGCTCCGGCAGCACCGACCGGCCGAAAGTCGTCCGGCGCGGGATCGCCAGCGTCCTCCAGGACGCGGAGGGCTACCGGCACGGCCTCGGGCTGCGGCCCGGCGACCGGGTCGCCGTCCCCGTGCCGCTCGCCCACTCCTTCGGCTGGGGCGTGAGCGTCGCCGGCCTCCTCGTGGGCTGCGACCTCGACGTCACCCCGCTCGTCCGGGCCGGCACCCTCGCCCGCAAGGCCGACGAGGGTGCCGTGACCGTGCTCGCCGTCACCCCGCCGGTGGCCCGCCTGCTCGCCGGGACCCGCCGCACCGGCACGGTCCGCCCCCGGGCGGCGATGGCCGGCGCGGGTGCCGTGCCGGACGACCTCGACGCGGCGTTCCGGCAGCGGTTCGGCGTCCCCCTGCTGCGCGGCTACGGCTCGACCGAGACCGGAGGCACCTTCTTCGGCGACCGGGGCATGGGCCGCCCGGTGCCGGGCGTCGAGGTCCTCGCGCCGGGCCCCGGCGAGCGCGGCGAGCTGGTGCTGCGCTCCGCCGCCCCCGTCGAGGGCCGCATGGACGACGAGAGCGGGCCCACCCACGAGTGGCACACCGGCGACATCGTCCGCCACGGCGGCGACGGCCTGCTCACCTTCGAGGAACGCGCCCGCGGCCCCCTCCGCCTCAACGGCACCTTCGTCAGGGCGGACCTCGCCCAGCGCCTCCTGCGCGGCGTCCCCGGCGTCCGCGACGTCTTCCCGCTGGTGCTGCCGCGCGAGGACAGGCCCGAGTTCGAGGACTTCTACGCGGTGGTCGAGGGCGACGTCACGGCCGCCGAGCTGACCGCCGCCCTGGCCCGCGCCGACGCCGACGTGCCCGTGCCGCGCGTCCTCGTACGCGAGCGGCTGCCGAGGACCACGGTCGGCAAGACCGACCGCCGAGCGCTGATCGAGTGGGTACGGAAGGCGGGACGATGACGGACCTTGTACAGACCGGGCGGCTCAGGGACTGTGAACTCCTGGTCGCGGGACTAGTCGTGCGGGCCATGGCCGAACGGGGCATCGAACCCCCCGACGCGGCGGCCCTGGCACAGGACGACGCACTGCGCACGCGCGACCTCGCCCTGTTCGGGCTCGACTCGCTCGACTGGATCGCCCTCGCCACGCGCCTGGAGGAGACGATCGACGCCGAACTGCCCGACGAGGCACTGATCACCCCCGCGCACCGCTCCGTGGCGGGCTGGGGCGCGGCCGTCCTCGCCGCGTCCCCGGCCGGACCCCCGCCGCGCCACCCCAACCCGATGACTCCTCGGACCCCCTGACCCCGGAGGTGAGGACCGTGCAGGAAACAGAGCAGGGCCGCCGCTACATCGTCGTCGACGACTTCCTGAGCCCGCAGGACTTCGCGGCGGCACAGGCCCTCATGACGAATACCGCGTTCACGCTGCGCGACAGTGTGATCTCGCCTGAGGACGGACCCGCCCACCGCTCCCGCGGCGCCCGCTTCCGCCACGACCTGGGGACCCCCGACGCCGTACGGCAGCCCGGCGTCTACGAGGAACTGGCCAGGACCGTCCGCGCGTACGCGCACTTCTTCGGTGAGGCGGGCGCCGACTGGGACAGGATCTCGTTCGCCTTCTGGAAGTACCCGGCGGGCAGCCGGCTCGGGTGGCACAACGACGCTGGCCTCGGCAGGCAGGGCGAGTTCATCCTGTTCCTCCACGACCGGTGGCGGCCGTCCTGGGGTGGCGAGCTGAAACTGATCGACGAGGACCCCCTGCCGGCGAGCGACGAGGAGAACGCCGAGAAGGACCTCGTCCTGCGCATGGAGACACGGATCGCCCGCAGCCGCACCAGCCCGGTCGCCATCGTGCCGCGGCCGAACCGGCTGGTCATGGTCAAGGCGGACACTGTGCACACCATCAGCCGCGTGGACCACACTGCGGGCGACGTGCTGCGCCGCACCCTCACCGGCTTCGTCGCCAAGAGCCCCACCCGCGTACGGACCCGCGAGAGCGCGCTGGAGAGCCTCAGCGCGCTGCTCACCGCCGACTGACCGACCGGGCACACTCCCGCTGGACCGACACCCCGATGTCTGGAGGACGACATGCAACCGTGGCTAGCCGAGAGCCCAGCCTACCTGGAGCGATGGATCGACGAGCAGGGCGTGGACAGGCCCTCGCTGGAGCGGGTGACCAGCGGCCTGGAGATCGCCCTCCAGAGCAAGGCCGACGAGCACCTGAGCGGCGGCCAGGAGCCCAACCTCTTCGTACACGGCCTCACCGAGAAGGCATGGTGGGACGACGCGGACTTCCCCTGGCTCGCGGGCGTGGAGGCGGCCACGCCGGACATCAGGGCGGAGTTCGAGAGCCTCGGGGGCCTCGCCGGGAAGCGGGTCGTCGCCAACCCGACCGAACTGGCCGACGAGGGCCGCTGGTCGGCGCACTACCTCTACTACTCCGCGAAGTCCTACCCCCGCAACCTCAGCGCCTGCCCGGCCACCGTACGGGCGTTGCGGCCCGCCCACGGGGCGCTGGGCTGCGGCATGACGTACTTCTCGGTGCTCGACCCCGGCACGCACATCGCGGCGCACACCGGCTTCACCAACGCCCATCTGCGCTGCCACCTGGGCCTCGTGACCCCCGAGGGGGCGCGGATGCGGGTTGGTGACCGGACGAGGACATGGGAGTCCGGCAAGGCCTTCGTCTTCGACGACTCCTACGACCACGAGGTGTGGAACGACAGCGACCAGGGGCGCGCCGTCCTGCTGTTCGACATCTGGCACCCGGAGCTGACGGAGATCGAGATCAGGGCCGTGTCCTACCTGATGGAGGTCTCGCGCAAGCTGATCTACCGGTCCTTCTGGACCAAGGAGTTCGTCGCCTGAACCGCTGGGGGAGGTCAGGCGAGGGCCGCCGGCCGCTCGGGTGTACGCCCCCGCCCTCGGCATCAGGAGGAGAAGGAAGCCGGCGTTCTCGGCGTGGGAGTGGTAACCGGGCTGGATCGTGAAAGACGGGCCCGCGCAGAACAGGTCGGCGTAGACCTTGAACGGCTGGTCCGACCCGTGGTTCACCTGGTGCGTCACCGGAGGCAGCGCCTGGCAGCCTTGCGGGTCGGTGTACGTGGTCAACGGCTGGAGCTCGTCGGTGAGCACCACGGCGTCGCCGGTGCCGGCGACCGCCGGGGAGGTACCGGCCAGGCCCAATACGGAACCTGCCGCCATCAGAAGCCGTATTTCAATCGATCATGTGGCCTGCTGATCGATGGGGTGTTCCGGCCGGTGGTCCCGTGCGGGTGATCTTCGCGGGCCGGGGTATGGAGGAAGGACCTCCTGGTAGCGAGTGGTTGTCGAAAACACCGCGTTCCAGGAGGTCCTGTTGTGGACGCGAAGCACGATCAGTCAGTCCTCTGGCAGGTGTGCGCCGCCAGCGCCAGCAGTGCACGGCGTGCCGGAGATCTCCAGAGGACAAGATCGTGAGACAGAAGTGCCGTGTCCTCAAAATGAGACAGTCGGGAAGGTCCAGGTCGCTACGCCGGAACGGGACATTCCATTTGCGTGCCTACAGACGGGTTCGCTCCGCCGGCCCCGGGATTGCGGAGTGTGCCGTTGGAGGGAATCCACTGCACGCTCCTGCACGCGGTCGGGCTGCACCGCGACGACGTCGACCTGGACGCGCTCCTGAAGGACGTCGAAGACCGCGCGCGGACCGTGGATCCCTTCACCCTGACGTTCGACCGGCCCGCCATCGGTGCGATAGCGGTGGAGATCAGCGGGTGGCCGGGGAACCCGTTCACTGCGGTCGTGGAGATGCTCATCCAGGCGATGGCCCGCACCGGAGCCGCCTTCGCCCCGGCCCCGAGCCGCTACCCCCACCTGTCCCTCGCCTACACCTCCGACGGCGCCCAGGACGTCGACGCCGTCACCCTGCGCGCCGCGCTGGCCGCCATCGAGGAGCCGCTGTCGGCGACGGTGGCCGTGGACCGGCTGCACCTGGTGGAGCAGTGGCACGACGGCGCCCACATCAGGTGGGAGCCGATCGCCGAAGTCCGCCTCGCACAAGCGGTGGTGCCCGCATGACCTTCCCCGGGACACGGCCGATCCACGGCGACACCCTGCACCTCACGACCGACACCACCACCACGACGACGATCACCGGGGCCATCACCTGCCAGGGGATCCTGCGCGAGGGCCGCGGCTTCGTGGAACTCACCCTGCCCGATGCTGACCCCGAGCAGCGCCGGACCCTGGAGTACGCCAAGAGCTACCAGTACGACCTCTACCGGGGCGGCGCGCTGCTCTACTCCTCACCGCCGCTGAGGATCAGCGGGATCCGGCGGATCAGCGACGGCTCGCTCGTGGTGACCGGGGCACCCTGACCTCACCGGTGAAGATCGCCCGCGCCCAGGTCCTCGCGATGATCGAGGAACGGGCCGGGCCGTTCGCACGCGGACCTGGCCGCCCTGTTCTGTGCGTTCAGCCCAGACGAGGTGGAGCCGGATCCCCCTGACGACGCTGCCGGCTCATGACGGCACCGGACTCGAAAAGGAGTTCCGGGGTCGGGGAGCCGAGCCCGAGGCGATCATGGACTATGTGCTCATGAGCACGATGCGTCGCCGTCTCGGCACCGGACCGGTCACCCCTGCAACAGCTCAGCCGGGGAGGGAGCAGCCGCGTCTGCTGGCGGCCGAGCGCATCGAGCCCGAGGCGCGCCTGGCGGCCCGGAGCGACGAAGCGGTCGAAGGGCGGGGCCGGCGGAAGCTCGGGGATGGTTCTGTGTTTCCCGCCGGGCTGGGGTTCACCGGTTCGGGTATTCAGGGTTCGTCGGCGCCCGGGGTCGGGCAGGGTCGGAGCAGTGGGGCCGACGATCGGGCAGTGGGGTAGGGGCTATGTGGGAGACCGAGGAGTTCGGCGCGTCGCATGAGGGGCGCCCGGGAGCGGTGCTGGCTGGCGGCGCAGAGCCAAAGCCGGTGTACCTCGACACCGGCAGCGGTGCGGAGATCCACAAGATCAGCGACTGGTGGGTCTACGACGGCACCCGGCGCGCCCCGCTCGCGACCGCGCTGCGCGGGTCGTGCTCGTGCGGCTGGCGCGGTACGGATCTGCACCCCCTGGACTGGCAGGAGGTCACCGACGCCGGAGGCCCGGACCTGTACGACACCACCGGCCCGGAAGCCGACTGGGACCAGCACATCGACGACATCGAAGCCCGCACCGTCCCCGTCCCCGACGACATCACCGCCCTCCTCACCCAGCTACGCACCCGTCTGGACACCCTGGCCACGGACGCACCGCTCGCCGCACTGAAGGTCATCGGCACCCTTGAGCGCACCAGCGCCGATACCGCCAGGGCCGCCGCCTACACGGTCGATACCGACGAGAAGCCCTGGGACATGATCGCCGCCGCCCTCGGACTCACCGAGACCGATGCCCGCGCCCTCCTCATGCGCTACACCCGACGCTTCTGAGGACCGGATGGGGGTGCGTTCGCGTTGGGGGAGTCGTACATCATGACGTGCGAGATCCGTCGGCCCGAGACGGGCCTGACGGACGGGTAGGACGCGGCCCGGGCTGGGGCACCGCAGGCGGCGAGGGGGTCAGGGCACGTCGCCCTCCCACACCTACGGGCCGTCAGGACGGCTGAAGGTAGGCCCATATGAGGCCCGGCCGCCCGGTCCGTATGCACTCTGAGGAGTGATCAACAACGCGCCGATGGTGATCTCCTCTTCCGTCCAGCCGGTCACCTCGATCAGCTGTCCGTCGAGCGGCCCACCGGTCAGCTCGCGGTAGTCGCGGCCGGGCTCTGGCCCGTGCTCCGGGTCATCACGCTCGCTGCCGTACACCCTCGGTCCCTGTGTCATGCGACCAGTCTGGTGCGACACGGGGTCCACCAAGACGGGAATCGGTGCACCTCTACCTCGAAGAGTCCCTGCCCGCTACACAGCCCATACAGGTGCAACACCAGCCTGTGGCAGTGAAACGCTCCTGCACGTGTTTCACCCCTGAACTGCGCCGATGCCCTGGACGGAGGTGCGTGGAGCCGATGCAGGGCCGTGCGTTGCAGGCACCCCGCCATGTTCGGTGGCTGCCGGTAGGGCTGTGCGGATGATCGGGCAGCGAGCACGGACACACGTGTCCAGACGTGACAAGAAAATCGAACACACGATCTAATACGGGAATGGATGCCCCCACCTTCCCCGCCGACCTGGTACAGGCCCAGCGCGACCTCAACGCCACATACGACGCCCTCGCCACACCCCGCCAGCACGGCAACACTGCACTGCGCCGCCGCCTTCTCCTCCTGTCCGCCCGCATCTGGTGGCACCCCTTCTGGAACACCCGACCGTCCGGCAGGCCGGCGGGCCGGACCGAGCTGCGCCGTCAGGCCCGCGGTGACCGTCGTGCAGCGAGGGCGGCATGAGTTCCGATGCTCCGACTGATCGGCAGGTCCAGATTCTGCGGGTGATCAGTAACTGGATCGCGGATTACGGCGAAGGGCCCTCGATTCGGCAGATCGGAGAACGGGTCGGCCTGTCCAGCACCAGCTCGGTTGCCTACCAGCTCGGGCGCCTGGAAGACCTGGGACTGATCAGCCGCACCGGGCGCCGTTGGCGCTCGTGCCAGCTCGGCACCTGAGTTCCTTCGCCCTGTCAGCGATACCAGGCTTACCAGCCAAGGCCGAGACTTTGAAATCCCCGGGTCGCTGTCAGTGCCCGCGCGCATACTGGCGGATCAAGCCAATGCCGTGCGGCTGCGGCCTCCATCTGTCTGCGGAGGTGCGGGACCGTCGGCTGATCGACCAGGACAACGACGCCCTGGGGGATGGACGCCCATGCTGTTGCACACGGTAGAGATCGACGCGTTCCGGAACTTCACCAACTCCCAGACCATGGCGGTTGATCCCGGCGTGACATGCCTGATCGGCAAGAACGAGTCGGGCAAGACGACGATCCTCAAGGCCCTGCACCGGCTGAATCCCGCGAATGACGCCGATGAGTTCGACGTGACCACGGACTACCCGCGTCGGCGGCTCTCGCGTGACCGGCGGGACAAGGACCTGGGACAGGTCGCGCCCGTCAGGGCGGTCTTCTCCCTGGAGGAGACCGACCTCGACAAGCTCGAAGACCACCTGGGTATACGTCCCCCCGTCCAAACCATCGTGGAGGCGTCACGGACCTACGGTGGGGTCCTCGAGGTCGGCTTCTCGTGCGCGCTGGAACACGTGCTGGAGCAGGTATTCCAGGAGACCGGCATCGACGACGCCGATGACCGTGAGCTGCTCAAGGGTGAGCAGACCATTCCCGGCGTCGTAACCGCGGCGAAAGCCCACGCCAAGCAGCTGAAGGAAGACAAGAAGACGGCGCGCGCCAAGGTGCTCGACAAGGTGCCTGCCGAGCTGAACAAGTACAAGCTGCTGATCGACAGCGACTTGGACGAGGATCAGGTCGAGGCCCTGGCTAGTCTCGTTCCGAAGTTCTTCTACTTCTCCACCTACGAGCTGCTGCCGGGCGAGAGCGACCTCCACGCCCTTGCTGAGCGCACTAAGGCCGGAAAGCGGCTCAAGGGAGACGAGACGATCCTGTCGCTGCTCCGCCTGGCCGGAGAGGGGCCCGACGACTTCCTGGACGACGACTACAACAGCCGCAAGGCTGAACTCCAGTCAGCCAGTATGGAACTGAGCGCCCAAGTCTTCGAGTACTGGAAGCAGAACGACGCGCTGTCCGTCGTGTTCGACACCGACCTCATCCCGATGCCAGCCGATGCCAACGGTCAGCCGGTTCCGCACCACCGGATCCTGAAGATCGAGCTGCGCGACGAGCGCCACGGAGTGGAGACGAACTTCGCCACCCGCTCCACCGGCTTCCAGTGGTTCTTCTCCTTCCTCGCCGCGTTCAGCGCCTACCGTGACCGAGGTGAACGCGTCGTGGTCCTCCTGGACGAGCCCGGCACCAGCCTGCACGGTGAAGCCCAGGGCGACTTCCTGCGCTACATCTACGGAGAGATCGGCACCAAGCAGCAGGTCCTCTACACCACCCACTCCCAGCACATGATCGACCCCACCCGGTACGAGACCATGCGCGCCATCCACGACCAGGCCACACGCGAGGACCCCGCTCTCGGAGTGGTCATTACCCCGGTCAGCTTGTCCGCCGACGCCAAGACGATCCTGCCGGTGGAAGCAGCCCTGGGGTACTCCGTCGCCCAGCACCTCTTTCTGGGAGCCGGGCCGCTCCTGGCCGTGGAAGGCAGCAGCGACTTCGTCTTCCTCATGCGGATGTCCGACTACCTGATCAGTCAGGGCCGGACCGGCCTCGATCCCAAGCTGGCCATCATCCCGGTCGGCGGCATCGGCAACATGCCGGCCTTCGTAGCAGTCATGGGGCGGCGTCTGGACGTTCGCGCGCTGATCGACGGAGCGGATACCACCAAGGTGACCGCCAAAGTCCTCCGCGCCGCGAAGGCCGCTGAGGTCGACGAGTCCCACATCATCATCATTGGCCAGATCGAAGGACTGCCCGAGACCGCGGACATCGAGGACCTGTTCTCCGTCAAGGACTACCTCTGGCTCTACAACAAGGCCACAAACGTCGCGGTGAACGAGTCGGACCTGCTTGTCTCGGACAACCCCACAGCGATCCTCATGCGGATCGGCGTCGCCCGCGGCAAGCAAAAGGAACCTCGAGACTTCGACCACGTGGGACCCGCGCACCAGCTCACCCGCGACCGGGAAGAGTTCTTCGGACAGGTCGACAGCGAGACTCTCAATCGCTTCGAGGATGTGTTCAAGCGACTCGCCAACTAGGCCGGCCGCACAGAGAGCCCCGGACATCATCTGCGATGTCCGGGGCTCGGTTCGGTGCGGTGGTGGTCAGTAGTCGTCGCGTTCGGAGGGCGGTCCGTACTGCTCGATGAGATCGCAGGTGCAGCTCCCGCCCTCGTGGAGCGTCTTGTCGCACTCATCATGGTGGACACGCTGAGGCGGTGCGGCCTGCACAGGGGCGGGCTGCGCCGGAGCGTCCTGGGCGACTCGGACCGCTCCCGCCCAGTCGACGCCCAGCGTGGCGAGAGCGGCGCGCTGGGCGGCGCTGAGCTTGTCCCGCCTCGACTTGGTGTTCGAGACCCACACGCCCAGCTTCACGATCACCGGCTCCGCCTCACCGTCCACCATGATCGTCTCGCTGTGCCCGCGCGGCACCGCCCGCTGCCCTTCCCGCTCCGCCCACTGCGCCAGAGCTGCCAAGCCCCGCTGGAACGCAGCCTCCGCCTTGCTTCCGGCCTTCCTCGGGCCCGAGGCTGCGTCGGCCGGCGCAGCAGGGAGCTCCGTCAGGGCGGCAGCGGTCACGGGGAGGGTGGCGCCGCGGATGCCCAGGACGGTCAACCGCTCGCGCTGCTCGGGCAGGAGCTGCGCCCAGGTACCCGGCTCCTGCTGACGCCACCTCCATGAGCCGATGTCATCACCGTCGTGCATGACGCCGCCCGCGATATAGGGCAGCACGCCGTCGGCGTCGACCAGGTCGGCGAGCACCCGGTAGTGCCGCTGCCAGTTCAGCGGCCACGGGCAGTCCCAGTCCGGGTCGATCTCGGTGAGCTGCTGCGCGCGCTTCGCCGCCCGATCCGCGTCCTTACCCAGACCACCCCTGCGCCGGAGGTTGGCGAGGTGCTGCCCGATGGGCACCCTCGCCTCGCCCTCGCCCCACACCGCGTCCTGCCGGGGAGCGAGGTGCCCGGTGGCCCGGCGGTACGACCGGAGCGCGGCGAGCTTGCTCTCCCACGCCTCCTCGCCCGGCTCCCAGACCATCCCGGCCTCCGGCGCGTCCAGCAGCGTCTTGCGGCGGTCCTCCAGCTCCCCGGCCCGCAGCGCCTTCCGCTGCTGGTGCACCCACCGGCCAAGCGGGAAGTCCTTCGTGACGCCGACCTCGACCTCCACGTCGTACGGGACGGCGTGTACGCCGGTGATCTCGTTCTCCGCCCGCCAGCGGATCAGGGCCTGGTAGCCCTCCAGCCACACCAGCGACTCCGGCCGGTACACCCGCGTACGGAGGAACGCCGCAATCGTCGCCGCGTCGCGCGGGCTGGAGAAGTGCAACAGGGCCGCTTCGGCGGCGGCCTGCGTGTCGTCGTCCTCCTGGTCCTCGCCGCCGGCCCCGACGATCCGGCCGTCGTCGTCCCGCTTGACGTGGAGCTTGCGCTTGCCGCTGGTGAGTGCGCGGGAGGCGAGCTGCTCGACGAGTCGCTCATCATGCGAGCGCAGGCCCTGGAGGACCGCTACGAGGGGGCGGAACGAGGCGCTGGCCACCATGTCGGTCGGGTCCTCGTTTGGCTCCAGGAAGACCGGCACGATGATCCTGGCGACCTTCGTGGAGCCGTCTTGGTTCAACCTGAGCGCGCGGCCGATGTTCTGCACGATCTCTACCTGGGAGCCGCGGGTGTCCGCGAAGCAGATCGAGTCGACTCCCCGCTCGCCGGTGATGTCCACGCCCTCCCCGAGCACGCGAACGCTGGCGAGGAAGGCGCGGTGCACCCGGCGCCCGGTGGCGTCGATGCCGTTGGCGAACTGACGCAGCGCCTCCCGCCGCTCGGCTACGAGGTGGTCGCCGCACAGCCACGCCGACCAGACGCGGTCCGGGGGTACGTGGCGGCCTGCCTCCAGCTCGTAGAACTCTGCGTCGATCGAGGACGCGGGGAGCTTGTCGGCGGCGGCCAGGTCGTCGTCGGAGGCGTCGTTCAGGTACAGCGCGGCTGCGGTCTCGGGGAGCTTGTCCGCGAACGCGCGGGCCTCTTCGACCTTCTGGTGGAACGTCATGACCGTACGGAGGTTGTACGCCGCCGCGTGCTCCAACAGTGCGGTCTGCAGGAGCGCCAGGCGCCGGCCCCGCTGCGCCTCCTCCGACTCCCCGAGGACAGGCGAGGGATCGCGGATCTCCAGGACGTCGATCTCGAATCCGGCAAGGATTTCGCGCTCGATGGCCTCGCTCAGACCGAGCTCTGCGAGCCACGCGCCGTAGGTTCCCTCCGGGTCGTCCGACATCGTCGCGAGCTCCACCTCCTGGCCGTCCGCGCCCTTCTGCGGGCGGGCCGCGGCGAGGATGCGCGGGGTCGCGGTGAGGTAGAGCCGGAAGTCCGCCGGGATCCGCTGGTTGTCGTGGATTGCCGCCCACGGCCGCCCAAGATCACCAGCGGTTCCGTGGGCCTCATCCACGATGGCGAGGTCGAACCGGTCCATGCGCTGTCCGTACAGGCGCTCTCCGCCCGCCAGAGCGGCCTCCAGCGGCCCGCGAACCTTCCGCTGGCCCTCGGGTGCGTCGATGTCCTCGCGGTCCACGAGAGAGGCGTATGTGGCGAACACGACCACGGGCCCGTGCCCGGCCCACAGGGCGAGCTGGATGGGGTTGGTGGTGGTGCGCACTCCGAGCTCGTTCAGGACCGCGTCGTTTTCCAGGGAGCACACCGCGACCATCGGGGCCCGGTGGCCGACTGCACGCCACGCCTGGGCGGTCTGGGCGAGCAGGTCCAGGGTCGGGACCGTGACGAGGATCCGGCCGTCCGCGAAGCTCTCCAGCGCGCACGCGGCGGCCGTGATCGTCTTGCCCGAGCCGGTCGCTGACACGATCGTTCCGCGGGCACCCTGCGGGGGCACGGATGACCTTGCAGGGAATCCCACCCACTTCCTAAACGCGGACCTCTGGTCTACCTGGTGTTCCTTGAGCCGAATCGCTGACATTCCGTGCCTCCCCTGGAGTTGAATTCCTGCGGTCTTTCAGAGGGCCGCGTGCGGAATGCAGGCCGCGCCCATGTCGTTCCAGATCGACGCATCCGCCTTGTGCCAGCCGCCCGGCTTTCCGTCCTTGAAGGGCGGCTTGTCGTCCGGGTCGTAGTGACCGGCATCGAGCGTGCAGACGACGTAGTCCCCATCGCTGTTGACCGTCCGGGCCGTGCACAGACCGCCGGCCTCGCCCAGCGCCTCCAGGACCTGGCGGCGCCTGGTGGTGTGCGGGTGAGTGGCCGGCAGGACGGCTTCCCGGACGTACCGCTCCAGCCGCACCAGGTCGGCGCGCTCACGCTGCCTCACGCCCGCGATGTGTACGGCCAGTTCAGCGGCCCCGGCCGACCGGCCGCCGCGCCGGGACCACTCCCGGTCCGCGATGCCCACCAGGGCCTCGCTCACGGCCGCCACGCCCTTGTCCCAGCCGTCCTCGAACTCAGCGCCACGAGGGTGCGGCGCCATGCCGTCCAGCTCCACCACCTGGCACTGCGCCCCTGCGACCGCCCCGGCCTCCAGCGCGGCCACCAGGTCGTCCGCCTCGCTCGCGGGCACTCCCTGCGCCTCCAGGAGCGCGAACAGCCTCAACCGGGCGTTCACGCCTGCCGTCTGATACTGGCTCACCCGGCGCACAGAATCGCTGCTCAGCGCGGGATCGGGTCCGGTAGATTCGTGGTGACCGGTCATCTGCGGTCGTTCCTCTCGGAATTCCGGGGAGGTTCCCGGGTGGTTGGGGGGTGTCCCGTGTTTCCGCCAACGGTACATGCTGCATCAACCC
>NZ_JBIVLK010000023.1:0-34586 GCF_044751215.1 Streptomyces sp. NPDC088730
TTCGTGTCCGATTCCCGGTCGAAGCGGGCCTCGCATTTTCGCTTTCCAGTTCTTCGCTTTCGCGTTTCCCTTTCCGGCGAGTCCGACTCTATCAGGCCTTTCCCGTCCGATTGACCAGCCTCAAGCAGGCATGCCGGTGCCGAATTCGGGTTAGGGTTTGGGCTTAATAGTCGCCGCCGACCCCCGACTCAATGTCGCGTTGGGGTCAGGCAGGAGTACGACAGTACAGGTTGCCGGGAGACGAGGCAAATCGTTTCCGGTGCACCCCTAGGTCCTCGAACCGCCAGGACTCAGGCGGAACCGGGACTTCATATGACTTACTCTGCTGAGCAGTACGCCGCCCTTCTACCAGCCGTGGCGGCCACCACTGAAGCTCCACTCTGGGAGGCACCCATGACCACTGTGACGTCCCCTCTTGCCGGACGTGCCATCGGGCTCGCCGCGGTACCCGACCCGGTCTTCTCCGGCGCGATGGTCGGTCCCGGTACCGCCATCGACCCGGTACGCGAGCCGTCGGAGGCCGTGTCGCCGGTCGACGGAATCGTCGTCTCCCTGCACCCGCACGCGTTCGTCGTCGTGGACAGCGAGGGACACGGCGTCCTCACCCACCTCGGCATCGACACCGTCCAGCTGAACGGTGAGGGCTTCGAGCTCCTGGTGAACAAGGGTGACACCGTGACTCGCGGCCAGAGCATCGTGCGCTGGGACCCTGCGGCCGTCGAGACAGCTGGCAAGTCGCCCATCTGCCCCGTCGTGGCACTGGAGGCGACTCCCGACTCGCTCTCCTCCGTCGTCGAGGACGGCGACGTGAAGGTCGGCGACGCACTGTTCGGCTGGCAGTAACACGTTCGGCGCAGTGACAGCCGACGGGACAACCACCGCGGAGGCATCGGCCGCCGCACAATCGGAGACAGGTGAAATGGAGACAACGCTGCGGGGCGTAGGCGTGAGCCACGGTGTGGCGATCGGCGAGGTAAGGCACATGGGCACGGCAGTGCTCGAACCGCCGGCCAAGCAGATCCCGGCCGAAGAGGCGGAGCGCGAGCAGGGACGGGCGCGGCAGGCCGTGGAGGCGGTGGCGGCCGACCTCGTCGCCCGCGGCAACCTGGCCGGTGGCGAGGCTCAGCACGTGCTGGAGGCCCAGGCCATGATGGCCCAGGACCCCGAGCTCATGGCCGATGTCGACCGGCGTATCGCCGTCGGCAGCACCGCCGAGCGCGGCGTGTACGACGCGTTCGCCTCCTACCGCGCGCTGCTGGCCGGTGCCGGGGAGTACCTGGCGGGCCGGGTCGCCGACCTCGACGATGTGCGCAACCGGATCGTGGCCCGGCTGCTCGGTGTGCCGATGCCGGGCGTGCCGGACAGCGACGAGCCGTATGTGCTGATCGCGCGGGACCTGGCTCCTGCCGACACGGCGCTCCTCGACCCGGCCCTGGTGCTCGGTTTCGTCACCGAGGAGGGCGGGCCGACCAGCCACAGCGCCATCCTGGCGCGGGCACTCGGTGTGCCCGCCGTCGTGGCACTCCCCGGCGCCGGCGAGCTTGCCGAGGGCACCGTCATCGCGGTGGACGGCAGCACCGGCGAGATCTTCGTCGAGCCGAGCGAGGAGAAGCGCTCGGAGATGGAGGGCGCCGCCGCCGCCCGGAAGGCCGCTCTCTCCAAGTCGACCGGTCCCGGTGCGACGTCCGACGGCCACAAGGTGCCGCTGCTCGCCAACGTCGGCGGGCCCGGCGATGTACCGGCGGCCATCGAGGCGGGCGCCGAAGGTGTGGGCCTGTTCCGCACCGAGTTCCTCTTCCTCGACGACAGCAAGCAGGCACCGTCGGAGGAGAAGCAGGTCGCGGCCTACCGCGCGGTGCTTGAGGCGTTCCCCGAGGGGCGTGTCGTGGTGCGGGTACTGGACGCCGGGGCGGACAAGCCGCTGGACTTCCTGACTCCGGCGGACGAGCCGAACCCCGCACTGGGTGTGCGCGGGCTGCGCAGTCTGCTGGACCACCCCGATGTGCTGCGGACCCAGCTGACCGCGCTGTCCAAGGCCGCCGAGGGACTGCCCGTCTACCTTGAGGTCATGGCACCGATGGTCGCGGACCGTGCGGACGCCAAGGCGTTCGCCGACGCGTGCCGCGCGGCCGGGCTGAACGCGAAGTTCGGCGCGATGGTCGAGATTCCGTCGGCCGCACTGCGGGCCCGTTCGGTGCTTCAGGAGGTGGAGTTCCTGTCGCTGGGCACCAACGACCTGGCGCAGTACACCTTCGCGGCGGACCGTCAGGTGGGTGCGGTGTCCCGGCTGCAGGATCCGTGGCAGCCCGCGCTGCTGGATCTGGTGGCGATGTCCGCCGACGCGGCCAAGGCCGAGGGCAAGAGCTGTGGGGTGTGTGGTGAGGCCGCCGCCGATCCGCTGCTCGCCTGCGTTCTGACCGGCCTGGGGGTGACGTCGCTCTCGATGGGCGCCGCGTCCATTCCCTATGTGCGCACCACGCTGGCGAAGTACACGTTCGCGCAGTGCGAGCGGGCGGCTTCCGCAGCGCGTGCGGCTGACTCCGCCGAGGAGGCGCGGGTCGCCGCGCAGGCGGTGCTTTCGGGCGAGTAGGACCGCGGCGCCCGGACGGTCCGGACGATGAGGGGAAGGGGCTTCCCGCCGATGTGGCGGGGAGCCCCTTCGGCCTGTCAGTGGTGGGACTCCGGTTCGTCGGCGCCGATGTCGAATCCGGCGCAGTACTCCACGCCGGATTCCGGGGAGACCGGCTCCCCGGTGTCGGCATCGGTGCAGTAGGCGCTGAAGACCTCGCCCGCGGTGAGCGGGACGAGGCAGCCCCGGGTCAGCCGCCAGCCGTGGACCCGGTCCGGGGTGCCGGGTGCGCTCGTCCGCAGGACGACTCCCCCGCGGCGTTCGAGGGCGATACCGACGGCGAGCACGGTCACGAACTCGGCTCCTTCCGCCGAGTCGAGGCGGGCCGCCGGTCCCGCCTCGCACTCCGTGTGCAGCGCAGCGAGCAGCTGATCGTTCTCCGTCGGGGTGCTGCAGACCAGGTGGTGGGTACCGGGGCCCGCCGACTCCAGGGTGCGCAGCAGGAGATGGGACGCCCGGTCGAACGCGGCGCGGCCGATGTCCTGGCCGCAGTCGGCGCACTCCCCCAGGCCGGCCAGGAGCATCGTCGCGTACTCCCAGGTGGCCCGGCGGACCGACCGGTCGACGAGGAGCGGGATCAGGCTGCCGAGTGGCTGCCCCGTGTAGGCGACGGTGGCTCCGATGGCCGCGATCTCCGCGGTGAAGCGGCTCCGGCTGGCCGGGGAGTCGGGTGTGATGCCCGATTCGGCACAGAACTCGGCGTACTCCTCCGGGTCGAAGAGGGCGACCGTTGTGTGCACGCCCTGCGCGGCGAGGGCTTTGAGCAGGCCCTCCACCTGCTGGAGGTAGACGGAGTGGTCGTCGAAGGTGAAGGTGCGGTAGCGCCGCATCGCCGCGAAGTCCTGTTCATCGGTCAGGAGGCCGATGGTGCTCGGTGCTTCGCGGCGCAGCGAGCGTCGCATCGTGAGGCCGGTCCGGCCGTCGGGCGTGGTCCGCCTGTTGCCGGCCTGCTTCTTCCTGGTCTGCTTGTTGTCGGCGGGCGTGTTTCCGGTCTGCGCCATGATTCCCCCAGTGCGCTGTCGATCATTGCTCACTCAGAGTAATCACGGGCACTGACAGTGGCGTCCGTCAGCGGCGCTCGCGCGCCAGCTGCTCGTAGAAGCGGAGGAGTTCCGGATTGTCGATCGAGCCGGGGTTGACCGCCTTGGCCGGGGCCGTTCCCTGGAGCAGGCGCTTGACCGGAACCTCGATGCGCTTGCCGGTGAGGGTGTGCGGGATGGCGGGGACCTCGATGACCTCGTCCGGTACATGGCGCGGCGAGAGGTTCTCGCGGATGGTGTGCTTGATCGCGGCGCGCAGTTCGTCGTCGAGGGTGGCGCCCTCCGCGAGGTGGACGAAGAGCGGCATCCAGTACCCGCCGTCCGGCTCCTCCAGGCCGATGACGAGCGATTCGCGGATCTGCGGGAGCCGTTCGACCGCTTCGTAGATGTCGGCGGAGCCCATGCGGACGCCCTGCCGGTTGAGGGTGGAGTCGGAGCGGCCGTGGATGACGACGGAGCCGCGCTCGGTGATCGTGATCCAGTCCCCGTGGCGCCAGACTCCGGGGTACACGTCGAAGTAGCTGTCGTGGTACCGGCTGCCGTCGGGGTCGTTCCAGAAGCGGATCGGCATGGACGGCATGGGCTGGGTGACGACGAGCTCTCCGACCTCACCGATGACCGGTTTGCCCGCCGTGTCCCAGGACTGGAGGTCCGTACCGAGGCCGGGCGCCTGGAGTTCGCCGATATGGACGGGGAGGGTGGGGACCGCTCCGGCGAAGCAGCTGCAGACGTCGGTGCCACCGCTGACCGACGCGATCCACAGGTCGTCGGCCACTTCGTCGTGGAGCCAGCGGAAGCCGTCGGGCGGGAGCGGGGAGCCGGTGGTGGCCACGCACTGGACACGGGAGAGGTCGAAGTCGCGCCCCGGGTGGATGCCGGCCTTGCGGCAGGCCATGACGTAGGCGGCGGAGGTACCGAAGAGCGTGGCGCCCGTCTGTTCGGCCACCCGCCACTGGGCGCTGACGTCCGGGTAGCCGGGGCTTCCGTCGTACAGCACGAGGGTGGTGCCGGTGAGGAGGCCGGAGACGAGGAAGTTCCACATCATCCAGCCGGTGGAGGTGTACCAGAAGAAGCGGTCCTCCGGGCCGAGGTCGCAGTGCAGGCCGATCTGCTTGAAGTGTTCGAGCAGGATGCCGCCCTGGGACTGGACGATGGCCTTGGGGAGGCCGGTGGTGCCGGAGGAGTAGAGAACCCACAGCGGGTGGTCGAAGGGGACCTGCTCGAAGACGGGTTCGGTGTCCGCGACGGTGAGGGCGGACCATTCGAGGGCGCCGTCCGGCGCTTCGGTGCCCAGCAGCGGGATGTGGACGACCGCGCGCAGGGTGGGGAGTTCGCGGCGCAGCTCCGCGACGGTGTCGGCGCGGTGGTGTTCCTTGCCGCCGTAGCGGTAGCCGTCGACGGTGAACAGGACGACGGGTTCGACCTGCTGGAAGCGGTCGAGGACGCTGCGGGCGCCGAAGTCGGGGGCGCAGGAGGTCCAGACGGCTCCGACGGCCGCAGTGGCGAGGAAGGCGACGACCGCCTCCGGGATGTTGGGGAGGTAGCCGCTGACGCGGTCGCCCCGGTTGACGCCGAGTGCGCGGAGTTCGGCGGCGAGGGAGCCGACCCGGCGCCGGAGCTCGGACCAGGAGGTGGGGGTCTGGGTGTGGGTCTCGTCGACGTGGAGCAGCGCGGGCGCTTCGGCGCGCAGGGGGTCCTCCGCGGCGCGCAGCGCGTGTTCGGCGTAGTTGAGGGTGGCGCCGGGGAACCACTGGGCGCCGGGCATGGCGCGGTCGCCGATGACGGTCTCGTACGGGGTGGAGAACCGTACGCCGAACCATTCGGCGACGGCCTGCCAGAAGGTGTCCAGTTCGTCGACCGACCAGCGGTGCAGCGCTGGGTATCCGCCGCCGGCCGGTGCTCCGTGGCGCTCGGCCGCCCAGTTCTGGAAGCGGGTGACGGCCGCGGTCGCGACGCGGTCCGGGCCGGGCTGCCAGAGGGGGGCTTCGTCGGCTGCTGAGGTCATGGGTCGGCTCCTGGCTGTACGGGTACGCGGTTCGGCGTGGTCGCGCGCACGTGCTGGGGTGTGCGCGTGAGGCGGCTTTCACGGACGATGCCATGTGATCGTCCTTCGCACCAGGGCCGCCCTCCCGTGATCGCGTGTCCGGTCATGCGGTCCGGGCACGCTTCGCCGTGCCGGGCCGTGCACCGGTCCGTGAGTGAACGGAAGTTGAACAGAACCCGCTGCCGCCGCGCCGGATGGCAGGGTGTGCCGCATGAACGGTCGTGACCTGGTGCGCTCGGTGAAGTCGGTGGGTTCGAAGCAGGGACTGCGGGCGCTGCGCTCGGCGTGGCGGCGCTCACGGCTGGACGCGCGGGCGCTGCCGTCGCGCGGGCCGGAGCGGGCGCGGGTGCCGGGGCTCGTGGTGGGGGCGGAGCCGGGGCCGGGCGGGGGCCTGGTGCGGTTCGCGCGGTCGGAGCTGCGTGTCCGGGTCGCGGTCGGGGGCTCGGTCTTCTGGGGGTGGGACGGGGCGGAGCCGCTGCCCTCCTACGCGCTGCCGGGGCCGGCCCCGGACGCCGATCCGCGGGCTGTGCTGGAGCCGGACAAGGACGGCGGGTGGCAGGTGGTGTCGGAGCGGCTGACCGTCGCGGTGTCCCGGCACGGGGCGGTGGAGCTGCGGACCCCCGGTGGCGTGGTGCTCCGTCGTGAGCTGCCGCCCCGGTGGTGGGAGCCGGTGGCGGGCGGGTCCGCGCGGTGGGTGCAGCGGTCCGAGGTTCCGGCGGACGCGCGGTTCTTCGGGCTCGGCGGACGGGCGGCCGGTCCGCGGCTGAGGGACGGCGAGTACGGCTTGTGGAACACCGATCCGGGCGGCCGGTTCGGGCCCGGCGACGATCCGCTGTACGTGACGATGCCGGTTCAGCTGGTGGTCTCCGACGCGGGGACGCACCTGGCGTTCCACGACAACTCCTGGGCGGGGCGGGTGACGCTGCGCGAGGGCGAGGAGGGCGCCGGTTCCGGCCATGACCGTCCCGGCATGTCGGAGGTGCGGATGGAGGGCGGGCCGCTGCGCTGCTGGGTGGTGGCGGGCACGCCGGCCCGGGTGCTGCAGGGCTGGACGGCCCTGACGGGGGCTCCCGCGCTGCCGCCGTCCTGGGCGCTGGGCCCGCAGCACGCCCGCTGGGGTTTCGGGAGCGGCCGGGAGGTGCGGCGGATCGTGTCGGGGTACCGGGAGCGCGGGCTGCCGCTGTCCGTGCTGCATCTGGACATCGACCACTACGACGGGCACCGGGTGTTCACGGTGGACCAGGAGCGGTTCCCGGATCTGCCGGGGCTGGCCGAGGAGTTGCGCGCGGACGGGGTGCGGCTGGTGTCGATCGTGGACCCGGCGGTGCCCGCCGCACCGGGTGACGCGGTGTTCGACGCGGGCCGGGCGGTGGGTGACTCGGGCGCGTTCGTACGGGACGCCGGTGGGCGGATCGTGCGGGGCGAGGTGTGGCCGGGTGAGTGCGTGTATCCGGACTTCACCGATCCGCGGGTGCGCGAGTGGTGGGGCGGTCTGTACGCGGAGCGGCTGGCGCGGGGGTTCTCCGGTGTCTGGCACGACATGAACGAGCCGGTGTCGTTCGCGGCGTTCGGTGACCCGACGCTGCCGCGTTCGGCGCGGCACGCGCTGGAGGGCCGCGGCGGTGACCACCGTGAGGCGCACAACGTGTACGGCCTGGCGATGGCGCGTGCCGGGTACGAGGGGCTCGCCCGGCTGCGTCCGGACGAGCGGCCGTTCCTGTTCTCGCGTTCCGGCTGGGCGGGGATGCAGCGGTACGGGGGCACCTGGTCCGGTGATGTGTCGACGGGCTGGCCGGGGTTGCGGGCCTCGCTGTCGCTGGTGCTGGGTCTCGGGCTGTGCGGGGTGCCGTACTCGGGCCCGGACATCGGCGGTTTCGACGGGTCGCCGTCGCCGGAGTTGTATCTGCGGTGGTTCCAGCTGGGTGCGTATCTGCCGCTGTTCCGTACGCACGCGGCGATCGGTGCGGGGCGCAGGGAGCCGTGGGAGTTCGGGCCGCGGGTGCTCGAAGCGGCGCGGGAGGTGCTGGTGGAGCGGGAGCGGCTGCGTCCGTACTGGGTGACGCTGGCCCGGCTGGCCCGGCTGACGGGTGCGCCGTACGCGCGTCCGGTGTGGTGGGGCTCCCCCGGCGACCGGGCGCTGCGGGAGTGCGAGGACGCGTTCCTGCTGGGGGACGCGCTGCTGGTGGCGCCGGTGCTGGTGCCGGGGGCGGGTGAGCGGGCGGTGCGGCTGCCGCCGGGGCGCTGGTACGACACGGTGAGCGGCGCGGTGCACGAGGGGCCGGGTCAGGTGGTGGTCGAGGCGCCGTTGTCGCGGGTGCCGGTGCTGGCACGGGCCGGTTCCGTGATTCCGGTGCGGGGTGCGGACGGCGGGCTGGAGCTGGAGGTGTGGGCTCCGGTGGAGGGGCGCGGCGGTGGCGGCTCGGTGGTCCGTGATCCGGGGGACGGCTGGGAGGAGGCGGTGGTCGAGCGGTACACGAGCCGGCTGGTGGGCGGGCGGGTCGTGGTGGAGCGGGACGGTGGGGAGGGGCTGGTGGACTGCCCGGTGCGGGTGCGGGGGCTCTGAGCGGGCTCAGCGGTACCGGCCGGCGAACCAGGAACGGACGGCCTCCGTATGGAGGGGGAAGGCGAGTTCTTCCGGGGCGCGCAGGAGGTCGTATCCGGAGGTCTCGTCGGTGGGTGCGGACGCGGGAAGGGCGGCGGCCGGACGCGTCGGGAGCAGGCCGAACAGGAGCAGGTGACCGTCCGGTGAGCTGAGTGCGTCGGCCAGCCGGACGTCGTCACGGTGGGCCTCGATACCGGTCTCCTCGCGGAGTTCGCGGACGACCGCGCCCTTCCAGTCCTCGGCGTGGTCGATGAAGCCGCCGGGGAGGGCGCGTCCGCCGAGGCAGGGTTCGATGGTGCGGGTGATGACGAGCAGTCCGGTGCCGTCCGCGTCGGTGGCGGGGAGCAGCGCGACGGCGACCGGAAGGGGGTTGCGGTAGGCGGTGGCGCCGCACACCGTGCAGGTGCGGGGCCAGGCGTCCGGGGACGCGAGGGCGGTGTACGGGGCTCCGCAGCTGCCGCAGTGGGAGTCCTTCACGGGCTTCGCGGGCTGGTCGGGGTTGTTCGTCGTCGCGGACACGCGCGGACTGTATCCGATCTCCTGACCGGCACGGCCGGACTGTTGGACGATGTGCTCATGACAGGTCTTGCTTCCGCTTTCCGTGTCCTGGCAGCCGCTGCCGCCACCCTGCTCGCCGTCACCGCCGCCGCCCCGGTGGCGCAGGCGAAGCCCGAGCCGAAAGCTCCCGCGGAGTTCGTCTCGCTGCGCGCGGTCGATCCCACGATCATCCAGGAGATGCGTTACCCGACCGGGCACGACTTCATGGGCGAGCCGGTGGACGGCTACCGCGAGCCCCTCTGCGTCCTGACCCGGCCCGCCGCGCGGGCGCTGCACCGGGCCCAGCTCCGGCTGCTGCGCCAGGGCTACTCGCTGAAGGTGTACGACTGCTACCGGCCCCAGCGGGCCGTCGACCACTTCGTACGGTGGGCGAAGGATCTGGACGACGAGACCATGAAGGGCGAGTTCTACCCGCGGGTCGACAAGACCCGGCTGTTCGCCGACGGTTACATCGCGGAGAAGTCCGGACACAGCCGCGGCAGCACCGTGGACCTGACGCTGGTGAGGCTGCCGGCCCGGCCCACCGCGCCGTACCGGCCGGGCCAGCCGCTGGTGCCCTGCTACGCGCCGCGGTCCGAGCGCTTTCCGGACAACTCGGTCGACATGGGCACCGGATTCGACTGCTTCGACACGCTCTCGCACACGGACGACCCGCGGATCCAGGGGGTTCAGCGCGCCAACCGGCAGTTCCTCAAGAAGACGCTCACCGACGCCGGGTTCGTCAATCTGGCCGAGGAATGGTGGCACTACACCTTCACGCCCGAGCTGTTCCCGGACACCTACTTCGACTTCCCGGTGGCCCGGCGGTCCGTCGCCGGCCACTGAGACCGGGAGGGATGAGCGGGCGACTGGGACCACCCCCGTGGGTTCCAGCCGCCCGTTCTTCCTCTCGGACGCGAACCGGCCTTATCCGGTTGCCGTGCCAGCCACTACCGTGCCCCTATGTCACAGCAGACGTTCGATTCGTACGAGGAATTCTGGCCCTATTACGTCGCGATGCACTCCAGGGCCGCGACCCGCTGGGTCCATCTGACCGGCACCCTGACCGGTCTCGCGATCACCGCCTACGGACTGGCGCGCGGCCGCAAACGGTACGCGGCGGCCCTGCCGCTGATCGGGTACGGGACCGCCTGGCCCGCCCATTTCCTGATCGAGAAGAACAACCCGGCCTCCTTCGGGCATCCGGCCTGGTCGTTGCGCGGGGACGTGCAGATGATCCGGATGATGCTGGCCGGCCGGGACCGGGAGCTCGCGGAGACCGCCGCCAAGTGGCTCGCCGACGGCAGCTGACCGTGGCACACTTCTGACGTTCCGTCAGATCCAGTGCTGGGGAGGGCCTTTGCCGCGCAAACGCATACCCGTGGTGGCCGGGTGGTTCACCGAGGACGGCGCAGAGGAGGAATTCCGGCTGCTGGGCACCCGCTGCCCGCTCTGCTCGTCGGTCTTCTTCCCCCGCCAGGACGGCTTCTGCCGCAATCCGCGCTGTACGGGCGGCGAGCCGGTCGAGGTCCCGCTGTCCCGGCGCGGCACGGTCTGGTCGTACACCGACGGCCGCTACCGGCCCCCGCCGCCCTACCTCTCCGACCCGGACGTGCCCTGGGAGCCCCGCACGCTGGTGGCCGTGGAGCTCGCCGCCGAGCGGATGGTGGTGCTCGGGCAGGCCGCGCCGGGGGTCGGTGTCGCGGATCTCGCGGTCGGGATGACGGTCGAGGTCGTACCGGGGGTGCTGGGTCCGGATTCCGGCACCGGCGGGGACGACGACGGCACGGAGTGGACGACCTGGCACTGGCGGCCGGTGCGCACCGGCCCGGGGGACGGTGCGCGATGAGCGGGGACGTGGCCGTCCTCGGGGCCGGGATGCATCCCTGGGGCAAGTGGGGGCGGAGCTTCGTCGAATACGGCAGGGCGGCGGCCCGCGCGGCTCTCGCGGACGCGGGCGTCGACTGGCCGGACGTGCAGTCCGTGGTCGGCGCGGACACCGTGCGCGGCGGCTATCCGGGATACGTGGCCGGGGCGACGTTCGCACAGGCGCTGGGCTGGCAGGGCGCCCGGGTCACCAGTGTGTACGCGGCCTGCGCCTCGGGCGCCCAGGCGGTGAACACCGCCAGGGCGCAGATCCTGGCCGGGATGGCCGATGTGGTGCTGGTGGTGGGGGCGGACGCGGCGCCCAAGGGGTTCTTCGCCCCGGCGGGCGGCGACCGGCCCGACGATCCGGACTGGCTGCGGTTCCGGGTGCTCGGCGCCACGAACCCCGCGTACTTCGCCCTGTACGCCCGGCGCCGGATGGCGGTGCACGGGGACACCCCTGAGGACTTCGCGCAGGTCAAGGTGAAGAACGCGGCGGCCGGCGCGCTGAACCGCAACGCCCGCTACCGGGCGCCCGTGACCGCCGAGCAGGTCGCGGCGTCCGGAGTGGTCGCCGATCCGCTGCGGCTGCTCGACATCTGCGCCACCTCCGACGGGGCGGCGGCGCTCGTGCTGTCCAGCATGGAGTTCGCCCGGCGGCACGGGGCCGCGGAACCGGTCCGTATCCGTGCCGTTTCGACCGTGACGCCGACGTACCCGAAGGCGGTGCTCGATCTCCCGGACATCGCCACGGATTCGGCGGTCGCCGTGGAGCCCTCGGCGGAGGGGTTCCGTGCCTCGATCGCACGTGCGGCGTACGAGGAGGCCGGCATCGGGCCCTCCGACCTCTCCCTGGCCGAGGTGTACGACCTGTCCACCGCGCTGGAGCTGGAGTGGTACGAGGACATCGGGCTGTGCCCGCCCGGTGAGGGCGCGGCGCTCCTGCGTACGGGGGCGACGGCGCTCGGCGGGAGTATCCCGGTGAACCCGAGCGGCGGTCTGGCGTCCTTCGGGGAGGCCGTGCCCGCGCAGGCGATCGCCCAGGTCTGCGAGCTGACCTGGCAGTTGCGCGGTACGGCGGGAGACCGCCAGGTCCCGGGGGCGCGGGCCGGGATCACCGCGAACCAGGGTCTGTTCGGCCACGGCTCCGCGGTCGTCGCGGTGCGCTGACGGGCCCGGACGCACGGCGCGCGGCACGTACCCCCTGCCGGCGGGGGTACGTGCCGCGTTCCGCTGCCGGCGAGGGGCCCGTTACGTGGTGGCCGGTTCGCGGGGGGCGTCGACACGGGCCAGCGCGTGTTCGACGACGGCCACCAGCACGTCTCGGACGGACGAACGGTCCCGCGCGTCGCACTGGAGCAGCGGTACCCCCGGATCAAGGTCGAGCGCCGCCCGCACCGTCTCCGCGGGGAACCGGTCTGCCCCCTCGAAGCAGTTGACGGCGACGGCGAAGGGGATCTTCCGGCGTTCGAAGTAGTCGACCGCCGCGAAGGAGTCCTCCAGGCGCCGGGTGTCCGCGAGGACGACCGCGCCCAGCGCGCCCTGGGCGAGTTCGTCCCAGAGGAACCAGAAGCGGTCCTGACCCGGGGTGCCGAAGAGGTACAGCACCAGGTCCTCGCGGAGCGTGATCCGGCCGAAGTCCATCGCCACCGTCGTGGTGGTCTTCGCCTCGACCCCCGCCAGGTCGTCCACCGGGCGTCCCGCCTCGGTCAGCCTCTCCTCCGTACGCAGCGGCCTGATCTCACTGACCGCTCCCACCATGGTCGTCTTGCCCACTCCGAAGCCGCCCGCCACCAGGATTTTCAGGGTAACGGGCTCCACGGGCCGCCTGCTGCGGCTAGAGCGCCCGAAGGCCATTGATCACCTCGCGAAGAATGTTCACGTCCGGCAGCTCGGCCGGCGGAACGGGACGGGTCACATGCACCAGCTCGTCCTCGACGAGATCACCGACCAGGACCCGGACCACCCCGACGGGGAGGTCGAGACCGGCCGCGAGCTCGGCGATCGACTGGGGCATGCCGCTGCACAGTTCGACGATCTCCACGTGTTCCGGGGAGAGCATCTGGTCCCGGCCGGGATCGTCGGCCGCGGGTTCGGGGACGACAATCGCGATCAGGTCGAGACGATGACGGGACGCGCTGCTGGTACGTCCCCGCGTCATCGCGTACGGACGGACGACCGGACCCGCCTCGGCGTCGTACCAGCGCGAGGACTGCGGACCGCCGGGGGCGGCCGGGGAACGGGACGGGTCCGCGCTCATGCCATCCACTCACCCTCCAGAGGTCAGACCGGTCGTCCGTGGGGAGTTGGCCAGGTGGGCGCCGACACGCTTGACCATCAGCGTCATCTCGTACGCCACCTGTCCGACGTCCGAGTCGGAGTCCGCGAGCACCGCCAGACAGCTGCCGTCGCCGGCCGCCGTGACGAACAGGAACGCCTCGTCGAGTTCGACCACGGTCTGACGGACCCGGCCGGCGTCGAAGTGCCGCCCGACCCCCTTGGCGAGGCTGTGGAAGCCGGAGGCCACGGCCGCCAGGTGTTCGCCGTCCTCCCTGGTCAGGTCCTTGGACGCGCCGGTGGGAAGTCCGTCGCTGGAGAGCACCAGCGCCTTGCGGATACTGGCGACCCGTTCGACGAGTTCGTCGAGGAGCCAGTTGAGTTCGCCGGACCCCTGGGGTGCTGAGTTGAGTGCTGCGGCGTTCGGTGCGGTCATGGACCGTCCCCTCCCGGAGTGGTTCCTTGTGCTGTGTCGCCGGGGCCGGTCACGTCCTCGGCGTTCTGCCGGCGTCCGCGCTGCCAGCCGCGCTGGAGCGACGCCATGCGGCTGCGTACCTCATCTGCGTCGCGCTCGATGTCCTCCACGCTCTCCACCGGGTCCGGCTCGGCCGGGCGCCCCACGGATCCCTCGCGGAGCTGCGGGGCGAGGCTGGCCTGGCGGACCCTGCGGGGCAGCCCGCCGACCGTCCCGGCACCGGGCCCGGCGGTCCGGGCGGCCGCCGGAGGCGTGGCGCGCTCGGTGCGGGGGCGGAAGCCGTTGTTCAGCCGGGTCCCCGCGGACCGGACGGGCCCGGACGCCGGGCGCGCGGTGGCCTCCGGGTCGGTGGCCGTGGGGTGGGCCCGGCCCGCCTCGTCGATCCGGCGGCCCCGGTCGGTGACCAGGGTCGGCGGTTTGCGGCGGGGCAGCGGCCTGACGCCGTCCGGGCGCAGCTCCCGTACCCCGTCGGGGTCCGTGATCGGGTCGGCGGCCTGCTGGTGCTGGTCGCGGTCCCCGTCGCGCCGGAGCTCGCGGGCCCGGAAGATGCCGCCGCGCTCGCTCTCGGTGTCCTCCAGGTCGGACACCCCGTCGAGCAGCGGGTCGAGCCCGGGTCCCGCGACGGCTTCGAGCACCGGGTCGCGGCTGAAGTCGATCGGGCCGAGCGGGCCTTCGAGCTCGACCGGCCCGTCCAGCGGCCCCGGGCCCGCCATTCCGGTGGGTACCGGTGAGAGGCCGCCGGTCCTGCCTCCCCTGGGGCGGTCGCCGTCGGGGCGGTCGAACGCGTCGCGGTTCTCGCCGGCGCCCGTGCCACGTCCGGGGCCGCTGCCCGCCGTGTCGGAGCCCGGCCTGCTGCTGGAGATCGCCTTCTCGGACCTGCGGTCGAGGCGGAATCCGGTGCCGTGCGCCTCCGGCGCGTCGGTGAGCAGCGCGGCCGGGATGAAGACGACCGCGGTGGTACCGCCGTAGGGGGAGGTCTGGAGGGAGACGCGGACGTTCTGCCGCTGGGCCAGCCGGCTGACCACGAAGAGGCCGAGCCGGTCGGTGTCGGACAGCTCGAACTCGGGCGTCTCCGCGAGCCGGAGGTTGGCGTCCAGGAGGAGCTCGGGGGGCATGCCGAGTCCTCGGTCGTGGATTTCGAGGGTGAAGCCGTTGGCGACGCGCTCACCGTGCACCTGGACCGCCGTGTGCGGGGGCGAGAACACCGTGGCGTTCTCCAGGAGCTCGGCGATCAGGTGGGTGAGGTCGGCGACGGCCGGCCCGCCCACTCCGATCCTGGGCAGCCTGCGGACCTCGATCCGTTCGTAGTCCTCCACCTCCGCGACCGCGGCGCGCACCACGTCCATCAGCTGGATGGGCTTGCGCCACTGCCGTGAGGGTGCGGCTCCCGACAGGATCACCAGACCCTCTGCGTGGCGCCGCATACGCGTGGTGAGGTGGTCGAGGCGGAACAGGTCCGCGAGTTCCTCGGTGTTCTCGGTGCGGCGCTCCATCGTGTCCAGGAGCGTCAGCTGACGGTGCAGGAGCACCTGGTTGCGGCGGGCGAGGTTGACGAAGACCTCGGACACGCCGCGGCGCATGTCCGCCTGCCGGACGGCGGCCTCGACGGCGGCGCGCTGGAGGATGTTGAGCGCCTGCCCGACCTGGCCGATCTCGTCACGTTCGTAGTTGAGGTGCGGGGACTCGGTCTCGACGTCGATGTGCTCGCCCGCGGCGAGGCGGCGCATCACACTCGGCAGCCGCACTCCGGAGACCTCGTGGGCGTCCTTGCGCAGCCGGGAGAGGTCGCGGACGAGTTCTCGGCCGATGCGCACGGAGACGAAGACCGAGACGAGCAGGGCCAGGAATCCCAGGACCCCGGCGATGCCCGCCTTGACCAGGACGCCGTAGCCCTCCGGCCTTCCTCGGTCCTGGAAGCGGTTGTTCATCTCGGTCGAGTCGTTGGCCAGCCGGTCCAGGACCGGCGGGGCCACCTCCTGCCAGCGGGCGGCGTCCATCTCACGTGGATCGTGGGTGGGCCCCTGGGCGATGAGCTTGTCCTCCGCGGCGCGCAGGGGCTCGCTGTCCGGGCTCGCCCAGTACTGCTCGACGCGGCGGCGCTCGGAGGCGGGGAGGGCGTCGAGGTTGATCTCGTACAGCAGCCCGCGCTTGGCGATGAGGTCGGATATCTGACGGAGTTCGGGGGCCGTCAGCCGTCCGGCGAGGAGCCCCGAGGCCGCGAGCGCGTCTTCCTGGGAGAGCATTTCCCGGGCCCGCGAGATTCCGGCCAGGGCACGTACCTGCTTGTCCATCGACACGTTCTCCATGACGTGGAGGCCGGTCAGGAAGCGGTAGCAGGGGTCGATGAGGCCGTTGTAGTACTCCATCGCCTTGGCCCGGCTGATGGTGCGCCTGTCGACGGAGTCACGGAGCGACCGCAGCCCCTCCACGGCGCCCAGGATCGAGCTGAGCTGGGTCTCGGCCTCGGGGCGCAGCGCGTCGCGGATGTCCTTCTGCCGTGCGCTGCTGTTGACCTGGTCCACGACCCGGTCGGTGGCGGCGCGCTGGCGGCGCAGGACCGGCAGGGCGTCGGATGCGCGCGGGTCCGCGAGGTAGACGAGGGTCTGCCGGCGCTCGTTCTGGACGACCCGGACGGTGTCCTCCAGGGGGTGGCCGATCTTCTCCACCACTGTGCTCGCGCTCATCAGCTGGCCGGCCTCGCGACCGGTCAGATAGGTGGCGAAGCCCCACAGCGCGGTGAGGGAGACGAGCGGCACCAGCAGCAAGGCTGCGATCTTCCTGCGGATGGACTTCCCGCGAAAGCGCATGGCCTCCCCCAGCTCGTCCCCGCAGGGCGGTGATGGTGTTCCGTCAACAAACGGCGCGAGCCTACTACCGACGCCCAGACAACTCGAAGGCATGTCCGGGCGATTTTCGGCCGCCTTACTGGGAGTTGACCATGAGTTGTCCCGGTATTCCAGGAGATGGAATTCATGAAAGCGACAGAAGAGACCAGCCAGAGCCCCACATTCCTCCCTCTGCCAGTTGGCTGGAATTTTTCGTTCCGTGACGGTTCGGGGGAATCTTCACAGCCCGGTACTCGTCTGTCTGTACGGGGGTAGGGGGACTGCAGGGGCGTATTCGGCAGGTGAGGGCGGCCCGTCCGCGTAGAACCCGCCCATGCCGGGCAGCAACCCTGAAGTCGGACAGTGGTGGGGAGTTGAGGGTCCTTGGAGACGCAAGAGCGTCGTGGCGTGACGGAGTCGGCGCGAGGCCGGCCGGTGGTTCCGCGGCAGCAGCTCTGGGTCGAGGAGCCGGCGCTGCGGCGGCGGATGCCCGACCCGGTACGCACGGCGGCCGTACGGGCCGTTCTGATTCTGTCGCTGACGATCATCCAGGCGATGGTGGCCTTCCTGTCCACGCTGACGGGGTCCTGGCTGGCCTTCCCGATGGTACTGAGCAGCGTGGCCAGCACGGTGGCCGCGACCTGGTCGGTGCTGGATGTGTGGATCACCCGCCAGGTGTGGAACCAGCGCAACGGCGTGGTTTCGATGCCGAGCAGTTCCGCCCGGCAGCTGCGCCGCGAGCGGCGCAGGGCGAGGCGGGCCGCCCGGACCGGGCAGCGGGACGGTGCACGGATAGGCCGCCGCTCCCCGGACCGCGGCCTCTCCCGGGCCTGAGCGGGCCGGTGCGCGAGGCCGGCACGGGCGCACGGGCGGGTGACCGGTGCGGGGCGCCGTCCGGCGTCGCGCACCGGCCCGCTCAGTCGGTGTCTTCGGCGCCCTCCGCCCCGGTCTTGGCCGGGAGCGCCTCGGGCGCCGCCGCGGTGCGCTTGAACATGCGGGTGGCGGTGATCTCCCCGTGCACCGTCTCCACGCCGGGATCCTGCTGCGGCAGTCCGGGACGCAGATGCTCCTCGACACTGATGTACTTCAGCCCGGCCCGCAGGTCCGCGTCGTTGCGCAACCTGATCACGAGCGGGAACTCGGCGAGTGCTGTCGTGTCGAAAAGGCCTGTGGTGTAGAGCAGTTGGACGCCGAGCGCGTCAGAGACCGCTCGCTGGAGCTCCAGCAGATAGGTGGCGTTGGCGCGGCCGATGGGGTTGTCGAGGAAGAGCGTGCCCGCGTGGTGGTGCTGGTGCCGGTCGCGGCCCCGGTCGTTGCTGCGCAGCGCCGCCATCGTGCAGTACAGCGCGATCGCGGCGGTCAGCAGCTGTCCGCCGGAGAAGACGTCGCCCATCTGCCCGACGGGTACGCGCTCCGCGCGCAGCACCGCGTCCGGCTTGAGGATCTCCACGGCGATGCCCTTGGGTTCCAGCGCCGCCTGCACCCCGCGCAGCAGCAGGGACATGCCGTCCCGGCGCAGGTCGGAGTTCTTCTTCAGGGCCGCCTTGGTGGCCTCGTCGATGACCTCGCCGAGCCGTTCGGTCAGGGTGGCCTGGTCCGGCTCCTCGAAACGGATCCGGAGGAACTCCTGGCCGGACCACTCCCCCAGTCCCTCGGGCAGCCGGGAGAGGCGCTGGGCGGAGCGGAGGGTGGTGAGCGCGGAATCCACCAGACCGCGCAGCCGGTCGACGATGGAGTCCCGGTTGCGTTCCAGCTGGGTCAGTTCGTCGGTGAGGACCCGCAGCCTGGGGGCGAAGGCGATGGCCCACTTCTCCGCGTGCTCGGGCAGCGCGGCGGCGGGAAGTTCACGGATCTGCTGGCGCGCCGGGGTGCGGACCTGCTCGTAACGGGTGGAGTTGGCGTGCCGGACGAGTACGTCGCTCGCCTCCCGGACAGCCGCTTCCGCGGTGGACAGGTCGGCGGCGCAGCCGCGCAGTGAGCGGCGGGCCTCCGCGGCGGACTGCCGGGCCTCTTCGAGACTGCCGGGGTACGGCTCGGGGGGCTCGGGCTCGTCGTCGCCGTGGTCCCTGAGGAGGTCGCTCAGCAGGGCGGCGGTCTCGTCGAAGCCGCCGGCCGAGTCCTCGGCGGTGCGGTGGGCGTGCAGCAGCTCGGCGTGGGCGGCCCTGGCGGTGTCCAGGGAGGCGGTGGCGGAGGCCAGTTCGGCCGTGGCGGTGCGCAGGAGGGTCTGGGCCTGCTCGGCGTCGGCGGGCACCCGCTCTTCGGGAAGCTCGGTGTGGAGGGTCTCACCGTCGGCGGGAGCGAGGCGCTCGGCCTCGCCGCGCAGCCTGCCGAGTTGCTCACTGGCGGCAGAGGCACGGGTCTCCAGGAGCTGGACCAGGGACTCGGCGCGGGCGGCGGCCGCCTGCCGGGACGGTCCGTCGGCGCCGTCCGTTCCTTCCAGAAGCTGGGCGGCCCGGGTGCGGACCTTGTTGGTGAGCCGGTCCAGCTCGGCCAGCGCGGCGCTCTCGTCGCTCTCGGCGCGGGCCTGTTCGGCGCGCAGGTCGGCGCCGACCCCCACCTTCTCGTAGAGCTGGGACGCCGCCCGGTACGCCTCGCGCAGGGCGGGCAGCGCGTGGCGCGGTGCGTCCGCTCCCGGCTCCGGGAGGTGTTCGGGCGCGCCGGCGATCTCGGCCCGTTCGGCGCGCAGGGCGCGGGCGGTGCGGCGGGCGTCGTCGGCGGCGCGCTGGGCGGCCCTGCGGTCCTCGTCGGCCGCTCTGGCCCGGTCCAGGCAGACGGCGGCGCGAGCCTCGGACTCCGCCGCCTCGTCGGCCAGTTCGCGCAGCTTGGCCTGCCAGCCCGCCCGTTCACGGAGGCGGAAGGCGAGTCCGGCGAGTGCGTCGGCGGCCCGGCGGGCGCGCTGGGCCGCCTCCTGCCGCTCGTCACGGACGCGGGCGGTGTCCGCGGCGGCCTCGTCCGCCTCCGCGCGTACGGTGCGGGCCTCGGCGAGTGCTGCCTCCGCCGTCCCGGCGGCGGTACGGGCGGTGCCGGCCGCCTCCGCGAGTTCGGCGAGGGTGCCGGGCGGGCAGTCCACCCGCCAGGAGCCGATCCGGGCGGCGAGCGAGCGGTCCGCGGTGAGCCGGGCGGCGAGGGTGCGGATGTCCTCGTCGCGGGCGGCGGCACGGCTCCTGAGCGCGTGCCGCTCCTCATCGGCGGCGTGCTCGTCGTGCATGGCCGGGTTCGGCGGGACGAGGAACACCCCGGAAGCCGCCCCGCCGTCCGCGCCGGAGCCGGTGCCGGGCTCCGGGACGGGGGCGAGCAGCGCGGCGGCGGTGCCGACGGCCACGGCGGAGCGGGGCAGCAGGGCGGCGGCGCCGAGTACCTCACGGGCGCGGGCGTGCGCTTCCGGATCGGTGATCACGACGCCGTCGACGAGCTCGGGCCGGGCGGCGAGCACGGCCGCGTGGTCGGCCGGGTCCACGGCCTGGGCGAGGTAGCGCCAGCCGGGCAGGGCGGGGATGCCGTGCTCTCCGAGGTACTCCACGGTGGCGAGGACGTCGGGTCCTGGCGGCAGCAGTCCGCCGTCACCGAGCGCGCCCAGGATGCGGGAGTCGTCGGCCGCCGCGGTGCGCAGCTCGAAGAGGCGCCGTTCCGCGGAGCCGACGGCCTGGTCGAGGAGCTCGCGCAGTTCTTCGGCGTTGCGGTCGAACTCCGCTGCGGTGAGGGGCTGTTCCGCCGCGCGGGGGCGTCCGGCGGTGACGGTGTGGGCGCCGGGCGCCGTCGGTTCGGTGCCGTCGTCGCCGGGGGCGGCGGTTCCCTCGGCGTTCGGGGTTTCCCGCCGCGGGCCCCGGTCCCCGGCACCGGTCTCCGCTCCGGCTTCGTCCCCGGCCGCGCCCCGCCGGGGCCGGGGTACGCCGCTGCCCTGCGCGGCGGGCAGGCCGAGCAGGTCCGCGAGGCGGTGCTCGGCGGCGATCGACTCGGCGGCCCTGAGCTCGGCCTCGTAGGCCTGCTCCGCGGCCCGCGCGCCGTCGGCGGCCCGTGCCGCGGCGAGTTCGGCGCGGCTCTCGGTGGCCGCCGCCTGCCGGGAGCGGTCCGCCGCCGAGCCGGCGGCCTCGCGTGCGGCGTCCCAGGCGGCGACCGCGGACTGCTCCGCGTCGTTCGCCGCGAGGGCCGCGCGGGCGGGGTCCGCGTTCGGCGCGGTGTCGTCGAGCCAGCCCGCCCGTACCGCTTCCGCGGTCTCCTGCTCGACCTCGGCGAGGCGCTGGCGGAGGTGGCCTGCCTCGCTGCGGGCACGCTGGGCCTCGGTGGCGGCCGTGGTGGCGTCACGGTGCGCGGCCTCGCCGGTGGTCTGGAGGGTCTCGGAGCGCTCCTCCTCCTCGTTGGCCACGCTCTCGCCCGCCTCGGCGGCGGTGTGCAGGGCCCGTACGAGATCGGCCGCGGCGGTGGCGCGTGCGGCCAGGGCCGGGGCGGCGTCGCGTTCGGCCTCGCGGATCGCTACGGCGACGCGTGCGGCCCGGTCGGCGGCGGCGCGGTGGCGCAGGACGGCCTCCGCCGCCTGCCAGGCGGAGTGCAGGGTGCGGGCGTCACCCAGCTCCCTGCGCTGGGCCGCGGCGCTCTTCTCGGCGGCGGTGAGCGCCAGGGAGGCGTGGCGGTAGGCGAGTTCGGCGGCGATCAGGGCGGCGCGGCCGCGGGCCTCCTCCGCGCCGGTGACGGTGTGGGCGGCGCCGGTGACCTGCTGGGCCAGCTCGGCGGTCCGGCCGCGCTCCAGTCCGGCGCGGGCGGAGAGCCTGTGGGCCAGTGTGCGGGTGCGGCGCTCGGCGCCGGCGTGGATGTCCCGGGTACGCGAACGCGTTCCGGTGGCCTCCACGATACGGCCGAGCAGGTCGACCGAGCCCGCGGTGAAGTCGCGCTCCGCGGTGAGTTCGGCGCGGCGGCCCAGCTTGTTGCCGAAGCCGCTGACCAGGTCGGCCAGACCGTCGGTGTCGCGGGTGTCGGTGACGGCGCGCAGTAGCAGGTCGGTGAAGTCGGAGTCCTTCTTGACGGCGAAGAGTCCGGCGGCCTCTCCTTCGTCGGCGTTCATCTCGCGCTGGTAGCGGAAGAGTTCGGGGTCCAGACCGAGGTCGCCGAGGTGCTCGTTCCAGCGGTCGTGGATCTCTTCCCAGTGCACGTCGAGGTGCTGGTAGAACTTGCCCGCCTCGGTGAGCGCGTCGCGGAAGCCCTTCATGGTGCGGCGCCTGCCGCGGGCACCGGAGACGCCCTCGGCGGGGCGGCCCACCGAGCTCGCCTCGGCCACCGGCAGTGAGTCGAGGCTCAGTCCGGGGCCGGGCCGGAAGGAGTACCAGGCCTCGGCGAACTTCCGGGGGTCGTTGGAGACCTGGCGCCCGCGCCACTCGCTGACCTTGCCGACGACGACGCACTCGCCGGTCAGGGTGTGCTGCCACTCCAGCGCCACATGCCCGCAGTCCTCGGCGAGCAGGAACTTGCGCAGAACGCCGGAGCTGGCGCCGCCGAGGGTGTTGCGGTGACCGGGCAGCATCACCGAGAAGATCAGCTTCAGCAGGACGGACTTGCCGCCGCCGTTCTCCAGGAAGAGCACTCCGGCGGGGGCGGGGCGGCGCGGCGGGCCGACCGGTTCCTCCTCGAAGAACTCCGCCTGGGCCGGCGCGGGGTGGGGCACGGGTTCGCCGACCCCGCGCAGGTCAAGCACGGTGTCGGCGTAGCGCGCACCGGCAGGCCCGATGGAGTAGAGGCGGACCCGGGACAGCTCGTACATGGCGGCGGACTCTCGTCGTTCAGGCGGCGGGAAAGGGGACGTCGGTGGCGGGGCCGGCCGTGCGGTGGCCGGCGTCGGCGGTGGGGTCGGTCAGCCGTGGAAGGGCAGCCCGGCGTCGGCCGCCAGCTCCAGGTCGTCCGGGTCGGGCGGCGGCAGCAGCGTCGCCGATCCGTCGGTGACCGGTACCACACCCAGTTCCAGCAGTTCGGCCATGGCGGCGCCGCCCGCCAGGTCGCGGACCTGGAGCTGGTAGCGGGCGGTGGTGCGGAAGGCGCCTCCGGCGTCGTCCCCGGTGCGCTGGAGGAAGCCGGAGTCGGTGAGGAAGGCGACGGCCTTGCCGACGATGCCGGTGGTGGATCCGGCCAGCCGCCGGGCGTCCTTGGTCGCTCCGGTGGAGCTGCGCCGGGCGTAGATCCGCCAGCCGGCCTCCAGGCCCGGGGCGTCACTGGCCGGGTCGGTGTTGTCGCCCTGCTCGTCGGCGCGCTCCTCCAGGCGGTGGCACGCCTGGCGCACGAAGGCGTCGACGCCGTTCACGGTGATCCGGCCGATATAGGCGTCGTCGGCGAGGTCCTCGGGGCGCGGGAAGGCCATCGCGGCGACGGCCAGGTGGGCGAGGCCGTGCAGGAAGCGGTCGGCGGAGTCCGGCGAGGCCCGGCGGGCGTAGTCGCCCATGCGCACCGCGAAGACCGAGTCCTCGCCCGCCGTGACGGCCATGCCCGCCCGGGTGGAGACCTCCAGCACGATGAGGCCGAGCCCGGTGGCGACGGCGTCCGCGAGACGGCCGAAGGCGGGCTCCTCCCGGTAGCGGCGCAGCAGTTCGGCGTACTCGGCGTCGCGGGCGGGCAGCAGCTTGGGCTGGAGGCCGAACGCCACGAGCCGGGCGGCGTCGGCGGCGTCGGCCGGGGTGACCCCGGCGGGGGCGGGCGGCGGCGCGGACGCGGTCCGGTCCGCTGGGTACGCGGCGCTCTGCTCGCTCCACGCGTCGGCGTGCTCTGCGCGGTGGTCGCTCACGACGGGCGCTCCTTGCTCCGGACGGACTTCGGTACGGGGTGGACGGGCGTGGATACGGGGTGGGCGGTTTTCGGTACGGGGTAAACGGGCCTGGATAGGGGATGGACAGGCCTGGGTACGGACTGCGCGGATCTCGGTACGGGCCGGGCATTCCGGGTGTGCCCGGAAGCCGCGCGGCGCGGACCGGCGGCGGGGCGTGCGGCGGCGTTCTCGGCGGCGGGCCGGGAGGCACCGGCCCGGACGGGAACCGGCGCCGTCACGCCGCCTCCGTGCGGTCCGCGGCCGTACCCGCCGCGTCCAGCAGTGCCGTGCCCACGATCAGGTCGGCGCCGCCGAATTCGGGGTCCTCCAGCTGGGTCCCGTCATCGACGGAGAAGAGCAGACGGCGCTCACCCTGGCGGTAGGCGGTGCCGACCGGCGGGCTGGCCGCGTGCACCGCGAGTAGGGCGACCAGGTAGGGCAGGTCGGCGTCGCGCAGTCTGGCCTCGGCCAGCAGCCCGGAGAGACGGCGCGGCGCGTCGGGCTCCAGGTCCAGCAGCTCCATAGCGCTCGCCAGCTGTTCCTCACTGAACCGGCTGTCGGCCGGGGTGGCGATCAGGTCGGGCTCCGGCATCTCGGCGCCCAGGTGTTCGCGCTCAAGGGGCGGGGTGAGCAGCATGTCGACCAGGTCGCCCAGCCGTACCGAGGTGGGGGTGCGCAGTCCCGTGCCGTGGGCGAAGAACGCGTCGGTGGCGCGGATCGACTGCTCGACGGGGAGCGGCAGCAGGGGCGCCAGCAACTGACCGTAGAGGTCGAGCCCGGTCCGGGCGGCCGGTGCGGCGAACGCCTGCCGGTCCTGCTCGGCGCGGAACAGCGGTCCCGCCTCCAGCAGCCGGGACTGCAGCTGGGTGTGGCGGCGGATGCAGTCCTTGACGATGTCGACGAGCTCGGCGGCACGGCGCTTGTGCTCGGGCTCCTCCGCCTCGTCACGGGCCCTGCGGATGTTGGTGAGGATGGCGTTCTCGTGGCGGTAGCGGTCGGCGACGTGGTCCAGCGCCTCCGCGATCATGTCGGGCACGGCGTTGAGCCAGTCGACCGCGCGGACGTTGCGCCGGGTCGCGTCGAGGGTCTTGCGGAGGGTCTCCGCGTACTGCACGGTCCGGTAACGGGCCTGCTCGGCGGCGAGTTGCGCGTCGGCGAGGCGGCCCCGGCTGATCAGGACCTCCAGCTTCACCTCAGCGGCGATCTGCGCGCTGGTGACGTCCGTGTCGAGGGCGCCGACCAGGACGTTGACGGCTTCGTCGGTGGCCCGCAGATAGACGCTGCCGCCGTAGCCCGGGACCTCTTCGATCAGCTTGAAGTCGTAGTCCCGGCGGACGTATGTGCCGTCCGGCCCGAAGGTGCCGTAGACGGCCCGGAAGCCCCGGTCCACGCTGCCGACGTTGATCAGGTTCTCCAGCACCCAGCGCGCGACGCGCTCGTGCTCCGCGGCCGGGCGGTACGGGGCCTGCGCGGCGACGCGCGGGAGGAGCCTGGCCACTATCTGGTCGTGGTCAGCGCCGGTGTCGAAGTCCATGTTGAGCGTGACGTGGTCGATCGCGGCGAGCGCGACCTCGGCCATCGCGTACACCGTGTACTCACCGGCCAGGTTCGCCTTGCGCACGTCGAGGTCGTGCAGCGGCGCCGTGCAGGCGAGGGCGCGCAGCCGTCGCGAGAGCCCCTCGTCGGCGGCCGGGCCCGGTGCGGGCCGGGTCCCCGCGCTGAGCTGCGGCGCAGCGTTGTCCGTGTAGGCAGGCGAAGTCACGCTGCACAGATTAGGTCCTCGCACCGACAACGGTCGAAACGGCGCAGAAGCGGCTCGTTGCCCCGGAGTCGGTCACGCCCCGCCGGACGGCTCACAGGGGCCGAGCGGTTCACTGGCCCCGGACGGCTCACAGGGCCGGAACGCCTCTCCGGAGACCGGCGGCCGGCTTCACGGGACCCGGGCGATTTCGCGCCGCGCGCCCCCGACGCGCAACGCCCAGCTGTTGGTACCCGGTCAGACGGCGGAGGCGTCCGGACCGATCCTGCTGCGTACCGCGGTCTGCACCTCGGCCTCCTCCGCCGGGTCGGCGGCCAGCCGGCGCAGCCGCTCGGCCACCCTGATGTCGCCGGTCTCCGCGTGGCGTGCGGCGACCTCCCGGGTCGTCTCCTCGCAGTCCCACAGGCACTCGACGGCGAAGCCGGTGGCGAAGGAGGGGTCGGTGGCGGCCAGCGCGCGGGCGGCCCTGCCCCGGAGGTGGGAGGAGGAGGTCTCCCGATAGACGTGGCGCAGGACGGGGGCGGCGCAGGCGATGCCCAGCCGTCCGGTGCCGTCGACCAGGGTCCACAGGCGCAGCGCGTCCGGCCCGTCGCCGCGTACGGCTTCGCGCAGGGCGCCGAGGACCAGCGAGGCGTCCTGCGCGCCGCCGCGGCCTGCCAGCACCCCGGCTGCCGAGGCACCGAGCGCGTCGGGCCGGCGGGCCCAGCGCCTGGCGCGGTCGACGGCCGCTTCGCCGCACATCCGCTCGAAGGCGGCGACGGCCGCGTCGGCGACGGTGCGCGAGGGGCTGACCGCCGCGGCCTCGATCAGGTCGAGCACGACCGGGTCCTGGGCCTCGGCCAGATAGTGCAGGGCCGCGCACCGGGCGCCTTCCGGACCGCTCCGGGCGGCCTCGACGATCCCGGGCCGGTCCTCCGGTCCCGCGACGGCGGAGAGGCAGCGGGCGGCCGGTACGTGGAGTTCGCTGCCTCGGTCGAGCCCCTGTTGGGCCCAGTCGAAGACGGCCTGGACGCTCCAGCCCGGACGGGGCCCTCCGGGCCGCATCTGCCGCTGCCAGCGGTCGAACGAGCCCTGTTCGGAGGCGGCCCTGACCCGGGCGCCGACCGCTTCGCGCGGATCGTCGGCCCAGAGCCGCCAGGGCCGGGGTTCGAAGGCGTCGCGCACGGCGCTGGCCAGCTCGGCCGAGCCCTCCGCGTCGGTGCCGAAGCGGGCGAGCACGGGCACGGCCAGGGACCGCAGACCGGCGTCGTCGTCGCGCAGGGCCAGCTCGTCCAGGGCCCAGGCCCAGTTGGCGCCGGTCGCCGCGTAGCGCCGCAGCAGGGCGAGGGCGTCGTCACGTCCGTAGGAGGCGAGGTGGCCGAGTACGGCGAGGGCGAGGCCGGTCCGTGACTCGTCGGTGTCCAGGTGGTCGTCGGGATCACCGAGGTGCCGCTCGATCTCCTCGATGCCGCCGTCGAGGTCGAGATAGAGGCGGGCGTAGTAGAGGGAGCGGTTCTCCACCTGCCAGTCGTGACGCGGATCGCTCAGGACGCAGTGGTTGAGAGCCGCCAGGGCCTCGGGGCGCGGTGCGGCGAGTGCGTGGAGCGTGCCGTCGCCGCGGCCCCTCTGCAACAGGCCGAGCAGGGTGCCGCTCGGCGCTATGAACGGATCAAACATGGGGAAAGCCTCACATCAAGCTGTCGACGCAACCGGGGACTGTGCAGTTCCGTGTGCAGGTGCCGTGCCGGGAGGGCACTACCTCGCGCGGCAACATGATCGGCCGACCGCCGTCTTCTGCCTGGTGCAGACCATCTTCCCGCCTCTCGTCGGTGGCCCGAACCGGGCCCGCGACGTCATGATGACCCACCCATTTCGCCACCGCGACCACATTTACGGCGGACCCGGTCAGCGGGAACCGAAGAGTTCCAGCAGGTCGGCCTTGCCGAACATGCGTGCGGTGTCCAGGGCGGAGGGGGTTCCGGCCGCCGGATCGGCCCCCGCGGCGAGCAGTGCCGCGATCACCGCGTCCTCGCCCTTGAAGACGGCTCCGGCGAGCGGCGTCTGCCCCCGGTCGTTGGCCCGGTCGGGATCCGCGCCGCGTCCGGTCAGTGCCGTGACCGCGGGGGCGTGCCCGTGATAGGCGGCGAGCATCAGCAGCGAGTCGCCCCGGTCGTTGGTGAGGTTCACCGGAACTCCGGCGTCCACGTAGGCCGCGAGCGCGTCGGTGTCGCCGCGGCGCGCCAGGTCGAAGACCTTGGTCGCCAGCTCAACCACCTCGGGATCAGGGGTTTCGCTCATCGGGGGGGCCGCCCTTCTTCTAACCGTTCGCTCCGCCGCCGGCCTGCGGGGGGATGCGTCTTGAGGCCGTACGAGTGAATCGACAGAGTACTGCCCGGACGCGCACCTGGCCCGGGTCACCCATGGCAGAAGATCACGTCGAGTGACGCCGGAGCGGTGCGCGGCCCCCGAACCGGTCCCGGCCCGCGCTTCACTGTCCGCCAGTTCAGTGAAAAACCCCACTTTTCACCCATTTACACCTTTTATCCTATAGATACTTCCGGTGAGCCTGGAAGGACTCATGGTGACTGTCCCCCCAACCAGGAGAACCACTCATGATCCTTTCCATGTCAGGCGTCGTCATCCTCGGCATCATCGTCTTCCTGTTCTTCAGGAAGGACGGTCTCAAGGCCTCGCACGCCCTCGTCACCGCCCTGTTCGGCTTCTACCTGGCCGGCACCGCCATCGCACCGAGCATCACCGCGGGCGGCGCGAGCCTCGCCGGACTCCTGGGCGGGATCAAGTTCTGACGTTCCGCTCCCGCTCCCACCCCCTTCAGGAGACAGACGTGGCCCGGCGACCACTCCCCCGCATTCTGAGCAGCGGCAGCGCTTCGATCACTCGCAGTCGCGAGTTCGCGCGCACGGCCGCCGACAGCGCCACCGACGTCCTCCATCCGCTGATCATGATCACTCGTGGTCTGCGGCTGCTGGCGGGTGCGGGACGGCAGAAGTGGGCCGCGACGCCCAAGGACCGGCGTGGTCCCACGCTGTTCCTCGTCGCGGCCTGCGTACTCGTGGTCGCGCTCGTCCCCTACGGGTCCGTCATGGCCCTGGTCACGGTGATGGGCGCCGCCGCGTGGAAGGGACGTCAGCGCACTCCCGTCAGAACCGGCCCGGACGAGGCGGAGACCGCGCGCCTTCAGTCCCTGTACGAGGCGCTCGTGCCGTACTTCTCCACGGCCGAGGACCCCAGTCCGCTGTTCGCCCACGGCGGCGACTGGGACCAGGTCTTCAGCGACTACGCCTTCGACGCCGACGGCCGGATCTCCCGGCTCGGGGTGTCCTACCCGGCGTACTTCACCGACAGCGAGGCCGCCTCGCGCGCCCGGATCGAGCAGCTGCTGCACGCCAAGTCGGGCCGGGGCCGCGAGTACCGCTTCAGCTGGGACGAGGAGGGCAACCGGCTCGTCATGAGCGTGCTCGACGCCCTCCCCACCTCGATCACCGCCCAGCGCTTCGTCATCGCGCCCGGCGAGACCGTCCTCGGGTTCACGGACGAGGACGCGGTACAGCGCACCGTGCCGGTGAGCGACGGGGAGGAGACCCGGGACGCGCCGGGCGTCGTCTGGCGAACCGGCGCACGCACCACGGAGCCGCATCTGCTGGCCGTCGGCCAGCCGGGCAGCGGCACCACCACGCTGATTCGCTCCATCGCCCTCCAGGCACTCCAGCAGGGCGACATCCTGATCATCGAGGGCAGCGGCATCGGGGAGTACGCCTGCTTCAACGGCCGCGAGGGCGTGCTGGCCGTGGAGTGCGGGGCGGCCGGGGCGCTGGCCACCCTGGAATGGGCGGCGCAGGAGACGGAGCGCCGGCTGTTCGAGGCCAACCGGGCCCGGCAGTCCGGCGACGCCGTCCCCGAGGACACCCGGCGCCCGCTCTGGATCCTGCTGGACCGGCCCAGCGTGCTCGCCCATCTGGCCGCCGCCGGCGGCGGGCCGGACCCCCAGGAACTGCTCCAGGTTCCGCTGCGGCACGGCAGGGCCGCCAACGTCACCGTGGTGATGGCCGAGCAGTTCGACAGCCTGGACGGTCTGAGCGACACCGTGCGGAACCACACCCGGGCCAGGGTGGTCCTCGGTCACTGCTCCCCCGCGCAGATCGAATCCGTCCTGGGACTTGAGCCGCACACCACCCCGACCCCGGACGTCCCGCCCGGCCGCGGGTACGCCCGGCTCGGCACCGGCCCGGTGCTGCGCGTCCAGGTGCCGGCCACGCCCGATCCGTACGACGACGCGACCGGCGAGGCGCAGCGGCAGACGGTGCTGGGCCTGCTGCCCGAACGGCGGACCGCGATCGAGGCGACCGCACCCGACCCGGAACCTGCACCGACCACGGCGGTTCCCGACCCGGAACCGGCGCAGACCACGGCGGTTCCCGTCGCCATGGAGTCCGCGGCCATCAGCGACTGAGAATCCCCACAGGTGTGGGAGGGCCCGCGGATGAGGTGATCCGCGGGCCCTCCCGTACGTCTCGCCCGACGGATCAGGCGACGAACGTCCGGGGCGCCTCCGCGCCCGCGCCCGCCCCGGAGCCGACCAGCTGGGCGGCGGCCGCGAGCCGCAGCGCCGCCTCGTCCGCCACCGGTCCGCCGACCGTGAACGGCAGCCGTACGTATCCCTCGAAGGCACCGTCGACCCCGAACCGGGGCCCGGACGGCACCCGCACCCCGACCCGCTCCCCGGCCACCGCGAGCCGCGATCCGGAGAGGCCGCCGGTGCGCACCCAGAGCGTCAGGCCGCCGCGCGGTACGACGAACTCCCAGTCGGGCAGCTCCCGCCGCACGGCCGTGACCAGCGCGTCCCGGTTGCCCCGCGCCTGCTCCCGGCGGATCTGTACGGCCTCTTCCCAGCCGCCGGTGCGCATCAGCCAGTTGACGGCCAGCTGCTCCAGGACCGGGGTGCCCATGTCGGCGTAGGCGCGGGCCGCCACCAGGCTGCGGATGACGTCCGGCGCGGCTCGCACCCAGCCGATCCGCATGCCCGCCCAGAACGCCTTGCTGGCGGAGCCGACGGTGAGCACGGTGCTGCCCGCCGGGTCGAAGGCGCAGACCCGGCGCGGCATCCGCACGTCCTCGTCCAGGTGCAGCTCGTTCATCGTCTCGTCGACGACCAGGACCGTGCCGGCCGAGCGGGCGGCGTCCACCAGCGCGCGCCGCCGGTCCTCGTCGGCCAGCGCCCCGGTGGGGTTGTGGAAGTCCGCGACGACGTACGCGAGCCTGGGCGCCGCGTCCCGCAGCACCTGGCGCCACCGGTTCAGGTCCCAGCCGCCGAGCCCCTCCTCCATGGCCACCGGCACCAGCCGGGCACCCGCCTCCCGCATCAGCTGGAGGATGTTGGCATAGCTCGGGGACTCCACCGCGATCCGTTCCCCGCGGCCCGCGAAGAGATGGCAGATGGCGTCGATCGCCCCCATCGCACCGGTGGTGACCATGATCTGCTCGGGCATCGTGGGGATGCCGTCGGCGGTGTACCGGTCGGCGATCATCTGCCGCAGCGCGGGCAGCCCGGCCGGGTAGTCGCCGTGCGTGTGCGCGTACGGCGCCAGTTCCTCCAGGGCGCCCTGGACGGCACGGGTCAGCCACGGTTCGGGGGCGGGCAGCGAGGCGCAGCCCAGGTCGATCATCGAGCCGAGCGCCTCGGGGGGCAGCGGTTCCAGGCCCCTGGCGGGCAGCGGGTTGCCGGCCGGCACCGCCGTCCAGCTGCCGGCCCCGCGCCGGGACTCCAGGAACCCTTCGGCCCGAAGCGCCTCGTAGGCCGCGGCGACCGTCGTACGGCTGACGGCCAGGGCGAGCGCCAGTTCCCGTTCGGCGGGCAGCCGGGCGGCGACCGGGACCCGCCCCTCCAGGACGAGCAGCCGGATGCCGTCGGCGAGCGCGCGGTAGGCCGGCGGCCTGCGGTTGCCGGGGCCCGTCGGCCTGGGCTGCTGGGCGTGAAGCTGCCGGGCGAGCTGAGCGGCACCGACCGCCGATGTCCACTGGGCCATGAGAATCAGTCCACCTTCCTCGGATTGGCCATGGTTGGCGGTCAATCCCCTGCCACAGAGTGACACGCAGCAGTCCACTACCACCACACCAGGGGGCCCACTTGTCCACCACCACCGCCGTCCGGCAGCGAACGCACCTCACCCGCCGGCTGATCCAGCTGTACGCGGGTCTGGCGCTGTACGGGGCGAGTTCGGCGCTGCTGGTCGTCGCCGGGCTCGGTCTGGAGCCGTGGGGAGTGCTGCACCAGGGGCTCGCCGAACGCACCGGGATCACCATCGGCGTCGTCTCGATCATCATCGGCGCGATCGTGCTGCTGCTCTGGATCCCGCTCCGGCAGCGGCCGGGACTGGGCACCGTCTCGAACGTCTTCGCCGTCGGCATCGCGATGGACGGCACGCTGGCCCTCGTCCCCGATGTGCACGGGCTCACCGCGCGGGCCGGGGTGATGGTGGCGGGCATCGTCCTGAACGGTGTGGCGACTGGGCTGTACATCGCCGCCCGGTTCGGTCCCGGGCCGCGCGACGGTCTCATGACCGGCCTGCACCGGCGCACCGGCCACTCCATCCGGCTCGTCCGCACGGCGATCGAGGTGGCGGTCGTGGCGACCGGATACCTGCTCGGCGGTTCCCTCGGCATCGGGACGGTCCTCTACGCCCTGGCGATCGGCCCGCTCGCCCAGTTCTTCCTGCGCTTCTTCGCGATCCCGGACAACAGCCGCCCCACGGCCACCACCCCGCCGTCCGGGCAGGCGATACTGCCGCAGTGACTTCCGTACGCCATCCCTATCTGGACCACCCCGCTCCGCTCGCGTTCGCCCACCGGGGCGGTTCCGCGGACGGGATCGAGAACACCGCGGCGGCGTTCCGCCGGGCCGCGGAGGCCGGGTACCGCTACTTCGAGACCGATGTGCACGCCTCGGCGGACGGCCGCCTGGTGGCCTTCCACGACGCCACCCTGGACCGGGTGACCGATGCCGGGGGCCGGATATCGGAGCTGCCGTGGAGCGAGATACGGCGGGCCCGGGTGGCGGGCCGGGAACCGCTGCCGCTGTTCGAGGAGTTGCTGGAGGCGTTCCCGCAGGCGCACTGGAACGTGGACATCAAGGCCGCACCCGCCCTTGAGCCGCTGGTGGACCTGATCCGCCGGGCGGACGCCTGGGACCGGGTGTGCGTCGGCTCGTTCTCCGAGGCCAGGGTCGCCAGGGCGCACCGGCTGGCCGGGCCCCGGCTGGCCACCTCCTACGGAGTCCGCGGGGTACTGGGCCTGCGGCTGCGCTCCTACGGCATCCCGGCGGCGTTGCGCGCGGGGGCGGTGTGCGCCCAGGTGCCGGAGAGCCAGGGCGGCATCCGGGTCGTGGACCGGCGCTTCGTGCGGGAGGCGCACGCGCGAGGGCTCCAGGTGCACGTCTGGACAGTCAACGAACCGGAGCGGATGGCAGCGCTCCTGGACCTCGGCGTGGATGGCATCATGACCGATCACATCGAGACGCTGCGCACGGTGCTGAGCGAGCGGGGGGCCTGGGCCTGACGCCGGCCCGGTGACGTCTCCACGGGGAGAGACGAGGGGTGCGCGATGAGTGCCGAGACGACGGACGCCGCCGAACCGGCCCGGGGCACGCCCGGGGCGGCCGGCCCCGGTGAACGCCGGCGCGAGCAGCGCGGCTGGTACTTCTACGACTTCGCCTGCTCCGTCTACTCGACGAGCGTCGTCACCGTGTTCCTGGGCCCGTATCTGACCTCGGTCGCCAAGGCCGCCGCCGACGCCGACGGCTACGTCCGGCCGCTCGGCATCCCGATCCGTGCCGGGTCGCTGTTCGCGTACACGATCTCGGCGTCCCTCGTCGTCGCGGTGATCCTGATGCCGATCGTGGGCGCGGCCGCCGACCGCACGGGCCGCAAGAAGCCGCTGCTGGCGGCGGCCGCCTACGTGGGCGCCACCGCCACCGCCGCGATGTTCTTCCTGGACGGCACCCGCTATCTGCTCGGCGCGTTCCTGCTCATCGTGGCGAATGCCGCGATATCCGTGTCGATGGTCCTCTACAACGCCTATCTGCCGCAGATCTCGGAGCCCGACGAACGTGACGCGGTCTCCTCACGCGGCTGGGCCTTCGGCTACACCTCCGGGGCGCTGGTCCTGGTCCTCAACCTGATCCTCTACACGGGCCACGACTCCTTCGGCCTCTCCGAGTCGGACGCCGTCCGGATCTGCCTGGCGTCGGCCGGTGTCTGGTGGGGTGCCTTCACCGTCGTTCCGCTGCGCCGGCTGCGCGACCGGCAGGTGGCCCCGGGCCACGGGGCGGTCGGGTCAGGATGGGGGCAGCTGCTGGCGACCCTGCGCGACATGCGCCGCCATCCGCTCACCCTCTCCTTCCTCCTGGCGTACCTCGTCTACAACGACGGCGTGCAGACGGTGATCTCCCAGGCCTCGGTGTACGGCTCGGAGGAGCTGGGCCTCGACCAGACGACGCTGATCACCGCCGTCCTGCTGGTCCAGATACTCGCGGTGGCCGGAGCGCTGGGCATGGGCCGGCTGGCCCGGGCGTACGGCGCGAAGCGCACGATCCTCGCGTCCCTGGTCGTCTGGACCCTGATCCTGGTCGCCGGCTACTTCCTGCCGGCCGACGCGCCGGTGTTCTTCTACGCGCTGGCCGCGGCGATCGGCCTGGTCCTCGGCGGCAGCCAGGCCCTGTCGCGCTCGCTCTACTCGCATCTGGTGCCGCGCGGCAAGGAGGCCGAGTACTTCTCCGCGTACGAGATGAGCGACCGCGGGCTGAGCTGGCTGGGGCCGCTGGTGTTCGGTCTCGCGTACCAGCTGACCGGCAGTTACCGGGACGCGATCATCTCGTTGGTGATCTTCTTCGTGGCCGGTTCCGTACTGCTCGCGAGGGTGCCGGTCCGGCGGGCCGTGGCGGCGGCGGGGAATCCCGTTCCCGAACGGATTTAGACGTTGAAGTAAAAGGCCGGTAGTGTACGCCTTTGGCCTGCCCGGAGGACCGTTACTGCCAGTGGAAGAATCCAAACCGTTGGGTGACAACTTCTGCCAGATGTGACAAACCGGGCATTGGCGGGTACTTGAACCCTGGCAAACCTGAAAACTCAGCGGCACGACGGGCGACGCATGACCGGCAACGGGAATCTTTGCCGCCGACCGGACGTTGAGCCGGATGACGACGACAGCGACACCTGTCCTGTGGGCGACAAGCCCGGGAGGCACGATTCATGAGTGAGCGAGCTCTCCGCGGCACGCGACTTGTGGTTACCAGCTACGAGACGGACCGCGGCATCGATCTGGCCCCGCGCCAGGCGGTGGAGTACGCATGCCAGAACGGACATCGATTTGAGATGCCGTTCTCGGTAGAGGCGGAAATTCCGCCGGAGTGGGAGTGCAAGGCGTGTGGCGCCCAGGCACTCCTGGTGGACGGGGATGGCCCCGAGGAGAAGAAGGGCAAGCCTGCGCGTACGCACTGGGACATGCTCATGGAGCGGCGCACACGCGAGGAGCTGGAGGAGGTGCTGGCCGAGAGGCTGGCGGTTCTGCGCTCCGGAGCCATGAATATCGCCGTGCATCCGCGGGACAGCAGGAAGTCTGCCTGACCGCGTAGCACAGCACTGAGACAGAGCTGCGGGGCGCGACACCTTGTGTGTCGCGGCCCGCCGCTCAGTGTACAACTGTTAAAGCCCAGTAGAGGCAAAAGGGGTGGGGGGGCCCCGGGTTTACGGGGGAGGGG
>NZ_JBIVLK010000023.1:34596-80250 GCF_044751215.1 Streptomyces sp. NPDC088730
GGCCGGGGATCCGGGGGCCCGCTGGTTTGGTGGCGGCCCGGTGTGCAACCTCATTGTCCCCGCGGGGGGGCCGCCCCACCGTGTGGTGGGGGGCCCCGCAGCTCTGTCTCCACGTCTTCACGCCCTGACGAGCCTCAAGGCGTGGAGGCGCCAGGGATTACGGCGTCAGGGGCGGGCGGGGGTTCTCGTCGGGCCGGGAGGGATCCTCCCGGATCACCTCGCCCTGGACGACCTTTCCGTCCGGCCGGTGCATCCGGGCCTGCTGGAAGGCGTCCGAGAGGCCACCGGGGGCCGCCGCGCGCATCCGCTTCTCCAGCGAGCGTTCCGTGTACCTGCTGAGCGCGGAGCGGAACGGCGGCACCAGGAGCAGCAGTCCGGCGACGTCCGAGATCATCCCCGGAATCATGATCAGCAGTCCGCCGAGCATGAGGAAGCCGTTGCCCCTGCTGCTCGAAGGGGCGGGCGAGGAGCCGCTCGCCCCCGGCTGCCCCGGCATCTGCTGGAGCGTCTCGGTGAGGTTGCGGAAGGCGCGGCGGCCCGCCGCCTTCATCACCACGGCTCCGAGCACGACACCCGCGGCCAGGAGCAGCAGGACAGTGAAGCCGCCCGCCACGTCCGCCACCACGATGAGCAGCCAGATCTCCAGCACCGCCCAGGCGGCGATGGCGAGAGGTACGAGGGTCCGGGCGCGGGAGCGCCGGCGGGCGGTCGGGGGCGGTGTGCCGGTCGTCATACCCCCAGTGTGCCTGGCCGCGCGTCCGCGCGCGGTAAGGGGGTGAAGATCATCCGGCCCGGGGCGTCAGGGCGTCCGGCGCCCCAGCACCCGGTTCGTGCGGGTGGTGACGCCCCAGGCGGTCACCCGCCAGAGGGCCTCGACGAGGATGTCCCGGCTCATCTTGGAGTCACCGACCTCCCGGTCCACGAAGGTGATCGGGACCTCGACGACGTGGTAGCCGGCCTCGATCGAGCGGCGGGCCAGGTCGACCTGGAAGCAGTAGCCCTGCGAGGCGACCTCGTCGAGGCCGATCCCCTTCAGCGTCTCCGTACGGAAGGCCCGGTATCCGCCCGTGACGTCCCTGGTGCGGAGCCCGAGCATCAGCCGCGAGTAGGTGCTGCCGCCGCGCGAGATCATCTCGCGGGACTTGGGCCAGTTGACCACGCGCCCGCCCGGGACCCAGCGGGAGCCCAGCACCAGGTCGGCGCTCTTGAGGGCGGTGAGCAGCCGGGGCAGCTCCTCGGGCTGGTGCGAGCCGTCCGCGTCCATCTCGACGAGCACGCCGTAGTCGTGCTCCATCCCCCACTGGAAGCCGGCGAGATAGGCCGCGCCGAGCCCTTCCTTGCCCTTGCGGTGCAGCACATGGACATGGTCGTCCGCGCAGGCCAGCTCGTCGGCCAGCTTGCCGGTGCCGTCGGGGCTGTTGTCGTCGGCGACCAGGATGTCCGCCTCCGGTACGGCGGCGCGCACCCGGCTGACGATCGGCTTGATGTTCTCGGCCTCGTTGTAGGTCGGAATGATCACCAAGGTTCTGCCGAGCGGGCCGTATCGCCTCTGACCGCCGTCGTTCACTAACTGCCCCTTAAGTCCGTACGCAGATGCACACCATATCCAGCGTGGCGGGGCCGCAGACCGACCCGGTCGGGGCGGTTCGGCGGTGGCGGCGGACAGAAGAGCGGAAGTAGGGACAGAACTGCGGATCGGGGCCCGGCGTCCTTCGGGCCGACCTGGGACCCGCCGGCTGCGGGTCGACCTAGAGCCGTTGTCTACTGAACGTCCGGGCCCCACCCGGGTCGCACCCTCCGTCCGGCTGAAACCTTCCCTCGCCCCCGAGGCGCGGGCGCTGAACCTGGCTGTGAGCGGTGGTGCGCCGGTGCGGCACACCACCCCACGACCCAGCGGCGTTCGACGACTGCGTGGAGGTTTAACCGGTCGGACGTCCTGTGGTGGACTCGGCCGAACCTACCGGCCGGTGGGCGCATTCTGTCAATAGTTGCCTGACCTGCGTCCTTTACCGAACTTGCCTGGTCAGTACCGGAGATCCCCAGGTCGCGGGAGAACCGGGGCACCTTCGATCGGCGGTACGAAATGTCCGCACGTCACTCGTTCGGCCGTACGTAGACAGTTTGTCCGAACACGACGGTGCGCAGGCAGACCGGGAGTGCGGCCCCCGGGCTGAGGTCCGGCAGTCCGGGCGTCCCCGACCTCGGGTCGGTCGACCAGCGGGCGACCCGGTCGTCCGGGGCCTGGACCACCAGCTCCTCGGTGCGCCAGACCGCGTAGTCGGCCGGGGCGCCCGGCACCAGGGTGCCCGCGTCGTCGCGGCCGACGGCCCGCCAGCCGCCCCTGGTGTGGGCGGTGAAGCCGGCCCGCACGGAGATCCGGTGCTCGGGCGTCTGGTGGAAAGCGGCGGCCCGCACGGTCCCCCACGGGTCGAGCGGGGTCACCGGGCTGTCGGAGCCGAACGCGAGGGGCACACCGGCCCGCAGGAGGGCCGCGTACGGGTTGAGGGTCCCCGCCCGCCCGGCGCCCAGCCGCTGGGCGTACATGCCCTCCTCGCCGCCCCAGGAGGCATCGAAGGCGGGCTGGACGGAGGCGGTGAGCCCCAGCTCGGCGAAGGCGGCGACGGTCTCCGGGGTGAGCATCTCGGCGTGCTCGATCCGGTGCCTGGCGGCCCGCACCCGGCTCAGGCCCACCTTCTCCGCGGCTGCCCTGACGCCCTCGACGACGGCGGTGAGCGCGGCATCCCCGATGGCGTGGAAGCCCGCCTGCAGCCCGGCCTCCGTGCAGGCCGCGACATGGGCCGCGATCTGCGCGGCGTCCAGGTGGGCGGTGCCGGTCAGCGGGGCGTCGGCGTACGGCTCGTGCAGGCAGGCGGTGTGCGAGCCGAGCGAGCCGTCGACGAAGAGGTCCCCGGCGGCGCCCACCGCGCCCAGCTCCCGGACGCGCCGGGCGTCCTCCCCGTCGGCGACCCGCTCGGCCCAGTACCCGAAGACCCGCGGTCCGCGCCGTCCGGCGGCGAGCTTCAGCAGCGCGCGGAAGTCCTCCTCGTCGGAGATGTCGGGGCCGCCGCACTCGTGGACCGTGCCGATGCCCAGGGACGCCGCACGGTCCAGCGCGGCACGCTGGGCGTCGGCCCGCTGGAGCGGCGAGACGGCGCCGTGGGCGGCCGCGCGCACCGCGTGGTGGGCGGCGGCGGTCAGCGGCTCCTGCGGGTGATAGCCGGCCATCGAGGCGATCGCGGGGACCAGGTCCAGCAGCGCGGTGCTGGCGACCGCCGAGTGCACGTCGATCCGGGGCAGGTAGACCGCCCGGCCGCCGGCCGCCGCGTCCAGCTCGGCGCGCGAGGGCGGACGTCCCTCCGGCCAGCGCGTGGCGTCCCAGCCGTGCCCCAGGACCACCCGCTCCGCGGGGTGCGCCGCCACGTACGCCCGTACGAGAGCGAGGGCCTCCTCCAGGGTGCGGGCACCGGAGAGGTCCAGCCCGGTGAGGGCCAGGCCGGTCGACGTGGTGTGGACGTGGGCGTCGGTGAACGCGGGGGTGACGAGCGCCCCGTCGAGGTCGATCACCTCGTCCACGCCGGCCGCGAAGGCGTCGGCGGCCCCCTCGGAGCCCACCCAGGCGACATGGCCCCGTTCGACCACCATGGCGGTGGCGAAGGGATCGGCGGGACTGTGGACGTCTCCACCGCGCAGCAGCACGGTGCGGTGTTCGCTCTGGGGGGCGGTGCTCTCGGTCATGGTGACCAGTCTCCCGCCTGCCGGGTCCCGCCCCGTGCCCGGCCCCTCAGATCTGCGGCGGCCGCGCCTCGTACGGCGTGGAGAGGACGACCGTGGTGCGGGTGGAGACCCCGGCGAGCGAGCGGATGCGTGTCAGCAGGTGCTCAAGCTCCAGCGGGGTCGCGACGCGCACCTTCAGGATGTAGTTCTCGTCGCCCGCGACGCTGTGGCACGCCTCCAGCTCCGGGACTCCGGCGAGCCGCTCCGCGATGTCGTCCGGGGCGCTCGGGTCGAAGGGCTTGACCGAGATGAACGCGGTCAGCGGCAGGCCGACGGCCTCGGGGTCGACGACCGCGGCATAGCCCCGGATCACCCCGCGCTGCTCCAGCCTGCGGACCCGCTGATGAACGGCCGAGGTGGACAGGCCGGTGGCCTTGCCCAGGTCGGTGTAGCTCATCCGCCCGTCCTTGACGAGCAACTCCACGATTTGACGGTCCAGCTCCTCCATATGGATCAATCTATGGCCCCGGGCCCCTCCAGGCACAGCCGCGGGAGCCGCGAAGGGCACCCGGTCGTGGTCGTGTGATGAATGCCACAGGTCTACGGGCCGGTAGCCGAGCACCTCGCGGTTACCGCCGATCCACGACGGGAAGTGCTTGCTTTGGCCGAGGCCACGGCGCCTTGTCGGCCCACCGAGGGGGGAATTTCCCATGCAGAGCCTGAAGGTCACCGGACGTACCGAACCGGAGCCCGTTGATCCGTTCGAGGACACCGCTCCCGACGCGTACGACACGCTTGAGATGTACCGGGTCACCTGCCCGGACTGCGCACAGCCGATCGCGCTCCTGGCGGACGAGACCGTGCTGCCGGAGCACGCGCTGTGCCCGTCCCCGTGGAACCCGTTCGTCCTCACCGTGTGCGCCGGTACCGGCCGCCCGGCGTCGAATGCGCGGCCCGCGGACGAGTCGCCCGAAGTCCAGGAGCAGGAGACGGCCCTGCTGTTGACGCTCCCTCAGGGGCTCGACTGGAGGATGCAGCCGTTCTCGCACGCCGGGGGCAGCACCTCCCGCCCGTTCCGGACACCGGACCAGGTCCGGCGCGAGGCCGCCTGATCCCGGCCGCCGCCTTCGCGGATCCGCGAACCGGCCGGCGCGGCACCACCACGCCGCACCACGACGGCCCGGCCGGCGTGGTGCGGTCGGCGAACCGGACCGCTCCGGCGCCCGAGCCGCCCGGAGACCTGGCGAACGGGCGCCCGAATCGGCCGGACAGTGACCCGGCCCGGCCCCCCTGCGTTGGCCTGGCATGACCCTGCTGCATTCCACGGCCGGCCCCGGTCGACGCCGGCTCGCCGTTCCGGCGTCCGAAGAATCGGTTCCGCAGCCCGTTTCCTCTCCGGCGCCGCGGTCCGAACCGCCGCGCCGGGTGCCCCACTCGACCGATCCCCCCGTCTACCGGGCGATGCTCCGGTACTGGGAGGGCACCGGCAGGACCATGCCGGGCCGCCATGACCAGGAGTGGAACCGGATCATGACGACGCCGGTGTGGTCGGACCGGCCGCCGCGGGTCAGTGCGTCTCAGGACCCGCGAGGTGGCGGGCGATGACCATGCGCTGGATCTGGTTGGTGCCCTCGACGATCTGCAGCACCTTGGCCTCGCGCATGAACCGCTCGACGGGGAAGTCCAGCGTGTAGCCGTATCCGCCGAGGACCTGGACGGCGTCGGTGGTGACCCGCATCGCGGCGTCCGTGCAGAACAGCTTGGCCATGGCCGCCTGCCGCGAGAACGGACTGCCCGCGTCACGCAGCCTGGCCGCCTCCAGGTAGAGGGCCCGGCCCGCCTCGATCTGGGTGGCCATGTCGGCGAGCATGAAGCGCAGTCCCTGGAAGTCCGCGATGGGGCGGCCGAACTGCTCGCGGCCGGTGGCGTAGGCGACGGCCTCGTCCAGCGCCGCCTGGGCCACGCCGATGGCGCACGCGGCGATGCCGAGCCGGCCGGAGTCGAGTGCGGACAGCGCGATCGCGAAGCCCTGCCCCTCCTCACCGATCCGCCGCGTGTCCGGGACCCGGACACCGTCGAAGTGGAGCTGGGCGGTGGGCGAGCCCTTCATGCCCATCTTCTTCTCGGGGACGGCCGCGCTCAGTCCGTCGGCGTCGCCGGGAACGAGGAAGGCGGTGATCCCGCGGGCACCGTCGGCGCCGGTACGGGCCAGCACCGTGTAGAAGTCCGCGACGCCGCCGTGGGTGATCCACGCCTTGGTGCCGGTGATGACCCAGCCGTCCCCGTCCCGTACGGCCTTCGTGCGCAGCGACGCGGCGTCCGAGCCGGAGGCGGGCTCCGAGAGGCAGTAGGCGCCCAGCAGGCCGCCCGCGAGCATGGCCGGGAGGTGCTCGGCCTGCTGCTCCTTGGTGCCGTATCCGGCGACCGCGTGGCAGGCGAGGGAGTGGACACTCACGCCGAGCCCGACGGTGAGGCGGGCGGCGCTGAGCTCTTCGAGGACCTGGAGGTACACCTCGTACGGCTGGTCGCCGCCGCCGTGGGCGGAGTCGTACGGCAGTCCGAGCAGGCCGGAGCCGGAGAGCAGCGTGAAGACCTCACGCGGGAACCGGCCGGCGTCCTCCTCCTCGGCCGCCCGCGGCACGATCTCCCGCTGGGCGATGTCGCGGACGAGCGCGATGAGCTGCCTGGACTCCTCTGTGGGCAGACGGCGTTCCACTGACTGCGGGGCACGGTCGGGCATGACGGCGCTCTCCTCCCTGTCGGGCGTTGCGGCGGTCGCGCGCGCGGGGTGTGTGCGGCGCCGCCGGTGGATCTCCGGGCGAGGCCCGAAAAGACTGCGGTCCAGCCGATGTTGCCCTCCCGGATTGCGAGAGATGCCGGTCAGCGGCCGTGGCGGCTTGAGTATGCCCGATAGGACGGTATCCGTCACTGGGTGATCGGGCACTTCGGCCACGGCGCGCGGTCGCGGGCCGCCCTGGCGAGCGGTCAGCGGAATTGGTCCGAACCATTGACCCAACTGGTCTAGTCCATCTACGGTTCACCGCGAACCGGCTTTCCGCGTTCATGCCAATTCCATGCAAGCGCAGAGAGCCGGTCGTCCATCGGCAAGCCCCCTCCCCCACGAGGAGCAACAATGATCGGACTGCATCGCCCGGGAGCCCGCCTCCGGGCGCTCGCCGCTGCCGCCTGTACCGCCGCCCTGGGCGCCGCCCTGCTGGGCGTCGCGGGCACCGGGTCCGCTGGCGCGGCCCCCGTCGATCTGAAGGCCGCCGCCCCGGCGGCAGCGCCCGCCGCCCCCACCGCGGCCGGCAGCAAGGTGGTCGGCTACTTCACCAACTGGGGTGTCTACGACCGCAATTACCACGTCAAGAACATCGAGACGTCGGGCTCGGCCGACAAGCTCACGCACATCAACTACGCCTTCGGCAACGTCCAGGGCGGCAAGTGCACCGTCGGTGACTCCTACGCCGACTACGAGAAGACCTACACCGCCGACCAGTCGGTCGACGGGGTCGCGGACACCTGGGACCAGGACCTGGCCGGCAACTTCAACCAGCTGCGCAAGCTGAAGAAGCTGCACCCGGACCTCAAGATCCTCTGGTCGTTCGGCGGCTGGACCTGGTCCGGCGGCTTCGGTGAGGCCGCGAAGAACCCGGCGGCGTTCGCGGACTCCTGCTACAGCCTGGTGGAGGACCCGCGCTGGGCCGATGTCTTCGACGGCATCGACATCGACTGGGAGTACCCCAACGACTGCGGTCTGACGTGCGACACCAGCGGCCCTGACGCGTACGGCAACCTGCTGTCCGCCCTGCGCTCCAAGTTCGGCAGTGACAACCTGGTCACCTCGGCGATCAGCGCGGACGCCTCCGACGGCGGCAAGCTCGACTCCGTCGACTACGGCGGCGCCGCACAGTACGTCGACTGGTACAACCCGATGACGTACGACTACTTCGGCGCGTGGGACGCCAAGGGCCCGACAGCCCCGCACTCCCCGCTGAACTCCTACTCGGGCATCCCCAAGGACGGCTTCAACAGCGAGGCGACCATCGCCAAGCTGAAGGCCGAGGGCGTCCCCGCCTCCAAGCTGCTGCTCGGCATCGGCTTCTACGGCCGCGGCTGGACCGGCGTCACCCAGGCCGAGCCGGGCGGCACGGCGACCGGCGCCGCCCCGGGCACGTACGAGGCGGGCATCGAGGACTACAAGGTCCTCAAGAACAGCTGCCCCGCCACCGGCACCGTCGGCGGCACGGCCTACGCGCTCTGCGGCACCAACTGGTGGAGCTACGACACCCCGGCCACCATCGGCACCAAGATGGGCTACAAGAACGAGCAGGGCCTCGGCGGCACGTTCTTCTGGGAGCTCAGCGGTGACACCACCGACGGCGAGCTGATCAAGGCGATCAGCTGACCTCGGCACGACAAGCATGACGGTGGGCGGGGAGCCGGGCGAGCTCCCCGCCCACCGTCACGTCCGCCCGTCGCTCACATCAGGCCGAGCTGCGTGACGAACATGGCGATGACGACGACGAGCGTCCAGCCCAGGACGTCCTCCAGCAGCTTGGAGCGGTCTCCGGGCCCGCCGGTCCGCGTACGGCGGCGGGCGGTGGTGGTTGCGGCGGCAGTCGCGGTCATGGCATCTCGTTCGGTCGGCCGGGCAGTCGGTGTCCCCCGAGGACCCGACCACAGTGCCAGCCGGACCGGCCCCCGGGGTAGAGAGCTGCGTCACTCCCCCGGAGCGCCGCGGAGTGCGTCAGCGGATGCCGCGAGCCGCCAGAGCCCGGCGCTGGGCGGGGTCGGGAGCGCGGGGAAGTGGAGGCAGCAGGCGCCGCCTGTGCCGGAAACCACACTGCCGCTCGCGTTGTAGCGGTTGGTGCGGAGCCGGATCGCCTCCAAATGGGAGGGGCCTTAATCATCACGTGACGCCCTCCCATGCAAACATGCAGGTCAGCGATACGGAGAGCACAAGCAAATCGAGCGCAGACACGATGATCCTGACCTGGCGCTGACTTCTGCTGGCGTCCGTTCCGGTCCGTTCGGTGCGTCGTGCTGGATCGGTGCTGACTTGCCCACCCTCGCCACCCGGCTGACCATCCACTTGGTGCAGCCGGCGTTCCTCGCTGCCGTCCTCGCGAGCAGCAGGAGCAAGCGTAGGGAAATCGTTCGCATGTGAGCCTGTGTGGGACGTCAAGGCAGGCACTTGCCGCATTTCCCGGGAAGCCCGCTTCCTGGGTATACGACAACCACGGCGGTGTGTGGCGGAGCCCGCCCCCTCGCACAGGTCGTCCGGTACGCGGCCGAGGCCGGTCCGGAGGTCGCGCGGAGAGCACGGCTCAGCGCTCAGGCTCGTTCTCGAACATGGCGGTTCACCTCCGCTCGCGCGGAGAGCACGTGAGCGGCACCGTGCGGAAGCCAGCGCCCGTCGGTTCACCTCCGCTCGCACGGAGAGCACGACCGCCTCGCCCCCGGCCTCAACCACCTCGCCGGTTCACCTCCGCTTGCGCGGAGAGCACTCGCCGGTGCGGCGACGGGGAGCGGGTCGTGGTGGTTCACCTCCGCTCACGCGGAGAGCACCTCCACGCAGCCCAGATGTCCCGGACCAGGTCCGGTTCACCTCCGCTCGCGCGGAGAGCACCTCTCACCGTCCGTCAGGGCCTGCCAGGACTCCGGTTCACCTCCGCTCGCGCGGAGAGCACACCGTGGTGGAGGATTTCGCGGCGGGCCCGGACGGTTCACCTCCGCTCGCGCGGAGAGCACCCCTGGCCGCCGCCGCTACCCGAGGTGCGGCGCGGTTCACCTCCGCTCGCGCGGAGAGCACGCACTCGGCACCCTCGCGCTGCTGCGCAAGGGCGGTTCACCTCCGCTCGCGCGGAGAGCACGCATCGAACCACGCCGCCCTCGTCCAGGAGACCGGTTCACCTCCGCTCGCGCGGAGAGCACAGCGGCCGACGTGTCGGCCCGGGCGCCCCCGTCGGTTCACCTCCGCTCGCGCGGAGAGCACGGCCTGGTCGAGCAGATCACCACCATGTTCGGCGGTTCACCTCCGCTCGCGCGGAGAGCACGGCCTGGTCGAGCAGATCACCACCATGTTCGGCGGTTCACCTCCGCTCGCGCGGAGAGCACGTCGTAGAGGTGGCCGAGGGCGTGCCAGATGAGGGTTCACCTCCGCTCGCGCGGAGAGCACGGTGCAGGCGAGCTCTCCGGACCAGAGCAGGAAGGTTCACCTCCGCTCGCGCGGAGAGCACGAGATCCCTGGCGTCAGCCTCGGTCATGACCGGGGTTCACCTCCGCTCGCGCGGAGAGCACACCGTGTGGCGCGGCACGAGCTTTGAAGAGCGCGGTTCACCTCCGCTCGCGCGGAGAGCACAGACCGGCGGCAAGGTTGACGGTCGTGGTCGTCGGTTCACCTCCGCTCGCGCGGAGAGCACCGATCAACGAACCGGGCTGAGCCGGTTCGCCGCGGTTCACCTCCGCTCGCGCGGAGAGCACCCGGAGGTTCGCGGCTCGGTAGCGCTGTTCGGCGGTTCACCTCCGCTCGCGCGGAGAGCACAGCGATGCGAACGGGGTCGCGTTTCCGGATCTCGGTTCACCTCCGCTCGCGCGGAGAGCACGATCTACGTACCGGGGTACACCCATGCCTGAGCGGTTCACCTCCGCTCGCGCGGAGAGCACGGGTTCCCCGGAGGCTACAGCGACGAACCGCCCGGTTCACCTCCGCTCGCGCGGAGAGCACCCGGCGATGGGCGACGGCTGCGAGCCCGCGGACGGTTCACCTCCGCTCGCGCGGAGAGCACGCGGCGTCGTCCCACTCGGGCTGCCGCCGGTGCGGTTCACCTCCGCTCGCGCGGAGAGCACTTGACGCCGGTCGGCGCCTTCAGCGTGACCGACGGTTCACCTCCGCTCGCGCGGAGAGCACTCGGACGGGGCGTTCGTCGCGTCGTAGCTGTTCGGTTCACCTCCGCTCGCGCGGAGAGCACCAGCTGGTCATTGACCGCGCGCTGCGGGACATAGGTTCACCTCCGCTCGCGCGGAGAGCACGAGACGTGGCTGCTAGGGGGCCAGATCGAGTTCGGTTCACCTCCGCTCGCGCGGAGAGCACCGGATGTAGAGCCACCAGAACCGGGGGAGCTGCGGTTCACCTCCGCTCGCGCGGAGAGCACAGCCTCGGAGACGTCGTCCAGCGTCTCTTTAGCGGTTCACCTCCGCTCGCGCGGAGAGCACGGATCGAGCATGGTCGTGACGGTCTTGTCGCGCGGTTCACCTCCGCTCGCGCGGAGAGCACGTCACCAGCAGTCGCAGCCGCGCGGTCTCCGCCGGTTCACCTCCGCTCGCGCGGAGAGCACTGCCGGGTGATCGGCACCCAGTGCGCCACGGTCGGTTCACCTCCGCTCGCGCGGAGAGCACCGGCCGACGTATCCGGCGAGGATGAGTCCGAGCGGTTCACCTCCGCTCGCGCGGAGAGCACACGCAGACACGAAGCCCCCCGACAAGTTCAGGTGGTTCACCTCCGCTCGCGCGGAGAGCACCCGTTCCTGCCGTGGGCGAAGTTCCTGGACCACGGTTCACCTCCGCTCGCGCGGAGAGCACGCCCGGCCTGCTCGCGTGGATGGACCAGGTCGAGGTTCACCTCCGCTCGCGCGGAGAGCACCCGGCGTGTTTGGTCTGCCCGGTGAGGGCCATCGGTTCACCTCCGCTCGCGCGGAGAGCACGGCGAGTCGTGTTTCATAGTGCCGGGGTATCGCGGTTCACCTCCGCTCGCGCGGAGAGCACTCGGCCGCCAGCTGGTCCCCGCGCGACTGCGCCGGTTCACCTCCGCTCGCGCGGAGAGCACTCGGCCGCCAGCTGGTCCCCGCGCGACTGCGCCGGTTCACCTCCGCTCGCGCGGAGAGCACTCGACGTCGGCCCGGAAGGAGCTGGAAGACCACGGTTCACCTCCGCTCGCGCGGAGAGCACAAGGGCTGCGGCAGAACGGCGGCCGCCTTCTTCGGTTCACCTCCGCTCGCGCGGAGAGCACGACTCCTGGTTCAGCTACGACAAGCACGGCATCGGTTCACCTCCGCTCGCGCGGAGAGCACGGGTTCCACTCCAAGGGCACCGCGCGGAAGGGCGGTTCACCTCCGCTCGCGCGGAGAGCACTAGCGGAGAGCGTCAACACCGTGGTCGGCGACCGGTTCACCTCCGCTCGCGCGGAGAGCACAACTGATATCAGTTCGCCACAACTCGCTGAGTCGGTTCACCTCCGCTCGCGCGGAGAGCACACGTGGGAGACCGTCACGGACTCGCCGGTACTCGGTTCACCTCCGCTCGCGCGGAGAGCACTTGGAAGCGACGCTGAACGAGACGATCAAGCTCGGTTCACCTCCGCTCGCGCGGAGAGCACTGGTGAACGTTCCGGTGAGTTCGTACCGGGTGCGGTTCACCTCCGCTCGCGCGGAGAGCACGCGCGCTCGATGATCTCCCGCAGGCTGATCGACGGTTCACCTCCGCTCGCGCGGAGAGCACGACTGGACCGCCCCCAACGGCTCCCTCGGCTGCGGTTCACCTCCGCTCGCGCGGAGAGCACCTAATAGACAAGTGGCACATCCATAAGCGATGCGGTTCACCTCCGCTCGCGCGGAGAGCACCCCGCGATGTACGCCAAGGACTCGTGCGGGGCCGGTTCACCTCCGCTCGCGCGGAGAGCACGGCCTGCGTGACGCCGCCGGAGGTGCTGGCACCGGTTCACCTCCGCTCGCGCGGAGAGCACGCGCTCCAGCAGGTCGGGAAGTTCGTCGAGAACGGTTCACCTCCGCTCGCGCGGAGAGCACGGCCTGCGTGACGCCGCCGGAGGTGCTGGCACCGGTTCACCTCCGCTCGCGCGGAGAGCACGGCCTGCGTGACGCCGCCGGAGGTGCTGGCACCGGTTCACCTCCGCTCGCGCGGAGAGCACGACGATGACGACGACGTCCCCGCGGCCCCCGCCGGTTCACCTCCGCTCGCGCGGAGAGCACGCCGCGATGGCGCTGGTGCAGCTGCTCACCGACGGTTCACCTCCGCTCGCGCGGAGAGCACGTTGGGGTTGGCCATGCCGTCTATGGCGCCCAGGGTTCACCTCCGCTCGCGCGGAGAGCACTTCGCGGTCGGCTCACCACGGTCCTCGGCCGCCGGTTCACCTCCGCTCGCGCGGAGAGCACTCATCCGGCACGGGGCGAAGCTGCTCTACGCCTGGTTCACCTCCGCTCGCGCGGAGAGCACATGCCCCATCGGTAGGCCCAGCAACAGTCCAACGGTTCACCTCCGCTCGCGCGGAGAGCACACGGAAAAGCCCCGCCGGATGATCCGGCGGGGCGGTTCACCTCCGCTCGCGCGGAGAGCACGTCTCGGCCTGTTCGATCTCGAACCGGGCCGCCGGTTCACCTCCGCTCGCGCGGAGAGCACCCTCTCTGACCTGGCCCGTTAGGAGGGGTTTGCCATCTCTTGACTCTCACGCTGGAAGGCGATCAGGGTGAGTCCGTCGAAGTCGAGGGGCTCACGGCGACGACTGCCCGCTGTGCGTAGTTGGAAGCCTTGCTCGTTGTCGGCAGGGTGTGCGAGGACCGCCATCCCGTCGTCGGCGCAGGCGGCGACGGCTGTCCAGAGTTCGTCGCGGACGCGGGCTGAGACGGTGCCTACGTAGAGCTCGGGTGTGACTTCGAGGAGCCAACGGGTGAGAGCGCCGCGTAGGTGGTCGGGTACGGCGGTGGCTGAGATGACGATCATTGAGGACACGGGTCGTGTCCCTCCGGTACGTGGGTCATGGTTGCTTCGCGTGGTTGATGCCGGCGGGTACGGAGCCGACGACCGGGTCCCACAGGTCGACCATCTGTTCCTCGGGGTCGGGTCCTTCGTAGGTGCGGCTCGGGTCGAGGAGTTGCTGGATGTCGGTGACGATGCGCGGCAGGAGCTGGAAGAGGCGTAGCTCGTGGCGGAAGGAGCGGCGTGCTTCGCCTTCGGGGTTGGGTGATGCGTGGAGGGAGAAGGCGAGGGGGATGGTGAGTTCGGCTTTGTAGAGGTCGGCGATGTCGTAGACGAAGGCTTGTTGGTTGCCGTTGTGGACGAAGCCGAGGGCGGGTGAGCAGCCGAGTGCGGTGATCGCGGCGTGCACGATGCCGTAGAGGCAGGTGTTGGCTGAGGACAGGGCGAGGTTGACCGGGTCCTGGGTGTCCCAGGAGGTGGGGTCGTAGGCGCGGCGGAAGCGGCCGATCTTGTACTGGCGGGCGAGGAGTTGGTAGTGGGCTTTGACGCGTTGGCCTTCCATTCCTCGGAGTTTGTCGAGGTTGGTGCCGTCGGTTGCGGTGCCGTCTCCGAAGCGGAGTTCGTACATGGCCTGGGCGATGGCGAGGCGGTGGGTGTCGTTGGTCCACGCTCGGGTCTGGCGTTCGAGCCAGAGGGTGGTGAGGGAGTCGGGGACGGCTGCGGAGTAGCAGCGGACGCCTCCTGATCCGGTGGTGAGGACGGTGGTGCCGTTGCGGGCGAAGGTGGTGAGGGCTCGTGCGGTGATGGAGGTGCCCGGGCCGAGGAGGACGCAGCTGAGGGCGGCGGTGGGGAGGTAGACGGTTTCTGGTCCTCGTTGTTCGCTGGTGACTTCTGCGCAGACGCCGGTGTCGTCCTGGTGGATGCGGACGATGTCGAGGTAGAGGAAGGAGAGGGAGTCGGCGATGCGGGGGAGCATGGCGACGGTTGGTGCGGCGAGCTTGCGACGGGCGTTACCGGTGGTGAGGGCTCTTGTTGTCGAGCGTGGTGTCACTGGGGCTGCCTCGCGGGGGCGATGCTGAGGAGGCCGCATCCGTACGCTTTGCCGCGTCCGATGCCGTTGAGGATGGCTGCTTTGAGCAGGTCGGTGTCGATGATGGCGGCGGTTCCGTCGAACTGGGTGCGGGCGTGACGGATGCGCTGGGGCGCGGCTCCGTCGGGGCGCCGTTCGCCTCGGGCGGCGTCCAGGGGTTGGGGGTGGTGGGTGAGGGGTTTGATCCCGCTCCGGTCTGCTTGGCGCAGCCACCATTCGTCCGCTGCTGCTCCGGTGAGCGGGACGACGGGTGGGAGGTTGTAGAGGGCGCGGGTGGTGGCGCCGGGTTTGCGGACGGGGCTGGCGACGCACCGGTAGCGGATGGTGAGTCCGGGGCGGATCGCGTCGATGAGGGCGTCGAGTGGGCGGGTGAGGGTGGTGCCGTAGCCGTCGGGGAGCCGGCTGGCGTCGGGTTCGTGGGTGGACTGGACGAGCAGGTGCGGTCCGGTGGGGGTGTCTTCGGTGCGGAAGAGGACGCCGAAGCGGGCGCGGGGGTCGGGGCCGGCTTCTGAGGGGTAGAGGCTCATGATGCGGCGGTGCATGCCGATTGCGCCCGCGAGGTCGCGTCGGGCTTCCTGGGAGCGGGTGTCGGGGACGATGCGGGTGAGCCAGAGCGTCATCATCGGCTCCCTTCGGTGGTGTTCAGCCGCGTGTTCAGGTAGTGGGTCAAGGCGGCGAGCTGTCGAGCTCCGAGTCCGGCGAACTGGGCTTTGGGCAGGAGCAGGGTGCGCCGGTACAGGGGCCTGGCGCGGTAGGCGCGTCGGCTGGGGTGATAGCTGAGGGGCTGGTCGTTGAGTTCGCCGGACGGGCGGGTGCCGTCCTGGTTGGTGTCGCTGACCATGTGGTCCGCGGCCGGCAGGAGGGTGAGGGGCCGGTCCGCGAGGAACTCCACCGCTGTGTTTTCCGCCCCGCGGGCCGGTAATGCGGCGAGGGGCAGGTGGATGAGGTGGTGCAGGGCGTCGTGGCTCTGCCCGATCAGGACGGGGCCCTCTGGCGGGCAGGAGCGTCTCCCGAGGTGCAGCGGCCACCGGGGGGCTCGCAGTGCGTCGGCGCACTGGCCGAGGAGCGCCTCGTCCTCACGGGATGTCGTGGTGAGGGCGACGGTGAAGGCGGCGTCGGCGAGGTAGTAGCGGTGGGTGAGGAGGGTGCCGGTGTCTCCGGGGCGCTTCTTGCCCTCCGCGGTGGTCACCGTTGCTTTGCCGGGGAGTCCGCCGCCGACGGTGTGCAGGTCGCGCAGCAGTACGCCGGGGCGGTCGGTGCGCACTGTCATGTGCAGTGCGGTGAGGTCGTCGATGGGGTGGTCGCGGTGGCGTCCGAGGGCGGAGGCGAGCATGCCGATGATGCCGGAGCGGGTCGGGAAGGCGGTGGTGTCGCGTTCGTTGAAGTGGCTGTGCAGGCCCCAGGACTGCAGGGGCCCGGTGAGGCGGAGCAGGAGCCCCGGTTCCGGGGCGGGCAGGAGGGTGGTGGTCATGCGGCGCCGCCGGCGGGCTGCGCGGTGAGGGCCTTGGTGAGGGCGGTGTCGATGAGGGCGTCGAAGCCGGTGTGGCGGGTGCCGAGTCCGTCGAGGTCCTTGGCGTCGATGCCGGCCCAGCCGGCATGGAGGATGCCGCTGGTGCCGAGGAGGCGGTTGGCGGCGTCGGCGTAGTCGGACAGGGTGGTGCGGGACGGGCCGGCGTACCCGCCCTGGCCGGCTGCGGTGACGGGGCTCTCGAACGCGGCGGCGTAGGACAGCGGGCGGTCGGTGCGTACGGAGATGTGGGCGAGGTCGGGGATGGTGTGGGGGGCGGTTGCGTTCTTCTTCGCCTGGGGCAGGGACAGGGTGAAGGCGCTGAGGAATGCGGCGGTGAGCTCGCGGAGCTCGTCGGGGTCGTCACCGATGTTGTGGGCGAGGTCGCGGAGGTCGATGGTCGCGTACCGGTAGAAGGTGCCGGCGCTGAACTCGGTGTGGCCCATGTGTCCGCTGCCGCTCTGGTCGTTCCAGGTGGCGGTGACGTCGTCGACGGCGGAGAAGTAGTCGAGTTCGACGTCGGTCTCGTGTGTGGTGAGGGCGTGGGCCACCTGGACGGCGCCGTCCACTCCTGCGTTGTCGACCTCTGCGAGCATGCGGCCGAAGACGTTGATGACGCCGTTTCGGGTGCGCAGCACAGCCTCGACCTTGTCCGCGGGCAGGATGCTCTTGTCGGCGGGCTTCTTGATGTCCTTCGCGGTTTCCAGGGCATCGCGGTGTTCCTCGGCCAGGTCGGCGAGTGCGGCGACGGCGGTTTCGGGAACATAGACCATTGCGTTGGTGAGGACCTTGTTGGCGAGGGCCTGCTTGGGCTCCTTCGGGTCCTTCGCAAGTTCGAACTTGATGCTGCTGGCCGCAGCAGTGTGCGCCCCGGCCCTCTGGGCGAGGTCCAAGGGCCACCCGCGGTCCTCAAGGAGGCGGGTGACGCGCTCTCCGATGCGGCGGGTTCGCAGTGCCGCCTGGCCGATACGGTCCTCGAACACGCTGCGGACGGCGCGCTTCCAGGATTGGCTGCTGACCCGGGTCCGCAGCACGTTCCCGTACTGCACCGTCTTCACGGAATTCGTGTCGTCCCGGTTCAGGTTGGCGAACGGAACGCTCTGGATGATGTGGATGTCGATGAAACGCGCGGGCATGTTCATGGTGATGCGGCTCCTTGGCCCATGGCTGTGCGATGTGTGCGGTGCGTGGTTCATGCGTCGGGTGAGGTGGGCGGTCAGGAGGCTGCCGAGGCAGTTGCTGCCTCCACGGCGAGGTCCTGCTCGTCGGCTTCGTCGGCCCGCCGGGCCAGGTCCCGGTCCCTGGCCCGGTAGAAGTCCTGGAGCCAGGTACGGGAGATGCGTCCGGAGTCCTTGCGCCAGTTGCTGAGGTCGTCGAGGATCTGCGCCCAGTCGACGTCCACGCCCACTGAGCACAGGTACCCGACGGTGCCGGGCAGGTGCCGGTGGAGGCCGTTGACGCTCTGGCGGGTGAGGAGGTTGAGACGGCTTTCCGCTGTCCCCGTACGCATCTCCTTCTCCCGTCCCGGCCCCTCGGTCACCGCGGTCGCGAATGCCGTGCCGAGACTCGCGCGCCGCCGTCGGGCCTTTGCGGCAGGGCTCTTGTCTGCGTCGGGTTGTTCGGGGCTCTCGGCCGTTCCTTCCGGAACGGCCATTGCGCTGCGGGGCTGAGCGGCGATCATCGCGGCAACCGTGTAATACGCCCGCTCCATATCCTCGGAACGGGACTCGGGCAGCCAGGGGGCGACCAGACGGTGCATACGCCGCACCGAGTCGAGGTCTTTGCGCAGCCCGCTCCTGAGTGCGCTGCGGGCCCCGGGGTCCTCCCGGCTGACCTGCACGACCCAGCTGGTGAACGCCCGCGACCGCCCTTCCCGCGGTTTGCCGGCCTGTCGTGGAAATCCGCCGGCCGGCGCGGTCGGTGAGCTGTCGGACTCCTGGAGGGGAGGCTGGGTGGGGGTGCTCATGCGGTGGGCTCCTTGGTCTTCGCGCGGGGGCCGGGCACAGCCGGCCGGGTCTTCGGGTTTCCGCCGTAGAGGTCGATGCGTGCCTGTGAGACGGCCTTCGCGCCACGCAGCGTGCGGGTGACGGGTTCGGTCACCGCGTCGTACGCCTCCTCGGCCAGCCGCACAAACGCCCGCCGGGTCGATGCCGGGTCGAAACCACCGTCGGCGACGTCACCGGTGCGGTCGAGGAGACGGAAACGGGCCCAGAACTCCGCCTCCGCGGCCGGCCAGTACCGGGCACCGGCCTCTGCCGCCCAGGCCGCACCGTCCGCCTTGGCCTCACTGACATAGGCCGCCCAGGCACGCTTCACCGCTCGGTCCAGCCGCCGCCCGTACAGCTCCCCGTGCTGGCGCAGACGGCCAACCGCGGGCACGGTACGAGGGTCGTTGTCCTCGGCGTAGCCGAGAACAGCCGGGGTGCTCGCGTCAATGAACTGCGTGTCCTTGGCCTGGCCCTCCTGGTCGAAACCCAGTGCCCGCACTCGCAGGTTCTCCGAGACCTGCGGCGCGGAAGTGAAGACCCGTGGCTGCTGGGGGTGCGCGCTGCCTGCCGGCGGGTGCTGCAGGAGCAACGCGTCCAGGTCCCGCCACAGCGCCCGGCCCGCGTCGGCCGGACGTGGGTATCGGTTGCCCTGCTGGCTGGTCTGCCAGATCAGGAAGTCGTCCTCCCGCGGCATCCGCTCGCCCCGGAACGCCCAGGTGATGAACGCGTCCCGGACATGGGTGCCGTCTTCGTCCGGGAGCAGGAGCAGCGCGTGCTGCGAGCGCCCCGTGTGCCGCGATCGCGGCCCCGACGACTGCCTCGGTGGACGATCCGGATCGGCCAGGTCCTCCTGTTCCCAGGGGCACAGGTCCTCCTCCCCGTTCACTGCGTCCTCCGGCGGTACGAGGCCGGCGAGGAGCGTCTCGAACAGACAGTCGCCCTCGGGGTGGTAGGACAGGGCCGTGCGCAGCGGGCCGGCAGTGGCGGACGCGGTTTTCACGCCGTTCACCTCACGGGACGAACAGCGCCCCGACGGCCCGTAGTAGTGCCACACCAGCAAGCTGAGGAACGCTTCGGGAGCAGTGGGCAGTACGGGCTTGGCATCCGTGTCGTGCCGGAACCAGGAGTGGTTGTTGCCCGAAGGACGGGTGACGATGAGCTTGTTGACCCCGGCCGTGTTCGTCGCGTCGCACTGCTCGGCCAGACGAGGATCCTGCATCCACGGCCGCCCGCCCGGAGCGAACAGGAAGAACCGGTCCTCGTACTCCTCGAAGTAGGCGGCGATTTTTTCAGCCGGAAGCCGACCGGCATCGAGAACCTCCAGACGGCGCTCGTCCCAGTCTCCTTCGGGACCCTGCTCGGTCAGGTCGGCCACCCTGGCTGTGAGCGCATAGAGGATGCGGAGCAGTGCGGAGTGCGCGGGCGCGTCGGCGACGGCGAGCGACTCGATGTCGTGGCTGCGCAGCAGGAGCTCCCGAAACCCCACCAGATCGGGGTGCTGCCCGCTGACGGCGGACGTACCGGTGGGTTTCCAGCGCACAGGGACACACGGCTGGTCGATCAGGTTGTACGTGCCGGTCGGCATAGAGGGTTCCTGTCGTCATTCAGACAGCACTGGAGGCCGGGCGGTAGCCGGCCGATCTGCAGCGCAGGTCGCCGGTCTCCACCACGCCGCAAGCCAGAAGGGCTCTGGAACGGGGCTGCAGGCGGAGGGCGCAACTGGACTGCGTGGGACCACACTTGAAAGTAATAGAAGCGTGGGCATAGCGTGATCAATACGTGAAGATCATTCGATTTCGAGACCGACCCCGGATATCGAGATCGTGAATCGCCCATGGCGGCAAGCCCAGCCCTCTTCCCCCAGCGGACTCATGCTCAGCACGGCGAGGTCTCGGAGCAGAGGGTGGGAGCCCCACTGCTCCGGCACGGTTGCGCCCGGTTCGCCGCCCCGCAGCCACCGACCCGGCACGGGTGCCACACGCCGCGCGACGGCAACCAGCTCTGCCACACCGAGGCCGTTGCGGCCGCCGCCAGGGACCGGGACATTCCCCTCGGGGTCGAGCGTCGTCACCCCATCTGCCTGTGCGTACAAACAGAGCACCCGTCCGGTGTCAGCACCCAGACGTGTCGTCAGCAGTTCCTCACTGACCCCCGCCTCCCGCACCGACAGCTTGCTCAGATCACCCTTCACATCCACCGGGGCACAGATGCTGGTCCACTTCGCCAAATGCCGCTCCGCCGCCTCCCCCGCCACCCGCTCCTCATCAAGGCGCGCCAGCTCCTGAAGGGCGGCCTCGTCGAGCCGGTCGACGAAGTCCTCCTCGTACACCTCGTCCACAAGCCGCTGTACGTCACCGGGAACCGCAACACCGTCCCGCGCGCAACCCCCCAGGATCTCAGACGTCCGAACGAGCAGCCCGGCATCGTAGACAGATCCCCATGCACGGGGGACCGACCCGTCGGGCCCGGCAAGCGGATCAAGCACGACGAGCTCCGGCTCATCCTCAGCCACCGCCCAGCCGGGACGCCCGAGAGGACCCCGACGGTGGCGCCGTCCGCGCCCAGCGCGCTGCAACAGCTGGGCCAGTGGGGCGAGGTCGCTCACCACCAGGTCGAAGTCGAAGTCCAGAGACTGCTCCACCACCTGCGTCGCCACCAGCACCGAGCCCGGACGCACGGAGACCTCTCCCTCCCCCGGCTTTCCGTACGTGGCCTCGGCCTGAGCCGTTATGGCAGCCCGCACATCCGCGGGGTACCGGGAGTGCAGCAACCGCACTCCACCAGACCGAGACGCGAGTCCGGGGAACGCTGCACACACATCGCGGTAGGTCTGCTGCGCCTCGGCAACCGTCGTACAGCACACCAGCGCCGTACCACCCTGCGCAGCGACTGGCGCCAGCACCTCCCGCAGCGCTGCACGCCGGCCGCCGGCCCGCACCGGCCCTCCAGCGGGATCGGAGGTGTCCCACACCACCGGCCGACGCGACAGCCTCAACGTCCGGGCCCGGTCGCTGGCGATACTCCGGGCGGCCGGTACTTCCCCCGAGACGCCGCTCGCGAACAGCCAACCCGGGTACCGCGGCGCCACCTGCGACGGTTCACGGAAACCGGCACCACGCCGGTACGCATCGACCAGCGAGCCGGCCGAACGGCCCGTCAGCGTCGCCGACAACAGCACCACCGGGGCACCCATCGCCCCCAGCCACTCCAGCAACCGCAGCAGGAGCTGATGCATCCACGGCCCGTACGCGTGTGCCTCATCGACCACGAATACCTTGTCCGACAGCCCGAACAGCCGCAGCGCGTTGTACCGCAACGGCAGCACCGCGCTCAATGCCTGGTCGATCGTGCCCACGCCCAGCGGAGCCAGCAGCCCACGCTTCGGGCCTCGCAGCCACCCGTCCGCCTCAACCGCCGTGTCTCTGCCTGCGCTTATCGGTCCCGCATCCTGACCAGACGGGGTATCGAGTGCCGCTGTACTGTCACGGATGCCCGGGGAAGTCAGCCACGCCATCGAGTGCAGCAGCATCAACGCCCGCTCCCCCGACAGCGCACGGGAGGCAAACGCCTCTACCCGGGGCAGCATCGCGTCCGCGGTGCCCATCGTCGGCAGGGCGAAGTACACACCACGGGCCCCGGCAGCCCGCCCCAGCAACGAAGCCGCGAACAGCGCTGCCTCCGTCTTGCCGTCGCCCGTCGGAGCCGTCACCAGCACCAGACCCGCCCCGCGCCCAGCGACCATCGCGGGGAGATGCTCCGCCAGATCCCGCTGCAGGCTGTTGGGAACGAAGGGGAACATGTCGCCGAACTCCCCGGCGGAGAACCGGGTCCGCCCCAGTCGCGCCGCCCTCACCCACTCCGCAGCCGCACGCACCGCACCCTGCCAGTGGGCATCAGTCTGCGCCGGGGTCCCCAACCATCCCGCGCCAGGCATACGCGGCTCAATCACGGATGTCTGACTCGCGAGCCAGTCCGCCACCACCACAAGGCCGGACACAACAACCGCCAGCCCCGCCGGTAAGCCGCCCCGAGGAACTGCGGACGCGCCCATGATTCGACGCAGTTCCTCGAAGTGCATCCGCCGCTGACGCGCCCAGCCCTGCTCACCCAGCCCAGGGTTGTAGGCGCTCGCCCTCGCTGATTCCTTCGCCTTCAACACGCCGCCAAAAAGGCCGTGATGCCCGCCCAGCAACTGCGCGACCTGATGACTCACCGACCTGTGCAGAAGGCGCTCGCCGCCGGGATAGCCCGCCCCCTCAAAGAGTTCGTTCAGAGCCCAGTGGGATGCGATCTCGTGACGGAAAGCCCGCTCCTCCTCAGCACCCGGCGCACTGATGTAGGCGGGGTCATCGCTAACCGGCTTGTAGCAAGTGGGAACCTGGGCCTGGAACGGTGGGGTGATCTTGCCGATGTCGTGCAAGGCGGCCCAGAACGACACCACCGTGCGCGCCTTCACCTCGCTCAGCCCGAGCGCATCCGCGATGGCAGTTCTGGTCTCATCGCTCAGAACGACATCCCATAACTCCTGGAACACCGCCCCCGTGTCCAGGAGATGACACATCACCGGGTACGGCCGCGACAGCCCGCTCTCCTTCCCCCACATCCGAACGTCTAGACCGCAGTGCCCCGAGGCCCCTACCTCGTCGCGCTTCATCATGTGCCCAGAGATAGCAGTCCCCACTGACATCCACCCCAAATGGCCCAATCCGGCACCGGCACGAGGGCCTGGTCGTACACTCTCTGCGCGACCGGAACGAATCGAGAAGCATGCATACCGAAACTTGGCAAAGGGACTGCAAAGCCGTCCAATAAGGCCAGTTCACGAAGGGTGCTCTCCGCGCGAGCGGAGGTGAGCCGACGGCCGAGACGGACTGAGTCGGTCCCGGAATGTGCTCTCCGCGCGAGCGGAGGTGAGCCGGCGCCGCGGGTGGTATCTGTGGCCGCTTCCTTGTGCTCTCCGCGCGAGCGGAGGTGAGCCGGCGCTTCGATTTCCTCCAGCTCGTGCGGTCGTGTGCTCTCCGCGCGAGCGGAGGTGAGCCGCACCTTCTCTCTGGCCGCTCTTCCGGGCGGGCGTGCTCTCCGCGCGAGCGGAGGTGAGCCGGAGCCGTCCGGCTCCGGCGATCAGGGCCTGGTGTGCTCTCCGCGCGAGCGGAGGTGAGCCGTCCATGTCCGGACAACGCGCGACCAAGGCAGGGTGCTCTCCGCGCGAGCGGAGGTGAGCCGCTCGCGGTGCGCTGCGTCGACCCCGAAACCGGGTGCTCTCCGCGCGAGCGGAGGTGAGCCGGGCGGCAAGGAGGCTGGGCCAGGTCTCACGCAGTGCTCTCCGCGCGAGCGGAGGTGAGCCGCGATACACCCCCGAGCAGGTTTACGAGTTCGGGTGCTCTCCGCGCGAGCGGAGGTGAGCCGCCGAGGAGCGCGCCGCCGTGGACAGGAGGGCAGTGCTCTCCGCGCGAGCGGAGGTGAGCCGTCGTGCGCGTAGTCCTCAACGAACACGCCGTTGTGCTCTCCGCGCGAGCGGAGGTGAGCCGGCGAGCCGGAACCCGCTCGGCGGTGCCCGCCGGTGCTCTCCGCGCGAGCGGAGGTGAGCCGACATCGATGCCCCACCGCAGACCCCACGACTCGTGCTCTCCGCGCGAGCGGAGGTGAGCCGGAACAGGCCAGGCTGTTGTTCGGCCCCGTGAAGTGCTCTCCGCGCGAGCGGAGGTGAGCCGCCCTACGACATCGCCGCACTCACCGCCTCGTGGTGCTCTCCGCGCGAGCGGAGGTGAGCCGGCGACGATGACGACAGCGACGACTGACCGACAGTGCTCTCCGCGCGAGCGGAGGTGAGCCGGGTCGATTTCCCCTTCTGGCCCGAGCCGTACAGTGCTCTCCGCGCGAGCGGAGGTGAGCCGTCGTCCCGCCACCCGGGCCGCGCCATCGTCATGTGCTCTCCGCGCGAGCGGAGGTGAGCCGCCCGGCTGCAACATGAAACAGCTCGACCCGCTGTGCTCTCCGCGCGAGCGGAGGTGAGCCGGCCGATAGGACAGCGCCATCGATGTCGAGAGTGTGCTCTCCGCGCGAGCGGAGGTGAGCCGGCAGACGACAGCACCCTCCGCGCGACAACCCGGTGCTCTCCGCGCGAGCGGAGGTGAGCCGATCTCCGGGGCCAGGCCCTCGCAGGCCGTGGCGTGCTCTCCGCGCGAGCGGAGGTGAGCCGTCCCCGATGCCGTGCCAGCTGAGCTGGTCGCCGTGCTCTCCGCGCGAGCGGAGGTGAGCCGCACGGCGACGCACTCCCGTCCGTGCGCGAGCTGTGCTCTCCGCGCGAGCGGAGGTGAGCCGGTGTTCGCCGCCCACCACCCCGGGGTGCCGAAGTGCTCTCCGCGCGAGCGGAGGTGAGCCGATCCGTAACGTCCAGATAGTCACACGATCACCGTGCTCTCCGCGCGAGCGGAGGTGAGCCGCGGGGCGGGATGCGGCATTGCCCGCAGTGCCGGTGCTCTCCGCGCGAGCGGAGGTGAGCCGGCCGCCTTGTCCTTCTTGGCCTGGGCCTCGGAGTGCTCTCCGCGCGAGCGGAGGTCGCGGCCGTCGGGCGAGCAGCCCGCCGTGCTCTCCGCGAGAGCGGAGGTGCGCCGCCGGTGGTCTTGCCCGCGTCCAAAGCGACGCCCATCCGCAACGCCGACGCAGGTCTTCCGTACCCGGATCCCCTTCGTAAGTCCCGGATGCGAACGATCAAGCGGCTGGGACTCCCCGCATACACACCGCACGACCTTCGGCACAGGTAGACGACCGTGACCTTGACCAGCGGGGTCTCCATTCCCGAGGTGTCCCGTTGGCTCGGACCTCGCTCGTCATGGTCACGGTCGACCAGTACGGCCACCTCACGCGGGACGGCCATGAACGCTGCCGTCAGGTGGTTGAGGTGGCCGTGGGGCTAGTTGAGGTGGCCGTGGGGCCCTACACGCTCACAACAAGCCGAGCGACCGCAGAGCACGGTGCTGAGTCGGTGTCGGGTCAGACGGCCAGTAGATGTAGCAGACACCACCCGTACCGCTTCTGACCTGCCCGTTCGCGTCATAGCGCTTGGTGCGGAGCCAGATCGTCTCCCACTCGTGCCGCTGGTAGACGCGGCGTACCGCCTCGTCGTCCGGGGACGCGGGGTCGTTGGCGATCACGTCGCCGTCCGCGGTGAAGCCGATCACCGTCATCAGGTGGCCGGAGGTGCCGTAGCCCGCGCCTGTCAGCTCCTCCTTCAGGAACGACTGCGACGTTATGGCCGGAATCCCCGCCCGGATCAGGGTCTCCAGGTCCTTCAGCGAGCCCAGCCGGGTCACCACGGCGGTCATGTCCTCGTACGTGGCGGCGTAGGCGGCGTTGAACGGCCAGTTGCCGCAGCCCTCGTACTGGTAGTCGTAGGTGAACCGCGCGGCGTGGCAGACCTGCGGGTCCGCCAGCCCGGGCTTGACCCAGGCGAGGTCCGCCGCGCTGGGGTGGCGGCCCCAGTATTCGATGATCATCTGCGAGGAGGTGGGGCTGCACCACGCCTCGCCGCCGTTGTCGTACTCGGGGTACTGCCCCGCGTGCACGTTCTGCGAGTAGCGCGGCACCGACAGCTCCCGGACCAGGCCGGGGACGGAGGCGGGCACGGTGAAGCGGTCGGGGACGTCAGAGGCCATCGCGCCCAGACGCCACACCGTGGGGGTGAGCCGGGTGCCCGGGGTGCGGTACAGGGTCAGCCGCAGCCGGTAGGACGCGAGCCGCAGACCGCTCGCCGCGTCGTCCACCGAGAAGGTGTCGGTCCAGATGGAGCTCTTGCCGTCGCTCTGGCCGTCGACGGACGTACGGCGGATGTCGCCGTCGCCGGCGGCCCAGCGCCCCATGACGTACCAGGGGGTGTCCGTGCCGTCGGAGTAGGTGCCCCGGAGCTCGATCTGGATCCAGGTGCCGGCGGGGGTGTGCGCGTTCCAGGAGGCGATCGCCTCGGTGGCGGGGACGGAGGAGCGGTGGACGGGTGAGGTCCAGGTCGCGTACTCCCAGGCCGCCGTCGCACCCGTGTGCGGGTCGGTGTAGTCGGTACGTCCCAGCGGGTGGCCGATCACCAGGCCCGCCCGGCGGCCCGCGACGGCACGGGTCCCGGCACCGGAGCCGCAGCGCCAGTCGGTGTACGTACTCCAGGAGTGGTTGTCCACGGAAGCTGCCGCCGTCGAGGGTGCGTGGTGCGGGGCGGAGGAGCGGACGGCGGCGGCCGCGGAAGCGGTGGACGACACCGCTCCGGCTCCGGCCGCTGCCGCGATGGCGGCGGCGAGCACGGTTCGGCGTGAGGTCGGACTGGGCATGGGCGAGACCCCCGGTCGTAAGCGGAATGGGGCTTCAGGTGCACGACAGTGCGCCAACTATTGCGGCTCCTCCCCCGGTTCGGCCAGTGATTCGCCTCGCGCCGCCGGACCAATATTGGTCTCGACCACTGGCGTGACCTGCGACGGCTCCATACCGGCTCGCAGACCGGACGGACTCGTAGGCTGGACGGATGAACGACCTCTCGCAGCACGCCGCGCGGCTGCGCACCCTGCCACCGTCCTGCGGGCCGGTCCGGCTGATCGCCGTGGACGGCCACGCGGGATCGGGCAAGAGCACCTTCGCCGCCCTGCTCGCGGCGGCGCTCGACGGCGCGCCCGTACTCCACCTGGACGACCTGGCCAGCCACGAGGAGATGTTCGACTGGACGGCCAGGCTCCGGAGCCAGGTCCTCGGTCCGCTGTCGCACGGGGAGCCCGCGCGCTACGAGCCGTACGACTGGACGGCCCGGCGCTTCGGCCCGCCGCGCACCCTGGAACCGGCCCCGGTGGTCCTGATCGAAGGGGTCGGCGCCGGGCGGCGGGCGCTGCGCCCCTTCCTCGCACACCTGTTGTGGATGGATCTGCCCGCCGCCGAGTCCTGGGAACGGGGCCGGCGGCGGGACGGTCCGGCCCTCACGGCGTTCTGGGACGACTGGACCGTCGCCGAATCGGCTCATTTCTCGGCCGATCCCTCCCGCCCCTCGGCCGAAACGTTGGTGCGTCAGTTGCCTGTGGGGTACCAGTGGTTGAAGGGACCCGGCCCGACAGCAAAAGCGAGTCGCTCCATCACCCAAAGTGATTAATTGGTACCGCCATACCGAGCAGTCGGAAATCGGTCCGGAAGTGCCCCGGCTCTGCTTGACCCGGGGCGGTACAGGTCTTACGTTCTCAATGTGCGGCTTTTCGGAGCCCCCGCAGACGCGAAGCCCCCGGTTGTTCCCCCGTGACCGGGGGCTTCGTTCTGTGCCCGGCGCCCGTTCCCGGCCACCTTCCACCCCATCGCGCTCACCCTGGGTCACGGCCCCTCTTCACCCTGCGGCGCCCTTAGTCGGACACTCCCTGCGCAGGTACGATGCCTCTCAGTGCGGTCAATTCCCGTTCGCGGCACAGCGGTTCGGCACGCCTCGGCGGGCAGCCGTGCGGCGGGACATCCTGGGGGCACGGTTTGTGGGGGACCAGATGGACATCGGCACGCAGGGCGCACAGGCCCCGGCCGACCTCGCCTGGCTGCGCGGCGTGGACGCCTACACGATGGGCGCCTACCCGCAGGCAGAAGAGGAATTCAGAGCTGCGGTACAACTCGATCCCGGCATGGCGGACGCCTGGCTGGGCCTCCACGCGCTGCGGGTCGATACCACATCGGCGCTGCTGCACATGTACGGCCATCGCGACCGCTTCGGGGAGCAGCGCGGCCGCCACCGCCGCACGCTGAACTCCTGGTACTGGCTGGGCTGGTGGGTTCAGCCGGTGCTGGAGAGCCCGCGCGATCTGCTGCTGGCACACGCCTCGCACTGGCTGGACGGGCGCCATGTGCCGGAGCTCGACCGGGCGTTGGCCGGACTGCCGCCGGTGGACGCCGACGCACAGGTCCGCTTCCTGCACGCCTGCCGGTCCTATCTGGTCAAGGACTGGGAGCAGCTCGTACGCCATACGGAGCAGCTGATCGAGGACCCGCTGCTGGGCATCGAGGCGGGGCTGTTCGGCGGTATGGCGCGGGTGCGGCTGGAGATGTACGGACAGGCCGAGCCGCTGCTCTCCACCGCGCTGATGCGCTGCCGCAGTGAGCAGCCGCAGCGCAAGGAGCTGCGCTACTGGCTGGCCCGCGCGCACGAGGGGACCGGCCGCAGCGCCGCCGCGCTGCCGCTGTACCGGGCGGTGCACCGGATCGATCCGGCGTTCATGGACACCTCGGCGCGGCTGGCGGCGATCGCGGACTACGACGGGCTCGACGGCTCCGACGAGTTCCCCGGGCTGGCCGCGGTGTCCCTGACCGGCCTGGGCGGCGACACCGCCTTCGTGGAGGCCCAGCCCGACGTCGACTCGGTCCTGGGCACCGATCTGGTGGACGGCCGGGACCCGCGCCCCGGCGGCGCCGACCCGCCGGACCTGCCGGGGGTGGGGGTGTCTCCTCCGCCCGGCGGGGCGCGGGAGAAGACCGCGGTACCGGGCCAGTCGGCGCCGTCGCTGTTCCCGGCCGGCCCGAGCGATCCGGTGCTGCTGGCCGAGGCCTTGGCGGAGCTGGAGCGGATGGTCGGACTGGAACCGGTGAAACGGCAGGTCAAGGCCTTGTCCGCGCAGTTGAACATGGCGCGGCTGCGAGCCGGCCAGGGGCTCCCCGTGCAGCCGCCGAAACGGCACTTCGTCTTCTCCGGACCGTCCGGCACCGGCAAGACCACGGTGGCCCGCATCCTCGGCCGGGTGTTCTACGCGCTGGGCCTGCTCGGCGGGGACCATCTGGTCGAGGCCCAGCGGGCGGACCTGGTCGGCGAGTTCCTGGGCCAGACGGCGGTCAAGGCCAATGAGCTGATCGACTCCGCACTGGGCGGGGTGCTGTTCGTCGACGAGGCGTACAGCCTCTCCAACACGGGCTACAGCAAGGGCGACGCGTACGGGGACGAGGCCCTTCAGGTCCTCCTCAAGCGCGCGGAGGACAACCGGGACCACCTCGTCGTCATCCTGGCGGGATACCCGGAGGGCATGGACCGGCTGCTCGCCACCAACCCCGGGCTGTCCTCGCGTTTCACCACCCGGGTGGACTTCCCCAGCTACCGCCCGCTGGAGCTCACCTCGATCGGTGAGGTCCTGGCCACGGAGAACGGGGACGCGTGGGACGAGGAGTCGCTGGACGAGCTGCGGGCCATCAGCGGCCATGTCGTCGACCAGGGCTGGCTCGACGAGCTGGGCAACGGGCGGTTCCTGCGCACGCTGTACGAGAAGAGCTGCGCCTACCGCGATCTGCGGCTCTCCGGGTATGCGACGGTGCCGACGCGGGACGATCTGGCGACGCTGCGGCTGCCGGATCTGATGCAGGCGTACGGCGAGGTGCTGTCGGGGCGCCGGCCCCCGGAGCGGCCGGCGGGGTGAGCCCCGGCCGCCGGGCGGGTACGGTGACCCGCCCGGCGGCCGAGGCCGCGCGGGTCAGCCGACCAGGGCCGTGAGCTCGTCCGAGCCGGTCTGCCTCTCCCCGGTGCGGCGCGGCTCCGAGACCCGGTGGGCCGGGTCCCGCACCTCACCGACCAGCATCTCCAGGACGTCCTCCATGGCGACCAGCCCGAGTACCCGGCCGGACGCGTCCGCGACCTGGGCCAGGTGCGTCGCGGCGCGGCGCATCACGGTCAGGGCGTCGTCCAGCGGTAGTTCGGCCCGGACCGTGGCCATCGGGCGCCACACGTGCTGCGGGACCGCCCGCTCGCCGTCCTCCAGGTCGAGGACGTCCTTCACGTGCAGGTAGCCCATGAACGGGCCGCCGCCCTCCGCGCAGACGGGGAACCGCGAATAGCCGGTCCGCACCGTCAGCGCCTCGATCCGGTGCGGGGTGACGGACGGGTCGACCGTCACCAGGTTCGCCCGGCTCAGCAGCACATCGGTGACGGGCCTGCTGCCCAGCTCCAGCGCGTCCTCCAGCCGTTCCTGCGCGTCCGGCTCCAGGAGTCCGGCCTGACCGGAGTCCTCGACCAGCCGGTTGAGCTGCTCGCTGGTGAAGACGGCCTCCACCTCGTCCTTCGGTTCGACACCGAAGAGCCGGAGCACCAGCCGGGCGCAGGCGCCCAGCGCGGAGGTGACCGGTCGGCAGAGGCGGGCGAAGCCGACCAGGCCGGGGCTGAGCCACAGCGAGGTCTTCTCCGGGGCCGCCATCGCCAGGTTCTTCGGGACCATCTCACCGATGACGAGGTGGAGGAAGACGACGAAGACCAGCGCCAGCACATAGCCGAGCGGATGGATCAGGCCCTCCGGCAGGTGGATCGCGTGGAAGACCGGCTCCAGCAGCTGGGCGACGGTCGGTTCCGCGACGGCGCCGAGGGTCAGCGAGCAGATGGTGATGCCGAACTGGGCGGCCGCCATCATCTGCGGCAGGTTCTCCAGGCCGTACAGCACCTGCCGGGCCCGGCTGGACCCGGTTGCGGCGAGCGGTTCGATCTGGCTGCGGCGTACCGAGACGAGCGCGAACTCGGCACCGACGAAGAAGCCGTTCGCGAGGACCAGGAGTCCGGCGAAGAGCAGTTGGACCAGGCTCATCGCGCGGCCTCCAGGACGCCGCGGGCCGCCGGTTCGGAGGTGACCTGGCCGGTGGCCCCGGCCAGCCGCACGAAGCGGACCTTCTCGGCCCGGTAGTGGCCGACCTGGCGGACCGAGATCCGCCAGCCAGGCAGTTCGGCCCGGTCCCCGGGGGCGGGGATCCGGCCCAGCAGGTCGGCGACGAGACCGGCCACGGTCTCGTACGGGCCGTCGGGTACGTCGAGCCCTATCCGGCGCAGGGTGAGGACTCGGCAGCTGCCCTCGGCGTCCCAGGCGGGCCTGCCGTCCTCGGGCGCGGCGGGGGCCAGCTCGGGGCGGTCGGCGCCTTCGGCGTCGTGCTCGTCCCTGACCTCCCCGACGAGTTCCTCGATGATGTCCTCAAGGGTGACGACACCGGCAGTGCCGCCGTACTCGTCGACCACGACGGCGATCGGCTGCTCCTTGCGGAGCCGCTGGAGGAGCTGCTCGACGGGCAGCGTCTCCGGGACCAGCAGCGGGGGCACCGCGATCCGGCCGGCCGTGGTGCGCAGCCGGTCCTGGGAGGGAACGGCGAGCGCGTCCTTGAGGTGGATCATGCCGACGACCTCGTCGATGCGCTCCCGGTAGACGGGGAAGCGGGAGAGGCCGGTGGCCCGGGTGAGGTTGAGGACGTCGGCCGCGGTGGCGGACGTCTGGAGGGCGCTGACCTTCACCCGCGGGGTCATGACGTGCTGGGCGGTGAGGCCGGCGAGCGACAGGGTCCGTACGAAGAGATCCGCGGTGTCCTGTTCGAGGGTGCCGGCCTCCGCGGAGTGCCTGGCCAGCGAGACCAGCTCGCCCGGGGTCCGGGCGGAGGCCAGTTCGTCGGCCGGCTCCACGCCCAGCAGCCGCACCAGCCGGTTGGCGACGGTGTTCAGCAGCCCGATCACGGGCCGGAAGACCATGGTGAACCGGTGCTGGGGTCCGGCGACGAACCGGGCGACCTGGAGCGGCTTGGAGACCGCCCAGTTCTTCGGTACGAGTTCACCGATCACCATCTGGACGGCGGCCGCGAGGAGCATGCCGATCACCACGCTGATGCCGGGGACGGCACCGTCGGGGAGACCGGTCAGGGTGAGTGGACTCTCCAGCAGCTGGGCGAGGGCCGGCTCGGCGAGCATGCCGACCACCAGTGAGGTGATGGTGATGCCGAGCTGGGTGCCGGAGAGCTGGAAGGAGAGTTCGCGCAGGGCGTCGACGACGGTACGGGCCCGCCGGTCGCCCTCGGTGGCGGCGCGCTCGGCGTCCGCCCGTTCCACGGTGACGAGCCCGAATTCGGCTGCCACGAAGAATCCGTTGGCGAGGATGAGAAGGAATGCCGCACTGAGAAGCAGCAGGGGGGTGGTCATGCCGCCGCCTCCACGGAAGGGGCGGCGCAGGTACTACCGGAAGATCCGTCCATTGCTGGAGGGAGTCACTCCTTGGGTCGCAGGAAAGCCCCGCGGGTCTCGGGGACCTCTGGTGGGGGCGGGGCGCCACAGGGCGCCGCCGCCCCCCAGAGTAATCAACAAGAGGCCCTGCGGGGCAGGGGGCTCAGCCGTTGTCCGTACCCGTGCCGTGGTTCTCGGCGAGGACGCGGAGCGCGCGGGCGTCGCGAATGGCCTGCTCCTTGGCGATTCCGGGCTGGATGCCGAGGGCGGGCATGCTGGTCCCGTCGCTGAGGTCGAGGAAGACCCAGGGGTCACCCGCGCGCAGGTTGACGCGCACGATCTCGGCCCAGGACAGCCGCCGGGTACGGGTGAGATTGACCACGGTCACCCCGCTGTCGTCCGCGACGACCTTGGGCCGGCTGAGCAGCGCCAGCACGCCGAGGAAGACCAGCGCGGTGAAGACGAAACTGGCCCGCTCCCCGTTGCTGAGCTGCTCCAGGGTGAAGGCGACGACGGTGATGACGGCGAACATCATCACGCCGACGCTCAGCAGGACCACACGGGTGCGGGTCGGCCGGAAGGTGACCGGAAGGGCGGGTGCGGGGACTGACATGGTCTTCTTCCGTGTCCCGCCGTCAGAGCCGGCAGGCGTGGATGGCCGTGGTGAGGATGGCGCGGGCGCCGAGGTCGTACAGGTCGTCCATGATCCGCTGCGCCTCCTTGGCGGCGACCATGGAGCGGACGGCGACCCAGCCCTCGTGGTGCAGCGGGGAGATGGTGGGCGACTCCAGGCCCGGGGTGAGGGCTACCGCGCGCTCCAGGTGCTCGACGCGGCAGTCGTAGTCCATCATCACGTAGCTGCGGGCGACCAGGACGCCCTGGAGCCGGCGCAGGAACTGGTGCACCTTGGGCTCGTCGTCCGGGGCGCCGACGCGGCGGATGACGACCGCCTCCGACTTCATGATCGGTTCGCCGATGACTTCGAGGCCGGCGTTGCGCAGGCTGGTGCCGGTCTCGACGACGTCGGCGATGATCTGCGCGACACCGAGCTCGATCGCGGTCTCGACGGCGCCGTCCAGGTGGACGACGGAGGCGTTGACCCCGACGTCGGCCAGGTGCTTGGCGACGATGCCCTCGTAGGAGGTGGCGATCGTCAGCCCGTCGAAGTCCTGCGGGCCCGCGGCCGTGCCGGGCTTGGTGGCGTAGCGGAAGGTCGAGCGGGCGAAGCCGAGCTGGAGGATCTCCTCCGACTCGGCGCCGCTGTCCAGCAGCAGGTCGCGGCCGGTGATGCCGATGTCGAGGCGGCCGGAGCTGACGTAGATCGCGATGTCGCGGGGCCGCAGGTAGAAGAACTCCACCTGGTTCTCGGGGTCGACCAGGACGAGCTCCTTGGACTCCTTGCGCTGCTGGTAGCCGGCCTCATGGAGCATCGCCATCGCAGGCCCTGAGAGTGAACCCTTGTTGGGGACGGCGATGCGCAGCATGAGGTCGGGTTTCCTTTGCGAAAGGGGTCTGGGAGCGTCGGGCGGGTGCGGAGGTCGTGCTCAGAGATGGGCGTAGACGTCGTCGAGCGAGATTCCGCGCGCGACCATCATCACCTGGACGTGGTAGAGCAGCTGCGAGATCTCCTCGGCTGCCGCGTCCTTGCTCTCGTGCTCGGCGGCCATCCAGACTTCGGCGGCCTCCTCCACGACCTTCTTGCCGATGGCATGCACGCCCTTGTCCACCAGTTCGGCGGTACGGGAGGTGGAGGGGTCGCCGTCGGCGGCCTTGATCTGCAGCTCGGCGAAGAGCTCTTCGAAGGTTTTGTTCGCCATGATGTCCTTAGAATACGGGGTCCCGGACAGGCACTCAGCGCCAGGGTTCGCTGACCGAGCGCAGTGTGGTCGCGGTGGCGACGGCGGCGGTGACCGCTTCGTACCCCTTGTCCTCGTTGGACCCCTCGATGCCCGCCCGGTCGAGTGCCTGCTCCTCGGTGTCACAGGTGAGGACGCCGAAGCCGACCGGTACACCGGTGTCGACCGCGACCTGGGTGAGGCCGTTGGTGACGCCGTGGGACACGTATTCGAAGTGCGGGGTGCCGCCCCGGATGATCACGCCGAGCGCGACGATCGCGTCGTACCCGCGCCCGGCGAGCACCTTGGCGACCACCGGGAGCTCGAAGCTGCCGGGGACCCTCAGCAGGGTCGGCTCGTCGATGCCCAGCTCGTGCAGGGCGCGCAGCGCGCCGTCGACGAGTCCGTCCATGACCTTCTCGTGCCACTGCGCGGCGATGACCGCCACCCGCAGGTCACCGCAGTTGCGTACGGACAGTTCGGGTGCGCCCTTGCCGCTCATGTCTCTCCTACCGCTCGTTTCCTTGAAGACTGCTGGAAGTGCTGGTGTTCCGGCTACTGATTGCCGCAGGTCGACACCGTGGCGGCGTCGAGCCAGGGCAGGTCGTGGCCCATCCGGTCCCGCTTGGTGCGCAGGTAGCGCAGGTTGTGCTCGCCGGCCTGGACGGGCATCGGTTCCCGTCCGGTGACGGCCAGGCCGTGCCGCAGGATCGCGGCGGTCTTGTCGGGGTTGTTCGTCATCAGGCGCAGGCTGCGGACTCCGAGGTCCTTGAGGATCTGGGCGCCGGCCGCGTAGTCGCGGGCGTCGGCGGGCAGTCCGAGCTCCAGGTTGGCGTCGAGGGTGTCGACGCCGCGCTCCTGGAGCTCGTACGCGCGCAGCTTGGAGACCAGGCCGATGCCGCGTCCCTCGTGGCCGCGCAGGTAGACGACGACGCCGCGTCCCTCGTCCGTGATGCGCCGCATCGAGGCGTGCAGCTGGGGGCCGCAGTCGCAGCGCTCGGACTGGAAGATGTCGCCGGTCAGGCACTCGGAGTGGACCCGGACCAGGACGTCGTCACCGTCCCCGATGTCGCCGTGGACCAGGGCGACGTGCTCGACCCCGTCCACGGTCGAGCGGTAGCCGTAGGCGGTGAACGCGCCGAAGTCCGTCGGCAGCCTGACCTCCGCCTCGCGGCGGACGGTCGGCTCCGAGGTCCGCCGGTAGGCGATCAGGTCCTCGATGGAGATGATCGTGAGCCCGTGCTTGCGGGCGAACGGGACCAGCTGGGGAAGGCGCAGCATGACGCCGTCCTCGCCCGCGATCTCGACGATCGCCCCGGCGGGCCGCAGTCCGGCGAGCCGGGCGAGGTCGACGGCCGCCTCGGTGTGCCCGTTGCGCACGAGCACCCCGCCGGTCCGGGCCCGGAGCGGGAAGACGTGGCCGGGCCGCACGAAGTCACCGGGGCCCGCGAGGCCGCCGGCGAGCAGCCGGAGCGTGGCGGCCCGGTCGGCGGCGGAGATGCCGGTGGTGACGCCGTGCGCGGCCGAGGCGTCGACGGAGACGGTGAAGGCCGTCTTCATCGACTCGGTGTTGTGATCGACCATCTGCGGGAGTTCGAGCCGTTCCAGCTCGGCGTTCTCCATGGGCGCGCAGATCAGTCCGCGGCACTCGCTCATCATGAAGGCGACGATCTCGGGGGTGGCCTTCTCGGCCGCGATGACGAGGTCGCCCTCGTTCTCCCGGTCCTCGTCGTCCACGACCACGACGGGCCGGCCCGCCGCGATGTCGCGGACGGCCTGCTCGACGGGGTCCAGGGTGAGGTCCTCCGCGGGGGCGTGGTGTTCCCGGTGCAACCAGGTGGGCTGGGCAGTCATGCCGTGGCTCCTTCCAGAGCGGGTGTCCGCGTACGCAGCCACCAGTCGCGCATGCCCCACAGGACGAGGGCCCCGTAGACGACGTAGATGAGACCGGAGAAGGCGAGACCGCTGTGGAAGTTGAGCGGTACGCCGACCAGGTCGACGAGCAGCCAGGCGAACCAGAACTCGACCATGCCGCGGGCCTGGGCGAGCATCGCCACCAGCGTGCCGGCGAATATGTACGCGTCCGCCCACGGGCTCCAGGAGAGCGAGGGGAACGCGGTGAACAGGCCGCCGACCGCGAGGGTGCCGACCGCCGCCCCGCCGAGCAGGTAGCCGCGCTCGCGCCAGGTGGCGAACCGTACGGCGATGGAGCCGTCCTGGGCCCGCTGCCTGCCCCTGGTCCACTGCTGCCAGCCCCAGACGGCCACCGCGATGACGATGACCTGCTTGCCGACGCTGCCCGCCTGGTGCACCGAGACGTTGGCGGCGACCAGGACCACGCCGGACAGCAGCTGCGCGGGCCAGGTCCAGATCGAGCGCAGCCAGCCCAGGGTGAGGGCGATCAGACCGATCGTGTTGCCGATCATGTCGGACCAGATGATGTGCTGTCCGAAGACGCTGAACGCCTCCGAGTTCAGCCAGTGCAGGGCGCTCACTTCACCGGCTCCTCTGGCTCCTGCGCGCGGTGGCCGAGCAGCCGCTCGACGTACTTCGCGATGACGTCCACTTCGAGGTTGACCGGGTCGCCGGGCTCCTTGTGGCCGAGCGTGGTCAGGGCGAGGGTGGTGGGGATGAGGCTGATGGTGAAGTAGTCGGGTCCGGCGTCCACGACGGTCAGGCTCACGCCGTCGACGGTGATCGAGCCCTTCTCCACCACGTACCGGGTGAGTCCGGCGGGGAGGGAGACCTTCACGATCTCCCAGTTCTCTGAGGCCTTGCGCTCGACGATGCGGCCCGTGCCGTCCACGTGGCCCTGCACGATGTGCCCGCCGAGCCTCCCGCCGACCGCCATGGGCCGCTCCAGGTTGACCCGGGAGCCGGCCCGCAGTGCGCCCAGGCTGGACCGGTTCAGCGTCTCGGCCATCACATCCGCGGTGAAGTCCTGCTCGCCGAGATCCACGACCGTCAGACACACACCGTTGACGGCGATCGAGTCACCGTGCTTGGCGCCCTCGGTGACCACGGGACCACGCAGACGGAATCGGGAGGCGTCGCCGAGGTTCTCGACGGCGGTGACCTCACCCAGTTCTTCGACAATTCCGGTGAACACTCAGTTTCCCTTCGGAGCAGGGCCGGGGGCGGCGGTGATGCGCAGATCGGGGCCGATACGCACGGTCTCGGTCATCTGGAGGCGCAACGCCTTGGAGATGGTGGGGATTCCGGCGTCGGCCAGGGCCGCGGGGCCCGCGCCGAGGAGCACGGGGGCGAGGTAGCCGACGATCCGGTCGACGGCTCCCGCCGCGACGAAGGCACCGGCCAGGGTCGGTCCGCCTTCGAGGAGTACGGAGCGGATGCCGCGACCGTGGAGGGCGGCGAGCAGCGCGGAGAGGTCCAGTCCGGGGCCGGGCGTGGCGCGCGGCAGCCTCAGGACGGCCTCTTCCGGGAGGTGGTGGACGTCCGCGTCGTCGGCCACGGCGATCAGGGTGGGGGCGCTCGCGTCGAGGACCCGGGCTCCGGGCCGGACGGCGGTGGCGGCGGTGTCCACGACGACCCGCAGCGGCTGGACCGCGCCGTCGATGCCTCTGACCCCGAGCTGGGGGTCGTCGGTGCGGGCGGTTCCGGAGCCGACCAGGACTGCGTCCGCCTCGGCGCGCAGCCGGTGGACGTCGGCGCGGGACTCCGCGGAGGTGATCCAGCGGCTGGTGGCGTCGGCGGCCGCGATCCGGCCGTCCAGGGTGGCCGCGTACTTCCAGGTGACATGGGGGCGGCCCAGCCGCACGGAGGTCAGCCAGGCGGCGTTGCCCTGCTCCGCCTCCTCGGCGAGGAGTCCCTGCTCGGCCTTGACCCCGGCGGCACGCAGGGTGGCGGCACCGCCGGTGGCCTGCGGGTCCGGGTCCCCGACCGCGTACACGACGCGGGCGATCCCGGCCTCGACGAGCTGCTGGGCGCAGGGGCCGGTGCGTCCGGTGTGGTTACAGGGTTCGAGGGTGACGTAGGCGGTGCCGCCGCGGGCCTTCTCGCCGGCCGCGCGCAGGGCGTGGATCTCGGCGTGCGGCCCTCCGGCGCGCTGGTGAAAGCCTTCGCCGGCCGGCCGGCCCGTCGCGTCGAGAACGACGCATCCGACGACCGGATTGGGGCTGGTGGAGCCGAGACCGCGGGCTGCGAGCGCGATGGCTCGGCGCATTGCGGTGGTGTCGGCTGCGGTGTCCACCGGGTCCTCCTGCCTCTTCGGGCACGGACTCCGGGGCCTGTCGATGACGACAGATGAAGCGGGACGTGGAACGGGGACGCCGAATGCCCGAAAAACGGATGGATCGGTTGCCCGAAAACCATCCGCCGACGGCGGCGTACCCGCGAAACGGCCCGCCGCGCACTGCCTCCCATCCGGACTTTAACCGTCGGTCCAGGAATCCCACCTGGTCAACCGGCCGCTGGATGCGGACGGGTCGCGGACTATAACCGCCGGTTCGGAATTGCACCGACCCCGGAGTGCGCTGCTGCTGGTACAGAATCAGTGTGCCACGACTGGTCGTGGGCCATGCGGGTGAACGCTGTGGAGTGGCTCACAGACAGCCCGTGACGTTGGCCGATTCCTTGGTGCGGGGTTCCGTCCTCAATCGCCGGACGGGCTTGCTTGTGCGGGTGCTCCGCGTTGCGCGGGGGGTGCGCCTGCCCGGTGGGTGGGGGTTCGGGGTCCCTCCGGGGCGTCTCCTCGGACGACGAACGTGCGGCGGGTCCGCAATGAGCACCCGGGTATCTGTTCGTCGTCCTGCGGGGACGCCCCTGCACGCCCCCGAACCCGCCCGCCGTGCGTCTGCGACAGTCGTCGGGCCGGTGTGCAGGCGCGCACGAGGTTGGGGTGGGGACGTGCAGGGGGGTCCCCGCAGGGAATGGCGTACGACCCGGGTCCCTCGCGGTCCGGGGTGAACACGCCATTTCCGAGGAGACACCCCGGAGGGGCACCACCCCCCACCCACCGGGGCAGGCGCACCCCCGCAAACAAGACGCACCCGCACAATCAAGCCCGTCCGGCGATTGAGGACGGAACCCCCCACCCCGGCGACCCCGCACCGAACAGCGCGTCCTGTGCCGCCTCCCGCGCCGCAAGCAGCGCGCCGCGCAGGACCGCCGCCCCGCCGAGCAGGCCGGCTCTGACCTCGGTGCGCAGGGGGGACATCAGGGCGAGCCGTTCCTCGACCCGTGCGGCCAGCGCGTCGCCGCCCGCGAGACCGACCTCGCCCGACAGCAGCACGCACCCCGGGTCCAGGACGGAGACGACGGCGGCCGCGCCGAGCGTCAGCCGGTCGGCGAGCGCGTCGAGGAACGCCTCGGCGTCGCCCTCCCCCGCGAGGGCCGCGCGGACGGCGGCCGCCGCGCCCGGCTCCCCGCCGTCGGCCGGGACGGCGATGCCGTGGGCGGCGGCCAGTTCGCACAGGGCCACCGAGCCCGCCAGGGAGTGGAAGCCGCCGTCGCAGCTGACGGCAGAGGGGGTGCCGGCGGTGCCGGGCACCGGCAGGAAACCGAGTTCGCCGGCGCCCCCCGAGGCACCGCGGCGCACCTTCCCGTCGAGCATGACGGCCGCCCCGACACCGTGGCCGAGCCACAGCAGGACGAACGTGTCGTGGTCGCGGGCGGCTCCGGCGCGGTGTTCGGCCACGGCGGCGAGGTTGGTCTCGTTCTCGACGAGCACCGTCGCGGGCAGCCGCTGCTGGAGCGCGCGCACCAGATTGCGGTGCCAGGCCGGCAGTCCCGTGGTGCTGCGGAGCTCCCCCGTGACCGGGTCGATCAGGCCGGGGGCGCCGATGCCGACGCTGTGCAGCGGCGCGGTGCCGGCCCGGCGCGCTGTGCGTTCCAGGAGGGCCACGGCCTGCTCGACGGCGTCGTCGGTGGCGGTCTCGCTGCCGATCGGCAGGGTGGCCTCGGCCAGGGTCGCGCCCAGGAGGTCGGCGACGACCACCGCGAGGCTGTCGGTGCGGACGTCGAGGGCGGCGAGATGGGCGCGGTCCGCGACGATCCCGTAGAGCCGGGCGTTGGGGCCCCGGCGCTCGGCCCCGGCCTCTCCGACCACCCGGATCAGACCCGCTCCCTGCAGCCGTTCGACCAGATCGGCCACGGTGGGCCGGGAGAGTCCCGTCAGAGTTTTCAACTGTGTGGCCGTCAGCGGGCCGTCCTGCTGGAGGAGCCGCAGGGCGAGCCGGTCATTGATGGCCCTGGCGGTGCTCGGTGATGCGGGCATGCCGGGATCCTTCCAGACCGTCGCCGCGGTCGATGCCGGAACGGCCTATTTATCAGGCAGGGTTCCTGATAGTTTACTGCCCGCATCGTGGAGAAGGGCGCCGGGGAGCGTCAGAACCACGGCATCGGAGAATTCCCAGGGGAGGGAACGGCGGCATGACGATGGATTCCACGGCAGCGGTCTTCAGCACGGATCAGGTGAGGCGCGCCAGGTACGCCATCGCCGCGGTCTTCGCGGTGCACGGAGCGGTGACCGGCAGCTTCGCCACCCGGGTGCCGTGGATCCAGGACCACGCCGGGCTCAGTGCCGGACAGCTCGGCATAGCCCTGGCCTTCCCGGCGATCGGCGCCTCGCTCGCGATGCCGCTGGCCGGTGCGATCAGCCACCGCTTCGGTGCCCGGACCGCGCTGCGCGGGCTGCTGGTGCTGTGGACCCTGGCGCTGATCCTGCCCTCCTTGGCCCCCAACCTGCTGACGTTGTGCGCGGCCTTCATGGTGTACGGGGCGTCGGCGGGAATGTCGGACGTGGCGATGAACGCGCTCGGCGTCGAGGTGGAGAACCGCCTCAACAAGTCGATCATGTCCGGGCTGCACGGTATGTGGAGCATGGGCGCCCTGATCGGTTCGGCGGCCGGCACGGTGGCCGCCCATCTGGGGGCCGACGCGCGACTGCACCACGCCATCGCCGCGCTCGCGCTCACCACGCTCGGCCTGATCGCCTGCCGGCAGGTGCTGGATCTGCACAGCGAGCCGGACACGAAGGCTCCGCCGCGCTTCACCCTGCCGCCCAGATCGGCTGTGATCATCGGCGCGGTGGGCTTCTGCGCGGTGTTCGCGGAGGGCGCCAGCCTGGACTGGTCGGCGGTCTACCTCCGGGATGTCCTGGACAGTTCCGCAGGTCTGGCGGCCGCGTCCACGACCGCGTTCGCGCTGACGATGGCGGTGGCCCGGATCGCCGGTGACCGGGTCGTCGACCGCTTCGGCGCGGTGCGGACCGTACGGACCGGCGGCGGACTCGCCACGGTCGGCGGGGTGCTGGTGGTCACCGCACCCAACATGGTCCTGGCGCTGTGCGGCTTCGGCCTGATGGGCCTCGGCATCGCCGTGGTCGTGCCGCTCGCCTTCGCGGCGGCCGGGCGCAGCGGGTCGAACCCGAGCAGGGCGATCGCGGGTGTCGCGACGATCACGTACACCTCGGGGCTGATCGCCCCGTCGGCCATCGGCTCGCTGGCCGAGGCGACCTCGCTGGTCGTCTCCTTCGGTCTGGTCTCGGTGCTGGCCTTCGGGCTGGTGCTCGGAGCCGGTGTGCTGCGGGCGGGCGATCGCAAGGTGCCCTCCGCCGATGCCGGGGTACCGGCGCCGGCCGAGCCGCGCCCCTGAGCCGTCCGGGTCACCGGGCGCGGCGGGCGGTGGCTCTGTGCCCCTCGGCACCGATCCCGGCGGGGAGCGGTTGACGAACCGGCATTAGCATGGCGCTGATCTTTTCCGCGGTCCGCGCCGTGCCCCGTGAGGCACCGGCCCGCCGCACCTACACACAGGGAGCAACCATGGGCGGCCTCGGCGTGCGCTGGACCTTGCACGGCGACGGGAAGACGCCCGCACCGGGAGCGGTCGTCCGCCCGGACGAGCGGCTCTCCTGGCCGCGGACGTTCGGGCTGGGCGCCCAGCACGTGGTCGCGATGTTCGGCGCGTCGTTCGTCGCCCCGGTGCTCATGGGTCTCGACCCGAACCTGGCGATCATGATGTCGGGTGTCGCGACGGCCATCTTCCTGCTGGCCACGCGCGGACAGGTGCCCAGCTATCTGGGCTGTTCGCTCTCGTTCGTCGGGGTTGCCGCGACCATCCGGGCCGGCGGCGGCAGCAGTGCCGTGGTCACCGGGGCGGTCTTCGTGGTGGGGGTGGTGCTCTTCCTCGCCGGCCTCGCGGTGCAGCGGTTCGGCGCGCGGATCATCCACGCGGCGATGCCGCCGGTGGTGACGGGTGCGGTCGTGATGCTGATCGGCTTCAACCTGGCCCCGGTCACCGCGTCCACCTACTGGCCGCAGGACCAGTGGACGGCCCTGCTGGTGATGCTGTTCACCGGACTGGCCGTGGTCTGCCTGCGCGGCTTCCTGTCCAGGATCGCGATCTTCCTCGGGCTGGTCTTCGGCTACGTGCTGTCCTGGGTCCTGGACCGGGTGTTCGGGAAGATCCACTCCCCCGCGGGCGGCGCGGAGGCCGTGGACCACTGGCGACTGGACCTGTCGGGGGTGGGGAAGGCCGACTGGGTCGGGCTGCCGTCGTTCCACGCCCCGAGCTTCGAATGGTCCGCGATCCTGGTCGCGCTGCCCGTCGTCATCGCGCTCATCGCGGAGAACGCCGGCCATGTGAAGGCGGTCGGCGAGATGACGGGCCGGTCCCTGGACGGCAAGCTCGGCACCGCGATCGCCGCGGACGGCGCCGCCTCGATGCTGTCGACCGCGGTCGGCGGTCCGCCGAACACGACGTACTCCGAGAACATCGGCGTGATGGCCGCGACCCGGGTGTACTCCACCGCGGCCTACTGGGCGGCCGCCTGCTTCGCCCTGCTGTTCGGCCTGTGCCCCAAGTTCGGCGCGGTGGTGGCGGCCATTCCGGGCGGGGTCCTCGGGGGCATCACGGTGATCCTCTACGGCATGATCGGTCTCCTCGGTGCCCAGATCTGGCTGAACGCCAAGGTCGATCTGCGCAATCCGCTGAACCTGGTGCCGGCCGCGGCGGGCATCATCATCGGCGTCGGCGGGGTCAGCCTGAAGGTGTCAGACAACTTCGAGCTGAGCGGGATCGCGCTCGGCACCATCGTCGTGATCACCGGCTACCACGTGCTGCGGGCCTTCGCCCCGGCCCACCTCAAGACCCAGGAGCCGCTGCTCGACTCCGGGACGTCCGACTACGACGGGAAGCCGCCGGCCGACGGGGCCTGACCTTCAGGCAGCCCCGGCCGGCACACGGTCCGGGGCCGCCGACGAGCAGCACGGTCAGAAGCAGTCGCCGTACCAGTGGACCGCGCCGGGCGCCGTGACCGTGGCGCACACCGACTCGGCCGGGGCGTGCAGCGGCCGTGCCATCCCCACGTGCTCCGTGACCTGCCCGGCGTCCGCCAGCAGGACCGGCAGCGCGGCCCGCACCCCGGGAGTGACGGGAATCCGGACCCGGCCCCTGGTCAGCCCCGCCGCACGGGCCCGGGAGCCCACGGCGGCGAACAGCGCCCCCAGAGACGTCTCCGCACCCGCGAACTCGCGCACCTCCACGCAGTCCCCCGCGTGCTGCGCCACGATCCAGCCGGTGAGCGCACCGGAAACCGGGTCCCGCGCCACGAGCGACTGTTCGAACGCGCCGTACCAGGCGGGCACACGCACCGCCCAGTCCTCCGGGGCCCGCAGCGAGCTGAGCGGCCGCCTCACGTTGTACGCGTGGTGCAGCGCTGCCACCTCCCCGGTGTCCTGAGCCCTGGCCGCGCGGACCGGGACGGCCTCCTGGGCGGACGAGGCAGCGAGCGTCCCCTCGGTGTAGCTGCTCGCGAACTCCTGCCACCCCGAGCCCCGGTAGACGCCGGGCGTCCCGGTGAACAGCAGGGACCAGGCACACTGTTCGGCGGTCATGGTGCGCTCCGCCGCGACCAGCAGCCGTCGTACCAGTCCCTGCCCCCTGGCTTCGGGCCGGGTCGCCACGCTGCCGATGCCGCCGACCCGGCGCGGGGCGCCGTCCGCGTCCCGGATCAGCCTCGGTACGTAGACGACGACCGCGTCGATCCCCTCCCCCGCGTCGTTCTGCGCGACGAAGGTGTGCCGGTGGCGGTCCGGGTCGAGCGCGTGGAGGGCGGCGAGGTGCGGGGCCTCGAAGCATCGCTTCCACAGGGCGGCCAGGGCCGGGTCGTCGGCCGGGGTGGCGGTGCGGACGGTGGCGCTCACAGGATCAGGTTCCCGTCCGTGCGCACCCGTTCGCCGTTCTCCGGCATCGCGCTGCGCCGGGTGCCGTCCTCCACGCACCCCGTGTGCAGGACCGAGTCCAGGGCCTCCGGGGCGAGGTGGAGGGCGCCGCCGGTGAAGCGGCTGCCGGTCGCCGCGTAGTGGTTCATGCCGTCGGCGATCCGGATGTGCGCGGTGTCCGCCCCGGCAGCGGTGCTGCTGAGACCGGTGAGGTCCCAGGTCGTGCTCCCGGAGCCGGCCGCCCGGCCGAGCAGCGTGCCCGCCTTGTTGCCGCCGGTGATCCTGGCGCCGCCGCTGACCGTGATCCGCTGGTCGCGCACGCCGCTGAGCTCGATGCCGGTGTTGTGGAACGTACCGCCGTCCAGCCGCAGATCGGCCGAGCCCACCGAGAGGGGGGCCGCGTCGTCGGCGCCGGTGACGGTGCAGTCGGTGAGGTGGACGGGGCCCGCGCCGCGCAGGACGAGGCCGTCGACGCCCTTGAAGGTGCAGCGCACGAAGTGGACGGGTGCGGTCACGGGGGTCTGGACGAGAACGGCTCCGGCGGGCGGTTCGAAGGAGCAGTCGCTGATGGTGGTCGGCCGGGTGGAGCGGGCCGAGCGCTGGGCGACGGCGAAGGTCTTCGCGGTGCAGCCGCGCAGCTGGGCCCCGTCGGCGTTCACCGTGAGGGTGCCGGCCTGGTCGAAGGTGGGACGGGCGATCACCGTGACGTCGTCCAGGGTCAGGTCGGTGATCTTGGTGTTGGCGGTGAACCAGGAGCAGACGTGCCTGCGTACGGTGATCCGCTTGGCGGAGATGCCCCACTGGGCGCCGGAGTTGGCGATGTCCATGAGTCCGGAGTTGCCGTCGAACAGGAGATCGTGCTCGTACTGGCCGTGCGTGGTGAAGGGGTTGCCGCCGGCGTCGTCGCCGTCGCCGTGGCAGTTGACGACGGTGCAGTAGGCGGAGGCGGTGAGGTCGTTGAGGTGGCGCACGTTGCTGGTGGTGCAGTCGGCCACCCGTCCGTACAGGCAGTAGATCTGCTGGGTGAGGTAGCCCGCGCCGCCGTACTCGACGGTGGGCGGGTTCTTCAGCGAGCAGCTCTCGGTACGGAAGCGGGTGCACCAGCGGCGCATGACGACCGGCCAGAAGGTGCCGGTGGCGTGGATCCCGGAGACGTCGCAGCCGACGGCGTACTCGAAGCTGACGGGGTGGGAGCCGGTGTACTCGTCGGTTCCCGCGCCCTCGAAGACCATGTCGCGGATGTGGGTGTTGCGGACCGGCTCGATCCGGGTCCAGGTGAGGGAGCGGCCGGCGGCGAGTTCCCAGCCGTTGAGGTAGCCGATCCGGATGTGGCCCGCGTCGATGATCTCGGTGATCTCGACCAGTTTCTGGAGCTCGCGCTCGTCACCGCCGCCGCCCTCGACCGGGTCCACCTGCACCGACCACCACTGGCCCACCGCGAACGCCTTGGCGTCCGGGACCGGGAAGGTGTCGGTGAGCTCGATGACCTTGCCGGACAGTGTGTGTTTGATGGTGGTGTCGGTGATGGTGCCGCGGAAGGAGAGGACGGCGCCGAAGGGGTTGTCGTGGGTGTTCTTCTCGATGCCTGTGGTGTGGATGTGGTGGCCGCCGAAGTCGAGTTCGATGTTCGAGCGGTCGAAGAGGTGGCGTTTGGTGAAGAGGAGGTCGGTGTGGGCTTCGACGCGGTGG
>NZ_JBIVLK010000024.1:0-76557 GCF_044751215.1 Streptomyces sp. NPDC088730
CCCTTCGCGTGCTGCGCCTCGGTCGCCCGGTCACTCGGCCCGCGCCGGGCCTGCTCACGCAGCGCCAGCAGCTCCGCCACACGGCCACGGGTGTCACTCGGGTCGCCCTGGGTTTCGTCCACAACGGTCATGTACCGACCCTACGAAGTCCGGCAAGAAAATCCTGCCGTCGACTCCGTACAGTCTCCTGCCCGGTTTCCTGGTGGAGCCTGACAGAAGCCTTGCTCCATGCAGGCGAAGTGCCAGCCCGGACCCCTCACCTTTTGTGGGAACCCAACAGGGGCATCCCCGGTGTTCACTGTGCTCTGCCGCACACCCCGGTCAGCCTGGGCGTGTCGGACGACTGGGCGTCCTGGACCTTCTGGATGTCCTCCAGCCGCTGCCGCACCGGTTCCTCCGGATGGGCGACGGTCAGCAGCACCGCCTCGTAGAACGCGTCCCGCACGGCGGCCGGCATGACGTCGGAGGCGTCCAGGCAGAGCGGCACCCGCTGCTCGGTGAAGCGGCTGCCGATCTCCTTCTCCACCGCGCCCTTCTTGGCCGGAACCGCCGCGTTCGGTGAGAAGACCCCGCCCTTGCGGCCCCAGTCCTCCTGGCCCTCGCGGGAGGCGAGCCGCCTGATCATGTCACGGGCCCGGCCGCCGCGGCCGAACAGCGCGGCGAAGTCGGCCGCCACCTCGTGGGCCTTCACCGTGTACGGGCCGCCGGGCAGCAGCGACGCCGAGTCCACGAAGCCGGCCGCCGCCTTGCGGTCCCCGTAGAAGGCGCGGGCGAAGGAGCCCTGGTGCTCCAGGTCGCAGCCGCCGCCGAAGAGCAGCCCGTGCCCGCCGACCCGGCCCCGGTGGTCGGCGAGAAGCGCGTCGCGGGCGGCTTTCCGGTCCTGGGCGAGCAGTCCGGCCCAGGTGGTCCAGGCGCTGCTCACGCGCTCGTCGGTCCACGCCAGGCCGCCGGTCGCCCAGCGCTCGTAGAGCGTCGGGCCCGCACGCTGGAGGATCAGGTCCTCGATCCAGTCGCTGCCGGGCCAGCCGGACGCGCCGTCGTCGCCCATGCCGATGCACCAGGCGCTCAGCGGGGCGGGGACGGGCTCGGGGGGCTCGCTCCCCCGGTACCAGACGATCGACTTGAGGTCGGCCTTGAGCGGCACCCACAGGTCGTCGGCGATGCCCTTCGCCCCCGGCCGCCACGGGTTCCCGTACTCCTCGCGCTCGTACAGCCCGCTCAGCGGCCGCAGCCGCCCCTCATCGGCGTACTCGACCAGCTCACCGACGCCCGGCAGGATCGCGATGTCGGGCGGGTTGCCGGCCTGGACCTCGGCGAGCAGCACCTCGCGGGTGGCGGCGGTCCCCTGGTAGGTGTACGGGATGCCGAAGCCGTCCAGCACCTCCTTGAACTGCCGTTCCTGGTCGTCGGTCCACGGGCCGAGGATCGTCACCTTCGGCTCCTCGTCGCTGCCGCCGGGGGCCGAGAGGCCGCAGCCGGCGGCGGTCAGGAACAGTGCCAGGACGAGCAGCAGGGCGCGGTGCAGCCGGGTCATCCGGCCCTCCAGTAGTCGGCGTTGAGCCGCCGGCAGATGCCGACGGCCGGCAGCAGGACGATCAGCGCGCCGCCGCCCAGCGCCCCGTAGTAGGTCCAGCTCTGCCAGCGCTGGGCGGCCAGCTCGCCGCGCAGGACCGTGGACTTCTCCGTGACGTCCCGCTGGGAGGCCGCCAGGTCCTGGGTGTCATGGGCGCGTGCCTCGATCGCGACGAGCCGTTCCCTGGCGGTGTCCAGCCGTACCTGGGTGGCGGTGGTCGCCCACAGCGGGACGACGGCCAGGGCGACCGCGGCCAGCAGCGCGAGCAGCAGCCAGGGGTCCTGGCTGCGCCCGCAGCGCACCCGCAGCACCCACAGGGCCGAGAGCGAGGTCAGGGCCAGCACCAGGAGGCCCAGTTCGGCGGCCGCCCAGCCGGTCTGCTGGAGCGCCCCCATGGAGCTGACCCTGTCGACCCGCTGCATCTGGTGCTGCTGCAGGACGTCCAGGCGCGGCACCACTCCGGTGCCCTGCCGTCTGAGGATGCGCTGGGCCTCCTGGAACTTCTCCCGCTGCATCAGGTCGTCGTCCACGTACTTGACCGCGCCCGGGGTCATCGAGCTGCTGTACGAGGTCAGCAGGCCGTTGACCGTTTCGAGCACGCCCCGGCCGCGTTCGCCGTCGATCTGTACGTCGGAGAGCCGGGAGAGCCCCTGGTCGGCGGCGGAGAGCTGGTTCTCGTACCGGGCGCCGGCGCCGATCACGTTGTCGATGCCCTGGTGGACCGAGGCCTCGGCCTCCCAGTGGGCGCGGAGCAGCGCCAGCTGGGTGGCGGAGACCCCCTGGACGGCCGGCGCGCCACGGGTGCGCAGCTCGCCCGCGGAGTTCTGCACCTCGCGGTAGGAGGCGAGCAGGAGGGTCGTCGAGACGATCGCGGTCACCACCAGGACGACCAGGTGCAGTTCGAGCAGCCGCCTGGTGCGGGAGCCGCTCGGGCGGCGGGTCCGCGGGGTGCGTGTCCGACGGGTGGCCCCGGGCATCACAGCCGCCTTCCGCAGGCGATGCAGTACCGGGCGTGCGGCCCGGCGGGGTGGCGGCAGTCCTGGCATGTCAGCGGCTTCCCGATGGGGTGTTCCGGGAGGTCCAGCAGGTGGCCGGAGGCGATGTGCAGTCGGCCCCTGCGCACGGTGCCCGGGTCCACGGTCGGGCCGACCCGGACCAGTCCCCGGGAGCCGTCCAGGATCTCGGCCACCTCGCGGACCTTGTCCAGCACCCAGCCGGCCCCGATCTCGTTGGCCAGCCTGACCGCGAGGCCGAAGTGCTGCTCGGCCTCGCCCCTGGTCAGCGGGTCCAGGGCGAGGTATCCGCGGTCCAGGGCGGTCCGCATCTGGGTGGCGACGTTCATCGCCTGGAGGGTGCCGCCCCCGCCGCCGCTCGCCGCCGCGCCCACCGCGACGCCGGGCGGCAGCCAGCGGACCAGGAGCGGGGCGGTGGAGTCGCCGACGGAGACGGTGGCCAGTTGCAGCAGCACGCCCAGCGGGTCGGTGCTCGCGTCGACGAGCAGGGTGAGGAGGTAGTCGCGGGTGCCCGGCTCCCACTGGTGGGTGGGGAAGTCGAACCGGCGCGGCTCGTCCGGCAGGTGCACCGCTTCGAGCACCTGCCGGCGCGGGGCGGTCTCGGCCAGGGTCACCTCGCGCACCGCCGGGCGTGCCCGCACCGAGACGGGCAGTTCGGGGCTGCGGACCCGGCGCAGCCGCCGCACGGCCTCGGTGACGGCGGGGCCGAACCGGTCCGGCGCGTCGACGGGGCTGCCGTGCAGCCGTTCCGCGACGGCGAGCAGCGGCGCGGGGTCCCAGTCGCCGCCGAGCGCGAGCACGTCCGCGGTGAACCGCCCGGCGCAGCGCCACAGTTCCGCGTCGAGCGCGCTGCCGTCCGGGCCCCGGCCGGGCTCGTCCAGGTCCGGGGCGCCGGTCCCGTCGTCGCTGCTTCCGTCGGTGATCAGGAGCAGGTGCCGTACCGGGAGCGGGCGCTGCGCGAACAGTTCGCGGGCGGCGGTCAGCCAGACCGGGTAGCCGACGGGCGGCCGGTCCCCGGCGGCCGGGGCGATCCGGCCCGCGCTGAACGCGGCCCGGCGCTTCTCCGCCGTGTCGGACAGCGCCCACCGGCCGCGCAGCGGATAGCAGCCGGTCGGGTTCCCGGTGGTGTCGGCGCCGCCCAGGACGGTGAACGAGAGGCCGTCGGGCAGGGCGCGCAGTGCGGTGGCCAGGGCGGCGGCCGCGGCCTCCCGGCGCTCCGCGGTGACGTCCAGCGCGATGACGACGGCGAGTTCGACGGCGGGCACCTCGTCGCTCGAACCGACGCTTGCCGCCTTGACCCGCAGGTGGGCGTCGATCTGCGCGTCGTGGTGCGGCTGCTGATCGCGCCGCACGTCGATGGACACCTTCAGGGCGACGGGCAGCCGCGGGGCGGGCGAGGTGTCGGTAGCGCCCAAGGGGCTGCCTCCAGTGAAGTCGTCGCGGGCGGGCGTCAGGACCGGGTCTGCGGGCGGACCGCGTGCGAGAGGTCGATCAGCCGCTCGTACTCGGCCGGGGCCTGCCGCTGCCGGGCCAGCCAGCGGTAGCACTGCTCCAGTTCCACCCGCACGGCCCGTTCCCCGGGCACGGCCGGGGGCGGCAGGCCGGACCGCGCCCACCGCCCCGGCGGCCTCGGCCCGCCGGCCGCCGCCAGGACCGCGTCGAGCTTCCACTCGTACAGCTCGGTCCGCAGCAGCCAGGCGGGTTCGTCGCCCGTGACCAGCGGGGGGTGCGTACCGGGCGCCGGGTTGAGCAGGGCGAGGCAGGCGTCGATGTCCGCCTCCTCCGGCAGCGGCCGCTCGCCGGCCGCGAGCCGCCCCGCCCGGATGCGGAAGGCGGCGATCCGCGCGACGGTGTGGTCGCGCGACTCGTCGGGCACCAGGTCGAGGACCTCGATGGCCGCGGACCGGTCGCCGCGGGCCAGGGCGAGTCTGGCCAGTCCCAGTGCGGCGCCGACGTGCGAGGGGTTGCGGGCGTGCACGGCGCGGAACAGCTCGTACGCGGAGTGCCCGGCCGGGGCGGTGCCGTCCGCACCGAGCTGTTCCGCGCCGTAGGCGAGCGCCAGCTTGGCCGCGTACTCGCCGGGGAGGGCCCGGTGCACGGCGGAGAACTGCTCCAGGGCCTCTCGCAGCATCGGCCCGCGCTCGTCCAGCACATCGGCGCCGCGCAGCGCGACGAGCCCCCGGTGCCAGCTCAGCCGCCACTCCCGCACCGGCCCCGGTCCCGGTATGGCGGCCGCCGCCTCGACCTGTTCCCGGGCGGCGGCGAGTGCCTCGTCGCCCTCCTGGCCGAGCAGCAGCCGGGCGTTGTGCAGGCAGATCTCCACGGACTGCTCACCGGACGCGGGCTGGGCCAGCGGCTGGCCCGGGTCGTAGCTGCTGACGCCGAAGCGGGCCGCCTGCGGGTCGCCCGGGTAGGGGCGCGGCACCGGCAGCCTGCGGGCGATCTCGGTCGGGGTGGGCAGTCCGGAGTCGAGCGCGGGCGACCGGGGTGTCTCCCGGCGGCCGTACAGCGGGCGGCGCAGCCAGTGCGCGTAGTCGGGCACCGAGCCCAGCCGGACGCCCAGCAGTTCGGTGGACGGGGTGAAGTACTCGGAGGGTTCGGGCTGGTCGCGTTTGCCGCGCAGGGCCCGGATCTCGCGGAGCACTCCGCGCAGTTGTCCCGCCATGTCCTCGGCCGAGCCGAAGCGGCGTTCCGGGTCCTGCGCGGTGGCCCGTTCCACCACCAGCCGGAACGAGCTGATGCCGAGTCCGGGCACGTCGTCCCCGACCGCCCAGCCGGCCAGTTCCGCCAGGGTGAAGCCGACGGTGTGCAGGTCGTGCGCGACGGTCAGCGGTGCGGTGCCGTCCGTCTCGGGCGCGGCGAACCAGGGGGTGATCACCGGGGGCGGATCGGTGGAACCGGCCTTGCGGACCCCGCCGAGGTCGATGACCTTGATGCCGTCGCCGTGGTGGATGACGTTGGACGGCTTCATGTCGCCGTACAGGAAGTCCATGCCGTGCAGATGGGCGAGGGCCTCCAGGATCTGGCAGCCGTAGGTGATGACGTGCTCGATGTCGAGGACGAATTCGCCCCGCCGGGTGGATTCGACGACGGCCGACAGGGTCCGGTCGCCGACGTCCTCCATCACGATGTAGCCGCCGGACACCGTGCCGTCGGCGTTGCGGGTGCTGACGAAGTCGCGGATCTGGACGATGCGTTCGTGCCGGATGGCGACGAGACTGCGGCGCTCCTCGCCGGCCTGGGCCGCGCCGCGTTCCGCGTAGCGGTTGAGGAGCCCCTTGACCGCGACGAGGTCCTCCAGGTGGGTGTCCTCCGCCAGGTACACCCAGCCCTGGCCGCCGTGGGCGATGGGGCCGCGGATCAGGTACTGGTCCTGGAGCGGCGGGCCGCCCTTGGCCAGCTCGGGCCGGTAGGAGTAGGGGGCGCCGCAGCGCGGGCAGTGGCCCTCGTCGGGCGGTGGCGCGGCGGTGTACGGCGGGACGAACGCGACCCCGCAGGCCTTGGCCGAGCACGTCATCACGATGCGCACCGGGCGCTCGGCGGCGCTGAGCCGCTCTGCCGGGCTGCCCGGCTCCAGCAGCGGGAGTTCGAGGAGTCCGGCGGGCCCGTGCTCCTCGGGGGCGGCGGGCAGCGGCGGCAGTCCGGGGTTCGCCTCGTCCCGGCCGCAGGTGTCGCAGTAGCCGGTGGACTGGACGGCCCCGTCGCAGGGGGCCCCGGTGAACCGGCGGTGCGGGCAGGGGATTCTCATGGGCCCGCCGCCGGACCCGGGCCGGTGCGCTGTCCCGGCAGCTCCACGGGTACGGAGCGGGCCCGCTCGTCGAGGTCGGCGCGCAACTCGCGTAACAGCTTCTTCAGCGGGGCGAGTTGTTCGCGCGGGTCCGGGAGTGAGCGCAGGTCGCGCAGTTGACGGCGGCGGGTGGCGGCGTCGGTACCGGGGCGGGGGGCCATGGACGCCGAGTCGAGCAGGCCGTTCAGCCTGACCCACTCCCGTTCGAACCGTTCGGTCCTGCGCACCAGTACCTCGGCCCGCTCGTCGAGGGCCGGTACCAACAGTTCGCGCGCCACCTCGTCCAGTGCCGCGCCTTCGCCGCTGCGGAAGACGACCAGCAGCCGGAAGCCGAGTGCCCGCACCCGCGCCAGCAGGGGTACCAGCGCGCCCGGGTCCGGGTCCTCGTCCAGGCCGATCACGGCGAGCACCGGTCCCGATCCGGCCGGCCGGCCGGCGAGCGAGCGCTCCGGCTCGTCACCGCCCTCCAGGAGCCAGTCGCGGTAGGCGTTGCGCTGGTGCCGGGGCGGCCGCAGCTGTGCCACGAGCGTCTCGACGAGTTCCTCCGGCCGGGTGCGGCCGCCCCGGTGGACGAGGTGGGCCCGGTGGAGCTGGTGGCGCAGTGTGCGGTCCCGGCCGCCGCCGTGCGGGACGACTCCGACCCGAACGGCGGGCTGGTCGACGCCGGTGAACCAGTCGCGCAGCCGCTCGGACAGTCCGCTGTCCCAGCCGTCGGGCCCGCTGAGTTCGGCCACCAGCGGGACGAGTTCGGCGATGCGGTCGACCGGGATCATGTACGAGAACGCGAGGTCGTTCTCGTCGGGCAGTTCCAGTTCCAGGTCACCGCGCCAGCTCACCACCAGGCCGACGACCCGGTCGGTGTGCGGTCCCTCGCCCCGGGTCTGCACGGCCGCGCCGCTGAATCCGGGGCGCACCACCTCGACGTTGCGGCCGGCGTCGAGCTGCACCCACGCGCCGTGCAGTCCGCTGATCCGGCCGGTCAGCCACATGCCGTCGTCGAAGGCCTGGGAGTAGCCGCCGATCCACACCTCCCCGCCGCGCTCCATCCGCCGTCCCAGCGGCGCGGGCGCCGCCTGCGGGCGGGGGCTGTCCAGTGCGAGTACGGCGATGTCCTCACGGGCGGAGCCGTCCCGGCCGGGCAGCCAGCCGTCCGGCGCCACCCGGGCGGCGACCGGCGGGATTCCGGGGTTCTCGGCGAACTCCACCCACATCCGGGCATCGGCTTCCCGCACCACGTGCGCACAGGTCAGCATCCGGTCCTGGGTGAGCAGCACCCCGGCCCCGCACACCTCACCGTCGGGACCGCCGCGGCGTAACCTGAGCCGCCAGTCCGCTCTCAACTCCCCCATGGCTCCTGAGCGTACGCGTGCGGCGGCGGTCCTTCCCAGACTCCCGGCAGACTCCGGCCGCCGGATCACCCCACCGGGGCTACCTGAGGTCACACCTCAGCGTGGCACCGGCCTTCCCCGGGTCCACGCCGAGCACCAGCCGCCGCCCCGTGGCGCGGACCTCGATGCCCGGGTCCGCCGGGACGGCCTCGCGCACCGGACGGTCCCAGACCACTTCGAACGGTGTGCCGCTGCGGTCCGGCGCGCTGACGCGGATCGTGGCCACGCCCCGGCCCTCGCGGACGAGCACGCTGGCCGGCCCCGTCGAGGAGAGGCGTCCGGCCGTGCCCGGCTGCCAGAAGTTGGCGGCGGTCAGCCCGAGGGAGCGGACGGAGACGCCCTGTACGGCGGCGGTGTTGGCGAGCACCGTCAGCCAGTGCCGGTCCGCGGCGCGGGCGGCGACGGTGCGCCGGGAGGCGCCGGGCATCAGGAGGTAGAGGTAGCCGGCCCCGGCCGGGTCGGTGCCGTGGTCGAGCCAGAGCGTCTGCCAGTGGCGGGTGCGCCGCTCGGTGGAGCTGGTGGTGTTGATGTCGGACCAGGCGCCGGTCCTGGCCTCGCGCAGGGTGTGCAGGGCGGCGCCGCCGGGGAGCACCCAGCCGCCGTGTCCCGCCAGATGGGCCCAGCGGGGGCGTTCGCGGTCCTCGACGGTGAGGCTCTGCCCGCCCGCGTCCGGGCCCAGGTTGCGGTTGTCGACGACGGTCTCGACGGGCACCCCGTCGGCGGCGGTGATGCCCGCGCCGAGGCAGATGACCGTGTCCGCCGCGCAGAACCAGGACTTGCGGGCCTCCAGGGTGGAGCCCAGGCCCTTCACGTGCTGGCCGACCGCCGCGAACTCGCCGTCGTGCGCGCCGCCCACCCACCGTGTGTCCGGCCGGGGTTCGCCCCACTCGCCGCCGGCCCGGTCCGCGAGCCGCTTGGTGGAGACGGTGGTGCCGGGCAGCCGGTACGGGTCGACGGTGGGCCAGAACCAGTCGGTGTACTGGCCGCCGCCGTCGGCGCCCTGCCACCAGTAGAGCATTCCGGCCCCGGTGTGCCAGCCGCGCGGGTTCTCGCCGTTGCCGCACTCGTAGGAGCTGATCCGCTCCGACGACATGGCGAGGTTGGCGACCCAGCCGGGGCGCCGGTGCACGGCCCGGTCCATGGCGGCGAACAGGGTGTGGCCGACGGGTTCGGGCGCGGCGGGCACGGGCGCGGCGGCCGCCGCGTGCAGCCGGGCGAGGTCGGCGACGCCGAACTGCGGGGCGGTGAGGACGGGGCTGACGGTGTCCCGTTCGATCCAGCCCTTGATCATGCCGTTCCACCGGTCGCGCTCGGCGGCGGAGGCACCGTTCGCCAGCAGGGCGATAGCCGCGATCAGTCCCTGGCCGTGGAAGTGGTCGCTGCGCATGACCTGGAGTTCGTCGCTCTTGAGGAGCCCCCGGCTGATGGCGCGGCCGTTGACGCTGTCCATCATCAGGCCGTCGTGGATGAGCGGCGCGTAGGCGTGTTCGACGCTGTCCAGGATGACCTGCCGGCCCGGATCCGTGACCTCCCAGGTGGAGCCGGCCAGCAGGGCGAAGAGCCGGCCCAGGCCGTCCAGCATGACCTGGCCGTACGTGCCCGAGTAGGCGATCCAGGTGTGCTGGATGAACGAGCCGTCCGCGTAGAGGCCGTCGCCTTCGGTCACGTACGGGAAGACGGGCGAGAGCGCGTCGCGGGCCAGCGCCGTCCTGGCGTCGTCGCGGCCGAGGATGCCGCGCAGGGCCACGGAGCGGCAGAGGTCGACCCGGTTGGCGCCGGTCGAGGTGCCGCTGTAGTCGGTGAGCGCGGAGTCGGGGATGAAGTGGTCGACGGCGGCGCAGGCGGCCCGGACGCGCTCCTCGCCCAGTTCGTCGCGGAGCACCGCGACGATGTCCATGAGCAGGCGCGGGCTGCCGATCTGCCACTCCCACCAGTTGCCGTAGGGGGTGGTGGACGGGTTGTAGACGGTGGTGGAGAGGTGGTCGAGGCCCTGGACGACGGCGTCGAGCAGCTCCGCGTCGCCGGTGTGGCCGGTGCCCTGCTGGGCGTAGGCCTGGGTCATCGTCCACAGCCGGGTGTAGCTCCAGGTGACGCCGGCCGGCGGGTCGAAGGTGTGCCCGGCCCAGAGCGAGTCGGCGGCGGGGGCCATCGTCGAGCGGAATTCCTCTGCGAGTTCGCCGGTGCCGGCGAGCCGGGAGGCGTAGGGCTCGGCGGCGGGGTCGTAGCCGGTGCCGAGCGAGAGGTCCTTCCAGCGCAGCCGGAGCGTCTCGAACTCGTCTTCGGCCTCGTCCGCGCGGGCCGTGGGGGCGAGCGCGAGGCCCAGTGCGGTGGCGCTGCCGGTGGCGAGAAAGGCACGGCGTGACCAGGCGGGCAGAAGTGACACGAGCAGCCTCCGGTGTGCAAGTCGTTCAGAGGGCCGGACGAGGGCTGGTCTAGCACGCGCTTACTACGGCGGGGAAGGGGGCGGGCCGCCGTCGGACCGCCCCCTTCCCCTCGTGGAGCCGTTCAGCCTCCGCAGTGGAAGCGGGCGCTGCCCCAGTCGGCGTGGTCGTTGCCGTTGCCGTCGCCGCCGTCACCGGCGATCAGCTCGACGTACTTGGCGCCGGTGACGTCCGCCGTCAGCGGCCAGGCGCTGTCGGCGGCCTTGAGGACCGGCGACTTCACCTTCTCCGTGCCGTCCGCCGTCACGGAGAACTGCACGCTGCCCGCGCTCTTCTGCACGTCGTCCACGCCCACCTCGGCGGTGAACGAGGTGCACTTGCCGCCCAGGTAGTAGCGGACCTTCGCGGGCGCGTGGCTGCCGAGGCCCTTCTCGTACACCGTGGAGCCGATGGTCAGCGGGGTGCCGTCGCCGGTGCCGGTCTCGCCGTTGGAGAGGTCGCGCTCGACCGGTCCCCAGCCGTTCTCGGAGGCCGTCCAGTCCAGGTCGCTGGCCCAGCTGTCGGTGGTGGGCGGCGGCGGCAGCGTCCGTACGGAGGTCTGCGCGCCGAGCTTCCGCCGCGCACCGCCGACGGTGTAAGCCGCCTCGGAGCCGAGCTGGTAGGCCCGGTACTCGGCGTCGACCGGCGGGGTGACCTGCCAGCTTCCGGTGACCTTCGCACCGGCCGCGACCGAGTCGAAGGTGACGGGGCCCGCGGGCTCTGCCTTCCAGCCCTCGGGGACGGTCAGGCCCACCGAGACCCCGGTGACGCCGGTGGCCTCGTAGTTGGTGAAGCTCGCCTTCACGGTGTTGTCGGTGCCCGGCTCCAGGGTCTCCGCGGCCGGCTGGACGGTGAGCGTGCCGCAGGCGGCCTGCCCACCCGCGGGCGCCTTGCCGAGGTCGGTCACGGTGAAGCCGTCGAGGGCGAAGTCGGCGCCCTCGGGGGCGTCGTCGCGCTTGCGCAGCCCGGTCCAGGTGTCGCCGCAGCCCGCCGTGACGGTCTCGGTGAAGTGGCCGGTGGTGTGCTGGGCTCCGATGGCGGTGGAGCGGGTCTGTACGGAGTCCGGCTTGCCGTCCGCGGTGATCCGGTCGTAGCCGTCGACCCACTCGTAGGCGCCGGCGTGGCTGGACTGGTAGTCGTACTCGACCCTGTAGCGGTGGCCGTCGGCCATCGGCACGGTCCAGGGCGCGGTCCGGTACACGATCCCGGCGTTCTCCTCGTGGGCCTTGAGGGACTCGCTCCCGCCGAGCACGTCATCGATGAGCTTGCCGTTCCAGCCGGCCTGGGTGTAGGGGGCGTGCAGCTGGGAGATGCTGGTGCGGGGGTCGGTGGAGCCGCCCGCGTCGCCCTTGAGGAAGGGGCCCCAGCCCTGGTCGACGTCCTCGAAGTCCTCGTAGACGACGGTGTTCTTCTTGGTCGCGGGGGCGTTGGCGACGACGCGTACGTCATCGGCGCGGACGGTCGCCGCGCTGCCCTCGGCGGCTTCGACGCGCAGGGTGGTGCGGCCGTTGGCGGGGGCGGTGAAGTTCACCTTGGCCCGCTGGAAGTAGGTGTCGTGCCAGTCGGACGCGGCGACCAGGTCCTTGGCGGTGGAGCGGTCCACGGCGACGGACTTCCCGCCGGCCGACAGGGTGGTGTGCCGGGTCTTTCCGGGCTCGACCTCGATCAGGGCGGAGGCGGTGTAGCGCGCGCCGGGCTTCAGTCCGCCGATGCTCTGGGAGAGCACGGCCGTGCCGGCGCCGGAGAGCTTCGCGCTGTTGCGGCCCTGGCTGTCGGTGTCGCGGACGGCGGTGCCGGTCTTCCACCAGTCGGACAGCCCGGCGTCGTTGAAGCCGGGGTCCTCGACCGGGGTGCCCTCGCCCCACTTCGCGTCGGCGGCCTTCGGCGCCTTGTCCGGGTAGAGCACGTAGGGCTGTCCGGCCTCGGCCTTCAGCGTGATCCTCCCGCCCGCGGGGCGCACCGTGCCGGTCTTGACGCGGCCGTTGTCGGTGAGCTTGTAGACGGTGTACGCGCCCTTCGAGGGCACCGCCCAGCTGCTCGTACCGCCGGACTCGCTGTAGTGGTAGAGCTTCTTGCCGCCGTCCCACGGGAGCAGGTAGTCGGTGCCGCTGAGCACCTTGCGGCCGTGGTCGTAGAAGGTCCGCTTCCCGTCCTCGACCGTGCCGCTCACGCCGCCGGTGAAGGTGATGTCGTTGCCGTCCCAGCGGGTGATCTTCTGCTGCTGGAGGTACTTGGCGGGCAGGTCGCGCTGCCAGATGTTGTCGTAGAAGGAGTTCCAGTCGGTCTCGCCGGTCCAGCCCTCGAACTCGTCGATGGCGCTCTGGCCGAGGACCGGGTCGTTGTTCCAGACGTCCTTCTCGTCGTTGCGGATGAACCGGATGATCCGCGAGTTGAGGCCCTTGTTGGTGGCGCCGCCGTAGTCGAGGTCATTGGCCCAGTGCGACCAGAGCGAACCGCGCTCGAACTTGTCCGCCCATTCGCTGGCCACGTTCCAGCCCTGCGTCTGGAGCGACTGAAGGGTCTTGTCGGCTATCCAGCCGTGCGTGTAGTAGACGTCGATGTACAGCATGCTGAGGTTGCTGTCGGTCTCGTTCCGCAGCTGCTGGAAGCGCTTGGCCAGGTCGCCGCTGTTGATGTCGCGGCGCTGGTCGATGTAGTAGCTCTGGTTCAGCCAGTTCCAGCCGGGCTTGGACTTGTCGACGAGCTTCTCGTCGAAGGCCTTCGCCTCCGGGTAGGCCTCGGTGGCGTTGACGTGGACGCCGAAGGTGGCGCCCCACTTCTTGCCGTCCTTCAGGAGCTCGTTGAGGTCCTTCAGCCCGCCGGCGCGCTTGTTGTAGTTGCCGCCGTAGTCGGGGTGGGCGGAGTCGTGGCCCTCGGAGGCGTACCCCTTGAGGAGCGCGAGCTGTCCGAGGCCGTCGGTGGCCAGCGAGATCCGTTTGACGTCGTCGAGGGTGCGCAGGAAGGGGTGGGTGGCCTGGCTGGCGAAGTTGAACGGGATGTGGGTGATGACCCGGTCCGCGGTGTCCTCGCTGCCGGGCGCGACCACGCCGATGGAGCGGAAGGCGACGGCGCCGTCCTGCCAGTCGACGGTCTTGTCGCCGTTGGCGTCGGGCGTCACGACGACCTTCGCCCAGGGCAGGTTGCCGCCGCTCTCCGGCTCGGGAGCGCCGTCGCCGCGATAGGTCCACTGGCCGGACCAGACACCGACCCGGGTGGAGCCGTCGTCGGCCTTGCGGGCCTGGTGCCAGAAGCGGGCGTCGTCACCGCCGGTGGCGCCGGCCGGCTTGTCGTACGAGGAGTTGGACTCGACGGCGGCCGCCAGCGATCCGGTGTTCACGATCGCGTAGGTGCCGCCGACGGGTGCGGTGTCGGCCTTGGTGGCGTCGGTGACCTTCGCGAAGACGTCGGCGGTCTTCGTCGAGTCGGGGTCGAGCTTCGTGAAGGCGGTGGCGGCCCCCGCGTCGGTGCTCGCGACTGAGACGAGGTCGTGGCCGGGGATGTCGATCGTGCCGACCCGGAAGGCGGCGGTGTCGCGGACGGCGGTCACCTTGAAGGTGGTGGCGCGTCCGGAGACCGAGAGCGAGGCGTCGATCTCGACGCCGGGCAGATCCGCGAAGGTCAGCGTGTAGCGGGCGGCCGATTTGGTGACCTTGGGCGCGCCCTTGAGCTTCACGTCGTGGGCGGTGCCGTTGAGGGTGACGGCGGTGACCGGCCGGGTGGAGCCGGACAGCTGGTTCCCGGAGGCCCGGTCGGTGTACGTAAGGACCCGCGGGAAGTCGTCCGCGACGGCGACGGCGAGCTGCGCGGAGGCGATGACGGCGCCCGCCGGGACGGCCGATTCGGCCGCGGCGGGTGCGGGGGCGGCGGCTGAGGCGGGGAGGGCGGTCCCCACCAGAGCCAGGACGGCGGCTGAGGCGGCGGCAGCAGCGCCCGCCGTAGTGAATCTTGGCGACATGTGCTCTGCGTAGTCTCCGTGTCGGGACACCGTCAACGACGTACGGCTCCGAGGGCCCCTCCAGTCCAACAACCGCTCCGCGTAAGTCCAAGTAGGCCCACGTGGGGTGCGGGATGCGCCGCACCGGCTCCATGTTCAGATGTTGATCACAGTGGCCGGTGACGGACGGGACGGGCACGCCAAGTAGTCCTGCTGGGCGTCGAGTTGTGAAGACCTTTGGTTTTTGAGAGCGCTCTCAGTCACAAGTATTGACGCTCGCCGCAGCCCTCGCGAGAGTGGTGCCCACCGCGGACGCGCTCGTTCCACCTCCCCGCACCTCTCCGCACCTCCCCGCCGTCCGCGATCCTCCTGTCCCCCCGCCGTCCGCCCCCACATCCCCGCATCCCCACACGCACATCCCACCCCCCACGCCTCAGGAGTCCCCTCGTGATTTCGCGCAGACTGTTCCTGACGGGCGGCATCGCCGCCTCCGCGACCGCACTCACCTATCCCGTCTGGGGGAGCGCGCTCAGCCCGAGCGCCTCTGCGGCCGCCGCGACCTGCGAACTGGCCCTGGAGAACAAGTCCCTGTCCGGCAAGGTCAACGCCTACGTCACCGGCCACGAGCAGGGCACCGACCAGTGGGTGCTGCTGCGGGCCGACGGCAGCGTCTACCACCCCGAGTCCCCGGCGGAGCCGCAGACCCCGCTGCCGGTGGACTGCGCCATCCCGCTGAACGCGGCGGGCGACGCACCCGTCGTCGTGACGCTCCCCCAGATGTACGGGGCCCGGGTCTACTTCGTGCACGACGACACCCTGGACTTCTTCCTGAACCCGGGCCCCGCCCTCGTCGAACCGGCCTTCGCCACACCCACGGACGTGAACTACGGGCGCACCTGGTCGTTCTGCGAGTTCACCTTCAACCCGCAGCAGCTGTACGCCAACATCAGCTACGTCGACCTGGTGACCGCGCTGCCGATCGGTCTGACCCTGCGGGGCGACAGCACGCACACCGTGGCCCCGCTCCCGGACGGCGCCGTGCAGAAGATCGCCGACGACCTCACCGCCCAGGCCGCCGCCGACGGGCAGCCCTGGGACCAGCTGGTGAAGCGGGGTCCCGACGGCAACGTACTGCGGGTCATCTCGCCGCAGAACCTGATGGCATCGTCCGGCGGCGACATGCCGTTCGGAAACCTGTTCACCGCGCAGGTCGACGAGGTCTGGGAGAAGTACCGCTCGACGGACCTGCGGATCGACCTCCAGGGCGGGCGCGGCGTCCTCGCCGGCCGGGTCAGCGGCGACACCCTGACCTTCGACGGCGGGCACACCTTCGCCAAACCCAGCTCGCAGGACATCTTCACCTGCAACGGCGGCCCGTTCGCCAACAACCCGGCGGACAACGATGCCAAGAAGGCCCTGCTGGCCCGGATCGCGGCCGGTTTCAACCGCTCGATCATGCTCAGCCACCCGGACCAGCCGAACGGCACCACGGTGGCGGACTACTACCAGGGCGATGTGACCAACCACTGGTCGCGGATCGTGCACGCCAACAGCCCGATCGGTTACGCCTTCCCGTACGACGACGTACGCCCCGACGGTGAGCCGGACGTCTCGGGCGCCGCGAACGACGGCAACCCGACGCGCTTCACCGTGAGCGTCGGTTCCTGACCTCCCCCGCGGAGACCGGCAGGGCCCCCGTCCGGGCGGGACGGGGGCCCTGTCCCGCAGGGGGCCGTGCGGGCGGGGCGGGCCCTCGCAGGACGCCGCCGGCCGACGGGTCCCGCGGACACGGCCCGAGGGGGCCGGGGCGGTGCCGCGGAATTCGGCGCTCCATTCCGACCGGCTCGCGAACACCCTTTCCACAAACAGACGTTCGCACCAAGCACTTACGACAACGGGCAACAAATGGGAATCGCTCCATTGGTCGGACCGGTGACGGCACCCATTCACCGGCCTCGGATTCCACCCCCTTCCCCTTTGCCGCCGACTCCCTTACCTGCGAAGACGGCCCATGCACCGAGGGCAGTCAATTACCGGGCGGAACACGGCTCTTGACGCCATAATCCGGTGCACGACACCGTGCCTGTCATGCGACAGAACAGAGTGGCTCAGCTCATGGCCGCGGTCGCGGCCACCGCCGGAATACTCCTTTCCGTTCCGGCGACCGCCCAGGCGGCGCCCACCCCCCACCACGGCCTGCGTTCGTTCCAGGCGGCGCACGGACTCCGGCCCACCGGCACGGTCGACGCGGCGACCGCCCGGTCGCTCCAGGCGGCTCCGGACAGCGAACTGCGGACGGTCTTCAGGGTCGCCGCCGACCTCGGTCCGGCCGAACTCGCCAATGCCCGTACGGTCATCGGCGTCGGCAAGGGCGCCCAGATCCCGGATCAGGGGCAGGTCATCGCACTGATGACGGCCATGCAGGAATCCAAGTTCGTCAACTACACGACGCCGGTCGACCACGACTCGCTCGGCATCTTCCAGCAGCGGCCCAGCACCGGCTGGGGCACCCCGGAACAGATCACGGACGTCCCCACGTCGTCCAAGTCGTTCTACGGGGTGGCCCCGTTCGGCAGCAATCCGGGCCTGATCCAGATCGCGGACTGGCAGACCAGGCCGCCGGGCGAGGTGTGCCAGGCCGTGCAGGTGTCGGCCTTCCCCGACGCCTACGCCCAGTGGGAGCAGTTCGCCCGCGATCTGCTGGCCCAGGAGGGCCCCACCGTCGACCCGATCTACTGATCCCGCACCGCAACGTCACTGCCGCTACCCCCACACACAGGCGCCCCCGCCCTTCCGGGCGGGGGCGCCGTCGTGCGCGCGGCCGGGGGCCTCAGACCGGGGAGCCCACCGCGAGTTCCCGCCGGGCCCGTGCCGCGGCGCCGACCGGTACGGCGTCGGCGCCCAGGCCGGACCGGACCAGCCGGACGGGGTGACCGCTCACCGGCGGTTCCGCGGCCAGTGACGCGAGGACGACCGGGCCCAGCAGCGGCCAGGCGCGGCTGACCCCGCCGCCCACGACCACCGTCGTGATGTCGACGACCCCCGCCGTCATCACGATGGCCCGCGCGATGCCGGCACCGGCGGCCCGGTACACCGCGAGCGCGTCCTCGTCACCGCGCTCCGCCGCCCCCGCGACCTCGCGGGCGGTCAGCCGCCGGCCGGTGCGCTCCGCGTAGCGGGCGCCGATGGAGCGGCCGGCGGCCAGGGTCTCCAGATGCCCCCGTCCGCCGCACGAGCAGGGCAGGTCACCGAAGCCGGGGATGTGCCCGATCTCGCCGGCCGCGCCGTGCGGGCCGGTGAACAGCCTGCCGCCGCTCCACAGCGCGCCGCCGACGCCGGTGCCGAGGGTGATCCCGAGGACGTCCGGCTCGTCCCGGACCGCGCCGCCCGACGTCTCCCCGTACAGGAAGGCGTTGACGTCGTTGTCCAGGAAGGCCGGGACTCCCAGCGCCTCCCCGACCGCGTCCGTCACCCCGAAACCGGCCCAGCCGGTGAAGGAGTCGCTGGCCACCAGGATGTGACCGGTACCGGAGTCCACGACACCGGCGGCGCCGACCCCGCAGCCGGTGAGCCGCCCGGGAGTGCGCTCCAGCAGCGGGGTGAGCGCGTCCAGGGCCGCCCGGATCATGGCCGGGCCGCCGTGAGCCGCCGGGGTCGCCGTCTCGGCCCGGTCCAGGACGGTCAGCCCGTCGTCGCACAGGACCACCTGGGTGGTGGTGCCGCCGATGTCCACGCCGGCGAAGAGGCTGCGGTCGTACGGGTTCATGCCCGGTCCTCCGTCCGGACGGCCGAGAGGGCGGCCAGGCGCTCGGCCCTGCGGCCGCGCTGGATCACCGGGTCCGGCACCGGCACGGCGGCCAGCAGGCCGCGCGTGTAGTCGGTCTCCGGATGCAGGAGGGTCGCCCCGGTGGGGCCCTGCTCCTGGATCCGGCCGCCCCGCAGCACCACGACGCGCTGCGCGAAGTGCTGGACGACGGCCAGGTCGTGGGAGACGAAGAGGCAGGCGAAGCCGAGCTCGTCCTGGAGCTCGGAGATCACTTCCAGTACGGCCTGCTGCACGCTCACGTCGAGCGCGCTGGTGGGTTCGTCGGCCACCAGCAGCCGGGGCTCCAGGACCAGCGCACGGGCCAGGCTCACCCGCTGGCGCTGACCGCCGGACAGCTCCCGGGGTGCCCGGTCCGCGACCTCGCGCGGCAGCCGGACGCGGTCGAGGATGGCGGCCACCTTGCTCCGGCGGTCCTTGGCGGAGATACCCCGGTGGTGGACCCTGAGCGGCTCGGCGACGCACTCACCGACCGTCATCCGGGCGTCCAGCGAAGCGACCGGGTCCTGGAGGACCACTCCGATGCCGGCCCGCAGGGCGCGGCGGGCCCGGGACCGGACGCGCCCCAGGTCCGTGCCGAACAGCGAGACCGTGCCTGAAGTCGGCGCGATCAGGCCGAGCGCGACCCGGGAGGCGGTGGACTTGCCGGAACCCGACTCGCCCACCAGCCCCAGGGTCTGGCCCGGGTGCACGGCGAAGGAGACACCGTCCAGCGCCCGAACGGCGTTCCGGCCCCGGCCGAAGTCCACGCGCACGTCGCGGAGTTCGGCCACCGGCTCGGCGTCCGGGGCCGCGATGGAGGTAACCGGAGTCGCGGTGGCGGCCGCCGGGGCCGCCTGGCCCGCCTCGGCCACCGACAGGCGGGGCACGGCGGCCAGCAGGCGGCGGGTGTAGTCGTGGGACGGCCGCAGGAGCACGTCCTCGACCGGCCCGGTCTCCACGATCTCGCCGCGGTACATCACGGCGACCCGGTCCGCGAAGTCCGCGACGACGCCCATGTTGTGGGTGACCAGCAGGACGCCGGTGCCGGTCTCGGCGGCGAGCCGGCGCAGCAGGTCGAGGATCTCGGCCTGCACCGTGACGTCCAGCGCGGTGGTCGGCTCGTCGGCGATCAGCAGGGCCGGGTTGTTGGCGATGGCCATCGCGATGACCACGCGCTGGCGCTGCCCGCCGGAGAGCTGGAAGGGGTAGGCCGTGGCCCTCTTCTCCGGTTCGGGGATGCCGACCTTGCGCAGGAGCCCGACGGCCTCCGCGGCGGCGTCCTTGGGGGACATCTCGCGGTGGTTGCGGATCACCTCGGCGATCTGCCTGCCGACCCGGGTCAGCGGATCGAGCGCGGTGGCCGGCTCCTGGAACACCATGGAGGCGGTCCGGCCGCGCAGCGACGCGAGTTCGCTCTCACGGGCGCCGACCACCTGGGTGCCCGCGATGACGGCGCTGCCGGTGGCACGGGCGTTGCCGGTCAGCAGGCCCATCGCGGCCAGCGCGATGGTGGATTTGCCGGAGCCCGACTCGCCGACGAGGGCGAGCGTCTCGCCGGGTCCGACGTGCAGGGAGACCCCTCGCACGGCCGGCACCTCACCGGTCTCCGTGGTGAAGACGACGCCGAGGTCGTCGAGTTCGAGAATCGGTCCGGCCGGCGGTGCGGCGGGACCCTTGGTGACGGTCATCCGCGTCCCCTCACGTCGAATGCGTCGCGGAGCCCGTCCCCGATCGCGTTGAACGCCCACACCACCAGGATGATGGCCAGGCCCGGCGGAATGATGAGCCACCAGTAGCCGGAGTACGCGGCCGTGAGACCGGCCGACAGCATGCCGCCCCAGTCGGTGGCCGGGGGCTGGACGCCCAGGCCCAGGTAGGAGACGTAGGCGATGAGCAGGATGGCGTCGGCGATCTGGAAGGTGGCCGCGACGATGATGGTCGAGACCGAGTTCGGCAGGATGTGCCGGATGATCGCCCGGCCGTGCGTCCCGCCGATCGCCCGGAGCGTCAGCACGTAGTCGCGGTTCTTCAGGCTCAGCGTCTCCGCCCTGATCAGGCGTGACGGCACCAGCCAGGAGACGAAGCCCAGGATGACGATCATTCCCGTCAGGTCCGGGGTGGTGATCGCCGAGACCACCAGCAGGATGAAGAGCGCCGGGATGGCGATCCCCGCGTCCACGACCCGCATCATGACCGCGTCGACCCAGCCGCCCGCGTAGCCGGCGACGGCGCCCCACAGGGTGCCGATGACGGTGGCCAGCACGCCCGCGGCGAGACCGACGATGAGCGACACCTTGCCGCCGTACATGAGCCGGCCCAGTACGTCGTGGCCGACGGCGTCGGTGCCCAGCCAGTGCGAGCCGCTGGGCGCGAGGTTGACCTGCTGGAGCATCGTGTGGGTCTGGTCGGTGGAGTACACCAGCGGACCGACGAAGCAGAACAGGAAGAAGAAGGCCACGACGCCGAGCCCTACGACAGCGAGCCGGTTGCGGCGGAAGCGGCGCAGCGCGAGGCGGGAGCCCGACGCCGCGGGGGCGGTGGCCGTGGCGGGCACCTGGCCCGGCTGGATGACGGCGCTCATGCCCGGCCTGCCTTCACTCGGGGGTCGATGACACGCTGGACGATGTCGGCGAGGAGCGTCCCGGTCACCGTGGCGACCGCGATGACGAGCACGCAGCCCAGGAGCACCGGGTAGTCGGAGGACTGGGCGGCGGTCCAGAAGAGCAGGCCCATGCCCGGGTAGTTGAAGAGCTGCTCGACCACCAGCGCACCGCCGAACAGCACCGGCACGTAGTACCCGAGCATGGCGACCACGGGCGTCAGCGAGTTGCGGAACACATGGCGCCACAGGAGGGCGCGGGAGCGGGTGCCGCCGGCCCGCGCCGTCCTGACGTAGTCCTCGGAGAGGTTCTCCAGGGTGGCCGCCCGCATGTAGCGGCTGAACACCGCGATCATCGAGGCGGCGCCCGCGACCACCGGCAGGACCAGTGCCTGCGGATCGGAGATCACCTGGGCGAGCGTGTCGCCCTGCGGTGCCTGGGAGGGGAACCACGGCAGCGTCTGGCTGAACACCAGTACCAGGATCAGCCCGAGGAAGTACACGGGCGTGGAGTAGGCGATGAAGCTCAGCGTGGTGATGACGTAGTCCGCCGGCTTGTTGCGCCGCATGGCCTGCCACATGCCCAGCGGGATCGCCAGCACCAGGCCGACGACCGCCGACAGGACGGTGAGCAGCAGGGTCTTCGGCAGCCGTTCGGTGATGAGCTGGGACACCGGCTCGTTGAGGGTGTACGAGGTCCCGAAGTCGCCGTGCAGCAGCTGGTTCAGGTAGTAGAAGTACTGCACGGGCAGCGGCTTGTCGAGGCCCTGTTCGTGGTTGAAGGACGTGATCTGCTGCGGGGTGGCCTGCGGGCCGAGGATCCCGCGTGCGGGACCCCCGGGCAGGGCGTGCAGCAGACCGAAGACCACGATCGTCACGATGACGATCACCACGACGGCCTGGAGGACCCGCCTGATCAGGTAAGAGGAAGTGCTCATGTGTATTCCGGTCGCTTCGGCTCAGTGGTGCGCATGGTCGCCAACCGGGCTTACTTGTTGGTCCACTTCCACATGGCGGGGTGGAAGTTGGCCAGCGAGTCCTGGGCGAAGCCGCCGAGGCCGCTCTTGACCACGGAGACCTGGTAGTCGGGTTCCGGCAGCCAGACCACCGGAAGGTCCTCGGCCAGGGCGGCGCTGTACTTCTGCATGGCTGCGGGCGAGGAGTCGGTGGTGGTCTCGCCGATCAGCTTGTCCACGGCGGGGTTGGAGTAGCTGCCGAAGTTGGAGGCGCCGCCGGTGGCGAAGAGGGAGTCACCGCTGGGGTAGGCGGGGAAGTACCAGCTGCCGGCGCTGCCGAAGAAGGAGAGCTGCCACTTGCAGCCGGAGTCGCCGGCCTTGCACTGACCGGCCTGCGCGAGAACCGAGTTGACCGGCGCGGTCTTGATTCCGAAGCCGATTCCGGACTTGGCGAAGGACGACTGGAGGGCGCTCATCAGGTTGTCGGTCACGGTCGAGCCGGACTGCGACAGCACCTGCATCTGGAACTTCGTGCCCTTGTCGACCCCGGCGCCGCACTGGTCGTCGCCGCTGCCCGGGTGGGTGCAGACCATGGTGGCGCCCTGCTGGGTCCAGCCGTGGTCCGTGAGCAGCTTCTTCGCCTTGTCGGTGGAGAAGGGGTACGGGTTGCTCTTCTGCTTCGGGGAGACGAAGGCGGAGGTCTGGCCCTGCGGAACGGGGCCGTAGGTCGAGACGGCGGTGCCGTTGAAGATCACCTTGGAGAGGGTCGCCTGGTCCACCGACATCTGGATCGCCTGGCGGGCGTAGAGCTGCTTGAAGACCGGGCCCATGGTGGGGTTGTTGAAGTTGTACGGCATGTACGTGATCGCCCAGCCGGCCCACGGCTTGAGGGTGTAGCCCTTGGCGGTGAAGGACGCTTCCTGGCTGAGGTTGGTGGCGTTGATGTAGCCGTAGTCGACCGTGCCGGCCCGGAGCGCGTTCTCCTCCGCGTCCGCGGTGGTGAACGGGAGCAGGTTCACCGTCTTGATGTTGGCCTTGCCGCCGCCGTCGTACTTGGCGTTGGCGAGGAGCTGCACCTTGCCCGCCGTGGAGAACGACTTGATGGTGTACGGGCCGCTGACCGTCTTCCAGAGCGGGTCGGTGGCGTAACCGGAGATCTTCTTGGCGGCGGTGTTGAGGTACGCCCAGACCTTCTTGGCGCCCGCGGCGGTGAGGTCGAGGTCGGAGACCTTGCCCGCGTCGCCGGTCTTGTCCCAGACGTGCTGCGGCATCGGGCGGATCATGCTCAGCTCGTTGGCGAGCATCCACTGCGTGTTGTAGGCCTTGTCGAACGTGATCGTGAAGTGCGTGTCGTCCACGATCTTCAGCGACGTCCAGTTGTCCGGCGCCTTGCCCGGACTGTAGCTGGCCCAGTCCTCCTTGTTGGCCTTGACCAGGTTGAACCAGAACTGCACGTCGCGCGAGGTGATCTTCTCGCCGTCGCTCCAGTGCCGGGCGCCGAGGGTGATCCTGACGCTCTTGCTGTCCTTCGCGAAGTCGGCGCCGGTGGCCAGCGAGTTGTCCTTGTTCCAGCCGACCTTGCCGGTGGAGCCGTCGTACGCGATCAGCGGCTCCCAGAGGGACTGGGATATCGAGGCGTTGTTGGTGTTCAGGTGGGAGGCGGTGCCGACCGGGAGGATCCAGTTCGGCGTGAAGTTCGCCGGCAGCGCGTAGTTGATGCTGTCCTTCGAGCCGGCGCCGGACGAGGTCGTGCCCCCGCCGGAACAGCCGGACAGCAGAACGGCCGCCGTGGTGGCGACGCCCGCGGTGAGGGCCCAGCGGCGGCTGTTCGCCGTGCGGGTAAGGATCATGACTCTCCTCGGAATGAAAGGGCCCGCAGCCGCTCAGAGGGGTCGGCGCTGCGTTCACGACAGCTAACGCCGCCATTGCCGAAGAAACAAACAAGAATTAATAACAAGTAAGTTACTGCACTTTCGACGAAAGCCCTCCCGTCCGATTTGGCCCGACAACTTAGGGCAGCTTGGGGTGATATAGGGGATTTTACGGGTGACGCACTTCCTTCATTGGACTGTTCCCCTCTGCGAAGCTCGGGCGTATCGTCTTGGCCACATACCCCGTTGCGGAAGTAACTTTGTACATGACTGGAATAAGTACGTGGGACCGCAAGGCCACGAAAGGGACCCCGTCCCTGGCCGTGCGCGTTCTGGAACTGATCGCATCGGGCGAGGCGACGTCACGTACCGAACTCGCCAGACGCCTCGGGGCCGCGGCCTCCACCGTCTCCCTCACCGTGGGGCACCTGGTGGACCGCGGCCTGGTCGCGGAGGAGGGCACCCAGTCCTCCACCGGTGGGCGCCCCCGCAAGGCGCTGCGGATCGGGAGCCGTGACGAGTTCGCCGTCGCCGCCGACCTCGGCGGCCGGCACGCCAGGATCGGCGTGGTGCTTCCGGGCGGCGGCCTCAGCGAGGTGTCGACCGTCCCCTTCGTGATCGCCGACGGGCCCGAGGCCGCCCTGCCCCGGCTGGCCGAGGCCCTGGAAGCACTGGCGGAACAGCGCGGACCCGGCCGCCTGCGCGGGGTCGGGCTCTCGCTGCCCGGCCCCGTGGACATCGCCTCTGGCTCCGTCGTGCGGCCTTCGCGGATGCCCGGCTGGCACCGCTTCCCGGTCACCGCCTGGCTGGAGGAGCGCTTCGGGGTCCCGGCGGCCGTGGACAACGACGCCAACTGCATGGCGGTCGGCGAACACACCGTCCGGCTCGACGGGAACGCGCAGACGATCATGGTGAAGATCGGGTCCGCGATCGGAGCGGGCGTGATGGCCGAAGGGCGCCTCTACCGCGGCGCGACCGGCGCCGCCGGGGACATCACCCACATCCGGATCGACGCGGGCGCCGGCATCCCCTGTTCCTGCGGCAACACCGGCTGCCTGGAGACCGTGGCGTCCGGCGCCGCGCTGGTCCGCATCCTGCGCGAGCGCGGGGCCGATGTGAGCAGCACGCAGGACGTGGCCCGGCTGGCCCTGGACGGCGATCCGCTGGCCACCCGCACGGTCCGCAGGGCCGGCGACTACCTGGGCCAGGTACTGGCGGCCAACGTCAACTTCTTCAACCCGGACGCCGTCTACCTCGGCGGCATCCTCTCCACCCTGGAGCAGTTCGTCGCCGCGGTGCGCAGCCGGCTCTACGAGAGCTGCCACCCGCTCGTCACCGAGCACCTCACCATCGAGCGGACCAGGCTCGGCGCCGACGCCGGGCTGGTCGGCGCCGGGCAGTTCGCCCTGCAACGCGCCCTGGCCCAGGCCCTGCACGAGGTGGGCGGAGCCGAACGGTTCGGCACTCTCGCCCCCCGTCACCTCTGACACCCGACCCCCTACGAGGAGCCATGTCGCAATCCCGCACCGCAGCATCCCGCCCGGTCATCGCCATCGCAGGGCTCGGCATCGAGTCCTCCACCTTCTCCCCCGCCCGGACCGGGGCCGCCGCCTTCCACCCCTCGCGCGGCGCCGAGGTGCTGGACCGCTACCCCTTCCTGGCCGCCGGTGAGGAACTGCGCGAGGCGGCCGACTGGCACGGCGCCCTGGTCGGAAAGTCGCTGCCGGGCGGCACCGTCACCGCCGCCGCCTGGACCGAGCTGACCGACGAGCTGATCGACCGGCTGGCCGCGCTGCCCCGCCCGGACGGCCTCTGGTACGACATCCACGGCGCGATGACCGTGGAGGGCATCGACGACGCCGAGGTGGTCCTGCTGGACCGCATCCGCGCCACCGTCGGCCCCGAGGTCGTCATCTCGACCTCGATGGACCTGCACGGCAACGTCTCCCGCGAACTCGTCCACGGCAGCGACCTGATCACCTGCTACCGGATGGCCCCGCACGAGGACCACATGGAGACCAAGGAGCGGGCCGTCCGCAACCTGGTGGAGCTGCTGGCCTCCGGGGCGCCCCGTCCGGTCAAGGCCTGGGTGCCGGTACCGGTGCTGCTGGCCGGCGAGCAGACCTCCACCCGGATCGAGCCGGCCAGGAGCGTGTACGCGGCGGTGGACGACGTCGAGGCCATGGACGGCGTGACCGACGCGGCGATCTGGGTCGGCTACGCCTGGGCCGACGAGCCCCGCAACCGGGCCGCGGTGGTGGTCACGGGCACCGACCGGGCCGCGGTGTCCGCGGGTGCGGAGCGTCTGGCCGAGGGCTTCTGGAAGGCCCGCGACGACTTCGGCTTCGTCGCCCCGACCGGCACCTTCGACGGAATCCTGGACGAGGCCCTGGGCTCGGACCAGCGCCCCTACTTCATCAGCGACACCGGGGACAACCCGACCGCCGGCGGCTCCGGTGACATGACCTGGGGGCTGACCCGGCTGCTGGCCCGCCCGGAGTTCCGGGAGGACGACGGCCCGGCCGTCATCTACGCCTCGGTGCCGGGACCGGCCGCCGTCGCGACGGCCGTCGCCGCCGGGGTGGGCGCCACCGTCACGGTCACCGCGGGGGCTGAGGTGGACGACCGGCACGCGGGCCCGGTCACCCTGACCGGCACCGTGCACTCCGTCCGGCACGGCGACCGCGACGCCCGGACCGAGGTCGTGATCCGGGTGGGCAGTGTGTACGCGATCCTCACGGAGCTCCGCAAGCCGTACCACCGCGAGGACGACTTCACCGGCCTCGGCCTCGACCCGCGCGGCGCCGACATCGTGATCGTGAAGATCGGCTACCTGGAGCCCGAACTCTTCGACATGTCGGTGGGCTGGAAGATGGCGCTCACCCCCGGCGGCGTGGACCAGGACCTGGTGCGCCTGGGCCACCACCGCATCCGCCGCCCGATGTTCCCGTTCGACCGGGAGATGGCGGACCCGGACCTGTCGGCCCGCGTCATCCCCGCCTCCGACCAGCCGCTGACCGGGGACGACGAGTGAGCGCACGTCCCGCCCTGGAGATCGCCGTCACCTCACCGGCCGGCGCCCGCGCCGCCAGGGAGAACGGTGCCGACCGGGTCGAGCTGTGCACCGCGCTGGAGCTGGGCGGCCTGACCCCGTCGGCCGCGCTGGTCGAGGCGGTCGCGGCGGAGGGGCTGCCGGTGCAGGTGCTGGTCAGGTGCCGGCCCGGCGACTTCGTCCACGACGCGGAGGAGATCGCGCTGATGGCCGCAGAGGTGCGGTCCGTCATCGCCTCCGGCGCCGCCGGAGTGGTCGTCGGCGCGCTCACCGCGGACGGCGCGCTGGACACGGTCGCGGTCGCCCGGCTCGCCGAGGCGGCCCGCGCCTCCGGCCGCCCGGTGGAGGTGACCCTGCACCGCGCCGTCGACCAGTCCGCGGACCCGGTGGCCACCGCCGCGCTGCTGCCCTCGCTCGGTATGAGCCGGGTCCTCACCTCGGGCGGCGCCCCGGCCGCGGCCGACGGGCTGGCCGCGATCGGCGCGATGGTCGCCGCCGCCCCCGGTGTGCAGGTGATGGCCGGCGGCGGCGTGCGCCTCGCCGACATCCCGGCGCTGGCCTCGGCCGGTGTCGCCGCGGTCCACCTCTCCGCCAAGACCCGCGCGCCGCGCCGGCTCGGCGGCAGCTGGATACCGCTCGGCGCGGGCGGAGCGTCGGCCGAGCAGGACACCCACTTCGTCACCGACCCCGAGGTCGTCGGCCTGGCGCGACAGGCCCTGGACGCGGTGGGCTGACCACCGCCGCCCCGCGCATGACGGCGCCCCCGCCCGACTCCCGGGCGGGGGCGCCGTCATGCGCGGGGCCGGACCGGAGGGCGTCAGCAGCCGCCGCAGTTGTAGTACGTCACGTCCCAGTGGTTGCCCTCGTCCGCGTAGATGTTGCCGGAGCCGGACTGGTACTGGGGCGCGCCGTCACCGCGCAGACCGATGTAGCTGAACACGCCGTGGATGTAGTTGGTGAGACAGGTGGTCTTGCCGAAGTCGAGCTTGTAGCCGTTCCAGTGCGAGTACGTGCCACTGGCGTGCCCGGTCTCGGTGCCGCCGGTGATGTTGAGCGCGCAGCCCGTGGCGCTCCTGAGCGTCTGGGCCCCCTGGGCGGACTCCAGGTTGAGCTGGTCGAACGAGGTACAGGTGGCGACGTTGCGGTTGGAGCAGCCGCCGGAGGACGACCAGGTGACGCCGGACGAGCTGAATCTGGCGGTCGCCTGGCTGTGGGTGAGCTTGCTGACGGCGAAGGCGTCCGTCGCACCGGAGACGACACCGATTCCGGGGGCGAAGAGCACTCCGAGGACAAGAGCGAGAACGGTCAGGACGGGGCGCAGCGTCATACGGGACACCATGGGGACTCCTCCTGTGCATGACAACATGGGGGCAGGGAGATAGTGCCCGAGTTCTACGCGCGTCCGCCAGAGGGCGCGGAGTGACGGTCGCGCGAATGCGCGGCGCCACGCGGACGGACCCCGACCCTGGATGTTGAACTTTGAACTAGATAGCGCTACAGTCGATCTCGTTGAAGGTTAAACAATCACGTCGAGTCCCGCTCGATCACGTCCCGAGGAGGAGCCATGGCTCTGTTCAACCGCAAATCCAACGACACCGCGACCACCGCGACCACCGCGACCGCCGCGACCGCCACCGCCGTCGACCCGGCCCTGGCCGCCCTCACCGGCGACTACACGATCGACCCGGCCCACAGCAGCATCGGCTTCACCGTGCGCCACGCGATGGTCACCAATGTGCGCGGCTCCTTCGGTGAGCACGAGGGCAGCCTGCGGCTGGACGGCAGCAACCCGGCCGGCTCCACCGCCTCGATCGACGTCAGGATCGCCAGCGTGGACACCGGTATCGCGGACCGTGACGGCCACCTGGTCAGCGGCGACTTCTTCGACGCCGAGAAGTTCCCCCTCATGACGTTCCGCTCGACCTCCGCCGAGCAGCTCGGCGGCGACAAGTACCGCGTCACCGGCGACCTCACCATCAAGGACGTCACCCGCCCGCTCGCCATCGACCTGGAGTTCAACGGCTCCGCGACCGACGTGTACGGCAACGAGCGGGTCGGCTTCGAGGGCGGCACCGAGATCCTGCGCTCCGACTGGGGCCTGACCTGGAACGCGGCGCTGGAGACCGGCGGCGTGATGGTCAGCGACAAGGTGAAGCTGAACTTCGACATCTCCGCGATCAAGGCCGCCGCACCGCAGGCCTGACACCGCCCCGCACCGCACGCCCGCCGTCCGCTCCTCGCGAGGAGCGGACGGCGGGCGCGGTCGTGTCAGAGCGGCCGGTGGTTGGCCCAGACGACCTTGTACGGGTACCGGGCCTGCCAGCTCCGGATGAGTTCCTCGGCCCCGGGGGCCGCGAACGAGGCGTTGAGCGCGTCGAGGTCCGCGAAGCCGAACCGCACGATCGCGGTGGCGGTGAACACGGGGCTGTGCTCGTCGGCGGGCACACGGATGTGGCGCTCCGCCGAGAACGACTCGGTCTGCCCGGAGTCGCGCATGAGCTGTTCGATGTCCTTCAGGAACTGATCCAGCTCCGCGTCCGGGACGGGTTCGTTGAATGAGACGATCATCGTGTGGTCAATCATGAGCCAATCCAACCCCGGCAGCCGGGGCGGAGTCCAAGACCGATCCGGCCTCGAACGATAACCTGTGGGCATGGCTGACCTGGAGACGCGTGAGATCGAGTACTTCGTCGCGGTGGCCGAGGAGCTGCATTTCGGCCGGGCCGCCGAGCGCCTGTCCATCGCCCAGCCGGCGTTGTCGAAAGCGGTCCAGCGCCTGGAGTCACGGCTCGGTGTCCGGCTGCTCACCCGCTCCAGCCGCCGGGTCTCGCTGACGCCGGCCGGGGAGGCGCTGCTGCATCACGGCCGCCACGCGCTCAACGCGGTGAGCGCGGCGGCCGAGGGGGCCCGCCGGGCGGGTGCGCCCGAGGCCCATCTGCGGCTGGTGATCAAGCCGGGCGGCGACGCGAACCTGCTGTCGGGAATCCTCGCCGCGTACGCCGGCAGACCGGGCGCCGGCCGGGTGGACGTCCTCTTCGGCGGCGCCACCGACCGGGCCGACCACGTGCGCGACGGCCGGGCCGATCTGGCGCTGCTGTACGCGCCGTTCGACGACCTGACCGGTTTGGACCACAGGACCCTGTTCGTCGAGGGACGCGTCGCGGTCCTGCCGCGCGGGCACCGGCTGGCCGCTCGCGAGGAGCTGCGGATGGCCGACCTGGCGGGCGAGACACTGCCGCGCTGGAAGGGCGTGCCCGAGGGCGGCGACGGCGTCATCGGCGGCAGCGGCCCGGAGATCGCGGACGTGGCACAGATGACTCAGCTGATCATGCTCGGCCGGACGATCGCGATCCTGCCGCGCTCGTCCGTCGAACCCGTCCACCCGGGGCTGGTGTGCAGGCCGGTGGCCGATGCCCCGCCCAGCCGGATGGTCGTGGCGTGGTCACGGCTCGACCAGCGGCCGCTCGTCGCCTCGTTCGTCGACGCCGCGGTCCGCGCGAGCACGGCGCGGCCGGACCCGGCCGCGCACCAGGGATCAGGTGCTGTCGGCTGAACTGGCCGGGTCCGGCGCGGGTGGCCCTGCTAGGGCTGCCGGTTCAGCACTCGCGGAGGCCGGGGGCCGGGTCCACGCCGGTCTTGACGGAGACGGCCGGGACGTTGCCCCACTGGCCGTTGTCGAGCTGGGTCCAGTACCAGATGTCGTTCTGGCCCTGGTGCGGGTCGCCGTGGCCCCAGCAGGCGAACCAGTTGAACCCGGTGGTGAGCGTGCCACGGGTCGCCGAACGGTAGGAGCGGTCCGCGTATCCCTTCGCACCCACGGCGTTGCCGCAGTACAGCCGGCCGTCGGAGCGGACCCCGCACTCGGCGGCGTGGGCGGTGGTGGCGGGCACCGAGAGCGCGAGCAGGGCGGTGGCGGCGAGGGTGCCGAGTGCGCTGGTCAGGCGTCGAGTATTCATGACCGGCCCAACGGCCCGGCCGGAGCGGCGGTAACGGCCACCGCTCCGGCCTCACTCGACCGCCGGGATCAGCCCATGCTCTTCGCGCCGTCCAGCGACTCACGGATGATGTCGGCGTGCCCGGCGTGCTGCGCGGTCTCCGCGATGACGTGCATCAGCACCCGGCGGAGCGACCACCGGGCGTCCCCCTCGTACCAGGGAGCCTTCGGGAGCGCATGGGTGACGCCCAGGTCGGGCAGGGTGGCGACCAGTTCGTCGGTCCGGCCCGCCTCCTCCTCGTACGCGGCCAGCACGCCTTCCAGCGTCTCGCCCGGCAGCATCCGGAAGTCGTCCGCCCGGCGGGCCCAGTCGTCCTCGGTCATGGCGGTGAAGTCCGGCATCGCCGAGGCCCCCTCCACCATGAAGGCGGCCCAGCCCCGTTCGACCCCGGTGACGTGCTTGATCAGACCGCCCAGACACAGCTCGCTCGCCGTGGGCCGCAGCCCGGCCTGCTCGTCGGTGAGGTCGCGGGTGGTGAAGCGCAGGAAGTGCCGCTGCTTGGCCAGGGCCTCCAGCAGATCGGCGCGCTCGCCGGTGAGGGAAGCCGCGGCCGCGTCGTGGGTGTCCGGCTCGTTGACGTTCATGGTCTCCGCCTTCGTCGTTCCTGTTCCGCCGTCAGGAACGACTCTAGGACCCGTATAGGTCAGCTCCCGTCCTGTATGCCGGATGCGCGGCGGCGGACCTTCAGGGCGTTGTCGGTACGGGTGGTGGGGTTCCCGTCCGGGTCGTTCTGCACCCGCTCGTGCTCCTCGCTGACCAGCACGTCCCACTCCCCCGCCGGGAGTTCGAGGGACGCCAGCACCTCGTCGGTGGTGGGGAGTTCCATGTCCGCGTGGTCGTGAGCCCACGCCGGGAAGCCCGCGTGCCCGACGATCAGGAGCACCCCGCCGGGCGCGACGGCGGCGGCGGCCCGCCGCAGGACCGCCTCACGCGGCAGGTCGCCCATCGAGTGCAGGAACGAGGCGGTGACCAGGTCGAACTCCCCCTCGGGGAAGGAGACCCCGAGGTCGTGGAACTGCCAGTCGACCCGCTCCTGGACCCCCGCCTCCGCGGCGTGTTCCGCGGCCCGGCCGAGCGCGACGCGCGAGATGTCCGTGGCGGTGACCCGCCAGCCCCACCGCGCGAGCCAGACCGCGTCGGCCCCTTCCCCGCACCCGAGGTCCAGGGCGCGCCCCGGCGCCAGTCCCTCCACCTCGCGGACGAGCGCGGTGTTGGGGTTCCCGCTCCAGATCCGGTTGCTCTCGCGGTAGCGCTCGTCCCAGAGTTCCGCGTCGGTCGGCGTGCTGTCCGTTGTCATCGTGTCTCCTGAAGTCCGTGGCGGCGGTTTCCGAGCGTCTTCTCGCAGACCTGGCGCTCCGCCTCCGCGGAGAAGGGTGCGCGGCGGGCCTCGACCGCGCGGCGGGTGTCGGCGTCCACCAGATCCGCGTTGATGGCGGAGGCCGCCTTCAGCCCGGCCGCGGCGGCGCCGATGACCTGCTCCATCAGGTTGGTGACGTTACCGGCGACCCAGACCCCGGGCACCTCGGTCGCGCCGGCCGGATCGGACGCGATGTACGTGCCGACGGTGTGGCCGCCCACCTCCAGCGCGGCGGCCCGCAGCCCGAGGCCGTCCAGCACCCCTGACCTCGCGGTGAAGCGCGGCTGGACCACCACCGCCTGGCGCGGCACGACCCGGCCGCCGGCCAGCCGCACCCCGGTGAGCCGGTCCCCGCTCGCCTCGACGCCGGTCACCTCACCGTCCACCACGGCGATGCCCCGCGCGGCGAGCTGCTCGTACTCCTCGTCCGTGGGCTCGGGGGCACGGTGCAGGAAGAGGGTGACGTCGTCGCTCCACTGCCGCCAGAGCAGCGCCTGGTGCACCGCCATCGGGCTCACGGCCAGGATGCCGATCGGTGCGTCGCGCACCTCCCAGCCGTGGCAGTACGGGCAGTGCAGCACGTCCTTGCCCCACCGCTCGGCCAGGCCGGGCACCGGCGGCAGTTCGTCGGCGAGCCCGGTGGTGACGAGGAGGCGGCGGGCGGTGACGGCGGTCCCGTCCTCCCGGACGACCCGGAACCCGGTGCCGCCGGGCAGCCTCTCCGCCGTCACGGCCGTACCCCCGACGATCTCGGCCCCGTACCCGGCGGCCTCGTCGCGGCCGACGGCCAGCAGCTCGGCGGGCGGCAGCCCCTCGCGCCCCAGGTAGTTGTGCGCGTGGGACGCGGGTGCGTTGCGCGGGCTGCCCGCGTCGATCACCAGCACCGAACGCCTGGCCCTGGACAGCGCCAGGGCCCCGCTCAGCCCGGCGGCACCGCCGCCGATCACCACTACGTCGTACGTCCGCTCCGTCTGCGTCGTCATGTCGCTCATGCGAAACACCTCCATCTGCGGACGATGGTGCGCGCTCCCGCGCCAGGCGGCAAAGATTATTGCCGAAGCGGCAACCGACTGTCCGGGGCGGCCTCCCCGCCCGAGCGGCCGACGGGCCCGGCCCCCGCTCCTGACAGCACCCCGGCGGCCGCCCGACTTCACCGTGCACCATGGATCAACAGCGGCTGCCACAGGTAGAGTTGAGGGCTCGGTGACGCTCATGGGCCTACGCAGGGGGAAGTCAGTGGCGCGTGTCGTGGGGATCGATCTGGGAACGACGTACTCCGCCGTGGCGGTCGCCGACCGGGCGGGGCGTCCGTCCATCGTGCGCAACCGCGAGGGCGAGAACATCACTCCGTCCGTCGTGATGTTCCAGGGGGACACCGTCGTCGTCGGTTCGCAGGCGAAGCGCTCGGCCGCCACGGCCCCCGACCACGTGGTGCAGTTCGTCAAGCGTTACATGGGCGAGCCGCATCCGGTGTACCACGCGGAGGACGGCACCCCGTACCGCCCGGAGGAGATCTCCGCGCTGCTGCTCAAGCGCCTCAAGGAGGACGCCGAGCTGATGCTCGGCGAGAGCGTCGAGCAGGCCGTCATCACCGTACCGGCGTACTTCGACGACGCTCGCCGCAAGGCCACGCAGGACGCCGGAAGGCTGGCCGGACTCGACGTGCTGCGCATCGTCAACGAGCCGACCGCCGCCGCGCTCGCCTACGGAGTCGCCCAGTCGGTCCCGCAGGAGGCGGACGGCGGTGCGGAACCGGCGCCGGAGATCGGCACGGTCCTGGTGTACGACCTGGGCGGCGGCACCTTCGATGTCACCGTCATGGACGTCGCGGACGGCGACTACGAGGTCGTCGCCACCGACGGGGACCGCAACCTGGGCGGTTTCGACTGGGACGGCGCGCTGATGAACTACCTCAACGGCGCCTTCATGGCCTCCGGCGGCACCGACCTCAACGAGGACAGCGCTCTGCAGGCCGAGCTGCGCGACAAGGCGGAGATCGCCAAGCGCACCCTCTCCAACACCCCGCAGTCCGTGGTGATCCTCTCCGCGGGCGGCCGGCACGAACAGATCCGCGTCACCCGCGAGAAGTTCGAGGAGCTCACCGCCGATCTGCTGGACCGCACGCGGGTCATCACCGAGGGCGTGCTGAGCGAGGCCGGTCTGACCTGGGCCGGCATCGACCGGATACTGCTGGTGGGTGGCTCCACGCGCATGCCGATGGTGCCCGAGCTGATCACCCGCCTGTCCGGCAAGGACCCGGAGCCGGGCATCAACCAGGACGAGGTCGTCGCACTGGGCGCCGCGCTGATCGCCCTCGACGCCGCGGTGCGGCAGGAGACGGCGCAGGAGCGGCGCAAGTACGTCGGCAGCGGTGCGAGCGTGGAGTCCGCCCCGGGTGACGGACTCGCCAGGCTCACCAAGGGGCGGGTCAAGTCCGTGAAGGACGTCACCTCGCAGTCCCTGGGCATGGTCGCCCTCCGCGACCACACGATCCCGGACGACGAGCACAACGCGGTGATCATCCCGCACAACACCACCGTCCCGGCGAAGAAGACCGACACCTTCTTCACCGTCTCCGAGCAGCAGGAGAAGCTGCGCGTGCAGGTGACCGAGGGAAACGACGACGACCTCGACTACGTGAAGATCGTCGGGGAGAGCGTTCTCGACATCCCGCGCTATCCCCTCGGCGCGCCCTTCGAGGTCACGTACTCCTACGACGTGGACGGGATCATCCACGTCGAGGTGCGGGACGGCACCACGCACAAGTGGCTCGGCGAGTTCGAGCTGGAGCGCCCGGACAACCTGAGCCAGGTGGAGCTCGCCCAGGCCTCGGACCGCGTCGCGCGTACCTTGACTCTCTGAGAGGAACGCACGCGCCATGACCACCGACGACGTCAGCGACTACTACACGGCGTTCGATCTCGACCGGAACGCCGGCTCGGAGGAGCTGGGCCGCTCGCTGGACCGCGCCCTGCGCACCTGGGCCGGCCGGGCCAGCCGGGCCCCCGACCCGAAGAAGCGACGCGAGGCCGAGGACAAGGTCGCCCTGGTCGGCGAGGCCAGGGCCCACCTGGTGGACCCGGCCCGCCGCAAGGCTTACGACCGCCGGCTCCGTGCCGCCGAGCAGCGCGCCAGACAGGCCGAGCAGCGCCCCAGGCAGGCGGAACGCGAGCCGGAGGCCGTCCCCCCTCCCCGGCCCGCCGCGGACGGCGGGCGGAACTGGGTCGCACGCGCGCGGGAGCACCTGCGCGAGGGCAACGACGAAGCGGCGCTCTACGACCTCCGCCAAGCCGTCCACCACAACGAGCACGACGGCGACGCGTGGCGGCTGCTCGGCTCCATCCACGCCAAGCACGGCGAATACGCCGACGCCCTGCAGGAGTACGAACGGGCACGAGCCCTGTACCCCCGGGACGCCCTGACCCACACGTGCATCGCCTTGGTGCACGCGGCACGGGGTCAGCTCGCCACGGCCGCCGACTGGCACGTGAGCGCCGCACGTCTGGCGCCGACGGACTTCGGCCGCACCGTCGCCGCGGCCGACGCCCTGTTCTCCGCGGACAACTACGACGCGGCTCTGGCCTGGAACGAGCGGGCCCTGCAGCTCCGGCCCGACCACAGCGGGGTGCGCGACCGCATCGGCACGATCTGGCGTCTGCGGGCCGAGGGTGCGATGTCCTGGCATCCGGCGCGGCAGCGCTGGGTCATCGTGACCGCGTCCGGCGCCGCGCAGGTCACGCACTGTGTGGAACAGGCGGAAGCGGTCGGCCCCAGCGACACCCAGCTGCTGGACCTGCTGGATGTGTACCGGTCGGAAGCCGCCCGCGCACCGCGCCGCACGTGGCGCGTGCGGGGCTCCATGCTCCTGGTGATGGCCTTGTGCGTCACGATCGTGCTGTTCGCGCGGATGACGGCGCTCAGCCTGACCGTCCTGGCCGCCCTCGTCGCCCTGACCGTCCTGATGGGCATCCGGCCGCGGTGGCGGCACGCCCTCCACAACCTGCCGGCACCCGCCCGGCCCGATGTCAGGAACCCCTCGTGAGCACTCCGCCCGTGCCCCCTTACACGCCCCACCAGGCCGGGCAGCCCCAGCAGGCTGAGCCGTCCGAGCAGCCCGAGCCGCCCGAGCCGTCCGAACAGCCGGTCCCGGCCGACCCGTTCGCGGTGGTCGCCGACGCCGTGGACGGCATGCGGGAGGAGCTCGCCTCGCTGGGCGATCAGTTCCGGCGCAGACTGCTGAACGACCGGGAGGCCCGCCGCAGTCTGGACGAACTGCACGCGGCCCTCGGCCACACGCGGGAGCACGCCGAAGGCCGCACCCTGCAGCCGCTCCTGTACGACCTGATCCTGCTGACCGACCGGGTGGAACGTCAGTCGGGGGATGACACCCAGTTCGCCGACTCGGTCAGCGCGGAGCTGCGGACACTGCTGGAGAAGTACGGAATGACCCGCGTTCCCGTGACGCCCGGCCCCTTCGACCCGGCGGCGCAGGAAGCCGTGGGTACGGTCGCGGCCGTGTCGCCCGAGCGCGTCGGCGAGATCGCGGAGGTCGTGCGGCACGGCTACCGCATGGGAGAGCGCGTCATCCGGCCACAGCAGGTCCGGGTGTACACGGCTCCCTGAACCGGCCGGGCCGCTCGGGCCCACGAACGGATGCCTCCGCGCACGCCGTCTAGGGCCTGTCCGGCGGATCAGGCCCTAACCCCGCAACCGTACGGAGGCTATGGTGCGGCCCGCCGCCGTGTCGGCCGCCTGTCGGCGCGCCCCGCACGGTGTCGGTGAGGTGTCGGCAGCCTGTCGCCGGAGGCCCGGACTCTTGCCGTAGCGCCCGCCGGAGTCCGTCCGGCAGGCCCGCGAACGGCAAGGAGCCGGCATGACCCCTCATGTCACGATCATCGGCGCCGGACTCGGCGGCCTCACGCTCGCCCGCGTCCTGCACGTCCACGGCATCCCGTCCACCGTCTACGAGGCGGAGGCCTCCCCGACGGCCCGCACCCAGGGCGGGATGCTCGACATCCACGACTACAACGGCCAGTTGGCGGTGCGGGCGGCCGGTCTGATGGACGGATTCCGCTCCATCGTCCTGGAGGGCCGCCAGGCGATGCGGGCGCTCGACCGGGACGGGAACGTCCTGCTCGACCAGCCCGACGACGGCACCGGCGGCCGGCCCGAGGTGCAGCGCGGCGAGCTGCGGCGGCTGCTGCTCGACGCGCTCCCGGACGGCACCGTCCGGTGGGACCACAAGGTGAGCGGTGTCCGGAGCCTCGGCGGGGGGCGTCACGAGGTGGCCTTCGCGGACGGCTCCACCGCGGCCACGGGTCTGCTGGTCGGTGCGGACGGGGCCTGGTCGCGGGTCCGGCCGCTGCTCTCCGGCGACGTACCCGTGTACACCGGCATGTCGTTCGTCGAGACCTATCTGTTCGACGCCGACGAGCGGCACGCCGCTGCCGCGAAGGCGGTCGGTGGCGGGTCGATGTTCGCGATCGACCCGGGCAGGATCCAGCTCGCCGCCCACCGGGAGAGCGGCGCGACGCTCCACACGTACGCCATGCTGACCAGGCCGCAGTCCTGGTTCGCCGCGATCGACTTCACCGACACCGCCGCGGCCACCCGGCGGATCGCGCAGGAGTTCGCCGGCTGGGCCCCGGAGCTCACCGCCCTGATCACCGACAGCGACACCGCGCCGGTCGTGCGCCCCCACCACACGCTCCCGGTCGGGCACCGGTGGGACCGGGTGCCGGGAGTGACCCTGGTCGGGGATGCCGCCCACCTCATCCCCCCGAACGGCGAGGGCGCCAACCTGGCCATGCTGGACGGCGCCGAGCTCGGAGCGGCCCTCGCCGCGCACCCCGACGACGTCGAGGCCGCGCTCGGCGCGTACGAGCGGGTGATGTTCCCGCGCAGTGCCGAGGTCGGCGCGGCGGAGGCGCAGGCCCCGGCCAACCCCACGATCGAGGAAGTGATCAGCTTCTTCGTGCCCGCCGGCGGGACCGCCTGAGCGGCCGCCCTCAGACCCGGTCCACGGCCTCCCCGGCGCCGGCGGGTGCCGGTGGTCCGGGTGTGCCCTCGCGGCGGGGCAGCAGCAGCGGGGTGGCCAGCAGCACGACCCCGGCGGCGGCGATCGCGGCGCGGGGGCTGGTGACGGCGGCCAGCAGTCCCCACAGCGCGGTCATGGCCGCGATGGCGGCGCTGCTGCTGATCGACCAGGCGGACAGGGTGCGCGCCACCCGGTCGGGTTCTGTGTGGTCGAGCCGGTAGGTGGCCAGCAGCGGGTTGAACAGGGCGCAGCAGGTCACCAGTCCGAGCTGGACGAGGATGATGAGCGCCATTCCGGGGGCACCGGGTCCGACGAACGCGAGCCCGACGGGCCAGCAGGCGCGCAGCGCCCCGGAGGCGGTCATCGTCCGGTGCCGGCCGAACCGTGCCGCCAGCGGGTGCGCGAGCCGGGAGCCGATGAGGCCGCCGACGCAGGGGGCCGCGAACACGAGACCGTACTGCCAGGGGGCGAAGCCGAGGGGGCCGAGCAGGAGGACGGCCAGGAGCGGCGCGGAGGCCATGATCAGGCCGTTGACCACGATCGAGTTGAGGAGCAGCGGGCGCAGCGTGGGGTGGGCGAGGAGGTAGCGCCAGCCGTCGAGGAGATCCCCGGCCCGCAGCCGGGGCGCCGCCGTGCGGGCGGGGCCCGGTTCCGTTCCGCCGATGGCGCGGAGGCCGAGCGCCGAGAGCAGGTAGCTGACCGCGTCGGCGACGACGGTCGTCACCGGCCCGAACAGCCCGATCGCGGCCCCGCCGAGCGGCGGCCCGATCATGGTCGAGGTCCACGTCGTGGATTCGAACCGGCCGTTCGCGACGAGCAGGTCCTGCGACGGTACGAGCGCCTTCAGATAGGCACCGCTCGCCGCCTTGAAGGCGATGTCGGCCGCCGCGACGACGACCGAGACGAGCAGGAGCTGGACGAAGCCGAGCAGACCGAGCGCGAACGCGGCGGGAATGCTCATCAGCGCCGCGAACCGGATCAGGTCCATCGCGATCATCACCGGCCGCTTGTGCCGGAACTCCACCCAGGGGCCGAGCGGCACCGCTACCAGCGCCCCCACCGCCCGCCCGGCTGCGGCCAGCGCCGCCACCTGGGTCGGCCCGCTGTGCAGCACGAGCACAGCGATCAGCGGCAACGCGCCGAATCCGAGCCCGGTGCCGTACGAGCTGACCGCGTACGCCGCCCACAACCACCCGAACCGACGCCCCAGCTTCCGTCTGCCCGCCATGCCCCACATGCCTCCCGCCGGTCCGGACAGCCCTGCGCCGACCACCAGGCATCAAAGCGACCGGGGGGTGGTGAGAGCAAACAACCGGCGGGCACGGGACACAACCGCTGGTTGTGTCCCGGCATACTGCTCGGCGTGGGCGTCGGGGCCTGCCGCTACCCCTTGGCCGCCGGACGGTACGTGCACACCTGGACGCCCGCGGGGCTGGTGGCGGACGAGACCAGTTCGAGGGTGCGCAGCGCGCCGTCCGCCGGGAAGACCGACTTCCCGCCGCCCAGCAGCACCGGCATGATCACGAGCCGGAGTTCGTCGACCAGGCCCTCGCCCAGCAGTCCGCGTACGAGCGTGGGGCTTCCCATGACCAGGAGGTCGCCCTCGCCCCGCTCCCGCAGCTCCTGGATGCGGGCGGTGGCCTTCTCGCCGGGGATGCGTTCGGTGTTGTTCCAGGTCAGGTCGCCGTCGCCGAGGGTGCCGGTCACGACGTACTTCTTGAGGCTGTTCATCCGGTCCGCGAAGGGGTCGCCGGCTCTCTCGGGCCATGCCGCGGCCATCGTCTGCCAGGTGCGGCGGCCGAACAGCAGGGCCCCGGCCCCGTCCACCGCCTCGCTGAAGGAGGCGCCGACCACGTCCGCGTCGAAGAACGGGTGGGACCAGCCGCCGTGCGCGAAGCCGCCGTCGCGGTCCTCCTCCGCACCGCCCGGCGCCTGCACGACGCCGTCCAGGCTGATGAACTCGCTGATGACAACGCGCATTCCGCTCACTCCTCGGTACTTCGGATCAGGTGTACGGGAACAGAGACTGCCGGCCCGCCCGGAACTCATCGCCGGACGCGCTTCCTAGAACCCGCCGCCCCCGAAGTCCCCGCCGCCGCTGCCGCCGAAGCCGCCGCCGTCACCGAACCCGCCGCCTCCGCCGTCACCGAATCCGCCGCCGCCGAAGCCCGAGGAGTCGAAGTCGGAGCCGGAGAAGTCGCCGCCGCCGAAGTCGCCGCCGGAGCCGAAGTCACCGCCGCCGTACTCCGCCGCGTACGCCGGGGTGGACAGCATCGAGCCGAGCATCGTGCCGACCAGCAGGCCGGGCAGCAGGCCGCCGCCGAAGTAGCCGCCCGCCCAGGGGCCGTAGGCCGGGCCCGCCTCCCAGTAGGGGCGGCGGCTGCCGTCGCCCATGTCCACGGTGCGGCTCATCGGGTCCTCGCCGTCGCGCAGCCGGATCTCGTCGGCGCCGCAGACCGGGACCTCGCGGGCCGCGCCGCCCGACGGGGACCAGCGGACGTCGGCCACCGAGGGGCCGTGGCGCGGGTCGAAGAAGCAGGGCGGGCGGCGCGCGGGCAGTTCGGTGCCGGTGCGCCGGGCATCGAGGACGGCGAGCGAGAAGCGCCCGTCCTCCAGTGCCTGGGTCACCCCGCGCACGTCGGAGGGGTGCCGGGCGTGCTCCATGCGGGATTTGGCGCTCTCGTAGGAGTCGAGGGCGCGTTCGTAGTCCGCGCGCATCGCGTCGTCGGCGCCCGCCTCCGCCGGATGGAAGTCGAGCCGGTCCAGTCTCTCGCCGTACGCCGTGATGTCCTCGTCCACGACGACCCGGAGCTTGTCGAGCGCCGCCTGCTCCTCCGCCTCCTTGCGCCTGCGGTTGCGGCGGACGATCGTGTAGGCGCCCGCGCCGCCGAGGACCACCACCGCGCCGGCCGCGATCAGCCCGGCGGCGGACGAGCCCCGGCCGGACGAGGAGCCGCCCCAGGAGTCGGGGGCGTGGCCCCTGGCCTGTTCGACGGCCCGGTCCACGAAGCCGTTCAGCTGGGTCGCGGCGTCGGGGTCCGCGCCCGGTGCCTTCACGGCGGCGGTGAGGTTGCCCACCGCCTGCCGGGACATCACCTGCGGGTCGGCTGCCGCGTTGAAGCCGTCGCCGAGCCGGATGGCGTAGACGCCGGTGATCCCGGTGTCGGTGCGCAGCGTCCTGAGCACGCTCGACGCGGGGAAGGCCGAGGTCTGCGGGAGCACGGCCACGAACACCGGCTTGTCGGCGTCCTTGATCTTCTTCGTCAGAGCGGCCGCCTGGCTGCGGGAGAGCTGCGCGGACGCGGCCGGATCGACGTACACCGGGCTCTTGCGCAGCGCCCTCGCCACCTCGTCGACGGTGGACGCGCTCACGGCCGCGGGCGGGGCGGGCGCGGCGGGAGTGGCGGGCGGGGCGAGCGTCAGAACGAGGGCGGCCGCCGACAGGAGCGCCAGCAGTCCGGCCAGGAGCGTCGGGAGCAAGGTCGGGAACGGTCTGTTCCGCATACCTCGAACGTAACCCACCCGGCCGATCGCTGCGTCCCGGGACCGGTGGGCCCTGGCCTGGATTCCCCGGGTCCGCGGGTGATCCGTGACGCCCGGGTCCGGTCCGGCCCGGTCGCCCGCGCGAAAGGTCCGTCCGGCGGACGGCATCCCGTCCCCCGCGCCCGGCGTCCGCTCCGGGCGCTCACCGTGTGCACCCGGCCGGGATGAGCGCCGGCCCGCCCGGCGGAGCGGAGGCGGGGCCCGGCACGGGACGAGGCGGCGGCGACCGGGCCCCGACCGACGGCGGTCAGCTGTGGCGTACGGACTCCGGCGACCGCACCTCCGTGGCGGCCGCCTCGCGGGCCACGGTGCTGGTGGCCACGGGGCGCAGACGCGGGCCCACGGCGACCCGAGCGGCCCGCCGGCGCGTGTCGGGCGGGCCCGGTGCGGGCGGGCGGGCCGCTGACCGCCGACGGCAGGCTGTACGTGGCCACGGACCCGGGGACCGGCGCGGTCCCGGTCCGCCGGCCCGTCCGGATGGACGGGCCGGCTGGACGGGCCGGCTGGACGGGGCGGCTGGACGGGGCGGCATATCACCGCGCTCACAGGGAGGCTGACGCGGCGGGTACTACTTCTTCTGCTCGACCCTGACCCAGTCGATCTCGGCCTTGACGCCGCCCTGGGCGACCCGGTCGACGCTGGACTGCGGCAGGCCCCAGTAGGGCTCGGTGACCTTGTTCCAGCCGGCCGGGTAGGCGCCGCCGAGGGCCAGGTTGAGGATCACGTACTGGTTGTGGCCGAAGACCCACTGGCCCCGGGTGGACTCCAGCTTCTGCCGGGAGGTCTTCTGGACGACCCGGTCGTCGACGGTGAACGTCATGCCCTCCGGCGTCCACTCGACGCCGTAGGTGTGCCACTCGTTGGCGCGACCGCCGTCGGCGTAGGTCTGCTGCGCGCCGATGTTGCCGTCGGCGGAGTAGCCGGGTCCGTGCAGCGCGGAGCTGGTCCAGTCCCCGTAGCCGATGTTCTCCATGATGTCCGTCTCGCCGGAGCCGGGCCAGGAGACCGTCGGGTCGTCGACGTCGCTGCCGAGCATCCAGAACGCGGGCCAGTAGCCGTCCCCGACCGGCAGCTTCATTCTGGCGCTGACCTTGCCGTAGGTGAAGTCGAACTTGGTGTTGGTGTCGACCCGGCCGGAGGTGAAGTCGAAGGTGCCGTTGGGTGTGGACGTGCAGCCCTTGCAGTACTTCGACTCCAGGACGAGCGCGCCGTTCTCGGTCCGGATGTTGTCCGGCGAGTCGACGTAGGCCTGCGACTCACCGTTCACCGGCCCCATCTCCGTGCCCGTGCGCACCACGCGCCACTTGGAGCGGTCCAGGCCGGAGCCCGTGAAGTCGTCGAAGAACGTGGTGCTGTAGGCGCCGCCGGGGTCCTTCGGCAGGGCCGGGTAGGCGGCGTCCGCGCTGCCCCCGGTGCCCCAGACCTGGAACTCGTAGAGGGAGTAGCCGAACTGGGCGGTGGCGGGCGCGGGATTGTAGAAGGAGCGCCGTTCCACGCCGAGCATCCGGACGTAGCGCCCGGTCGCCGGGGTGGGCAGGGTGACGGTGTCGTGGCGCCCGGCGGCGTCGCCCGGTGCCTTGATGTCGGCGCGGCGGGCGGCGACCTCGTCGGCGGTGGGCTGGTAGACGGTGCGCCAGTCGCTGTTGTCGTCGGACACCTGGATGCGGTAGTCGACGCCGTACGCCGCCTCCCAGTACAGGTCGACCGAGTCGATGGTGGAGGTGGCCCCGAGGTCGACGCTCACCCAGCGGTCGGCGTTCCAGTCGCTCGACCAGCGGGACTGGCCGCCCTTGAGGTCGGCGGGCCAGCCGCCGTCGGTGACGAAGGCGGGTGAACTGCCGGCGTCCTGGTAGAGGTTGCCGTACGCGGGATGGTTCAGGGCCAGGTTGGCGCGGGTGGTGGAGGCGGGCGCGGGCTCGCCTCCGTACACCTTGAAGGCGGACAGCGCGTAGCCGCCTCCGGTGGCGCGCTGGATGCCGCGCATCCGGACGTAGCGGCCGGTGGCCTCCTGCGGGTAGGTGTGGGCGGTGACGCTGCCGCCGGTGCCGTTGTCCTCGGTGTAGAACGCCGTCCAGTCGGTGCCGTTCCTCGACACATCCAGGGCGTACTGCTTGCCGTAGGACGCCTCCCAGTCCAGGGTGACCCGGCTGATCCGGTAGCTGGCGCCGAGATCGACCCGGAGCCAGGCGTCGTCGGCGGCGTTGCTCGACCAGTGGGTGGCCGCGTCGCCGTCCGCGGCGGCGCCCGGTCCGGTGGTGTCGTTCTCACTGCCGGACGCGGTGACGGCGCCGGGGTTCGCGGTGTGGGCGGCGGCCGTCAGATCGGTGTCCCAGGCCGCGGCCCGTACGGCGGCCCGCGAGGGGGCGGGCGCCGCGAAGGCCGTGGGGGCGGGCGCCGCGAAGGCCGTGGGGGCGGCGAAGGCGATCAGAGCTGCGGTGGTGGCTGCCAGAGTCGTACGAGAGGGCATGGTGGGGCTCCCGTTCGTATCAGTGGGGCCGCGCGGCCGCGCACGGGCGCGGTTACGCGTTGCGGGTGTGGTGGATGGTGTCGCGGTACCACTTGGCGCTGTCCTTGAGCGTCCGCACCTGCGTGTCGTAGTCGACGCGGACGATGCCGAATCGCTTGTCGTAGCCGTAGGACCACTCGAAGTTGTCCATCAGCGACCAGGCGAAGTACCCCCGGACGTCGGCCCCCTGGTCGCGGGCGGCGGCGACGGCGGCGATGTGGTCGGCGAGATAGGTGGTGCGGTCCGCATCGTGGATCTCGCCGTCCGGGGAGACGGTGTCGTCGAAGGCGGCGCCGTTCTCGGTGATGACCGTCGGGAGACCGTAGTCCTTCTCCAGGCGGACGAGCAGGTCGGTGAGGGCGGTGGGGGTGATCTCCCAGTCCATGGCGGTGCGGGGCAGGTCGCGCTCGACGACGCGGGTGACGGGCAGTCCGTCGGCGTCGAGCACCGCGCCCTGCTCGGTCACGCCGGAAAAGAGCGAGCCCCGGTAGAAGTTGACGCCGAGGACGTCCAGCGGGGTGGCGATGACCGCGAGGTCGCCTTCCTGGACCGGGAGTTCGATGCCCTGGACCGCGAGGTCGGTGACGATGTCCTCGGGGTAGGCGCCCTTGACGACCGGGTCCAGGTAGAGGCGGGCGCCGAGTCCGTCGGCGCGGCGGCAGGCCTCCGCGTCCTCGTGGCTGTCCGTCTCGGGGGTGGCGGTGCCCAGGTTGAGGGTGAGGCCGAGTTCGAGCTCGTTGCCGCGGGCGGCGGCCTGCTCGCGCAGGTACCGCGAGGCGAGGCCGTGGCCCAGCAGCAGGTGGTGGACGGCGTGGATCGCCTCGCCGAAGTTCTGCCGGCCGGGGGCCTGGTTGCCGTAGGCGTAACCGAGCATCGCGGAGCACCACGGCTCGTTCAGCGTGGTCCAGTGCTTCACCCGGTCGCCCAGGGCGTCGTAGGCGAGGGCCGTGTACTCGGCGAACCGGTAGGCGGTGTCACGGACCGGCCAGCCGCCCGCGTCCTCCAGCTCCTGCGGCAGGTCCCAGTGGTAGAGGGTGATCCACGGGGTGACGCCCTTGTCGTCCAGCTCGTCGATCAGCCGCTTGTAGAAGTCGAGGCCCTTGGCGTTGGCGGGGCCCCGGCCGCCGGGCTGGATGCGCGGCCAGGCCAGCGAGAAGCGGTACGTGTCGACGCCCAGGTCCGCGATCAGCGAGACGTCCTCGGGCATCCGGTGGTAGTGGTCGCAGGCCACGTCGCCGTTCTCGCCGCGGACGACCATGCCCGGCACCCCGCAGTACGTGTCCCAGATCGAGGGCGTCCGGCCGTCCTCCGCCGCCGCCCCCTCGATCTGGTAGGCGGCTGTGGCGACGCCCCAGCGGAAGTCGGCGGGCAGACCGGGAATGGCCTGGGCGGCGATCTCGCGGGCGTAGGCCTGGGGGGTGACGAGGTTCATGGTTCTCCTGTGGTGTGCGGTGCGTACGTCGCTAGGAACGGGCGACTGCGGGGGCCGGGACCTCCCGGTGGAGCCAGCAGGCCACCGAGCGGGAGCTGTCCCCGTCCGGTGCGGCCAGCACCGGGACGTGCGTGTCGCAGCCCTCGACCTTCTTGGCGCAGCGGGGGTGGAAGGCGCATCCGGCGGGCATCGCGGACAGGTGCGGGGGCGAGCCCGGGATGCCGCTGAGTTCGCGCCGGGGGCCGTGCAGCGCGGGGAAGGAGTGCAGCAGTCCGTCGCTGTAGGGGTGGCGGGGGTCGCGGTAGATGTCGGCGGACGCGGCCTCCTCGACGATCCGGCCGCCGTACATGATCGCGATCCGGTCGGAGAACTCGATCAGGAGCGAGATGTCGTGCGTGATGAAGACGACGGAGAAGCCGAGCTCCTCGCGGAGCTTGACCAGCTGGCGCAGGATCTGCCGCTGCATGACGACGTCCAGGGCCGTCGTGGGCTCGTCCATGATGACGACCTCGGGTTCCAGCGCGAGCGCCATCGCGATCATCACGCGCTGGCGCATTCCGCCGGAGAGCTGGTGCGGGTAGGCGGCGAGCCGGTCGGCGGAGATCCCGACGAGCTTCAGGAGCTCCTGGGCGCGTGCGGTGCGCTCGGTGCGCTTCATCTCCGGGCGGTGGGCCTGGAGTACGTCGGTGAGCTGGCTGTGGACCGTGTGCACCGGGTTGAGGGAGTTCATCGCGCCCTGGAAGACGATCGACAGCTCCTGCCAGCGGAAGGCGCGCAGTTCGGGCGCGGACAGGGTCAGCAGGTCGAGCGTCCCGCCGTCGCGCTGGTGGTAGCGGACCTCGCCGCCGGTGATCACACCGGGCGGGGAGAGCAGCCGGGTGACGGCGTAGGCCAGGGTGGACTTGCCGGAGCCGGACTCGCCCGCGAGGCCGAGCACCTCGCCCCGGTGCAGGGTGAGGTCGATGTCGCGCAGCGCGTGCACGGCGTCGTCCCCGGTCCCGTAGTCGACGTTGAGGCCGCTGATGCTGAGGACGGGCTCACTCATGAGCGGTTCTCCTTCCCGGGGTCGCCCGTACGGGCCACGGGGGTGAAGCCGACCCGCATCCGGACCTTGCGGGAGCCGCCGGTCTCGGTGCGCAGGCGCGGGTTGACGAATTCGTCGATGCCGAAGTTGATGAGGGCCAGGGACATGCCGAGCAGGGCGATGCAGAGCCCGGCGGGGACGAACCACCACCACGCGCCCTGGGCCAGGGCCTGGTTGGACTGCGCCCAGAACAGGACGGTCCCCCAGTTCCAGTTGGAGATGTCCGCGACGCCGATGAAGGCGAGGGTGATCTCGGAGAGGATCGCGAAGATGACCGTGCCGACGAAGCCGGAGGCGATGACGGCGGTCAGGTTCGGCATCACCTCGAAGAAGATGACCCGCCAGGTCGACTCACCGGTGGCGCGGGCCGCCTCCACGTAGTCCCGGCGGCGCAGCGAGAGCGTCTGGGCGCGCAGCACCCGTGCTCCCCAGGCCCAGGAGGTCAGGGCGATGACACCCGCGATCAGCAGGTCTCCGGTGTCGGAGACGAAGCTGGCGATGATGATGATCAGCGGGAGTCCGGGGATGACCAGGAACACGTTGGACAGCAGGGAGAGCACCTCGTCGGCGGTGCCGCCGAGGAAGCCGGCGCTGACGCCGATCAGTACGGACAGGATCGTGGCGAGGATGCCGGCGATGAATCCGACGACGAGGACGCCGCGGGTGCCGACGAGGATCTGCGAGAGCACGTCCTGACCGGTCTGGGTGGTGCCGAACCAGTGCGCCCCGGAGGGCGGCTGGAGCAGTTCCTTGCCCATGGTGTCCGGGTCGTAGGGGGCGATCCAGGGGCCGATGACGGCGATCACGACGAAGAAGAGCAGGATGCAGAGCCCGATGACGGTCTTGCGGCCGCGCAGGAACCGGAACTTGCGCCTGCTCGCGGCCGGGGTCTCGGCCGCGTCGAGTACGGCGACCTCTGTGGCGGTGACAGCCATCTCCTAGGCCTCCCTTCGGGTACGGGGGTCGAGGATCATGTAGAGGACGTCGGCGAGGAGGTTCGCCGCCAGGACGGAGAGCGTGATGATGAGGAAGACGCCCTGCATCAGGGGGTAGTCCTTGGCGCCCACGCCCTGGAAGAGCTGGTAGCCGATGCCCGGGTAGGAGAAGACCATCTCCACCAGCAGGGTGCCGCCGACGATGAAGCCGAGCGAGAGCGCGAAGCCGGAGATGTTGGGCAGGATCGCGTTGCGGGCGGCGTACCCGAACATCACCCGGCGCTCGGAGAGCCCCTTGGCCTGGGCGACCATGACGTAGTCCTCCGAGGAGACCGTCACCATCATGTTGCGCATGCCGAGGATCCAGCCGGCCACCGCGCTGAGCACGATGGTGAGGCCGGGCAGCACGCCGTGGTACAGCGCGCTGGAGATGAACGGCCAGTCGAAGGCGGGCACGAGCGAGTTGTCGTAGCCGCCGGCGGCCGGGAAGAGCGGCCACTTCACGGCGAACAGCGAGATGGCGATGAGGCCGAGCCAGAAGTACGGGATGGCGGAGATGAAGGTGGTGACGGGCAGCAGGCTGTCCAGCCAGGAGCCGCGCCGCCAGCCGGTGAACACCCCGATGCCGGTGCCGAGCACGAAGCTGATCAGCGTGGTGATGCCGACGAGCGCGAGCGTCCACGGCAGCGACTGGGCGATGACCTCGCTGACCGGGGTCGGGAAGAAGGTGAACGACAGGCCGAGGTCGCCGTCGAGCAGGTGGCCCCAGTAGTCGGTGTACTGCTGCCACAGCGACTGGTGCTCGTCCAGGCCGAAGAGGGCCTTGAGGGAGTCGATGGCACTGGTGTCCAGCTGTCCCTGGAACCGGGCGATGAGGGCCTGCACCGGGTCGCCGGGCATCAGCCGCGGGATGAGGAAGTTGATGGTGATCGCCGCCCATGCGGTGACCAGGTAGAAGGCGAGCCTCTGGAGCAGGTACTTCACTTCGCGGCCTCCTTCTCGTGGTCACCGGCGCGGCCGGCGCCGTCCGCGTACAGCCAGCAGGCCGCCCACTGGCCGTCGGCCAGGTCGAAGCGGGGCGGCAGCTCGGTGCGGCAGCGCTCCAGCGCCTTGGGGCAGCGCGGGTGGAAGCGGCAGCCGGCCGGCGGGTCGATGAGTGAGGGGGGCTCGCCGCTCCCGGTCTCCTCCTGCTCCTCCTCGGCCACCACCCGGTCCGGGTCGGGCGCCGAGGCGATCAGCAGCTGGGTGTAGGGGTGGGCGGGGCGCTGGGTGACGGTCTCGCTGTCGCCGCCCTCCACGATCCGGCCCGCGTACATCACCAGCGTGGAGTCCGCGAAGTAGCGGGCGGAGGCGATGTCGTGGGTGATGTAGAGGATCGCGAGGTGCATGCGGTCCTTGAGGTCCTTGAGCAGGTTGAGGACCCCGAGCCGGATCGAGACGTCCAGCATCGAGACGGGCTCGTCCGCGAGCAGGACCTGGGGGTCGGCGCCGAGCGCGCGGGCGATGGCCACGCGCTGGCGCTGGCCTCCCGACAGCTCGTGCGGGAACTTGTCCAGGTACTGATGAGGAGGAGTCAGCTGGACGCGGTTCAGCAGAGCGGTCAGATTCTGTTCCAGTTCCGCCTCGCCGTTCCCCGCCCGGCCGTGGATCTTCAGTGACCGGGTGAGGTGGTAGCGCACGGTGTGCACCGGGTTCAGCGAGGCGAACGGGTCCTGGAAGATGAGCTGGACCCGGCGTACGTAACTGCGGAAGGACCGGCCACGTCCGGCCTTCACCGGCTGCCCGCCCAGGTGGATCTCGCCCTCGGTGAGCGGATACAGCTGAGCGAGCAGTCTGGCGACGGTGGACTTCCCGGAGCCCGACTCCCCCACCAGTGCCGTGACGGTGCCGCGCCGCAGTTTCAGCGAGACGTCGTCGACGGCGTGGACGGTACGGCGCTTGCCCACGAGGAGATCGCGGCCGGTGCGCCGTACGGCGAAGTGTTTGGTGACTCCGCGTGCTTCGAGCACGACGTGGTTCTTTTCGAGCTGTTCAGACATGGCCGGTACCTGGATCCCTGGGTCCTACTTCGACGGCTTGAGCTTCAGCACGACTTCCAGCGCCGAGCGCTGGGTGTGCTGCGGGTCGGCGTACGGGTCGGACTCCGTGGGCCAGCCCACCCAGTTCTTGGTGGAGTACTCGGCCCCGATGGGGGCGGCGGCGGTCGGGATCATCGGCGCCTGCTCGACCATGATCTTCTGCAGGGCGTTCATCGCGGTGATGCGGGTGGTGTCGGACGTGGCGTTGGCGAAGTCCTTGAGCGCCTCGGTGGCCTCCGTGCTCTTGAAGCGGCCGAAGTTGCCGAGCTGGGAGGGCTTGCCGATGGGCTGGAGCAGCGCGCCGTCCATGATGTTCTGGTACATGTCGTACGGGGTCGAGCCGCTGTTGGTCCAGTGCAGGGTGGCGTCGAAGTTGCCGTTGGCCACGTCCGCGTTCCAGGCGTCGGCGGTCTGCGTCTTGACCTTCGCGTCGATGCCGAGCTTCTTGATGTTGTCCTTGATGATCGCGAGACCGGTGATGTAGTCGTTCCAGCCGGCCGGGTCGGTGAGGGTCAGCTTCACCGGCTTGCCGCCCGGGTCCTTCAGCACACCGCCGCTGAGCGTGAAGCCGGCCTTCTCCAGGACCTTCTTGGCGCCCTCGACGTCGGGCTTGGTGGTGGCGTCCTTGTACTCGGGGGCGATGAAGGACTTGCCCGCGGGCAGCGGGATGCCGGTGGGGTTGGTGATCTCCGGGTAGAGCGTCGCCTCGGCCTGGGTGTAGATCGCGTTGCGGTCCACGACCATCGCCATGGCCTTGCGCAGCGCCGGGTTGTCGAACGGCTTGCGCGCGGTGTTGAACCACAGGCCGTGGATGCCGAGCCCGGACGGGAACCACAGCTTGTGGTTCTTGGGGTCCTTGGATATGAACAGCTGCTTGTAGTTCGGCATGAAGACGAACGACCACTCCAGCTTGCCGCTGGCCAGCGCGGTCGTGGCGGCGCTGTTGTCGTTGTAGGTGCTGTACCGCAGCTCCTTGACCTTCGTCGCGCCCTTCCAGTAGGTGGGCGTGGCGGTCAGCGTCGTGGTCTGCGGGGTGAACGTCTTCAGCTTGTACGGGCCCGAGCCGACCGGCGTGCGGTTGGGCCAGGTCTCCGGGTCCTTGACGCCTTCCCAGATGTGCTTGGGCACGATGAACTGCTGGAGGATCTTGTTCTGGTTGACGTACTGGGAGTCGTCGAAGGTCAGCACGACCTTCTTGCCCTGCACCTCGACCCCGCCCCACGCGATGCCGTCGGCGTTGAGCGCCGGGTGCTTCTTCAGCAGGTTGAAGGTGTACGCCACGTCCTCGGCGGTCAGCGGCTTGCCGTCGGCCCACTTGGCCTTGTCGTCGATGGTGAAGGTGACCTTGGTGAAGTTGAGGTCCCACTTCCAGTCCGTCGCCAGCCACGGGTTGGGCTTTTCCGAGGGCCGGATCTGGCGCACCATCGCCAGCGGCTCGTAGATCATCCAGCGGTAGCCGAGGGTGGCGCCCGCAGAGGTGTTCAGGAACGGGTTGCTGTTGTTCGTCTGCGGCCCGTCCGGCTTGCCGATGTTCAGGACGCCGGAAGCGCTACCGCCGCTCTTCTTGTTGTTCGAGTTGGCTGACGAGCATCCGGCGGCGAGCGCGACCACCGCGGTGGCGAGCGCGACCGCTCTGAGCGTGTGGTGACGGCGTGCGGACATGGCGACTCCAGGAGGGACTGGCGGGTCTGGGAGATCCGGGAACGGGCAGCGCTCGGCGCGCCGGGTACGGGCTGGTGCGGGTGCTGATGCGGTGCGGGTGCGCGCAGCCGGCTGCTGCGCGGAGTACGGGAGCGGCGGGGCCGTGGCCGGCCCCGGCCGCTAGGGCGCCGAGTGGCGCACGACCAGTTCGGTGGGCAGCACGAGGGGTGCGTCGGGTACGGCGGTGCCGCCGAGGTGGGAGAGCAGCATCCGCGCGGCCGTCTCACCCATCTGCCGGGTGGGCTGGCGCACGGTGGTGAGCGGCGGTTCGGTGTGCTCGGCCATCGGGATGTCGTCGAAGCCGACCACCGCGATGTCGCCGGGAACGGACCGTCCCGCGGCGCGCAACGCCCGCAGCACGCCTGCTGCGGTGATGTCGTTGTGCGCGAAGACCGAGTCGAACTCCACCCCGGAGGCGAGGAGTTGCTCCACGGCCAGCCGGCCGCAGATCTCGGTGAAGTCGCCGCGGACGACGAGCTCCGTGGGCAGCACGGAGACGAATCCCGCGAGCCGGTCGCGTACGCAGCCGAAGTCGTGGGGTCCCGTGATGACCAGGGGTTTGGTGCGGCCGGCAGCCCGCAGATGGCGGGCGGCCGACGCGCCTCCCTCGTGGTTGGTGGTCACGACGGAGGGGAACTCGGGGTGGTGGCCGCGATCGTCGATCAGCACGATCGGCAGGCCGGCACGGTGCAGCGCGGTCAGGTGGTCGAGGGTGTTCTCCGGTTCGACCACGAGCAGTCCGTCGAAGGCCCGCGCCGACACCTGGCTGGTGAAGCGCTCCACGGACTCGGCCCCGCGGTTGCAGGTGAAGAGCAGCAGACCGTAGTCCGCGGCCTCGACGGTGTCGACGACCCCCTGAAGCACCTCGCCCATCCACGGCCAGGTCAGCGAGGGCACCAGCATGCCGACCGTGCGGCTGCTGCCGCGGGCCAGTCCGACGGCGCCCGAACTGGGCACATAACCGAGTTGTGCGATCACTTCACGAACACGGGCGGCCGTTGAACCGTCCACTTCGCCCTTGGTGTTGATGACCCGGGACACGGTCGTCTTGCTGACGCCGGCCTCGCGGGCGACATCAGCGATGGTGACACGCATCGGAAGGCCTCCAGGACACCACAGGACAGAGCGAACGGCCGGTCGTGGAACCGGTACCGCAACCGGTTCCGGAACCGGTACCGGCGTTGGTGGCGTGAGTTAACCCCGCCGACACAGAGCCGTCAATACTTCACACCGAGATTGGTCCGTACCCATCCTTCGAGCTGCGAGGACGGTCGATGCGTTCAAGTCCTGAACGCGAAGTCTCCTGGCGGGATCGCGTGAGGGCAGTTCACTCACGCATCGCCCGTAACTCCATCACCGGCGAGACCTGGCCGGGACCGGCTACGGCTACGACGGCATCCGCGCCGGGCAGCGGGATCCGGCGGCGGGAAGTTCTCGATCGCGCACGATCTGGGGGCTGCTCTGCGGCGGGTCGCGCAGCCGATCGCTGCCACCTGGCCCGGCCGGACGTCGGCATACTCCCCGCCGGTCCGCCCGTCAGCGACGTCCACCCGGCAGGTCCGCCCGCCGGAGCAAAGCCCGGCTGTACATCCGCAAAGGCCGCTCCGACGCCGGAACGCATGCCTGTCCCGGCGGCGGAGCGGCCCCCTCCCTACTCCGTCGGCTCGATCCCCGCCCGCAGCAGACCGAAGGTGTACGCGTCCTCCAGCGCCTGCCAGGACGCCGCGATGATGTTCTCCGCGACACCCACGGTCGACCAGTCGGCGGTGCCGTCGCCGGTGGTGATCAGGACCCTGGTCGTGGAGTCGGTGCCGGTGCGCCCTTCCAGGATGCGGACCTTGTAGTCCACCAGCTCCAGCTTGGCGAGCTGCGGGTAGATCCGCTCCAGGGCCACCCGCAGCGCCCGGTCCAGCGCGTTGACCGGGCCGTTGCCCTCCGCGGTCGCGACGATGCGCTCACCCTTGGACCAGAGCTTCACGGTCGCCTCGTTGGCGTGCGTACCGTCGGGGCGGTCCTCGACGATGGCGCGCCAGGACTCGGTACGGAAGTAGCGGCGCACCCGGCCCTCGGCCTCGGCCCGCAGCAGCAGCTCGAAGGAGGCGTCGGCCGCCTCGTAGGTGTAGCCCTTGAGCTCGCGCTCCTTGACCCGCTCAACGACGCGGCCGATCAGCTCGCGGTCGCCGCCGAGGTCGATGCCGAGCTCCTGGCTCTTGAGCTCGATGGAGGCGCGGCCCGCCATGTCCGATACGAGCATCCGCATGCTGTTGCCGACCAGCGCGGGATCGATGTGCTGGTAGAGGTCGGGGTCGACCTTGATCGCGGAGGCGTGCAGCCCCGCCTTGTGCGCGAAGGCCGAGACACCGACGTAGGGCTGGTGCGTGGAGGGGGCGAGGTTGACGACCTCCGCGATGGCGTGCGAGACGCGGGTCATGTCCGCCAGCGCGCCCTCGGGCAGCACGGTCTTGCCGTACTTGAGCTCCAGCGCGGCGACGACGGGGAAGAGGTTGGCGTTGCCGACCCGCTCGCCGTAGCCGTTGGCGGTGCACTGGACGTGGGTGGCGCCCGCGTCGACCGCGGCCAGCGTGTTGGCGACGGCGCAGCCGGTGTCGTCCTGGGCGTGGATGCCGAGGCGGGCGCCGGTGTCCGCGAGGACGGTGGAGACGACGGCCTGGACCTGGGCCGGGAGCATCCCGCCGTTGGTGTCGCAGAGGATGACGACGTCCGCGCCGGCCTCGGACGCGGTCCGCACGACGGCCTTGGCGTACTCGGCGTTGGCGCGGTAGCCGTCGAAGAAGTGCTCGCAGTCGACGAAGACCCGGCGGCCCTGTTCGCGCAGGAAGGAGACGGTGTCGCGGACCATCTCCAGGTTCTCCTCCAGCGTGGTGCGCAGGGCCAGTTCCACATGGCGGTCGTGGGACTTGGCGACCAGCGTGATCACCGGTGCACCCGACTCCAGCAGCGCCTTGACCTGGGGGTCGTCGGCCGCTTTGCCGCCCGCTCTGCGGGTCGCGCCGAAGGCGACCAGCTCGGCGTTGCGGAACTCGATCTCCTGCTGGGCGCGGGCGAAGAACTCGGTGTCACGGGGGTTGGCGCCCGGCCAGCCGCCCTCGATGAAGCCGACGCCGAAGTTGTCCAGGTGCCGGGCGATGGTGAGCTTGTCGGCGACCGTCAGGTTGATGCCTTCACGCTGCGCACCGTCGCGCAGCGTGGTGTCGAAGACGTGGAAGCTGTCGTCGGTGGGCTTGGCCTTGGTGGTCATGCTGGTCTGACTCCTGTCGGATGAGTGGATCCGGACGATCTGGCTCCACTTGCCCCCATCATCCCGCGCGCCTCGCTCCGGCCGAGGTGAGGGCCGGAAAACAAAAAACCCCTCGCGGGTGCGAGAGGTCTGCGCGCGGGTCTGGGGCACGATGGCCGCGCCGTACATGGTGGTACGGAACGGTCACTGCGGACCGGCGCGCCTGTTGCCAATAATCATGACGAACGAGGACACGGAGGCAGTCTGGCACAGGACCGCCTCCGTGACGTGCCCTGTCTCAGGATGCGGGCGTGACGCTCGTCGCTCCGGACTGCCGTGGCTGCCCCGGCTGCCCGGCCGGGGCGACCCGGTTCAGGTCGATGTCGCGGGTCTCGCGCATCGAGAGGTAGACGATCAGCGAGACCGCGGCGCAGCCCGCCACGTACCAGTAGAAGCCGGATTCGGCGCCGGCGTTCTTGAACCAGAGCGCGACGTACTCGGCGGTGCCGCCGAAGAGCGCGTTGGCGACGGCGTAGGAGAGGCCGACCCCCAGGGCGCGGATGCCGGTCGGGAAGAGCTCGGCCTTCACACAGGCGTTGATGGAGGTGTAGCCGGTGACCACGACCAGGGCGAGCAGCGCGAGGCCGAGGGCGGGCCAGAAGGTGCTGGCGTGCCTGAGCATCGTCATGATCGGCACGGTCAGGAAGGTCGAGCCGACGGCGAAGGTGATCAGCAGCGGGCGGCGGCCGATCCGGTCGGACAGCAGACCGGCCAGCGGCTGGATGCACATGAAGACGAACAGCGCGCAGAAGCTGACGAGCGAGGCGGTGGACTTGTCCATGCCGGCGCTCTTGGAGAGGAACTTGGTGAGGTAGGTGGTGTACGTGTAGTACGCCACCGTCCCGCCCATGGTCAGCGCCATCACCAGGAACGCCTCGCGCCGGTGCTGCCAGAGCACCTTGAGCGTGCCCCGGTCCTCCTGCTTGGCCGCGCCGGACTCGGCGTACACCTCGGTCTCCAGCATCGAGCGGCGCAGGTAGAAGACGATGGCGGCGCCGAGCGCCCCGACGACGAACGGGATGCGCCAGCCCCAGCTGTGCAGCGCCGCGTCCGACATGTTGCGCTGGAGGACGATCTGGAGCCCGAGGCCGACGAGTTGGCCGGCGGTCATGGAGACGTACTGGAAGCTGGAGGCGAAGCCGCGCTTCTCCGGGGCGGAGGCCTCGGTGAGGTAGGTGGCGCTGGCGGCGTACTCGCCGCCGACCGAGAGTCCCTGGAGCAGCCGGGCGAGCATCAGGACGGCGACCCCGCCGTATCCGGCGACGTCGTAGGTGGGCGCGACGGCGATCAGGATCGCGGAGGCCGACATGAGGGTGACGGTGAGGGTGAGCGCGGCCTTGCGGCCCCTGCGGTCACCGATCCGGCCGAGCAGCCAGCCGCCGACCGGTCTCATGAAGAAGCCGACGGCGAAGATCCCCATGGTGTTCATGAGGTTGGCGGTCTCGTTGCCCTCGGGGAAGAACGCGTCCGCGAAGTAGACCGCGAAGGTCGCGTACACGAACCAGTCGAACCACTCGACCATGTTGCCGGCGGAGCCGACCCAGATCTTCTTCCACTGCTCTCGTCCCATGGTTGGTCACCGTGCCCCAACGGCCGGAGGCCTCACAAGGATTCGGCGGGCAACGATCGGGCGTACTTGCGTGCGTTGCGTTCACCGCAGTAGTGAATCCCGCAGGAACTCCGCTACGTGGGACAGGACTTGTTCGCGTCCGGTGCCGGGGATGCCGACGGCGACGTGGACGCTGAAGCCGTCCAGGAGGGCGCGCAGCCGGGCGGCGTGGCGGTCCGGGTCCACGGCGGCGAACTCGCCGCGCGAGACGCCCTCGGCCAGCAGCGCCACCAGGTCCCGGTGCCAGGCCCCCTCGATCGCGGCCATCCGCCCGCGGGCGTCGGCGTCGGCGTTCTGCGAGCGGTTCCAGACCTCCAGCCAGAGCGTCCAGTGCGGGTCGCGCGGCCCGTCGGGGACGTACAGGTCGACATACGCGTCGAGCCGTTCGGCGGCGGGCGCCTGCCGGGAGAGCAGGGCGCCGCGTTCGGCGCCGAGCCGGCCCTCGCTCCACTCCAGGGTCTGCAGCAGCAGTTCGTCCTTGGTCCGGAAGTAGTACAGCAGGTGCCCGCTGCTCATCCCGACCTCCCGGCCGAGCCCGGCCATGGTCAGCCCGTCCAGCCCGCGCTCGGCGATGGTGGCCATGGCGGCGAGGAGCAGGGACTCGCGGGGCGGGGCCGTGTTGCGTCGTCTCGCGGGGGGCGGGGTCATCGCGCGTCCGGTGCGCTGGGCGTCTCGTTCACCCGTACGTTCTACCGGATGGGCCGGTCAGCCGGGGACCGCGGGCTGCTGCTGGGTGATGCAGTGGATGCCGCCGCCGCCCGCGAAGATCGTGCGGGCGTCGACCAGGGTGACGGTGCGTCCGGGGTACAGGCGGCGGAAGATGCCCGCCGCGATCTCGTCGCGGGGGTCGTCGAAGCCGCACAGCACGACGCCGCCGTTGCAGACGTAGTGGTTGATGTAGGAGTAGTCGGCCCAGCGGCCCTCCTCGTCCCGCACGGCGGCGGGCGCGGGCACCTCGACGACCCGCAGGGACCGGCCACGGGCGTCGGTCCGGGAGCGGAGCAGTTCCACGTTCCGCGCGCAGAGCTCGTGGTCGGGGTGGGCGGGGTCCGGCTGGGTGTGGGCGACGACGACCCCGGGGCCGGCGAACGCGGCGACGATGTCGACGTGGCCGAGGGTGCCGAAGCCGTGCGGCGGGTAGTCGCCGGTCAGCCCGCGCTCCAGCCAGATGGCTTTCGTGGTGCCGAGCCTGGCGTGGATCTCGGCCTCGGCCCGCTCCTTCGTCCAGCCCGGGTTCCGCTCGGGGCCGAGCTGCACGGTCTCGGTGAGCAGTACGGTGCCCTCGCCGTCGACGTGGATGCCGCCGCCCTCGTTGACCAGGGGCGAGCTGTGCACCGGGACTCCGGCGAGGCCGGCGACGTGGCGGGCGATCTTCGCGTCGTGCTCCCAGACGGCCCAGTCCTGCGCGCCCCAGCCGTTGAAGACCCAGTCCACGGCGGCGAGCCGGCTGCCGTCGGTGACGAAGGTGGGCCCGATGTCGCGCATCCAGGCGTCGTCCAGATCGCGTTCCACCAGCTCGATGTCCGGGCCGAGGAGGGGTCGCGCCTCCTGGGACTGCCCGGTCGGTACGACCATGGTCACCGGCTCGAAGCGGCGTACGGCGCGGGCCACGGCGGCCCACGCCTCGCGGGCCCTGACCAGTTCGTCGCCGGTGAACGTGGCGTTGGGGCCGGGCCAGGCCATCCAGGTGCGCTCGTGCGGGGCCCATTCGGCCGGCATGCGGAAGGTCATCTCGTCGGACTCCTGAAGGCTGTGTGTGGTGAAGCGGAGCGGCACTCGTGGAGTGCGGGATCTACAGGAAGTAGAGGCGGTTGAGCGAGATCGAGTCGGCGGGCCCGGACCGCATCGGCGCCCCGTCCAGCGTCACCAGACCGCTGTCACCGTCCACCCCGACCTCCCCGATGCGGGAGTTGAGGCGCAGATCCGCCGGGCCGATGGAACGGGTGCCGCGTACCGCGACCCTGCGCCGCCGGGTCGGCATCAGGTCGGAGCCGAGAGCGGCCGCGGCCTTCGCCACGAACGCCACCGAGAGATCGGCCGGGGTCGCGCCGTGCCCGCCGAACAGCGGTCCCAGGACCAGCGGTTCACAGGTGTCGGTCGCCGCGTTGGGGTCGCCCGTCACCCCCCAGGCGGGGAAGCCCGACTTCAGGACCAGCTGCGGCTTCGCGCCGAAGTACTGCGGCTTCCAGAGCACGATGTCGGCGAGCTTGCCCACCTCGACCGAGCCGATCTCGTCGCTCAGCCCGTGCGCGATGGCCGGGTTGATCGTCAGCTTCGCCACGTAGCGCAGCACCCGGGCGTTGTCGTCGTGCGGGCCGTCGCCCTCCAGCGGGCCCAGCTCGGCCTTCATCTTCCCGGCCATGGCGAAGGTGCGGCGTACGGTCTCGCCCGCGCGCCCCATGCCCTGCGCGTCGGAGGAGGTGATGCCGATCGCGCCGAGGTCGTGCAGGACGTCCTCCGCGCCCATCGTCCCGGCCCTGATCCGGTCCCGCGCCATGGCCGCGTCGCCCGGCAGGTCCGTCTTCAGGTCATGGACGGAGACGATCATCCCGTAGTGCTCGGCCACCGCGTCCCGGCCGAAGGGCAGCGTCGGGTTGGTGGACGAGCCGATGACGTTCGGGACGCCCGCCATCTTCAGGACGTTGGGTACGTGTCCGCCGCCGCAGCCCTCGATGTGGAAGGCGTGGATCGTCCGGCCGTCCAGGACGCTCAGGGTGTCCTCGACGGAGAGGCATTCGTTCAGCCCGTCGCTGTGCAGGGCGACCTGGACGTCGTGCTCCTCCGCGACCCGCAGGGCGGTGTCCAGGGCGCGGGTGTGCGCGCCCATGTCCTCGTGCACCTTGAAGCCGGACGCCCCGCCCTCGGCCAGCGCCTCCACCAGCGGCGCGTCGTCGGAGGACGAACCCCGGGCCAGGAAGCCGATGTTGACGGGCCAGGCGTCGAACGCGCTGAACGCGTGCCGCAGCGCCCACGGCGAGTTGACGCCGACGCCCCAGACCGGGCCGAACTCCTGGCCGATGACGGTGGTGACGCCGGAGGAGAGCGAGGCCTCCATGATGCGCGGCGAGAGCAGGTGGACATGGGTGTCGACGGCGCCGGCCGTGGCGATCAGGCCCTCGCCCGGAACGATGGTGGTGCCCGTGCCGACGACGACGTCCACCCCGTCGAGGGTGTCCGGGTTGCCGGCCCGGCCGATCGCGTGGATACGGCCCTCGCGGATGCCGATGGAGACCTTCCGGATGCCCTGGACCGCGTCGATGACCAGTACGTTGCTGATGACGACGTCGCAGGTGTCGCGGACGGCGGCGGCCTTGAGGTGCAGCCCGTCGCGTGCGGTCTTGCCGAATCCGGCCAGGAACTCGTCGCCGCGGCGCTGCGCGTCCGACTCGACGCGCACCACGAGACCGGAGTCGCCCAGCACGACCCGGTCCCCGGCACGGGGCCCGTGCACCGACGCGTACTCGTAGGGGTCCATCAGGCGCCGCCCTCCGCTCCGAGATAGCCGCAGGCCACCGCGCGTCGCAGGGCCTCCTCCTTCGCGCCGGGCGCGTCCAGCGGGCCGTCGACGAGACCGGCGAAGCCGATCGCGATCCGGGCGCCGCCGACCGGCAGCAGCCCGACCTCGGCCGTGCCGCCCGGATCGAACCGGACCGACGACCCGGCCGGCACGCACAGCCGCATGCCGTACGCGGCCGCCCGGTCGAAGTCCAGCCGGGGATTGGCCTCGAAGAAGTGGAAGTGCGAGGTGACGCTGACCGGCACCGTCGCGGTGTTGCGCACGGTCAGCCGCAGCGCGGGCTCCGGTTCGGCGTGCGCCGGGGCGGGCAGCAACGCGCCGGGGGCGCTGTCGCCCGGCCGGGCCCCGGCACCGTCGCCGATCGGGTCGGTCACCACGGCGAGCCGCGATCCGTCGTCGAAGACGGCCTCCACGTGCACCTCCGTGACCACGTCCGCCACTCCGGGCAGCACGTCACCGGCTCCGAGCACGGCACGGGCGGCCGCTATCGCCTCTGCGAGCCGCCGCCCGTCGCGGGCCGCCTCGCAGACGGTGTCCGCGATCAGCGCGGTCGCCTCCGGGACGTTGAGCCGCAGCCCGCGGGCCCGGCGGGCACGGGCGAGTTCGGCGGCTCCGAAGAGCAGCAGCCGGTCACGCTCACTCGGGGTCAGTCGCACGTCACCACACCTCCTGTTTGAACGTCACTCTAACCGCGACTCACCCAGCACTCCACCCATCACGCAGAGAATTCGGAACACCTTGACCATTGACGGGTCGCATCGACCTACGTCACATTGAGCAGCACTCAAACAGTCGAACGTCAGGGGCGGCCTCATGCCGATCGAACAGCGCGGAGTCGACACCATCCCGGCGGCGGAGCGCACCAGCACCCCGCGTGACCTCGTCTCGATCCTGCTCGGATCGAACCTCTGCCTGGGCGTGATCGTCTTCGGCTGGCTCCCGGTCTCCTTCGGGCTGGGCCTGTGGCCCGCGGTGACCTCGGTCGTCGTCGGCACGGCCGTCGGGGTGGCGGTCACCGCCCCGCTCGCCCTGGTCTCGCTGCGCACCGCGACGAACCTGTCGACCTCCAGCGGCGCGGCCTTCGGCGTGCGCGGCCGGCTCGTCGGGTCCGTCGTGGGACTGCTGCTCGCGCTGGGGTACACCGCTCTCACCCTGTGGATCGGCGGCGACGTGATGGTGGGCACCCTGGCCCGCCTCGCCGGACTCCCCTCCGGCGGCCTCTCGCACACCCTGGTCTACGCGGTCCTGGCGGCCTGTACGGCCGTCGGCGCGGTGTACGGGTACCGGCTGCTGCTGCGCCTGAGCAAGATCCTCGCGGTCGGCATGACGGTACTGCTGCTCATCGGGCTGATCGCCTACGCGCCGGACCTCACGACGGCGGCGCCGCCGGACACCCCGTACCTGCTCGGTTCGTTCTGGCCCACCTGGGCGCTGTCCGCCGTGGCCGCCGGGCTGAGCGGGCCGATCGCGTTCATCACGCTGCTCGGGGACTACACCCGGTACATCTCACCGGTCCGCCACCACCCGCGCCGGGTGCTGCGGGCCACCTGCCTCGGCCTGGCCGTCGGGCTGCTGGTGCCGCAGCTCTTCGGTACGTACACCGCGCTCGCGGCCCGCGCCTCGCTCGACTACGCGGGTCCGCTGGTCACCGCCGCACCCGCCTGGTACCTGGTCCCGCTGCTCCTCGCGGCGGCCGCGGGCTCGGTGGGCAACGCCGGGCTGATGCTCTACTCGATGGGACTCGACCTGGACGCGATCCTGCCGCGCGCCACCCGGGCACGGGCCACGCTGGTCGTCGCCGGGGTCGCCACGGCGTTCGTGTTCCTGGGCCACTTCGTGTGGAACGCGCAGTCGGCGATGACGTCGTTCGTGCTGCTGCTCACCGCGATCGGCACGCCCTGGGCGGTCATCACGATGATCTCGCACCGTCGCTGCCGGGGCGCCTACGACGCGGAGGCCCTCCAGGTCTACAACCGGGGCACCCGGGGCGGCGTCTACTGGTTCCGGGCCGGCTGGCATCCGCACGCCACCCTCGGCTGGGCGCTCGGCGCCGCGGTGGGCCTGTGCGGCGTCTCCACCCCGCTCTACGAGGGCCCGCTGCTCACGCTGACCGGCGGGGTGGACTGCAGCTTCGTGCTGTCGGGGCTGGTGGGCGGGGTGACGTACGCCGTGCTGACCCGGCCGGGTGCGCACAGCGCCGCCGGCCGGGCCCGCGGACGGGCCCGGCCGGCGGCTCAGCACACGCCCTGACGGGCCGTGCCCGGTCAGCCGATCCGGTGCATCCAGCCGTGGGTGTCCTCGGCGGTGCCGCGCTGGATGTCCAGCAGGCGCTCGCGCAGCTTGAGGGTGACCGGGCCCGGCGTGCCGTCGCCCTGGATCCACTCGCCGCTCGCGCTCTTCACCGTGCCGACGGGGGTGATGACGGCGGCGGTGCCGCAGGCGAAGACCTCGGTGAGGGTGCCCGCAGCCGAGTCGTCACGCCACTGATCGATCGAGACCCGGCTCTCCTCGGGCTCGTAGCCGAGGTCCGCGGCGAGCCTGAGCAGCGAGTCGCGGGTGATGCCGGCCAGGAGCGAGCCGGTCAGGGACGGGGTGACGATCCGGTTGCCGTACACGAAGTACAGGTTCATCCCGCCGAGTTCCTCGACCCACTTGTGCTCGACGGCGTCGAGGTAGGCGACCTGGTCGCAGCCCTTGGCGGCGGCCTCGGCCTGGGCGAGGAGGGACGCGGCGTAGTTGCCGCCGGTCTTGGCGTCGCCCATGCCGCCCGGGACGGCGCGCACCCGGTCCTCCGAGAGCCAGATGGAGACGGGCTTCACACCGCCGGGGAAGTACGCGCCGGCCGGCGAGGCGATGACCAGGAAGAGGTACTCGTTCGACGGGCGCACCCCGAGGCCCACCTCGGTCGCGATCATGAACGGGCGCAGGTACAGCGACTCCTCGCCGCCGTGCTCCGGGACCCAGGCCGCGTCCTGCTGGACCAGCGCGTCGCAGGCCTCGACGAAGGTCTCGACGGGCAGCTCGGGCATCGCGAGCCGGCGGGCGGAGGCCTGGAAGCGCGCGGCGTTGGCCTCGGGGCGGAAGGTGGCGACCGAGCCGTCGGGCCGGCGGTAGGCCTTGAGGCCCTCGAAGATCTCCTGGCCGTAGTGCAGCGTCATGTTGGCCGGGTCGATCGACAGCGGCGCGTACGGGACGAGCTGGGCGTCGTGCCAGCCGCGGCCTTCGGTCCACTTGATGGTCACCATGTGATCGGTGAAGTAGCGGCCGAATCCGGGCTTGACCAGGATCGCCTCGCGCTCCGCGTCGGACAGCGGGTTCGAGGAGGGCTTGAGCTCGATCGTGGGCGTCGTCATGAGTACGTGTCCTTCACCGTTTTGTGTGTGTAGGACCGCACTCACGCCCACTCCCGCCGGACAGGTTGTAGGACGTCCGAGCTTCATGGCGAGCCACGGCCCCGTTCGATTATCTCTCGCGGGAGGCCGTGCACGAAATGACGTGTGTGCGGTCCAGGATTCGATGGTGACACCCGGGGCCGCACAGGAGAAGCCGCCGGGTGCCTGTGGGACCCGGCGGCTTTGAGGCAGTCGTCGGATCAGCCCGCTACGCGTACCGCGAGCGCGTCGCCGATCTCGTCGGTGGTGCGGGCGGTCCCCTCGCGCTCCGCGAGGTCCGCGGAGACGGCGTCCTCGATGCGCACGGCCTGGGCCTCGTAGCCGAGGTGGCGCAGCAGGAGGGCGACGGAGAGGATCGTCGCGGTCGGGTCGGCCTTGCCCTGGCCCGCGATGTCGGGGGCGGAGCCGTGGACCGGTTCGAACATCGACGGGAAGGCGCCCGTCGGGTTGATGTTGCCGGAGGCGGCCAGGCCGATGCCGCCGGAGACGGCCGCGGCGAGGTCGGTCAGGATGTCACCGAAGAGGTTGTCGGTGACGATGACGTCGAAGCGCTCCGGCTGGGTGACGAAGAAGATCGTCGCGGCGTCGACGTGCAGGTAGTCGGTGGTGACCTGGGGGTACTCGGCCGCCACCTTGTCGAAGGTGTTCTTCCACAGGTGACCCGCGTACACGAGGACGTTGTTCTTGTGGACCAGCGTCAGCTTCTTGCGCGGGCGGGCGGCGGCCCGCTCGAAAGCGTCACGGACGACGCGCTCGACACCGAAGGCGGTGTTGAGGCTGACCTCGGTGGCGACCTCGTGCTCGGTACCGGTGCGCAGCGAACCGCCGTTTCCGGTGTACGGGCCCTCGGTGCCCTCGCGGACGACGACGAAGTCGATGTCCGGACGGCCGGCCAGCGGGGTCTCGGTGTTCGGGAACAGCTTCGACGGCCGCAGGTTGATGAAGTGGTCGAAGGCGAAACGCAGCTTCAGCAGCAGCCCGCGCTCCAGGACGCCGGACGGCACGGAGGGGTCACCGATCGCGCCGAGCAGGATGGCGTCGTGCCCCTTGAGGGCCTCCAGCTCCGCGTCCGGGAGGGTTTCACCGGTGCGGTGCCAGCGCTGGGCGCCGAGGTCGTACTCCTTGGTCTCCAGCTTCACATCCTGCGGGAGAACAGCGTTGAGGACCTTGAGGCCCTGGGCCACGACCTCCCGGCCGATACCGTCACCGGGGATCACTGCGAGATTGATGCTGCGAGACATGCCTAGCACCCTACTGCGCGTCCCACCCCATGACACGTGGCGTCCACCATACGGACGCATGGGCTGTTGTACGTGTACCGTTCACCTATTCGACGGGAGCACGTCAGGGAGTGGGTGGAGGTTGTCGCCCATGGACATCCCCCGCTTCGGAATCCCCGAGAAGCTCGCCGACCGCATGAGCATGGCCGAGCAGCACGACTACCTGCGCAGCCGGCTGACCCGTCGCGGTGTGCTGCGTACGAGCGTGGCGACCGCCGCCGTCGCCGGTGCCGGTCTCGGCACCTCCCTCACCGCCTCCCCCGCGTACGCCGCGCCGACGGTGCTCACCTCGCACAGCACGACCCGGGTGGACGGCTCGCTGGTCGCCCCGTTCGGCCGGCACCTGGCCTACGGCGCCGACCCGAGGACGCAGATGGCGGTCTCCTGGCAGGTCCCGTTCGCCGTGCGCCGCCCGTACATCCGGATCGGCCTCAAGCCGTGGGCGCTGAGCCGGAAGATCGACGCCGAGGTGCGCCACCTCACCACACCCCGGCTGAACGACGGCAAGATCGCGGCCGCCGAGCAGTTCTACGTACACGCGAGCCTGGAGCGGCTGAAGCCCGGCACGACGTACTACTACGGCGTCGGCCACGAGGGCTTCGACCCGGCCGACACCCGCAACCTGGGCACCCTCGGCACCTTCACCACCGCGCCCTCGCGCGCCGGGAACTTCACCTTCACCGCCTTCGGCGACCAGGGCGTCAGCTACCACGCGCTCGGCAACGACCAGCTGATCCTGGGCCAGAACCCCGCCTTCCACCTGCACGCGGGCGACATCTGCTACGCCGACCCCTCGGGCTCGGGCCAGACGAGCGACGTCTATGACGCCCGCACCTGGGACCAGTTCCTGGCGCAGACGGAGACCGTCTCGAAGACCGTGCCGTGGATGGTGACCACCGGCAACCACGACATGGAGGCCTGGTACTCCCCGGACGGCTACGGCGGCCAGAACGCCCGCTGGACTCTGCCCGACAACGGGCCCGACCCGGTGAACCAGCCCGGCGCCTACTCCTTCGTGCACGGCAACGTGGGCGTGATCGCGCTCGACGCCAACGACGTCTCCTACGAGATCCCCGCCAACTTCGGCATCAGCGGCGGCAAGCAGACGCGCTGGCTGGACCGGCGCCTGGGCGAGCTGCGGGCCCGCCACGACATCGACTTCCTGGTGGTCTTCTTCCACCACTGCGCCTTCTCCACGACCAACGCGCACGCCTCGGACGGCGGGGTACGGGACGCCTGGGTGCCGCTCTTCGAGAAGCACCAGGTGGACCTGGTCATCAACGGGCACAACCACGTCTACGAGCGCACCGACGCGATCCTCAGGAACACCGTCAAGCGCGAGGTGCCGATCGGCGAGCGCACCGACCCGAAGCGGGACGGCATCGTGTACGTCACCGCGGGCGGCGCGGGCAAGGCGCTCTACGACTTCCCGGCACCGGACAGCTACGAGGGGCACGTCACGGACCTGGAGAGCGTGAACACTTACCACGTGGTCAAGGGCGGCGGAAAGGCCGCCGAGACCGTCGAGTGGTCCCGGGTGCGCTACACCGGCTTCTCGTTCCTCGCGGTCGAGGTGGAGGCCGGGCGGCACGCCCGGATGAAGGTCACCGCGCTCGCCGAGTCCGGCGAGCGCATCGACCACTTCGAGATCAGCCGGGGCTGATCAGCAGGTCACGGCCGGGCCGGGGGGCCCGGTCAGTGACCGGTGGAGCCGCCGTTGTCCCTGCGGTCGAGGGCGCGCTGCAGGGCGGCGGCGGCGTTCCGGCGCTCCGACTCGGTCGGGCGGTGGGCGTGACGGACGCGGCGGACAGTGGTCTCGGCCATGATGGATCGACTCCTTGAGATCGCGAGGATTTCGAGATCGAACTTCGTGAACGGTGATTTCGAGATCGTTGATTTCGAGGCGCCGGAAGGGGCGGGAGCGGATGCCGCAGGGGTTACCTGCATCGGGGCACGCACTCACAACGCCAGTCGCTGGTTCCAGCGAGACGTTCGGCTCCTACAAAGCTAAGGCAGCCGGGCCGTTCTGTCTCCACAATTACTCGGACTTCCTACTATCTGAGACGGGCACCCCCGACAGCGCCGGGCACCCACCGCGTACTCAGCCCGCACATGAGTACGCACGCCGTGTCGAAGGGACCTGCGGCGCACGACAGTTGAACCCATGAACGGCCTCTACGCTCTGAAGCCCTGGTACGCGAACCGGCTCTCCGGTGTCCGTGCCTCGCTGGTCCGCCACGACGTGTCGCCCGACACCGTCACCGCGGCCGGCGTGGTCGCGGCGGCCGGCGCCGCCGCCGCACTGGCCCGGCTGCCCGCCGGCCCCGCCGCACTGCCGGTCGCCGCACTGCTCGCGGCCCGGCTCGCCTTCGCCAACCTGGACGGGGCACTGGCCCGCGACACGGGCCGCACGACCCGGCGCGGCGCGGTCCTGAACGAGCTGGGCGACCGGGTCGCCGACCTCGTCGTACTGGCCGGCTTCCTCGCCCTCGCCCCGCTGTGGCTGGTGGCCCTCACAGGGCTCGCGGCCACCCTGCCGTCCTGGGTGTCGCTGGCCGGGGCGGCGGCCGGAGCGCCCCGGCGCAACGGCGGCCCGGTCGGCAAGACCGAACGCTGCCTGCTCGTCGTGATCGCCGCGGCGAGCGGCTGGGCCGTGCCCGTGCTGACCGTGATCGCGGCCGGTTCGCTGCTCACCGCCGGGCTCCGGCTGGCCGGCCTGTGGCGGGAGACGTCATGAGCGCCGTACTGATCGCGGAGGAGGCGGCGGCGCGCGCCGTGCCGCTGGTCGCGGGTGTGCTCGGTGCGGGCGGCGCGGCCATCGCCGTCCTGCCCTCCAGACTGCGGATGCGGGCCGAGCTGCGCAGGCGGTGGCGGACCTGGGCGCTGGTCGCACCCGTCTTCCTCGGGTCCTACCTGCTGGGCGGCGGCGGTACGTACGCGCTGGCCGCCGGGCTCGGAGTGGTCGCGGCGGGCGAGTTCGTCCGGATGGCGGGGCTGCGGCGCGGCGACCACGTGGTGCTGGCGGCGGCCGCGCTCGTGCTGCCCGCGCTGGCCTGGCTCGCGCCCCGCCTGCTGGACCTCCGGGTGGCGGCGCTGCTGCCGGTCGCCGCCGCGCTGCCCGCCGTACTGGGCGGGGACGACCGGACCGGATTCACCCGCACCGCCCGTACCGCCTTCGGGCTGCTGTGGATCCCGGTCGCGCTGACCGGCCTGGTGACGCTCGGCGGAACCGCGGTCACCGTGGGCCTCGCGGTGGCGCTCGGCGATGTCGGCGCCTGGTGCGGCGGTACGGCACTGGGCCGGCGCGGTCCGCTCGCCCGGCCGCTGTCGCCGCTCTCCCCCAACAAGACCTGGGCGGGCGTGCTCGGCGCGGCCGCCGCGACGGCCGGACTCCTGCTCGTACTGGGAGAGTTCGGCCTGCCGCTGTGGGCGGCGGTGACCGGCGGCTGCGTCCTGGGCGACCTGGTCGAGTCCATGGTCAAACGCGAGTCGGGGGTGAAGGACGCGGGCAGCTGGCTGCCCGGCTTCGGCGGACTCCTCGACCGGATCGACTCTCTGCTCGTGGCCCTTCTCCTGGCGACGGTGATGACCCGGTGAACACCCTCACGCGCACTCCCGGACGGTCCGTGCTCCCGGTACGGTCCCGCTGCGCCGCCGTGCTGAGGCGCGCTCTGTGGTGGACCGTCCTCAGCCTGACCGGCGGGGTCGAGCGGCGCGGCCGGCTGCCCGGGGGCGGCTGTGTGGTGGTCGCCAACCACTCCTCGCACGCCGATACGGCCGCCCTCCTCGCGGCGCTCGACGCCCGGCACGGCCCGGTGATCGGGGCTGCGGCCGACTACTGGTTCGCCTCCCCCTGGCGGCGCCGGATCTGCCGCAGGCTCGCGGCCGGGTTCCCGGTGCGGCGGGGCGGCGGCGGGATGGACGATCTGCTCGCCATGGCCGGTGAACTGCGTGAGGGCCGGGCGGTCGTGCTGTTCCCCGAGGGCACCCGGGCCAGGGACGGCGAGCTGGGCTCCTTCCACCGGGGTGCGCTGGTGCTGGCCGAGGAGGCTGGGGTACCGGTCGTGCCGGTGGGGATCGCCGGCACGGACCGGCTGCTGCCCAAGCACGGCCGGCTGCGCTCCTCGCTGGTACGGGTGACGGTCGGAGAGCCGCTGCCGTCGTCGGTCACCCCGGAGCAGGCCCGTGACGCGGTGCGGGCGCTGCAGAGCCGGACGGCGACGGAGCCGCTGCGGGACTCGGTGACCCGGCGGCGGGTGGCGGCCGTGGTCACCTCGCGGTGGGGTCTGCCGCTGGCGTTCTGCTGGGCGTTCGCGGAGGCGCTGAGCTGGCCGCTGATGCCGGAGCTGCTGCTGGGCGCGGTATGCGTGGCGGCGCCCCGGGCGGCGCCGAAGATGTCGCTGGGCGCGCTCGCGGGCAGCCTGGCCGGTGGTCTCCTCGCCCTGCAACTGGCCTCGGCCGGGGTCCAGCCGCCCGCGCCGCTGACCACGGACCGGATGCGCGCGGAGGTCCGGCACGAACTGGCCCTGGAGGGTGCCTCCGCGGTGCGCCACCAGCCGTGGAACGGCATCCCGTTCAAGGTGTACGGCGCGGAGGCCGGGCGCGCCGGGGTCCCGGCGGCGGAGTGGCTCGGCGCGTCCGCGGCGGCCCGCGGCTCGCGCACGCTCACGGTCGGTCTCGGGCTCGCCGGGACCGGGCTGCTGCTGCGCCGCCACCGCCGCCACTACGGCCGCTTCCTCGCCCTGCTGGGCGGCGGGTTCGCGGTGGGGCTCTCGCTGATCGTGCACGGCTGGAGCTGAACCCGGCCCGGCGCACATGGAAACCGCCCCCCGGCCGGCAGGGGAACCGGTCGGGAGGCGGAGTTCAGGGCGGGGCGGGGCCCCGGAGGGCGGTCAGCCCTGGTGGGGGTAGGTGTACTCGGTCGGCGGGACCAGCGTCTCCTTGATGGCCCGGGTCAGGGTCCAGCGCTGGAGGTTCTGCGGGGCACCCGCCTTGTCGTTCGTACCCGAGGCACGGCCACCGCCGAAGGGCTGCTGGCCGACGACGGCGCCGGTCGACTTGTCGTTGATGTAGAAGTTGCCCGCGGCGTACCGCAGCTTCTCCATCGTGGCCGCGGCCGCGGCGCGGTCGTTCGCGATGACGGAACCGGTCAGCGCGTAGTCGGAGACCGACTCCATCTGCTCCAGCATCTCGTCGTACTTCTCGTCCTCGTAGACGTGCACGGCGAGGATCGGGCCGAAGTACTCGGTCGTGAAGACCTCGTTCTCGGGGTCGCTGCACTCGATAACGGTCGGGCGAACGAAGTAGCCCACCGAGTCGTCGTACGTGCCGCCCGCGATGATCGTGCACGCCGGGTCGGCGGCGGCGCGGTCGATGGCGGCCTTGTTCTTCGCGAACGAGCGGTCGTCGATGACGGCGCCCATGAAGTGCGACAGGTCCGTGACGTCGCCCATGGTGATGGAGTCGACCTCGGCCGCGAACTTCTCCTTGAAACCGGAGTTCCAGATGGAGGCCGGGACGTACGCCCGCGAGGACGCGGAGCACTTCTGGCCCTGGTACTCGAAGGAGCCGCGGGTCAACGCGGTCTTCAGGATCGCCTGGTCGGCCGACGGGTGGGCGACGACGAAGTCCTTGCCACCGGTCTCACCGACGAGCCGCGGGTAGGCGCGGTAGTTGGCGATGTTGTTGCCGACCGTCTTCCACAGGTGCTGGAAGGTGGGGGTCGAGCCGGTGAAGTGGATACCGGCCAGGTCGCGGTGGTTCAGGGCCACCTCGGAGACGGCGATGCCGTCGCCCGTCACCAGGTTGATGACGCCCTTGGGGAGACCGGCCTCCTCCAGGAGCTGCATCAGCAGCACGGCGGCGTGGGTCTGCGTCGGGGACGGCTTCCAGACCACCACGTTGCCCATGAGGGCGGGAGCGGTGGGCAGGTTGGCCGCGATCGCCGAGAAGTTGAACGGCGTGATCGCGTAGACGAAGCCCTCCAGCGGGCGGTGGTCCATGCGGTTCCACACACCGGCGGAGTTCGCCGGGGGCTGCTCGGCCAGGATCTGGCGCGCGTAGTGCACGTTGAAGCGCCAGAAGTCGACGAGCTCACAGGGGCAGTCGATCTCGGCCTGCTGGGCGGTCTTGCCCTGGCCGAGCATCGTGGAGGCGGCCAGCGTCTCGCGCCAGGGGCCGGAGAGCAGCTCGGCGGCGCGCAGGATGATGGCCGCGCGGTCGTCGAAGGACATCGCGCGCCAGGCCGGAGCGGCGGCGAGGGCGGCGTCGACCGCGTCCTTCGCGTCCTGCTCGGTGGCGCCCGCAAAGGTGCCGATGACGGCCTTGTGGTTGTGGGGCTGCACGACGTCGAAGCGCTCGCCGCCGCCCATCCGCTTCTCGCCGCCGATGGTCATCGGCAGGTCGATCGGGTTCTGGCTGAGCTCCTTGAGCTTGGCCTCCAGGCGGGCGCGCTCCGGGGAGCCCGGGGCGTAGGAGTGGACCGGCTCGTTGACCGGCGCGGGGACCTGGGTTACAGCGTCCATGGGTTCCGTTGCTCCTTCAGTAGAGGGATGGAGGGGGCTCAGCCCTTGGTGAGGATGGAGCGGCCGAAGAACAGCAGGTTGGCCGGCTTCTCCGCGAGGCGGCGCATGAAGTAGCCGTACCAGTCGGTGCCGTATGCGGTGTAGACGCGCATCCGGTGGCCCTCGGCCGCGAGCCGGATGTGCTCCTCGCTGCGGATGCCGTACAGCATCTGGAACTCGTACTCGTCCAGCTTGCGCCCGGCCTTGCGGCCCAGCTCCTGGGCGATGGCTATCAGACGCGGGTCGTGGGACCCGATCATCGGGTAGCCCTCGCCGTCCATCAGCGTCCGCAGGATGCGGACGTACGCCTTGTCGATCTCGGCCTTTTCCTGGTACGCGACGGAGGCGGGCTCCTTGTAGGCGCCCTTCACGATGCGGACGCGGCTGCCCGCGGCGGCGAGGCGGCGCGCGTCCTCCTCGGTACGGAAGAGGTAGGCCTGGATGACGCATCCGGTCTGCGGGTAGTCCTTCCGCAGCTCCTCGTGGATGGCGAACATCGAGTCGAGAGTGGTGTGGTCCTCGGCGTCCAGAGTGACCGTGGTGCCGATCTCGGCGGCGGCCTCGACGACCGGGCGGACGTTGGCGAGCGCCAGCTCATGGCCGCCGTCCAGCGCCTGGCCGAACATCGAGAGCTTCACGGACATCTCGGCCTTCGTGCCCAGACCGAGGTCCTTCAGGCGGCCGATCAGCTCCAGATAGGCGTCGCGGGCGGCCGCGGCCTGCTCGGGCGTGGTGATGTCCTCACCGACCACGTCCATGGTGACTTCGAGGCCCTTGCCGGCGGCGTCCTCGATGATCGGGACGACCTGCTCGACCGTCTCACCGGCGATGAACCGGCCGACGACCTGCTTGGTGCCCGGGGCTGCCGAGATGAAGCGGCGCATCTTGTCGCTGCGTGACGCGGCGAGAATCACGGGACCCAGCACGGGGCACCTCCACGGAAAAGTACGGACGAAAGCCGCACCACTGCTCTATGACGAACATAAGCGGTACAGCACGGAGAACCACCGTCAAATCTATGGATCCCCCCGACCCCGGGCCATCGACAGCTGTCACGCATCCGTGCCCTGCATCTCAGACATATGTCTGAAGGGGTGCGAGAATGTACGGGTGAAGGGCGATTACCAGGAGCTGGTCGACGAGATCTCCGGGCTGCTCGGCGCCCCCGCGACGCTGGAGAACCGGGACTTCGGCCTGGTCGCCTTCGGCGCCCACGACAGCGACGACGACACGGCGATGGACCCGGTCCGCACCCGCTCGATCCTGACCCGCCGCTCGACCCCGGCGGTCCGCGCCTGGTTCGAGAACTTCGGCATCACCCACGCCACCGGCCCCGTCCGCATCCCGGCCGCCCCGGAGGCCGGCGTCAACCGGGACCGGATCTGCCTTCCGGTACGCCATCGGGGTGTGGTGCTCGGCTACGTATGGCTGCTGGACGCCGACCCCGGGCCGACCGACCGGCAGCTGGAGGCGGCGATGCAGGTGGCGGCCCGGATCGGCGCGCTGCTCTCCGACGAGGCGCGGGCGGGCACCGACCTGTCCCGGGAGTTCGGCGCGGTCATCACGGCGGCGCGGGGCTGGCAGCGCGAGATGGCGGTGGCCGCACTCAGCGAGGCGCTCGGCCCGGACGCCGAGGGACTGCACACCGTGGTGTGCGTGACCCCGTGGACCGAGGACCCGCCCTCGGCGCGCACGGTGCCGTCGACGGCGGCCCTGTCCGGCGCCCCGTCCGCCGACGCGGCGGGCACTCCGGCGCTGGCCGCGCTCGTCCGGCTCCGCTCCCCCGAGGTCCTCGACCCGGCGCTCACCGCAGCCGACCGGCTGCGCGCCACCGCCGGTGCCACCGCCACCGCCGGGATCGCGGTGCCGCGCCGGGGCCTGGCGGAGCTGGCCGACGCCTGGCACGAGGCGTCCGCCGCGAACCGGGCGGCAGCGGCGGAGACGCGGTTCGGCCCGGTCGCCCAGTGGTCGGCCATCGGCCCCTACCGCCTGCTGACCGCGCTCACCCCGGAGACGCCGCCCGACCCCACGGTCCGCCCACTGCTCACCCCGGCGCACCGGGACCTGGCCCGCACCGCGGAGGTGTTCCTCGACTGCGCGGGCCAGGCGTCCCGGACCGCCGGTGAGCTGGGCATCCACCGCCAGACGCTGTACTACCGGCTCTCCCGGGTCCAGCAGCTCACCGGCCTGGACCTGAACGACGGCGAGGACCGGCTGCTGCTGCACATGGCGCTGAAGGCGTCCCGGCTCTGAGGGTTCCGTCCTCAATCGCCGGACGGGCTGTGGGTGCGGGTGCTCTGCGTTGCGCGGGGGTGCGCCTGCCCGGTGGGTGGGGGTTCGGGGTCCCTCCGGGGCGTCTCCTCAAAAACTGGCGTGGCGACCGGAGACGTAGCGGGGGCCGGGTAGTACGCCATTTTTCTGCGGGGACGCCCCTGCACGCCCCCGAACCCGGGCCGTCCCGCGTCTGCAGACGCGAGTGATGCAGGGGTGGGGCCGTGCAGGGGGGTCCCCGCAGGGAATGGCGTACGACCCGGGTCCCTCACGGTCCGGGGTGAACACGCCATTTCCGAGGAGACGCCCCGGAGGGGCACCACCCCCCACCCACCGGGGGCAGGCGCACCCCGCAGCGGCGGAGCACCCCGCACCCCAGCCCGTCCGGCGATTGAGGACGGAACCCCGCGCCAAGGACCGGGGCGCTACGCGCGTCCGGCCAGGACCGCCTTCAGGCCCTCCGTCAGGTCCTGCGCCGACGGGGCGCTGTCACGGTCCATCAGCCACTGGACCATCACCCCCGCGAGCAGCGCCTGGCAGAACAGCCCCGCCACCCGCGCCTTCTCCGGCTCCGCCTCCGGGTCGATGCCCAGCATGTTCTCGGCGAGCCCGTTGCGGCCCTCGCGCTGTGGGCCGACGAGGGCCTTCTGCAGCTCGGGGTCGGAGTCGATGCGCGAGATGACCTCCATCTGGAGCTGCCAGACGGAGCGGGTCTGCTCGTAGCTGCCGATCACCCGTTCCCAGGTCTCACGGAACTGGTCGAGCGGCGCCGGCGGCGTGGCGACGGGGTTCCCGGCGGTTTCGCCGTCCTTGGTCAGCACGTCGCCCCACTCCTCCGTCACCTTGAGGAAGGCCAGGTTGAGCAGGGCCTCCTTGGAGCCGTAGTGGTAGCCGATGGAGGCGAGGTTCGTACCGGAGGCAGCCACGATGTCGCGGGCCGTCGTCCGGGCGTACCCCTTCTCCAGCAGGCAGCGCTTGGCGCCTTCGAGCAGATCCTCACGATGTCCCATGAAAGCAGCGTACCCGGCATGCAGACGTCCGTGTAAGACGCACGTCTAGATGCCGGGTACGCGGGTTGCGGGGAGGGCTCAGTCGGTGAGGTTCACCGAACGGGCCGAGGCCGCGCCGATCTCCGCCGAGATCTCGGTGAGCACCGACGGCGGGACGTCGTCGTCGACGGTGAGGACGACCAGCGCCTCGCCGCCCACATCGGCGCGCGAGACCTGCATGCCTGCGATGTTCAGACCGGCCTCGCCGAGGATCTTGCCGACCGCGCCGACGACACCGGGGCGGTCGTCGTACCGCAGGACGACCATGTGGTCGGCCAGCGCCAGGTCGACGTCGTGGTCCCCGATCGCGACGATCTTCTGGAGGTGCTTGGGGCCGGCCAGCGTGCCGGACACCGCGATCTCCTCGCCCGTGGCGAGCGTGCCGCGCACGGTGACCACGTTGCGGTGGTCGGGCGACTCGGAGCTGGTGGTGAGGCGGACCTCGACACCGCGCTCCTGCGCGAACAGCGGGGCGTTCACGTACGAGACGGTCTCGTCGACGACGTCCTCGAAGACGCCCTTGAGCGCGGAGAGTTCGAGCACCTTGACGTCGTGCTGGGTGATCTCGCCGTACACCTCGACATCGAGGCGGGCCGCGACCTCGCCCGCGAGCGCGGTGAAGATCCGGCCGAGCTTCTCGGCGAGCGGCAGTCCGGGACGGACGTCCTCCGCGATCACGCCGCCCTGGACGTTGACCGCGTCCGGTACGAGCTCGCCGGCGAGCGCGAGGCGCACCGACTTGGCGACCGCGATGCCCGCCTTCTCCTGGGCCTCGTCGGTGGAGGCGCCGAGGTGCGGGGTGCAGACGACCTGGTCGAACTGGAACAGCGGGGAGTCCGTGCAGGGCTCCTTGGTGTACACGTCGAGGCCGGCGCCGGCGACGCGGCCCTCCTTGAGGGCGGAGGCGAGCGCCTCCTCGTCGACGATGCCGCCGCGGGCGGCGTTGACGATCCGCACCGAGGGCTTCACCTTGTGCAGCGCCTCGTCACCGATCAGGCCGAGCGTCTCCGGGGTCTTGGGGAGGTGCACGGTGATGAAGTCGGAGACCTCCAGGAGCTCGTCCAGCGAGAGGAGCTTGACGCCCATCTGCGCGGCGCGCGCGGGCTGCACGTAGGGGTCGAACGCGACGATCTTCATGCCGAAGGCCGACATGCGCTGGGCGACCAGGACGCCGATGCGGCCGAGGCCGACGACACCGAGGGTCTTCTCGCTCAGCTCGACGCCGGTGTACTTGGAGCGCTTCCACTCGCCGTTCTTGAGGGCGGTGTTGGCCTGGGGGATGTGGCGCGCGGTGGCGACCAGCAGACCGCAGGCCAGCTCGGCGGCGGTCACGATGTTGGAGGTCGGCGCGTTCACGACCATCACACCGGCCTTGGTGGCCGAGGAGACATCGACGTTGTCCAGACCGACACCCGCGCGGGCGACGACCTTCAGCTTCTTCGCGGCGGCGATGGCCTCGGCGTCGACCTTGGTGGCGGAGCGCACCAGGATGGCGTCGACATCGACGATCGCGGGGAGGAGTTCGGCGCGGTCCGCGCCGTTGCAGTGCCGGATCTCGAAGTCCGGGCCCAGGGCGTCCACCGTGGCGGGCGACAGCTCTTCAGCGATGAGTACGACAGGTTTCGAGCTCACGTGAGTCCTCACAGATCCAGTGCGGACGGCCGTCCCGACGGCCGCAGGCGGTGGAGGGGCTTGCCGCGTGGAAGACGCACGACACTGTGGGCCTGACGCGTGTATGTGTGAAGAAGTGTAGTCATGCGCGACGGCGCATACTGCGCCCCGTTGGAAGGATCACCCTCATGAGGCTGGACGACTTGTACACACGTACGACGCCGCCTCTTCCAGCGGTGAAGCAGGGCTGATGCCTCAGGGGCGGGTCCGGGAACCCGCCCCTGAGGCATCGGTGTTACGCGTCGTCGTCGTTGACCCAGCTCATGAGCTTGCGGAGCTCACGGCCCGTGGTCTCCAGCAGGTGGTCGCTGTCGGCCTTCTTGTACTCGTTGTACTTGGGCAGACCGTTGTGGTACTCCGCCATCCAGGCCTTGGCGAAGGTGCCGTCCTGGATCTCGGCGAGGACCTTCTTCATCTCGGCCTTGGTGGCGTCGGTGATGATGCGCGGGCCGGTGACGTAGTCGCCCCACTCGGCGGTCTCCGAGATGGACCAGCGCATCTTCTCCAGGCCGCCCTCGTACATGAGGTCCACGATGAGCTTCAGCTCGTGCAGGCACTCGAAGTACGCGATCTCCGGCTGGTAACCGGCCTCGGTCAGCGTCTCGAAACCGGCCTTCACCAGGGCGGCGGTGCCACCACAGAGGACGGCCTGCTCGCCGAAGAGGTCGGTCTCGGTCTCCTCGGTGAACGTGGTCTTGATGACGCCGGCGCGGGTGCCGCCGATGCCCTTGGCGTACGAGAGCGCCAGCTCCAGGCCCTTGCCCGTGGCGTCCTGCTCGACGGCCACGATGCACGGAACGCCGCGGCCCTCCTCGTACTGGCGGCGGACCAGGTGGCCCGG
>NZ_JBIVLK010000025.1:0-66923 GCF_044751215.1 Streptomyces sp. NPDC088730
CTCCCGGCGGTGGGGCGCCGGCCGGCCGGCCCCGCCCCCCGTGGGGGCCCGGGGGCCCCCCCTCGCGGCCCCCCGGCCCGGCCGGGGCCCCGGGCGGGGGGGGGGGGGCCACGGCCGGTACGGGTCGTCCTCCCCGGTGCCGCTCCACACGCCGCTCGGACTCGGCACGGTCCGTGGCTCACGAGCCGGGCCGCGGAGATCAGTAGCCCTGGCCGACCAGGAACGAGTCGAATTCGAGGGCGAACGAGCGGGCTTCCGCCACGTGGCCCTCGTTGTCCCCGTGGGCCAGCGCGAAGATGCACAGGCCCTGCCGGGTCCGTACCACCCACATGCTCCGGTCCCCCTCGCGAAGCAGCACCAGGTCGAGGTCATTGCCGGTCACCGCGTCCGTGACCTGGTCCAGGCTCTCGCGGCGCCACGTGGCCCCGCCGAGACGGACGAGCGGAGCGGGACCGTTCTCCTCGCCGGCCACCCACAGGGCTTCCAGCGCGGCCCGGTCCACGGCCTCCGCGTGCGGGAGCCCTCCAGCCGGATCATCCGCGGCGGGCCGGAAGTACCGCCGGCCGTCCTCGCCGTCGCAGCCGGCGACGGCGAAGAAGCCGGAATCGGCCGAGAAGACCGCCGCCGCCCGTACGGCGGGCAGCTCCTCGCCGAGGGCGAAGTGCGTTCTGAGTACATCTTCCCATTGCTCCGTCACAGGAGACATCGGTGGTGACCTTCCGTCGGCGTCGCTGCGGTTCACGGACCTGTTCGGTCCACGGACCCGCTCGGGTCGCCGCAGGGGCGGGTGCGTTCGGCGGCGCACCCCTGCGACCTGAACTCATCTGCCCGTCAACGCGCAGCTCAGACGCGATGGCCGGAAGTCCGGCCCGTGACGCGCCTCTCCCGCCCGTCCGCCACCCCGGGAGGGAGCCCGCGCGTCACACGTCCTTCCGGACCGGTCCTACCGGTCCGGAAGTATCGCGCGTGCGGACCCGGCGGCGGAGTTCACTGCCCGGCCGGCGCCGCTCAGGGCGTCGGACGTGCTCGCGCCCACTGTCTCGATCGCCGAGTGCAGGTGTCCGCCCGCCCTGGCCGTAGCACCGCGGGCCTTCTTCCGGCCGGTGTGCCCGGCCGCGCGGGCACGGTAGGCGGCCGACGGTTTGCCATGGGTATCGGCGGCGGCGAGCAGCAGCGCGCCGAACAGACCGACGCGGCGCGCGAGGTGGAAGCGCTGGTCCTTGCGCAGTTCGGGGTCCTCCTCCTCCCTCCATCGTGCGTGCTCGGCGAGGGTTGTCGGCACGAGGCTCGCGGCCAGGACGAGGGACGCGGTGCGGGGGAAGCGGCCCAGCGCGAGTGCTCCGCCCGCGGCGATCTGGACGGCGGCGTTGATCCGGACCAGTCGCTCCGGATCGTCAGCGGTGATGCCGATCTGCCGTGCCCGGGAGGCGGTGACGGCCGCGAGGGGGCGTGGGCTGCGCAGCGCGTGCCCCGCCTCGGTGATGAAGGGGGCGGCCAGCAGCGGGCGGGCGATTCTTCTCAATACAGCCATGAGTCCTCGTCTGCCCGTGGAGACGGGCGGCATACGCGGCGGACAGAAGAGGTGCTCCGTCACACACGCCGTCACACACAGGAGGTCTGCCGGACGAGTTCCGGGGCAGACGCCGATCGGACGACGGAGACACCGTCGCGAAAAACGTCAGCCGCCGCGAGTTGTGCACACGAAGGGGGACTCCGATGCCGATCGCCGTACCGGAAAGACCCGTGGGACTGTCCGATGCGAAGTCAACCCGGGCCCCGCGGGGGAGCCGGGCGTTCGCGCTGCCCCGCGGCCTCGCGGGTACGGCCGGCCGGATCGCCGCGTTCACCGTCGGACAGGCCGCGCTGATGGTGGGCGCCGGGCTGCTCATCACCGGCCCCGCCGCCCACGTCTGGCCGATATCCGCGGAGGACCGCGTCGACGAGGGCTTCGAACGCCTCCGCACGGGCGCTCTCACCACCGTGTCCTTCATCGGCTCGGAGGCGGGCAACACCCTGACGGTGATCGCCATCACCCTGCTGGTCTGCCTGGGCCTGGTGTTCATACCCCGGCTGCCGATGTGGCGCCAGGCGGCCTTCCTCGCCGTGTCCGTCTCGCTCCAGGCACTCGTCTTCCTGGTCATCACCCTGTCGGTGGACCGTCAGCGGCCGGATGTGCACCGGCTCGACGCCTCCCCGCCGACGTCGAGTTACACCTCCGGCCACACCGGCGCCGCCACCGCGCTCTACGCGGGCCTCGCCTTCCTCGCCCTCTCCCGGATGCGCGGCCCGTGGCGCAGGATCGTCGGCACCCTGCTGCTGCTCCTGCCGCTGCTGGTCGCGCTTTCCCGCCTCTACCGGGGCATGCACCACCCCACCGATGTCGTCGGCGGCCTGCTCAACGGCAGCCTCTCGCTGATGATCGTGGGGTACGCGCTGTTCGCCCGGCCCGAGGTGATCGCCCCGCCCACCGGGCGGCCGGTGCGCGCCGCCCCGGCGGCCGGGCACACCGCGGACGTTTCCGGCCCCGTCACCGTCATCGTGAACCCGACGGTCACCCGGCCGCGGGACCACGAGGCCGTCCGCGCCGTCCTGGAGCGGCACGGCCTCCACGAGCCGGTGTTCCTGGAGACCACGGCGGACGACCCCGGCACCGGCCAGAGCGCACGGGCCCTGGCCGACGGCGCCCGGCTCGTCGTGGTCTGCGGCGGCGACGGCACCGTGCGCACGGTCGCCGACGCCCTCGCGGGGAGCGGCGTCCCGCTCGCCATCGTGCCCAGCGGCACCGGCAACCTCCTCGCCCGCAACCTGGGCCTGCCCCTCACCCCGGCCGAGGCACTGGACGCCGCGCTCAGCGGCGCCCCTCGCCCCATCGACCTCGCCCGCATCGAGGGGGACGGCCTTCCCGCCACCCATTTCACCGCCATGGCCGGGGCCGGACTCGACGCGGCGATCATGGAGAAGACCGCGGACCGGGCCAAATCCGTCCTGGGCTGGCCCGCTTACGCCCTGGCCGGCCTCTCCTCCCTCACCACACCCCCGGTGCGGCTGACCGTGCGCCTCGACGAGGCCCCGGCGCTGCACCGCACGGCCCGCATGGTCCTCGTCGGCAACGTCGGCACCGTGCAGGGCGGCCTGAACCTGCTGCCCTCCGCCCGCCCCGACGACGGCCTCCTGGAGCTCATGATCCTGGACCCGCACGGCCCCTCCGGCTGGCTGCGGGCACTCACCACGGTGCTCCGGGGCCGCTCCGGGGCCCCGCACACCACCCTGTCGGACACCGCGGAGCAAGAGGGAGGGAAGAGCCTCCGCGTGGAGTACCTCACCTTCCGCCGGGCCGAGCTGAAGTTCGACGCGCCGTGCCCCAGGGAGATCGACGGCGACCCCGTCGACCCGGGCGACCGGCTGACCGTGACGGTCGCCCCGGGCGCCCTGACCGTGCTGCTTCCGCAGGAACAGGAACAGGCCTGATGGGCACCGTCGTCAAGGTCCCGGTGACCCGCGACATGTCGGGCGACGAACTCTCCGCCGATGAGGCGTTGCAGTCCCTGCGCCGCTACGGCCGTTGGCCGCTGGTGCGCGACTCCTTCGTCCGCTTCCGCTACGCCGACGGCTTCAGCCACTCCCGCGCGCTGGCCCTGCAGACGGTGCTCGCCCTCATCCCGATGGCCATCGCGTTCGTGGGCCTCTCCTCGGCCATGCACACCGAGAGCGTCGGCCGCATGGCGGAACTGACCATCCACCGGCTTGCCGCGGGACCCAGCTCGGAGGTCGTCGACGACGCCCTGCGGCGCAGCCGTGAGGAGGCGGGCGACGGCGCGGCGCTGGCCCTCTGGCTGGGGCTCGTCTTCTCGCTCGTCAACGTCACGACCGCGATGTGCCAGATCGAACGCGGCGCCAACCGGATCTACGGCAATGAACGCGACCGGCCCTTCCACCGCAAGTACCTGCGGGGACTGGTGATGTCGCTCAGCGCCGGACTGCCCCTGGGGCTCGGATTCGTCGTCATGGTCGCCGGCCGTGACCTGGCGGCCGCCGCGGTCAGCGTCTACCACCTCGACGACGAGGCCCAGACCGTCTGGAACTTCCTGCGCTGGCCCTTCGGCCTGCTCCTCGCCCTCATCTCGGCGAGCGCGATCTTCCGCCGCTCGCCCCGCCGCGCCCAGCCCGGGTACACCTGGCTGGCGTTCGGCTCCGCCGTCTACCTGGTGCTGTGGACGCTGCTCACCTGGTTGCTGAGCCGCTACCTCCAGCTGAGCCACTCCTTCGACACGGTGTACGGGCCGCTCAGCGCCTTCATGTCCCTGCTGTTGTGGGCCTATCTCACGTCCATCGCCCTGTTCCTCGGCCTGTCCTTCGCCGCCCAGCTGGAGGCGTCACGGGCCCGGGTACCCGGCCCGATCCAAGAGGACCCGGGAGTCTGAATGCCCGTGCGCACCACCGCCCGACGTATCCGCGAGAGCCGCCGCCGCGCCGCCGACCGCCGCTTCGGCTTCCACCTGCTGGGCGCGATCGCCGTGGCCGCCGCCACCGCGGTCCCCTTCGGACTGCTGCTGGTCCTGGTCAAGGGCCGGTGGGGGCCGCTGCGCCGGATCGACGAGGGCGCGGCCGACAGCCTCCACCGCGCCGCCCTGGAGCACCCCGGCTGGACGGACGTCCTCCAGTTCCTCTCCGACCGGGTGTGGGACCCCTTCACGCTGCGGGCCGCCGTCGCACTGCTCACCGGGTGGCTGCTCTACCGCCGCGCCTGGCGGCTCGCCGCCTGGTCGGCGGTGACGGCCGTCGCCGGAGGACTGATCGGACTGCTCGTCAAGACCGTCGTCGAGCGGGCCAGGCCGTCGCTGGAGAACCCGGTCGCGCACGCCCCCGGCTTCTCGTTCCCCTCGGGACACGCGATGACCGCGACCACCTCGTGTGCCGTGCTGCTGCTGGCCCTGCTGCCGATGGTGCCGCGCGCCTGGCGGCCCGCGTGCTGGGGCCTGGCCGTCGTGTCGGTGATCGGGGTCGGCTTCACCCGTGTCGCGCTCGGCGTCCACTGGTTCAGCGACGTGGCCGGCGGCTGGCTCCTGGGCCTGGCCGTGGTGGCGGCCACCTCCTGGGCGTTCGAAACCTGGCGCACCGACGCGGGCCGGGTCCGTGCTCCCGTCAGCGAGGGCCTGGTGCCCGAACTCACCGGCCCGCACCCGGAACCCGACGCCGTGGCCGGCGGCCGCCCCCGCCTCGAAGATCGGGGCTCCGGCTCCGGGCATCAGCAGAACCACGGCGGGCGCTGACCGGCGCGGGCAGGTACCCAGGCCGTACCCGGTTCCAGTCACCCTCCGCCCGCAAGATCAGCTGAAGACCGTCCCGCACTCGTGCGGGGGTGCACTTCCTTGGGACAGAATCCATCACGAACTGGTGATGCCTGCTGTCGCGGCGAACCGGTGGAACCTAGGGAGAGGGTTCGATGGGGTGGCGAGAGGGCGCTGGGGTACTGGACGCGCGGATGCTTGAGCGTCCGCTTCCTTCGGATGCGGTGGCAAAGCTGGGAGCCTGGCTGGCCGGAGACGGGGCACCGTACGCGGACGGGACCGGCGCGCACGCGGTTCGCTACATCCCGGGGTCCTGGGCCGGCATCCGGCCATGGCCCTCGGGGTTGGCCGAGCAGGTCGGACGTGAGCCGACTTCGCTGAGCCGGGCGCAGGTGTTGGCGGTGGCCAGGACCGGGGCAGCAACGGCCTGCTGGACCGAGACACTCGTCGCCAGCTACGTCTGGGGACAAGGTGAGAACGGCTACGGAGCCCACCGGCTGGATGAGATCCTGCGCCCGGGCCCGGTCGAGGCGGTGCTGGCAGAGGCTATTGCGCTGCTGGCCACCGATGGTGCCGTGGCGGGCTACCGCAGGCTGAGCGGCGCGATCGCAGGCCTCGGACCTGCGTTCTTCACCAAGTTCCTCTACTTCGCCGGCGGCGCTGTACCGGATGCGCCGGGGCCGCGCCCGCTCATCCTCGACCAGCGCATAGCTCGTGTCCTGCGCGCCTACACGACACGACTCGGGGAGGGCATCGGGCTTGAGGAACCCGCGAAGCTCGCTGCCTGGCTGTGGAGCGACGGCGGGTGGACCCCGCACCGCTACGACATGTACCTGAGATGGGTACGCGGCGTCACCGGCCAACTAGCCGGGTCCACGCACTGGCCGCTCGCTCCCGACCTACTGGAATTGGCACTGTTCAGCCGCGCATGGACCCCCTAGAAGTCCTCCGGGCCGTCCTCCGCTTCGGCGGCACCGCGTCCGCCACCCTGTGGGCCTGGCCCCCAGCCCCGTACTCCCGATCGCCCTCACGAGGCGTCTGCCTCCGGGTGGGGCGCGCGAATCTGGCGGTCGGGACGCTTCCGCCGAGTACCGCGCACTGAACGTGCCGCGTGCGCCGGACCAGGACGGGACGGCGGTTCACGCCATGCCGGTGCGGTGCCGGGGCCTGGGGCGCGGAGACGTGTCACGCGGCTCCTCATGGGGCGGCCCGACGCCCCCCGCCGGCCCGGACGTCGCAGTGGGTGCTCCCACGAGGCGAGCGCCGGCTCAGCCCGTGACACGGCGCCCGTCCACGACAGAGGACTCGCAGGTCAGATGGCGCGCTGCGGTGTGGCGGGTGTCGGCTGGGTGCTGCGCACTCGTGTTCGGCGCTCAGATCGCCGTACAGCGCCTGCTCACCTCCGCTCGCGCGGAGAGCACCGGGCGGCAAGCTGCGATACGTCGTCGAGCAGACCCGGCCCGGCCGGTCAGCTCAGGAACAGGGCTGTCCCGTCGCGGCGGCTGCGGCGGGCCCGCCACGTGAGTGACGCGAGGGCCGCGGCGAGCCAGCAGGCCCCGACCAGTGCCTCCCAGGCCGCGAGCGCGGCGGTGTGGGAGCCCGCTCGCCCGGCCAGTACCTCGCGGACCGCGAGGAGGCCGTGGGTCAGCGGCAGGACGTCGCCGAGCCGGCCGAGCACGGGGCCGACGGCCTGCACCGGGACCTCGGCGCCGCAGACGATCATCATCACCGTGAACGCGCCGTTGGACGCCACGTTGCGCAGGTCCGAAGCGGTCAGCACCAGCGAACCCAGGAACAGGCCGAGGCAGTAGCTCGTCACCGCGACGAGGACGAGGAGAACCGCGAGCAGGGCGACCCGTGCCACGGTCAGCCGCAGGTCCGCCACCGGGGCGAGGAGGAGTATCCCGCCCAGGCCGCAGGCGACGCCGTCCGGAAGCCAGAACAGGCTCCGCCCCACGAAGACCAGGGAGGGACTGCTGGGCGAGGCGACCAGCAGGGGCAGGGTGCCGTTCTGCAACTCCCATGTCGTTGACGCCGTCGCGAAGACGCCGTGCAGCGCGACCAGTGCCACCGCGTTGCCGATCAGCAGGTACCGGGCCTGCCCGGGCCCCAGCAGATCGCCGATGGTGGTGAAGAACAGCATCTGGGCGAGTATCCGTACGAACCAGCCGAGCACCCAGGTCTTCCAGGTGAAGACGGTGGCGTAGTCGGCGATTCCGGCGCGCACCGCCCAGCCGAGCACCTGGAGACGGCGGCCCGGACCGGTCGTGTCGGGGGTGCCGTCGCCCGCCGAGGTGATCGTGGTCATGCCAGCCCCACCGTCCCCGTCTCCCGTACCAGCCGGACGACCCTGCCGAGCAGCAGCCGGCCGCCGATCCCGGTGAGGAGCCCGAGGCCGAGGACGACGCCGGTCCGCCAGGCCGCCGAGGCCGAGGTGACCGGGGCCGGGTCAAGCGCGTCGCGCAGCAGATCGGAACTCCAGGAGAGGTAGAGGAGCCTGCCGATCGGGTGCGTCCACTCCGGCAGCCGGTCGAGCGGGGTGAACACCCCGCCGAGCAGCAGTACCGGATAACTCAGCGAGTTCTGGAAGGTCCGGGCGGTGCGCGTCGCCACGAACAGGGCGGCCATCAGGGTCGCCGACCCGGCGGTGGCGACTGCGGTGGCGAGCAGGCCCACCAGGAAGACGAACGGGTGCGGTACGTCGGGAACGATGCCGAAGCCGAGGAACGCCACCGCGCCGACCTCGACCACCGTCAGCAGACTGATGGCCGTGGTCACCCAGACCCTGCTGAGCACCACGCGGGCGAAGCCGGCCGGCGCCGCTATCTGGAGTTCCAGGGTGCCGAGCCAGCGGTCGCTGTCGACAACCTCTCCGGAGATCAGCATGGCCATGCTCCACATCCCCATCAGCACCGGCGCGAGCAGCCCGTACGCGAGGAGGTCCGGCCGGTCGTTGTGCCGTACCAGCAGCAGGAACACGGCGGCGAGCAGCGGGGTGCGCACCAGGTCGATGAGGTAGTCGCGGTGGGTCAGCACCAGGCGGCCCTGGAAGCGCCCGGTCGCGGCCAGCAGGCTCACCGGTTCACCACGCTGCGCTGCTCGTTGCGGTGGACGAGTCGAAGGTAGACCTCTTCGAGGCCGGGCAGCTCGGTGCGTACGTCGGTGACGCCCTCGGCGACCACGAAGGCGAGCACGGCGCCGAGGGCCTGCTGGCTCTCGACGGAGACGACCGCCGTGCCGTCGTCGGCCGGCTCCACGCCGAGGACACCGTCGAGGGCGCGCACCCGGTCGAGCAGTCCGGTGTCCGCGCGGACGCGGACACGCTCCTGTCGCGACATCAGGCGCGACAGCGTCTTCGGCGCCTCCGTCGCGATCACCCGGCCGTGGTTGATCATCGTGACCCGGTCGCAGAGCACCTCCGCCTCGGCCAGGTCGTGCGTGGCGAGGAGGATCGTGCGGCCCTCCCCGGCGAGCCGCTGGATCAGCTCGCGCAACTGACGGGCGGCCAAGGGGTCCAGGCCGTTGGTCGGCTCGTCGAGCAGCAGGACGCGCGGGTCGCCGACGATCCCGCGGGCCAGGTGCAGTCGCTGGCGCATGCCGACAGAGAAGGTCTCCACCCGGTCGTCGGCGCGCTCGGCCAGGCCGAGTTCGTCGAGCAGGGTGTCCGTCCTGGCCAGGCCCTTCTTCGTGGACATTCCGTACAACGCGGCCCAGTAGCGCATGTTCTGACGAGCCGTCAGGCGTGGGTAGAGGCCGCGTTCACCGCCGAAGACGATCCCGAGCAGCGGCCGGATCCTGCGGTACTCGGTCACCAGGTCGTGGCCGAGCACGGACGCGCTTCCCGACGTCGGCAGCAGCACCGTCGAGAGGATCTTCATCAGGGTGCTCTTGCCGGCCCCGTTCGGACCGAGCAGTCCGTGCACCTCGCCCTGTTCCACCTGGATCGACACATCATCCAGGGCGGTGACCGCCGGGCCGCGCCGCACGCGGTACTCCCGCCGCAGCCCGCGGGCGTCAACGGCGAGTCGCACGCCGTCAGGTCGATTGCCGCTGTCGCGCATCACGCCACCGATCGTCCGGACGAAGAGGTGCCGGTGCTGGACGGCCCGGTCGGGGCGGAAGCGGTGCGGGGTGCGGATTCCGCGCCGTCCACCTCGTCCAGCCATTCCTGCCGGGCGGCACCCGACACCAGTAGGAAGGAACCCAGCGGGGTCCGCGCGACCAGATGGCGGCCGACGTCGTCCAGGCGCAGCCCGTCCAGGTGCAGCCCGTCGGCGGGCTCGGCCGCCGACGGACGGGCACCGGCGGGGTCGTCCGGGCGGGCACCCGCAGGAGGGTTCGAACCCGTGTCCCCGCCCCCCAGCGGCACCCCGAACAGAGACACCCTTGAGGCGAGCAGCCGGCGCGCGCCGGGCCGGCGGTGCACGAGGTCGGAGGCGAGGGCGGCCGGGCGCCCCCCGCGGCCCTCGATGCCGGACTGCGCGGCGAACGCGGCCGCCCGCACCGGGTTGCTCCAGCGCATCGCCGTGCGCACCGACCGCGCCAGCCGTACGCGCACCGCCGCCGCACGGGTGTGCGGCAGTGCGACCGTGGGCCGCCAGCCGAGACGGGCGACGCCCCGCATCGCCTGCCGCCACTCCGGCCACAGGCCGACCCTGTCGAGGTCGGCGCCGAACTGCCGTACGGCCTCTTCGTCCATGGCCTGGAGAAGGAGCACCAGGTCGAGCAAGTCACGTGAGCGGAATGGGCGTTCCCACCGTTCCGCCACCAGGGCGACCGCGCTTGTGGTCCACGCGGAGCCGGGCGGGCGGGCGAGCTGTCGGGCGGGGCCGTGGACGTCCGTCACGATCTCGGCGGTGAACAGGCCGACGGCGTAGGGGTCCTGGGACGTGTCGGGCGCCGGCTTGCGGAACTCCGCGCCCAGGTGGGGGGAGACGGTGTCGCCGGGGTGGGCGGGCTTCACGGTGAAGGCCACCAACTCCCAGCCACAGGCGAGAAGATGGCGGGCGCAGGCCCACAGGTCGGCGTGGCGTGGGCAGACGACGTCGAGGTCGCCGGCCGAGCGGAGCACACCCGGCGGGTAGAGGGTGGCGATCGTCGCCCCCTTCAAGGGGAAGGCGTCGGGCGCGTGTTCCTGAAGCTCTTCCCAGACCCGGCGGTACCGGTCGACGCGCTCCCGTGCCGTCCGCAGCTCGGCCGCCTGACCGTCCGTGAGTTCCTCGCCGCCGACGGCCCACAGGCTCAGCAGGGTTCCGGCGAGCTTGTGCCGGCCGTCACGGGCCGTACGCAGCAGAGAGTCCCGGTCGGATCCGGGCGCGGCGTCGAGCAGGGCGAGGACCGTTTCGGTCGTGACCGCGTTCCCAGTTGGTGCTTCAGTCAACGCGGACTCCGCCCCGGTTGGCGTGTTCTCCGGCCGAAAAGGGCCACTAAGGGCTGTCCCGTAATCCCTGGTGGGCGTGCGACGACGGCCACGGCACCTCGCCGCGTTGTCGGAACGCCCGAATACATCCAGTATTCGGGCGTCCCTCCGCCTTGCGATGCACCGCGTCCGACGCCGCACGCTGATCCACCAGGGATTACGGGACAGCCCTTAGGGCGCCAAGGGCAACGAGTGGCGAATAGGGGAATTCCAGGGGCGGGCGACGGAAGACGCGGTCAGGATGTCCGGAAATCCGGATCCTGGCCGCATCCACGTCTGCTCCGACCGGTCGTTTACTTGCCCGGCTTCGGGCGGACCGTAACCTTCTTGAAGGCGACGCTCATGGGACCCTCCTTGATGCGTTCGGTCGTGGACGTTAGCCTCAGCGTATTGCCCTGAATGCAGCATTGGCAATGGAGCAACTGCCTCTACATGCAGCCTAGTTGGCTGGAAGACGCCGGGTTGGCGCACGGGCCCCGACCGAGTGGAGAGCCGGAGGAACATGGCCGTCGAGCAGTGGTTGCAGGCCCCCTTCACGCACGATCCGGCACGGCGCCGAACGTATCCGGACGACGTCTACTTCCGGGAGATGGCCGCTCTGCTGGACGAGCGGGACGCGGAGGAGGCCGGCCGGACACTCGGCGGAACCACCTTCGTCATGTTCAAGCCCGACGCGGTGGTCGGGCGCCGTATCGAGCCCGCCCTCGATCTGCTGGCCGGCCACGGTTTCCTGCCGCTCGGCGCACGCGAGGTCCGGGTCGACGCACGGGTCTGCCGCGAGCTGTGGCGCTACCAGATCAACGCCGCGCCCCTGGCGGTCATCCGGGCCGTGGACATGATCCTGGAGTCCGGGCCGCCCTGCCTCTTCGTCGCCCTGCGCGACACCCGCGGTCCGCGGGAGACGGGTATGTCCGCGGCCCAACGGCTCAGCGAGTTGAAGGGGTCGTCCAAGAACCGGGACACGGACGGCGTCACTCTGCGCGGCGCGCTCGGCTGCGAGCTGATGTGTCTCAATTTCCTGCACGCGCCGGACGATCCCGCCGATCTCGTCCGGGAGGTCGGCGTCCTGGTGCCCCACAGCCACCGGAACGAGGTGCTGACGATGCTGGCGGGCGAGCCGTCGCCCGCGCGGACCGCCGGGGTGGTCGCCGCTGCGCGCCGGCTCTGCGCCGCGCATCCGGCCCACCCCCTGGCCCCGGCACCCGGCTCCGCCCGGCCGGCGCGGGCCGACTCCGCCTGGGCCCTCGCCCGGGTCGGCGAACTGGCCGCGGGACAGGGCGGACTCGCGTTGTGGGACCGCATAGTGATCGCCGCGCACCTGGTCGAGGGGCTGCCGTCCGAGGGCACGGCCCTGATCGGACCCCCTCCCGGCACCCGCCTGAACCATCCCCGGGCCACCGGGCCCACGCAGGGCGCGACCACCCCCGCGGGCACACGGTCCGCCCGTGTCCCCGCGCCCGCCGCCGTCGCCCTGGACCACTGACCACCGACCGCTCCGCCCCGCACCAAGCACCGCAATGAAAGGCCCGCCCCGATGGACGACTCCACGACGGAAGACGTCACCCTGCATGGTCCGGCGAGCTGGGAAGGACCGGTGCGCCGGCACGGGCCGGTGGCCCGGGTCGCGGTGCTCTCCGACATCCACGCGAACATCCCCGCGTTCGAAGCCGTGCTCGCCGAGCCCGACGTCGCGGCGGCCGATCTCGTCGTCCTCTGCGGTGACCTGACCTGGGGCCCGCAGCCGCAGGAGACGTACGAGCGGATCCTCGCGCTGGGGGAGCGCGCCCTGTGCGTGCGGGGCAACGCCGACCGGTACGCCGCCGAGATCGGCACCGGCGCCCGCGCGGCGGACACACCCCGCCAGTCGTGGATCGCCGACCGGCACTCGCCCGAGGCCATCGGCTTCCTCACCCGGGTGCCCTTCGGAGTCGTGGTCGAGGTCGACGGGCTCGGCCCGGTGCACTTCTGCCACGGCTCACCGCGCAGCGACCACGAACTGGTCACGCCGGGCACACCGCCCGAGCGGTTCGCCCGACTGTCCGCCACCCTCGACGTGCGGGTCCTGGTCACCGGCCACTCGCACCTCCAGTTCGACCGGACGGTGGCCGGACTGCGCAGCGTCAACCCGGGAAGCGTCGGGCTGCCCTACCACGCGGCCGAGCCGGGCACCGCGTACTGGGCGCTGCTGGGCCCCGACGTCCGCCTCAGGACCACGCGCTACGACGTCTCGGACGCCGTCGACCGCGCCTACCGCGCGGCGGACCCCGATGCCGAGCGCTACGCAGGCACCCTCACGCATCCTCCCGTACCGGAGAAGATCGTCGAGGAGGCGGAATCCCTGGTCTTCGTCAACTGACCGGCTTTCGCCAACTGGCTGGATCATCAACGTTATTGAAAACAGGCGTAGTTGAGAGGTCCACTCGGCCGTTCCGGCGTTGACAGGCCAACTCGCCGTGTGTTGACCTGTTCGCGCACAAGTCGAAAGTCGTTTGGCCTTTTCTCTCGCGCTATCCAGCAAGCAGGAGGAATCCATGCAGACAGCTCCACTCCCCACTCCGAAGACGACCACCACGTCGACGCCCGCGCCGGTGATGCTGCTGCCGCGTCTCGTTGAGCGCATGATCACGGACCGTCAGGCCGTGCACGTCGCCAAGTTCCGCACCACCTGCACCGACTGCGTGCCGAACTTCTGAGCACGGCGTCGCGCGTCGGCGGACGTACGACAGCGTCCGCCGACCTGCGCGTGGTGCCCGAAGTCGTCGAACGGTGTCTGAGCACAGCGCCCCGCGGACTGTGCGTCCTGGCGGTCGACGGCCTGTCGTACGCCGTCGCCGAACCGGCGCTCTCCCACGCGCGGACACGCCCCCTGCGCTCCACGTTCCCCAGCACCTCGACCACCGCCTGGCTGACCGCGGTCACCGGCGCCGCTCCCTCCCGGCACGGCGCCCTCGGCATGGTCTATCGGGCACCGGACGCCGACTGCGTCACCCACCTCGTCACGGGCGGGACCTACGCCTTCGGCCCCGCGACGCCGCCCAAGAACCCGTTGCTGCACGGCGGCCCCACACTCTTCGACCGTGCCGCCGCGGCGGGCCGCACAGCCCTCGTGGTCGGCGCCGAACTCGAACGGCTGACGGGGGAGTGGGTGGAGGCGCTGCTCCACGGCGCCCGGATCGTCCCGTCGTCGGCCACGGAACTCGGCACCGATCCCGTCGCGGTCGTCGAACGGACGGTCAGCGAGGTCGTGGCCGTCCTCGCGGACCCCCACGACGTACCACCCCTGATATGGGCCTACGTGAACCTCGACGACCACATCCACCTCAGCGGTTACGACGACCGCCTGCACGCCTCCCTGCGGCTGCTCGACACGGCGGCCAGCCGCTGGGCCGACGCCGGATGGAGCGTCCTCGCACATGCCGACCACGGCCAGGTTCCCGCCGCGCCGAAGGTCGAACTCCTGGACGCATGGGCTAGGTTCGACGCACCCGCGCACTGCCGGATGCCCGGCGGCGGCGCCGGCCGGGTCCGCTGGCTCTACCCCCGGCCCGGCCACGAGCAGGAACTCGCGGACGCCCTGAGCGACGCGCTTGGCGACCACGCGCTCGTCCTGACCCCCGACGCCTTGGCCGAACGCGGCCTGCTCGCCGCCACCCCCGTCGTCCGCGAACGGATCGGCGCGGTGGTCGCCCTCGCGACCTCCGCGGCGTTCCCCGTGCCCGACCCCTCCGTCGCGTGGGAGCACGGATCCCTCAGCGACGACGAGATGCTCGTCCCCCTCGCGGCCTGGAACGCGCCCCGCGCGGCCCAGGACGCATAGCCCCCGCATCCCCAGACGAACAGGAGAGACCGTGAGCACGGTCGTGTTCCGCAACAAGACCGGCGGTTCGGAGAACCTCTACGCAGAACCGGGCCAGAACCTCCTCGACGTCCTGCGCCTGCACGGCATCCCGGCCAACGCCGTGCTCACCTACCGCGACGGGGCCGTGGTTCCCGAGTCGATGGTCGTCGTCGGGGCGGACGATGTCATCGAGGTACGCCAGGTACGCCACTACGACCTCGACGTGCTGCGCAAGCCCAAGGAGCACGTCTACGCCGCGCCCGACCCCGTGTACTCCAAGTCCGTGCTCTTCGACCACGGCGGGACCCTCGAACGCCGCACCGAGCAGCTCACCGCCGAGACCTTCGTGACCTACGTCGAGGAGACCTTCGTCCAGAGCATCACCTCCGGCGGCACCATGCGCGCCGGGGACCGAGCCGTCATCGGACTGTCGGGCGGCCGGGACAGCGTCGCCTACCTCAAGCTCCTCGAACGCACCCGGGGCCGCTGGCCCGAGATGGACATGACCGCGGTCACCATCACCGGACTGCCCGACTGGGACGAGCCCGCGACGTTCCGGATCGCGCTGGACGCCTGCCAGAGCCTCGGCCTGGAGCACACGATCGTGACCGCCGACGACGTGACCGAACTGTTCAAGCTGCGCGAGCCGTTCGTCGACCTGATGAACAAGGTCGTGGCCGGCCCGCACCGCAACATGAACATGGTGATCGGCCACCAGGTGTTGCGCCGCATGCTGGAACGGGAGGCCGGGCGGGCAGGCGCCTCGGTCGTCGCGTTCGGCTTCAACGCCGACGACCTGGTCGCCAGCATGGTCACCTGGTTCACCACCGGCTACCGGATGGGCGGCATCCCCGTACGCGAACTGGGCGACCTGCGCTACGTCTTCCCGCTCTACCGCATCACCAAGAAGGAACTGACCCTCTACCTCGAACTCGTCGCCCCGGAACTCAACCGCCAGGGCGCCCCGGGCCGCTTCACCACCGGCTCGGACGAACGCTCCCTCGCCTACGCGATGGCCGACCACCTCTACGACCAGTGGCCGGGCATCGACTACTACCTCTTCAACGCCTTCGAGAACGTCCAGCGCAGCCTGCTGCCGGTGGTCGACGACGTGTGCCGGGTCTGCGAGGGCCGCTACCTCCTCATGGAGGGCGTGCCCAACCCCGCCGGACTGTGCGACGTGTGCGGCTTCCTCCAGCGGCAGGAGGCGTTGCGGGCGGACGCGGTATGACGGGTGGCGCGGGCGGTGGTACGGACCGCCGCCCCTGGTACCAGGACTTCTTCGGCGAGGAGTTCTGGGCGGTGGCGGCCCACGAGTACACCGCCGAGCGCAACGCGGCGGAGGCCGACTACCTGGCCGGCGTCCTCGACGCCTCGGCCCCCGGCCGCCGCGTCCTGGACCTCGGCTGCGGCACAGGGCGGCACGCGGTGGCACTGGCCGGGCGCGGATTCCACGTCACGGGTGCCGACGTCGGCGTGTGGGCGCTGCGCCAGGCGGCGGCGTCGGCAGCCGCGGCCGGCGTGGACGTGGAATGGCTGCGACTCGACCTCCTGCGTGAACTCAATTGGCCAGTGCGCGAGTTCGACGCGGTCATCTGCGTGCAGTCCTTCGGCTGGGGCAGCGACACGCAGCAACTGCGGCTGCTCCGGGAGGCGCGCCGGGCGCTCGTCCCCGGCGGGGTCCTCCTGCTCGACCACTCCAACGTCCTGACGATCGCGGGTAACTACGTACCCGAGGCGACCTTCGAGACCGACGGGCTGCGGGCCGTCTTCCGCCGCGACTACCGCGTGGAGCACGGCCGCAGCCGGGGCTCGATCGAGGTCCGCAGAGGCGACGCGAAGCCGGTCGTCGTCCACGACGACGTACGGCTCTACCAGCCCGCCGAGGTACGGGACCTGCTGACCCGCGCCGGATTCCGGGTCGAGCGCGCCGACGCCGATTTCACTGCCGGCCGGGAAGTCCAACTGACGACCCGGTACGTTCAGTTCGTGGCCCGCAACCCGGATGCCGGGGAGCACCGCACCGCGATCGCGACGTGGGAACGGCCCGCCGCCGGGGGTTCGGCGAGGGGCGCGGCAACGGGACCGGTGGAGGCGGCGGGGTCCGGCGGTCCGGTGGGCTCGGCCGGTCAAGGCGGTCTGGTGGACCTGCGGTGGTCGCCGGACGAGATCGACTTCGTACGGTCCGCGGTCGACCGGGCCTTCGAGTCGGTCACGGTCACCGCCGACGCGGCACGCGCCTACCACGTGACCGACCCCTACGCCGCGGCGCGGGCCGCGCCGGTGCTGTCCGAGCACTTCGGCCTGGAGCTTCCCCCCGACACGGTGACGGCCGGCACCGGTGCCACCGGCCTGCTGCACGGCTGCGCGGCACTGGCACAGCCGGGCCCCGTGCTGCACCTGCGCGGCGGCCACCCCGACCTGCCGAGGTGGGCGGCACGCTCGGGCAGCGAGGCGATCGCGACGCGCATGGAGGACCTGGCCGACGCCCTCGACCGGCACGCCCCCTCGGTACTCGTGCTCGACCGCCCGACTGTCACTGGGGACCTGCGCGGCAGGGGAGAGCTGGACGACATCGTCCGCACCGCCCGCGCCCACGGCACCACGGTGGTCCTCGACGAGGCATACGCCGTCTACGCCGGGCCGGGCGCCAGCTGCGTCCCCGCGGTCGCCGAGCACGACAACCTGATCGTGCTGCGGAGCATGTCCAAGGGCTACTGCTGCGGCGGACTCAGGGTCGGGTTCGCCGTGGCCGCGCCCGCGCTGACCCGGCGGTTGCGTGCGGTGGTGCCGCCGCTGGGCGCGAACGCCTTCGGCCTGGCCGTCTCCCTGGCTCTGCTGGCCCAGGGCGACGTCTTCACCGCGCTGCGGGCCCGGATCGCCGGGGTGAAGCCGCGGACGGCGGCACTGCTGCGCGGGGCGGGACTCGCGGTGACCGAGGGGGCGGACTGCCTGCCCTGGGTGACCGTCCCGGGGGACGACCGGACGGATGCCCTGCTCGAAAAGCTCGGGCTGCGGGTCAAGGAGGTGGAAGGGCCTGGAACGTGGGACCCGGGAGTGCGGGCCGGGGACCGCGACACGCTCTTCAAGATGGCCGTTCCGCTGTCGGACGCCCGCCTGACCGCCTTCCACGCGGCCTTCGGCGAGGGCGGACAGCGTGAGTGACAGCGGCCTGAGCGCTCCGAACGGCCCAGGTGTGCTGAGCGGCCCAAGTGGCTTGAGCGGCCTGGTCGGTGGCGTTTTCCGGGACATCGACGCCGACGAGGCGATGGGCTGGGTTGCCCGGCTGGCCGAATGGGATCGGTACCAGGGATCGGCGGGGATCGCCCGGGCCGCCGACTTCGTCGCGGGCGAGGCCGAACGCGTGGGACTCACCGACGTCGAGGTACTGAACCTGCCCGCGGACGGCAGGACGACGTGGTGGACCTACACGGCGCCCCACTCATGGACTCCGCGCGCAGCCCACCTCTCGCTCAACGGCCTTCCTGCGCTGGTCAGTTACCCCGCACAGCCCTCTTCTCTCGCGGCCGGCTCGGCGGCGGTGGACGGCGAGGCGCCGCTCGCGGTACCCGGGGAGCCCGGCTGGCCGCCGGGCGCACTGGTCCTCGTCCCCTCGGCGGCCGATCTCGGCCCCGGGCTGTTCGGCCGGATGGAGGCCGAGAAGGCGGCCGGGTTCTGCGTGATGACCCGCCCCGACCTGGACGACGAGGCGGGACGCGTCGAACTGCCGGGCGACACCGCGCTGTTCGGCTTCAGCGTGACCCCGGGCCAACTCGACGAGCTGCTGCGCGCGCACCGGCGCGGAGAGCGGGCCCGGGTGGTCGTCGACGTCGACGACCGCCCGCGCCGGATGCCCGTGGTGGTCGCCCGTACCCCGTCGGGAGCGGCGGACGAGGGGGACGCGTGCCTGCTCGGCGCCCACCTGTGCCACCCGGCGCCCGGGGCCAACGACAACGCCTCGGGTGTCGCCGCCGCTCTGGCGGCCGGACGTGTCCTGGCGGGACGGCGACTACGCCGGCCCGTCCGCTTCGTGTGGGCACCGGAGTTCGTGGGACTCGCCGCCTACGTCCACCAGGCGGTCGTGGAGGGCGTGCGGCCACTGCCCGCCATGGCGGTCAACCTCGACATGGTGGGCGAGGACCAGCGCCGCTGCAGCGGCCCGCTGATCGTCGAGTACAGCCCTGAGTACCTTCCGCACTACGCCAACGCCCTGGTCGAGGCCTGCGTACGGGCCCTTCCGCCCGCCGCGCGCTCCTACAGCGGTGCCGTCGGCTGCGACACCTGGGCCTGGCGCACCACACCGTTCGTCGGCGCCTCCGACCACGCGATCCTCGCGGACCGGGCGATCGGCTGCCCCGCCGTCCAACTCGGCCACTGGCCCGACCGGTTCAACCACTCCGGCGCCGACACGCTCGACAAGGTCGACCCCGGAGAGCTGCGCAGATCCGCGGCGATCGCGGCGTCCGCGGCGGCCGTCGCGGCGACCGCCGACGGACCGGACGCGGACCGCATGGCCCGGCTCCTCACCCAGTGGACCGCCCGGCGGATGACCGCCTGCCTCCCCTCCGCCGACGGACCGCCCCCCGGACCGCCGGGCGCCGACGGGCCACCGTCCGAAGAGCTTGCCGTCGCCCGGCTCACGCGGCGGTGGCACTACGGCCGTGACGCCCTGAGCACCCTGCGCCCGCTCGGCGCGAGCCCGGGCGTCCTCGACCGGCAGGCGGACGTCCTCGTCGGGCTGCACCGCACCCTGTCGTCCGCCTGGGACGAGGCCCCCGCGGACCGTCGGCCGCACCACCAGCGGGGCCCGGCCCTGCGCAGGCACTGGCCGGGTCCCTTCAACCTCCGGGCGCTGACGGGAGCCATGACGGACAAGGACCGCCGGTGGTTTCTGGGAGAGCTGACGGCGGACCGAGGCGGCTGCTACGCCGCCGCGATGGCGCTGGCGCAGAGCGTCGACGGCCGCGCCGACGCCGCGGCCGTCATCCGCGCCGCCGAACTGGACTCGGGAATCCGCCCGGCGACTGCCGACTTCGGGGAGCGGTTCTTGGCGGCGATGGCCGCGGCGGGCTGGATCGAGGAGACCGCCGCGGCGGGCGCCGCACCCGCCCCCGGGACGGACGACGTGACGCCCGGCCGGGCGGGAGCGGTGCACGAAGGAGGCAGGACATGAGTGCAGGGCGGATCCGCATCCAAGTCGCCGAGTCCCTGGGCGAGCTGGACATCGCCCAGTGGCAGCGGGTGGCCACCGCCGCGGGCGCGCCCGTCCACTACACCCCAGCGTACCTGCGGGCCTACCAGGACAGCCCGCTCAGCCCGTATGCCGCCGTCCGCTACCTGACGGCGGTCGAGGCCGGCCGGACCGTCGCGATCCTGCCGTGCTACCTCGACGAGCGGGGCGACCCGTACGGCTTCCTGCGGGAGGTCGGCATCGCCAAGGCGGACGGCCCGGCACTGCTCGGGCACAACTGGTACTGCTACGACACCCGTGTCCCCGTACTCGCCACGGACGCGGGCCACCGGGACCGGGTGCTCGCGGCGATGCTGGACGGCTTGGCGGAGGTGGGCGCCGGCGCCCAGGTCGCGGGTCTGGTCAGCGTCCCGGAGGGCGACCCGCTGCTCGACGTCGCCCGGAGCAAGGGCTGGCGGGTGGCCCCGATCGTCACGCGCTTCCAACTCCCGCTCCAAGGCGTGCAGTCGTACGACGACTACCTGGCGGGGCTCGGCCCGAGGACACGGCGTACGATCCGCCGGTACGCGCGCCGCGCGGCCGACGTCGGAGCCACGATGTCCGTCGAGTCGCCCCGGCCCGACTTCCTGCGCACCGTGTGCGACCTGACCCGCCGCACGGCCGCCAAGCACGGCAGCGCGGACATGTATCCCGAGAGCGCCTTCGTGGACTTCGTGATGGCCCTGGGCGACCACGCCCGTGTCGTGCGCGTCGACGTGCCCGGGCGGACACTGGCGGCCGCGGTGGTCCTCCTGGACGACCAGCGCCTGCACATGTGGGTGGGCGGGACGAGCGACGCCACCGTCCACAGTTTCAGCCCCAACTACCTCCTGTGGGCCACGGAAATCCGCGCCGCCATCGAGTCGGGCAAGGAGTGGGTGGAGGGCGGCCGAAGCAACCGGCCGATGAAGGAACGCCACGGGATGAGGCCACTGCCGCTGTACGCCTGCGTGACCCCCGGGTGACGCAGGCGTACCCCGCACCCCTCCCTGACCCGCTAAATGGCAGGTCAGACGGGGTGCGGCGGCATCGTCGTGTCAGATGTCCCGGAACTCATGGACAAAGCTTCTGACCTGCGTAAATGACACCTCTTGAAGATCATCTTGCACGGTTGTTGCACAAGCCGCACGGAGCAGGATTCACGCGGCCCTGGTGTAGGCGCTCCTGACCGCGATGCGGACCTTGGAACCTGCTCCTACGACCCGGTGCACGTATTTACGCAGGGTGAACGCGGGATCGGCGTGTCCGAGGCGGTCCGCGAGCGTGTACACGTCTACCCCGCCGTTGATCATCATCGACGCGTACAGGTGTCGGAGCGCGTGCATCATCACGTCGCGGGACTTTTCCCAGCGTCGTCCCTTCGCGTCGGGCTCAAGGGGCTTGATGAGGCCGGCCGACGCCAGGGCGTGCTTCCAGCGGTAGGAGTTGAACCAGTTCGACTGAATGGCGGTCTTCTCCCGGGTGTAGAAGATCAGCCGCACCGTGACCGGGTCGCCGCCTTTGCTGCCCCCCGGTCGAGTCACCTCGACCGGGGGGTACTTCTGCATGTGCTCGCGCAGGGGGATGGCCACGTCGTCGGTCAGCTCGACCCACCGGTCCTTCGGGTCCTCGTCGTCTCCGCCCTTGGGGAGGGCGTATACGAGGAACGAGCCGTCGTGGACTACTTGCCGTTGCACGTGCACCATGGCGCCGTCCGGATGTGCCCAGTCGATGTCTTCTGGTGACAGGCCGAATATCTCTCCTTGCCGAAGACCCAGGCCGCGACCACAGTCGACGAGTGCTTTGTAGCGGTCGGGAAGTTCGGCACGGATCTTCTCGGTGTCCTCCCACGTCAGGGTCAGCTCTGCCCGGCCGCCTCCTCCTCGCTTCGGCTTGGCATCCTGCACCGATTTGGCGAGGCACGGATTTTTGTGTATCAGGCTGTCGTCCACGGCCAGGTCAAAGACAGCCCGAAGATTGTCGAAGACCAGGCGCAGCGTGGAACTTTCGAGCAGCCTGCGACGGTCGTGCAGCCAGTCCAGCAAAGACGAGGCGTTCACGTCCTTTACGCGCATCTTCCCAACTGTGGTAGGAGCGACGTGCAGGAGAATTCGCTCCTCGTGGCGTCGGTAAGTCCGTGGATTCTTGTGTTCGTGCCCCTTGAGCCACGTAAGGGCGAGTTCACCGACCCTGACCTGGCGCGAGGGTTGATGTACGAGCCGTCGTCCACTCCGGACCGCATCTTGGTCTCGTGCCTGCGGGCTTCGACCTCGGTGCGGAACAGCTCCGTCTGCTGGACATCTTCCCGGTTGCGCCATCGGGCCTGCCACCGCTTCCCCGTCCCGTGATCCCGCGTCGGGACTTTGCCGTGTTCCTTGCAGGACGACTCCCCGTTCTTCGGGCGCGACTTGTGCCAGCGGTCGTACGGCATCGACTCAACTCCTAGTTTCCAACGGCCCTTTGAGTCTAATTATGGACTCCTTTTAATCAGGGTCATCGTCGACGGCGAGATTGTCTGCCCGTTCATCGCGCCCTGAGTGAATTGGATGTTGATCCAGGTGAGCTGAAGATGTCAAATGCATTCTTGGGGTCTTCGCGACAAAGGGTGCAGAGTGGTAGAGAAGATTTCACCTAGGCGAATGCTCGCTGAGGGTTCGACGAGGGCTCGCCGAACCCTCAGCGAAGATTCTCCGATGTCCTTAGAGAGTTCGCGAGTGTCGTAGGCATTTTGTCGAAAGGCCCTCTGTTTGGTCCGGCCGGAATTTAATGCCAACGTTCCGTGCACCACCACGGCGGAATACCGCTCACGTGGTTCTTTCCTGCCCGCTTCGAACCGTTCTGGAGTGCCCATGCGTCGAACCACTGCCCGTGCGGAAGAGGCCGCTAGTGGCGGGGGGCCTCTATGTCCTTCGTCAAGGCACCCCTGTCAGGTTTGGGGTGGTTCAGGGTTGCTGGGGTTATGCGGCGAGCTCGACGTCCTTCGGCGTCCGAGATTCGTAGAAGGTGCCGTCGCGGAGCATGGCGAACAGGACGCTGATGCGTTGGCGAGCGAGGCGGAGGAGGGCTTGGGTATGGGTCTTGCCGCGGGCGCGTTGCTTGTCGTAGTAGGCGCGGGAGGCCGGATCGGCGTTCGTGCAGGCGAAGGCGGACAGGAACATTGCCCGTTTGAGCTGCCGGTTGCCGCCTCGGGGTGCGTGTTCGCCGTGGATCGAGGTGCCCGACGACTTTGTCGTCGGCGCGAGTCCGGCGTAGGAGGCCAGGTGGGCGGCTGTGGGGAAGCTGGTGCCGTCGCCGACGGTGGTCAGCAGGACAGCGGCGGTCCTGACGCCGACGCCGGGCATCGAGGTCAGGACCTGGGAAAGAGGGTGGGCCTCCAGCAGGGCGTTGATCTGGGCTTCCATCGCCCGGCGCTGGGTGTGAACGGCGGTCAGGGAAGCAGCCAGGGAGGGGACGACGATGTCCAGGGTGCCAGTGCCGGGGACGACGACGGTCTGCTCATCGAGCGCGTCGAAGACCTCGTCGATCAGTCGGGTGGCCATGCGTGGGGCCTTCGGGCGGATCAGTTCCACGAGTCTGCGGCGGCCGGCCTTGCGCAGGGCGGCCGGGGAGCCGTAACGCTCCAGGAGCCAGGTGACGGCCTGGTGGTCCAGGCGCGGTCCCAGGACGCGTTCCAAGGAGGGGTGGAACTGGGTAAGAAGGCCGCGTATCCGGTTACTGGTGCGGGTGGCCTCGGCGGCCAGGTCCTGGTCGAAGCCTGTCAGCACGGTCAGCTCGGCGGTGATCTCGTCGGTCAGTTCCAGCGAGCGCAGGGTGTGCGGCATGGTCCGCGCGGCATCGGCGATGACGGCCGCGTCCTTGGCGTCGGTCTTTGCCTCTCCGGGGTAGAGGTCGGCGATCCGGCGCATGGACAGGCCGGGCAGGTAGGCGACGCGGCAGCCGGCGTCGCGGGCGACGGTCAGCGGCAGGGCGCCGATGGAGGCGGGCTGGTCCACGATGACCAGGACGGTGCCGAACTTCGCGGTCAGCTTGTCGAAGACGGCCCGCAGTTTCGGTTTGCTGTTGGGCAGCGGCTTGTCGAAGACCTTCTTGCCCGCCGGCGTCAGCCCGTGGCCGTGGTGAGCGGACTTGCCGACGTCCAAACCGAGGAACACGCCCACGTCTTCGATCTCGAACATCGTGCCCTTTCGGAGGTGTTGACGGTACTGGCCCCGGCTCGGGTGTCGTGCTCGCGCATCCACGTTATGCAGACCTGCCGCCCGCGAACTGTTCGGCATTGCGCCGGACCGGACGGTGGCCGGACCTCTGATCAGCGTCTCCGACGAACACCCCCGGGCCCGGTGACACCACCCCCCAGGTCATTCCTTCGACAGGGGGACACAGTCATGCCGGGCCCGGAGGCCAGTGGTCCCATTTCAGGACCGCGAAAAACATAACGGGGGGGCCCTTGATGAGCGCGGAGGAGTTGGCTGACTTCCTGGGCGTACCGCTGAACACGGTCTATATATGGAATCACCGACGCCAGGGGCCGCGAGCCCACAAGGTCGGACGCTATTTGCGCTACCGCTGGCCGGAGGTAGAGGCATGGCTGGAAGCTCAAGCGGTGAATCGCGCGATCTGATCGGCCAAGATTAGCGTGTGCCCTTGTCCTTGGTCGGGCGACAGAACGTGGCGTACAGCCCGCCTCGCCGGACACCACCAGCGGGTTTGCCTTGGAGAGGGCCTCCGACGTAGGTCGGAGGCCCCTTCCAGTGACGCGCCATCCTGAAACGGCGCGGCCCCCTACGCCCCGTCGCGCCTGAGAGTCGTCTCGCTGAGCCCGAGGGACATGCTGCCCATGAGCTGACGAGCGAAGTCCTCCAGAATCGAGGGGTTGGTAGTAAGGAACTCCATGACCCGCTCGGTGCGCTGCTCAGGCGAAAGCTCTTTCAGATCCTGCTGCCATGCCAGGGCGGCAGCACCCCCATCCTCGACCTCGGCATTAACGATGAGGCTCCAGAGCGCCTGCTGGGGCGCCTCACGAGCGAGCCAAGTCATGAACATCTGCTGGAACTGCTGGCTCGTCACAGTGACCTTCGGGTCGCTGGGCGCGGTGGCCAGATCTTGGGAAGGCGCGTTCGCCTTGACCTTCGGGACGGCATCAGGAGGTGTCGTCGTGGCCCCGGCCCGCAAGGCCTTCTTCTGGGCTCTCCGGGCCTGCTGCTTCAGCAGCAAGGCTTCGCCCTTGCTAACTAGGACAGGCACGGCCTGTGTGCGCAACCAGTAGGCAACGTGAGGTTTTGCCATGTCTACGAGATCAACGATGATCGGGCCCGCGATCTCAGCCATGACCTGCTGGCGGGGGGTGAGCCGAGGGCGCTGATCCTCCAAGTACTCGGCGGCGTAGACGATCTTGGGCCTGTCTGCGAAACCTGACTCCTTTTCGGCCTTCAGACGGATCTCGACGTGCCCCGGCCCCTTATCACTCGTCTTGGGAGTGAACCCACGCTTCCAGCCTTCGCTCTTCCGCGAGTCGGCGAGGTGCTCGCCCTTGGGGATACGAACAACTGCGTCGACCTCGTCGTACTCCTGATCCTCGGCCATGCGTCCCTCGTCAGTGCTCGGGTCTTCCTCGGCGCTCGGTCGACGAGGAAGACGCGGTAGTAGAACCTCACCCATGACCGTAGCTGCAGCGTCCGACGATTTGGCAGGTTCGGCGAGCATCACATCAGCTGCCACAGAGCCGCAGGCCCATAGTTGTCACCAGTCCCCTTGCCGGATCCGCTCGTCGGACACGATCCCGTAGACGTACCGCCCAGAACGTTCGGGGCATCGTGGAATCTCCGACGGCCCCGCGATCGGCCATGCCTCCAGCGCTGACCTGATCTCGTGCCACTGCACGTTGCGCCGGCTCTCGACGATGACCAGGGTGTAGTGGTTGGTCCGGTAGGTGAAGGGCTTGCCGTTCTTCGTGTAGAAGACCTCACCCTGGTGCTCCTCGATCCGAGGCCTCGCCGTCTCCATGTTGGGACCGACCTGCACCGGCACCGGCTCGGGCGGAGGTGGCACTGGATGCCCTGCCCACCGGAGCCGTTCCTCCGGCGTTGGCTCCCGGCTACTGCGATGCCAGGATGCGCTCCCTGGCACGGTGCTCGAGGTGACTGCCAGCTCTGTTCCATCCGGCAGCACCCCACGGCCAGGCTCTCGGTAAGGCTCCGCAATCGTGATGTCACGTCGTTCATAGCCGAGCCTGCCGGCAATTGACTCCAGGGTCCCCATCTGAGTGTTCCCGACGTACGACCACTGGTCCTCGCTCGCATCGTCCGAGAACTCCACGACGCCGACAAGGTAGACCCCGTCCTTGTTCGGGTCGCCGAAGAGCTGCCGAAACAGGTCGCGTCCAATGTTGCCCGTCACCTATCCGTCCACCCCTGCATCGCCGCTGTCAGTTTCTCCGTCGATCAACGCGATCACAGTCTCCCTTGCGGCTGATGCAGAAGATGCCGGCTTCCCGGATTCTCGTCGATCAGGTGGTCGTCGTAGAGCGCATCGAGCTGACGCCGGGCCTCCGCGACCGTGACCGAGTCAAGCGCGGCCGCGACATAGGCGTCAATGTCCGTCCCCGGGACCTGCCCGAGCCGCCGGAAGAACCGCTGCCGCCCGGCTGGCAGGTCCGCGTACGAAAGATCGAAGGCCGCGGCCACCGCCAGCCCCCAGACCCAGATCTCGCCGAGCCGCCCCTGGGCCTCGACGACCCGCTGTCGGAGATCCTCCACGCCCCACAGCGGATGGCGCCGAAGCCGGGCCGACAACAGCGACACCCCCAGCGGCAGATAGCCGCAGAGCCCCACCAGCTCCTCCAGCATCCGCCGTTCGGGCCCTGCCGCATCCTGCCCGCTCAGCCGCGCGAACAACTCCACCGCGTGCTCGCGCGGCAGCGCCTACACCGCTAACACCACCTCGTCATGAGCGGCCAGCCTGCGCCGGCTCGTCACCAGCACCAGACAACCGCCGCTCCCGGGCAGCAGCGCCTCGAACTGCCCGTAACTCGCGGCGTTGTCCAGCACGAGCAGCGCCTTCCGCCCGGCCAGTCGACTCCGCCACAGCCCCGCCCGCGCCTCGGTCACCGCTCCGGCGACGTCACCGACCCAAATCTCCTGCGTCGGCGTCCCGGTAGCCGTGAGCAACGACGCCAGTGCGTCCGACGCCTGCACCGGACTCCGCCCCGCCGTGTGCCCGTTCAGGTTCACGAACAACTGCCCATCCGGGAAGAGCTTCTTGAGCGCGTGCCCGACGTGCACCGCGAACGTTGTCTTACCGACTGCCGGCATCCCGTCGATCACATGCACCGGGAGCGACCCGCCCTGCTCCTGCGCGGTCCGCACTGCGGTGACGAGGAGCCAGAGTTCCTCCCGCCTGTCGGCGAAGGCTGAAGCATCCCGAGGCAGCGACCGCAGGACGACCGCAGATCCGAGCGGCGCGACCACATCTCCGTTCTCTCGCAGAAGCGGATCCACGAGGCCGCCGGGGGCCCTCATATCCGCGAACACGGCAAGGGTCTCGGACAGCCCGATCAGCACCACCCCGAGCAGGCAGAACGACAACCAGGCATGCTCCTGGATCCACCCCAGCAATCCGGGCCACCGCACCTGATTCGGAACCGCGTTCGTGACGAGCCCGATCAGCATAGTCGTAGCCGCCCCGCCACGGGCCAGCATGGCGACGACCACACCACGCCGACGACCACACCACGCCGCATCCGCGAGGTCACTCCGCCCCCCGTCGCCGAGCTCTCGACCTCCAACTGGACAAGCGGCCCCCGATCTCCGTCCGGACGACTCGCACAGCGGACCAGCCCTCAAGGAAGCGGGTCAAGAACGCCAACGAGCCACAGGGACCAGATGCCGCCAATCTGGCCTGGACAGGTCCAGCCGAAGCGCCTTCGCCGGCAACATCCGCGCTCACTCTCACGGACTTCCTGATCCAACGGACAGGCCCAGGACCCGCTGGATACCCTGCACTCACCACGGATACCCCAGCGAGGCACGATGCAGGAGTCTTGGAACACCGACCGCCGCCGCACAGCGATCGGCCGAGCCGCCCTCTCCGTCCCCGCCCGCCAAGCCCTGGCGGACAGGCAACTCGCTCCGGACCGGACAATCCTCGACTACGGGTGCGGCCGTGGCGGAGACGTCAGATCGCTGGAACGGCTCGACTGCCGCATCACGGGCTGGGACCCGTACTACAGCCCGGACTCACCCACCGTTCCATCCGACGTCGTCCTGGTCACGTACGTACTCAACGTCATCGAGGACCCCGAGGAGCGCCGTCAGACGCTGCTACGTGCCTGGGAACTGGCGACCACCGTCCTGATCGTCTCCGCTCGTCTCACCTGGGAGAAGTCCAAGGTCCGCGGTGAGGAGTTCGGGGACGGCCTCCTCACCAGTCACCGTACCTTCCAGCTCCTCTTCGGCTCCAACGAGATCCGAAACTACGTCGAGGAGACCACGGGCACACGCTGCGTCTCCGCGGCCCCCGGCATCATTTACGCATTCAAGAGCGACAGTGCTCGTCTGAGCTACCTCGCCCACCGCATCGTGCCGGACGCTGAATGGCTCACCTCCGAGGACACCACCACGGCCATCGCGTCACTCATCGACTACGTCGAGCGACGCGGCCGACCACCCCACGTTGAGGAGATGCCACGCCCTGTGGCAGAGCTACTCGCCCACCTCAAGCCCGGCGACCTCAAGCGCCTCACCCGCGATTCCGCCGACGCAGACAAGATCAGTGAGGGCGAAAAACGCACCACCCTCAACACCTTGCTCTTCCTGGCCGTCGAGCTCTTCAACGGGCGCGGCCCCTTCAGCGGCTTGCCACTCAGCGTCCAGCTCGATGTCCGCGCGTTCTTCTCCTCCTATAAGGAGGCGTGCCAGAGGGCGGACCGCCTGCTCCTGAAACTCCGGGACGACGATTACGTGCGCAGCGCGATGCATGCATCCGCCGTCGGCAAGCTCACTCAGACCGCGCTCTACGTGCACCGCCGAGCGGTCGATCGCATGCCGACCATCCTGCGTCTGTACGAGCACTGCGCATCGATCGCAGCCGGCCGCCCGCAACAGTGGGCCGTCGCCAAGCTTAAGCACCAAGGTCGCGCAGTGAGCTGGCTCGACTACCCAGAGTTCGATACGGATCCTCATCCACGGATTGTGTCGTCGTACCTCGTAGACCTGAAGACGCTCGAGACCTCACACACCTCCTACGCCGACTCCTCCAACCGCCCCCTGCTCCACAGGAAGCACGAGTTCTTGGCGCCCGACGACCCGGACTCCCAGAAGTGCCACCGTCTCACCGACTCGGAGATCAAGGCCGGCCTTTACGCGCACCCTCACCTCATCGGCACCGAGCACGGCTGGGAAGCCGAGCTGATCCGCTGCGGACGTGAACTGCGCGGCCACCGTCTGGTGCGCCGCGCAGTTGGCTGAATTCGGGGAGGCGCACCCTCTTCACGAGGCGTCCGGCTGCATCCGCGCGACGGTCTCCGCAAGCTCCTCCGGATCGAAGTCGAGAACCTGACTGGGGAACCAGGAGAAGCGCAGCCCATTTGCGGCAACGTCCTCGGGAAGCCCCATCGCAGTCAGAACGTGACTCGGCGTGTACGAAGCACTGGTGCACGCCGACCCGGTAGCGACCGCGACCTGGCTCTTCAGCCTCACGATCAGTGCTTCCGCGTTCAGTCCGTCGAAGGTCACGTTCAGGATGTGCGGCACTGAGTGGTCTACGTCGCCGTTGACCTTGAACCGCGTCTTACCGAGTGCCGTCAGGATGCGCTCGCGCATGTCACGCGCCTCCCTCTCCCAGTTCCCTCGCGTCTCCTGGAAGATCTTGGCAGCCTCGTAGAATCCCATGATCAGCGGCACGGGCAACGTGCCCGGTCGAAGTTTCCGCTCCTGCCCGCCGCCGAACATGATCGGCTCCAGCGGCACCTTGTCCCAGCCACGCCGACGCGTGACCAGCGCTCCCACACCCTTCGGTGCCCCAACCTTGTGGCCGCTGATACTGATCAGGTCGATGGGCGCCTTCAGGTCCTCGGGAAGCTTCCCGTACCCCTGAGCGGCGTCCACGTGAAAGTACGTCGGCGCCTCCCTCAGCTTCTTCGCAAGCTCGGCCACCGGCTGGATGACACCGGTCTCGTTGTTGACGTGCATCAGCGAGACCAAGAGGGTGTCCGGACGCAACTTCTCCAGCACCGCCTCCGTGGTGATCCGGCCCGAAGGGCCAGGCTCCAGGAAGTCGACCTCGAACCCCTTGCTCTGGAGATGCAGCAGGGGCTCAACGACTGCTTTGTGCTCGATGGCGGACGTGATGATGTGGCGGCGCTGATGCTTCTCGCCGTACGGGGCGATGCCCAGGAGCGCGATGTTGTTGGACTCAGTGGCTCCGCTAGTGAAGATGACCTCCTCGACCCTGGCGCCGACTGTTCCTGCCAGGAACGTCCGCGCCTCCTTGACCGCCCTCTTTGCCCTAGTTCCGTATTCATGAGTGCGACTGCCGGCATTCCCGAAGTCTTCCGTCATCCAGTGGAGCACCACGTCGGCGACCCGGGGGTCGACGCGTGTCGTTGCTGCCACATCCAGGTACGCCACCAAATCAGCCACCCACTTCTTGGTCATCCATCTGTTGCCGTGTACGTCAATCCGTTAACGTACACTCGTCACCTGCTAACACACAGCAGGGCGTCGCTCCGTACGTCAACAACAAAAGCAGCTCACGTCATCCCCGCGGGTGGCAATGCACCAAGACGGACACACCCCGTCCCGCTGATCGCCTCCTCTGCCCCTGCTGCGCCCTACGCACACAGGAGGATGTCTTGTTACATCGAACGAGGGACGCCAGCGACCGCGAGTACGTTAAAGTTGCCGAAGTGGAGAACGAAGCCGTGGCACCTACGACCCGAGTCGTCGCCCCACGCACATCTACCGGGTTCGAGTACACCTTCCCGGCAATTCGCGGCATCCAGGCTGGTCGCGAGTTCTATGTCTCGATGTGCCCGCTACGCCTGATCCCCAAGATCTTCATCTTCGACGAGGAAGAGCTGTCCCCCGAACTGCGCGCCCAGCGCATCCTCAATAAGGGACGCCTCCCCGCCCTGTCCAAGTACATCCTGGACAACCCGGACGACTACATCTTCAGCGCCCTCACCGCCTCCGTCGACGGAGACATGGATTTCGAGAGCCACAGCCCTACCGGCATCGGTTTCCGTACAGGGCAGCTCCGGATCCCCATGGACGCTCGGTTCTTGATCAACGATGGTCAGCATCGTCGCGCCGCCATCGAGCTCGCGCTCAGGGAGAACCCCGATCTCGGCGAGGAAACAATCGCCGTCGTCTTCTTCCAGGACGCCGGGCTTGCCCGCTCCCAGCAGATGTTCGCCGACCTTAACCGGCACGCGGTGCGACCGGCGCGCTCCATCGGCGTCCTCTACGACCATCGGGACACATCGTCCCTGGTGGTCCGCTCGATGATCAGTCAGTCGACCACTTTCAAGGGCTTCGTCGAGATGGAGAAGAGCAACCTCTCGCCTCGGTCCCGGAAGATGTTCACGCTCAGCGCGCTCTACTTCGGAACCCAAGCCCTGTTGCAGGGACTGGAGATCGAGGGCGACAAGGCCACCGATCTCGCGCAGTCGTACTGGGAGGCGATCGACAAGTCGCTCCCGGAGTGGGCGCAGGTCCGTGCCAAAGAACTCTCCGCGACGGAGATGCGCCGAGACTTCATCCACAGCCACGGCATCGCGCTCCACGCCTTGGGTCGTATCGGGAACTCCCTGTTCCGGGAGTCCACGGCACCGTCTAAGTGGAAGAAGCAACTGGCACCGTTGAAGACTGTGAACTGGACCCGGGCGAATCCCCACTGGGAAGGACGCGCGATCGTGGGAGGCCGCGTCTCCAAGAGCCACCAGAACGTAACCCTGACCGTGAACTACCTGCGTAACCACCTTGGCCTGGACCTCAGCCCAGAGGAACAGCGTGTGGAAGACGCCTATCTGCGAGGCGAAGCATGAGCACTCCGCTACCTCTTGGTATCCCCGCCGTTCGCCGGCTGCCGTTCGACGGTCGGTCGCTCGACGAGGTGACCACCGAACTGACCGAGGAAGTCCGCGAGTTGTATACCGCGGACGAGGTTCCTTGGGTCATCGGTTACAGTGGCGGCAAGGACTCCACTGCTGTCCTCCAGCTGGTCTGGACCGCTCTCAAGGAACTTCCGGCCGAGAAGCGGACCAAGACGGTTCACGTAATCAGCACGGACACCCTGGTCGAGAACCCTGTAGTGGCCGCCTGGGTCACTACGTCGCTGGAAACCATGGGAAAGGCCGCTGCTGAGCAGGGCCTCCCCGTCGAGCCGCACAAGCTGACCCCGGAGATCAAGGACACCTTCTGGGTCAACCTCATCGGCCGCGGCTACCCTGCACCGCGTCCGAAGTTCCGCTGGTGCACCGAGCGACTCAAGATCAAGCCGTCGAACTCCTTCATCCGTAACGTCGTGGCGGCCCACGGCGAGGCCATCATGGTCCTCGGCATTCGGAAGACGGAGAGCCAGGCCCGCGCTCGTGCGATGGAGAAGCACGAAAAGCGGCGCGTCCGCGACCGTCTCTCCCCCAACGCGAATCTTCCCAACTCGCTCGTCTACAGCCCGGTCGAGGACTGGACTAACGACGACGTCTGGGAATACCTGATGCAGAAGCCCAATCCCTGGGGCTACAACAATCACGACCTGTTGACCATGTACCAGGGCGCTTCGGAAGATGGCGAGTGCCCGCTGGTCGTGGACTCGACCACGCCGTCTTGCGGCTCCAGCCGCTTCGGCTGCTGGACCTGCACCCTGGTCGAGCAGGACAAGTCCATGACAGCCATGATCAGCAACGACGAAGAAAAGGAGTGGATGCAGCCACTCCTGGATCTGCGGGACAAACTCGACTCCCCCTTCGGTTTCGTCGAGGACAAAGACGACCCCGACTACAACCCGGTCAAGAAGCTGCCCCACGCCCGCCCCGACCGGCCGGCCCGTGACTTCCGCCGGATGAACGGGCAGGTCAACCTCTTCACCCGTCGCAGCGATGGTGAAGACGTGGTCGTACACGGCCCCTACCTCCAGAGCTTCCGGGAGAAGTGGCTCAAGGACCTCCTCGACGCCCAGACCTGGATCAGGGCCCACGCTCCTGAGCACGTTCGCAATATCGAGCTGATCACTCCTGCCGAACTCCACGAGATCCGCCGTATCTGGGTCTTCGACAAGCACGAGGTCGAAGACACCGTGCCGAGGATCTACAAGGAGGCAACGGGCGAGGAGTTTCCCGGCGGTGCCCTCGACGAGCAGCTCGTGATGGGCGCCGACGAGATGGAGCTCCTGAAGGAGGTCTGCGAGGGCGACGAACTGCATTACGACATGGTGCGTGAGCTGCTCTCCGTCGAGCGCAAGTACCGGACTATGTCCAGGCGCTCCGGCCTCTTCCAGGCCCTCGAGTCGGCTGTCCAGAAGGGCTTCTACGAGGACCGCGACGACGCGTTCGCATTCGCTCAGCGCAAGAAGCAGTGGCGCAAGGATGCAGAGACTACCCTGACTTTCGACGAAGAGACCGGCACCGATGCTCCTGCGTAAGATCACCCTCGAAGAGTTCGGGGCGTACCGAGGTAAGCAGTCTCTTGACCTCACTGTGAAGAAGAACAAGCCGATCATCCTGATCGGCGGTCTCAACGGCTGTGGCAAGACAACCCTCCTCGACGCCATCCAGCTCGTGCTCTACGGCCCCCGGGCCCGCTGCAGCAGCCGCGGCAACAAGTCGTACGAGACCTTCCTCCGCGAGAGCATCAACCGGCAGCACGACCCGACCCGCGGCGCGTCGATCACCCTAGAGTTCACCGTCACGGTGGACGCCAAGGAGCACTACTACAAGGTCGACCGGAGTTGGCACACCAGCGGCAAGTCCTTGAAGGAGTTCCTCACCGTCCAAGTGGACGAGAACTACGGCGACAAAGGCCAGGCCACACGCCGTGCACAAGCCGAGCTCAAGTACAGCCGGCATCTCAGCGAGGGGTGGGCCGACCATGTCGAGGACCTGCTCCCGCTGGAGGTTGCGTCTCTGTCCTTCTTCGACGGGGAGAAGATCGAGTCGCTCGCCGATCCCGAGCGCGCGGCAACAGTCATCGAGTCGGCCGTTCACTCGCTGCTCGGTGTAAGCACGGTGGAGCAACTTCGTACTGATCTCCTCGCGCTCCAGCGCCGTCAGAAGCTTTCCGACGAAGAGCAACATCTGATGGACAACATCCACGCTCAGGAACAAGAGCTTGCCTCTGTTCAGGAAGAGTTGGATGTAGCAGCGCAAGAGCGTGCTGATCGCGCGAAGACCCTTCGCAAGGCTGAACGTGATCTCGACTCCCTCGAGGATGAGTTCAAGAAGGAGGGAGGCGGGCTCTTCGAGCGCCGCGTTGAGCTGGACGCCGAACGCAAACACGCAGCTGGCCAGCTGGCCGACCTCCGTACCTCGCTGGTCCAGTTGGCAGCCGGTCCGCTTCCCTTCCTCCTCATGGGAACGCAACTCAAGGAGCTCCGTAAGCAGGCCAAACATGAACACTCTGCGGCAGAGGCCGGGCAGGTGCTCGATGTCCTCACCGAACGCGATGAGTGGCTACTCAAGCTCCTGCCTGAGAGCGCCCGCAACGAAGTGATGGAGAAGCTGGACCAAGACAGGGCGAAGCGCTCGAAGTCCACTGCGCTGAAGGTCAACCTTGGCCTGCCTCACGACGCGCTGGCGCAGATCTCCGTACTAGACGAGGGCCTGGTCCGCGATAAGGCCAGAGCAGCACAACTCCTGGAACAGGCCGCCGCCGCCTCCGAAGAGGTGGACCAGCTGGACCGCCAGTTGGCCGGCGTCCCTGAGCAGAGCAAGGTGGAGGCTCTCCAAGACGCCCGGGACGAGCAGATTCAGAAGGTCGCCCGGATCCAGGAGAGTATCGACCGCGACGACCAGCGGATCCTTGAGCTGAAGCGGCGACGAGAAAGCGTCACGGCCGCTCTGGAGCGAGCTCACAAGAGCTTCGTTCAGACCAAGGTCAAGGCCGAAGAGGTCGAGCGAATCATCAAGTACTCGGAGAAGGCCCGCAGCACTCTGGAACGCTTCGGAGAGGCTCTCCTCCAGCGCCACATCAACCGCCTGGAAGTCGCCGTACTGCAGAGCTTCAAGGAGCTCATGCGGAAACAGGGTCTGGTCCATGACCTGAGGATCGATACCGACAAGTTCACGCTCACTCTGTCCGACGGAGAAGGCGAAGCCCTCGACCCCGGGCGGCTCAGCGCCGGCGAGCGACAGCTCCTGGCAGTGTCCCTCCTGTGGGGGCTGATGAAGGTGGCCGGCAACCGCCTGCCCAGCGTCATCGACACGCCTCTCGGCCGCCTCGACAGCCGTCACCGGGAGCACTTGGTCGACCGCTACTTCCCGCACGCCAGCGAACAGGTTCTCCTTCTCTCTACGGACGAGGAGATCGATGAGTACCTGCTGGACCGCCTGAAGAAGTCCGTCGCCCACACGTACACCCTGGTCCACGACGACTCGAACTTCACCACCAGCGTCGTCGAGGGCTACTGGTGGAACGTAGGAGCCCCGAATGTCGCTTGAGAACATCCGCCTCGCCACCCCGAGCAAGGACCGTCTGGTGCGTCTCAAGCGCACCACCGGCATCACTCAGTGGAACGTCCTGTGCCGCTGGGCCCTCGCCCTCTCCCTGGCAGATGCCTCCACGCCGCTGGTCAAGGACGTCGTCACCGACTCCAACGTCGAGATGTCCTGGAAGACCTTCGCCGGCCAGCATGGGGACCTCTACCTCGCTCTGCTGAAGCAACGCTGCGTCGCTGACGGTCTGGAGCCGACGGACGAGAACGTCTCCAAGACGCTCACGATCCACCTTGCTCGGGGGATCGGGTACCTCGGTGCACACAAGGAGATGACGACGGTCGAGGGGCTGATCGGTTCCGTCGCAGCTGCCTAGCGACAACTCCGCCCGCCGAGTGGGCCCGCCACCTTCCGTCAAGGGGCTGGCCCGCTCGGATTCCGCCAGTACAACCGTGCAGTGACAATCCTTCAGGTTTGATAGATCGCGTGACTGGTCGCGCCCTAGGATGTCCCGCATGGCATCGGGTCACGGCAGCACTTCTCTCCAGCTCAACCTCCTCGGCATCGGGGAGATCCTTCGCAACAACCGGCTAGTAGTCCCTCAGTTCCAGCGCTCGTACTGCTGGAAGGTGGACCAGGAAGTGCGGGACTACTGGACGGACCTGAGCCGAGCGATCGAGACGGGAACCGACGAGGACTACTTCCTCGGGACTATCGTCCTGACGCAGGATGGACCTGACGACCGCAAGAAGATCATCGACGGTCAGCAGCGCCTCGTCACCTCTTCTCTGATGATTGCAGCCATCCGGGAGACCCTGGAGGAGCTTGGGCACACGCAGGCACGACGGATCGAGGACGACTTCCTGGCCAGCCAGGCATGGGATGCCGAAGATACGGAACCGCATCTCAAGCTCAACGAGGAAGACCATCCTCCGTACCACGGGATCGTCACCAGGAGTGGGCTCCCGCTCGCGGCCCCAAAGCGGAATGACTCCGACATCTGCAAGGCGTACCGCTACTTCTGCGCGCGGCTCAAGGAGCTCGCCGATTTGCACGGCGAGTCGGCCACGAATGAGCTCAAGAAGTGGGTCAAGTACATCCAGCACCGGGCCCAGCTCGCTGTCGTGGAGACCCCCTCCGAAGCCGATGCGTACGTAATCTTCGAGACGCTCAACAACCGGGGCGCCGACCTGACGACAGCGGACCTGCTGAAGAACCATCTCTTCGGGGCAGCCAAGGTTCACCTGGACTCGGTGCGGAACAATTGGCACAAGAGCATCGGCGCCCTGTCATTGGCCACCGCTGACGACAAGTTCACCAAGTTCCTGCGCCACTACTGGAGTTCAAGGGAGGGAAAGGTCACCGAGCGCGACCTGTACGCCAAGATGCGGAAGGAGGTGGTCCGGAGTCAGGACGCCCTGTCGTTCTCCCAGCAGCTCCTGACGGGCGCCCGCATCTACGCCGCGCTGTCCGACCCGAACCATGAGCTCTGGCACGACAAGTGCGCTGGCCGGAAGCCGGCCCTCAACACTCTGGTGCTGTTCAACCTGGTCCCGAACAAGATTCTCCTCCTCGCCGCGGTCGAGCACCTCGCGTCTGGCCAGATCGAGAAGTTGCTCAAGGCTCTGATCAGCTGGTCCGTACGCGGAATGGTCATGGGAACGATCAACCGAGGGCGTTACGAGGATGTCTACTCCCAGATCGCGGTGGATATTCGTAAGGGGACCGTCACGAACATCTCCGAGATCCGCGCCCGTGTGAACGAACTCATCGCTTCCGACATCGACTTCAAGGCTCAGTTCTCCCTTCATACCGTTGGCCGCAACGAAGCGAACAAGAATGCCCGGTACTTTCTGGGTGCGCTGGAGAGGACACACAAGAACGAGGCCGAGCCTGAGTTCATCCCGAACGACAACCCGGCTGAGGTCAACCTCGAGCACGTCTACCCTCAGAGCGCGGTCGCCGGCGATTGGTCAGAGTTCATCGCAGTAAGCGGAACTCAAGAGGATGCGGACAAGTGGATCTACCGCATCGGCAACATGGTCCTTTTGCAGGCCAGCGTTAACTCGCATATCGGGAATAAGCCGTTCAAGGAAAAAGCCGAGGTACTCAAGGCATCTCAGTTCGCGCTGACAGAGATGGTCGGCGAATGTCCCGCGTGGACGCCGGAAGCCATCCAGTCCCGGCAGGAAATACTGGCCGGCATAGCAGTCCGAACCTGGCCGCGCTGACGCACACTGCAGGCCCTTCGCCACCGAGGTCGAAGGTGGCGCCGCTGCACACAGGCCGGCGCCACCTCCGAATGAGCCTCATTACCAGTCTAGGGAAGCGCTGGCCAAGATCTCGCCGACGTCGTCTTTCATTTTATCCGGAGGGTTCCTAAGCCCATCGAGGACCAAGTTGGAAATGATGACCTCGAGTTCCTGGTGGGGCTGACGGCTTATCAGCGTCTGCAGGTGCGCAAGGCCACCATTCGCATACTCCTCGAAGATCAGGACTCGCTCATCCTGCCGGTCATTCCCGAGGATCTTCGGGTCGTCCTCATGCTCTACTGCTGCGAGCATATCGAGAAGGACGTCACCGTAGAGTCGGCCCTCCATCAGTGCCAAGCGAATCGGTTCGTCGGACTTCTCAAACGCGATGCGCTGACCCTTGCGGTGCCCAAGCACTGCGGCGAACATCATCGCCTCGACCATGGTCGTGAATGGTCCGGTCTTCTTGTCTGCGAGCTTTTCCAGCAGGAGTTCGTGGGAGTGCGGGCGGCGGAAGCGATCCGTGGTAGCCATCAGACGGTCACTTCCTCCAGAACGGTGTGCTCGAATTCGCCGTAGGAAACGTACGGCACTGCACGATTGTTGATCTCCATGGTCTCTTCTTCAGCTGCCCTGTTCGGCGTGAAGGATCGCAACACATACATCCGGTTGGCCGCATGCTGCAGATTCTCCATAACGTTGCCACGAGCCTGTGACTGCGACAGCAGGGTAATGATCTGCGATGTCAACGCCGGAAGCGCCTTCGAGATCTCTTCCTGATAGGTGAGATCAAGGCTTCCGAAGGGCGCATCCATCACGACTGGGTAGACGCCACTCCCACTGCTTTCAATCGTCGCCTCATCTGCGTGACTCTTTCGGGCATTGATACTTCGGGCCACTTCGGAGACGGCTCCTACGAAACTCAGCCCGAGAATCTGGTTCTCGCCGGTGGAGCGGATAGCCACACCGCTCGGTGCGCGCAACTCCAACTCGAAGGAATCATTGAGTTCGGGGATGTAGCTTTTGATGAAGATCCGGGAGAAGACTTCCTTAACCTTCTTGTCTAGCTGATCCCGAACCTCTTCCGTCTTGATCGCCAGAATCTCGATCAGCGCGTTCCGAACCGACTCGACCAAACCGACCTGAGTCTGAATCCTGCGAGACTCCTCGTTCTTGGCCGCCGCAGACTTGTATTGGCGAGCAACACTCACCGATTCCTGCTCGATCAAGGCGATACGGTTCTCGGATTCCCTGTGCGCAACGCGGGCCTCGGTCTCCTTCTCGCCACACTCCTTGCGGCGCTCGACCAGGCGTTTCACGTCCTGAATGTTCACACCTTCCAGCTGACGGTCCACATCTGACCGCTCCGCTTCCAGCTGGCTGATGGCAGCGTCCGCTTTCTGGATGTCAGAAGCGTTCAGGGTGAGCTGATCCAGGAGTTCCTGTCGCTTGTCGCTCATGCTGCGCATCTCGCCGCTGACGTGCATCCAACGGTGCTGAACATCTTCAAGACCAGCGTTGTACTTCCGCTTGTTGAGCTCCTCGTACTCAGGAGTCCCCTCCTCGACGGAGCGGCCGCACATGCACAGCTGTTCTTCGAGGATGTCCTCGATGAAGCTGCGCTGGATGCCAGCTGGCAGCTGCCTTCGCTCACGCATACGGTCCGCAAGCTCGACGACCTTGCCGTCGAGCCCGCCGGTGAGGGCCAGGAACCCATGCTTGGAGAGCAGTTCACGCTTGCGGCTCTTATGGTCCGCAAGGCGTTCCTTCTCCTGGTTGATACGGCGAGTGAGTCGCTCACGCTCTTTCTGTAGCGGCTCGGCCTGCTCGTTTTGACGCAGAGCGCGTCCAATGGACTCAATTTCCTTCTGAAAGGTGCTGATTGCAGCGGAGTGTCGGAGCTTATCCTCTTCTTCCGCCTTCGCCTGTGCCGCCAGTTCCTCCTGGCGATCCGTGAGCTGCTTCAGCCGAGTATCGCCCTTGGAGTCGATCGCACGGGCAAGCTGACGAGAAGCCTTGGGGAGATCGTCGATGGCCCGCTCAATGGCCTCCAAGTTGAGGAGTGTCTTGATGGCCTTCTTGACCTCTTCGTTGTTGTCGTCGCCTGAGAACATCTTCTCCATACGCTCGCCATTGAAGAAGAAGAACTGCCGCAACCCCTTGGGGAGGATCTTCTCGATGCGGTCCTGGCCATTCGGCACAGACTTGGCTTCACCGTCGGGCCCAACCTCGGTGACGGTCAGAGACGGGCTGACCGTCTGCTGTTCGTCCGTCTGCTTGTTGACCGTGACGCTCCGAGTCGTGGAGAAGCGGATGCCCTCGTGCTCGAAGTCGAGTCGGACCGATGCCGTCGCCTCCTCCCCGAAGGAGGTCTCTTCCCACTTCTTGTCGTGGATCACCCGGTGCTGCTGTTCCACGTCGTCCGAGAAGGTGCCGTACAGCACCCATCCGAACGCGTTGAGCAACGTGGTCTTGCCCGCACCGTTGTTGCCGAAGATGAGAACGGCCGGCTTGTCCTCTTTGACGGAGAGGTCGAGGACCTGCTCGCCGTAGAAAGCGCGGAAGTCCTTGAGGGTCAGTTTGAGCAGCTTCACTTGGTCAACTCCCTCACGGCGTCCACAATGCTGGGGACCACCTTCGTCGATTCCCTGATGTGGATGTTCTGGTTCTCCAGGTCGATGACCTTCTGCACGAGGGTCCTAGCAGCCGGCGACAGCTCGCTCAGCACCTCGCGCACTGTCCGCGCGGAGGGCGGGCCGGCTGTTTCGTCGCTCACGGTTTACTCCTGATTCGAGTCGAAGAAGCGGGATAGCTGAGGGGGGCTTGGTGTGGGGTCTCAGGTGTCGAACAGGCCGTAGCGCTCGCGCACGGGGCGTAGGACGTCCAGGGTGACCGCTTCGTTCTCGGCGAGGTAGGCGAACTCTTCGACCCGAGCGAACTCGCGGCGGAGCAAGTTGCGCTCGGTCTCGTACTGAATCGCGTCTCCTCCCGCCGGCGGTACGACGACGAAGTCGACGATGTCAGCCCGGTCCTTGCCAGGGGCCTTCCGTAGTACACGGCCGCGGCGCTGGATGAACTGGCGGGGGTTGGACGAACTCGCCATGAGGTATGCAGTGCGTGACGCGGGTACGTCCACACCCTCGTCCAGGCAGCGCATGGACGAGATGATCTGTAGCTCGTTGCCTTCGAAGCGGCGAAGGATGTCCTGCCGTGCAGGTCGTTTCGTCTCGGAGGTATAGCGGGCGGCAGTCAACTGAAGGTCGTTGCCCACCATGTCCATCACCTGGTCGATCTGACGCGGCCCTTCGGTGCCCTGTTCGTACAGGAGTGGGTGCTTGCCCTCCGCACAGTAGATCAACTGATGGCTGGTCTCCCGGCGCTTCACTAGCTCCGTGCGCAGGACCTCGAGCTTGCCCCGGGCGTGGCCGATAATGTCCGCGCGCTTCTTCAGGAGCCGACCGAGCGGACTGTCCCGGTCGGCTGTCTCCATCAGATCAGTACCGGCCGCGATGAGTCGGGCGATCTTCGCGCTGGTCTCGGCATAGAGCTCGGCTTCTTCGTCGTCCAGTTCCACTAGCACAGGCGTGTAGGTGTAGCGACACAGGGCCCCGCGACGGATGGCCTCGCCAATGCCCATCTCGAAGACAATCTCGCCGAAGTAGCCGGTGAGGGCCTCAGTTCCCTCATCGTCGAACCAGCGCTCCGGCGTCGCTGACAGGCCGAGCCGGTACTGAGCCTTCTCCGGGAGCTGAGTGCGAAGGTGCCGAGCACCGAGATTGTGCGCCTCGTCCGCGATAATGAGGAGTTGCCCCTCATAGGCATCGAGCAAGCTCTGGAAGGTGTCGCCGCCGAAGGTGGCGTTGGTGGTCACGATGACTCCACCGCTCATGCCGCCCAAGGCGAGGTTCTGCAGGAGGGCATGGGCACGTGGCGACCACTTACTGGACGACTCGTACGCGCGAAGCGGGGTCACACCAAACCATTCGATGTCCTTGGCCCACTGATCGACCAGGTGCTGGAACGGGGCCACGACGATGACAAGCAGCGAGGCGTTGTCATCGTTCCTATGCAAGAGCGAACCGAGTTGAGCTGCCGCCGATAGCGCGGTCAGGGTCTTCCCCGTGCCAGTGGCCATACGCAGGATGCCGCGGCACTGGTTGCGGAACCAGTTCTGCACCGCTTCCTTCTGGTAATCGCGCACCGCCAGGCTCTGCGGAATCGCGAGTGCTCCGACCGGCGGCTGCGGAGACGTCACGATGGGTGCCCCGCCAGTCGGAAGATCGTCCAGCTCGTAGCGGCCAGCAGTCGCCAGTGCGCTGCGCTCGACAACCACCTTTGCTGCTTCAGTGAACGGCACGACGCGCAGCGTCGGAGTCCGGTCGTGCCACAGGTCTTCGAAGTCTTTGCTTATCCGTGCAGCACGATCGGTGTCCCGAGGGTCCCAGCTGCGGTAGACCTCGATCGCTTCGAAGTTGCCGACGAGACCCGAGCGGGTCTCGTTCGCGCTCCCCTTGAAGGCGACGATGTCGTGACCGTCCCGGAAGACACCGATCTTCTCGTGGTACATCCCGACACGGCCCCGCTCTTCGACATACGCCAGCTTGAAATCGACCCGCCCTTCGGCGACCAGAAGCCCAAGCTTGCCGAGCCCTCGAGCAGCGCGCTGGTCTTCCATCGCCTGCTCAAGGTCGCGTAGTGCGGCTCGGTGGAGAACTTCGCGCAGCTCGTAGCCTTCTTCGATGTCCTTAATGTCCGTCGGCTCAAGGTAAGGAGACGCGATGATCCGCATGGCGCCACCGCGCTCAGCGAAATCGTCGACGCCTTGTCCGAGCGTGGCGATCACCGAGGCCGCGAAGTAGCCCACGGCCCGGTCGTACGTGGTGGAGGCTGCCAGAGCGGGCAGATAGAAGTCTTCGACCAGGTGACTACGATCGCTTCGGTAGTCAGACTCCACGCTGCACCTACGCAGTCGCGGTTCCTCAGCCATCAGGTCAGTCCCATCCTGCCCATGAGGTCGTCTACGTCAGGCGCTTCATCGACTAGCCGTTCGGATTCCTCAGGCGACGCCGGCCGGCTAGCAGGAATAGACACCTCGCTCTCACCGAAGTCCTCGCCGACGCGACGGACAGTTCCGCCGCGCGTAGCGAAGGGAGGGGAGGACATGGTCTGTCTCAGGCTCGACTCCTTGATCTCAAAGTCACGCCGGAGAAGCCGGATGACCTCATCGGCAGCAACCGCACCGCTGTGAGCATCGACCAGGTCCGAGACCAACTCCTTGATCGGCTTGTAGACAGGCATACCCCACTCGGTAAGAGCCCACATCGCCTTCTGGCTTCGACTGAAGCGCGTATCCGACTCGATCTGCTGTCTCAGATAGTGGTTGCCGAGGGTGATGCCTGTCTGCGCCTTCAGCTCATCGATGCTCAGTGGACGATCTACCTCGCGAAACGCAGCCTCGATCTTGTCGAGCCTCTCGTTTCCACGCTGCACTGAACCGTTCGCCCCTGCTCCAGCGCAGGAAGTGGGAGCTCCGCTCGCCGAGGAGCGAGCGTCGGCGACTTCCTCGGCGATGGTAAAGAAGGGTTGTGCTGGGACCTCGGCAGTTGGAGAAGCCATCCCGAATGCACTTTGCAGGTACCAGGACCCCTGATGCGTGATGGCGAAGCGGTCGTCCCCGAAGAGCGCTTTTATCACCTGCTCCTGGGAAACCGCCGTACCAAGGGCTTCCTTGATGAGGGAACTACTCAAGCCTGCGGGCGTATCTTCGAGCAAGCCTGCGATCCGGTCGGCGGGAGACGAGTACTCCCCAACGTTTCCCAGCGGCACCTCTCGGGCCGGACCTCCTGCGTCTGCCTGTTTGCGCCCCGGCAGGTCGTGAGGATGGCCAGAATCGTGAGAGGCGTCACTCTCCGCAATGTGATTGTTGGATCCATTCATTCCGGAAAATGTGATCACGGCAGATTCCGCAACGGGGGCTGGACGTAGATCCTCCTCCACTTCATCTGCCTCATAGGGCTTCCTTGCGGGTGTGTTGCCAGGAATGACCCACATTCCATCCCCCAGGAACATCGCATCCCGAAGCCGGCAAGCTACCTCACCCAGCTCACCGCCATACGTCCCTGCCTCCTCTAGGACTTCACCGAGAGTGACGTTCGCAATGGGATTTTCGTTTACTTGGAGGAGCTCAGTGAGACGCTGCATGAGCTGAGGCAGGTCCTCAGTCTCTTCAACGGTCGGAGTAGCCGCGACTTCCTGTTCCTGAAAGGGCCGCGAGAGCTGATGACCATCGCCTTCGAACCCGCAGTAGGCCAGCCAAGTAGCCAGGTCATCAGGGTCCTCTGGTACTGGCACCGCACTCGCCTCAAGGAGGCTAGCCGCCGTCGACAGGTTAATGACTTCGTCAGGGCAGAGATCAAGCGCCTGTACGGTCGCAGCCTCGCATTCCCCCAAATCGGCGCCGTAGATCCACTGTCCACTCGTGCTCGTAGTCGCATCGTGCCAGTACATGCCTATAAGGAGACGCAGGACCGTAAGTCCGCCCCCGACGTTCTCGCCGAGCCACGGGTAGCGGTACAGGAGTCCGCTGACTACGTGCGGCTTCTGCAGCTCAAGTTGCACCTGAGCTATCCAGCCACGCGGAACCGAACTGTCGGCCACGCACTGGTTGAAGCTGTCGCTGAGATAGCTCTGGCGCTGCCGTACCGCCTCAGGGGAGATGGCATGTCTCTGGGCCAGTCGCTCCAGTGGCTCCGGAACATCGGCACAGAGGTGCTGCAGGACGATGTCCCGGCTGAGGCTGCTGAGCTCCTCGTACCAGCTGCGGATTGTGTTCATGGCCCTCAAAAAGATCGACGTGAGTCCGGTGATCTCCATACCGGAGGCAGCCACCCACCGCGTGTGGCGGGGAACAACTGATGCCACACACTGCAGATGTCACTGCGTTCTGCCCCGCGTTCCCCCTACGCCGAGTTCCCTCCCAGTACCTCAGCGACAGCGCGGTCGTATCAACGGTACAGGGGACGCCATAAGGGCGCCTTGAGTTCCCTGATCTCGCATGGCCACGATCTGCCGTTAATGACCTTCACGTTTTCCGTGCTGTTCACCATCGCGACCCCCTGCGCTGTGACGGTCAGGGGGCGGCGATCAGTGCGGCCTTGCGTTCACGGAGAATCTCCATGACGACGGCCGGAAGGCTGCCGAGGCGGGCGTACCGGCTCTCGAGGTCGGTGGGTCGGCGGCGCCAAGTTCGGAGGTCAAGTACGCCTGGTCGGCGTCGGTGAGGGACATGCCGACGTCTCTGGGGCGAGTTTGGTGCGGCGGGGCGGCCGCGGTGGTTCCGGCTGCCAGGCGTCGGAGTGCGTGATCTGGGCCGGCCAGGGCCGGGTCCGTGACCTCCGTGCCGGGCTTGAGGAGGAGGGTCTGATAGGTCTTCGGGTTGGTGATGAAGACCGTGGTGGCGAGGGTTCGTGGGGCGGCCGGCATCAGAGGACCTTGGCGGTGATGTGGATGTCGGGGACGTAGAGGTCGGGCATGGCGGCGGCGGCGCCCTTCGACCAGACCTGGACGGGGTCGTCCTGGTGGCCGTTGGTGCCGACGATGCCGGGGGCGTCTTCGCGGAGGACCGCCGGGTTGGAGCCAGAGGAGAAGACCAGGGATGCGGCCGTCACGCCGTGCTGGGTTTCGGCCCAGGAGGTCGGTTCGGGGGAGGAGGATCCAGTGGTCTTCGGGGATGACGGGCTGGTAGGCGTCGTCGGCGGAGATCTGGACGTCGTAGACGGTGATCGGGGGAGGTTGTAGCGGGCGCGGACGACTTCGACTTCGTTGGGGGCGAAGTCGGCGGTGGGGGTGGTGGAGCCGGTGACGCTGCCGCAGTACGCGGCGCGGTAGGAGTCGTTGGTGGCGCGGGTGGCGCAGGCCATGTAGGAGGTGATCACGCGGGCCGGAAGCGGGGCGCCGATGGAGCGGAGGTACTCGATACAGCGGAGTGCGTCGGCGATGGGGTGACTGGTGGAGTCGGACCAGGGTTTGGGGGCGGTGGGGGTGTTGGCGGCGGGGACATTGAAGTCGGCTTCAGGTGGAGGCCGTTTTCGCCGTTGAGGATGGAGACGCCGTCGGTGGAGGTCGCCGGCGGCGAGGTCCATGCGGTTGTTGATGGACTCGACGTGGCACTCGATGTCGTCGTAGAGAGGAGCTCGACGAACTCGGTGGCGTCCGCACCGCGGGAGGTGTCGAGGAGGATCTGTTCGAGCTCGCCGACGATCAGCTTCTGACCGAGGGGTGGGAGCATGCCCTCGGTGATGATCTCTCAGTCTGGCGGCGGGCGACGGCGGTCTGGGCTTCGTACACGCGGAACTTGGCGGGTTGACGCGGCGCTTGCTGCTGCGAATATTCGGAACTTGACGAATTTCAGGCGACGTCCGGGCATGACCGTGCGGGTCGGCTCGCATCCGTCGGGAGTGGTGAGGGTGTGGGCGAAGGCGTTGATGTCGGTGGCGTCAATGTCGCGTAGCAGGGTGTCCAGCATGGGTTCCTCCTCGGCTCCGATCGGTTCGGCGGTTACGCGAAGAGGAGCTGGGCGGTGGTGCTCGTGATCGTCGTCGGGTCCAGGCCGCAGGGGAGCTGGGCGGCGGCGATCACGCCGTGCCAGTGGAGGGCTCCGGCGGCGCGGCGAGAGCCGGGGCGAAGTGGACCTCGGCGAGGAGGACGCCGGCGAAGACTTCGCGGCCGTCGCCGGCGTCGGGGTCGTAGAGGCCGGTGGCGGTGACGCGGCCCAGGGGATGCCGGAGGTGAAGTTCCCCGCGTGCTCGACTCGGGCGCGACCTGTTTGTGGGACTTGTTGTGCGCCTTCTGCCAGTCGGCCAGTTCTTCGCCTTTGCGGCGGCGGTGCGGCATCGCCAAGCCGGTGCCGGGGTAACCGCCGTCCGCGATGGTCATCGTCTTGCTAATAGAACCGCCGGCCCCTCAAACCTCCAGCGGTAGATGGCCGCGACACTGGGTGACACATACATCCAGCATCAAGATGCCGACGAACATGCAAAAATTGCTACCAATCGATGAATTGCACCACTTGAAGCGCAATCTATGCCAATTCACCCGCTGCTCCACCTGGGACTCCAGGGCCTCACCGATCAAATTCAGACAGATTCACCTCCGTTGCAATACGGACTTCGCGGCGACAGCTCATGACCGACCGATGCAATTCGCGATGAATTGCATCGTTTATCCGATACCACCCCACCCGGCGTCCCTGGCGCAAAATTGCCAGACACCTTGAGTCCACCGAAAGTGCCAGGTGAGGGGCATGGTCGCCCCCGGCTAAGGTTTTTTAGATTTTTAAAATCCTCATTACGCGGAGTGGCGGCGGGTGTGGTGGTCGAAAATCGGCCACCCGCTTCGGCGTCAGTCCCTCTAACGGTGCGCCGTTGAGGTGCGGAACTCTGTAACGTCTCCATCCGAAAACGAGGGCGCCCCCGGACGGCAATCCGGGGGCGCCTCATTCACGGCGATAGCAGCGTATTGACCTACGCCTACCGGCATCGCCTCAACCGGAAGGAACGCAATGCCCACTCAGGACAATTCCAGTCGCGAAACTGAAAAGGACTCGTCTCATGAGCACAGTCATCCCTCTGAGGGTGAGGATAGCCCCCTCTCTCGCAACGGCAAGATCCTGTCCATAGTCGCGGCTGGGTCCGCAGTGATCTCGGCCCTCGCGGCAGTGGTCAGCGCAATCTGCACCTTGATCGCGATGCGCTAAGGGGCCGCCCAGCCCCATCCGCCACACCACATGGAACAAACGTGGGGTGAGGTCTGACGTCATGGCCGGGTCTCACCCCCAACCTCGCTTGCGCAGCAATGTCACTTCCCGGGCCGCGGAGAACGGCTCCATCGGCTCGACGTGGACTCGCTCCAGCGCCTGGCTCGGCTCCGCACGCGCGATGTAGAGGGTCTTGAGAGGAGGTTTCGGTTGAAAGCTGGATAGTTCATCGTTTGTGCCAGTTTATGGGCGCTTCGTCGGTTGCTCGTTTCGCGAGGTTCGAGATCATCGCGATGCGATCATGCTCTCAGGGTGTCCGGGTTTGGTCTCGTAGTCGCGGGCGAGGCGGCGGTGCAACATGATCCACCCGAAACTCCGCTCCACCACCCAGCGCCTGGGCATCACGGAGAAGCCTTTGACTTGCTCGTTTCGCGGGACGACGTCGACGTCGATGCTGAGGGAGGCTCCGTGCTCGATGGCCTTGGCCTTGTGGCCGGTGTCGACCCACGCCTTGGTGACCGTGGGGTGGTCGGCAGTGAGCTGGGTGAGGAGCCGCTTGCTGGCCTCGTTGTCCGAGACGCTGGCGGCGGTCGCGCTGACCAGCAGCAACAGACCGAGAGTGTCGACAACGATGCTGCGCTTGCGGCCCACGATCTTCTTGCCGGCATCCGTGCCCTGGGTGTCGGTGGGGACACTGGCTGCGGTCTTCGCGCTCTGCGTGTCGATCACGCAGGCGGTGGGCTCGGCGGTGCGTCCTGGAAGTATCCGAACACGGTGGTGTGCGGCGGCCGTCGGTGGGGACATCGCGAGGGCCCTTTGGTGAGCACTGTCCGTGATGGCTGACTGTCGCTCAGACGTTCCTGATGCGGCGTCACCTATTTAAGATCATCTTGCACGCATGTTGCACAAGGTGGTGAAAGACGGTGATGCTCACTGGAAGGTCGCACAAGGGTGTAACCGCAGTTCAGAGGGCATTTGGGGGTGGCGTGCCCCTTGCCCCCAAGGGGCACGCCACCCCGCCGGTCAGATGTCCCGGAAGATCTCGATCTGCGCCCCCACCGAGTTCAGCCGCTCCGCGAGCTCCTCGTAGCCGCGGTTGATCACGTACACGTTGCGCAGCACCGACGTGCCCTCGGCCGCCATCATCGCGAGGAGGACGACCACCGCCGGGCGCAGCGCGGGCGGGCACATCATCTCGGCCGCGCGCCAACGGGTCGGGCCCTCGACCAGGACCCGGTGCGGGTCCAGGAGCTGGAGCCGGCCGCCGAGGCGGTTGAGGTCGGTGAGGTAGATGGCGCGGTTGTCGTAGACCCAGTCGTGGATCAGGGTCTGGCCATGGGCCGAGGCGGCGATGGCCGCGAAGAACGGCACGTTGTCGATGTTCAGGCCGGGGAACGGCATCGGGTGGATCTTGTCGATCGGCGCCTCCAGCTTGGAGGGCCGGACCGTAAGGTCGACCAGCCGGGTGCGCCCGTTGTCGGCCGGGTACTCCGAGGTGCGGTCGCAGTCGACGCCCATCTCCTCCAGCACCGCGAGCTCGATCTCCAGGAACTCGATCGGCACCCGGCGGATCGTCAGCTCGGACTCCGTGACGACGGCGGCGGCGAGCAGGCTCATCGCCTCGACCGGGTCCTCGGAGGGAGAGTAGTCCACATCCACGTCGATGGTCGGCACCCCGTGCACGGTCAGCGTGGTCGTGCCGACGCCGTCCACCCGTACGCCCAGCGCCTCCAGGAAGAAGCAGAGGTCCTGGACCATGTAGTTGGAGGACGCGTTGCGGATGACGGTGGTGCCGTCGTGCCGGGCGGCGGCCAGCAGCGCGTTCTCGGTCACGGTGTCGCCGCGCTCGGTCAGCACGATCGGGCGGCCGGGGGTGACGGTGTGGTCGACCCGGGCGTGGTAGATGCCCTCGGTCGCGGCGATCTCCAGGCCGAACCGGCGCAGCGCGATCATGTGCGGCTCGATGGTCCGGGTGCCGAGGTCGCAGCCGCCCGCGTACGGCAGCTTGAACTGGTCCATCCGGTGCAGCAGCGGACCGAGGAACATGATGATCGACCGGGTCCGGCGGGCGGCGTCCGCGTCGATGGCGTCCATGTCGAGCCGGGCGGGTGGGACGATCTCCAGATCGGTGCCGTCGTTGATCCACCGGGTGCGCACCCCGATGGAGTTCAGCACCTCCAGGAGGCGGTAGACCTCCTCGATGCGGGCCACCCGGCGCAGCACGGTGCGGCCCTTGTTGAGCAGCGAGGCACAGAGCAGCGCCACGCAGGCGTTCTTGCTGGTCTTGACGTCGATGGCGCCGGACAGCCGGCGCCCGCCGACCACCCTCAGGTGCATGGGGCCGGCGTAGCCGAGCGACACGATCTCACTGTCGAGTGCTTCACCGATGCGCGCAATCATCTCAAGGCTGATGTTTTGATTGCCGCGCTCGATGCGGTTCACGGCGCTCTGGCTGGTGGCGAGCGCCTCGGCGAGCTGACTCTGTGTCCAGCCCCGGTGCTGGCGGGCGTCACGGATGAGCTTGCCGATACGTACGAGGTAGTCATCTGACATACCGAAAGGCTATCTCAGATATGAGATGGGACTGCTGGTGGGGTGTGGTGTTCGGGTGACGGGCGGGTGCAGGCCCGCGGTGTGCGGCGGTCGTGCGGGCGGCCGGCCCGGCACGGACTCCGCCGCCCGGCTCCATGGTCCGCCCGCCGGCCCGGCCCGGCACCCGGAGCGCGTCCATCGGGGTGTCCTCGCCGGCGCCGGACGGCGGGGGAGCGGCGGGGAAAAGGTGTCGCTCCGGCGCGGGGGCGGTCGTATGGTCCCCGGAATGAAGCTGCTCTCGGTCAACATCGGCCGCCCCCGTGCCAACCCCTGGAAGGGGCTGAGCCGGACCGGTATCGACAAGCGGCCCGTCGCCGGACCGGTCGCCGTCACCGCCCCGGGCCCCAAGGGCACCGGAGCGGTCGGTCTCGCCGGTGACCGGGTCTACGACGTGAAGCACCACGGCGGCGCCGACCAGGCCGTCTACGCCTACGCCCGCGAGGACCTCGACGGCTGGCAGGCCGAGCTGGGCCGGCCGCTGGCCAACGGGATGTTCGGGGAGAACCTCACGACCCTGGGGCTGGACGTCAACGGAGCCCTGATCGGGGAGCGTTGGCGGATCGGGGCGGACGTGGTCCTGGAGGTGTCCTGCGCGCGGATCCCGTGCGCGACGTTCCAGGGCCGGCTGGGGCGTGAGGGCTGGATCAAGCGCTTCACGCGGGCCGCACTGCCAGGGGCGTACCTGCGCGTGATCGAGCCCGGCGTGATCCGCGCCGCCGACCCGGTCGAGATCGTGCACCGGCCGGATCACGAGGTGACCGTCGCGCTCGTCTTCCGGGCCATGACGTTGGAGGGTGAGCTGCTGCCCCGGCTGCTGGCCGCCGACGCGCTCCCGGAGGAGGGGAAGGAGCTGGCCCGGCGGCGGACGTCCGGGTAGTCGCGGCCGCCCAGGCGCCTTCCCGCCAGCGCGCCGGAGACGCGGCCTCCGGGCGGACCCGTCCGGGCCGGTGCAGGGGCCGGCGCTCCCGGTCACGATCCGGTGGGGTCCGGTGCCGTCGGACGAGACCCGGGTGTCCTCGGCCGGCGCGGCGGCGGTACGGTGCCGGCCGAGGTGACTGCCGCGGTGATCGCCCCGCCCGCCAGGCCACCCGTCAAGCCAGTTGCGGGGATTGCCCCGCCCGTCAGGCCGGTTGCGGTGATCGCCCCGCCCGCCAGGCCGGTTGCGGTGATCGCCCCGCCCGTCAGACCGGTTGTGGCTCCGGGGGCGGTGCTTCCCGGTTCCTGACCGGTCGTGCCACCTGCTTCGCCACGCGGGGCGGCACGGCCGCGGCAGTGCCCGCCGCCCGGAGCCGGTACGCGCCGGGCGGCACCCCGACCAGTTCGGTGAAGCGGGTGCTGAAGACGCCCGGCGACGAGCAGCCGACCGCGAAGCAGACCTCCGTGACGCCGGGGCCGTCGCGGAGCAGCATCGCCTTCGCGCGCTCGATACGACGCGCCATCAGGTACGCGTACGGCGATTCGCCGTACGCCAGCCGGAACCGGCGGCTGAGGTGGCCGGCGGGCATGTGCGCGTCGCGGGCGAGCGCCTCGACGTCCAGCGGCTGCGCGTACTCCCGGTCCAGCCGGTCGCGGACCCGGCGCAGGAGCGCCAGTTCGCGCAGCCACTGGTCCTGGGCGCGGGCCCGCGCCCACGAGGGATGGCACACGAGTGGACCCCCTCTCAGCGGAGTTCCTGGATGCGGACCATGTTGCCCGCGGGATCGCGGAAGGCGCAGTCGCGGATTCCGTACGGCTGCTCGGTCGGTTCCTGGACGACCTCGGGGGTGGCCGCCTGCACCTTCTCGAAGGTCGCGTCGAGGTCCCGGGTGGCCAGCAGGATCCACCCGTAGGTGCCCTTGGCCATCATCTCCGTGACGGTGCGGCGTTCGCTCTCGGTGACCCCGGGGTCGGCGGCCGGGGGTGCCAGGAGGATGGACGTGTCGGGCTGACCCGCCGGGCCGACCGTGATCCAGCGCATCCGTCCCTGGCCGACGTCGCCGCGGACCTCGAAGCCGAGGGCGTCGCGGTAGAAGGCCAGGGACGCGTCCGGGTCGTCGTGCGGAAGGACGCTCGTGTGAATGGTGATGTCCATGGCGGTCAGACTAGGCACGGCCCGCGTCAGGCGCTTCTCGAATCCTGATCCGGTCGAGAACCGTCCTGCGGACGGCGGCCCCAGGCCGAGATCATCGGGGCCGTCGCCAGGTCGAGCTCCCCGGTGGCGACGTTCGAGAGATGACGGTCGATGTCCGCGTCGGTCGCGATCCCCGCCGCCACCAGCCGGCCACGGATCTGCCGGACGGTCGCGGCCTCAAGGACGGTGCAGGCGGGCGAGGTGATCGGGAAGAAGGCGTCCGCCCGCACATCGAGCAGACCGGCCTCGCGCAGCCGCCGGGGCAGCGTCCGCCCGTACGCGAGATCGGCACCGCGCCCCGCCATGAGCTCGCGGAACCCGGACCGCAGTCGGTTGGCCAGCCGCTGCTCGGGGCCCGACTCGTCCGGGCACAGCAGCGGCTGGAGCCCCGGATCGGCGTCCTCCAGGAGCAGCACGCCACCGGGTCGCAGCGCCTGGACCATGCGGCGCAGGGCCTCGGCCCGGTCGACGACGTGCACCAGGACCAGCCGGGCGTGCACCAGGTCGAAGCCGCCCGGCGGCGGCGGGTCGGCCGCGACGTCGTGGCGCAGCACCTCGACGACATCGGAGGCGGCCGCCCTGGCCCAGGACACGTCGATATCGGTGCAGACCACCTGCCCGGTGGCGCCGACCCGCTCTGCGAGACCCGCGGGAACGGAGGGGCCGCCGGCCCCGACCTCCCAGCACCGCATGCCCTCGGTGATGCCGATCGTGTCGATGTGCCGGAACGTCACCGGGTCGAACAGCTCGGCCAGCGCGCCGAACCTGATGCCCGCCTCCGACTGCTGGTTGTCCAGCAGATACCCCTGGTCCTCGCCGTGTTCGGTCATGCCCGCCTCACTGTCGCCGTCTCCGTCCGCCGGAGTCGAAGTCCACCATGCCCGGTGCCTCCGGGCACCGCCCGTCCCGCCCCCGTCCGCGCGGGCGCCCGCCTCCCGGGGGCGGGGAGGCGGGCGCACTTCGCGGGAAGCGGGCAGCGCGCGGTCAGACCCGGGCCGGGTCCTTCGCGTACGGCGACTCCGGCGACCCGGCGGCGGGTTCCGGCGCGGGGCCGCCCTCGCTGAGGCCGAACCGTCCGTGGACCCTGCGCAGGAAGCCGGGCGCGTACCAGGCGGAGCGGCCGAGCAGCCGCATCGCGGCGGGCACCAGGACGCCGCGCACCGCGACGGCGTCGATGAGGATGGCCAGGCCGCTGCCCAGGCCGAACAGCTGCATGAAGCTGAGCTCGGCCGTGCCGAAGGCGAAGAAGCTCACCGCCAGCAGGCACGCCGCCGCGCTGACGATGCGTCCCGTGTGCCCGAGGCCGTTGGTCACGGCGCTCTCGTTGTCCTCGCCCAGGTCGTGGAGCTCCTTGATGCGGCTGGTGACGAAGACCTCGTAGTCCATGGAGAGGCCGAACGCGATGCAGAACATCAGCACGGTCATGGACACCTCCATCGGCTGCGCCGTGAAGCCGAGCAGGGAGGAGAGGTGCCCGTCCTGGAAGATCCAGGTCATGACGCCGAGCGTCGCGGCCAGGCTGATCACGTTGAGCAGCAGTGCGCGCAGCGGCTGGACGATGCTGCCGGTGAACAGGAAGAGCAGCAGGAACGTGGTGAGGACGACCAGGGCCACCGCGACCGGGAGGCGGTCCGCGATCGCGCCCTTCGCGTCGACCAGTACGGCGTCGGTGCCGCCCACCAGGGCGTGCGCTCCGGCGGGCGGGGTGAGCGCCCGTACCTCACCGACCAGGTCCTGGGAGGCGTCCGACTTCGGCGCCAGGGCGCTCACCACGTTGATCCGCTGTGCGTCGGGGCGGCCGAGCGCGGGGTTGCCGGCGGCTGTGGACCGTCCCTCGGCGTAGGTTCCGGTGCTGGTCTCGACCCGGGCGACGCCCTTGAGGGCGGACAGCTCGGCCGCGTACGACGCCAGCGAGGCCTTGCCCACCGAGGTGTCGATGACGATGTGGAGGGCCGCGTCGTCGTTGCCGTCGAACTTCTCCTGGAGGACCGCGGAGACCTGGCGGCTCTCGGCGCCGGAGGACAGCACGCGTTCGTCCGGTGTGCCGAAGGTGATGCCGAGGAGCGGGCCCGCCGCGACCAGCAGGACCGCGAGGACGGGCAGTGCGGTGAGCGCGGGCCGCCGCATGACGGTACCGGCCAGCCGCCCCCACACCGGTGCCCGGGTGCCGGCGCGGTCCGGCTTCGACCACGGCATCCGCCCGCTGTTGACCCGGTGGCCCAGCACGACGAACAGGGCCGGCATGACGAACAGGGTGCTGAACGCCGCGATGGCGACGACCCCGACCCCGGCGTAGCCGAACGAGCGCAGGAAGTACTGGGGGAACACCAGAAGCGCCGCGAGCGCGGCCGCCACGGTAGCGGCGGAGAACGCGACCGTTCGGCCCGCGGTACTCACCGTCCGCCGGACGGCGTCGTCCACGCTCGCCCCGCTCGCGAGCTGTTCCCGGAACCGGCTGATCATCAGCAGGGCGTAGTCGATGCCGAGGCCCAGCCCCAGCGCTGTGGTGAGGTTGACCGCGAAGACCGAGACATCGGTGACGCTGCCGAGGAGGAACAGCTCCGCGAACGTGCCCGCGATGGCGATGATGCCGATCACCAGCGGCAGCAGGGCGGCCACCGCGCTGCCGAAGACGATCAGGAGCAGAACCAGGGTCAGCGGTACGGCGATGCCCTCGGCCAGCAGCAGGTCCTTGCCCGACTGCGTGCCCATCTCGCTGGTCACGGCGGCGGCGCCGCCCGCCCGGACCGTGAGCGCGTCCTTGTAGGGCCCGGTGTAGGCGTCGATGACGCTCTTGGCGTTCTCGTCGCGCTCGGTGTCGTTCCCCTTCACATGGGCGAGCACCATGGCCTCGCGGCCGTCCCGGGAGCGCAGGGCGGCGCTGCCCGTGTCCCAGAACGAGACGACGTTCTCCACGTTCCTCTCCTTCTTGAGGCCGGCCAGCAGGGCCCGGCCGTCCCGCTGTGCGGCCGGGGCGTCGACCCGGCCCTCGGCGGCGCGGACCAGCAGGACCAGGTTCGTCTCCCCGCCGAACTTCTCGTCGATGACCTTCCCGGCCCTGGTGGACGCGGAGGCCGGGTCGTCGTAGCCGCCCCCGAGCAGCTTGCCGAACGCGCCGGAGCCCAGGACGCCCATCAGGGCAACGGCCACGACGGCGACGACGAGTATCAACCGGGGCCGGCGGATCGCCAGTTCGGCTATGCGTTCAAACACGCACGATCTCCTTAGGTGTCCATACGGGAGGTGTCCATACGGAGGGGTCTACATGGTCAGAACGGCCCGAAGCGGCCGGAGTCGGTCACGGGGGGTGCGGTCGGCGTGCTGCCCGGCCGAGCGCCACGAGTGACGTTAGTGAGGAGCAAGAAGATTTGGCAGTGTTAGATTTTCTTCACGGGCGGCAACTTCCCCTTGCCCGGCGCGCGGTGGCCGCCGTACGGTCGCCCCATGCCTGCCGACGAACACGTGACGGTCCCGCAGACCCTGCGCCAGCGCCGCCGGGCCGCCGCGACCCGGGAGATCCTGGAGGCCGCCGAGCACCACATCGCCGAGAGCGGCCCCGCCGCGCTGTCCCTGCGCGCGGTCGCCCGTGGACTGGGGATGACCGTGCAGGCGCTGTACCACTACTTCCCGAGCCGCGAGGCCCTCGTCACGGAGCTCATCGCCAAGGCGTACGGGGACCTGGCCGATGCCGTGCAGGCCGCCGTCGACACCGCCCCGGAGGACCCCGGTCTGCCGCGCCTGGTCATCGCGGCCGAGGGCTACCGCCAGTGGGCCGTCGCCCATCCCGAACGCTTCCAGCTCCTCTACGGGACGCCGCTGCGGGACTACGCGGCGCCCGTCGAGGGCCCGACCACGCAGGCGATGCGCCGGATGAGCTCGATCTTCGAGCGCGAGATGTTCGACGGGTTCACCGTGGCGCAGCTCGCCGCCGCCGAGACCCCCGCGCTCTCGCCCGAGCTGCGGGCGTATCTGGAGCAGCTGCCGCACTACGGTCCGGGACGCCTGCCGCCTCCCGCGACGGCCCTGCTGCTGAGCGCGTGGGGGCACCTCAACGGACTGGTCATCCTGGAGGTGTTCGGTCATGCCGCGTTCCTGGGCGGCCACCAGGCCGAGATCTTCCGCATCGCGATGCGGAACCTGCTGGACGACGTCCACCGGCAGATCCCGACGGGTGCGGGTGCGGGTGCGGGCGTGAGCGCCTGAGCGCGGCGTGGTACCAGGGTCCGACAGGGGTCCGACGGTGGTGGTACACCCAAGTCGCCCCGTAGCAGCATGTGTTGGCGGTCCCCGCTGCCTAGCGTTGGGCGCATGACCACTACCGGACATCACCGCGCCGGCGTCGCCGCGCTGCTCGTCCTCGCCCTCTCCGCCCCGCTCCTGGGCGCCGCGCCGGCCTCCGCCGCCCCCACTCCCGGGCCCCCGTCCAGGGTCGCCCCCGCGAACGCGCTGGCACTGCCTGATCCCACCGGCCCGTACGCGGTGGGCCGGCGCACCCTGCACCTGGTCGACCACCACCGCACGGACCCATGGGTACCGTCGGCCGGCGCCCGGGAACTGATGGTGTCGGTGACGTACCCGTCCCGCCCGGCGAGCGGCTCCCCGGCGCCGTACATGACGACGGAGGAGGCGCGGCTCCTCGTGGAGGCGCGGGGGCTCGACGGCGTGGTGCCCCCGGAGACGGTCGCCCGGACGGACACCCACGAGCGGGAGGGGGCCTCCCCGGCGCGGGGGCGCTTCCCCCTGGTCCTGCTCTCCCCGGGATTCTCGATGCCGCGCGCCACCCTGACCTCGATCGCCGAGGACCTGACAAGCCGCGGCTATGTCGTCGCCTCCGTGGACCACGCCTACGAGTCCGTCGGTACCGCGTTCCCCGGCGGCCGCGTGCTGACCTGTGCGGCGTGCGAGCGGGTCGAGACGGACGAGGAGTGGGCCGAGGCCGTGCGCGGGCGGGCCGAGGACCTGTCCTTCGTGATCGACGAGCTGACGCACGGCCGGGGGGCGGGGGCGCTGTCCGGAGCGATCGACGCCGGCAGGATCGGTGCGGCCGGGCATTCGATCGGGGGCGCGGCCGCCGCGGCGACCATGGCCCGCGACCGTCGCGTCCGGGCGGGGGCCGACCTGGACGGTGACTTCTTCGTGAGCCCCGCCGCGACGGGGCTCGGGGGGCGCCCCTTCCTGATGCTCGGCGCCGAGGACTCGCACAGCCCCGAGGGCACGACTTCCGACTGGCCCGACGCGTGGGCGCACCTACAGGGGTGGAAGCGCTGGCTGACCGTGGCGGGCGCCGGGCACTTCTCCTTCACGGACCTGCCGTACCTGGCCGATCAGCTCGGCCTGCCGGACGCCGCCGTACCGCTGGCCGCGGAACAGGGGTGGCACATCACCCGGGACTACGTCGCGGCCTTCTTCGACCGTCACCTGCGGGGCATTCCGCAACCACTCCTCGACGGCCCCGCGGCCAGGTATCCCGAGGTGGTGTTCCGGCGGCCCTGACCAGAACGAAAGACCCTGGCTCGACGGGCTGTTCGGTTCGTCGATAGCCTGCTCCACCATGACGCGCGCCTGGATCCTGCCGATGCTCTATCTGCTCTGCGGCTCGGCCGTCGCGGCGGGGTCGGTCCTGGAGGGGAGCATCGGCACGGCGGCGGCGCTCCTGCTGGTGTTCCTGGCGCTCGCCGGACTGCACTCGCCGCTGGTCTTCCCGAGGCCGACCGGTGCCCGGGAGGCGCAGCGCCGCAGTGCGGCCGACGGGCGCCCGGTCGTGTTCTGGCGGCCGGGCTGCGCGTACTGCATGCGGCTGCGCCTCCGGCTGGGCCGCGGCGCCCGCGGGTTGTACTGGGTCGACATCTGGCGCGACCCGGAGGGTGCCGCGGCGGTGAGGGCGGTCAACGGCGGCAACGAGACCGTGCCGACCGTCTTCGTCGCGGGCCTGCCCCACACCAACCCCGATCCCGCATGGGTACGGGAACAGCTCGCCTCCCGTCGGGGATGAGGCACGCGTGACAGGCGAGCCCCGACATGACCGTTCCCCGGCGATGTACTAGAGTTATCTCGACATCGAGATATATGCCGAAGGCGCACAGCGGGCCGCAGCACGGTAAGGGTTGCCTAACTAAGCCTTACCTTAGCGGATCGTCGGGGTGGCTGTAGGCAGCACCACGCGGCGCCCGCCGAAGTGAGGCGCGGCGCGGAGTTACGCGCACATTGATGAAGGAGACTGTCGTGTCGGCGAACAGCTTCGACGCCCGCAGCACGCTGCGCGTGGGCGACGAGTCGTACGAGATCTTCAAGCTGGACAAGGTCGAGGGCTCCGCGCGCCTCCCTTACAGCCTGAAGGTGCTGCTGGAGAACCTGCTCCGCACGGAGGACGGCGCGAACATCACCGCCGACCACATCCGGGCGCTCGGTGGCTGGGACTCCCAGGCTCAGCCCAGCCAGGAGATCCAGTTCACGCCGGCCCGCGTGATCATGCAGGACTTCACCGGTGTGCCGTGTGTCGTGGACCTCGCCACCATGCGTGAGGCCGTCAAGGAGCTCGGCGGTGACGCGACGAAGATCAACCCGCTCGCCCCGGCCGAGCTGGTCATCGACCACTCCGTGATCGCCGACAAGTTCGGCACCAACGACGCGTTCGCGCAGAACGTCGAGCTGGAGTACGGCCGCAACAAGGAGCGCTACCAGTTCCTGCGCTGGGGCCAGACCGCCTTCGACGAGTTCAAGGTCGTCCCCCCGGGCACCGGCATCGTCCACCAGGTCAACATCGAGCACCTGGCCCGCACGGTCATGGTCCGGGGTGGCCAGGCGTACCCCGACACCCTCGTCGGCACCGACTCGCACACCACCATGGTCAACGGACTGGGCGTGCTGGGCTGGGGCGTCGGCGGCATCGAGGCCGAGGCCGCGATGCTCGGCCAGCCGGTCTCCATGCTCATCCCGCGCGTCGTCGGCTTCAAGCTGACCGGCGAGCTGCCGGCCGGCACCACCGCCACCGACCTCGTGCTGACCATCACCGAGATGCTCCGCAAGCACGGCGTCGTCGGCAAGTTCGTCGAGTTCTACGGTGAGGGCGTCGCCGCCACCTCGCTCGCCAACCGCGCCACCATCGGCAACATGTCGCCGGAGTTCGGCTCCACCGCCGCGATCTTCCCGATCGACGACGAGACGCTGAAGTACCTGCGCCTGACCGGCCGCGACGCGCAGCAGGTCGCGCTCGTCGAGGCGTACGCCAAGGAGCAGGGCCTCTGGCTCGACCCGGCCGCAGAGCCGGACTTCTCCGAGAAGCTGGAGCTCGACCTCTCCACGGTCGTCCCCTCCATCGCCGGCCCGAAGCGCCCGCAGGACCGCATCGTCCTCGCGAACGCCAAGGCGCAGTTCGCCCAGGACGTGCGCAACTACGTGACGGACGACGAGGAGGCGGGCAAGGAGTCCTTCCCGGCCTCCGACTCCCCGGCCGCCGCCAACGGCGTCCCGTCGAACCCGGTCACCGTGACCGCCCCCGACGGCACCACGTACGAGCTGGACCACGGCGCCGTCACCGTCGCCGCGATCACCTCCTGCACCAACACCTCGAACCCGTACGTGATGGTCGCCGCGGCGCTCGTCGCGAAGAAGGCCGTCGAGAAGGGACTGACCCGCAAGCCGTGGGTCAAGACCACCCTCGCCCCGGGCTCGAAGGTCGTCACCGACTACTTCGACAAGGCGGGCCTGACCCCGTACCTCGACAAGGTCGGCTTCAACCTCGTCGGCTACGGCTGCACCACCTGCATCGGCAACTCCGGCCCGTTGCCGGAAGAGGTCTCCAAGGCGGTCAACGAGCACGACCTGGCCGTGACCTCGGTGCTCTCCGGCAACCGCAACTTCGAGGGCCGGATCAACCCCGACGTCAAGATGAACTACCTGGCGTCCCCGCCGCTGGTCGTCGCGTACGCCATCGCCGGTTCGATGAAGGTCGACATCACCAAGGACGCCCTGGGCACCGACCAGGACGGCAAGCCGGTCTTCCTCGCCGACATCTGGCCGACCGAGGCCGAGGTCAACGACGTCGTCGCCAACTCCATCGGCGAGGACATGTTCAACAAGTCCTACCAGGACGTCTTCGCGGGCGACGCCCAGTGGCAGGCCCTGTCGATCCCCACCGGCAACACCTTCGAGTGGGACTCCGAGTCCACCTACGTGCGCAAGCCCCCGTACTTCGAGGGCATGACGATGGAGACCACCCCGGTCTCCGACATCACGGGCGCCCGCGTCCTCGCCAAGCTGGGCGACTCGGTCACCACCGACCACATCTCCCCGGCCGGTGCGATCAAGGCCGACACCCCGGCCGGCAAGTACCTCACGGAGCACGGCATCGAGCGCCGTGACTTCAACTCCTACGGCTCGCGCCGTGGCAACCACGAGGTCATGATCCGCGGCACGTTCGCCAACATCCGCCTGCGCAACCAGATCGCGCCGGGCACCGAGGGCGGCTTCACCCGCGACTTCACCCAGAGCGGCGCGCCGGTCTCGTTCATCTACGACGCCTCGCAGAACTACCAGGCCGCCGGCACCCCGCTGGTCATCCTGGCGGGCAAGGAGTACGGCTCCGGCTCGTCCCGCGACTGGGCGGCCAAGGGCACCGCGCTCCTCGGCGTCAAGGCCGTCATCGCCGAGTCCTACGAGCGCATCCACCGCTCGAACCTCATCGGCATGGGCGTCCTCCCGCTCCAGTTCCCCGAGGGCGCGACCGCCGAGTCCCTCGGCCTCACCGGCGAGGAGTCCTTCTCCTTCACCGGCGTGACCGAGCTGAACGACGGCACCACCCCGCGCACCGTCAAGGTCACCACCGACACCGGTGTGGAGTTCGACGGCGTCGTCCGCATCGACACCCCCGGTGAGGCGGACTACTACCGCAACGGCGGCATCCTGCAGTACGTGCTGCGCAGCCTGATCCGCAAGTAGGACCGGCAGGCGGTACGAAGGGAGGGCCGCATCCCCGCGACGGGGATGCGGCCCTCCCGCATGTCCGGCCCGCTGACCCCTCGTCGGATCAGAAGAGGAACGTGTAGCCGTTCCAGCCGCCCGTGCCGACCTTCACCTTGGCCCGGTACGGGGAGGCGGCCTCGCCGGTGCCCTCGTACAGGTACAGCTCACCCTTGGCGTTGCGGGCGAGGAGGTCGGTGCGGCCGTCCCCGCTGATGTCACCGGTGGAGACCAGCCGGTTGTACTGGTTCCAGCCGGTGCCGATCCTGGTGCGACCGGCGAACGGCGCCTTCTGGCTGCCGGTGCCCTTGTACAGCCACAGCACACCGGACTTGTCACGCGCGACGACGTCGTTCCTGCCGTCGCCGGTCAGATCGCCGTTGCCGGCGATCTCGCTGTAGATGTTCCAGCCGGAACCGGCCTTGATGCGCTTGGTGACCTTGCCGTTGCCGTAGCCGAGGTAGAGGTACAGGTCGCCCTTGGCGTCGCGGGCGAGCAGATCGCCCGCGGCGGCGCCGCCGATGTTGCCCGGCGAGACCAGCTTGTTGTAGATGTTCCAGCCGGAGCCGACCTTGACCGGCTTCTCGCCCTCGAACTTCAGGTAGCCGACGTTCCCGTTGGTCTCACGGAACCAGAGGCCGTCGCTGTAGCCGTCGGCCTTGTGGTCGTTGTCGGCCTGCAGTATGGCGCTGACACCGGTCCAGCCCGATCCCTTGTCCGCGCGGGCGGTGAGCCCGCCCTTCCCGTTTCCGGTGTAGGCGTACAGGGTGCCCGCGGAGTTGGCGCCGTACAGGGCGAACCTGGGGGTGACGGCGGCTGCCGGCGCGACGGCGGCGGGTGCCTGGGCGGGCTCGGCGGCGGCGGCCGACGGCAGCGGGGAGTCGGCGGCCACGGCGGAGGTGCCGGTGGCGACGAGGCCGGCGGTGAGCGCCGCGGCTGCCGCGCGAGCGGCTGTACGTCGGTGGATACGGCCAGCGGTTTCGGCCACGAAGTGCTCCATGGATCGTGATCGGTCACGGCCCGCCGCGCGGTGGCGGCGGGCCGCGGATTCAGCCGAATCGTGTCATGACTTCGGTTCCGAAACCGGCGTTTTTCATGAGAAGGCCGGGCGGCGGGTGTTCCGGGCGGGCTACCTCCGGTGGGCCGCGATCAGCTGCTGGTACCAGCGGTAGCTGTCCTTCGGCGTGCGCTCCTGGGTGTCGTAGTCGACCCGGATGATCCCGAACCGCTTCGCGTACCCGAGCGCCCACTCGAAGTTGTCCAGCAGTGACCAGACGTAGTAGCCCCGGACCTCCACGCCCGCGTCCATCGCCGCCCGCAGCGCCGTCAGATGGGTCCGCAGGTACTCGACCCGGTCCGCGTCGCGCACCGAGCCGTCCGCGTCCACCGTGTCGGACTCCGCCGAGCCGTTCTCCGTGATGTGCACCGGCGGCAGCGCGTCCCCGTAGGTCTCCTTCAGCGCGGTCAGCAGATCGGTGAAGGACTGCGGCACGACCGGCCAGCCCATCGCCGTCCGGCGGACGTCCGGGTACCGGCCCTCGCTGTACCGGTTGTCGGTGGCGACCCGCAGCGCCGGGTCAGCCTCGCGGTGCGGGGCGGCCGCCACCACGATGGGGCGGTAGTAGTTGATGCCCAGGAAGTCCATCGGCTGGGAGATCAGCTCCAGGTCGCCGTCCCGGCGGAAGTCCTGGCCGGTGATCAGCTCGCCCCAGGTCTCCTCCTCTGTGGCGGGGTAGCGGCCCGCGAGGATCGGCTCGGTCCACACCAGGTTGTGCTGGGTGTCCGCGCGGACGACGGCGGCCAGGTCGGCGTCGGAGCCGGTGGCCGGGACGTTGCGGTCGAGGTTGAGCGTGATGCCCGCCTCGCGGACCCCGGCCGCCCGCAGCTCCTTCATCGCCAGGCCGTGGCCGACCAGCAGGTGGTGCGCTGCGGCCAGCGCACCGCGCCCCTCCTTCGCGCCGGGCGCGTGCCGGCCCACCGAGTAGCCGAGGAAGGCGCTGCACCAGGGCTCGTTGAGCGTGATCCAGCGCGGCACCCGGTCGCCCAGGTGTTCCGCCATGATCCCGGCGTACTCCCCGAACCGCTCCGCGGTCTCGCGCACCCGCCAGCCGCCCCGGTCCTCCAGCGCCTGGGGCAGGTCCCAGTGGTAGAGGGTGGCGGCCGGTTCGACGCCGGCTTCGAGGAGCGAGTCGACGAGCCGGGAGTAGAAGTCCAGCCCCTTGGGGTTGACCGCGCCGCCGCCGTCCGGCTGGACGCGCGACCAGGCGATGGAGAACCGGTAGGAGTCCACGCCCAGTTCGCGCAGCAGCGCCACGTCCTCCGGGTAGCGGTGGTAGTGGTCGCAGGCGACGTCACCGGTGTCACCGCCGTCGGTCTTCCCGGGCGTGTGGCTGTAGGTGTCCCAGATGGACGGACCTCGGCCGTCCTCCCGCGCGGCGCCCTCGATCTGGTACGAGGCCGTGGCCGCGCCGAAGACGAAGCCGGGCGGGAACACGGGGAACTCACTCATGGGTACGCAGTCCTTACTTGACCGAGCCGCCGGTGATCCCGGCGGCGATGTACTTCTGGGACAGGACGAGCAGGACCGCCGCCGGGATCGCCGACAGGACGGACGCCGCCATGACGGAGCCCCAGTCACCGACATGGGCACCGATGTACTGGTAGATGCCCAGCGTGATCGGCTTGACGTCGTCCGTGGTGTTCAGCGTCAGCGCGAACATGAAGTCGCTCCACGCGTACAGGAACGAGAACAGCCCGGCGGTGATCAGGGAGTTGCGGCTCATCGGCAGCACGACCCGCACGAAGGTGCGGATTCGTCCGGCGCCGTCCACCTCGGCCGCCTCGATGACCTCGCGCGGGATGGCCACCATGAACGAACGCATCAGGACGATGGCGAACGGGATGCCGAGCGAGGCGTCGGCCAGCATCAGCCCGGCGTAGGAGTTGACCAGGCCCAGGTCCACGTACGCGCTGTACAGGGCGTTGGCGATGACGATGCCCGGCACCATCTGGGTGATCAGGGTGGAGAAGACGATCGTCCTGGTGCCGCGCAGCCTGAACTGGGCGAGCCCGTAGGCGGCGGGCGCGGAGACGGCCAGGCAGATGACCACCGCGCCGAGCGCGACGGCCAGCGAGGTCAGCAGATTGCGGCCCTGGTCCGTGACGGCGGAGCGGAAGCCCGACAGGTCCAGGCCGTGCGGGACGGGGCTGACCTCCAGCAGCCCGGACTCGGGCTGGAGCGCGGTGTTCACCATCCAGTACAGCGGGAACAACATCACGCACAGCACCACGACGCCGAAGACCGTGGCGCCCCAGCGCCGCTTCGGCCGGCCGGCGGGACGCGTGGGGGCGGCGGGGGTACGCACAGTGCTCGCCATGCCGGTCACTTCCCCTCGTTGCGGTTGGCCCGCAGGTAGAACACCGCGAAGACGGCGGAGATCAGGATCAGGATGTTGCCGACCACGGCGCCCGCGCCGAAGTCCAGCTGGACGAAGGAGTTCTGGTACGTGAGGGTGCCGAGCGTCTGCGTGGAGTCGGCGGGGCCGCCGTCGGTGAGCGCCAGGATCAGGTCGAGGACCTTCACCGTCGACATGAAGCCGAGCACCAGCACCACGGTGATGACGGGCCGCAGCATCGGCAGCGTGATCGAGCGGAAGGTCCGCCAGGCGGAGGCGCCGTCGAGCGAGGCGGCCTCGTACAGCTCCTTGGGTACCTCCTGGAGGCCGCCGTAGAGGATCACCATGTTGAACGGGATGCCGATCCAGATGTTCACCAGGACCACCGAGAGCAGCGCCATCCCCGGGCTGGTCAGCCACGGGGTGTCGCCGCCCAGCCCGACCGTGCCCAGGAACGAGTTGAGGACGCCGGTGTCCTGGTCGAGGATGCGCCGCCAGACGACACCGGAGACGACCATCGGGACCAGCCACGGCAGCAGGATCAGCGACCGCAGGATGCCGTTGAGCGGGAAGCGGCGGCTGAAGAACACCGCGAGGCCCAGACCGATGCAGAACTGCCCGGTCAGCGAGCCGATGGTGAACAGGATGGTGTGCCACAGGGCCTTGCCGAAGAGCTCGTCGTTGAAGACGTTGCTCCAGTTGTCCGTTCCGTTGAACGGCGACCTGCCCGTGAAGAACGTGGACGGCGAGTAGTCCTGGAAGCTCATCACGACGTTGCGGACGAGCGGGTAGCCGAAGAAGAGCGCCATGAAGATCACGGCGGGGGCGATGAAGCCCCACTGGGCCAGCCGCCTGCGGAGGCGGGTGCGCGCGGGGTTCGGCGGCTTCGCGGCCTTCGTCGCCTTCGTGGTCTTCGCGGCGGGGAGCGCCGGGCCGGCGGCCGAGGAGGCGGTGGTGGTGGACATGGGTCACGTACCTCAGTTCCCGCTCGTGGCGCGCTGCTGGGCCCGCTTGAGCGCGGTCTCGCTGGACTCGCCGGTAAGGGCGGACTGGAAGGCGCTCTGGAGCGCGAGGGAGACGGACGACCAGCCGGCGCCGAGCTTCGCGGTGCGCGAGCGGGCGGTGGCGACCTGGCCGGAGAGGGCGGCCAGCTCCGGGACCTTCTCGCGCCACACGGCGGCGGCCTTCTCGTTGGCCGGGACCATCCAGCTGTTGAGCGCGTAGGTGATCTGCTCCTGTTCGCCCGACATGCAGCCGATGATCTTCGCCGCCATCTTCTCCCGGGCGCTGTCGCCGGTGTTGGGCACGGTCAGGATTCCGCCGCCCAGCGGACCGACCGAGTCGTCCCCGGCCTTCGGGACCGGGATCCGTGCCATGCCCCAGTGCAGCGCCTTCTTGGTGTTGAGGGTCTCCACCTGCCACGGGCCGTTGATCATCATGGCGGCGTTGCCGGCCATGAACTGGTCGTTCACGTCGGCCTGGGTCCAGTTGACCGTCGACTTGGACAGCGAGCGGTCCTTGAGCAGGCTCTTCCAGTAGTCCAGCGCACCCGCCACCTGCGGGCTGTCGAGCTCCGTCTCGTCGCCGCCGTTGGACCACATGAACGGGGTGAACTGGAAGACCCCGTCCTCCGCGCCGCCCGCGCTGAGCGCCAGCCCGTACCGCTTGCCCGTGGTGAGCTTCTTCGCGGCCGACCGCATCTCGGCCCAGGTGGTGGGCACCTTCAGACCGGCCCGGTCGAGGGTGTCCTTGTTGTAGAACAGCGCCAGGGTGTTCACGGTGCGCGCCGCGCCGTAGTAGGTCCCCTCGTACGAGCCGAAGTCGACGATCCCCCGGGGGATGTCGGTGGTGGTCAGCCCGAGGTCCTTCAGCGGGATCAGGCCGCCGGCCTCGGCGAACGTCGGCATCTCGGAGGCGTCCAGCTGGAGGACGTCGGGCAGCGACTTCGAGGACGCCATCCGCAGGGCCTTCGTCATCACCTGGGCGGCCGGGACGCTCTGCTGCTCGACGGTCACCCCGAGCTGCTTGCCGCACCGGGCCAGCGTCTGGGCGTCCCAGCGGTGGTAGGACTCGTCGGTCGACGAGTTCATGACGGTGTACACGTCCGGGTCGCGCTGCTGCCCGCAGCCGGACAGGACCGCGCCGCCGACCAGCGCGGAGACGACGGTGAGCGGAACGATGACCCGCCGGTGGTGACGACGGCGCCGTTGGCGCAGGCCGTCCGGGGAAGGTGCTGTCACGAGGGTGCCCTTGGGTGGGAGGGGTGCGAAGGGGGTGTCCGGCCGGGGTGGCCGGACACCCCGGGGGACGTCAGCGGACGCCGAGCAGGTGGTCCATGGCGAGCTGGTCCAAGGCCTCGAACGCCATCGAGCGCTCGGCCGCGGCCGTCACGTCGAAGTCCTCGTACGCGGAGCGGTCGGCCAGCAGCCCGGCCACGCCGTCGGCGGCGGTGGGCAGCGCCAGCT
>NZ_JBIVLK010000026.1:0-55553 GCF_044751215.1 Streptomyces sp. NPDC088730
GGGCCGGGCCCGTGTCGGCGGGGGGTGGGGCGCGGCCCGGGGGAGGCCGCCCCGTCCGGGCGGGCCCCCCGGCAGCGCGGCGGGGGCCACGGCCGGTACGGGTCGCCTGCTTCGGGAGACCGCGGTCCCGAAGGGGTACGCGGGCAGGACGTCCGGTCGCCCTACGGCGTGTAGCGGGCGTCGCTGCCGTACAGCTCCCTGGTGAACGCGGAGACGTCGGCACTGCGGTCGGCGCCGTCGAGGTTGTACGTCAGGTAGACGCCGTACCCCTCACTGACGGTACGGCGGGCGAGGTCGGCGGCCGTGTTCTGCGGGGTACCGCCGATCTCGACCGCCGCCGGCGACAGCTTCGACTTGGGCAGCGCGATGCCGGGGACCTGCCAGCTGCCGTAGTACGGGTTCCAGGCGTAGTCGAACGCCGACGAGACGTCCACGCCGCCGTAGGTGAGCCGCGAGGCGGCCGGGCCGATGTTGTAGAGGCTGATGATCTTGTCCGGCATGTCCGTGCGCAGGGCCGTCACCAGCTGTACGAACGAGCTGTCGTTGGGCTGACCGGTGCCGTTGTTGCCGTAGTCGGCGTACTCGTCGTCGAAGTCGATGCCGTCGAGGCCGTACTCGGCCACGGTGTCCGACAGTTCCGTCGCGAAGGCCGAAGCCGCCTGCTGGTCGGGGAAGTTGGCGAAACCCGCGCCCTCGTGGTTGCCGAGCACCGAGAGGACGACCTTGATGCCCTTCTCCTGCAAGGGCCGTATCTCGGTGGCAGCGTTGTCGAGGACGCGTTGCACGTTCTCGTTGAAGTGCAGGTACGCCGCCTTCGTGCCGGTGTCGTAGTTGATGTTCGCGGCGAAGACCACGGCGACGTCGAAGACGTTGCCGCCGTCGGCGAGGGTGTACTTGCCGACGTTGAGCATGCTGTTGTTGTTCACCTCGACGTACGCCACCGAGGCCGGTCCCTGCTTGGCGGGAGCCGGAGCGGGAAGGGGCGCCGCCGCCGCGCCGGCCGTCGCGGTCGTACCGAAGGCGAGGGCCGCGACGGCCGAGAGCGCGAGCGCGGCGGTCCGTGCTCTGCTGCGTACCGGAGTGAGCATCGTTGATCGGTCTCCCCTCGCATGGGCCGGCGCCACGGACCTGTTCGGGAGCGCCGGACGGTCCCCCCGAGTCTTCCGCCCCCGTCACCGGGTCCCGGGAACCTCGCGCGAACTCTCACGACTCCCACGCACGCTCCACAGCAATCCGGCACCTGAGCCGGTGAGCCCTCAGGGCGCCGGCACCCCGCGGGCGGCCAGGAGTTCGGACAGCCTGTCCAGCGGCAGCGCCTCGACGTGGTGCCCCGCACGGCCGGTCATCGAGTGGGCACCGGTCAGCACATTGAGCACCGCCTCCTCCACCGACTCGACGACCGCGCCGTAGAAGGGGTCCATCCGGCCCCACGGCACGAACCGCATCGACTCGTACGGGGCGCTGTCGTCATCGGAGGGGAACGTGCTGTTCAGCGCGGACTCGTTGGCGGTGGAGAAGGCCAGGAAGATGTCCCCGGAGAAGTGGCTGCCGGTGGTGCCGGTACGGGCGAGGCCCAGGGTGACGCGTCGGGCCAGCGCCTTGCACTGCCCCGGCAGCAGGGGCGCGTCCGTCGCCACCACCACGATCACCGAGCCGGCGCCGGGCGGTACCTGGCGTACACCGTCCGGGGCCGGCCCGGGGCGGTCCGGCAGTTCGAGGCCCACCGGCACACCGGCCACCACGAGTTCGCGCCGGGCACCGAAGTTGGCCTGGACGAACGCGCCGACGGTGTAGCGGTCGTCCCCGTACTCCACCACGCGCGACGCGGTCCCGGAGCCGCCCTTGAAGCCGTAGCAGCGCATCCCCGTACCGCCTCCGACACAGCCCTCCGCGACCGGACCGGAAGCGGCCGCGTCGATGGCGGCCGCCGCGTGGCGGGACCGCACCGCCGTGCCGTGGATGTCGTTGAGGTGACCGTCCCAGGTCTCGGTGACCACGGGCAGCAGCCATTCCGGTGCCATACCGCCGCAGTTGGCGCGCACCCACTCGACCACGCCGCGGTGGACCGGGCCCACCGCGTAGGTGTTGGTGATGAGGACCGGCACGGCGAGGGAGCCGCTCTCCTCGATCCAGGCGGTGCCGGTCATCTCTCCGTTGCCGTTGAACGAGTGCCAGCCGGCCGCGCAGGGCAGCCCCACACCGTCCCGGCCGCGCGGCAGCAGCGCGGTGACTCCGGTACGCACGTCGTCGCCCTCGCAGAGGGTGACGTAGCCGACCTCGACACCCGGCACGTCCGTGATCGCGTTCCACCGGCCCGGTTCACCGCTCAGCGGGATGCCCGACTCCCGTGCCCTCATACGGTTCTCGTCCACGGACTTCCCCTCACGCCGTCGTCAGTGATGCGCGCAGAGGATACTCGGCCGGGGCCGGCGGCAGCGGATTCCCCGCCGGTGGGCGTTCCGCGGTGCCGCTGTCAGCGGCTGTCCCCGGAAGCGACCTCGCCGTGTCCCAGCCACGGCCGGGCGAGCAGGACCAGGGCGAGGCCCGCCAGGGCCAGCGCGGTGAGCAGGATGACGGCCATGGGCGTCGCGCTGTCCTCGCCGAGGACGCCGACGAGCGGCGAGGCGAGCGCGCCGAACAGGAACTGGAGGCCGCCGAGCAGTGCCGAGGCCGCGCCGGGGGCCGCCCGTCCCAGGGTCTGGCCGATGCTCATGGTGGCCGGGAAGACCAGACCGATGCCGGCCATGGTGACGAAGAGACAGCTCCAGGTGGCCGCCAGGCTCTCGCCCGCCAGGGCCGGGACCACGAGCAGGGCCACCGCGCCGACGCCTGAGACCAGGAGCCCGGCGATCAGCAGCGTGTTCATCCGGACCCGGCGGGAGAGCCGTGCGAACGTGGCTCCGGCGATGAGCATGCCCACCGCGTTCGAAGCGAAGATCAGCGAGTACACCGTGGCCGAGACGCCGTGCACGTTCTCGAAGACGAAGCTGGAGCCGCTGATGTAGGCGAACAGCGCCGCAGAGGTGAAGCCGAGCACCAGCACGTACCCCATGAAGGCCCGGTGGGTGAGCAGGCCTCCCATCGTGCGCAGAGTGCCGCCGAGGCCTCCGCCGTGCCTGCGCCCGGGGGGCAGGGTCTCGGGGACCTTGCCGAACACCGCGGCCAGGAGCAGTGCGCCGATCACGGCGAGGACGACGAACACCGCGCGCCAGGTCGACAGCGACAGGACGGCGCCGCCGATGACCGGGGCGGCGATCGGGGCGATGCCGATGATCTGGGAGAGCAGCGCGAAGTAGCGCGGGACGTCCGCGCCCCGGAAGCAGTCGGTGATCACCGCTCGGGCCAGCACCATCCCGGCCGCGCCCGCGACGCCCTGGAGGAAGCGGGCGGCGGTGAGCAGTTCCACGTTCGGCGCGACGGCGCAGAGCAGCGACAGGAGGACGAAGCCCGCGACCCCGGACAGCAGGAGCCGGCGCCTGCCCCATCCGTCGCTCAGCGGGCCGATCACGAGCTGGCCCACCACCAGACCGGCCAGGAACGCGGTCAGGGTGAGCTGGACGGCCGAGCTGCTCGCGTGCAGCGCGGCCCCCATGGAGGGGAAGCCGGGCACGTACATGTCGGTGGCCAGCGGGGCCACGGCGGTGAGCGCCCCGAGGACCGCGACCAGGGCGGAGACCTGCTTGGGCGAGACCGGCGGACCGGACGCGGGCTGGGACGCGGACTGGGACCCGGCAGCAGAGGACGCCGCCTCGTCGGAGGCGGGGAAGGGCGATAGCATGAGAGAAAGGTAACCGATGGTTCACTGGTTAACAAAGGAGTGCTGGTGCAGTCCCATCCCGATGGTGTCCGCGATCAATGGGTCGGCCACAACCCCGGCCTGGACGTCTCCGCCATGGAGGTCGTGGCGCTGGTCAAGCAGGTGTCCGGACTGTTCGACCGTGCGCTCGAACCGCTCTACGAGGGCGCCCCGCTCACCGCACCGGAGGCGGACCTGCTCATTCCGTTGCGCTGGGCCACCGAACCGGCCATCGCCCGCCGGCTGGCCGACAACATGGGGATGTCGCGGGCCGGGGTCAGCAAGACGCTGGCCAAGCTGGAGAAGCGCGGCCACATCGAACGCACCCAGAACCCCGCCGACCGGCGCGCCGCGCTCGTGACCATCACGGAGTCGGGCAAGCAGGCCATCGACCAGCTCTTCCCGCGCCAGCTCAGCATCGAGGCACAGCTGCTGTCCGGCCTCGGCGAGGACCGGACGAAGGTGCTCGACGCGCTCGCGCTCCTCGCCGAGGTGATGGACGACGCGCTGGCCGACCGGGCACGCGGCCACGACACCGGCTTGGGCCTCTCCAACATCCGCGGTTCCAGGAAGACCTGATCCACCGGTCCGCACCGTCCGGTCCGGACCGGTCAGCTCTCCTGCGTCAGCTGCTCGTCCAGTTCGTCGAAGAGCAGCTCACCGTGGTCGATCTGACCGGTCCGGTAGGCGGAGCGCGCGACCAGGTGTGCGGCGACCGGGCCGGTCATCAGCTGGAAGAAGCCGATCAGCGCCAGGGTCGCCAGGTCCATGCCGCTGCGCAGCCGGAGCGCGACCCCGGCCAGCACGATCAGCATGCCGAGGGACTGCGGCTTGGTGGCCGCGTGGCTGCGGGAAAGGACGTCCGGCAGCTTGAGCATGCCGATCACGCCCAGCAGGCAGATGGCCGCGCCGAGGAAGACCAGCACCGCGCCGGCCGTGTCGGTGATCTGGAGCCAGACGCTCATGGTGTCTCCTCGTCCGGCCGCTCGGGACCGTCGTCGCGCGGCCGGGCAGGCGGCCGGTCGCGTACGGCGATGAAGCGCGCGATGCCGACCGAGCCGGTGAAGCCGAGGAAGGCCAGCACCAGCATGACCGGGAAGTAGAACGGGTCGCGGGCGAAGGCCGACTTGGCGCCCAGCCCGGCGATGATCAGGGCCGCGCAGACGTCCAGCGAGATCGCCCGGTCCAGCATGGAGGGGCCCCGCCAGATGCGGGTCAGCAGGCCCGCTCCGGCGATGACGATCACGACGACGGCCGCGATGAGCAGCCCACGGTCCACGGCTTCCGGAACGCTCACGCGTCCTCCCCCCGGTCTTCCGGCCGCTCGCCGGTGTGCGGTGCCGTCGGTGGCGGGCCCGAGACGCGGGCGATCTCGTCGCGGGTGCCGAAGGCCCGGACCGTCAGCTCCTCCATGCGCCATACCGAGCGCCGGGCCGCGTCCAGTTCGGCGGGCCGGTCCGCGTCCAGGACGTGCAGGAAGACGGTGGCCGTGGCGCGGCGCACCTCGACGACGGAGCCGCCGGGCACGTTGGACATCGCGACGGCGGTCGCCGTGAGCATCAGGTCCGAGCGGCAGCGCAGTGGTACGGCGATCACGGCGGCCCGGTGCGGACGGCCGGCGAAGATCTGCCGGGTGACCTTCACACCGGAGGTGTACATGTCGTAGAGCAGGAAGCCGGCCAGCCGCAGGATGCCCCAGGGGTGCAGCCGGAGCCCGAGGTCGACCTGCGGGAGCGGGAAGGCCAGGCAGACCGCGACCGCGACCACCACTCCGGTCAGCACGTTGGCCCAGTGCAGGCTGGACCAGAGCAGCACCCAGATGACGGTGAGCCAGGCGAGCAGCGGCAGGTCGAGCACGCGCCGGCGGCGGCCTCGGAACTCGCAGCTGAACGGCGGCAGGTCCTTGTTCCGGTAGGAGAATCTGATGAGTCGTCTCACCGTCCGAGCACCGCCTCGATATAGGGGGAACGTGCCAGCAGTTCGGCGGCGGAGCGGTCAGTGTACGAGGTCAGCGGACCGGCGAACACGGTGAAGGCGAGCCCGAGCGCGACCGTCGCCGCGGTGGCCAAGGTCATCGGTTTCGGCAGCTTCTTCGTCGTGGTGACGGCGTGGCCGTGCAGGGTGGCCGCCACCGCCCGCCCGGCCGGCTGGTGGCGGATCCGTACCCCTTCGTCGCCGGTGCCGGGCATCCGGTCCGGGCCCTCGTCGGCGTCGCTGTCGTCCTCCTCGTCGGACTCCAGGACCGTGCCGTCCAGCGCCTGCCCGGGGGGCGCGGCCCGCCAGAACGCCAGGTTCCACACCTTCGCCATCACGTACAGCGTGAGCAGGCTGGTCGCCGTCGAGCCGATGACGAGGATCCAGGCCCAGACACCGCCGTCGGCGACACCGGCGCGCATGAGTCCGAGTTTGCCGATGAATCCGGACAGCGGCGGGATTCCGGCCAGGTTCATCGCGGGTACGAAGAAGAGGACGGCCAGCAGCGGCGCGGCCTTGGCGATGCCGCCGAGCCGGGTGAGTTCGGTGGTGCCGCCGCGCCGTTCGATCAGCCCCGCCACCAGGAACAGCGTGGTCTGCACGGTGATGTGGTGGACGACGTAGACGATCGCACCGCCGTACGCCTGCCGGGTGGCGAGGCCGATGCCGAAGATCATGTAGCCGATGTGGCTGATCAGGGTGAAGGAGAGCAGCCGCTTCAGGTCGGTCTGGGCGACGGCCCCCAGGATGCCGACGGCCATCGAGGCGAGGGCCGCCGCCATCAGCAGGTCTCCGAGCCGGTTGCCGGGGAAGAGCAGGGTCTCGGTACGCAGCATGCAGTAGACGCCGACCTTGGTGAGCAGTCCGGCGAAGACGGCGGTGACCGGGGCGGGGGCGGTCGGGTAGGAGTCGGGGAGCCAGGCGGCGAGCGGGAAGACGGCGGCCTTGATGGCGAAGACGGTCAGCAGCATCGCCTGGATCAGGGTCTGGACACCCAGCGGGAGGGCGGCCAGACGCCCGGCCAGCTGGGCGAAGTTGGCGGTTCCGGTGGCCGCGTACGTCATCGCGATGGCGGTGAGGAAGAGCATCGAGGAGAACAGCGAGATGATCACGTAGGTGGAGCCCGCGCGGACCCGGGGGCCGGTGCCGCCGAGCGTGAGCAGCACGAAGCTGGCGACCAGCATGATCTCGAAGCCGACGTAGAGGTTGACCAGGTCGCCGGCGAGGAAGGTGCAGGAGACCCCGGCGACCAGGATCAGGTAGGCGGGGTGGAAGACCGCCACGGGTGTCTCCTCGTCCCGGTCGGCCATGCCCTGGCCGAGGGAGTAGACGAGGACGCAGAGGGTGACGGCGGAGGAGACCGTCAGCATCAGCCCGGAGAGCCGGTCCGCGACCAGCGTGATGCCGAGCGGCGGCGCGAAGTCGCCCAGGTGCACGGTGAGCGGCCCTTCGATGTCCGCGTCGATCATCAGGGTGACGGAGAGGCCCAGTACGGCGGTGAGCACGGCGACGCTGATGAAGCGCTGGAACTGCTTGAGCCGGGTGCCGAAGGCGAGGCTCAGTCCGGTGGCGCAGAGCGGCAGCAGCACCGGCAGCGGGACGAGTGCGTTCACCCGGTGTCTCCTCGGTTCGGTTCGTCGGGCCGGTTCGGGCCGTCGGGGGCGGGGGCGCCGGGCGGGTTGCCGGGGGCGGGGCCTTCGCCGTCGGCCGTGGCCGCGTAGTGCTCCGGATCCGCGCCCAGGACGTCGTGCCACAGATCGCCGGACGCGTCCCGGCCGCGGGCCTGGAGGGCCCGGTCGGCGCGCAGCCTGGCTCTCAGCCGGCGGCGCTCCGCGCGGTAGCGGCGGCGCTCCTCGTCGGTGCGGACGGACTCCGCCCGGTAGCGCTCGCGCAGTTCGTCGCGCTCCCCCAGTACCTCGGCACGCAGCACGATGCGCCGGTCCTCCAGGTCGTCGTGGACCTCGTCCGTACCGGTCAGCTGGTGGCTGCGGTAGGCCATGGCCAGGAGGAACGCGGTGGTGGCGAGCGTGATGACGATGGCGGTGAGGGCGATGGCCTGGGGCAGTGGATCGGTGACCTTGGCCAACGCGACGCCGTAGAGCAGGGGTTCGCGGCCGGCCGTTCCGGTGGCGGACAGCACGAGCAGGTTGATGCCGTTGCCCGCGATGACCGCGCCCAGCAGGATCCGGGTGAGCGGCCGGGTGAGCATGAGGGCGCCGCCGACCGCGCACAGGACCGCGGCGGTCGCGAGGAGCGAGGCGCTGACGGTCATCCCGCGCCTCCCGTCCCGGACGCCGGTCCGGCCGCTCGGGCCGCCGCCTCCTGGGCGGCGGCCCGCTCGATCTGCCGGTCGACCTTCGCGCCGAGGGCCCGGACGATGTCCAGCACCACGCCCAGCACCAGGAGATAGACACCGAAGTCGAAGACCACCGGCGTACCGAAGTGGTAGGCGCCGATCAGCGGCAGGTGTCCGTCATACGTCCAGGCGTGCAGGACCGTGCCGTCGGCGAGGCCCAGCAGGGCGACCCCGGTGGAGAGGAAGAGGCCGAGGCCGGTGAAGAGTCCCGGCTGCAGCGGGGCGGCCTCGGCCAGTTCGAAGCGGCCGCCCGCCAGGTAGCGGACGATCAGGGCGACTCCGGCGACCAGTCCGGCGACGAAGCCGCCGCCCGGCATGTTCTCCGCACAGAACAGCAGATACACCGAGAGCACCAGGATCGGGTGGAACAGCAGCCGGGCCACCACCTCGAAGACGACGGAGCGGTGCTCGGGCGCGAGCGTGGCGCCGGCCGCCAGCCAGCCGCGCTCCGGCGCCCCCTCGTCGCCGTGCGGCAGCCCCGACAGCCGGGGCGCGCTCACCGACCAGGCGGTGTGCCCCTCCCGCTCCGGGGGCGCCGCGGCCCCCTCGGCCCGGCGGTGCAGATAGATCAGGCTCGTCACACCGATCGCGGCGGCGGCGAGCACGGCGGACTCCCCCATCGTGTCCCAGGCCCGCAGGTCGACCAGGATGGTGGCCACCACGTCCTTGAGGCCGTGGTGGGCGGTCTCCTCGACCATGGCGGCGCCCGCCGGACTCGCGGTGCGCGCGGCCGCCGCGACCCAGACGGCCACGCTCAGGGTGGCGGCCGCGGCCAGTGCCACCGGGATGCGCACGGCACGGCGCCAGCTGCTGACCGACTCCTGGAAGTGCACCGGCATCCGGCGCAGCACCAGTACGAACACGATCATGGAGACGGTCTCCACGCAGAACTGCGTGAGCGCCAGGTCCGGCCCGCCCTGGACGACGAAGAGCAACGCGGTCCCGTACCCGGTGAGTCCGGCGAGCACCACGGCCTTCATGCGGCGTCTGACGGTGAGGCAGAGCAGGGCCGCCGCGCAGGTCAGCACGGCGACCGCGCCTTGCAGCGGTGCGTCCCAGAGCCGGGGCGCGGCGGCCCCCCGCCAGGGGCGGTCCACGCCGAGCACGGCCAGCTGCCCGCCGAGCATCACGAGCAGCGTGGTGGCGAGGTAGACGGAGAGCGAGCCGCGCTGGACGAAGCCGGTGATCTGGAGGGAGAGCCGCTCCAGGCCGAGCAGCAGGTACCCGAAGACGTTGTCGGCGGTCGGCCAGGCGATCCGCCGGGAGAGCCGGGTGACCTCGCCGCGCCACGCGAAGAGCGCGGCGCCGCCCACGACGGCGACGGCGGAGAGCAGCAGCGCGGTGCCGAACCCGTGCCAGAGCGCGAGGTGGTAGGGGTGCACGGGGGCCGGGAAGGTGTCCGCGTAGGCGCTCAGCAGGCGGTCGGTCCACCCGACTCCGGGGCCGAGCACCAGTCCGCAGGCGGCGAGCAGTGCGGGCGGGGCGAGGAAGAACGGGCCGACCCGGTGGACCGGGGTGTCGGTGACCCCCGGCTTGCGCAGGAAGGCGCCCCAGACGAACCGGACGGTGTACGCGACGGTCAGCATCGACCCGGCGACGGCGATGCCCAGCGCCCAGCGGTCCGCGGTGTCGCCGTGCAGCAGCGCTTCGAAGGCCGCCTCCTTCGCGGCGAAGCCCAGCAGCGGGGGCAGCGCGGCCATGGACGCGGCGGCGATCACGGCGACGGCGCAGACGTGCGGCAGCGCCCGTCCGACGCCGGAGAGTCTGCGCAGGTCCCGGGTGCCGGCCGCGTGGTCGACGATGCCGGTGACGAGGAACAGCGGCGCCTTGAACAGGGCGTGGCCGAGGATCATGACGGCGGCGGCCAGTGCCGCGTCACGGTTGCCGATCCCGGCGAGCAGGGTGAGGAAGCCGAGCTGGCTGACGGTGCCGTAGGCGAGGACGAGCTTGAGGTCGTTGAGCCGCAGCGCCCGCCAGCCGCCGAGCAGCATGGTCGCGGCGCCGAGGACCATCACGACGGGCCGCCACACGGGGACATCGGCGAATCCGGGTGCCAGTCGGGCGACCAGGTAGACACCGGCCTTGACCATGGCGGCGGCGTGCAGGTAGGCGCTGACCGGGGTGGGCGCGGCCATGGCGTTGGGGAGCCAGAGGCTGAACGGCCAGATCGCGGACTTGGAGAGCGCTCCGCACAGGATCAGCACCACGGCCACCGAGACGGCGACGCTCGTGCGGGGCGGGTCCGCGAGGATCGCGGAGATCCGGTAGGTGTCCGCCGCCTGACCGATGATCAGGAAGCCGACCAGCATGGCGAGGCCGCCGAAGGTGGTGACGGTGAGCGCCTGGAGCGCGGATCTGCGGCTGTGCCGGTGCTCGCTGTTGTAGCCGATCAGCAGGTAGGAGAAGACCGTCGTCAGCTCCCAGAACACGTAGAGCGAGATCAGGTCGTCGGCCAGCACGAGGGCGAGCATCGCCCCGGCGAAGGCGAGCAGGTTCCCGGCGAATCCGGCCAGTTGCGGAGTGCCGTCGGTGAAGTACGAGGCGCAGTAGAGCAGGACGAGCGTGCCGACACCGGCCGCGAGCAGCACCATCAGTTCGGCCAGCGCGTCGAGGCGCAGGCCGAGGACGACGTCGTAGTCCGGGATCCAGTGCCACGACCAGGTGACCGAGGCGCCGGAGGCGGTGGTGTCCCACTGGGCGAGGGCCCAGCAGGTGGTGGCGGCCGGCGGCAGGGCCAGTACCACGAACGCGCGCGTGCCCAGTCGCCGGACCAGCGGGTGGGCGCACGCGGCCAGGACGAAGTGGCAGACGATGAGCGCGGTCATACGGCTCCGCGGGTCGGTCCGCCGCAGGGTGTTGCGGAACGGGCAAAGGGCACTAAATACAGATATATCCCCGGACCGGCTTCACCCGTACGGCGCGCCGCGCCCACCCGTGCGCACTCAGATCGGCCGCAGGCTCCGCGCGCAGATGGTGACCATGTGATTGTTCGGTGTTGCACATGTGAGGCCGCTTACTTTTCATTTTTACAGTGTGGCTAATATCTGTCTGTCGAAGTTCTAAACGGATTTGACCAGTCGTGAGGCTGGCATCATCGCCAAGGAGCATGCCCTGCGCACGCGCGCGTCTCGGCGGAGCGACTCGACCACCATGTCGCTGCGGACAGCCCTGCTCGTACTGGCCATCGTCCCCGGTGTCGCACTGGCCGCCCTCTGGGCCGTCACCAGTGGTCAGACTCTGCTCGACTTCCAGACCCAGGCAGCCCAGGGGCAGTTGGCCCAGAAGGCCGGCCAGCCGTCCAACATCGTGTACTACAACCTGCAGGAGGAGCGTCGGCTGAGCGCCGAGGCTCTGGCCCGCCGCGGAGGAGCCACCGACGCGCTGAGCAAGCAGCGCAAGCTGACCGACGAAGCGATCACCAGCTTCCAGTCCCTCTCCGACATCGACACCGGCGACGCGCCCCGCGAGGTGCGCGACGCGGTCGCCCAGGCTCGCCAGTCGATCACCCAACTCCCCGCCCAGCGGACCCTCGTCGACGAGGGCGACGGTGACCAGCAGAAGGCCGTGTACCGCTACTACACGGATCTGATCACCGTCGACCTGCAGCTGTTCACCGCGCTCAGCCATGTGGACAACGGAAAGATCACCACGCTCTCGCAGCCGCTGGTCGACCTGTTCTGGGGCAAGGAGATGATCTCCCGGACGGACGCCCTGCTGGCCCGTGGCTGGCCCGACGGCAAGCTCAGCACGGCCGAGCTCCAGGAGGTCCGGCAGTCCGTCTCCGCCCAGCAGTTCCAGTACTCCTCCAAGGTCGCCCCCTACCTTCCGCCGGACGAGAAGGCGATGTGGGACGAGATCGCCGCCGGGCCCGCCTGGAAGACCAAGACCCAGGTGGAGACGCAGGTGCTGCGCCCCGCCGATCCGGACAGTGCCGGATACGTCGGCCTCGGCGCCAAGGAGCAGACCTGGCGCGGCGCGATGGACGAGCTGACGCCCCAGCTGAAGAAGCTGATGGAGCACCGCACCGCGATGGTGGTGGAGAACGGCAAGGACAGCGTCATCTCGCTGCTGATCAGGGTCGTCCTGACGACCGTGGTCGGTCTCCTCGCGGTCATCGCGGTCATCTGGTTCACCTGGCGGCTCACCCGTAACCTGCGCCGCCGGATCGGCGGGCTCCAGGAGCGCGCCGAGGAGCTGGAGCGAACGCTGCCCGATGTGGTCGACCGTCTCTCCAAGGGCGAGCGCATCGACGTCGAGGCCGAGGCCCGCGCCATCACGCCGGACAGCGGGAGCGGCAAGTCCGACGAGCTGACGCAGCTGGGCAACGCGCTCAACCTGGCCCGCACCAGCGCCGTGCAGGCGGCCGTCAAACAGGCCGACCAGCACCGCGGCTTCGAGCGGCTGCTGCAGCGCATCGCGCGCCGCACCCAGCAGTTGATCGGCCAGCAGCTGAAGAAGCTGGACGAGCTGGAGCGCAAGCACGAGGACCCCGAGGTGCTGGACGGCCTCTTCGACCTCGACCACCTCACCGCCCGGCTCCGCCGCTACGAGGAGAACCTGGTGATCCTCGCCGGCGGCTCCCCGCACCGGCGCTGGCGCAAGCCCGTCCCGCTGCTCGACGTCATGCGTTCCGCCCAGGGCGAGGTGCAGGACTACCGGCGCGTGGTGCTGGACCTGGACGGCGCCCCGTGGCTGACGGAGCGGGCCGTCGGTCCGGTCTCCCACGTACTCGCCGAACTGATCGAGAACGCCCTCAGCTTCTCCAGGCCGCCGAGCCCGGTCGAGGTCAGGGCCGCCCGGGTGAGCCGGGGACTGGCCATCGAGGTCGAGGACCGCGGCCTCGGCATGGACGAGGAGCAGCTGGCCCACGCCAACGAACTGATGAGCCGTCCGCCCAGGATGGACGTACTGGCGCACTCCGACGACATCCGGCTCGGCCTGTACGTGATCGCGCGCCTGGCCGACCAGCACGGCCTGCGGGTGGAGTTCCGCCCCTCGGCCTTCGGCGGCACCCGCGTCGTCGTGCTCGTCCCGGACGCGCTCACGGTCAACGAGCCGCGCACCGGCCCGGTGGGCGTACCGTCCCCCGAGGCCGCCCAGCCCCCCGCGCCCCCGGCCCCCGCCGCGACCGGCAACGCGGAGGCGCTGCCCAGCCGGGGCCGCGGCCAGGCCCTCGCCGGGGTCACCGCGCTGCACGCCTCCGGCGCACCGTTCGACGCGGCGGCCCCGTACAGCGTGGCGGCCGAGCCCTTCCCGGACCGGGACGGGCAGCAGCCGCGGCGCACGCCCGCCGGCGACCCGGCGGAAGGCGCTCCGGGCGGACCTGCCGACGGGATCGCGGACGCCCCGCCGGACGACCCGTTCAACAGCTCCTTCAACGCATCGCCGGACAGCGACTCCTTCAGCGGATCGTCCGACAGCCCGTTCGACAGATCGTCCGACGGACGTGAGCACCCGTACCCGCCGTACACCGCTCCCGCTCCCGCCCCCGGACCGTCTCCGTACGGTTCCGCCGGGCCGGTGTCCCCGTACGACGGCTCCCGCCAGGGCCCGTACGACCGGGCCGAGCAGCCGTACATGAAGGCCGAGGGCCAGTACCCCGTACCGCACCAGCCGTACCCGACGCCGGAGGAGCCGTACATGACTCCGCAGCAGCCGTACCCGGGCCCGTATCCCACGGGCGTCACCGGGGACCGGGACGTGTTCCCGGTCCCCGGCCCCCTGCGGCCGGACCCGGCCGCAGGGCATCCCGGACGGCTGCCGATGGCCGAGCCCGACCATCCGGCACCGCCGTCGTCCGCCACGGCCCCGGGCGACGGGACCGGCCGGCCCGCGCTGCCCGCCGCACCGGCCGCGGAACCCCCGTTGCCGCGCCGGGTACGGCAGGCCAGCCTCGCGGACGAGCTGCGGATCGACCCGTCCGCCGGGCCGACGCCGCGGAGCCGGGACGGGAACCCGGTCCGGCAGCCTGCGCCCCGAAGGGCCGGAGCCGCGATCGGGGCCTTCCAGCGCCGGTCCCGCGCCGCCCGCGCGACCGACGAGCCGCCGACGGATCCCGGCCCGCCCGCCCACCTCCCCACGAGAGAAGAACGGTCATGACACGCACAACTGCCACTCATCAGGACCTCGACTGGCTGCTCGACGGCCTCGTGGACTCGGTGGCCGAGACCCTCAACGCCGTACTGCTGTCCGACGACGGCCTGGTGGTGAGCCATTCACGCACCGTCGAGCGCGCGGACGCGGAGCGGCTGGCCGCCATCTGCACCGGCCAGCAGAGCCTGGCCCGGGGCGTGGGGCAGCTCTTCAACGGCGGCGGCGTGCACCAGGTGATCGTCGAGCTGTCGGACCTGTGGCTCTTCATCATCTCGGCCGCCCAGGGCACGCACCTGGCCGTCGTCGCCTCCCAGGAGGTGGACGCCGAGATCATGTCGCTGGCCATGCACAACCTCGTCCAGCAGGTCGGCCAGAAGCTCAGCACTCCGGTGCGCGGTGAGTTCAACGCCTTCGGCAGCGGGGACGGGCCGCACGCGTGACCCCGCACTGGGAGGACGAGGAGGAGGACGGAGCGGGCACCATGGTGCGCCCGTACACCATCACCCGTGGCCGGACCGCTCCCGAGCGGGACGACTTCACCCTCATCACCGTGCTGACGACCGCACACGACCCGCGGGACGAACACGGCGCGGTGGCCCGGCCCGGCCGGCTCCAGCCCGAGCACCGGATGATCCTGGAGCGCTGCCTGCGTCCCGCGGCGGTCGCCGAGGTGTCGGCCGACCTCAACCTCCCGGTCTCGGTGACCAAGATCCTGCTGGCGGACCTGGTGTCGCACGGCCTGTTGCTCGCCCGCGCCCCGCTCTCGGTGGCACGGGCGGCCGGCGGTGCGGACATGGGCGTGCTGGCCGCTGTTCGCGACGGACTCCGGAGACTCTGAGTAAAGATGACAAGCAGTCAGGCGGCCCCGGCCGCCGTCAAGATACTGATCGCCGGCGGCTTCGGCGTCGGCAAGACCACCCTGGTGGGCGCCGTCAGTGAGGTCGCGCCCCTGCGTACCGAGGAGTTCCTGACCAAGGCCAGCATCGGCGTCGACGATCTGGCCGGTGTCGGCCAGAAGGACACGACCACCGTGGCACTGGACTTCGGCCGGATCACGGTCAGTCCCGAACTGGTCGTCTACCTCTTCGGCACACCGGGCCAGGAGCGCTTCTGGTTCATGTGGAACGACCTGGTGAACGGCGCGCTCGGTGGCGTCGTGATCGCCGACACCCGCCGGCTGGAGACCAGTTTCGCCTCGATCGACTTCTTCGAGAGCCGGGACATCCCGTTCGTGGTGGCGATCAACTGCTTCCACGGCCACAACACCCGCACCGCGGACGAGGTGCGGGCCGCGCTCGACCTCGATCCCCATGTCCCCCTGCTCGTCGGTGACGTGCGTGAACGAACGTTCGGCCGGGACGTGCTGCTGGCCCTGGTCGAACACCTGATGAGCCTGCCGGTCGCGGCCGGCTGACGCTCCCCCCGGCTCCGGCCGGACCCGCTGATTCCTGTTGACTCCCTCTCTGGAGACCCGATATGGCAACACCCCTGCGCGTCCTGGTACACGGCGGCGGCATCGGCGGGCTGACGCTCGCCACCGCCCTGGCCCGGCGCGGCCACATCGTCGAGGTCGTCGAGCTCCGCGACGAGCTCGACGCACTCGGCGTCGGCATCATCCAGCCGTCCAACGCGCTCCACGTCATGCGGGAGATCGGGGTGCTCGACGACTGCCTGAAGGCGGGCTTCGAGTGGGAGGTCCTGACCATCGCGGACCCGGCCGGGAACACCCTGGCGGAGATTCCGCAGCCCCGGATGGACGACGCGCCGTCCAACAACGGCATACCCCGCCCCGCGCTGGCGCAGGTGCTCGGCAACGCCGCCCAGGCGGCCGGCGCCACGATCCGCTTCGGCACCACCATCGCGGAGCTCACGGACGACGGCCAGGGCGTGGACGTCACCCTGTCCGACGGCGCGGCCGGCCGCTGGGACCTGGTCGTCGGCTTCGACGGCATCGGCTCGCCGCTGCGCACCCGGCTGTACGGCGACCGCTACGCCCCGCAGTACACGGGGTTCGCCAACTGGCGTGTCACCATGCCCCGTCAGGAGCGGGTGCGGGGTGTGGTGATGGGCACCGCGGGCCAGGCGGCCAAGGCACTGCTCACCCCGATCACCGAAGACCTGATGTACCTGGGCACGGTGTTCCCGGAGTCCGAGGACTTCCGGCCCGACCCGGAAAGGGCCCACGAGCAGCTCAAGGAGCGGCTGCCGATGTTCTCCGGCCCGGTCGCGGAGGCGCTCGCCTCGGTCACCGGACCCGAGGACGTGGTGTACTCGCGGATCTCCCAGGTGACCGTCGAGGAGCCGTGGCACGTCGGCCGGGTCGTGCTGGCCGGTGACGCCGCGCACGCGAGCACCCCGCACATCGCGCAGGGCGCGGCGATGGCCGTGGAGGACGCGCTGGTGCTCGCCCAGTCGCTGGACGCCACGCCGGACGTCGCGGCCGCGCTCGACGCCTGGGAGGAGCGCCGCCGTCCCCGTGCCATGTGGGTGCAGGCGATGTCGCGTGCCGTGCTCAAGCAGGAGACCGGCGGCGAGACGACGCCCGAGGAGGACGAGCTGCTGAAGGTCGGCATTCCGGGCGCGGCCCACGTGCTGGCGAAGCCGTACTGATTCCTGGGGCCCGTCGCCGAACTGCCGTCGTCGCCCGGAGCGCGGCAGTCGGCAGTCGGCAGTCGGCAGTCGGCAGTCGGCAGTTCGACGACAGCCCCACGACGCGGGGTCCGGACCGCGTGACCCGGTCAGGGCAGCACGGTTCGGACCGCGCGGCCCGGCCAGGGCAGCACGGTTCGGACCGCGTGACCCGGTCACGGCAGTACCGCTGTGCCGTCGATCTCGACGAGTGCCTGCTCGTCCCAGAGCCGCGCCGCCCCGATCACCGCCATCGCGGGGTAGTCGCGGCCGGCCAGCCGCCGCCAGATCCGGCCCAGTTCCGCGGCGTTCGCCCGGTAGTCGGCCACGTCGGTGGCGTACACCGTGACCCGGGCCAGGTCCGCCGGGGCGCCGCCCGCCGCTCGCAGGGCGGCGAGCAGGTTGGTGAGCGCCGCGGTGAACTGCTCGGGCAGGGTGGTCCCGACGATGTCGCCACGCTGGTCGAGCGCGGTCTGTCCGGCCAGGAAGACCAGTTGGCTCCCGGTGGCGGTGACCGCGTGCGAGAAGCCCGCGGGCGGCGAGAGTTCGGCGGGGTTGATGCGGTGGATCGGGCTCATGCGGACGGCTCCCGGTTCGCGTACAGCTCCTTGGCGATGATCGTGCGCTGCACCTCGCTGGCGCCCTCGTAGATCCGCGGGGCGCGGACCTCCCGGTAGAGGTGTTCGAGCAGGTGGCCGCGGCGCAGGGCGCGGGCGCCGTGCAGCTGGACGGCCGTGTCCACGACGTACTGCGCGGTCTCGGTCGCGAACAGCTTCGCCATGGCGGCACGGCGCGGGACGCCCGGCTCCCCCGCGTCGTACGCGGCGGCGGCCGCGTAGACCAGCAGCCGGGCGGCCTCGGTGCGGGTGGCCATCTCGGCGACCTGGTGGGAGACGGCCTGGAGGTCCGCGAGCGGGCCCCCGAACGCGGTGCGGGTCGCGGTGTGCTCCACGGTGGCGTCGAGCGCGGCCGCGGCCATGCCGACGGCGAAGGCTCCGACGCTCGGCCGGAACAGGTTGAGGGTGTTCATGGCGACCCGGAAGCCCCGGTCCGGCTCGCCCAGCACGTCGTCCCTGCCGACCGGTACGCCGTCGAAGCCGAGGGCCCCGATCGGGTGCGGCGAGAGCATGTCGAGGGGGGTGCCGGTCAGCCCCGGACGGTCGGCCGGGACCAGGAACGCGGTGACGCCGCGGGCTCCGGCGCCCTGCGTCGTACGGGCGAACACGGTGTAGAAGTCGGCCTCGGGCGCGTTCGAGATCCAGCACTTCTCGCCGGTCAGCCGCCAGCCGTCCGGCGCGGGCGCGGCGTCGAGCGCCAGGGCCGCCGCGTCGGAGCCCGCCCCCGGCTCGCTGAGCGCGAACGCGGCGACGGCGCGGCCCGCCCGGACCTCCGGCAGCCAGCGTTCCCGCTGGGCGGCCGTGCCCGCCTGGACCACGGGGCAGGCGCCGAGGCCCTGGAGCGCGAGCGCGGTCTCGGCCTCCGTGCAGCCCCGGGCGAGGGACTCACGCAACAGGCAGAGGTCCAGGGCGCCGGAGCCCAGCAGCCGGTCGAGCAGCCCCAGCTCACCGAGGGCGGCGACCAGCGGACGGTTCACCCGGCCGGGCCCGCCCTTCTCCGCGAGCGGGCGCAGCCGCCGCTCCGCGAGGGTGCGCAGTTCCTCGCACCAGGCGGCCTGGGCCGGATCGAGCGAGAATGCCGTCATACCGGCGCCTCTCTTGTCGGAGTCCCGTCGGAAGCTGTACGCGGTGCGGTTCTACCGGTGCCGCTCTCGCGCGGCGCCGTTCCTTACCCGGTGGCGTTCCTTCGTGCCTTGCCCCGTAGTCAGTTTTATCGCGGACCGTTGACTACCGTCACCCAAACGATACGCTCCAGAGGCGACAAGGGGGCGATCCGTCATGGACCCGAAGACCTCAGCGCACATCGACAGTTTTGCCAGGGACCACCTGCCACCCGAGGACCAGTGGCCACAGCTGGTCTTCGACCTGCCCGAGCTGCACTACCCGGACCGGCTGAACTGCGCCGCCGAACTCCTGGACCGTACGGCCGAGCGCTTCGGACCCGACCGCGCCGCCTTCCGTACGCCGGACGGCGCGGTGCTGAGTTACGGAGAACTGCGCGAACTGGTCGACCGGATCGCCCATGTCCTCACCTCGGACCTGGGGGTCGTCCCCGGCAACCGGGTCCTGCTGCGCGGCCCGACCACGCCCCGCCTCGCCGCCTGCTGGCTGGCGGTCCTGAAGGCCGGCGCGGTCGCCGTCACCGTACTGGCCCAGCAGCGGGCCTCCGAGCTGGCCACGATCTGCTCGATCGCCCGGATCAGCCACGCGCTGTGCGACACCCGCTCGGTCGACGACCTGGCAAGGGCGGAGGTCCCGGGGCTGCGGATCACCGCGTACGGCGGTGACGCGCCGGACGACCTGCTGCGGCTGGCCGCCGCGAGACCGGGCCCCTACCGGGCCGTGGACACCGCGTCCCACGACGTCGCGCTGATCGCGTTCACCTCGGGCACCACCGGCCGCCCCAAGGGCTGCATGCACCTGCACCGCGATGTGCTGGCCATCGCGGACACCTTCTCCCGGCACGTCCTGCGGCCGGTGCCGGAGGACGTGTTCGCCGGCTCCCCGCCGCTCGGCTTCACCTTCGGGCTCGGCGGACTGGTGGTCTTCCCGCTGCGGGCCGGCGCCTCCGCGCTGCTGCTCGAACAGGCGGGCCCCAAGCTGCTGCTGCCGGCCCTCGCCGCCCACCGCGTCTCGGTGCTGTTCACCGCGCCGACCGCCTACCGGGTGATGCTGGACGGGATCGACGGGCACGACCTCTCCGCGCTGCGCCGCTGTGTCTCCGCGGGTGAGAACCTGCCCGCGGACACCTGGCGGGCCTGGCACGAGCGGACCGGGCTGCGCATCATCAACGGCATCGGCGCCACCGAGCTGCTGCACATCTTCGTCTCCGCGGCCGACGACGCGATCCGCCCCGGCACCACCGGCGTCCCGGTGCCCGGCTGGCAGGCCCGGGTGGTGGACCGGGACGGCACGCAGGTCCCGGACGGCGAACCGGGACTGCTGGCCGTACGCGGACCGGTCGGCTGCCGCTACCTCGCCGACGAGCGGCAGCGGGACTACGTACGGCACGGCTGGAACCTCACCGGCGACACCTATGTGCGTGACGCCGAGGGCTACTTCCGCTACGTGGCCCGCGCCGACGACATGATCATCTCCTCCGGCTACAACATCGCGGGCCCCGAGGTCGAGGACGCCCTGCTGCGCCACCCGGAGGTGGCCGAGGCCGCGGTGGTGGGACGTGAGGACGAGCTGCGCGGCCGGATCGTGGCGGCGTACGTGGTGCTGCGGGAGGGCTCCTCGCTCTCGGCCGACGGGCTGCGCGCGTTCATGAAGACGGAACTGGCACCGCACAAATGCCCCCGCCTCATCACCTTCCTGCCCGCGCTGCCGCGTACCGCGACGGGCAAACTGCAGCGGTTCCGGCTGCGTACGGAGGACCGGGGTGGAGGCCCCGCCGCGCCGGGCCGAGAATGATCGCATGGCCGAACCGCACGCACCCCGCTCGCTGATCGTCACCCTCTACGGTGCCTACGGCCGGACCCCGGACGAGGCCCCGCTGCCGGTCGCCGGGATCGTCCGGCTGCTCGGCGCCGTCGGCGTGGAGGCCCCGGCCGTGCGGTCCTCCGTCTCCCGGCTGAAGCGGCGCGGACTGCTCGTCGCCGCCCGGACGGCGGACGGGGCAGCCGGATACGCGTTGTCGGCCGACGCCCGCCAGCTGCTCGACGACGGCGACCGGCGCATCTACCGGCATCCGGCCCCCCGGCTCGACGACGGCTGGGTGCTCGCGGTGTTCTCCGTACCGGAGGCCGAGCGCGACAAGCGGCACCTGCTGCGCTCGCGGCTGTCCCGGCTGGGTTTCGGCACCGCCGCCCCCGGCGTCTGGATCGCCCCGGCGGGGCTGTACGACGAGACCCGGCACACCCTGGAGCGGCTCGGACTCGCCCCGTACGTCGACCTGTTCCGCGGCGACCACCTGGGCTTCGCCGCCACCGGCGAGTCGGTGGCGCGCTGGTGGGACCTGGCGGCGGTGGCCCGGCTCCACCACGGCTTCCTGGAGCGCCACGAACCCGTGCTGCGGGCCTGGGACTCCCGCCCGGACGAGGTGCCGGATCCGGAGGCGGCCTACCGGGACTACCTGCTGGCGCTGGACTCCTGGCGGCAGGTGCCGTACGCGGACCCGGGGCTGCCGCCGGAACTGCTGCCGCGGGGGTGGCCGGGCACCAGATCGGCGGAGGTGTTCGGGCGGTTGCACGAGCGGTTGCGGGACGCCGGAGCGGAGTTCGTCCGCGGATGAAAGCGGCTGCGCCCGCGGTGGCGCGCCCGGCAGAATGCGTGTGCATGACATGGACCTTCACCGACGACGTCGGCGTCTTCCTCGACGCGGCCGGCGCCTCGCTCGCGGCCCGGCCGGCCGAGAACACACTGGTGCTGACCATCACCGCGGCCCTTCGCCGCCACGGTCCGCACGCCTTCGGTGAGCATCCCCCGGTCATGGGCTGGTGGCGCGGTCCCGGGGGCGAGGTCGCGGGCACCCTGGTCCACACACCGCCCCATCCGGCATCGCTGAACACACTCGCCCCGCAGGCGGTCGGCCCGCTGATGGCGGCCCTCCCGCTCACCCGCGTCAACGCGGACCGGGCCATCGCAGAGGCGGTGGCGGCCCACTGGCCGGCGCACCGTGTCATCAGGGAGGAGCGGCTCTACCGGCTGGGCGAACTCGTCCCGCCGTCGCCCGCCCCCGAGGGCCGGGCGAGGGCCGCGACCCCCGCCGACCGGGACCTGCTGCTGCGCTGGTTCGCGGCGTTCGGCGCCGAGACCGGCGGGCCGGCCAAGGGGGCCGGACGTCACGAGCGGGCGGTGGACGAGCGGACGGCGGAGGGCAGGCTGACGCTCTGGGAGGACGGCGGTGTCCCCGTGTCGATGGCGGGCGTCTCGCTCCGGCTCGCCGGCACGGTGCGCGTCGCTCCGGTCCACACCCCGCCCGAGCACCGTCGCCGCGGCTACGCGGCGGCGGTGACCGCCGAGGTCAGCCGCGCTTCCCGGGAGGCGGGCGCGGCCGAGGTACTGCTCTTCACCGACCTGTCGAACCCGGTCAGCAACGGCGTGTACACCCGGATCGGCTACCGGGCCCTATCTGACCGGATGCTGGTCGGCGTCGCGTCCGACGACGGCTGAGTCCGCCGAGCCGCTCCGGCAGGTCGCGGTGAACGTGGCCCGGTGGCGGCGGTACGGGGAGCCGGGGGCAGGAGGCGCGGGCGGGCCCGAAGGCGTTCCCCGCCGCTCAGCCCAGGGTGAGCCGCGGTTTCGGTGCGTCGGTGCGGCCGCCCGGCGGGGTGCGGCTGCCCGCGCGGTACGGGAGCGGCCAAGGCGCGCCGGGCCCGGCGTACTCCTGGTCCGCCGCCGCGTGCAGCGTCCAGTGCGGGTCGTAGAGGTGGGGGCGGGCCAGGGCGCAGAGGTCGGCGCGGCCCGCCAGCAGCAGGGAGTTGACGTCGTCCCAGGAGGAGATGGCGCCCACCGCGATGACCGGCACGCACAGGGTGTTGCGGATCCGGTCGGCGTACGGGGTCTGGTAGGAGCGGCCGAACTCGGGCCGCTCACCGGGGACGACCTGCCCGGTGGAGACGTCGATGGCGTCGGCGCCGTGCGCGACGAACGCGCGGGCTATCCCGACGGCGTCCTCGGCCGTGGTACCGCCCTCGGCCCAGTCCGTGGCGGAGATCCGGACGGTCATCGGCCGGTCGTCCGGCCACAGCTCCCGGACCGTGTCGAAGACCTCCAGCGGGAAGCGGAGCCGGTTCTCCAGCGATCCGCCGTAGCGGTCGGTGCGCCGGTTGGTGAGGGGCGAGAGGAAGCCGGAGAGCAGGTAGCCGTGGGCGCAGTGCAGTTCGAGCAGGTCGAATCCGCAGGCGTCGGCGCGGCGGGCGGCGTCCGCGAACTGCCCGCGCACGGTGTCGAGACCGGCCTGGTCCAGGGCCTGCGGGACCTGACTGGTCCCCGGGGCGTACGGGATCGGGGAGGCGGCCGCCAGGGGCCAGTTGCCCGCGTCGAGCGGCTGGTCGATGCCGTCCCACATGAGCTTGGTGGAGCCCTTGCGGCCGGAGTGGCCGAGCTGGACGCCGATGGCGGTGCCGGGTGATCCGGTGTGCACGAAGTCGGTGATCCGGCGCCAGGCGGCGGCCTGTTGCCCGGTGTAGAGGCCGGTGCAGCCGGGGGTGATGCGCCCCTCGGGGCTGACGCAGACCATCTCCGTCATGACGAGCCCGGCGCCGCCGAGCGCCCTCGCTCCCAGGTGGACGAGGTGGAAGTCGCCGGGCACACCGTCGGTCGCCGAGTACATGTCCATGGGCGACACGACGACGCGGTTGCGCAGTTCGAGGCCGCGCAGCCGCAGCGGGGTGAACATCGGCGGGGTGCCGGGCGGGCAGCCGAACTCCTCCTCGACGGCGGCGGTGAAGGAGGAGTCGCGCAGCCGCAGGTTGTCATGGGTGACGCGGCGGCTGCGGGTGAGGAGGTTGAACGCGAACTGGCGGGGCGGCTGGTCGACGTACGTACTCAGCTCCTCGAACCAGCGCAGGCTGGCCGACGCGGCCCGCTGGGTCGATTCGACGACGGGGCGGCGCTCGCTCTCGTACGCGGCGAGGGCCTCGGGCAGTCCGGGCTGTTCCTCGATGCAGGCGGCGAGCGCGAGGGCGTCCTCGACGGCGAGTTTGGTGCCGGAGCCGATGGAGAAGTGCGCGGTGTGGGCGGCGTCGCCGATGAGGACCGTGTTGCCGTGCGACCAGTGGGCGTTGACGACGGTGCTGAAGGTGAGCCAGGAGGAGTTGTTGGAGCGCAACGGCCGGCCGCCGAGCGCGCCGGCGAACACCGTGGCGCAGTGCCGGATCGACTCCGCCGTTCCGCAGGTGTCGAACCCGGCGGCCCGCCAGACCTCCTCGCGCATCTCGACGATGACGGTGGAGGCGTCGGGGGAGAACGGGTAGCCGTGCAGTTGCATGACGCCGTAGGCGGTCTCGGCCGTCTCGAAGCGGAAGGCGTCCAGGGCGAAGTCGGCGGCGAGCCAGATGTAGCGGCAGCGGTGATCGCTGACGCGGGGGCCGAAGCTGCCGGCGTGGGCCTCGCGGGTGGCACTGTGCACTCCGTCGGCGGCGATCACCAGGTCGTGGGAGGCGGCGAGTTCGGCGGCGGGCGGGGCCTCGGTCCGGAAGCGGAGCCGCACGCCGAGGGAGGCGCAGCGTTCGTGCAGGATCTCCAGGAGGCGGCGGCGGCCGAGCGCGGCGAAGCCGTGACCGCCGGAGGTCTGGGTGTGGCCGCGGTGGACGATGTCGATGTCGTCCCACCGGACGAACTCCTTCTGGAGCGCACGGTGGACCGTGGGGTCGGCGTGCTCGATTCCGCCGAGCGTCTCGTCGGAGAGGACGACGCCGAAGCCGAAGGTGTCGTCCGGGGCGTTGCGCTCCCAGAGGGTGATCTCGCGCTCGGGGCCGAGCCTCTTGAGCAGGGCCGCGGCGTAGAGCCCGCCGGGGCCGCCGCCGATGACGGCGATGCGGTGCGGCCCCGCGGGGTCCCCGGTGCCGGAGGCTGTCACCGGCCTTGCCACTTCGGCGGCCGCTTCTCGGTGAAGGCGGCGTGGAACTCGGCGTAGTCCTCGCCGTGCATCAGCAGGGCCTGGGTGGCGGCGTCCATCTCGACGGCGGCGGCCAGCGGCATGTCGAGTTCGGCGGTGAGCAGCGCCTTCGTCTGGGCGAGGGCGAGCGCGGGGCCGTCCGCGAGCCGGCGGGCGAGCTCTGCGGCCCGCTCGTCGGCGTGGCCCTCCTCGGTCAGCTCGCTGATCAGCCCGATGCGTTCGGCTTCGGGTGCGCGGACGGGGTCGCCGAGCATCAGGAGTCTGGTGGCGTGGCCGAGGCCGACCACCCTGGGCAGCAGGTAGGCGGCGCCCATGTCGCCGCCGGAGAGCCCGACGCGGGTGAAGAGGAAGGCGAACCGGGCCGTCGGGTCCGCGATCCGGAAGTCGGCGGCCAGCGCGAGGACGGCGCCCGCGCCCGCGGCGACCCCGTGCAGCGCCGCGACGACCGGGAACGGGCATTCGCGCAGCGCCCGTACCACCTGGCCGGTCATCCGGTTGAAGTCCAGGATCTGGGCGGTGTCCATCGCGAGGGTGGCCCCGATGATCTCGTCCACGTCCCCGCCGGAGCAGAAGCCGCGCCCCTCCCCGGCCAGCACCAGGGCCCGCACGGAACGCTCCCTGGACAGCTCGGCCAGCAGATCGCGCAGATCCGCGTAGGCGCCGAAGGTCAGCGCGTTGAGCTTCTCGGGGCGGGCCAGGGTGACGGTGGCGACCCCGTCGCACGTCGTGACCCGGAGATGGCGCCAGTTCTCCGTACGTGGTGCGGAGCCGGGAAACGGGCTCATGGAGGGTGGTCCCCTTCAGCCGTCGGGCTGCTGCTTGCGTCGAATTTATCACTCGTACGTGACTCCCGTCACGAGTGCACGATAGATGAGGGACGGAACGGGCGGCCTCGGACACGTGGGGCGGGGAGCACAGTGACGAAAGTCCCCCTTCGTGCCGGTCGACAGCCCCTTGTCCGAGCCGCGATGCTTCGTACGGTTGAACCTAGAAGCAATGCGTTCCAGGAACGTCTCGACTCCGAATGGAACCCGCCGTGCCGCCCGATGTCCCCGTCCCCGCCTCCTGGCGGATCGCGCTGCCGCACACGGCCGCGGCCGTGCCGATCGCACGCGCCCTGATCCGCACGGCGCTGGCGGACATCGAGGCCTCGGCGGACAGCTACACCGCCGAACTCCTCACGGCCGAACTGGTCGCGAACGCGGTGGAGCACACCCTGGGCGACGAGCCGGTCGAGCTGGTGGTGGAGCTGCTGCCGACCGGCTGCCAGGTGGAGGTGCACGACCGCGACCCCGCGCCGCCGGGCGATCTCTCCCGCCCCGGCCCCGACAGCGCGCCGGACCCCTGGCAGGAGCACGGCCGGGGGCTGCTGCTGATCCGCACCCTCAGCTCGTCCTGCGGTCACCGCACGACGGAAGGGGGCAAGGCGGTGTGGTTCACCCTGCCGTCGCAGGCCGGCCCTGTGGACTGACGCCGGCGCGCCTCGCAGCGGTCAGGCTCCGGTCCGGCCCGCCAGCCGGGACCGGCTTCGGCCGTAGCAGGCGTACAGCACCGCGCCGGCCGCGAGGAACACCGCGAACTGCGCCCAGGTCGTCCAGCCGGTCCCGTACATGAGGTAGACGCAGAAGCCGACGCCGAGAAGCGGGCCGACGGGGTGGAGCGGGATCCGGAAGGCGCCGCGCACCTCGGGGTTGCGGCGGCGCAGCACGATCACCGCGATGTTGACCGCGACCATGGTGGCCAGCGTGCCGATGGTCGTCAGGTTCACCACCACGTCGAGTGACGAGAAGGCGGCCGGGACGGCGAAGACGGTGGCCACGATCCAGGTGTTGGCCACCGGCGTCGAGGTGCGCGGCGAGACCCGTTCGAAGACCCGCGGGACCAGGCCGTCGCGCGACATCGACATCAGGACGCGGGTCTGCCCGTACATCACCGCGAGGACGACAGAGGCGATGGCGACGATCGCCCCGAAGGCGATGATCCCGCCGCCGACCGTCGAGCCGGTGACCCGGTCGACGATCAGCGAGAGCGCGGCCGGCTTGTCCGAGACGGCGTCCGGGCCGAGGGCGCCGATGGCGGCGAGGGCGACCGCGCAGTAGAGCAGCGTCACCAGGCCGATGCAGATCATGATCGCGGCCGGGATGTCGCGCCGGGGGTTCTTGACCTCCTCCCCCGCGGTGGTGATGGCGTCGAACCCGATGTACGAGAAGAACGCCAGCGACGCCCCCGCGGTGACGCCGCCCGCGCCGTGGGCCGCGAACGGGGTGAGGTTGCCGTGCTCGAAGGCGGTGAAGGCGATGGCGCAGAACATCACCAGGACGGTGATCTTGAGGACCGCCATCGCGGCGGTGGCTCCGGCGCTCTCCCGGATGCCCCGAACCAGCAGGGCGGCCGCCATCATGACCACGATGACCGCGGGCAGATTGATCACACCGCCGTCACCGGGTCCGGCGGAGAGCGCGGCGGGCAGCTGCCGTCCGAAGAGGCTGTCGAGCAGTTCGTTCACGTACTGGCTCCAGCCCACCGCCACGGCGGAGACGGACACCCCGTACTCCAGGAGCAGGCACCAGCCCACGAGGAAGGCGACGCGTTCACCGAGGGTGGCGTAGGCGAAGGAGTAGGAGCTGCCGGACACCGGGATCGCGCTGCCCAGCTCGGCGAAGGAGAAGGCGGTGAAGATGCAGGTGACCGCGGCGAGGACGAAGGACAGCACGACGGCGGGTCCGGCCTCGGCCACGCTGTCGGAGAGGCCGACGAAGATGCCGGTGCCGACGACGGCGCCGACTCCGAAGCACACGAGCTGGAAGAGGCCCATGGTGCGTTTGAGGCCGTGCCCCTCCAGGTCGGCCCCCGACTCCGCGATCAGCTGGTGGGGGTCCTTGACGCGGTACGGCGGGCCGGGCGGACGCAGGGGGCTCACGGGGCGGTTCTCATCTCTGGTGGCGCATGCGGGGGGGGTGCGCCGAGGGCCGTGGGGACCGGTGGGGCGCACGAAAATGGGGTTCGAGCGTGCGAGCCCGAACCCCACCAACGGCACCATGATAGGTACCCATGCGCATGTTCACCCAATTGAGCGTATGAACATGCGGTATGTCCCGATCAGCGCCCGGCCAGCGTCGCGACCAGCACCGCCTTGATCGTGTGCATCCGGTTCTCCGCCTCGTCGAAGACGACCGAGTGGGCCGACTCGAAGACCTCGTCGCTGACCTCCAGCTCGGTCAGACCGTGCCGGGCGTGGATCTCCCGCCCCACCTTCGTGCCGAGGTCGTGGTAGGCCGGGAGGCAGTGCAGGAACTTCACGTCGGCGTTGCCGGTGGCCCGCAGGACGTCCATGGTGACGGCGTACGGCGCGAGGGCGGCGATGCGCTCGTCCCAGACCTCCTTGGGCTCCCCCATCGAGACCCAGACGTCGGTGGCGACGAAGTCGGCGCCGCGCACGCCCTCCGCGATGTCCTCGGTGAGCGTGACGGTCGCCCCGCTGGCCTCCGCGAGCCTGCGGGCCTCCGCGACGATCCCGTCGGCGGGCCAGTAGGCCCTCGGCGCGACGATCCGCACGTCCATGCCCAGCAGGGCGCCGGTGACCAGGTAGGAGTTGCCCATGTTGAACCGGGCGTCACCGAGGTAGGCGAAGGCGATGCGCTCCAGCGGCTTCGTGCTGTGCTCGGTCATGGTGAGGTAGTCGGCGAGCATCTGGGTGGGGTGCCAGTCGTCGGAGAGGCCGTTGAAGACCGGCACCCCGCCGTACTCCGCCAGCTCCTCGATGGCCGCCTGGCTGTCACCCCGGTACTCGATCCCGTCGAACATCCGGCCCAGGACGCGCGCGGTGTCCTTCACCGACTCCTTGTGCCCCATCTGGGAGCCGGAAGGGTCGAGGTACGTGGTGGCCGCACCCTGATCGGCGGCGGCGACCTCGAACGCGCACCGGGTACGGGTCGAGGTCTTCTCGAAGATCAGCGCGATGTTCCGGCCGCGCAGCCGCTGCACCTCGGTCCCCGCCTTCTTCGCGGCCTTCAGCTCGGCGGCCAGGTCGATCAGGCCGCGGAACTCCTCGGCCGTGAAGTCCAGCTCCTTGACGAAGTGGCGGCCTGCGAGGTCTATGGCCATGGTGACTGCTCCTGGGTCGGGCGGGGGGACGCATACGGTAACCCTGGAAGTCTATACGATGCAATGCATCGCTATACAGGGCGTTCGGGGCGCCCTCCCGCCGACCCGCCGGGGTCTTCCGTCCGGTCCGGCCGGACCTCGCGAGCCCGGCGGGACCCAGACGAGAGGCCCTACACCGGATCGCGCACCACGGGGCAGCTCATGCAGCGGGGCCCGCCCCGGCCCCGGCCCAGTTCGCTGCCGCGGATCTCGATGACCTCGATCCCCTCCTTGCGCAGGTGGGTGTTGGTGGTGACGTTGCGCTCGTAGGCGACGACGACGCCCGGTTCGACGGCCAGCACGTTGCAGCCGTCGTCCCACTGCTCGCGCTCGGCGGCGTGCACGTCCTGGGTGGCGGTGAGGACCCGGATCGAGTCCAGTCCCAGCGCCGCCGCGATGGCGCGGTGCATGTGCTCGGGCGGATGGTCGGTGACCTTGAGATCGCGCGGGCCGTCCCCCGGCTCGATGGTGTACGAGCGGAGCATGCCCAGGCCCGCGTACTTGGTGAAGGTGTCCCCGTCGACCATCGTCATCACCGTGTCGAGGTGCATGAAGGCCCGGCTCTTGGGCATGTCGAGCGCCACGATCGTCCGGGCGGACCCGGCGTCGAAGAGTCCGCGGGCCAGCATCTCCACCGCCTGCGGGGTGGTGCGCTCGCTCATCCCGATGAGGACGGCGCCCCGGCCGATGACCAGGACGTCGCCGCCCTCGATGGTGGAGGGGTAGTCGTCCTGCCCCTGCGACCAGTGGTGGAAGGCGCCCGCGTCGGGGCCGTTGAAGAGCGGATGGTGCCCGTAGATCGCCTCGAAGTGGACGGTCTCGCGCTGCCGGGCGGGCCAGCGCATGGCGTTGATGGAGACCCCGTCGTAGATCCACGCCGAGGTGTCACGGGTGAAGAGGTGGTTCGGCAGCGGCCCGAGCAGGAAGTCGTCCAGATCCATGACGTGGAAGCGGACCGAGGTCGGTTCGCGGTGCCGTTCCAGGAACTCCCGCTTGGTCATGCCGCCGACCAGGGCCTCGCAGAGTTCGGTGGCGGACAGCTCCTCGAAGGCGGCCCGCAGGTGTTCGGTGGCGAGCGGGCCGTACTCCTTCTCCTCGAAGACCCGGTCCAGCACGAGGCGCCGGGCCACCGGGATCTCCAGCGACTCGCGGAGCAGGTCGCCGAAGAGGTGCACCTCCACGCCCCGGTCGCGCAGCACGTCCGCGAACCCGTCGTGCTCCTGGCGGGCCCGGCGCACCCAGAGCACGTCGTCGAAGAGCAGCGCGTCCTTGTTGCTCGGGGTGAGCCGTTTCAGTTCCAGATCGGGGCGGTGCAGGATGACGCGGCGCAGCCGCCCGGCCTCGGAGTCGACATGGAATCCCATGCCCATATCCTCACCGCGCGGAGCGCCGTTCACCCGGCGAATCGCCTGCCGATTCCTGCGCGGACCTCCACCACAGGCGAGGGCCCAGCGGCACTACAGGCGAGGGTCCACCGGCTCCGACTCCAATGCCAGCACCGCGAACACCGCCTCGTGCACCCGCCACAGCGGCTCGCCACCGGCCAGCCGGTCCAGGGCTTCGAGCCCCAACGCGTACTCGCGCAGGGCGAGCGAGCGCTTGTGGCCGAGGAACCGCCCGCGCAGCCGCTCCAGGTTCTCCGGGCGGGTGTACTCGGGTCCGTAGATGATCCGCAGGTACTCCCGGCCCCGCACCTTGATGCCCGGCTGGACCAGCCGCCCCTCGCCGTCCCTGGCGAACGCGTCGAGCGGCTTGACCACCATGCCCTCGCCGCCCCGGCCGGTCATCTCCCGCCACCAGTCGATGCCGGAGCGCACCGACGCCTCGTCGGCGGTGTCGACGACGAGCCGCCGGGTGACCTGGAGCAGCCCCGTGGGGTCGTGCTCCACCAGCCGGTCCAGCCAGCCCAGCTGCTCGTCATGGGGAACGGTGGCAAGCGAGCGGCCCCGCACCGCGAGGACCTGGAACGGCGCCAGCCGCACTCCGTCCAGCCCCTCTGTGCTCCAGCAGTAACGGCGATAGGCCTCCGTGAACGCGGCCGCGTCCTCGGCCCGGCCGCGCTGCCGGTCCGCGAGCGCGCCGACGTCGATGCCGCGCTCCGCCGCTGCCGCGAGGGCGGCCTCCGCCGCGGGGAGGACGGCGCCGGACGCGGCGCCGACCGCCGCGTACTGCGAGCGGAGCAGTCCGGCCGCCTTGAGGGACCAGGGCATCAGCTCGGCGTCGAGCAGCACCCAGTCGGTGTCCCACTCCTCCCACAGCCCGGCGGCGGTGACGGCCGCGCGCAGCCGGCCGAGGACCACCTCGGTCAGCGCGGCGTCGTCCAGGAACGGGCGTCCGGTACGGGTGTGCAGGGCGCCCGTCGGGCCGCCCACTCCCCCGGCGGCGGCGTCCCCCGTCCCGAAGCGTTCCCGCGCCACGTCGGCGTCCCGGCAGACCAGGGCGACCGCCCGGGAGCCCATGTGCTTCTCCTCGCACACGACCCTGGCCACGCCGTCCGCCCGGTACTGGGCGAACGCCTCGGCCGGGTGCTCCAGGTAACCCTCCTCCTTCGAGGTGGCCGTCGGCGCCATGGTCGGCGGCAGGTAGGCCAGCAGCCGGGGGTCGACGGCGAACCGGCTCATGACCTCCAGCGCGGCCGCCGCGTTCTCCTCGCGCACCGCGATCCGGCCCATGTGCCGGGTCTCCACGATCCGGCGGCCCCGCACGTCGCCGAGGTCCAGCGGACGGCCCTCGTGCCCGCCCGGCGCCTCGGTGGCCAGCGGCTTCGCCGGCTCGTACCAGACCCGCTCGGCCGGTACGTCGACGAGCTCACGCTCCGGCCAGCGCAGCGCGGTCATCCTCCCGCCGAAGACGGCGCCGGTGTCCAGGCAGATGGTGTTGTTGACCCAGGAGGTGGTGGGTACGGGGGTGTGGCCGTAGACGACCGTGGCCCGGCCCCGGTAGTCCTCCGCCCACGGGTAGCGCACCGGCAGGCCGAACGCGTCGGTCTCGCCCGTGGTGTCGCCGTACAGCGCGTGCGAACGCACTCGTCCGGAGGTGCGCCCGTGGTACTTCTCCGGCAGCCCGGCGTGGCAGACGACCAGCTTGCCGCCGTCCAGCACGTAGTGGCTGACGAGCCCGTCGATGAACTCCGCGACCCGCTTGCGGAACTCCGGGTCCTTGCCGTCCTCCCGCTCCAGCTGCTCGACGGTCTCCGCGAGTCCGTGGGTCTGCTGGACCTTGCGGCCCTTGAGGTAGCGGCCGAGCTTGTTCTCGTGGTTGCCGGGCACGCAGAGCGCGTTGCCTTCCGACACCATCGACATCACGCGGCGCAGCACGCCGGGGCTGTCGGGTCCGCGGTCGACGAGGTCTCCGACGAAGACCGCGGTACGCCCCTCGGGGTGCGCCCCGTCCGCGTAGCCGAGCTTGCGGAGCAGGGTCTCCAGCTCGGAGCTGCAGCCGTGGATGTCACCGATGATGTCGAACGGGCCGGTGAGGTGGCGGAGGTCGTTGTAGCGGCGCTCCCGCACCACTTCGGCGTGCCCGGCCTCGTCCTCCGTGCGCAGGACGTGGACCTTGCGGAAGCCCTCGCGCTCCAGTCCGCGAAGCGAGCGGCGCAGCTCGCGGCGGTGGCGCTGGACGACGTGGCGGCCCATGCCCGCCCGGTCGGGGCGGGCGGCGTTGCGTGCCTGGCAGACCTCCTCCGGCAGGTCCAGCACGATCGCGATGGGCAGCACGTCGTGCTCCCGGGCCAGCTTCACCAGCTGCCGCCGGCTCTCGGGCTGGACGTTCGTGGCGTCGACGACGGTCAGCCGCCCGGCGGCCAGCCGCTTGCCCGCGATGTAGTGCAGGACGTCGAAGGCGTCCCGGCTGGCGCTCTGGTCGTTCTCGTCGTCGGCGACCAGGCCCCGGCAGAAGTCCGAGGAGACGACCTCCGTCGGCCTGAAGTGTCGGCGGGCGAAGGTGGACTTGCCCGAGCCGCTCGCCCCGATGAGGACCACAAGGGAGAGATCGGTCACCGGCAGGACGCGCGGGGCGCTCCGGCTGGTGCTGTCACTGGTGCTGGTGTCGGTCCCGCTCATGCGGCTTTCGCCTCCTTCTCCTTCTCGTCGGCCGCGGTCATGGTGAACACGGCCATCTGGGTCGGCGGCCCCACCTCGGGGTCGTCGGTGCCGACGGGGACGAACTCCACCCCGTACCCGTGCCGGCGGGCCACTTCGCCCGCCCAGTCCCGGAACTCGGCCCGGGTCCATTCGAAGCGGTGGTCGCCGTGCCGGACGTGCCCGGCCGGGAGCGTCTCCCAGCGGACGTTGTACTCGACGTTCGGCGTGGTCACCAGGACGGTGCGGGGCCTGGCCGAGCCGAACACCGCGTACTCCAGCGCGGGCAGCCGGGGCAGGTCGAGATGCTCGATGACCTCGCTGAGCACCGCCGCGTCGTAGCCCTTGAGCCGCTTGTCCGTGTACGTGAGCGAGCCCTGCTGAAGCGTCACGCGAGCGGCCTGCCGCTCCCCCATCCGGTCCAGCTTCAGCCGGCGCGAGGCGACGGTGAGGGCGCGCATCGACACGTCGACCCCGACGATCTCCGTGAAACGCACGTCCTTCAGCAGGGCCTGCACCAACTGGCCCTGTCCGCAGCCCAGGTCGAGCACCCGGCTCGCTCCGGCGCCGGTCAGCGCGGCCAGGATCGCGGTCCGCCGCTGCTCCGCGAGCGGCACCGGCCGCTCCTCCGTGTCGGCCGTCTCGTCGACCGCGTTGTCGACGCTCTCGACGTCGAGGTCGTCCGACTCCGCGAGCCGGACCAGCTCCAGGCGCTCCATCGCCTGCCTGGTCAGCCCCCAGCGCCGGGCCAGATAACGGCTGGTGATCAGCTTCTGCTCGGGGTGATCGGCCAGCCAGCCCTCACCGGCGCGCAGCAACTTGTCCACCTCGTCCGGCGACACCCAGTAGTGCTTCGCGTCGTCGAGCACCGGCAGCAGGACGTACAGCTGCCGCAGCGCGTCCGCCAGCCGCAACTCGCCTTCCAGCACCAGCCGTACGTACCGCGAGTCCCCCCACTCGGGGAACCGCTCGTCCAGCGGTACGGCCACCGCGTCCACCCGCGACCAGCCGAGCGGACCGAAGAGGGCCCGCACCAGATCGGCACCGCCACGGGCCGGCAGCGCGGGCACCTCGATCCGCAGCGGCAGCGTCCCCTCGGCCCGCTCGGGCATCGCCCGGCAGGTGCCGCTCAGCGCGGACTTGAAGACGGTGCTCATCGCGACGGACAGCAGCGAGGAGGCCGCGTACGGGCGGTCGTTGACGTACTGGGCGAGTGCCGCGTCGGGGGCACCGCCCCGGCCCTTGCCCTTGCCCCTGCGCACCAGCGCCACCGGGTCCACCTCCAGCAGCAGCGCCGCTGTGCACCGCTCCGCGGACGCCTCGGGATAGAAGACGTGCGCGGTGCCGTGGGAGGTGGAGTACGTCTGCGCCTTCTCGGGATGCTTGTGCAGCAGGAATCCGAGATCGGTGGCGGGACGCTCCGGGTTGCCGGTTGTACTGATCGTCAGGAACACGCGTTTGAGTATGGTCCGGTTCACTCCCTCCCACCAGGCAATTTCAGCCCGGCTCCGGTTCTTCCCGCCCTCCTTCCCGGTGGTGCGCCCCCGGCGGAGCGAGCAGCGCGGCCAGTTCCCCGATGGTATCCGGGCCGACCCGGCAGCAGCCTCCGACCAGCCGTGCGCCGGCCGCCCGCCAGGCCCGGACCCGGCCGGGATCGAACGTGGCGCCGCCGGTCCACCCCCGTCCCCCGGCTTCCCAGCGCTCCCCGCTGTTCGGGTAGACCACGACGGGCTTGCCGGTCACCTCCGCCGCCGTCCGTACCGCGAGGTCCGCGTCGGCCGGATCGCAGCAGTTCACCCCGACCGCCACCACCCGTTCGTACCCCGCCGCGAGGCCGAACGCCTCCGCCAGCGGCTGTCCCGCCCTGGTCTCCCCCCGCGCCACGGTGTAGGAGAGCCAGACCGGCAACCCGGTCTCCTCCGCGGCCCGCAGGAGCGCCTCCGCCTCATCGGTGTCCGGCACCGTCTCCAGCGCCAGCGCGTCGGGGCCGGCGGCGGCCAGCGCCTCGATCCGGGGGCGGTGGAAGCGTTCCAGCTCCCGGACCGAGAGTCCGTACCGGCCCCGGTACTCGGCGCCGTCCGCCGTCACCGCCCCGTACGGGCCGACCGAGGCGGCGACCCACACATCCCGCTCCACCGAAGCGGCCGCGCGCCGGGCCAGCTCCACACTGCGGGCGAACAGGGCGGCCGTCTCGGCCCGACCGGCTCCGCGCCGCCCGAACCCTTCGAAACTCGCCTGATAACTGGCGGTGATCAGCACCTGCGCGCCCGCCCGCACATATGCCGTGTGCGCCCGTTCGATCTGCTCGGGCCCGTCGGCCAGCAGCCGGGCGGACCACAGCGCGTCGGACAGATCGCAGCCCTGCGACTCCAGCTGGCTGGAGAGGCCGCCGTCGAGCAGGACCGTCCCCGCCGCGAGGGCGGCCGCGAGGGGACGGGACGGCGTCCCGGCGAACGGCCGCCCACCGGAGGCGTGGGCGTCACGGCCAGGACCGGGGACGGGCCGCACGGGTACTCCTCCCGGTCTCAGGTGAGCTGGGTCTGGACCTGCGACGAGATCAGTTCCAGGTGATCCAGGTCATCGAGATCCAGCACCTGGAGGTAGATCCTCGAAGCACCGATGGCCTCGAACCGGCCGATCTTGTCGACCACTTCGGCGGGCGAACCCGCCAGGCCGTTCGCCTTGAGCTCCGACACGTCCCGCCCGATGACGGCGGCACGGCGCGCGACCTCGGCGTCGTCCTTGCCGACACAGACGACCAGCGCGTTGGAGTACACCAGATCGTCCGGCCCCCGGCCCGCCGCCGCGGCCGCTTCCCTGACCCGGCCGAACTGCTGCTCGCTGTCCTCCAGGCCGGCGAAGGGGATATTGAACTCGTCGGCGTACTTGGCGGCGAGCCTCGGCGTGCGCTTCGCACCGTGCCCGCCGATCAGTACCGGCACCTTGGCCTGCGCCGGCTTGGGCAGTGCGGGCGAGTCGGTGAGCTGGTAGTACGTGCCGTCGTAGCTGAACGTCTTGCCGACCTCGGTCGACCACAGACCGGTGATGATCGCCAGCTGCTCCTCCAGCCGGCCGAACTTCTCCTGCGGGAAAGGGATGCCGTACGCCTTGTGCTCATCCTCGAACCAGCCCGCTCCCAGACCCAGTTCCACCCGGCCGCCGGACATCTGGTCGACCTGTGCCACCTGGATGGCGAGCACGCCGGGGAGCCGGAACGTCCCCGCCGTCATCAGCGTGCCGAGGCGGATCCGCTTGGTCTCGCGCGCCAGCCCGGCGAGCGTGATCCAGGCGTCCGTCGGGCCGGGGAGTCCGTCTCCCCCTCCCATGCGCAGATAGTGGTCGGAACGGTAGAAGGCGTCGAAGCCGAGGTCCTCCGTCGCCTTGGCGACGGTGAGCAGGGTGTCGTAGCTCGCCCCTTGCTGGGGCTCGGTGAAGATTCGAAGATCCATGGATCCATCCTGCACCCCCGGACTCCGCCCGTCCTTCTCCCGCCCCCCTGTCGCCGCCGCGGTGTCCGGATCGTCCCGGGCGCGAGGGACGCTCAGGACCGGCCGGCAGCCGGACCCGCCGGTCCGTGCAGCACTCCGTGAGGGCCGTCCCGCTCCCTGCTGCGCTCCAGATCCTCCCGGCGTTCCCGGTCCCGTTCGTCGAGGAGCCGGAGCATTCCGTGAACCCGGTCCGTCGACTCGTCGGCGGCGTCGATCGCCTCCATGCACTGCCAGTACAGGCTCTGTTCATCCGTCTCGCACGCCACCCCCACCAGGGCGATCCCCACCTCCCCCAGCAGCGTGCCGAGCCCCGTCAGCGCGGAGCGCGGGTCGGCCACCTCGGAGAGCTGCGCCGCCCTGGCCACCCCGGCCCGCGCCGCCGGGTGGTCAAGGGCCCCGTTGCTTCTTCCGCCGATCTCGCTGAGGCCTCCCGCCTCGCCCCGTAACTCCTTGGGGCCGCTCGCCGCCAGCCTGCTTCCGACCGCCTGCGCAAGGGCCTGGGCCTGCCAGGCCTCGGCGATGATGTCCGGCGTGCCCCTGCTCCGGGCCAGCGCCTGCCTGATGACCGCTACCAACCGCTCCGCTTCCATGTGTTGCCCCCGTTCGGTACGAAAACCCACTCACCTCTCCCATTACCCACAGTGAGGGTGGTGGTACCGAAAAGCCAGAGGATTTCGGAAATCTGTGGACACCTTATCGACTGTGAATAAGTGGATCACTCCGAAGAGTGACGGTCGGCTGTATCCGGGCCTTTCGTGGCCGGGAAGCGCGCCTCATTCCGCTCGATCTTGGCCGCCAGCGCCGCGAGCGGGTCGATGTCCAGCACTGCGCAGAACTGCAGCAGATAGGCGAGGACATCGGCGACCTCGTCCGACACCCGGTGCGCGGAACCGGGCTCCTCCATCACCCGGACCGACTGCTCCGGCGTCAGCCACTGGAAGATCTCCATGAGTTCGGATGCCTCGACGCTCAGCGCCGACGCCAGGTTCTTCGGGGTGTGGTACTGCTCCCAGTCGCGTGCGGCCGCGAAGGCGGCGAGCCGTCGTTGCAGGGCGGGTACGTCGAGTTCTGTCACGGCCCCAGGTCTACCACCGTCGCTCCGGCCGTTCCGCAGGGGTCTGCCACTGTCGCTCCGGCCGTCCCGCAGAGGTCTGCCACCGTCGCTCCGGCCGTCCCACAGAGGTCTGCCACCGTCGCTCCGGCCGTTCCCCGGAGGTCCACCACCGTCGCTCCGGCCGTCCCGCGGGCCCGTGCGGCGCCCGACTCCGTCACCGTGCCGAGCAGCCGGACCCGGCCGCCGGCCACCGCGGAGGCCGCCTCGGTCAGCAGTTCCCGCGTCTGCCGCCCGTCCAGATCACGGTCGAACCCGTCGGCCAGCACCGTGCGGGTCTGCAGGGCCGCCGGCACCTCGGAGTCGGCATCCGCCGGATCCTCCCCAGGCCCCAGGAGCAGGGCCGCGGCCAGTGCCAGGTACCGCAGTTCGCCGTCGCCGAGCCGTTCCAGCGGGGTACCCGGCCCGTCGCCCCGGCCCACGACCGCGTGGACCTGCCCGTCCGCGAGCCGCTCGACGCGGAGCCCGGTCACCGGCCGCGCGCATCCGGCGTCCGCCAGCGCGACCAGCCGGGCATGACGGCGCCCGTACGCGTACCCGCCCACGCCTCCGTGCCCGCCCCCGTCGCCCCGCCCACGTCCGCGCGCATGCCCCTGTCCCTCGTACGCGGCGTGCAGAACCGCCGCGAGGTTCCCGCAGTCGCGGCGGAGCCGGCCCTCGCCCGGCGGCACCGGTGTCCGCATCCGGTGCGGCCTCGGCTCACAGACGAAGGCCGGGCGCAGAGCGACCACCAGCTGTTCGGCGGCGGCCAGCACCAGCAGCTGGCCCGGCGTCCGGCCCGCGACCCGCAAGGGCAGCAGGGCCGTGCCCAGCCGGTCGTCCGGCAGCCGTTCCCGCGTCACCGGAAGCTCGTCGGCGGTGTGCCAGGCCGCCTGGAGCGTCGGCTGCGCCGGATGACGCAGCGCGGTGCTGAGCAGGGTCTCCCCGTCCAGGGTCAGCTGCTCCCCGACGATCCGGAGGGCCGGCTCGGCCTGGACGGCGAGTTCCAGCCGGACCGGGCCGACCGGGCCGTCCGCAGTGCACCCGATCCGGAAGCCGCGCCGCCCCCGCCGGTCGGCTCCGGTCCCTTCGGGCACGCACCCCGCCGGATCGGGGAAGACCTCGTCGAGCGGCGACCCGGCGGCCAGCCGGGACAGCGCCTCGTAGGCCCGCAGCGCACTCGACGTGCCGCTGCCGGAGGGACCCGTGAGGAGGGTGAGCGGGGCCAGCGGCACGACCGTGCCCCGGTGCGCCCCGAAGGCGGCGAGCCGCAGCTCGGTCACGACGGGTCCGGCGCAACGCTTCGACCACCGGGCGGAGTCGGCGCCGCGTGGCAGCGAAGGATCGGCGCGGGGAGGATCGGCGCGGAGGCTGGGTGCGGTCATGCCAAGGACCGTACGCACCCGCCTCCCCGCCGAACCGTTCCGCCGGATCGCCCGTCCTCCCATCGGAGGAACGGCCTCCCCCGCCCGCATGGCACGCCGCCCACCGGGGTACAGCGCAACACGCTTCAGACCCCCGGCACGCCGGCCGCCGTCACGCCCTCGACCTCCATGCCGAGGGGCGACAGCAGGAAGACGTTCCGGTCCACCCGGTGCATCCCGCTGCCGAGACCGAAGACGACTCCACTGGTGAAGTCCAGGATCCGCTTGGCCACATCGGGTTCCGCGCCGGTCAGGTCGAGCAGCACCGGAACCTGCCCGACCAGGTACTCGGCCACCTCGCGCGCGTCCGCGAAGACCTGGACCCGCAGCACCACCATGCGCCGCTGCTCGGCGCTCTCCCGCTCCTCCGGGGCCGTCCGGTGGTCCACCCGGGAGGGCCACTCGTTGCGGCTGCGCAGGGGGACGACCTGGGCCAGTCCCTCCCACTGCTCGTCGGTGACGTCATACCTGTCGTACCTGCTCACCGGACCACTCCGTCTGTGCTTCGTTCGGCGTTGCGCCGGCTGCGCTCACTGTTCATCGGGCAATTCTCTCGCCCCTCACCCGTTCGGCCTACCAGCGACACGGCTCAGGACCCGATCGGCACCTTCGGAGTGCGGCCGGAGAGGGTCGCGGAGCCCTCGTCCGGGCCGGTGGCGGGTGTCGTGTCGAGCGGTGTGAAGCGGACCGGAAGGTGTGCCAGGGCCCGGTGGAAGGGGCCCGGCCGCCAGAGCAGTTCGCTCACCGGCACGGCGAGTTCCGCGTCGCACAGCTGGCTGGTGAACTGTTCGATCGCGGTCATCGCGATGAGCAGCGCGGGCTGTTTCGCGGGACACCGGTGCGGCCCGGCCGACCAGGCGAGGTGGGCGCTGGCCCCGGAGCGGACGCCTTCTTGCGGGGTGACCGCCGCGGACTGGGTGTTGGCGGCGCCGAAGGAGACCAGGACCAGCTGTCCGGCGTGCAGCCGTACCCCGTGGAACTCGGTGTCGTGGCGTGGGTAGTGCGCGGCCAGGTTGGCGATCGGCGGTTCCTGCCACAGGACCTCGTTGATCGCCTCGTGCGCGGTCATCGCTCCCCCGTGCAGCGAGCCCGCGTACCGCTCGTCGGTGAGCATGTGCAGGATGGAGTTGCCGATGAGGTTGGTCGTGGGGTCGTGGCCCGCGCTCATCACCAGGGTGATCTGACGGACCGTCTCGTCGTTGTCGAGACGGGCCGGATGCGCGAGCAGATACGAGGTCAGGTCCCGGCGCGGGCCGGCGCGCCGGTCGGCGACGAGGCGGGTGACGACGTCGACGAGGTCGGCGTACGCCGCCGCGGCGCCCCGGGCCGAGTCCATCATGCCGCCGATGCCGTCGATGATCCGCTCGCCGTCGTCGGGGGCGACGCCGAACCAGGTGATGAAGACGTGCAGCGGGAGCCGTCGGGCGTACTGGGCGATGAGGTCGCCGGTGCCGGTGGCGGCGAACTCCCGGATGAGCCGCTGGGCGGCCCCGGCCACCTCCGCCCGCAGGATGTGCGGTTCGATCAGCGCGAGGCTGTCGTTGATGGCCTCGCGGTAGCGGGTGTGCTCGTCGCCGTCGCTGAACAGCGCGGTGGGGCGGTGGCCGAGCACGGGCAGCACCGGCGAGTCCGGCGGGACGGTCGCCTGCCAGTCGCGGGGGTCCTTGCTGAAGGTGTGGGTGTCGCGGAGCAGGTCGACGGCCGCCTGGTAGTCCGTGACCAGCATCGCCTCCACACCGGGTGCGATCCGGACCGGCGTCAGCGGGCCCTCTTCGCGCAGCCTGCGGTAGTGGCCGTGCGGGTCGGCCGCGAAGTCGGGGCCGTACAGCGCGACGGGCTGCGGCGGCTGTACGAACAGGGTCATGACGGGTCCTCGGGTCGCGGCAGTCGGGTCAGCACGTGTTCGGCCAGCGCGATCAGGGCGTCGATGCTGCCGCGCCGTTCCCGGGCGTCGCACTGGATCAGCGGGGTCCCGGGGGCGAGGTCGAGGTGTTTGCGCAGCACCTCGTCGCTGTGGGCGGGAGCGTCGGGGAAGCGGTTGACCGCGACGGCGTACGGCAGCCCCTGCTCCTCCACCATGTCCATGACCGCGAAGGAGTCTCCGAGCCGCCGGGTGTCCACCAGCACGAGCGCGCCGAGCGCGCCCCGTGCGATGTCCTCCCACAGCGGCAGGAAACGCTGCTGACCGGGTGTGCCGAACAGGTAGAGCACCAGGTCGTCCAGGACGGTGAGGCGTCCGAAGTCGATGGCGACCGTGGTGGTGGTCTTGTCGGGGAGCCCGGCGGTGTCGTCGAACAGGGTGCTGGACTGGGTCATCGCCTCCTCCGTATGGAGGGTGGCTATTTCCGAGAGCGTACGGATCAGGGTCGTCTTGCCCACGCCGAAGGGACCCGTGACGACGATCTTCATCAGGGTCCTGGCGGCCGTCGGCAGATAGCCGACGCCGGTCCGGTCAGTGGAGGGAGCGGAGTCCAACGAGCAGCCTCTCGACGAGCGACCGGTCGATCTCCCCGGCACTGGGTATCGGCGGTCGGGTGAGCAGAAGTCCGGCGGCCGCGAGGTCCGTGGCCAGGAATACGGTGGCGCTGACCGGCAGGTCCAGGTGGGCCGCGCACTCGACGACGGTGAGGGCGCCCGGTGCCAGCAGCTCGCAGAGCCTGCGCTGTTCCGAGCCGGTGTCCGGGGGCAGGGCCGTATCGGTGCGTACGAGCACGGCGAGCCGGTCGAGCGCGGGGCCGGCGGGCCGGGACCGGCCGCCGGTGACCAGATAGGCGGGGATCAGACGGCGTCCCGGTCCGGAGCTCATGGCCGGGCGGCGGAGTCCGGTTGGCGGGCGGGCGCGTGCATCGCCCGGGTCAGCGCGGTGACCTGCACCTGCATCTGGTAGGCGATGTCACCGAGTTTGGCGCCGGGTTCGGCGAAGAGGGCGAGGGTGGTGTTGTTCCCGGCCGGTACGACGACGGCGAAGCCCAGATCGGATTCGACCACCGTCTGGGCCAGTTTCGGGCCCTCGACGTCGGTGAACGCCGTGGTGAAGGCGCGCGCCGCGGCGTGCAGCGTGGCCGTCATGGCGGCGACCCGTTCGCCGGACGCCCGGTCGAGGCCGGGGGAGGCGCCCTCGATGAGGCCGTCACCGGTGGCGACCACGGCATGCTGGACTCCGGGCAGCTCCAGCAGCGGGGTCAGCACCCATGCGAGGTCACCGGTGGTGGGGCTGGGGGCGCTCACGTCTCGTCGTCTCCTTGGTCGTCCTGGTCGCCCAGGTGGTCGTGGCCGTCCGATTCCGGTGCGGGGGCCCGCCCGGCGACGCTCCTGCCGTTGAGGGTGCCCTGCTGGAGGGCCGCCCAGGAAGACTCCGCCTGCTCCGGTGTACGGGGCATCTGTCCGGCGGCCGGAACGGCGGCGGGGGCCGGGGCCGCGGCCGGCCGGGGGGCGCGCCGGCGCCTGCTGGGCAGTCCGGCCGGTTCCGCGACGGGATGCGCCCTCGGCGGTTCCTGCGCGGGGGCGGCGGGGGCGGCCTCCTCGGCCGGGGCGGCCTGCGCGGATACGGGCTCCGGGGCCAGGGCGGAGAGGGTCCGGCCCTCCTTCAGCACGGTCAGCAGATGTGCGGGGACGCGCAGGATGGTCCGCATGCCGCCGAACGGCGAGGCCTCGATGTGGCAGTGGAAGCCGTACTGCGTCACGAGCCGGCCGACGACCGCGAAGCCGGTCTGCGGCGGGTCGCCCAGCTCGGTCAGCAGCACCTCTGAGGGGCCTGCCAGCAGTGCGCGGGCCCGGTCGAGCGCGTCCTCGTCCATGCCGATGCCCGCGTCGTCGACGACCAGGAACGCGCCCCGGCCGCCGCTCTGCTGGAGCGTCACCGTCACGTCGGTGTCGGGGTGGGAGTACGCGGTGGCGTTGGCGAGCAGTTCGGCGAGGGCGATCGCGAGGGGCTCCGCGGCCCTGGCGGCGAGCGCCAGCCGTTCCTCGCGCAGGTGGTTGGCCACCTTGATGCGCTCGTAGCCGGCGACGCGGGACTGGGCCCCGAGCACGATCTCGATGAGCGGTGAGTTCTGCCGGGCCAGGCCGGGCCAGGCGTCGCAGAGCACGGCGGTGGACTGGGTCCGGCGCAGGGCCAGTTCGTTGCGGAAGTCCAGTTGCAGGATGCGCGGGTCGTCGTACTCGTGCTGGAGCTCGTGCAGCAGTTGCTGCGACTGGTTCAGCAGCGACTGGATCTTGGCCGAGGTGCCGCGCATCGCCGCTCGGGCCGCGGCGTCGACGCGCTGCCGCTCCTCGATGACGGCGGTCCTGGCGGCCTGCACGGCCTCGGTGAGCAGCCGGGCGGCCTCGCCGTCCACCTCGGCCGCCTCCCGCAGTCCGGGGACCTGGGCGCTGGAGTGCGAGAGGGCGACCGCGGCGGCCGGGATGCGCCTGTGGGCCAGCTGCCGGATCTCGTCGACGAGCGCGGCGGTACGGGCCTCCGCGGCCTTCATCTGCCGTTCGGTCAGCTCGGCGCGGGCCACGGCGAGCTGTTCCGAGCGGGCGGACCCGTACGAGCGCGCCGTCGCCGCCACGGCGGCCACGACGGCGATCACCGCCACGATCCATCCCATGCCGTTACCGCGTTTCTGTCGTCGGGCCGGTCCTCCGGCCGGGGCGGCGGAGGACCGGACGGTCGGCCCGGCCCGGAGGGCGGGCGGGTGGCCCGGCCTGTGCGGCGGGCCGGGCGCTCACTCCACCGCGCCCGCGGGCTGACCGGGCTGTTCCGCTTCCCGCTCGGCCTGCTGCTCCACTTCCCGGGCGAGCACGGCCACTTCGGTCATCACCTGGAGCACCCCGGGCATCTCGGAGCCGTCGAGCTGCCGGTACTCGCTGCCGATCGTCACCAGCAGCCGCTCGGGGAGTCCGAGTTCGGGGTGGCGGCCCTCGCCGATCACCCGGCGGGCCGCCTCCGGTGCGGGGACCCCGGCGGCGTGGAGGGCGTGGGCCCGCTCCTGTACGTACTCCAGATAGGCGATGTGGTCGCGTACCCCGGCCCGGTCGAGGACCGGTCCGTGGCCCGGCACGATCGTCTCGGCTCCGGTGGCCAGCACCTGTTCGCAGGCGGCGATCACGTTGCTCAGCGGGCCCGACCAGTGGATCGGGTGGTCCCCGGGCTGCGCGGGTGTCGAGGAGAAGATTATGTCGCCGCTGAACACGGCACTCTGGGCGGGCAGGTGGACCATCAGGTCACCGGTGGTGTGTGCGGGCGGCAGGGCGGTGATCCGGACCGGGTACTCCCCCAGCGTCAGTTCGAGCTCGCCGGTGAAGTAGGTGGTCGGCTGGACCGGTTCGGTCCGGGACCAGTCGAACGGGCTGAAGTGGCGGCCGAGGTAGGCGCCGAGCGGGCCGGCCGGACCGCCGCCGTTGACCAGGGCGTGCTGCTGCTTCGGGGTGGGCTCGTAGTGGATGTGGTCCCGGGCCTCGCGGGTCGCGATGATCTCCGCGTCCGGGAGCACGCCCGCGCCCCAGAAGTGGTCGCCGTTGGCGTGCGTGACGATCACCCGGTCGACGGTGACGCCCGCGGGGAGCAGTTTCGTGCTCTCGGCCAGGAACTGCCCCGCCAGCACGGGGTCGTACGGGGTGTCGATCCAGACCGCACCCCGGGGTGAGACGAGCAGGCCGCAGTTGGCCAGCCCCCAGCCCCGCTTCGGCGGGAGCCACGCGTGCAGGCCCCGGCCCAGAGCAACGACGTGCCCACCCGTGATCGACATGGACGCGATTATGCCGACCGGTTTCCGGTCGCGCGTTCGAAATCGGACACGGCAGTCACTTACTGGCTTGAAATCGCCGTTTCATTCCGCTCGGAACGGCTGATCGGTGACCGTACGAGAGCGGCGCGGCTGTCCGCCTTACGGGATTGTCCGGATGAAACAGTCGATATCACCCGGCCGACTCTTCCTTCTTCGCCATGACGCAGTGAGCGGCCGTCAAACCGGAAGAGACCGATTACCCACCGAGCATGACTCAAAACAGACGCCAGCTGGCCCCGGCAGGATCGCTGGAAGCGGACTGCCGGGGCCAGCTGGCGGGATGCGGCCCGGGGAACGGCCGGCACGGCTCGGGACGGTGGTGGACCGGGTGGCGTCGGTCGGCTTCGGCGCACCGGAGAGGGGCGGCCGGGGTCCCGGACAGGGCGTGGGTGCGCCTCGTACGGCCGGACCCGCCGGACGGGGCTGTGGCACGGCCCTGTCCGGCCTTTCCCGGTCAGATCCTCAGGAGCGGACCTGACCGCGTTCGAAGTAGGCGATCAGCTCGGGGTCGAGGGCGGGCACGTCGTACGGCGCACCGCCCTCACGCAGCGAGCGGGTCGCGAGCACACCGGCGGCGACGCTCATCCGGGCGGCGACCGGCGAGGTGTCGGTGACGCCCCCGTCGCGCACGAACCGGCAGAACTCCTCCATGATCCGGCTGTCACCGCCGCCGTGCGAACCCTTGGCCTCCGGCACCCGGTAGGTGATGTCGGCGTCCGCCCGGTAGCCGCTGGGGCCGGTGTTCCAGACCTTGACCTCGTCACCGGGGCTGTCGCCGAAGTTCTCCAGCCGCCCTTCGGTGCCGATGACCGTGTAGTTGCGCCAGTAGTCCGGGGTGAAGTGGCACTGCTGGTAGGCGGCGACCACGCCGTTGTCGAGCTGCATGTTCATCACCGAGACGTCCTCGACGTCGACGATGTGGTGCAGGTCCTTGCGGGCCGTCGGCGGCCAGTCGAACTCGCGCAGCCAGTTGTCCGGACGCGGGGTGTCCGGCTCGCGCCGCGGCAGGTCGCCGTAGACCAGCAGGTCGCCCAGCGCGTTGACGCGCCGGGTGTAGCCGCCGGTCAGCCAGTGCAGCACGTCGATGTCGTGCGCGGCCTTCTGGAGCAGCAGACCGGTGGTCCGGGTCCGGTCGGCGTGCCAGTCCTTGAAGTAGTAGTCGCCGCCGTAGCCGACGAAGTGGCGTACCCAGACGGCCTTGGGCTCGCCGATGTCGCCGCGGGCGATGATGTCGCGCATCAGCCGCACGACACCCATGTGCCGCATGTTGTGGCCGACGTAGAGCCGGGTCCCGGTCTCGTACGCGGCACGCAGGACGTTGTCGCAGCTCTCGACGGTGATCCCGAGCGGCTTCTCGACGAAGACGGCCTTGCCCGCGCGCAGCGCGTCGATGGCGATGGCCTCGTGGGTGTCGTCGGGGGTGGCGACGATGACCGCGTCGATGTCGTCGCGGCCGAGGAGCAGCTTGTAGTCCTCGACCGCGACGTCCGTGCCGAAGCGCTCGGCCTCGCGGCTGCGCACCTCGGGGTCGAGGTCGCAGACGGCGGTGATCGCCGAACCCTGTCCGGGGTGGTGGGCGGACATCGCGATGGAACGGCGCAGGCCGAGTCCGATGACGCCGAGTCGCAGGTCTGACACGGGGGTCCCTTCTCTGTCTGTACGGGTGGTGCGGGTGGTGCGGACGAGGGCCGGCTGCCCGGCCCCGGGCTACTTGCCGGCGAGCGAGGCCTCGAACTCGGCACGCATCTTGTCACCGCCGCCGGAGCGCCACTTGCGCAGTTGCTCCTGGTAGGCGGAGAGCGGCTTGCGGCCCGCGACGATGTCCAGCTGGAGGTCGCTCATGGCGGTGGTGAGCGAGGGGCTCTTGCTGGTGCTCGTGTCGGAGAAGTGGCCGCTCGTCGGGTTCGTCTGGCTGATCTTGAGGAGTTCCTGCTGCCAGCCGTGCATCTTTTTGGCCAGCTCGGGCTGTCCGGGCAGGTAGATGTACTCGGGGCCCGCGGCGAGGAAGGCCAGCGGCATGGCCGTGGTCACCGCCTCGGTGTTCCCCTTGGCGGTGAGCTTGACGTCGCCCTTGGCCGTACGGGTGAAGTGCGTGCCCTCGATGCCGTTGTCGAGGAAGAGGCGCTCCTCCGTACCGAAGGGGGCGGCGAGGTAGTCCAGGACGCCCAGCAGCATCTTCACGCGCTTGGCGTCGGCCTTCTTGTTGATGGCGGTGTAGCCGACGGAGCCGTAGCCCATGCTGTACCTCGGCTTCGCACCGGTCCTGGCGGCGAAGGGCACGATGACGCCGAACGGGAAGTCGTACGTCTTGGCGTCCACCAGGAAGCTGGGGAAGGACTGCACATAGGCGCCGAGGCTGCCCTGCGCCATCTTCTCCATGGTGGTGGAGAGGTTGGGGTCGGGCCAGAAGAGTCCGGCCTTGGCCACCTTGACGGCGAAGGCCAGTGCCTCCTGGTACTCCTCCGTCTCGTACATGTGGACCAGCTTGCCGCCCTCCAGGCGCCAGCCGCTGGGCGCGCCGAACCACTGGGCGAACTGGCCGATGTGGTTCACGTACGCCGGCTCCAGGACGTACTTGTTGCGCTTGGTGTCGAGGAGTTCCTTGCCCTTGGCGAGGAAGTCCTCCGCGCTGCTGAACTCGGCGCCGCCGACCGGCTTCCAGAAGTCCTGGTTGACGGCGTAGACCTGGCCCATCGACCCGTAGGCGACGGTGACGCCGCGGATCTTGCCGTTGACCACGGCGGTCTTCCAGGCGGTGGTCGGCAGGTTCGCCAGGTTCGGGTAGTCCTTCACGACGTCGCCCGAGAGGTACGGGGTGAGGTCGTGGAACTTGGCGTCCAGCAGCTCGGGGACGCGCTGGATGCCCTGGTTCGGCGGGAACCAGACCAGGTCGGGTATGTCACCGCCGGCCATCATGGCGTTGAACTTCTGGAGGTAGGCGTCGACGCCCTGGTCCACCACGATCGTCATGTCGAACCGCGCCCCGAGGCGCTTGTTCAGCTCCTGCCAGTAGGCGTTCTTGCCCTGCGGCGGTGCGGGCGTGGTGAACGTCTCGGTGAGGGCCGTGATGCGGCTGCCGTCGCCGGGCGCCTTGGCCACCGACTTGGTGAGGGCCTTGGGGTAGCGCAGGTACGTGGCGTCCAGACCGGCCGCGTTGCCCGCCAGGTCCGCGGGAGCGGTCTGCACGGCCGCGTACGTCGGCAGCTTGACCTTGGCCGACGCCTTGGAGCCGCCCTTGCTGACCGTGGCACCGCTGCCGCAGGCGCTCAGGGTCGACAGCCCGGCCACGGTCAGGCCGGCGATTCCCGCGGCGCCCATGAATCCGCGCCGGGACAAGTTGGTGGACATGGGGCTCCTTGAAAGATGTGGAGTGCGTGGCGGCGACGAAGGCGGTGGGCGGATCAGCCCTTGATCGCCCCGGTGAGAACGCCCTTGACGAAGAATTTCTGCAGGAAGGGGTACACGCAGAAGATGGGCACGATGGCGATGATCAGCACGGCCATCTGCAAGGACGTCGCCGGCGGAATCGAGTGGACGCCCATGGCCGACGCGTTGATGCTCTGCCCGTTGAGCACGTAGCTGCGCAGGATCACCTGGATGGGGAACTTGCCGGAGTCGTTGAGGTAGAGCACCGCGTTGAAGAAGCTGTTCCAGTACCCGACCGCGTAGAACAGCCCGACCACGGCGAGGACCGCCTTGGACAGCGGGAGGACGATCCGGAAGAGGACCGTGACCTCACCGGCGCCGTCGATCCGGGCCGCGTCGTACAGCTCCTCGGGAATGCTCTGGAAGAAGGACCGGACGACCACGATGTTGAACGCGTTGAGCAGCACCGGAAGGATCAGCGCGGCGTAGGTGTCCAGCATCTTGAACTGCTGGACCGCCAGGTACGTCGGGATGATGCCGGGAGCGAAGAGGAACGTGCCCAGCACCAGCAGCAGGATCGGCTTGGCGAGGACGCTGCCGGGGCGCGATGTCCCGTAGGCGATCATCACCGTGCACGCCAGGCTGAGCGCGGTGCCGACCAGCGTGATCCCGATGGAGACCAGCGCGGCCTGCGTGACGACCCCGCCGGACAGGACGACCCGGTAGGCCTCCAGCGTCGGGTGGTGCGGCAGCAGTACGTAACCGCCGTTGGCGTTCAGCTCCTCGCGGCCCGCCAGGCTGGTGCCGATGGCGAGGACGAACGGGTAGAGCACGATCACGGTGAGGACGATCAGGGCCAGGCCCTTCGCGCCCTGTCCGTACCAGTGGGGGCGCTCCATCCACGGCGGCCTGCCGTTGGAGGCGTGCAGGCCCCCGCCGGCCCGTGGGCCGGGCCCGGCACTGCGCAGCCGGGTCGCGACGGACTGCTGGCTCATCGGTAGACTCCCTGCTCGCCGAAGCGGTGGGCGAGCTTGTTGGCGGCGAGGATGAGGGCGAATCCGATGACGCCCTTCATCAAACCGGCGGCGGTGCTCATGCCCCAGTCGCCGTCCACGACTCCGTGGAAGTACACGTAGGTGTCCATGACTTCGGAGGCGTCCGGGCCGACGGCGTCACGCTGCAGGATGATCTGCTCGAAGCCGACCGAGAGGATGTCGCCGAGCCGCAGGATCAGCAGCATGAGGATCACCGGCCGGATGCCCGGCAGGGTGATGTGCCAGATCCGGCGGAGCCAGCCGGCGCCGTCCATGGCGGCGGACTCGTACTGGCCCATGTCGATCGAGGCGATGGACGCCAGGAAGATGATCGTGCCCCAGCCGGTGTCCTTCCAGATGGCCTGGGCGGTGATCAGCAGCTTGAAGGTGCCGGGGTCCGTCATCACGTTGCCGATGCTGACGCCGTGCTCCATCAGCAGCGTGGTGACCGAACCCGCGCCGCCGAGCACCTGCTTGAACATGGCCACCACGACGACCCAGGACAGGAAGTGCGGGAGGTACACGACGGTCTGGATGAACCGCTTGATCTTCTCGCTGATCAGCGAGTTGAGCAGCAGTGCCAGGGCGATCGGTGCCGGGAAGTACAGCACCAGCTGGATCGCGGTGATCTGGAGCGTGTTGGAGACCGCACTCCAGAAATCCGGTTCGGCCAGCAGCGCGGTGAAGTTCGCGAGCCCGACGAACGGGCTCTGCTTGAAGCCCAGGAACGGCTGATAGTCCTGGAAGGCGATGACGTTGCCCGCGAGCGGCAAGTAGAAGAAGAGCGCGAAGTACAGAACACCGGGCAGGCAGAAGAGCAGAAGCGCTCTGTCGCGTTTCAGCCGGTATCGAAGCGGCTGCCGTATTCGGTTCTTCTTGGGCCTCTTCCCGGCGGGCAGGTCGGCGCCGTCCGGGTCGCGGGGCTGCGGCGCGGACTGCCGCGCTGCTGTGACCGGCACATCTGCCATCGTCACAGGCACCTCCAGGGCTGATGGAGCGAGAGAACGTCCCGCATACGTGGAGGCGGGCCGCGTCCCGGAAGAGGTGCGGCCGCTGCTCCTTCACGGCGACAGGCACATAGTTCACGACAGCGCACCCGAATGGCAAGAGTTGTTCATTTCACAGAGGTAACGAACATCTATTGACATCCAAAAACCACAACATGCAGCACGTCGGCGCACCTCGTGGATCGAAATATGCACAGAAGAGGCACAAGATGGCCGTGAAGCGACCGCAGCCGACGCTACCAACCCGTCAAATCCGGTCCCTGTGTGCTTGGTTGTGATCGATCAAGCACACGCAAGCGCATGTTCCAGCACACCCGAACCCGGGTCGCGGGGCACGCGAAACGGCGGGCCGCCACACCCTTCGGGTGGGACGACCCGCCGTTCGGGCCACTCGTTCAGCTCGGACAGGTGCGGGACGGGGCAGGCGCGAGGCAGGTATCGGGCAGACTCGGGCAAGTCCGGACGGCCCGGACGGGTTCCGGCGGTTCGGGCAGCTCAGGCGGTCCAGGCGGTTCAGGCGGTTCAGACGGCGATAACGGTGACGCCGGCCTCGGTGAAGCGGGCCGTCGCCTCGGCCGGGATCCCCTTGTCGGTGACCAGGAAGTCGATCATCCCGAGGTCGAAGACCCGGGCGAAAGCACGTTTGCCGATCTTCGACGAGTCGGCCGCCACCACCACCCGCTGGGCCTGCTGGGCGAGCAGCCGGTTGATGCTGGCCTCGCCCTCGTGGTGGACGTACGCACCGCGTTCGGTGTCGATGGCGTTGACACCGAGCACGGCGACATCCAGCGTGATCTCACCGAGTACCCCACTGGCCAGCGGGCCCGTCAGCTCGTACGACTGGGGCCTGGCCACCCCGCCGGTCACCACGATCTTTATCTGCGGCCGGATCACCAGCTCGTTGGCGATGTTGAGGGCGTTGGTGACGACGGTCAGGGTCGGCTGGCCGGCCGCTCCCGCGACGGCGTCCCCCACCAGGTCGGAGCGCACGGCGAGCGCGCGGGCCACCTCGGTGATGGTGGTGCCGCCGGTCAGCCCCACCACCTCACCGACCGCGACCAGTTCGGCCACGGCGCGGCCGATGGCCTGCTTCTCCGGGGCGTTGCGCCCCGTCTTGTAGCGCAGCGCCAGCTCGTAACTGACACCGTGCGCCACCGCGCCGCCCCGCGTACGGGTGAGCAGTTGCTGGTCAGCGAGCTGGTCCAGATCTCGGCGGATGGTCGCCGCCGAGACGTCCAGCGCCTTCGCGGCGTCCTCGACGTCCACCCGGCCATGCTTGCCTACGAGCTCCAGCAGTGAGTTCCACCGGGTATCCCTGGACACGTGCACTCTCCTCACAGGTCCGGCCGCGGGCGTCCATCCCCTTGGGCGCCATCACCGGACTCGCGCAAGCGTCGCACAAGGCCCTCGCGAGTCAAGTCACCTGCAAGGAAAATGCTTGATAATGCTTGCACGTCCCGTATACCGTGCGTTTACGAGCATCCCATCACCAGTACGGAGTGCAAAAGTGTCATTTGTCGAGATCGAGACAGCCAGTCAGCCGGACTGCTGGCGTCGCGCCGCGGAGCTGGCGCAGAGCCAGGCGGCCGTACTGCCCGCGTCCGGTGAGCGCATCGCCGTGGTCGGCTGCGGTACCTCGTTCTACATGGCTCAGGCATACGCCTCGCTCCGTGAGGACTCCGGCCAGGGCGAGACCGACGCGTTCGCCGCCTCGGAGTTCCCGTTCGGCCGCCGCTACGACCGGGTCGTGGCCCTCAGCCGTTCCGGCACCACGACCGAGGTGCTCGAACTCCTCGACCGGCTGCGCGGCGTCACCCCGACGGTGGCCATCACCGGTGACCCGCAGACCCCGGTGATGACGTCCGCGGACGCGGTCGTGGTGCTCGACTTCGCCGACGAGCAGTCCGTCGTGCAGACCCGCTTCGCGACCACGCTGCTGACCCTGCTCCGTGCCCACCTCGGTCTGCACACCGACGCCGTGGTCCGCGACGCGGAGACCGCGCTGGCCGAACCGCTGCCCGAAGGGCTCCTGGACTGCACCCAGTTCACCTTCCTCGGCCGCGGCTGGACGGCCGGTCTCGCCAACGAGGCCGCGCTGAAGATGAAGGAGGCCTCGCTGTCCTGGACGGAGGCGTACGCCGCGATGGAGTACCGCCACGGCCCCATCAGCATCGCCACCACGGGCACCGCGACCTGGATGTTCGGCACCGCGCCCGAGGGCCTGCGCGAGCAGGTCGAGGAGACCGGCGCCCGCTGGGTGGAGAGCGGTCTCGACCCGCTGGCCGAACTGGTCCGTGTGCAGCGCCTGGCCATCGCCCGCGCCGCCGCCCGCGGCCTCGACCCGGACAGCCCGCGCCACCTGACCCGCTCGGTGGTGCTGGCCGGCGCCTGACCTGATCCCGTGCAGACCGTCGAGGGCGAGGTGCACTCCGGACCGGTCGCCGGCGCGGATGCCTGGACGGGCTTCCGCGCCGCGCCCTCGCACGGCAGCGCCGTCGGAGTGCTCGTGCTCGCCGGGTCCAGCGGACGGATCGAGCGGGAGCGCTGCCGGCTGCTCGCCCGGGAGGGCATGACCGCTCTCTCGGTCCGCTGGTTCGGCGGCCCCGGACAGCCGCCGGGCATCTGCGAGGTACCGCTGGAGACCTTCGTGTCCGCGATGGGCCGGCTCCGCGCGGAAGGGGCCCGCCGCATCGGTGTCCTGGGCGTCTCCAAGGGCGCCGAGGCCGCGCTGCACCTGTCCGTGCTCCAGCCCGGCGTCGATGCCGTGGTGGCACTCTCCCCCACCGCGGTGACCTGGGCCAACATCGGACCCGGCCGGGACGGACTGACCCGCCCTCAGCGCTCCTCCTGGACCTGGCGGGGTGAGCCGCTGCCGTTCGTCCCCTACGACGACGCCTGGACGCCCTCCGAGCCGGAGGGCTCCCCCGCCTCGGTCCTCGGCTGGTACGAGCAGAGCCTGCGGAGGTACGCGGACCGGGCCCCGGCCGCGGCCGTCCCGGTGGAGAGGTCGGGGGCCGAACTCGTGCTGGTCGCGGGCGGGGACGACCTGATGTGGCCCTCGCTGCCGTACGCCGAAGAGCTGGCCGCCCGGCGCCGGGCGGCCGGTCTCCCCGTCCGGCTCGTCACCCGCGCCGGAGCGGGACACCGGCCCCGGCTGCCCGGCGAGGGCCATGCGCCGGCGTCCGGCACCTTCCGGTACGGCGGTTCAGCCGCAGCCGACGCATCGCTCGGCGCGGCCGCCTGGCCGCACATCCTGGACGCGCTGCTCGGTCCGGGCGGGGCGGCACCGGCCGCAGGTCAGGACTCCTCGAAGTAGGCGTCCAGGACCGCGTCGAAACCTGCCGTCCACTCCTTGAGGCTGCTCCTGTTCGCAGCCTCGACCTCCGCGTTGAACCAACGCCGGGTCGACATGTGGACCGTGACCGTGAACCGGCGGCCGAACCGGGCCGGCTTCAGTTCCACCGCGCCGATCTCGTCCCAGCCGAACTCGGCCTCCTGGTCGTCCAGGGTGAACCGGATGCCCTGGCTGTCCGCGGCGATCGAACCGCGGCGGTCGCTCACCTCGAAAGCGGGCCCGTCCGCGGGCCGGCCGTCCGTGTCCTCGTTCTCGTCCTCCTCGTCGTCGGCCGCCTCGGCGACGGCCTCTCCGTCGGACTCCGCGTCCCCGGACACGGCCTCCGCCGCGGCCTTGCCCGGCACGGCGTCCTCGGGTGCGGGCTCCTCGGTCGGCTCCGGCTCCTTGTCCGCCTTTCCGGTGGTTCGGGGGGCCGTGAGACCAGGGATGTACGCCGGGTCTGTCCCTGCGGCGTACGCGGGCTGAGTGTTCGGATCTATGCGCTGCTCCACGGCGGGCAGTATGGCCGACGAACCTGTACGGGGCCAGTGAGTCCGTGTTCACCCGGCCCCGGGCGTGTCCCCGAGCCGGGCCGAACCCCACTCGTGCGCGTCCTCGTTGATCCGGTTCCGGCCGGCACCCGCGTTCCGTGGACCGGAAGATGCCTCGGGCCGCTCCGTCTCCCGCATCCTCGCCCCGCCCCTCCACGGCTCCCGGCGTGTGCGGTACTTCAGCGGCACCCCGGACACCGGGGTGCCCGGCCGGCCCGGTACGTGGCGGTCCGCGGCATCCGCGAGTCCGCCGACACCGTCCGCCCCCTCACCGAGATCAGGGAGACGCACCGGGCACTCGGGGCCGGGGTCAGTGCCAGCCGGCCGTGAAGGGCGGATCGCACAGTTCGAGGACCACTTCGCCGGCCTCGGAGGTCGTGCCGCCCACCGGCCGGACCCGGTCGCCGACACTCACGAGATGGGGCGCCGCGCCCACGATCCGGCACCGGTACACGAACCCTTCGGGGAAGCGCACCAGGGATTCGTTGCGCATCACCCGCGAATAGCGGTTCACGACACTGGACCGCACGACGACACCGTGGCCGTCGCTGCGTTCCGGTTCGAGATCGCTCGACGCACAGACGGGGCACAGCAGTTTGCGGAACGAGGCGGTGCCGCACCATCGGCACAGCTGGTAGACCAGCCCCTCAACGGTATGCGGATCCGCCGGGTCACAGGCCGTCCGCCCCACATCGGTTCCGGTACTGAACACGTCACGGCCTCCCGCGCTCGACTGGGTGCGCCGCACCGCCGACGACGGCACACCGGCACCGTATGGCACTTAGTGCCAGCACGTAAAGGTACTGAGTGCCGGAAGTTGCCGAAGCCCTTCTCCGCCGGCCGCTCAGTCCTGGCCGAGAGCCGATTCGATGCGCTGCACCACGCGCCACATGGGGGCGCCCTTCGCGGCGACCATCACGATCACCTCGTCCTCGGCGGCGGTTACGGCGGGCCGCGCGGACGCCCGGCCCCATACCGTGCGGACGAGTTCGAGCGCCCGGTCCACCTCGGCGCCCGCATCGCCCTGGCCGCCCGAACGCAGCCACGACCGGAGGCCGTTGTTGTGCGCCGCGACCACGGAGGCGGCGGTCACCTCGGCGCGCAGCGCGGCCTCCCTGGTGCCGTCGCCGCGCCGCTCCAGATAGCCGGCGAGGGTCCGTTCGTAGCGGCGGACGACGGAGAGTTCATAGGTGCGCAGACCGGGCACCTCCCGGGTGAGCCGGTAGCGCTGCACGGAGAACTCCGGATTCACCGCGTACATCCGCAGGACGAGCCGGGCCGCGTCGCACACCGTGTCCACCGGATCGCCGTCGCCGGCGGCCTCCAGGAACGCGGTCATGTCCGCGAGACACCGCTCGTGATCGGGGAAGACCGCGTCCTCCTTCGAAGGGAAGTAGCGGAAGAAGGACCGCCGCCCCACCCCCGCCCTGGCGACGATGTCGTCCACCGTGGTCCGCTCGAACCCGCGCTCCATGAAGAGTCCGAAGGCAGCCTCCGCGAGCACGTCACGCATGGGCGGCTTCTTGGCCGGTCCGCGGTCATCGGTCATGGCGGAAACGTAGCACCAGAAGAGACCGTCCGGCACTGCGTACCTTTACTCGGGGTACTGAGTGCCATAGAGTCGAACGAACCGCATCAGTGAGGAGAGCCGGCGTGAGCTTGAGGATCGTTGTCTGTGTGAAGTACGTGCCCGACGCGACCGGTGACCGGCATTTCGCCGATGACCTGACGTTGGA
>NZ_JBIVLK010000027.1:0-51991 GCF_044751215.1 Streptomyces sp. NPDC088730
CGACAAGTTGGCTACCCGCTACCTCGCCGGTCTCCTACTCGCCTCGCTCATCCTTTGGCTCCGCAAACCGTGATTATTTGTCAGACACGACCTAGGGTGTGTCGTCAGACTGCCGTCGTCGCCCGAAGGGCGGCCCGCGCGGCGTCAGGCGTGTGCCCCAGTCCCTTGTTCTGAACGTACCGGGGTCTGGGGCCGGTGCGGCAGGAGTGCGTGCGTGGCGTCGCGCGGCAGACGGCAGTGTGACGACACACCCTGGCCGAGCCGGCTGCCGGGCCTGTTCCGCGGCCGGCCCAAGGCGGCCTCGCCCTGGGCCGGCTGGAACGCTCGCAGCGTGGGCAGGCCCGGCGGTTCGGGGTGCAGTGAGTGCGCGACGAAGTGGCCGGCCAGGGCGGCGAGCCCGGCGGTGGCGGCCGCGGGCCCGGCGCCCCGGCCGAGCGGGGTGGGCCGTGAAGACCGCCTCCGGGTCGGGGCCGCCCTGCGCCGTGACACACGGCAGCATCGCCAGCAGGTCGGACCAGGGCGCGGCGCGCACCGCGTGCGGCCAGTCGACGAAGACGACCCGGTCCTCGGTGAGCAGGATGTCGTCCACGCGCAGGTCGGCGTGGGCGAGGCTGTCGCCCTCGCCCGCCGCCGCCCAGCCGGACTCCAGTTCCGCCAGTGCGCCGGGACGGGACGCGGCCCAGGGGGCCGAGGCGGGCGTCGCCCTCTGCCGCGTGCAGGGTCCGCCGGCCGGTGAACGTCGATTCCTCGCGCCGGGTGACGGAGGGCGTCGATCGGCGCCGGGGTGAGGGAGCGGGTGAGCGCGGTGACGGCGGCCAGGTCCCGGTCCAGTTCGGCCGGGTCCCAGGGGACGGCGGGCTGACGGCCCTCGATGTCCTCCAGGACGAGCGCGACACGGGTGCCGTCGTCGTACGAGCCGAGCAGCCGGGGTACCGGGGCGTCCGGCGGCAGGGCGGCGGTGTGGCGGGCCTCGGTGCGGTGCAGGTCCGGGGCATCGGCGTTCACCTCGGCACTCACCGCCTTGACGAACGCCCGGCCGCCGTTCGCGGGCCGGACCCGGGCGGCGACGCCGGGCGAGAGGCCGCCGCTCTGGCTGCGGGCTTCGATGACGGGTGAGCCCAGGATGTCCTCGACGGCGCGGCGCACGGCCGTCGGCAGGTCGGCCCAGTCGCGTGGCGGACGCCGGAGGCGGACGGTGCGGTGACGGTCGTCCGCGTGTTGTTCCCGGCCGCCCGGCGCGGGCCAACGGTGTTCGCGGCCTCGGGCACAGGTGCGGCCACCGCGGCGGGGCCGTGACAGCGGGGCCGGCGCCGCTGCCGCACCGGCCGTTCAGCCCAGCGCCGCCCGCAGCGCCGCGGGCGCCCGTACCAGTGACGGTCCGTACCAGGTGAGGTACCGCCCGTCGACGAGTGCGGCGGGCAGCGCGGGGAAGGCCTCCGGCCCGTCGGCGGCGGTGAACCGGTACGGCTCGTCGGGCAGCACCACCAGGTCCGCGCCGGCCGCGTTCAGCTCGCCGAGCGGGACGCGGGGGTAGCGCTCGGCGTGGTCCGCGTAGACGTTGCGCACGCCGAGCCGGGCCAGCAGGTCCCCGGCGAAGGTGTCGCGGCCCAGGACCATCCAGGGCTTCCGCCACACGGGGACGACCGCTCGGCGCGGGACGGACGACGGTTCCGGTGCCGCCCAGGCGGCCTCGGCCTCGTCCAGCCAGCGGGGCCTCGGCAGTCCGCAGGCCCCGGTCAGCAGCCGGTCCAGCTCCGCGAACGCGTCGTCCAGCGTGCGGACGGTGGTGACCAGCACCTCGGTCCCGGCGTCCCGCAGCGCGGCCAGGTCGGGTTCCCGGTTCTCCTCCTCGTTGGCCACGACGAGATCGGGGCGCAGGGCGAGGATCGCGGGCACGTCGGGGTTCTTGGTGCCCCCGATGCGCGCGGCGGCCAGTCCGGCCGGACGGGTGCACCAGTCGGTGGCGCCGACGAGCAGCCCGGGGCCGCTCCCGGCGACGGCCTCGGTGAGCGAGGGGACGAGCGAGACGACCCGCACGGCGGTTACCTCCTGACTGCGGCCCGTGAGCCCCGCGCCTCAGCGGCGCGGACAGGTCGGGACCGGGGCGGACGGGCTCTCAGCGGCGCGGGTCGAACGTCGCGTCGATGTGCTCGGCCACCGCGACGAACAGCAGCCGGGTGCCGGGGACCGTGGCCCGCCAGCGGTGGCGCACCCCGCCGGAGAGGAACAGCGTGTCCCCGCGCTCCAGCCGGTACGCCTGGCCCTCCGCCTCCACCTCCGCGGCGCCCTCCGCCACGTACAGCACCTCGTCGTTGCGGTGCTGGAACTCGCGCCCGAGGTCCAGCTCACCGGTGAATTCGAGGGCGCTGAGCTGGTGGCGTCCTCGTACCACCCGGCGTACCCCGTCCCCGTCCTGTGGCGTACCGCGCACGACGTCGACGGCGCGCGCCGAGTCGGCGGCGGCCCGCAGCCGCTCGGTGGTGGTCTCCAGCGCGTCCGCGACCCGGTCCAGGGACCGGGCGCTGGGTCTGGCCCGTTCGTTCTCGATCTGGCTGAGGAACGGTACGGACAGGCCACTGCGCGTCGCGACCGCGGCCAGCGTGAGCCCCAGGGACCTGCGCTGCCGTCGGACCGCCGCGCCCACCCGGAGTGTTTCCTTGTCGTCCATGTCCGGCTCCCTCCCGACCCCCCATCCTTCCGGTTGCCAGCACCTTACGCACACCGTTACGCGAGGACGGCCGGTAATGAGACGTCCGGACAGCCCGAAAGGGGTGGTCACCGCCCTCGGCGGGGACCACCCCTTCCTGTGCCGGGCCCCTGGCGGGGTACGACGGGGTTACTGCTGCGGAGCCATCTTGTCCGCGATGCCCGGATTCTCACCCATCCAGGCCTTCACGGCTTCTTCCTCGTGCCCCGTACCGCGCTTCTGGATCTCGTTCTCCAGGCCGCCGAGCTGGTCCTCGCTCAGCTTGAAGTTCTTGAACCACTTGGTGAGCTGCGGGTAGTTCTTCGGGAAGTCCTTCGAGGCGATGGTGTGCAGCCGGTCGCCCTCACCGAAGGCCTTCTTCGGGTCCTGGAGCTTGGTCATCTCGTACTCGTTGTAGGCCCAGTGCGGGGTCCACAGGAGTACGGCGATGGGCTCCTTCTTGGCGTACGCGCGCTTCAGCTCGGCGAGCATGCCGGGCGTCGAGGAGTCGACGACCTTGTACTCCTTGTCCAGGCCGTACTTCGGCAGCACGTTCTTCTTGAGGTTCTCCATCGTGGCCGTGCCCGGCTCGATGCCGACGATCCGGCCCTTGAACTCCGAGCTCTTGCCCTTGAGGTCGGCCAGGGTCTTGACGTCCTTGACGTAGCTGGGCACCGCGACCTCGATCGAGGTGGGGCCGTACCACGAGCCGACGTCCGTCAGCTTGGAGCCGTACTTGTCCCAGTAGTTCTTCTGGGTGTACGGAAGCCAGCCGTCGAACTGCACGTCCAGCTGACCGCGGGACATCGCGGTGTACATCGGGCCGACCTCGAACTGCTTGAGGTTGATCTTGTAACCGCGGTCCTCCAGGACGGCCTTCCACAGGTACGTGGCGGCGATGTCCTCCTCCCACGGGAACCAGGCCATCTCGACGGCGCGCTCGCGCTCGTCCTTGCCGTTGGCACCCTTGGAGGTCTTGGCACCGGCGACCGGAGCCGCCTTGTCGACGAAGCCCGGGTTGGCCTTGAGCCAGGTGCGGACGGCCTCCTGCTCCTTGCCGGACCCGCTCTTCTGGATCTGCGCCTCAAGACTGGTGAGCTGGTCCTCGGTCATCTTGAAGTTCTTCAGCCACTTGCCGACCTCGGGGTTCTCGTCGGAGAAGCCCTTGCGGCTCAGCGTGTGGATGCCGTCGCCCTTGCCCCAGAGGTTCTTGGTGTCCTTGAGCTTGGTCAGGTCGTACTGGTTGTACGCCCAGTGCGGCGACCAGAGCGGAACCACGATGGGCTCCTTCTTGGCGTACGCGCGCTTCAGCTCGGCCAGCATCGACGGCGTGGAGCCGTCGACGACCTTGTACTCCTTGTCCAGGCCGTAGCCCGGCAGGATCTTGTCCTTGAGCAGGCCCGTCTCACCGGCGCTCGGCTCGATGCCCACGACGCGGCCCTTGAACTTCGAGCCCTTGCCCTTGAGGTCGTCCAGGGTCTTGACGTCCTTGACGTACGAAGGGACGGCCAGCTCCAGGGTGGTGGGTCCGAACCAGGAGCCCATGTCCTCCAGGCGGTCCTTGTACTTCTTCCAGTACGCGGCGTGGGTGACCGGCAGCCAGGAGTCGGTCTCGAAGTCGATCTGACCGTTGGCCATACCGGTGTACAGCGCGCCGGCCTCGTACTGCTTGGCGTCGACCTTGAAGCCGCGCTGCTCCAGCAGTTCCTTCCAGAGGAAGGTGGAGGCGATGCCCTCGTCCCACGGGATGTAGCCCATGCTGACCGTCTTGCCGGCGCCGATGTTCTTCGGGTCGGTCTTCGCGGTGTTGTCCGAGTCCGAGGAGCCGCCGAACAGGCTCATGCTTCCGGCGACGAGCGCCAGGACAACGATGCCGGCCACGGCGACGACGGGCTGCGGGCGGTAGTTCCACACCTTCAGTCCGCCGGCCACGGCCTGCGCCTTGGCGAGCGCGCGGCGGGCCAGCGGGGAGACCTCGCGGCCCAGGGCGCTGGTCATCCGGTCCAGGTACATCGCCAGGATGACGATGGAGATACCGGCCTCGAAGCCGAGGCCGACGTCGACGTTGCCGATGGCGCGGTAGACGGAGCCACCGAGGCCGCCGCCGCCGACCATGCCGGCGATGACCACCATGGACAGGCCCAGCATGATGACCTGGTTGATGCCCGCCATGATCGTGGGCAGCGCGAGCGGCAGCTGCACCCGCAGCAGGGTGTTGCGCGAGGTGGTGCCGAAGGCCTCTGCCGCCTCGACGAGTTCGGCGTCGACCTGGCGGATGCCGAGCTCGGTCATCCGGACGCCCGGGGGCAGCGCGAAGATGATGGTGGCGATGATGCCGGGGACCACGCCGACGCCGAAGAAGATGACGCCGGGGATCAGGTAGACCATGGCGGGCATGGTCTGCATGAAGTCGAGGACCGGCCGGGTCACGGCGCTGACGGTCTTGGAGCGGGACGCCCAGATACCGAGCGGCACGGCCAGCACCAGCGTCACGATGGTCGCGACGAGTACCAGGGTGAGCGTGTCCATCGCTTCGTCCCACAACTCGACCGAGTCGATGAGGGCGAAGCCGACGAACGCGAGCACACCGGCGAGCAGACCGCGCAGCCACCAGGCGATGACGGCGACGATGCCCGCGAAGAGCAGGGGTGCGGGGGCGGAGAGCACGGCGGCTATGCCGTCGAACATGCCGCTGACTATGGAGCTGATGGCGTCGAAGAGCCAGGCCAGATGGGTCTGGAGCCAGTCGACGGCGGAGTCGACCCAGTCGCCGAGGTGGAGCCTAAACACTGGCCACCTTCTTCAGCGAGGCCGCGGCGTCCTGGGGAGCCTCGGCGGGGGGCATCGGCTCACCGAGCACGGCGAGCAGCCGGGCACGGGGCACGACGCCGACGAGCTCGCCCTTGTCGTCGGTCACGGCGACCGCGACGGCGCTCTGCGAACAGGGCGTGAACAGCTCGATGATCGGGGTGTCCTCCGTGACGGTGGCCGGGGCCTCCCGCAGGACGTCCTCCGGGGTGCGCAGCTCCTTGCCCGCGTCGGTCCTGGTGCCGATGACGGTGTCGGGCTCCGCCATGATCGCGCCGGCGGTCAGCACCCGGGAGCGGTCCACGTCCTGGGTGAAGGAGGCGACGTAGTCGTTGGCCGGGGTGACGAGGATGTCCTCGGCGCTGCCGAGCTGGACTATCTCCCCGTCGCGCATCACGGCGATACGGTCACCGAGGCGCATGGCCTCGTTGAGGTCGTGGGTGATGAAGACGATGGTCTTCTTCAGCCGCTTCTGCAGTTCCAGGAGCTGGTCCTGCATATCGCGGCGGATCAGCGGGTCGAGTGCGCTGAAGGACTCGTCCATGAGGAGCAGGTCGGCGTCGGTGGCCAGCGCGCGGGCCAGGCCGACACGCTGCTGCATACCGCCGGACAGCTCGTCGGGCCAGGAGTTCTCCCAGCCCGCCAGGCCGGTCATCTCCAGGGCCTCCGTGGCGCGCCGGTTGCGCTCGTCACGCGGGACGCCCTGTACCTCCAGGCCGTAGCCGGCGTTCTCCAGCACGCTGCGGTGGGGGAAGAGGGCGAAGTGCTGGAACACCATGCTGATCTTGGTGGACCGGACATGGCGGAGTTCGGCGGGGGTCAGGGCGGTCAGGTCCTGGTCGTCGAACAACACCTTCCCCGCGGTGGGCTCCAGCAGCCCGTTGAGCATCCGCAGCAAAGTGGACTTGCCGGACCCGGACAGACCCATCACAACGAAGATCTGTCCCGGTTCCACGGTGAACGATGCGTCGATCACCGCTGCGGTCGTTCCCTCGGCGCGCAACTCGTCGCGGCTGGAGCCGTCTTCGAGTTTCCGCACGGCTTGATCGGGTCGTCTGCCGAAGACCTTGTACAAGTGTTCGGCTTGCAGCCTTGACACATACACCTCACGCGTTGAACCGGAAACGGTCTGCCACCCCCTCCGGCAGACCGTGGAGCGCGCGGATTCGGTCCGCATGGCACGTGCACTAGTTGAAAATGCGACGTAGTCCGCTCCAATGCCGCGCCTGCCCTCACTTACACAACCCAAACACGAGAGTGACCCAGCTCACACAGAAGTGGCCAGGAACCGGGAACCGCGCCCTCGGCGGCCACTGTCGGTGGGGTGCGGCATCATCAGGAGGGTGACGCGACGCCTGATGCTCCTCGACACCGCTTCCCTCTACTACCGCGCCTACTTCGGAGTCCCCGACTCGGTGCGCGCTCCGGACGGCACCCCGGTCAACGCCGTGCGCGGACTGCTCGATTTCATCGGCCGGCTCGTGCAGGACCACCGGCCGGACGACCTGGTCGCCTGCTGGGACGCGGACTGGCGGCCGCAGTGGCGGGTCGACCTGATCCCCTCGTACAAGGCGCACCGCGTCGCGGTGGAGACCGGGAAGGGGCTGCCCGACGAGGAGGAGACGCCCGACACCCTGGCCCCGCAGGTGCCGGTCATCGAGGACGTGCTCGACGCCCTGGGGATCGCCCGGGTCGGCGCCGCGGGGTACGAGGCGGACGACGTGATCGGCACGCTCACCGGCCTGGCGGCCGGCCCGGTCGACATCGTCACGGGCGACCGGGACCTCTACCAGCTGGTGGACGACGCCCGCGGGGTGCGGGTGCTCTACCCGCTGAAGGGCGTCGGATCGCTCCAGGTGACGGACGAGGCCTGGCTGCGCGAGAGGTACGGGGTGGACGGCTCCGGCTACGTGGACCTGGCGCTGCTGCGGGGCGACCCGAGCGACGGGCTGCCCGGCGTGCCCGGCATCGGCGAGAAGACGGCGGCCAAGCTGCTGGACGCCTTCGGCGACCTCGCCGGAATCATGGCGGCGGTCGACGACCCGGCCGCGAAGCTGACGCCCTCGCAGCGCAAACGGCTCGACGAAGCCCGCGACTACCTGGCCGTCGCGCCGACGGTGGTCAGGGTCGCCGGCGATGTGCCGCTTCCGGAGTTCGACCCCGCGCTGCCCGCGGAGCCGCTCGACCCGGCGGCCCTCGAAGCGCTCGCGGGCCAGTGGGGGCTGGGCGGCGCCCTGCAACGACTGCTCTTCACACTGCGGAACTGAGGACGCCTTCAGGACCGGGGACACTGCGCGCACGAGGTGTTAGGTTAGGTAACCCTAAGGGCGGCTGGTACGAGACCGGCCCCAGGCAGGGAGAGAACCTCGTGGCAGAACGACCGGCGCGGCAGGCCCCCACGGCACAGGGTGCGCAGGTCCTGCGTACCGAGCAGATCACCCCGCACATGATCCGGGTGGTGCTCGGAGGTGACGGGCTCGCGGACTTCGCGCTCTCCGGTTACAGCGATCACTACGTCAAGCTCTGCTTCGCCCCCGAGGGCGCCGATTACGCGCACCCCTTCGACATGGCCCGCATCCGCGAGGAGTTCCCGCGCGAGCTGTGGCCCACCACCCGCACGTACACGGTGCGCTCCTGGGACCCGGCCGCCCGGGAGCTGGCCATCGACTTCGTGGTGCACGGCGACGAGGGCCTGGCGGGCCCGTGGGCGGCCCGCGCCGAGGCCGGTGACCAGGTGACGTTCCTGGGGCCCGGCGGCGGTTACGGACCGGACGCCTCGGCCGGCTGGCATCTCCTGGCCGGTGACGAGAGCGCGCTGCCGGCGATCGCCGCGGCGCTGGAGCAGATGCCCGCGAACGCGGTGGTGCGCGCCTTCATCGAGGTCGCGGACGCCGCGGAGGAGCAGAAGATCGCCACACCGGACGGCGCGGAGGTGACCTGGCTGCACCGGGGCGACCGCCCGGTCGGTGAGGCGCTCACCGCCGCCGTGAAGGCCCTGGAGTTCCCGGCGGGCGAGGTGCAGGCGTTCGTTCACGGCGAGGCCGGCTTCGTCAAGGACATCCGCCGCCACCTGCGGCTGGACCGGGGCATCCCGCTGCCCCAGCTGTCGATCTCCGGCTACTGGCGGCTGGGCCAGAACGACGACGCCTGGCGCTCGGTCAAGCGCGAGTGGAACGCGCAGGTGGAACGCGAGGAGAGCGCCGCGTAGTCCGCGTCCGCGCGGAGCCGCATCTGGCTGTGCCCCGGTCCGCGGACCGGGGCACAGCCAGATGCGCTTCCCGCTCAGCGGACAGCCGGGCCGGTCATGGCGGGGCTGTCCGGTGGCGCGGCCGTCGGCTCAGACCGATTTCCGGTACGCGCGGAAGGTCCGGGTCGACAGCCGCACGGCGACCGCTGCCAGCACCAGCAGCGCTCCCCCTCGGCGGAGCACCAGCCACCGGTCCGGCTCCGCGCTCAGCGCCGAGCGGCCCGCCACCATCGCCCGGTCGACCGGGTCGAAGTCGGCGATGTGGCGCATCCACGACGGCATCCGGCTCGGGCCCTGAAGGACGAGGGCAGGAGGGTCAGCGGCAGCAGCAGGAACGTGTTGATGCCGATGACCGACTCCCGCTGGCGCACCAGCATGCCCAGGGCGTTGGAGAGCGCGCCGAAGACCGTGCCGAGCAGGATCGAGGCGAGGACCAGCAGTCCGCCCACCCCGCCCGGGCAGTCGGCGCCCGCCGCCCGGCCGAGCAGCACGATGACCACGGACTGCGCGGCCGTACCGATGCCGTTCCGCACGACGTCGGCGTTCATCAGGGCGTTGCGGCTGACCGGTGTCGTCAGGAAGCGGTTGAGCGTGCCGCGCCCGATCTCCTCCAGGGTGCCCATGCCGGCCCACATGCTCGGCCCCAGGGCGCTCATCACGACGATGCCGGGGATCAGGCAGTCCAGATACGACGTGGTGCCGCAACCGCCCGGCTCGACGACCTTCTTGAAGAGGTTGCCGAACAGGAACAGCCGGATCACCGGCTGGATCAGCGAGATCACCAGGAAGACCGGCTGCCGCATGATCGCCGTCAGGGCGCGGAAAGAGTGGAACGGTTCGCACACTTTCCCGTCCCGCCGACCAATCCGCACCGCCACCGGCTCCGAATCATGTGTGGAGACCGATGACCGTCCCGGGAGGAAGCCCGCGTGAAAGAAGCCGTGCACATCAGCGGACTGGCCTCGGCCGGACCCGACCTCCAGGAGCTCCTGGGGATGGTCGCCAGAGGTGATCAGGACGCTTTCGCCCAGGTGTACGAAGCCGTCTGCGGCCCGGTGCTCGGACTGGTGCGAAGCGTCCTGCGCGACCCCGCCCAGTCGGAGGAGGTCGCGCAGGAGGTGCTGGTGGAGGTGTGGCGCACCGCGCCCCGCTTCCAGGCGGCCCGGGGCAGCGCCATGAACTGGGTGCTGACGCTGGCCCATCACCGCGCTGTGGACCGGGTGCGCTCGGTGGAGGCGACAACGGCCCGTGAGCACAAGGCGGCGCTGCTCGACCGCACCCCCGCCTTCGACGACGTCACCGAACAGGTCGAGAGCCGGCTGGAGCGGGAGCAGGTCCGCCGCTGCATGCGGACCCTCTCGGAGCTGCAACGGGAATCCGTCACGCTGGCGTACTACCGCGGACTGACCTATCGCGAGGTAGGAGAGCTGCTGGCGGTACCGCTCGGAACGATCAAGACTCGACTGCGCGACGGGCTGATCCGGCTGCGCGACTGCCTCGGGGTGAGCGCATGAGCAACGCCGGACTTCACACACTGACCGGGGCCTATGCCCTGCACGCACTGCCGGAGACCGAACGCAGGGAGTTCGAACGCCACCTGGGCGACTGCGAGGCCTGCTCCGTGGAGGTGCGGGAGCTGTCGGAGACGGCCACCCGGCTCGGCCTCGCCGTGTCGGCCACGCCCTCGCGGGATCTGCGCGAGCGGGTGCTGCGGGAGATCACGACGGTACGCCAGGAACCGCCGTCCAGCGGCCGTCGGGCCCGCTCCGGCGGTACGGCGGGGCGCAGCGGCGGGGCCGGGCGGTGGTCGCGGTTCGCGCTGGCCGCGTGCCTGGCGGCGGCGGCCGGCTTCGGCGGCGTCGCCGTCTGGCAGAACCAGGAGGCGCAGGACGCCCGGTCCGACGCCCGCGCCAGCGAGCAGCGGAGCGCGCGGGTGGCCGAGGTCATCTCGGCGCCCGACGCCCGGACCGAGTCGGCCACGCTGAGCGACGGCGCCAAGGGCACCGTGGTGGTCTCCAGGAGCCAGGACCGGGCCGTGTTCCTGGCCTCGGGGCTGGCGAAGGCTCCCGGCGGCAAGGTCTACCAGCTGTGGTTCGAGGACAGTGGCACGATGCGCTCGGCGGGGCTGATGCAGGCCACCGGCCCCTCCTCGACGACGTACGCGACCCTGCTCGACGGGCCGGTGGACGGTGCGACCGGCATGGGCGTCACGGTCGAGCCGGCGGGCGGCTCGGAGCAGCCGACCTCCACCCCGCTGGCGCTGATGAAGCTGCCGGCCTGAGACGGCGGTCCGCCACCGGCCGGAACCGGGCGTTCGGCCGGCAGCGGACCGCATGAGCCGTGCCGCGGCGGGAACATGTCGTGAGCGGGACCGCCCGCCGCGGCGCGGCGCGGGTCCCGCGCCGGACGTGGTGGCCTCCGTGCCCGACCAGGGCCGGGTCGTCCCGGCGGGCCGGGACCACCTCGCGGTGCTCCCTCCGTACCTCCGCCGTTGGGAGGCGGGGGAGGTACGGGGCCACTGCGCCCGGAGTCCCGAAGCGCCTTGTGGAAGCCTGAGGTGCGGGTGTTCTCGTCGTAGGGGCGGGTTACTGCTGGCTGAGGCGTTGCCGACGGGAACGTTCGGTGCCGGACCACGGATCAGGACAGACCAGGACAGGCCCTGCTCCTGCGGGCCGTGGCGGAAGGGGTGCCGACGCCGTAGCCGGCTGGTTGGCCGGGGTCCTTGATCCGGCGTCGTGACGCCTCCTTTCCCAGGTGGGCCAGCCGTCTCACGATGAAACACGGCACGATCACCTGGGCGGGCCGCGCCGACGGCACCTACGTCTACGACATCGCGAAGGGCACCACCCGGTCCAAGCGGATCACCGGCTTTCCTTCAACTACGTCTCGGACGTCCAGCTCACCTCCGACCAGGTGTTCTGGCGGGAGTCGGGGGCTTCCTCATCCCGGCCACGTCCTTCGTCTCCGCGTCGCTCGACGACCTGACGAAGGCGGCGGCGCTGCGCTACCCGACGGGTACGTTCATCGCACAGTTCTCGGTCATCGACGACTCCTTCGCGTACGTGAGTGACGACTTCTGGGGCGCGCCTCGGCTCCTGGAGCGGCCCGATGAAGGCGTCGGCCGCCAGGACCGCCGACGTGGTCGCGGGGGTCAACGCCTTCACCCGCGTCTCCTGCTCCTCCGGTGCCCAGCTGGCCCCGTCGCTCGGCGACGGCCAGCGCGTCGCGTGGCTGGACACCAGCGCGGCGGCCACCGACGTGGTGACCCGCAAGACGTGCGCCGGGGCCTGCGAGCCGCCCCCGGGTCCCGGGGGGGTCCGCCCGGGGTTCAACCCGGCCCCCCGGCCCCCGGTTGTGGTCCTGGGAGCCGGGTTTCACGCCGGGACGGACGGCAGTTCGACGACAGGCCTCCAAGCGTGTCGCGGAAGGCTGTGGCCGGGCGGTCGCGAAGATCTCGCCGTGCTCCGTGGTGCTGGAGCGAGGCTTGTTCCGCACGTGTGAAGCGGGATCACCGGGGGATGCGTGGAGTGACCGGCTATGCATGATGCGTAGTCGGCTGGCGAGAGGATGTTCCATGCGCATCTCTTTCACGGCACGGAGGATCGCGGCGGCGGGGGCCGGGCTGGCAGCGGCACTGGCCCTGACCGCGGCGTCCCCGGCCTCCGGCACGGCCGCCGTGAGCGGCCCCGACGACTGTTACCCGGGGTGGGTGTGTTTCTGGCCGGAGGCCGACTTCGGCGGGCAGATGGAGGCATACCAGAACCCGCAGATCCACTCCTGCGACAGCGTGCCCTCGGGGACCGTCCGCTCGATCGTCAACCGCGACGACCAGGACTGGACCGTCAGCCAGAGCTGGATCTGCAACGGCTACAGCAAGAAGGTCTACTCCGGCGAGGTCAACTCGGACCTCGGCGACCAGTACGGCTACTGGAAGTAGCACACGGGACCGGGTCGTCGTAGGGCCCCGGTGGCCAACCCCTCAGGGGCTGTTGCGGCCGTACTGGTCGCAGCCACTCGTTGATGGCTGCGAGCAGCACGGTCACCTCGCAGCGGACGGCGGGTCCGCCGTATCGCGTCGCGGCGGCCCGATGTCGCTCCAGGCGGGCGGTCCCGCACTCGGCCGCATGGCGCTCGCGGTGCTGAGCGGGTCGCAACCGCCGGAGGCCGGCCCCCGCGGTAACCCGGCTTCCGGTGGTTGCGACCCCGCCGGCCCTGTCCGGGTCGGCCGGCGGGCGTCCCGCTGCCACACCGCACGGGGAAGCCGGCCCCGGACCGGCCGAGCGAACAACGCTCCGGATCGGTACGCCTAGGACCTGCGTGGCGGCCGGGGGAAGAAGCCGCTGGTCCTGGCGGTGTACTCGGCGAAGCCGGGGCGCTCGGCCATATGCCGTTCGAGCAGGGCCTTTCCGCTGCCGCCGATGAGCAGGAAGCTCATCAGCACGGGCGCCACGACGGTGGCCGCGGCCGCCGCCGGCGCCTCGCAGACCATCAGGAACAGGCCCCACCACACGCAGAAGTCACCGAAGTAGTTCGGATGCCGGGTCCAGGACCACAGCCCCCGGTCCATGATCCGCCCGCGGTTGGCCGGATCCGCCTTGAACCGGGCCAGCTGGTGGTCCCCCACCGCCTCGAAGCCGAGCCCGACCGCCCAGAGCGCGGTCCCCGCCCAGACCAGGGCCCCGGCAGGCCCCCGCACGTACCCGGCCGCCTGCACCGGCAGCGAGATCAGCCAGACCAGCGCCCCCTGGAGCAGGTACACCTTCCGCAGGGCGTACAGCGCGGGGCTGCCCGGCGCCCTGGCCAGCATCACCTCGTAGCGCGGGTCCTCCCCGTGCCCCCTCCCCCGGCGGGCGATGTGCCAGGCCAGGCGCAGCCCCCACACCGCCGTCGCCACGGTGACCAGCAGCCGCCGGGTGCCGTCCCCGCCGCCGCCCGCCGACATGGCGTAGGAGACCAGCGCGACGGCGGTGAAGCCGAGGCCCCACGCGATGTCCACGACCCGGTGCACGCCCTTGCGCAGCGCGACGGCGAAGGTGACGAGCATGACGGCGAGGGCGGCACCCGCGGCGGGCGCGAGGCCCTGTGCGAACGCCGCCCAGCCGAAGCCGTTCACCCGGCGGCCCCGGCCGTCATGCCGTCGCGGGCGGGCGGTACCGCCGCCGGATCCGTGTACCAGCCCCGCCGGGTGGCGGGCATCCCGGCGGTTCCGGTCTCCTCCGGCCGTACGGAGAGGATCTGGTCGACGCCCATCCGGTGTTCCTCGAAGGCGAGGGCGCCACCGGCCAGATAGAGCCGCCACACCCGTACGGTCTCCTCACCGACCAGGTCCGTGAACTCCTTCTGCTTCCGCTCCAGGGTCTCCCGCCACGCGTCGACGGTCCGCACGTAGTGCTCGCGCAGCCCCTCGACGTCCCGTACCTCCAGTCCGGCGCCCTCCAGCAGCGCGACCGTCTCACCGAGCGGGCGCATGTGCATGTCGGGGGCGATGTACGACTCGATGAACGCGCCGCCGCCCGGGGCGTCGCGGCCCCGGGACATCTGCTGGACCAGCACCCGGCCGCGCGGGCGGACCATGGCGTGCAGTGTCGCGGTGAAGGCGGGGTACTCGGCGTCACCGACGTGTTCGCCCATCTCGATGGTGGACACCGCGTCGTATCCGCCCTCGTGGCCCGGCGCCCGGTCGATGTCCCGGTAGTCGCAGCAGCGGACCTCGACCAGGTCCTCCAGGCCCCGCGCCGCTACCTGCGCGCGGACGTGGGCGGCCTGTTCCCGGGCGAGGGTGACGGCGGTGACGCGGACGCCGTGCCGCTGTGCGGCGTACAGGGTCAGCGATCCCCAGCCGCAGCCGATGTCGAGCAGCCGCGCCCCGGGGCGCAGGTCCAGCTTCCGGCAGATGAGTTCGAGCTTGTCGTGCTGGGCGTCGACCGGTTCGTAGCCGGGTGCGTCACTGGTCCAGTAACCGCAGGAGTAGGCCATCGTCTCGTCGAGGAGCAGGGCGTAGAAGTCGTTGGAGAGGTCGTAGTGGTGGCTGATCGCGGCCCGGTCCCGTGACTTGCTGTGCAGGACGCCGTGGAGTCCCGCGCGGGCGGCGGGGACCGGGGGCCGGGGGCCCACCGCGCCCAGGCGCAGTGCGGTGCCGACGGCCCGGAACCGGTCGCCGATACCGGGGCGCGGCGGGCGCAGTCCGCGCTCGCGTACAGCATGGCGCATCGCCCGCAGTCCCGCTGCCAGGTCCCCCTCGACCTCGACGTCACCGGTGATGTACGCCTCGGCGAGGCCGAGTTCGCCCGGTGCCCAGAGCAGCCGGCGCAGCGCCCGCCGGGACCGGACGTGGACCAGGGGGCCGTCGGCGGCGCCGGTCTCGCTGCCGTCCCACATCCGTACCCTCACCGGGAGGGGTCCGCCGAGCAGCTGTTCGACGAGGGGTTCGAGGCGCTGGGCGGCGCCGGTCGTCTCCTGCTTGCCGGTAAGAGTCATCGCGCCGTTTCCTGACGGGTCAGCAGCAGTTGCCGCACATGGAGGTAGCCGGAGCGGAATCCCGCCTCGGAGTAGGCCAGATAGAAGGTCCACATGCGGCGGAAGGTCGCGTCGAAGCCGAGTGCGTCGACCTCCGCCGTCCGTTCGGTGAACCGTTCGCGCCACAGCCGCAGCGTCTCGGCGTAGTGGGTGCCGAAGTCGTCGCACCGGTCGATGCGCAGGCCGGTGTGTTCGGCCGTGACCTCCGCCATGGCCTCGACGGACGGCAGGAGTCCGCCGGGGAAGATGTACTTGTGGATCCAGGTGAAGGTGGTCCGGGAGGCGCGCATCCGGTCGTCCGGCATGGTGATGGCCTGGAGTGCGATGCGGCCGCCGGGGGCCAGCCGCTCCTCCAGTGTCCGGAAGTAGACCGGCCAGTACTCCGCGCCGACCGCCTCGATCATCTCGACGCTGACCACCGCGTCGTAACTCCCCTCGACGCTGCGGTAGTCGCAGAGCCTGACCTCTGCCCGGTCCGCGTACCCGGCCTCGCTGATCCTGCGGCGGGCCAGGTCCCGCTGTTCGGCGGAGAGCGTGACGGAGAGGACGCGGGCCCCTCGGGCGGCGGCCCGGATCGCCAGTTCTCCCCAGCCGGTGCCGATTTCGAGGAGTTCGGTGCCGGGCCCGACCCCGGCCAGGTCGAGCAGCCGGTCGATCTTGCGATGCTGTGCGGCGGGCAGCGCCTCGGCATCCGCGGGGAAGCTCCGGAAGACGGCGGACGAGTAACTGAGGGTCTCGTCGAGGAAGAGCGCGAAGAGCTCGTTGGACAGGTCGTAGTGGTGGCTGATGTTGTCCCGGGCGCCTTCCGGGGTGCCGAGCTGTTCGGCGGGCCGGCGTCCCGCCCAGAGCCCGCGCAGCTTCTGGAGGGGCTGCGGGATCAGGGTGGCGACGTGCCCGGCGAGGACCGTGAGGACGCCCACCGGGTCGGGCGAGTCCCACTCGCCCGCCATGTACGACTCCCCGAAGCCGATCAGGCCGTTGACGCCGATCCTGCGGAAGAAGGCCTCGGGGTCGCGGATGTCCATCAGGGGGCCGCCGAGGCCGATGTCCTCCTGTCCGGCGAGCCTGGCCCGGAGCGGGAGCCGGGCCAGTGCGTGGCGTACGAGCCGCCGCGCGACGGCGGTCCGCAGCCGGGACGCCCGCGGGGGCCGGGCGACGTCCGGCCAGCGCTCGGGGTCGGCGGCGCCGGGGACGTGCGCCGGGGACCGGGGCGGGAAGACCGCGGACGGGGCGGCCGCCGGGGGCGAGGTGGCCGGGGACGACGGGGAGTGGGACGTGGACACGCTCACTGCATTCCTTCCTGAATGGTGTGGCGGGGACGGGGCCGCACGGGCAGTCCGCGCAGCAGGAGGCGGATTCCGTGCAGTCGGATGGCGACCGAGACGACCGCCGTGGACCAGGGGTGGCGCAGCGCGAGGCCGAGCAGTACGCGCGGGGTCACCGGGCGTCGTACACCGCGCACGGTGGCGGTGAAGGGCCGCATGCCGGCCCGGTCCAGATGCACCGCCATTTCGAGCCGGGGTCCGGGCTCGGGAAGCCGCATCCGGTAGGCGCCGTCGACGCCGAAGAACGGCGAGACGTAGAACTCCTTGTCCGTGGAGGCCCGTCCGGCGCTGTCCGGGCGCAGCAGGTAGCAGTGCCGTTCGCCGTAGGTGTTGTGCACCTCCGCGACCGTGCAGAGCGGGGTGCCGTCGGCGCGGCGGCACCAGTAGACGGTCAGCGGGTTGAAGACGTGGCCGAACACCCGGGCCTGGGTGAGCATCCGCACGGTTCCGTCGGCGAGGTCGACGCCGTTCGCCGCCAGGAAGCGGCTCAGACCGGCCCGGATGGTGGGGGCCGTACCGCCGAAGTGGTCGCGCGGGTCGAAGCGGGCCAGCACGCGCAGGGCGGCGGGCAGCGGCGGCGGTCCGTCCGGGTCGATCAGCCACAGGTAGGTGCGGTGGCGGAAGGCGTACGTGACGGGCGCGGTCCGCACATGGGCGATGGTGCAGGGGTAGAGGGCGTTCACCAGTCCACCCCCAGGCTCCTGGCCGCCTCCGCCCCCGAGCGGCAGCCGTCCTCGTGGAATCCCCAGCCGTGGTACGCCCCGGCGTAGGCGGTGCGCGGTCCCGACAGGGCGGGCAGCCGGTGCTGCGCCGCGACCGACTCCGGGGTGTAGACGGGGTGTTCGTACACCATGCGGGCGCGGACCAGCCCGGGGGCGACCCGGTCCGCGCCGTTCAGCGTGACGACGAAGGTCTCCGGGGCGTCGAGCCGCTGGAGCCGGTTCATGTCATAGCTGACGGTGACGTGGTCGGGGCTCGCGGTGCAGGACGGCATCAGGTAGTTCCAGGAGGCGCGGGCCCCCCGGGCACTCGGCAGCAGCCGGGTGTCGGTGTGCAGGAGGGTGGGGTTGCGGGAGTAGCGGAACGCGCCGAGCGTGTCGCGCTCCTCGTCCGTGGGGTCCGCGAGCAGGCGCAGTGCCTGGTCGGGGTGGGTGGCGATGACGACGGAGTCGAACTGCTCCGTGGTGTCGTCCGCGGTGGTGATCTCCACGCCGTCGGGGTGCCGGCGCACCGCCCGGACCGGGGTCGAGGTGCGGACGGCGCCGAGCTGCTTGGTGACCCGTTCCACGTAGGCGCCCGACCCGCCGGTGACGGTCCGCCACACCGGGGAGCCGCTGACCGAGAGCAGCCCGTGGTGGTCGAGGAAGCGGAAGAGGTAGCGGGCCGGGTACCGCAGCGCGGTCACCGGGTCGCAGGACCAGACGGCGGAGACGAGCGGGGTCAGGAAGTGGGCCGTGAAGTACGGCGAGAATCGGCCGCGGCTGGCGAACTCGCCCAGCGTCATGGTGTCCGCGCCGGGTCCGCCGTCCGCCAGCAGCCGCCGGGCGGCCCGGTGGAAGCGGGGCACCGCCGCCAGCATCCGCGGATAGGCCGGATCGCGGACCGCCCCCGGCCGGGCGAGGAGACCCGCAGCGCCCCGGGCGCCCGCGTACTCCAGGGCGCAGCCCTCGCACCGCACGGACATGCTCATCTCCGACTCCTGCGTGGCGACGCCGAGTTCCGCGAAGAGCCGCAGCAGGTGCGGGTAGGTGCGCCGGTTGTGCACGATGAATCCGGAGTCGACCCGGTGGACGCGGCCGTCCGAGGCGGGCAGTTCGTGGGTGTGCGCGTGGCCGCCCACCCGGCTGTCCGCCTCGAACAGCGTCACGTCGTGGGCCGTCCGCAGGATGTGGGCGGCCGTCAGTCCGGCCACCCCGCTGCCCACCACGGCTGTCCGTCGCCGCATCCCTGTCATACCGCTCCCTTCGAGCACCTGCGCCACTCGCCCCTCCTTCTGGTTCCGGAGGAGCGGCGGATGCCTCTCACGTGTGATTCGTTGCAGTTCGCACCGCGGATTGGCGGTGATCCGCTCTCATCCATTCGGGTGAGGGACCAATCCGCCGGGCGAGCGGCACCGAATTCCCGGTGTGAGCGAAGATCAGAACGATGCGCAGGACGGGGCCCCCGGGTCCCGGCGGTCCCGCTGGGCGCGAGCCGGTCTCGCCGCGCTGAGCGGTCTGATCGCCGGGTTCACCGCCCTGGCCGTCGCCGAGTTGGCGGCGGCGGCGGTCCGCCCCGAGGCGGGTCCGGTCACGGCGGTGGGCGGTGCGGTCATCGACCGCACTCCCCCGGCGCTGAAGGACTTCGCCGTCCGCAATTTCGGCACCAACGACAAGCTGGTCCTTGAACTGGGGATCCTGGTTCTGCTGGCGGGCTTCGCCGTGGTGGTCGGAGTGCTCGCGCTGCGGCACCGGCTCACCGGCTCGGCTGCCGTCCTGGTCTTCGGTGTGGTCGGGGCGGTCGCGGCGGTGGGCCGGCCCGAGGGGCAGCCGGCCGACGCGCTGCCCTCTGTGGTGGGTGCCGTACTGGCCGCAGGGGTGCTGTATCTCCTGGTCGGACGGCTCGCCCTGGTTCCCGGTCCCTCCCCCGCGGCTGGCGGGAGGGGCGGGGGGCCGGCGCCTCGCACCTTCGACCGGCGGGGCTTCGTCATCGCGGCGAGCGCCGCGGCGGCGGCCTCCGCGGGCGCCGGGGTGCTGGGCCGCCGGCTCACCTCAGCCGTTCAGGCCGGGGCGACCGCCTCACGGCACGACCTGGTGCTGCCCGTGCCCGCCTCCGCGGCGCCGGCGGTACCGGCGGGCGCCGATCTGCGGATCCGGGGGCTGGGCTCGTTCATCACGCCGAACAAGGACTTCTACCGGGTGGACACGGCCCTGGTCGTCCCGCGCATCGACGCGAACGACTGGAAGCTGAGGATCCACGGCAAGGGTGTGAAACGCCCGGTGGAGCTCAGCTTCAAGGACCTGCTGCGCCGCGAGATCATCGAGCGCGACATCACCATGACCTGCGTGTCCAACGAGGTCGGCGGACCGTATGTCGGCAACGCCCGTTGGATCGGGGTGCGGCTGGCCGATCTGCTGCGCGAGGCGGGGGTGAAACCGCCGTCCCGCGGCGGGCCCGCCGACCAGATCATCACGCGCTCGGTGGACGGCATGACCATCGGCACCCCGGTCGAGACGGTGATGGACGGCCGGGACGCGATGCTCGCCCTCGGCATGAACGGCGAGCCGCTGCCCTTCGAGCACGGCTTCCCGGTCCGGATGGTCGTTCCCGGCCTGTACGGATACGTGTCGGCCTGCAAGTGGATGAAGGACATCGAGCTCACCACGTTCGACGACTACGACGCCTACTGGGTCAAGCGCACCTGGTCCCAGCAGGCCCCCATCAAGACCGAGTCCCGGATCGACACCCCCCGCCCGTTCGCCTCCCCGAAGCCCGGCACGATCCCGGTCGCCGGGGTCGCCTGGGCCCAGCACCGCGGGATCTCGCGGGTCGAGGTCCGGGTGGACGGCGGATCGTGGCACACCGCGCGGCTGGCCGCGGAGGACAGCCGGGACACCTGGCGCCAGTGGGTGTGGGAGTGGCCGGCCACCTCCGGCAACCACACCCTCGAAGTCCGCGCGACGGACCGTACCGGCGTCACCCAGACCGACAAGCGGGTCGGCACGGTGCCCAACGGGGCGACCGGCTGGCACTCGGTGGTGGTCGACGTGTCCTGAGCGGACACCCCCGCCACATCGCCCGGCTTCCGTGCGGAGCACGGCCACGGGCCCACACACTCACCCTTGCTCACTTCACGTGATCATTCCGTTACCCGGACCTATCCAGGAGAACATCATGAACACCCTCCACATCCGCCGCGCCGCCCTCGCCGTGTCCGCGGCAGTGGTACTCCCGCTCGCCCTCACCGCCTGTTCCAGCGACTCCAAGGACAGCGCCTCCGGCTCCACCGCCAGCTCCGCGAAGGCATCGGCCCCCGCCTCCGCCGGCGACTCGATGGACATGGACAAGCCCTTCGGGCCGGGCTGCGCGTCCGTACCGAAGAGCGGCTCGGGCTCCTTCGACGGCATGGCGAAGGACCCGGTCGCCACGGCCGCCTCGAACAACCCGGCCCTCTCCACGCTCGTCACCGCCGTGAAGAAGGCCGGGCTGGTCGACACCCTGAACAACGCGCAGAACATCACGGTGTTCGCCCCGACCAATGACGCCTTCGCCAAGATCCCGAAGGCGGACCTGGACAAGCTGCTGGCCGACAAGGCCGAGCTGACCAAGGTGCTCACCTACCACGTGGTGGGCGAGAAGCTGGCGCCGAAGCAGCTGGACAAGGGCTCCTTCGACACCCTGGAGAAGGGCAAGCTGATGACGTCGGGGTCGAACATGGAGTACACCGTGAACGACTCCTCGAAGGTCGTCTGCGGCAACGTCCCGACCGCCAACGCGACGGTCTACATCGTCGACTCCGTCCTGATGCCCCCGAAGTAACCGCTCACCGCTGGACGACGCGCGCCCCCGGCATCGACCGGGGGCGCGCGTCGTCGCGGTTCCGGACGAAATTCGGCTGTCTGGAAACTACACATAAGGCACAAATAAGAGCAGAATGGCATAGCAGGCCGTTCATCGCACAAGGCGCTCACTGGCCTGCGGGAGCGAAGGAGACGAACCTCATGTCAAACGTCTCGCACGCCGGCCACGACCTGGCCGGACACCCCGACGCCTCCGAAATGCGCGATCGTTACGCCCGGGTGATGGGCGGTCGCGATGTGGCACTCGTGGACGGACCGGTGTTCCTGGTCGGCCTGTACTGCGCCATCTCGCCCTGGGTGCTGCACTTCACGACAAGCCAGACCACCCTGGTGAACCACAACCTGATCATGGGTATCGCGATCGCCGTGCTGGGTCTCGGGTTCACCGTGATGCCGCAAAGGATGTATGGCCTGAGCTGGGCTATCTGCGCCATGGGCGCCTGGATGATCGTCTCGCCCTGGGTGGTGGGCAGCAGCCCGGACATGGGCGTCGTACTCAACAACGTCATCATCGGCGGCCTGACCGCCCTGCTCGGCCTGGTCTGCGCGGGGGCGTCGCTGAGGAGCGGCAGGGGCCGGTCGTAGAACGCGCCCCACGGCTGTGACGGCCCGCACCGCGGATCGCCCTCGGTGCGGGCGTCGGCGTGCCCGGGGCGTGACGCGCGGCCACCCGGCCCTCCTGCCGGTCGTGACGGCGACCGCAACTATTCATCCCCCTCAGGGGTCTTGTGGGTTGACGGCGGCTACCGGCGGCCCCTCGGGCAGCCGGTAGCGGCATTCGGGAAGTACCGGGACGGGAGTGGCACATGGCGCGGCATCTGATGGCGTGTACGGCTCTGGCGACAGCGGTGGCGGCGGGGGCTCTGGTGGCACCGGCCGCCTTAGCCGCACCGGTTCACGGGGCGGCGTCGAAGACCCCGCAGAAGGCGGCCGCGCCGGGCGACGTGGACGGCGACGGCTTCGGCGACCTCGCCGCGGGCGCCCCGGAGGGCACCATCAAGGGCCGTGCGAAGGCGGGGTACGTCTCCCTCGTCTACGGCACCGAGCAGGGCGTACGGGTCACCCGGCACAAGGGCATCACCCAGGACACGGCCGGAATCCCGGGCGTTCCGGAGGCAGGTGACCGGTTCGGCTCCTCGGTGACCCTGGGCGACGTGGACGGCGACGGGTACACCGACCTGGTGATCGGTTCCGGCGGCGAGGCCATCGGGACGGTGACGGGCGCGGGCGCCGTCACCGTCGTCTTCGGGGCCAAGGGCGGTCTGGGCAGCGACGCCATCGCGTTCCACAACCCGAAGCCCACCCCGCGCGAGGGCTTCGGCGACAACCTGACGGTCGGGGACTTCGACCACGACGGCCGGGACGACATCGCGGTCGCCACGGACACGAAGGTCGACGTCGTACGCGGTGCGAGCAATTTGCGGGACATCGAAGAACCGCCGATGACCGCGTTCGCCCCGCCCGGCGGCGGCGCCGGAATGGGGCCGATCTCCTCGGGCGACATCAACGGCGACGGCTATACCGACCTGGTCACGCAGGCCTACTTCGACGACGGGGCCGACGAGGGAACGCTGGGCGTGCTGCCGGGTTCGGCGCAGGGCCTCAAGACACAGCCGATCGGCCGGACCGGGCTGCCCTTCAACGGCTACAGCGTCGTGACCGGTGACATCACGGGCGACGGCCGGGACGACGTGGTCGTGGACACCGGCTATTCCGACGGCCCCGACGAGTTCCTGCTGCGGATGTTCCCGGGCACCGCCGCCGGGCTGGGGGCGGGCGTCCCCTACGGCGGCGCGGTGGAACCCGGCACCGCGGCCGTACTGGCCGACACCGACGGCGACAGACATGCCGACCTGGTGACCGCCGTGGTCGGCGAGCCGGACTCCGACGGCATCCAGAACGCGGGCGCGCTGACCGTCGTGCCGGGGACGACGACCGGACTGGACGCGGCCCGCGCCCGGAAGCTGACCCTGGACTCGCCGGGGGTGATGGGCGTGATGGAGGGCAACGACCGGTTCGGCAGCTCCGTGACCGCCGGGGACTTCGACGCGGACGGTCGCGCGGACCTGGCGGTCGGCGCACCGGGGAAGTACCTGACGACGGGTGCGGTGAGCGTCATCCCCGGTTCGAAGACGGGACCGGCCGGGACGGGCTCGATCCTCTTCACCCCGGAATCGCTGGGCCATCCGGTCGCGAAGGCCCGCTTCGGCTCTGCCGTCGGCACCCGAACCGCCCGCTGAGGACCGCCGGCTGACGACAGGGCGCACGGGCGCGGCCTGTGTGGGCCGGGCGGCTGCGGAAGGTATCGCCTCCGCAGCCGCCCGGCCCACCCCGGCTCAGCCCACGGAGCTGTAGGCCACCACTCCCCGCAGCACCTCGTCGACGGCCTTGCGGGCGTTGCGCCCCACCGAGCTGCCCTCGCGCGGCGCAGCGGCGGCCACCTGCCCCAGCACATCGATCACCTGCTTGCACCAGCGCACGAAGTCGCCCGCGGGCATCTCCGCCTCGCGCAGCACCTCGTCCAGCGTCCGGCCGGACGCCCACATGTACACCGCCCAGGCGAAGCCGAGATCGGGTTCGCGCTGCCCGACCCCCTCCGCCTGGTTGATCTTGAAGTCCTCCTCCAGGGCATCGAGCCGCCCCCAGATCCGGACCATCTCGCCCATCGCCGTCTTCGCCGGTCCGGACGGCAGCTTGGGCGCCACCGCGTCGTCGGACTGGCGGGCCTCGTACACCAGCGCCGAGACACACGCGGCGAGTTCGGCCGGGTTGAGCCCCTCCCACACACCCGCCCGCAGGCACTCGCTCGCCAGCAGGTCAAGCTCGCCGTAGAGGCGGGCGAGCCGCTTGCCGTGCTCGGTGACCTCACTGCCGCGCAGGTAGTCGAGCTCGGTGAGCAGCGCGACGATCCGGTCGAAAGTGCGGGCGATGGTGTTGGTGCGCCCCTCGATGCGGCGCTCCAGCTGCCTGGTGTCCCGCTGCAGCCGGTGGTAGCGCTCGGCCCACCGCGCGTGGTCCTCGCGCTCGTCGCAGCCGTGGCAGGGGTGCGCGCGCAACTCGGCCCGGTAGCGGGCGATCTCGCGGTCGTCGGCGGCGCCGGAGCGTTCCTTGCGGTGCCGCTCCGGCACGATGTGCCCGGCCTTGGTGCGCAGCGCGGAGGCCAGATCGCGGCGCGACTGCGGCGAGCGCGCGTTGAACGACTTCGGGACGCGCATCCGCTCCAGCGCCTCCACCGGTACCGGGAAGTCGATCGAGGCCAGCCGCTTGACCTGCCGTTCGGCCGTCAGCACCAGGGGCCGCGGCCCGTCGTGGTACTCCATGCCCCGGTGCCCGTGCCCGTTGGTCCGCCCCGCGGGCAGTCCGGGGTCGAGGACGAGTGCCAGTCCGGCGAACTTCCCGGTCGGCACATGGATGACATCGCCGGGCTTGAGCTTCTCCAGGGAGGCGGCCGCCGCGGCCCGGCGCTGCGACGCGCCGTGCTTGGCCAGCTCGGTCTCCCGGTCCTTGAGGTCGCGGCGGAGCCGCGCGTACTCCTCGAAGTCACCGAGGTGGCAGGTCATTCCCTCCTTGTAGCCCTCCAGGCCCTCCTCGTTCTTCTGGACCTGGCGGGAGATGCCGACCACCGACCGGTCCGCCTGGAACTGTGCGAACGAGGTCTCCAGCAGTTCGCGCGAGCGGTGCCTGCCGAACTGCTGCACCAGGTTGACGGCCATGTTGTAGGACGGCCGGAAGCTGGAGCGCAGCGGATACGTACGCGTACCGGCGAGTCCGGCGAGCGCTCCCGGGTCCATGCCGCGCTGCCAGAGCACCACCGCGTGACCCTCGACGTCGATCCCGCGCCGTCCGGCCCGGCCGGTCAGCTGGGTGTACTCGCCGGGGGTGATGTCGGCGTGCTGCTCGCCGTTCCACTTGACGAGCTTCTCCAGGACCACGGAGCGTGCGGGCATGTTGATGCCGAGGGCCAGCGTCTCGGTCGCGAACACCGCCTTGACGAGCCCGCGCACGAAGAGCTCCTCGACGACCTCCTTGAAGGTCGGCAGCATCCCCGCGTGGTGCGCGGCGATGCCCCGCTCCAGGCCTTCGAGCCATTCGTAGTAGCCGAGGACATGGAGGTCCTCCGCCGGGATGGACGCCGTGCGTGCCTCGACGATCTCGCGCACGAGCCGGCGCTTGTCCTCGTTGTTGAGCCGGAGCCCGGCCTGCAGGCACTGCTGCACGGAGGCCTCGCAGCCGGCCCTGCTGAAGATGAAGGTGATGGCCGGCAGCAGCCCCTCGGCGTCCAGCCGGTCGATGACCTCGGGCCTCGACGGCGTCCAGATCCGGCTGCGCTGGCGCCGCTCGCGCTCGCGGTCCGCCTCGCGCACCATCTTTCCGCGCCGGCGCTCGCGCGGGTTGTATCCGCGCTGGTTCTCCATGCGGGCGAGCCGGACGAGGTCGGGGTTGACCTCACGGCGCCCGACCCCACGGCCGCCGTGGTCGCTCTCCTCCTCGAAGAGGTCGTACATCCGGCGTCCGGCCAGCACGTGCTGCCAGAGCGGCACGGGGCGGTGTTCGGAGACGATCACGGCGGTGTCGCCGCGGACGGTGTCCAGCCAGTCACCGAACTCCTCGGCGTTGGACACGGTCGCCGACAGCGACACCAGCGTCACGGATTCGGGGAGGTGGATGATCACTTCCTCCCACACCGCCCCACGGAAGCGGTCGGAGAGGTAGTGCACCTCGTCCATCACCACATAGCCGAGCCCGCCCAGTGCCTGGGAGCCCGCGTACAGCATGTTCCGCAGCACCTCGGTGGTCATGACGACCACCGGGGCATCGGCGTTGACGCTGTTGTCGCCGGTGAGCAGGCCGACCTTGTCCGCGCCGTAGCGCTTGACGAGGTCGGCGAACTTCTGGTTGGAGAGGGCCTTGATCGGCGTGGTGTAGAAGCACTTGCGGCCCTGCTCCAGGGCGAGGTGTACGGCGAACTCGCCGACGATCGTCTTGCCCGAGCCGGTCGGCGCCGCGACGAGCACGCCCTTGCCGGCCTCCAGCGCCGCGCAGGCCTCGATCTGATAGGGGTCCAGATCGAATTCGTACATCTCGCGGAACGGCCCGAGCGCGGTCGCCTGCTCGGCGGCTCGGATCCGGGAAGCCTGGTATCGCTCAGCTGGTGAGAGGTCCTCTGTCATCTTGTCCACGAGCCTACCCGCCGGGTCCGACAGTGACGCGATCTTTAATCCACCGCGGCAGAACCCGCTCCGAGCACTCTGACGGCGCCCCTCACGCAGGTCGCGGTCAGTGGCAGCGCGCCGAACGGTTCGCCGTCCGCGTACGCGGTGACGCCGACGGCTTCGAGCGTGATCGAGGAGACCCGGTGCACGGTGACGGCCGGGTGGCCGAGATGGGTGCCCTTGTAGACCTTGGGAAACACCTTGAGCAGGGTGGTGCGGCTGCAGTCGCCCACCACGGTGACGTCGAACAGTCCGTCGTCCATGACGGCGTCCGCGCAGATCCGCATGCCGCCGCCGTATGTCGATCCGTTGCCGACGGCTATGAGGGTCGCCGCGATCTCCTGGGCCGGTCCGCTGTCGAGGCTCATCCGGTAGGCGATGGGCCGGAACGCGGCGAGTTCGGCGAGGATCGCCAGGTCGTACTTGAACCGGCCGCCGACCCAGCGCATCCGGTTGCCCCGGTCGTTGACCCGGGAGTCGAAGCCGGAGGCGAGCACGGACCCGAACCACCGATCCCCGGCCCGGCCGAGGTCGATCTCGCGGACGAGGCTTTCCTTGAGTGCCTGGGCGGCCAGCCGGCCGGCCGCGGCCGGATCCCGTACCGGCAGGCCGAGGGCCCGGGCGAAGTCGTTGCCGGTGCCGACGGCCACCACGCCGAGCGGCGTCCGGGTACCGGCCACGGCCTGCAGGGCGAGCGACATCATCCCGTCCCCGCCGACGGCCACCAGCGCGCCGGTCCCCCCGGCCACGGCCTCGCGGGCCCGCCGCAACGCGTCGTCGGCGTCCTCACCGAGGACCGTACGGACGGAGAATCCGGCGTCCCGCAACGCGGAAGCGGCCGGCTGCGCGGCGTGCGCGCCCCGGCCGCGTCCCGCGGTGGGATTGACGAAGAGGGTGATCTCGCTGGTCACCCGGGGACCCTACAAGGTCAGGTGATGTCGTCGTAACCGTTCGACCGAGGCGATCGTCCGCCGTCCCGTTCCCCGTCGGCCTGTTCGGGCAACGAGGGCCGCGACGCCGAGACGTTCTCCATCTCGCCGATGTCCTCGGGGGTGAGATCGAGCTCCGAGGCCTCGTCGTCGTCCAGCTCGGCGTCGGGGTTGTTCCGCCGCCTGCGCCGGTCGTTGGCCAGGCAGATGCCGAGTGCCAGGAAGTAGAGCAGCACGATCGGAGCTGCCAGCGTGATCATCGTCAGCGGGTCGCCCGTGGGCGTGGCGACCGCGGCGAAGATCGTGATGCCCATGACCATGCCGCGCCACCAGCCCGCGAGCCGCTTGGCCGTGAGCACCCCGGTGAAGTTCAGCAGGACGAGCAGGAGCGGCAGCTCGAAGGCGAGACCGAAGACGACCACCATGCGCGTGACGATGTTCAGGTAGTCGTCGACGGGCAGCAGGTTCGTCGTGTTGTCGGGGGTGAATTCGAGCAGGACCGCGGCCGTCTGCGGCATCAGCTTGTAGGCGAGGGCGGCACCCACGAGGAACAGCGGCACACCCGCGCCGACGAAGCTCAGCGCGTACTTCTTCTCGTGCTTGTGCAGACCCGGCGCGAGGAACGCCCAGAGCTGGTAGAGCCAGACGGGAGTGGAGAGCACCACGCCCGCCATGAGGGAGACCTTGAGCGCGATGGAGAACGGGGCGACCAGACCGTTCACCGTCATCTCGGCGCACGGGTGGCCGTTCTCCTGGACCTTCCTGCCGTTGGTGCAGCCGACCGACTCCAGGATGGGACGGATCAGGAAGTCGATCAGGTCCTTGTAGAAAAAGGCCGTGATCGAGGTGATGACGATGACCGCCAGGACCGCGATCAGCAGTCGGTTACGCAACTCACGCAGGTGATCAGCGAGAGGCATCCGCCCCTCGCCGTCCTTCTCCTGCTTGCGGGCAGACTTGAGCAACCCACTTCCCTCGTCTCGTGCGGCAGCTGCGGGGAATGCGTCAGCTGTCAGCTCTGGGTGGTGGGCTTCGCTTCACTCACGGGGCGGGAGCTCGTCACATCGCCGGGGGAGGCCTGGATGGTGCGCGCGGCGGCGGCCTGCTGAGCCGCCTGGTCCGCGGCGGCCACGTCCGTCGGGGTCGCCGGCTCGTCGTCCTTCTTCATGGCCTTGGCCTCGCTCTTGAGGATGCGGGCCGACTTGCCGAGCGAACGGGCCATGTCAGGAAGCTTCTTGGCACCGAACAACAGGAGAACGACAGCGATGATCAGAACGATCTCTAGAGGCTTCAGATTGCCCATGATGTGCTTCCTTCTCGCTGAGGCGGCTGGAGGTGGGCTCGCTGCCCTTGGGTCGGACTGCCCTTGGTTCGGACACTCGTCCGACCTATTCGCTGGGAGCGATCGTAACCCGCAGGAGTAAACGCGAGGCAATGCCCGTGCATACTTTGGCTAGCGGCCAGCACCTCCCTGCCCAGGCCGCCACCAGCAGCGTACCCCCCGGAACTGAGAAACAGGAGGCCGTGCCCGCCCTGATCGGACAGGCCGCCTACCTCAGGGTTTCACCCGTGGCCGCGAGATCGGTGGCCGCGTGCTCCAGATCCTCCGCGGCCCGGTTGATGCGCTCCGTGGTACGCGTCACCTGGTGACCGAGGCGCTGGGCCTCGATGAACACCCGGATGGCCAGCACGCCCAGGACGGCGATGCCGAGGAACCCCAGGGCGATGGCGAGCATGGGCCAGAACATCCGCAGAGCCTCGATGTTTCTCGTGTCCGGGTCCGGATAGGACCGATGTGATCTGTCTTGAGGGGAGCCGCTGCCGTCCGGCTTCTACCGGCCGCTGTGCAGGCGCAGTGTCCGTACGCCGCCGTCGGTGAGCAGCTCCACGATCCGCTCCCCCGCGGTCCTGCGGACGGCGGCGTCGCACTCGGGGCAGGTGAAGGAGTAGAACGTCGTCCGGCTGGTGGCACCGATCGCGAGCCGGATGGCGCCCGCCGTCAGCTCGAACCGGGCACGGCAGTCGGGGCAGGCGGCCCGGAACCGTACGGACTCGGGAACGACGACGGTCGGAACGGATGAAACATCCGACACCACGGACAGGTTGCTCATGTCTCCTCCGCCGCCCCTCAGGCCGGGCCGTCGTAGGCGGTGAGTGCCGCCCGCGCCGCCCGCCGCGCGCTCTGCGCCAGCTCCGGCGGCGAGACGATGCGCCCCTCCCTGCCGAGCCGGAGCGCCAGCCGGCGCAGCGAGGCCGGATCAGGCGTCCGCAGAGTGATCCGCATGCCTCCGTCGGGCAGCTCGTGAGCGCTGTCGTGCGGGTAGTACTCCGCGACCCAGCGCCCGCCGGGACCCACCTCCACCACGACCTCCGGATCCTCTGCGGCGGGCTGGACCAGCCCCTCCGACAGGTCCCGCAGCTCCAGCTCGGGCGGCGCGGCAGGCTCGTCGAGCAGCCGGATCTCGGCGACCCGGTCGAGGCGGAAGGTGCGCCGGTCCTCCGAGGACCGGCACCAGGCCTCCATATACGTGTGTCCGACGGCGAACAGCCGGATCGGGTCCACCTCGCGCTCGGTGAGCTCGTCGCGGGCGGGCGAGTAGTAGCGCAGCCAGAGCCGGCGCCGCTCGGAGATCGCCCGGTCCACATCCGCGAAGACGCCGCCCTCCGACTCGAAGGTGACCGAGAGCCGGGAGCTGGCCGCCCCCACCTCACCGGCCGCGGCCTCCAGCTTGGCGGTGGCGCGCAGCAGCGCCTGCCGGTCGCTCTCCCGCAGTCCGGGCAGCGTCGCGACGGCGCGGGCGGCGACCAGCAGGGCCGTCGCCTCGTCGGCGGCGAGCCGGAGCGGCTCCGCGACGTCGTCCGGGTTGTGCCACCAGATCCGGTCGCCGTCGGTGTCGATGTCCAGCAGATCGCCGCCGCGGAAGCTCGTCCCGCACATGGGCAGCACGTCGAGGTCCGAGATGAGCTCGTCCTCGGTGATCCCGAAGGCCCGTGCGACGTCCTGGACGTGGGCGCCGGGGCGCTCCCGCAGATACGTCACCAGCGAGAGCATCCGGCGGGTCTGGTCGATGGCGTTCGTGGCCATGAGTACGGGTCCCCCTCAGTCCTTGGCCACGGCGCGCAGCCGGTCCACCACATCGGCCCGCAGATCAGCGGGTTCCCGCACGACCACGTCCGGACCGAACTCGACGAGCCAGGCGTCCAGACCGTGTCCGTACGGGATCTCCAACTCCTCCCACCCGTCTCCGAGTTCCCGGACCGATATGGCCCGTGCCCGCAGCGGGTAGCCGGAGCCGGTCCGCAGCCTGATCAGCGCGGTACGGGTAGCCGTCTCCCCCGCCCAGCTCTCGACGGTCTCGCGGACGGTGACGACGTCGGGCACCTCGGCGGTGAACGCGCCGGCCCGGGAGCGCACCTTGCCGTCGATCCGGGAGAGCCGGAAGACCCGCTCGGCGCCCCTGCCCCGGTCCCAGCCGGCCAGATACCAGTGCCCTCGCCAGCACTCCAGCGTCCAGGGCTCGACCTGGCGCTGCTCGGGGCGGGCGGCGTTGGCCTTGCGGTAGTCGAAGGTCACGGGGCGGCGGTCCCGGCAGGCCAGCATCAGCGGTTCGAAGGCGGCCTCGTGGACGGGGATGCGGGGTTCGAGGGCGCTGTGCACCTCGTAGGCGTCCTCTGCCTCCGGCATGCCCGCGGCGCGCAGCTTCTGCAGGGCGCCGCTGGCCGCACCGGCCAGCCGGGCCTGCTGCCAGACCTTGGCGGCCAGCCCGAGCGCGGCGGCCTCCTCGGCGTCCAGCGTGATCGGGGGCAGCCGGTTGCTGTCGCGACGGGCGAGATAGCCGGTGTCGCCGTCCAGGTTCTCCACGGTCTCGATGACCAGACCGAGCTCGCGCAGATCGTCCTTGTCACGCTCGAACATCCGGTTGAAGGCGTCGTCGGAGCCCGCTTCCAGGTAGGCCTCGATGGAACCGCGCAGTTCGCGCTTGCTGAGCGGGCGCCGGGTCCCCAGCAGACACAGTGCCAGGTTCATCAGCCGCTCGGCCTTGGCAATCGCCATCGACGCCCTTTCTGTTTTGCGCTACGACCCTCGACCGTACCGCTCCGGGGGTTCTGGACGAAAGCGAGGGCCCGTGCCTTGCGGCACGGGCCCTCGCGACACACGGGTGCGGATCAGACAGCGACCAGGTCGCAGACGAAGATCAGCGTCTCGCCCGGGGCGATCTTGCCGCCGGCGCCGCGGTCACCGTAGGCAAGGTGCGCGGGGATGGTCAGCTGGCGACGGCCGCCGACCTTCATGCCCTGCACGCCCTTGTCCCAGCCCGCGATGACCTGACCGCCGCCGAGCAGGAACTGGAGCGGAGCGCCGCGGTTCCAGGAGGCGTCGAACTCCTCGCCGGTGGAGAAGGACACGCCCACGTAGTGGACGGAGACGGTCTGGCCGGCCTCGGCCACCGGGCCGTCGCCTTCCCAGATGTCCTTGATCTCCAGGTCGGCCGGCGGCTCGCCACCCGGGAAGTCGACCTCGGGCTTCTCGATGCTCACTGACTTTGCTCCTCTAAAATGATGAACTGGGCAACCGGGACAGTCTTACATCTTCGCCAGGATGTCCACGGCGAAGACCAGCGTCGAGTTCGCCGGGATGGACTGCTGGGCCTTGCCGCCGAAGGCCTGGTCCGGCGGGACGACGAGCAGCACGCGGCTGCCGATCTTCTTCCCGATCAGGCCGTTCTTGAGCCCCTTGAGGGTGACCTGGGCCAGCGGGAAGGTCTGCGTCTTGCCCGTCGCGTAGGTGCTGTCGAACGTCTTGCCGTCCTTCCACAGCAGGCCCACGTAGTTCACGACGACGCTGTCGGTCCCCTTGACGACCTCGCCCTTGGACTCCAGGACGTAGTTGGAGACCAGCTTCTTGGGCGGGGTGGACTTGCTGGGGATCTTGACGGTGGGCGCCTTGCCGTCCGTGTTGGTGCCCACCTTCGGCAGGTCGACGTTGTCCTGGGCGACCTCGCTGCCCTTGGCGGACGCGGGGATCTGCTTCGCCTTCAGGATGTCGACGACGAAGACGAGGGTGGAGTTCGGCTTGATGTCGCCCTGGCCCTGCGCGCCGTACCCGAGGTCCGGCGGGATGACCAGCTCGACCCTGCTGCCGACCTTCTGGCCGACGAGGCCCTTGTCCCAGCCCTGGATGACCATGCCGGCGCCGAGGGTCAGGTCGAACCCCTGCTTGCGGTCGAAACTGTTGTCGAACGGCTTGGTGGAGTCCCACGCCTGTCCCAGGTAGTTGACCTGGATCGCGTCGCCGTTCTTGAGCTTCGCGCCGTCGCCCTCACTGACAACGTTGGTCTTGAGCTCCTTGGGCGGTGTTCCCGAGCCCTTGGCCAGGGTGGGCTTCTCGCCGAACTTCGCGCCCGCGGTGATTGCGGGGAATCCGCCCTTGGAGGGAGCGGACGCGGAGGCGGAAGCGGAGTCGGAGCCCTTGTCGTCGCTACCGCAGGCGGCTGACAGCAGCAGCAGGGGGACGACTAGAAGGCCGGCAAGTCGGCGCACTGGTTCCTCAGATCTCAGACGACACATTTGTTGGGGCAGGCCCCATGGGGGTCCCCGACACTCTAGGGCGTCGAAAGGGCCCCGTACGAGGAACGTACGGGGCCCGAGTCGCACATGAGCCGAGGCGCGTCCCGCGCCGGCTCACATACCCGCGATCAGCTTCTCCACCCGGTCGTCCACGGAACGGAACGGGTCCTTGCACAACACCGTGCGCTGCGCCTGGTCGTTGAGCTTGAGGTGGACCCAGTCGACGGTGAAATCCCGGCGCTGCTCCTGGGCCCGCCGGATGAAGTCGCCGCGGAGCCGGGCCCTGGTGGTCTGCGGGGGCACCGACTTGCCCTCGAAGATCTTCAGGTCGTTGCAGATACGGGCGGCCTGCCCCTTGCGCTCCAGCAGGTAGTACAGGCCTCGGCGGCGATGGATGTCGTGGTAGGCGAGGTCTATCTGGGCGACCCGCGGATTCGACATGGTCATGTTGTGCTTGCCCCGGTACCGCTCGATGAGCTTGTACTTCATGACCCAGTCGATCTCGGTACCGATCCGGTCGAGGTCCTCGGCCTCGATCGCGTCCAGCGTGCGGCCCCACAGTTCGAGGACCTTCTCGACGTTGCCCGTACGGATGCCGCGGCGGTCGACGAAGTCCACGGCCTTCTCGTAGTACTCGCGCTGCACCTCGATGGCGGACGCCTCGCGGCCGCTGGCCAGGCGCACCTTGCGCTGTCCCGTGATGTCGTGGCTGACCTCCCGGATCGCCCGGATGGGGTTCTCCAGGGTCAGGTCCCGCATCACCGTGCCCGCCTCGATCATGCGGAGCACCAGATCGGTGGCGCCGACCTTGAGCAGCATGGTCGTCTCGGACATGTTGGAGTCACCGACGATGACATGGAGGCGGCGGTACCGCTCCGCGTCCGCGTGCGGTTCGTCCCGGGTGTTGATGATCGGACGGGAGCGTGTCGTCGCGGAACTGACGCCCTCCCAGATGTGCTCGGCACGCTGGCTGACACAGTAGACGGCGCCCCGCGGGGTCTGCAGCACCTTGCCGGCACCGCAGATCAGCTGCCTCGTGACGAGGAAGGGAATGAGGATGTCCGCGAGCCGGGAGAATTCTCCGTGCCGGGCCACGAGGTAGTTCTCATGGCATCCGTAGGAGTTTCCGGCCGAATCGGTGTTGTTCTTGAAGAGATAGACGTCGCCCGCGATTCCCTCCTCGTGCAGACGGCGTTCGGCGTCGACGAGCAGGCCTTCGAGAATGCGCTCGCCGGCCTTGTCGTGCGTGACCAGCTCGGTCAGGTTGTCGCATTCGGGGGTGGCGTATTCCGGATGCGATCCCACGTCGAGGTAGAGGCGGGCGCCGTTCCGCAGAAAGACATTGCTGCTGCGGCCCCATGACACAACACGGCGGAAGAGGTAGCGCGCCACTTCATCAGGAGACAGTCGGCGCTGTCCCCTGAACGTGCACGTGACGCCGTACTCGTTCTCCAGCCCGAAAATGCGGCGGTCCATGACTGAACATTACGCCTGATGGCCCGAGCTGAAACCGGGTTCGACGGCACCGTTTCGATCATTTTCCGATCCTCGCACCGCGACAGCACTACGCCCGGGAGCTGCGAGGACCCTTCCGGTGGCCAGCAGAACGAGCAGCGCCGCCACTCCACCGGCCCCCGCCACGGCGAAGCTCCACGCCGTCCCGCCCAGCTCCACGGCCGGTCCAGCCACGGCCGTCCCGGCCGCCGCACCCACCCCGAACGTCGTCACCAGCCACGAAAAGGCCTCCGTCACCGTGCCCCGGGGCGCGTGCCGGTCGACGACGATGAACGAGCAGGCGATCGCGGGCGCCAGGAACACTCCCGCGACCCCGGCCAGCACGGTCATCGCCACCACGCCCGGGGTCAGCGTCAGCGGCAGGTAGCCCAGGGCGAGCAGCGCCACGATCACCCGCAGCCGGCGCTCGGGCGGCCCCGACCACTGCCGCGCCCCGTACACCGCGCCGCCGATCAGCGCGCCGAGCCCCAGGGCGGCCATCAGCCAGCCGTAGACGGACTCCTGGCCCCGGTCGTCGGCGTAGGCCACGCCCGCCACCGTGATGGAGCCCAGCGCCAGCCCGACGAAGAAGAACGAGCCGAGCAGGACCAGCAGCCCCGGCGAACGGAGCGCACCCAGCCAGTGCGCCTCGCGCGGCGCGGAGCGCCAGGTCCTGGACGGCTCGGACAGGACGACGGACAGCGCCCCCAGGACCCCTATCGCGTTGATCACGAGGAGCGCGGCGGCGGGCGACCAGAGGGAGACCAGCAGGGTCACCAGCAGCGGCCCCACCGTGAACATGACCTCCTGCGCGACCGCGTCCATGGCGTACGCCCGGTGCACCCGGTCCTCACTGCCGAGGACGCTCGGCCACAGGGCCCGCAGCCCGCCCTCCAGGGGAGGTGTGGCGACGCCCGCGAGGGCCACGGCCCCGTAGGCGAGCGGCAGCGACCCGAAGCCCGCCACGGCGAGCAGGGTCATCCCGATGGCGGACAGGACGGCGGCGGGCAGTTGGACGCGCGGCTGGCCGTACAGGTCCACGGCGCGGCCCAGCAGCGGCTGTCCGACCGCCGTGCCCAGTCCGTACACCGCGGCGAGCGCGCCCGCCAGGGCGTAGCTGCCGCCCTCCGCGCGGGTGAACAGGACGATCGCGATGGGGGCGGTGCCGTTGGGCAGCCGCCCCACGAGAGTGCCGGTCAGCAGCCGGGCGGCATGCCGCGCCCGGAGGATGTCCAGATATCCCGCGGCCATGTCCCGCCCCTCTCCCCGGGACGCCTTCCGGCCACCCTAGGTGTTACGTATAACTTCCTGGTTCATACGTACCATGTGACCAGCCGCAGGTCCACCTCACGGCGCCTGCCCGACCGGCCCGGAGGCCCGAGTGACCAGCCCAGCACAACCCGCCCCCTCCCGGCCCACCAGCCGTGACGTGGCACGGGCCGTCGGCGTCTCGCAGGCCACCGTCTCCCTGGTCCTCGGCGGCAAATGGCGCGGCCGGGTCTCCTCCGCCACCGCGGACCGGGTGCGGGAGGCCGCCCACGAGCTCGGGTACCGGCCGAATCTCGCCGCCCGTAATCTGCGCCTGGGCCGCACCAGGACCGCCCTGCTCGTCGTGCCGGCCCTCACCAACGAGTTCTTCGCCCGGGTGTACACCGGGGCCGCCGCCGTCGCCGCGGAGCACGGCTTCGGCGTCGTCCTCTACCCCTCGCCCGACGGCACCGGTCCGGCCCGGGACCCCTTCGCCTCGGCCCGCGCCGCGCTCGACGGGGTCATCGCCTCATCGATGGCCGCCGACGCGCTGGGCGCGCTGCACGGGGCCGACCTGCCGCTGGTCATGCTCGACAGCGACCCCTCGGCCCCGGGTCCGGCGGCCCGCGTCAACCTCGATGTCGCCGACGGGATGCGCCAAGTGACGGAGCATCTGCTCGCCCTCGGCCACCGCCGCTTCGTCCATCTCGCCTCGGCCGTCGGCACCTGGACGTTCGCGGTCCGCGCCGAAGCCGTCCGGGACACCCTGCGCGGCGTGCCCGGCGCCGGGGTACGCACCGTACCGGCGGCGCTTGACGTACGGGCCGGCCACGCGGCCGCGGAACGTGCGCTGGCCCTTCCCGGCCCCCGGCCCACCGCCATCGTCTGCGATGACGACATCCTGGCCGCGGGCGCCTGCAAGGCGGCGCGACGGCTCGGACTGCGGGTACCTGACGACCTCTCCGTGACCGGCTTCGACGATCTGTCCCTGGCCACGGCCGTGGAGCCCGAACTCACCACGGTGCGGCTGCCCGCCGAACAGGTCGGTGAGCGCGGCATGAGCGCCCTGCTGGCCGTTCTGGACGGCCGCACGGCCGAGACCGGCAGTCTGCCGGTGCACCTGGTCGTCCGGGGCTCGTCCGCTCCCCCGCCGGCGGACCGGCCCACATGACGGAGCCCCGGCCCGCCGGGAGGCGGACCGGGGCTCAGCCGTGCAGCGGAACGAACTACTCGACGTCCCCGCCGGAGTCGGTGGAGCTGGAGCCGGCCGAACCGGAATCCGCGGAATCGTCGGAGTCGGTGACGGCCTTCTTGGCGGTGGACTTGCCGCTCGGCTTGCCGGTGGCCGTCGACGTGGTGCTGTCGTCGCCGTCCTCCGTGTCCGAGGGGGCGTCCGTCGGCGTCGAGCCGGCACCGTCGGCCTCCAGCAGCCGCGCCAGCTGCCGGCCGACGATTCGCTTGAACTTGCGCTGCTGCGGCCTCGTACGGTCCAGGACCGCGACCTCCAGCCGGTCCGCGGGGATCTCCCGCTCGCTGCCGTTGGGGTCACGGGAGAGCGCCTGCACCGCCAGCTTCAGCGCCTCGGCCAGCGACATCCCGTCACGGTGCCGCTGGTCCAGGAAGGTGCTGATCTGCTCCGCGCTGCCACCGACGGCGACCGAGCCGTGCTCGTCCACGATCGAGCCGTCGTGCGGCAGCCGGTAGATCTGGTCACCGTCCGCCGCCGCGCCCACCTCGGCGACGACCAGCTCCACCTCGTACGGCTTCTCGGCCGCACTGGAGAAGATGGTGCCGAGCGTCTGCGCGTAGACGTTGGCCAGTCCACGGGCCGTCACATCGTCGCGGTCATAGGTGTATCCGCGCAGATCCGCATAGCGCACACCGCCGATGCGGAGATTCTCGTACTCGTTGTACTTACCGGCGGCGGCGAAACCGATCCGGTCATAGATCTCGCTGAATTTGTGCAGCGCACGGGACGGGTTCTCGCCGACGAACACAATGCCGTCGGTGTACTGCAGCACAACCAGGCTGCGACCACGGGCGATGCCCTTCCGGGCGTATTCCGCCCGGTCGGCCATGGCCTGCTGAGGTGAGACATAGAACGGCGTCGACACCGGCTATCCGTCCCTTTCTGTCAGTGACAAGAGCATCGAAGAAGGCTGGGCACGGGGTCAGAGCAGCTCGGCGCGCGGGCCGTCGGGCTGTTCCAGCCTTCGTTCCAGAACCGAGCGGGCGATGTCGGCGGATTCCGTCTCGGCCAGCTTCCGGAAACCCTCGTCGGTGATGACGGTGATGATCGGATAGATGCGCCGGGCGACGTCGGGCCCACCGGTCGCCGAGTCGTCGTCCGCGGCGTCGTACAGCGCCTGCACGACCAGAGTGAGCGTCTGCTCCTGCGTCAGGTCCTCGCGGTAGAGCTTCTTCATGGAGGTGCGGGCGAAGATCGACCCGGAGCCCGTGGAGGCGTAGCCCTGCTCCTCCGAGCGGCCGCCGGTGACGTCGTACGAGAAGATCCGGCCCCGCTCGCGGTCGACGTCGTAGCCGGCGAAGAGCGGCACCACGGCGAGCCCCTGCATGGCCATCGCCAGATTGCTCCGGATCATCGTGGAGAGCCTGTTCGCCTTGCCCTCCAGGGAGAGCTGGGCACCCTCGACCTTCTCGAAGTGCTCCAGCTCCAGCTGGAAGAGCTTGACCATCTCCACGGCCAGCCCGGCCGTACCGGCGATACCCACCGCCGAGTACTCGTCGGCCGGGAACACCTTCTGAATGTCGCGCTGCGCGATCATGCTGCCCATGGTCGCCCGCCGGTCACCGGCCAGCACCACGCCGCCGGGGAACGAAGCCGCGACGATGGTCGTCCCGTGCGGGGCCTCGATGGCCCCCTTCATGGGCGGCAGCTGCCGGTTACCCGGCAGCATCGCGGGCGACTGGTCGGTCAGGAAGTCCATGAAAGAGGACGATCCCGGCGTCAGGAAGGCAGCTGGTAGACGCCCGGTGCTACGAGTGTTGGCTTCCACGCGTTTCCCTCCAGGTAAGCGATGGCCCTGCGCAAGGTGTCAGGATCATCCCCCAACTTGCCGATGGCCGAATTGCGGTTGAAGCACGGTACGCCTCGGACCCTACCCGTCTGGCGGCAGTGATCCACATGTACCGCCGGAGCAGCCGGACAGATCCTGCCGACACCCATTGCGAGGAGATCGTGTCGTCGCGCTGAGCCACGGTCATGCCGTACCGGCGCTCCAGGTGACCCTCGCGTCTCTGGACCGACTCGCACGTTTCGCAGAGCGTCGCCGGGCCGTCGGGGGCGGTCGATTCGGGGTGCCGTTCGCCATGCGGACCGCCCTCACCACACGGCCGGCACTCCTCGTGGCCCCGCGGAACGTGCGCACGCTCCCGCACCGGCTCTCCCTGCGCCTCGCGACGGCGCCGGCAATGCGCGGCGCCATAAGCAGCCACGCACTCCCGGCACCGAGGCTGAAGCCCGTCGCGCCGGTTCCTGTCCGACGCGAACGAAGCCGGTGGCAACCCCTGCTCACGGCCGGAGCGCCACCGCACCGCCAACGATGGGGACACCTCGCCTACTGTCCGCCTTTTTGAACGAAGCTTCGAACGAAGTCCTCGGCATTGGCCTCAAGGACGTCATCGATCTCGTCGAGGACGTCGTCGACGTCGTCGCTCAGCTTGTCCTGTCGCTCCTGCAGATCCTCGGATGCCTGCGCGTCCTGCGCCTGCTCCTCGGTCCCCTCGGTGGAACGCGTCGCCTTCTGCTGTCCGCCGCCGGTGTCCTTGGTCGCCATATAGCTCACCCCGCTCGGTTCGAAGCACTTGATCAGACCCTACCTATGGGGTCCGACATTGGCCCGGTACTTGTCTCAACGTCCGGAGGTCATCGGAATGATTCCCAGCCGAGGGCCCTTTCAGCCGCCCGCGAGCACCCGGACCAGCTCTTCCGCGGTACGACAGCGGTCCAGGAGGTCCTTGACGTGTTCACGGGTGCCCCGGAGCGGCTCCATGGTGGGCACCCGCTGCAGGGAGTCGTGGCCCGGAAGATCGAAGATGACCGAATCCCAGGAGGCCGCCGCGACGTCGTCCGCGTACTGCTCCAGGCAGCGGCCGCGGAAATACGCCCTGGTGTCCTCCGGCGGCGCCGTACGGGCCTGCTCGACCTCGTTCTCGTCCAGCAGGCGGTGCATCCTGCCGCGGGCCGCCAGACGGTTGTACAGGCCCTTGTCGGGCCGTACGTCGGCGTACTGGAGGTCCACCAGGTGCAGCCGGGGTGCGTCCCAGTCGAGGCTGTCCCGGCGGCGGTAGCCCTCCATGAGCTCCCGCTTGGCGATCCAGTCCAGCTCGCGGGAGAGGCTCATCGGATCGTTCTCCAGCCGGTTGAGCGTGTCCTCCCAGCGGATCAGGATGTCCTTGGTCTGCTCGTCGGCGTCCGCCCCGTACCGCTCCTCGACGTACTTTCTGCCGAGCTCGAAGTACTCCATCTGGAGCTGTACAGCGGTGAGTGTCCGGCCGCTGCGCAGAGTGACCAGCTGCTGGAGATCCGGGTCGTGGGACACCTGGTGCAGCGTGCGCACCGGCTGGTCGACGGCCAGGTCGACGTTGATGAAGCCGTCCTCGATCATGGAGAGGACCAGCGAGGTGGTGCCCAGCTTGAGGTAGGTGGAGATCTCCGAGAGATTCGCGTCGCCGATGATCACATGCAGCCGGCGGTACTTCTCGGCGTCCGAGTGGGGCTCGTCGCGGGTATTGATGATCGGCCGCTTGAGCGTGGTCTCCAGGCCGACCTCGACCTCGAAGTAGTCGGCGCGCTGGCTGATCTGGAAGCCGTGCTCGTGGCCGTCCTGGCCGATTCCGACCCGTCCGGCTCCGGTGACGACCTGGCGCGAGACGAAGAACGGGGTCAGGTGGCGCACGATGTCCGAGAACGGGGTCTCCCGCTTCATCAGGTAGTTCTCGTGCGTGCCGTACGAGGCGCCCTTGTTGTCGGTGTTGTTCTTGTAGAGGTGGATCGGCAGGGCACCGGGCAGCTGGGCCGCGCGTTCGGCGGCCTCGGCCATGATGCGCTCGCCGGCCTTGTCCCAGAGGACGGCGTCCCTCGGGTTGGTGATCTCCGGGGAGCTGTACTCGGGGTGTGCGTGGTCGACGTAGAGCCGTGCCCCGTTGGTGAGGATGACATTGGCCAGGCCGATGTCCTCGTCCGTGAGCTGGCTGGAGTCGGCGGTCTCGCGGGCGAGGTCGAAGCCTCGCGCGTCTCGCAGCGGGTTCTCCTCCTCGAAATCCCAGCGGGCTCGGCGCGCCCGGTGCATCGCCGCCGCGTAGGCGTTGACGATCTGGGACGAGGTGAGCATGGCATTGGCGTTGGGATGGCCGGGCACGGAGATCCCGTACTCGGTCTCGATGCCCATTACTCGCCGTACGGTCATGCGGCCCTCCTTGCCCGGCGGCGCTCCCTTCCGGGAGCGGCGCTCAAGTACCGCTGCTTGTCCGGTGCGTGCGCGGTGTTGCCCGTACCCGCACTGCGCGACCGGGCGGTATGCATGAGCCTAGAGCGCCTCTGCGCTGGTGGGGAGATCAATTACGTCATTGCTGCGGTGTCGTCGCGGCTGTCCGGAAAGCAACCGGCTGCGGATGCCCGGCCGGGCATCCGCAGCCGGTCCGCGTTCTACAGGTACTGCCCGGTGTTCGCCACCGTGTCGATGGACCGCCCGGTGTCCGCGCCCTGCTTTCCGGTGACGAGTGTGCGGATGAAGACGATCCGCTCACCCTTCTTGCCGGAGATCCTGGCCCAGTCGTCCGGGTTGGTGGTGTTCGGCAGGTCCTCGTTCTCCTTGAACTCGTCCACACACGCCTGGAGGAGATGGGAGACGCGAAGGCCCTTCTGGCCCTGGTCGAGGAAGGCCTTGATGGCCATCTTCTTGGCCCGGTCGACGATGTTCTGGATCATCGCGCCGGAGTTGAAGTCCTTGAAGTACAGGACCTCCTTGTCGCCGTTGGCGTACGTCACCTCAAGGAATCGGTTCTCCTCGGACTCGGTGTACATCCGTTCGACGACCGACTGGATCATGGCGTGCGCGGCGGCCTCCTTGGAGCCGGTGTGCTCCGCGAGGTCGTCGGCGTGCAGGGGCAGTGAGGGCGTGAGGTACTTCGCGAAGATGTCCTTCGCGGCCTCCGCGTCCGGACGCTCGATCTTGATCTTCACATCGAGGCGGCCGGGCCGCAGGATCGCGGGGTCGATCATGTCCTCGCGGTTGGAGGCGCCGATCACGATGACGTTCTCCAGGCCCTCGACGCCGTCGATCTCGGCGAGCAGCTGGGGGACGATGGTGTTCTCCACGTCCGAGCTGACGCCGGATCCCCGGGTGCGGAAGAGCGACTCCATCTCGTCGAAGAAGACGATGACGGGGGTGCCCTCACTCGCCTTCTCGCGGGCACGCTGGAAGACCAGGCGGATGTGGCGCTCGGTCTCACCGACGTACTTGTTGAGGAGTTCGGGACCCTTGATGTTGAGGAAGTAGCTCTTGCCGGCGGGCTGGCCGGTGACTTCGGCGACCTTCTTCGCGAGGGAGTTGGCGACGGCCTTGGCGATGAGTGTCTTGCCGCAGCCGGGCGGGCCGTAGAGCAGGATGCCCTTCGGTGGCCGCAGTTCGTGCTCCTTGAAGAGGTCTGGGTGCAGATAGGGGAGCTCGACCGCATCGCGGATCAGCTCGATCTGGTCGCCCAGGCCGCCGATCTTGTTGTAGTCGATGTCCGGGACTTCTTCGAGGACGAGTTCCTCGACCTCGCTCTTGGGAACGACTTCATAGACGTAGCCGGACCTGGGTTCGAGCAGCAGGGCGTCGCCGGGACGGATGGTGATGTCCAGCAACGGCTCGGCGAGCCGCACCACCCGTTCCTCGTCGGTGTGCCCGACCACCAGGGCCCGTTCGCCGTCCTCAAGGATCTCCTTGAGGGTGACGATGTCCCCGGCCCGCTCGAATTCCATGGCGTCGACCACGTTGAGCGCTTCGTTGAGCATGACTTCCTGGCCGCGCCGGAGGTCTTCGAGCTCAACGCTGGGACTGACGTTCACCCGGAGCTTGCGGCCCCCGGTGAAGATGTCGCAGGTGCCGTCCTCGTTGGCCTGCAGGAACACACCGAAGCCGGCCGGTGGCTGTGCCAGCCGGTCGACCTCTTCCTTGAGGGCCACGATCTGGTCGCGGGCCTCGCGGAGTGTGCTGGCGAGCCGCTCGTTCTGAGCGGACACGCCCGCGAGGTTGGTCTGGAACTCGACGATCCGCTCTTCGAGAATCCTCGTATGACGCGGAGAGTCGGCGAGCTTACGTCGCAGGACGGCGATTTCCTGCTCAAGATAGGCGACCTGGCCGGCTGGGTCATCGGACCCCCGCCCGGGCCGGATGCCGCGGTTGGTGTCGTCGTCGTGGGCTGCCACGGTCCTCACCTCCTCCAAGGGGAGCTGGACGCTTCCTGACCCTACCTGGGTGGGTGATGATTGAAACCCCTAGATCACAAAGACTGTGAGGCGTGTCCGATCTTCACCCTTGCGCTCCCCCTCGTGTCAGGGGAATACCCACCCTTCAACATCGGAAAGCGGCCGGTTGTATCGTCGAAGTGTTCAACACCCGTCAGGGCTGGCTTTTTCTGGTCCGGATACGCAGGAAACGGCAGGCGAAATGACCGCGCAGCAGGACGCTCCCACCGGTGGCGACACGCAGGACCTGGAGGTCTGGATCGATCAGGACCTCTGCACGGGGGACGGCATCTGTGTGCAGTACGCGCCCGAGGTCTTCGAGCTGGACATCGACGGACTCGCCTATGTGAAGAGCGACGCGGACGAACTGCTGCAGGACAAGGGGGCGACCACCCCGGTGCCGTTGCCGCTCCTCCAGGACGTGGTCGATTCGGCCAAGGAGTGTCCGGGCGACTGTATTCATGTACGACGCGTTTCGGACAGGGTCGAGGTCTTCGGCCCCGAGGCCGCCTGAGCCGCCGGCCGCGGCGGCCGGGGGCTGCGGAGAGGGGCGGCCGTCAGGCGTTGCCGCCGGCGGAGTCGTCGGAGTCGTCGGAGAGGCTGTTGCGTACGAAAGCCCCGTTCTGCCACTGCCAGGTGACCTTCTCCTGCTCGTCGGGGCAGCAGGACGGGACCGAGGGCGAGGAGTAGCCGAGGAGCGTCGCGGAGACGACGCCCTCACGCACGGTGAAGTCACCGACGCTCATCTTCTGGGCGGGGTCGACCAGGGTCGCGACGATCCTGGGCGCGGCCCCGCTCTCCTGTGTGAGGACGTACACGCCGCTGGGCGGGGTGCCCAGTCCGGCCGCGCAGTGGACCACCGCCACGGTTTCCGGGCGGCCGTCGCCGTCGAGGTCTCCGGGAGCCTCCTTGGCGACCGTGTTGCCGGCGTGGCCGCACTTCAGGGGGAACGCCGCACGGGCGGGGTCGGGCGGGGCCACGGAGGCCGTGCCGTGTTGCACCGCGGTGCGGTGGGGCGCGGTGGAGGCCGAGGCGGCCGTGTCGGGCTGGAGCAGGCCGGCTGCCGCGACGACGGCGGCCATGGCCGCCGCGGTGGCGAGCCAGTGCAGCGCCGTGGAGCCGGTGTGCGCGAGGTCCGGGAGCGCGGAGGTCTGCACGCGGGATGTCTCCTGTGGTTCCTGTGGTGCGGAATGGCTGAGAGGCAGTGCCGTCGGCAGGGTGTCGGCGGCCGGGTGGCGAGTGGCCAGCATCGTGCCACACCTCACACACCGGCGGAACGGTGGGGTACCCGGGAATCGCCCGCCTGCGGGGCGCGGTACGCGCACAACGGAAAGGCGCCGCCGCCCAGTTCCCCGCTCTGTCCGGGAACTGGGCGGCGGCGCGAACGCGTTGCCCGGTCAGTCGGCGGCGGTGCCGCTCTGGCTGCCGGGTCCGCTGTAGTCGTCGCCGTAGGCGCCCTTGGAGGGGCGGCGGCGGCGCGGCGGGGCCTGGACCCCGTCGGCCAGCCGGCGGGCGGTGACGAGGAAGCCGGTGTGGCCGATCATCCGGTGGTCCGGGCGGACGGCGAGGCCCTCGACGTGCCAGTTGCGGATCATCGATTCCCAGGGCTGCGGTTCCGCGAAGCAGCCGATCTCACGGATGGACTCGACCGTGCGGGAGAGCTGGGTGGTGGTCGCCACGTACGCGCAGAGGATGCCGCCCGGGACGAGCGCCTTGGAGACGGCGTCCAGGCACTCCCACGGCGCGAGCATGTCCAGGACGACGCGGTCGACGTCGGTCTCCGTCAGGTTGTCCTGGAGGTCACCGACGGTGAGCTGCCAGGCGGGGTGCGGGCTGCCGAAGTAGCGCTCGACGTTCTGCTGGGCGATCTCGGCGAAGTCCTCGCGGCGCTCGTAGGAGTGCAGCATGCCCTGCTCGCCGATGGCGCGGAGCAGGAAGGTGGAGAGGGCACCGGATCCCACGCCGGCCTCCACGACGCGGGCGCCGGGGAAGATGTCGCCGAAGGCCAGGATCTGCCCCGCGTCCTTGGGGTAGACCACGGCGGCGCCGCGGGGCATGGACAGGACGTAGTCGGGGAGCAGGGGGCGCAGCGCGAGGTAGACGACGTTCCCCGTGGTGCGGACAACACTGCCTTCGGGAGCACCGATCAGCTCGTCGTGCGAGAAAGAACCCTTGTGGGTGTGGAAGTTCTTTCCGGCTTCGAGCGTGAAGGTGTAGTGGCGTCCCTTGGGATCGGTGAGCTGGACCTGGTCCCCGACCTTGAAGGGCCCACGTCGGCGGGCGGCACCGGTCGGTTCAGACATGTGACCAGCGTACCGGTGTTTCCGTGGGCTCCGACCGCGCGTCCGGGTCCGGCCGCGGGGTCAGGCGGCGGGGCGGGCCATGGCGGCGACGAATGCGCGTTCGACGTCGGCCGTGGACAGTACGCCGTAGATCTCGCCGGTGTCCTCGACGACGAGGTACTCGGTGGCGGGGCTGGCCTTGAGCCGGTCCAGGAGGGCTTCGCCGGCGAGTTCGGCGGAGACCTTCATGCCTTCGGTGAGGTCCTGGGCGAGGCCGCTGACGGCGACCCAGGGGCGGCGGTGCTCGGGGACCGCGACGATGGCGGCCTCCCGGACGACGGCCTTGGGCTCGCCGTTTCCGTCGACGACGACGAGGGCGCGGGCGCCCGCCTCGTTGGCGCGCCGCAGCGCTTCGGAGAGCGGGGTGGCGGCCTCGACCGGTACCGCGCGCCTGGTGAGGGCGCGGGCGCGCAGATCGGGGAGGTGTTCGCGGAGCCGGGCCATGCGCAGGCTGTTGCCCGCTCCGGTCCAGATGATGGCGGCGAGGACCGCGGCGAGCAGGGCGTCGATGACGGTGTCCATGCCGCTGAGGCTCTCGGTGTCGTTGCCGAAGGACCCGGTGCGGGTGAGGAGGGGCAGGCCGACGAGGGTGCTGACGGCGAGGGCGCGGCCGACCCAGGCGGCCGCGACGGTGCCGCTCATCGGGCGGCCGGTGACCTTCCAGACGACGGCGCGGAGCATCCGGCCGCCGTCGAGCGGGAGGCCGGGCAGCAGGTTGAAGACGGCGACGATGAGGTTGGAGATCATCAGTCCGCCCAGGAGCACTCCGGGGACGGTGCCGCGTTCGACGAAGTTCAGCGGGATGTAGAAGGCGCCGGCCAGGACGAGGGAGAGCAGCGGGCCGACGAAGGCGAGGACGAATTCGCGGCCGGGGGTCTCGGATTCCTTCTCGATCTCGGAGACGCCGCCGAAGAACTGGAGCTGGATGCGGCGTACCGGCAGTTTGTAGCGCAGTGCGACCACGGTGTGCGCGAGTTCGTGGACGAGCACGGAGGCGTAGAAGGCGATGGCGAAGAAGAGCGCGACGAGGTAGCGCGCCGCGCCGAGGCCGGGCAGCACCCGGTCGAGCTGGCCGCCGAAGACCCAGGTGATCAGGGCCGCGACGAGGAACCAGCTCGGTGCGACGTAGACGGGTACGCCGAAGGGGCGGCCCATCAGGATGCCGCCTCCGGGCTCTTCGCGGCGCGGCGGTTTGCCCTTGCCGGGGCCGGCGGCGGGGTCCGTTCCCCCTGCGCCGGGCTGCGGCCGCCCGCTGTTGCCGCTCTCGTCCACGGGGTCCCTTCGGTCGGTGCCGTCCGGCACGATCATGCAGTGTCCGGGGGTCTGTGGTCGATGGTATGCCGGTTGTTGTCAGTGGCGGGTCGTAGGGTCTTCGTCATGACCTCAGTGCCGCGGCCGCCTCAGCCGCCCTCGTCCCTTTCGCCGTCGCGGGCGAGCGACTTCATGCAGTGTCCCCTGCTGTACCGCTTCCGGGTCATCGACAAGCTGCCGCAGAAGCCCAGTGAGGCCGCTACCCGGGGGACGCTGGTCCATGCGGTGCTGGAGCGGCTGTTCGACAATCCGGCGACGGAGCGGACGGCCGGCCGGGCCACGGCGCTGATCCCCGGCCAGTGGGACCGGCTGCTGGAGTCGAAGCCGGAGCTGTCGGAGCTGTTCGCGGAGGATCCGCGGGGTGAGCGGCTGTCGCGGTGGCTGTCGGAGGCGGAGCGCCTCGTGGAGCGCTGGTTCTCGCTGGAGGATCCGACGCGGCTGGAGCCGGCCGAGCGGGAGCTGTTCGTCGAGACGGAGCTGGAGTCGGGGCTGCGGCTGCGCGGGGTGATCGACCGGATCGACGTGGCGCCGTCGGGTGACGTCCGGATCGTCGACTACAAGACGGGGAAGGCGCCGCGTCCGGAGTACGCGGAGGGCGCTCTCTTCCAGATGAAGTTCTACGCGCTGGTCATCTGGCGGCTGAAGGGTGTGGTGCCGCGCCGCCTGCAGCTGGTGTACCTCGGCAGCGGGGACGTGCTGACGTACGACCCGGTGGTGGCGGATCTGGAGCGGGTGGAGCGCAAGCTGCTGGCCCTCTGGGAGGCGATCTCGCTGGCCACGGAGACCGGTGAGTGGCGGCCGAGGCCGACGAAGCTCTGCGGCTGGTGCGACCATCAGGCGCTCTGTCCCGAATTCGGCGGTACTCCCCCGGTCTATCCGCTGTCGGTACGCCCGGCGGAGCCGGAGCAGGACGTCCAGGGCAGAATGGACCCGGTCCGCGCTGAGGCCGGCCGGCCTGTGGCCCTTGAAGGACCTTAAGGAGATTCCGTGGCGATCCGCGTCCTACTGGTCGATGACCAACCGCTGCTGCGCACCGGCTTCCGGATGATTCTGGAGGCGGAGGGTGATCTCGCGGTGGTGGGTGAGGCCGGTGACGGTCTCCAGGCTCTCGACCAGGTACGGGCGCTGCAGCCCGATGTGGTGCTGATGGACATCCGGATGCCGCGGATGGACGGTGTGGAGGCGACGCGCCAGATCAGCGGTCCCGGCAAGGACGGTCCGGCGAAGGTGCTGGTGCTCACGACGTTCGATCTCGACGAGTACGTGGTGGAGGCGCTGCGCGCGGGTGCCAGTGGTTTCCTGCTGAAGGACGCTCCGGCCAATGAGCTGGTGCAGGCGATCCGGGTGGTCGCGGGCGGCGAGGCGATGCTCGCCCCGAGCATCACGCGCCGACTGCTGGACAAGTACGCGGACCATCTGCCGTCCGGCGAGGAGCCGGTGCCGGACACGCTCAACACATTGACGGACCGTGAGGTGGAGGTCCTGAAGCTGGTGGCGCGCGGCCTGTCGAATGCCGAGATCGCCGCCGACCTCTTCGTCAGTGAGACGACGGTCAAGACCCATGTGGGCCATGTGCTGACGAAGCTGGGACTGCGTGACCGGGTGCAGGCGGCGGTGTACGCCTACGAGAGCGGACTGGTGCGCCCCGGCGCCCAGTGACCGGGCCGGACGGCCGCCGGGGGCGGGGTCCGGGGCTCAGTCGGTGCTGCGGCTCAGTTCCCAGAGCTGGAGGTCGGCGGAGGAGTTGACCGCCCACTCCACTCCGGTGAGGCCGTCGAGGGAGGCGACGTACTGCTTGCCCTGCCAGACGGGGAGGACCGGGACGTCCTCCGCGACGATGTCCTGGAGCTGCTTGAAGGTCTTGGCGGCGGTGCTGCGGTCGGCCTCGCGACGGGACTGCGGGATGAGCGTCTTCTGGGCGAGGACAGATGTGTAGGGCGAGTCGAGGAAGTTGTTCCTGTCGAGGAACGGCGCCGTGTAGTTGTCCGGGTCCGGGAAGTCGGGGAACCAGCCCATGCCGTAGACGGCGTACTCGCCGCGCAGTTCGGCCGGGCGGTACTTCTCCCAGGGGGTGCCCTCGACGGTCACGTCGAAGAGGCCCGTGTCGTTGAGCTGCTTGCGCAGGGTCCTGAACTCGGCCGCGGTGGCGTCGCCGTAGTGGTCGGTCGTGTAGTGCAGGGTGAACTTCACCGGGGTGAGGATCCGGGCATCGCGCAGGATCGCGGCGGCCTTCGCCTTGCTGGGCTCGCCGTACTTGTTGAAGAACGAGTTGGTGTGTCCGGCGATGCTGGACGGGATCAGTGAGTACAGCGGTTCGGCCGTGGTGCCGTACACCTCGCTCGCGATCTGGCCCCGGTCGATGACCTGGGCCATGGCCTGGCGGACCGCCTTGTTCTTCACGGCGGGGTCGTCGGTGTCGAACCCGAGGTAGCTGATGGCGAGGCCGGGCATCTCGGTCAGCTTGATGCCGTCCTGGGGGTTCTCCAGCATCTTCCGCGACTGCTCGGGCGACATCGTGCGGGTCATCATGTCGATCTTCTTGTCGCCGAGCGCCTTGCCCATGGCGGTGGCGTCGGGGAAGAGATCGAGTTCCACCTTGTCGTTCAGCACCTTGAGATCCCCCTTGTAATGAGGGTTCTTCGTGAAGACGACTTTCACGACCTGATCGTCCTTCACTTCCGGCTTCATCGTGTACGGCCCCGAGCCGTCCACCTGGAACCCGTCGCGCGGGGAGCCCGCCGGGTATTTCGCGGGCTGGACTATTCCGGCGGGCGGGGTGGCGAGCTTGTACGGGAAGGTCGCGTCCGAGGTCCGGAGGTGGAATATGACCTCGCGCTCCCCCTTGGTCTCGACGGTGTCGATGTTGTCGAGGAGCGCGACGGGCCCATTGGCGGACTTGATGCGGATGACGCGGTCGATGGAGTACTTGACGTCCTCCGCGGTGACGGCGCTGCCGTCGGCGAATTCGAGGCCGCTGCGCAGCTTGCAGCGGTAGCTCTCGTTCTCCGTGTCGGTGAAGGAGCAGCTCTCGGCGGCCTCCGGCACCGGTTCGCCGCCGCCGCGCGGGACGTGCGTCAGCGTCTGCACGGTCTGGCGCAGCACGTTCCAGACGCCCGCCTCGTAGCCGATGGCGGGGTCGAGCGGTGCGGGGACGCCCTTCGAGCCGACGAACCGGTCCGTGGTGCCGACAACGATGGCGCCGCCGCCATCGCTCCCACCGTCCGACGCACCGCAGGCGGCGAGTACGGGCGCGAGCAGGCCGACTACGGCCGGCAGCACCAGTGTCTTGCGGTTCATCTTGGGCGTTCTCCCTCATCCGGTCATGGAGAAAACGACATTAGTAGGCGCCATCGGCGGTGCCGGACCGGAGCCGTCCGGTGCGCATTCGGTTGGTGACGGGAATGCATGAGGCGCAGCTCCCGGACGCCGGAATGATTCGTACACGGATTCATTAACCGGGACACTTGGGTACGTCAAAACGGACAGCGCGGCGAATCCCCGAACACGCAGTCGGCCATTCGGGTGACAAAGGTCACTTCAGCAGAAAAAGAATGAGCGGTTCCGGGTGTTGACATGCACCCGGCTTGCTTACACGGAAGCGCGACAGGAACTGCACGTGCGATGTCGAGAGATTTTCCGTTCATTCACAGAAATACTCTTGGTGCACGGCTCAACGCATTCCGGTGACCAGACTCCTGAGGAATGCGAGATCGACTTCTTCGAGAGAACTCACGACGACCCGGCCCGGGGCTGCGGCGATCGGTGACACGGACGGCACGGCGACCACCCGGCACCCGGCGGCCTCCGCGGCGGCCACCCCGGTCGCGGTGTCCTCGATGACCGCGCAGAGCCGAGGATCGGCCCCGAAGCCACGGGCGGCGGCGAGATAGGGCTCCGGATGCGGCTTCGTCCGGGTGACCTCGTCGCCCGCGACGGTCAGCGCGAAGTGGTGGTGGCCCACGGAGTCCAGCACCCGGTCGATGATCCGCCGGTGCGAGGCAGAGACCAGGGCGGTGGGGATCCGGTGCCTGCCCAGCTCGGCCAGCAGCCGGGCCGCTCCGGGCATCAGCGGCACACCGAGGCCGATGCGCTTCTCGAAGCGGTCGTTGAGCAGCACGGTCAGCTCGGGAAGCGTGATGCCGGCGCCGGTGGAATCGATCAGGTACCCGGCGCTGCGGGTCATCGGGCCGCCGACGACCACCTCACGCCACGCCTCGTCCAGGGTGTGCCCGAGGTCGGCGAAGACCTCCTTCTCGACGTCCCACCAGAAGCCCTCGGTGTCGACCAGGGTGCCGTCCATGTCGAGAAGCACGGCCTGCAGGGCCGCACCCTCGGCCGTACGGCTCAAGGACGTGGGGATCGTACTGGTCATCCGGCACACCTTTCATGAGGGGCGAGAAGGCCGGCCACCGTTCCCCGAAGGGAGGGTGACCGGCCTGCACTGGACCGACCAGTGTACGACTGGTCCGGCTACCACGCGTTGAACGGAGTCCTACCGCGCGTTGAAGTACTTCGCCTCCGGGTGGTGGATGACGATCGCGTCGGTGGACTGCTCCGGGTGGAGCTGGAACTCCTCGGAGAGGTGCACGCCGATCCGCTCGGGCTGGAGCAGGTCCGCGATCTTGGCGCGGTCCTCCAGGTCCGGGCAGGCGCCGTAGCCGAGGGAGAAGCGCGCGCCCCGGTACTTCAGCGCGAACATGTCCTCGACATCGGCCGGGTCCTCGCCGGCGAAGCCCAGCTCCGAGCGGACCCGGGCGTGCCAGTACTCGGCGAGCGCCTCGGCCAGCTGGACGGAGAGTCCGTGCAGCTCCAGGTAGTCGCGGTAGGCGTTGGCCTCGAAGAGCTTGGCGGTCTCGCCGCCGATCCGCGATCCGACGGTGACGACCTGGAGGCCGATCACGTCCGTCTCGCCGGACTCCTCCGGGCGGAAGAAGTCCGCCAGGCACAGCCGGCGGCCGCGGCGCTGGCGCGGGAAGGTGAAGCGGGTGCGCTCCGAGCCGTCCTCGTGCAGCAGGATCAGGTCGTCGCCCTTGGAGACGCAGGGGAAGTAGCCGTAGACGACGGCCGCTTCCAGCAGGTTCTCGGTGTGCAGCTTGTCGAGCCAGCCGCGCAGGTGCGGGCGGCCCTCGGTCTCGACCAGCTCCTCGTACGTCGGTCCGTCACCGGCGCGGGCCTGCTTGAGGCCCCATTGGCCCTTGAAGAGGGCGCCTTCGTCGAGCCAGGAGGCGTACTCCTTGAGCTGGATGCCCTTGATGACCCGGGTGCCCCAGA
>NZ_JBIVLK010000028.1:0-50848 GCF_044751215.1 Streptomyces sp. NPDC088730
GCCGAGATCCAGGACGGCACCTTCGCCAAGGCCTGGATGGCGGAGTACCACAACGGTCTGCCCAAGTACAACGAGTACAAGAAGGCCGACAGCGAGCACCTGCTGGAGACCACGGGCCGTGAGCTCCGCAAGCTCATGAGCTGGGTCAACGACGACGAGGCGTGACCGCACACGGCCCGCGGGACACCCGGCCGCCGGATTCCGGCGCCGGTGCCCCGCGGGCCTCCTCCAGGGGGTCCGTCAGGCGATCTCGATGAGCAGATCGCCCGCCTCGACCTGCTGGACCCGGCCGATCGCCAGACGCCGGACCGACCCGGCGGACTGGGCGGTGATCGACGCCTCCATCTTCATGGCCTCGATGGTGGCGACGGTCTGGCCCGCCGAGACCGAGGCGCCCTCCGCCACCTGGAGGGTGACGACCCCGGCGAACGGGGCCGCGACGTGGCCCGCGTTGCCCCGGTCCGCCTTCTCCGCGGCCTTGACCTCGGTGGCGACGGACCTGTCCCGCACCGAGACCGGCCGCAACTGCCCGTTGAGGGTGGCCAGTACGCTGCGGAAGCCGCGCTCGTCGGCCTCGGAGATGGCCTCCAGCTCGATCAGCAGGGTGACACCCGGGTCGAGCGTGACCGTGTGCTCGGTCTCCGTCTCCAGCCCGTACAGGAAGTCCTGGGTCGGCAGGACGGAGGTGTCGCCGTACGCCTCGCGGTGGGCCTCGAACTCCTTGGTCGGACCGGGGAAGAGGAGCCGGTTCAGGGTCGCCCGGGGCGACTTCTCCAGCCCCTCGCGGTCCTCGTCCGACAGCCGCGGCGGCTGCGCCTTCTCAGGGCGGCCCTTCAGCGCGCGGGTACGGAACGGCTCGGGCCAGCCGCCGGGCGGGTCACCCAGCTCGCCGCGCAGGAACCCGATCACGGAGTCCGGCACGTCGAACCTGCCGGGGTCGGACTCGAAGTCGGCCGCCTCGACGCCCGCGCCCACCAGATGCAGCGCCAGATCGCCCACCACCTTGGACGACGGCGTCACCTTCACCAGCCGCCCGAGCATCCGGTCGGCCGCCGCGTAGCAGTCCTCGATGAGCTCGAAGCGGTCGCCCAGACCGAGGGCGATGGCCTGCTGGCGGAGGTTGGACAGCTGCCCGCCGGGGATCTCGTGGTGGTAGATCCGGCCGGTGGGCGAGGCGAGACCGGACTCGAAGGGGGCGTAGACCTTGCGGGTCGCCTCCCAGTAGGGCTCCAGGTCACCGACGGCCTGGAGCGAGAGGCCGGTGGCCCGTTCGGTGTGGTCGGTGGCGGCGACCAGTGCGGACAGCGAGGGCTGGCTGGTCGTGCCGGACATGGAGGCGACCGCCGCGTCCACCGCGTCGACTCCCGCGTCGATGGCGGCGACCAGGGTGGCCAGCTGCCCGCCGGGGGTGTCGTGGGTGTGCAGATGGACCGGCAGTTCGAACCGCTCGCGCAGCGCGGTGACCAGGGTGCGGGCGGCGGGCGGGCGCAGCAGCCCGGCCATGTCCTTGATGGCGAGGACATGGGCGCCCGCGTCCACGATCTGCTCCGCCAGGCGGAGGTAGTAGTCCAGCGTGTAGAGGGTCTCGCCGGGGTCCGAGAGGTCCGCGGTGTAGCAGAGCGCCACCTCCGCGACCGAGGTGCCGGTGGCGCGCACGGCGTCGATCGCCGGGCGCATCTGGGAGACGTCGTTGAGGGCGTCGAAGATCCGAAAGATGTCCATTCCGGCGGTCGCGGCCTCGGCGACGAACGCCTCGGTGACCTCGGTGGGGTAGGGCGTGTAGCCGACCGTGTTGCGGCCCCGCAGCAGCATCTGGGTGCAGATGTTGGGCACGGCCTCCCGGAGCTTCACCAGCCGTTCCCACGGGTCCTCGGCCAGGAAGCGCAGCGCCACGTCGTAGGTGGCGCCGCCCCAGCATTCGAGGCTCAGCAGCTGCGGGGCGGTCCGCGCCACGTGCGGGGCGACGGCCAGCAGGTCGAGGGTCCGCACCCGGGTGGCCAGCAGTGACTGGTGCGCGTCGCGGAACGTGGTGTCGGTGACGGCGACGGCGGCCTGGGCGCGCAGCTCGGCGGCGAAGGCCTCCGGGCCGAGGGCCGCGAGGCGCTGGCGGGAACCGGCGGGCGGCGACCCGGCAGGCAGGGCCGGCAGCTTGTCCGCCGGGTCGATGACGGACGGGCGGGGGCCGTAGGGCCGGTTGACGGTGGTCTCGGCCAGGTAGCCGAGCATGCGGCTGCCCCGGTCGGCAGAGGGGCGGGCCCGGATCAGCTCCGGGTGCTCCTCGATGAAGCTCGTCGTGATGCGCCCGGCCCGGAAGTCGGGCTGGTCCAGCACGGCGCCCAGGAACGGCAGGTTGGTCGCCACACCCCGGATGCGGAACTCCGCGATGGCCCGGCGCGCCCGGCGGGCCGCGTTGGTGAAGTCGTGCCCGTGGCAGGTGAGCTTGACGAGCATCGAGTCGAAGTGGGCGGACACTTCCGCGCCGGTGTGGACGGTGCCGCCGTCCAGCCGGACCCCGGGCCCGCCGGGGGAGCGGTAGGCGGAGATGGTGCCGGTGTCCGGCCGGAAGCCGTTGGCCGGGTCCTCGGTGGTGATGCGGCACTGCATCGCGGTGCCGTTGAGGGTGATGTCGTCCTGCGAGAGGTGCAGTTCGGGCAGCGTCATGCCGGCCGCGATGCGCAGCTGGGCGATGACCAGGTCGCGGCCGGTGACCTGCTCGGTGACGGTGTGCTCGACCTGGATGCGCGGGTTCATCTCGATGAAGACGTGGTTGCCGCGCTCGTCGACGAGGAACTCGACCGTGCCCGCGTTGACGTAGCCGATGTGGTGGGCGAAGGCGACGGCGTCGGCGCAGATCCGGTCCCGCAGCTCCGGGTCGAGGTTCGGGGCGGGCGCGATCTCGACGACCTTCTGGTGGCGGCGCTGCAACGAGCAGTCCCGCTCGTACAGGTGCACGACATTGCCCTCGGCGTCGGCGAGGATCTGCACCTCGATGTGGCGGGGGTTGATGACCGCCTGCTCCAGGAAGACCGTCGCGTCACCGAACGCGGAGCGCGCCTCGCGCATGGCCGCGTCGATCGACTCGCGCAGCTCGCCCGCCGCGGCGACCCGGCGCATCCCGCGTCCGCCGCCGCCCGCGACGGCCTTGACGAAGACCGGGAAGCCGATGTCGTCCGCCGCCGCGACGAGCGCGTCGACGTCCTCCGAGGGCTCCGAGGACTTCAGCACCGGTACGCCGGCCTCCCGGGCGGCGGCGACCGCGCGGGACTTGTTCCCCGTCAGGTTCAGCACCGAGGCGGGCGGCCCGACGAACGTGATGCCGGCCTCCGCGCACGCGGCCGCGAGGTCCGGGTTCTCGGAGAGGAAGCCGTAGCCGGGGTAGATCGCGTCGGCGCCCGCCTTCCGGGCGGCCTTGACGACCTCTTCGACCGAGAGGTAGGCGCGCACCGGATGTCCGGGCTCCCCGATCCGGTAGGCCTCGTCCGCCTTGGCCCGGTGGAGCGAGTTGCGGTCCTCGTGGGGATACACCGCCACCGTGGAGATCCCGAGCTCGAACGCGGCGCGGAACGCGCGGATCGCGATCTCACCGCGGTTGGCGACCAATACCTTCTCGAACATCAAACTCCCCAGTCGTGTCACGAGCGCGTGGCGTCAGGACGGGCGATGTCGCACGGGTGCACCGGTCGGTGTCCCGTGGTCACTCGGCGGCGGCGGACCGCTTCGGGACGTCCAGGGTCCGTCCGGCCCGAAGCGTTCGACACCGTACCGGAGACCTACCCGCAGATCGCGGACACAGAGGATGGTCTGCGTCACGTGGGCGGGCCGGGTTCCGGTCCGCCCGGCGAGAGAAGGGGGCGCGGGGCCGAAGAGGGGGGCGCGTATGTCCTCACCCCGGTTCGCAGGCCGCCTTCGCGGCGAGGTAGCGGGCCGGGAACTCCCCGCCGCCGTGCACCGCCAGATCCGCCCCGTTGACATATCCGGACAGCTCGCTCGCGAGGTACAGGCAGGCCTGGGCGACATCCTCCGGCACGGCCATCCGGCCCATCGGGATGACGCTCGCGACCGAGGCGCCGCCGTCCGCGCCGTAGACCGTGGCCGCGCCCGGCGTGCGGATCAGCCCGGTGGTGATGTGGTTGACCCGGACCGCCGGCGCCCACTCCAGGGCCAGCGCCCTGGTGAGCGCGAGGAGTCCGGCCTTGGCGGCGGTGTAGGCGGCGGTGCCGGGCTGCGGGTCGTGGGCGGAGACGCTGCCGATGTTGACGATCGAACCGCCGCCCCGGTCCCGCATGACGCGGTGGGCCGCCTGCGCCACGTAGAAGGGCGCGAGCAGATTGAGCGCGACGACCTTCTCGACGAAGCGCGGTGAGACGGTGGCCGCGTCGGCGTCCGGCGAGCCGCCCGCGTTGTTGACGAGCACGTCGAGCCGGCCGAAGCGCTCCACCGCACCGTCCACCAGCGTGGACGCCGCCGCCGGGTCGCGCACGTCGGCGGCGAGGAAGACGGCCTCCCGGCCCCCGGCTGAGGGCAGGGTGTCCGGGGTGGCGCGGCCGCAGACGACCACGTCCGCCCCGGCCCCGAGGAAGGCCGCGGCGATGGCGGCCCCGATGCCCTTGGTGCCGCCAGTGACCAGCACCACGCGCCCGGTGAAGTCCAGCGGGCTTTCGCTGTCCATGATGTGAGGCCTCTCTTGTCCGACGGGTTCCAGCGGGTCGTCAGCCTCATCCGGCTGGTCCTCCGCGTGTGCGGTCAGCCGGCGAGTACGCGGGCCCGGCACGCGGCCGGGGTGCCCCAGGCGTCCCGGAGCGGACGGGCCTTGCGGATCCACAGCGACAGGTCGAGCTCGTCGGTGTAGCCCACCGCGCCGTGCAGCTGGAGGGCGGTGCGCGCCGCCCGGTACGCCGCCTCGCCCGCGGTGACCTTGGCCGCGGCGATCTCGCGCCCCGCCCCGTCGTCTCCGGCGGCGAGCGCCAGGGCGGCGCCGTGCACCAGCGGCTCGGTGAACTCCAGGGCCAGCAGGGTGTCCGCCAGCCGGTGCTTGACCGCCTGGAAGGACCCGATCGGCACGCCGAACTGAGTGCGCTGGCTGACGTAGGCGACGGTACGGGCGAGCAGGGTGCGGCCGACCCCGAGCGCCTGGGCCGCCGTGGCGAGCGCGGCGACATCGGCCGCGTACCGTGCCGCGTCGGTCACCTCCGGCCCGCGGGCGACGACCGTGCCCCCGGACGGCCGCGACAGCCGCCGCGCCGGATCGGCCGACGGCTGCACGGGACCGGGACCGGCGGCGAGGCGCAGGGTGTCGCCGTCCGCCACGAACACCGCGTCGGCCGCGTCCGCGTCCAGTGCGTACGGGCCGAGCGAGGTCAGGCAGAGCGAGACGAGGGAGGTGCCGGAGGCGATGGCGGGCAGCCGGGCGGCGGCCGCGGCCGGGTCTCCGAGCCGGTCCAGCAGCGCTGCCGCTGCCACCGTCTCGACCAGGGGTCCGGGAACCGCGTGGCGGCCCAGCGCATCGAAGGCGACGGTGAGTTCGACCGGCAGCGGGCCGAATCCGTCGTGCTCCTTCGGGACCGCGAGGGCGAACACCCCGGCCTCTGCCAGCCGTGCCCAGAGCGCCCGCCCCGGAGCGTGGTCTCCGGTGGCCCAGGACCGGACCACGGCCGGGGTGTCGCCGGCGGTGAGCAGGGCGTCGAGCGAGCGGGCGAACTCCCGCTGCTCGGCGTCGGGGAAGAAGCGCATCACCGGCGTCCCTTCGGCAGGCCGAGCAGCCGCTCGGCGATGATGTCGCGCTGGATCTCGTTGGTGCCCGCGTAGACGGGTCCGGCCAGGGAGAAGGTGTAACCCTCCGCCCAGGCCCCGCCGGCGGGCGATTCGCCCGCGTGGTCCGCGAGTTCGCCGTACGGGCCGAGCAGGTCGAGGGCCGTCTCGTGGAGGGCGATGTCCAGTTCGGACCAGTAGATCTTGTTGAGGCTGGAGGCGGCCCCGGCGGGCCCGCCCTCCTCGTGCAGTACGCGGGAGGCGCCCCGGTAGGAGAACAGCCGGTAGGCGCGGGCCCCGATCACGGCGTCGGCCACCCGGTCGCGCAGCGCCGTGTCGGCCGGATCGCCGTGTTCGCGCCACAGCGCGGCCAGCCGGTCCGCGGCGGCCGTGAACCGGCCCGGACTGCGCAGGGTGAGTCCGCGTTCGTTCCCGGTGGTGCTCATCGCGACCCGCCAGCCCTGTCCGGGCTCACCGATCACGTCCTCGTCGGGGACGAACACCTCGTCCAGGAAGAGCTCCGCGAAGGCGGGCTTCCCGTCGAGCCGCCCGATGGGGCGCACGGTGACACCCTCGGCGTCCAGCGGGAACATCAGATACGTCAGCCCCCGGTGCGGCCGGTCCGCGTCCGGGTCGCTGCGGAACAGGCCGAAGGCGCGGTCCGCGAAGGCGGCCCTGGAGGACCAGGTCTTCTGGCCGCTGAGCAGCCAGCCGCCCTTCGTCCGTACGGCCGTCGAGCGCAGCGAGGCCAGATCCGATCCGGACTCCGGCTCGGACCAGGCCTGCGCCCAGATGACCTCGCCGCGCGCCATCGGGGGCAGCACGCGGGCCCGCTGCTCTGCGGTGCCGTTCTCGAAGAGGGTGGGGGCGAGCAGACTGATGCCGTTCTGGCTGACCCGGCCGGGCGCCCCGGCGGCGTAGTACTCCTCCTCGAAGACCAGCCAGCGCAGCAGCGAGCCGCCGCGTCCGCCGAACTCCTCCGGCCAGGACACCACCGACCAGCGGTCCGAGGCCAGGGTGGCCTCCCACTCCCGGTGGGCGGCGAATCCGGCGGCGGTCTCCAGGGACGGCAGGGGGACGGCCGGCACATGCTTGGCCAGCCAGTCGCGCACCTCGGTCCGGAACTCCTCGTCGGCTGCGTCGAAATCGAGGTCCATCAGGCACCCGCCTCCTTCATCGCCCGGATGTCCATGCCGCCCAGCGCGTCGGGCGCGGTCTCGGCGTTGTGGGCGTGCGCCAGGTGGTGCAGCCCGAAGACCGAGTCCATACCGGCGTGCAGGCCCTGCAGATCCTCTGCCTGGTTGACGGCGCGCTTGGCCAGGGCGAGGCCCAGGCGCGGCATCTGCGCGATCCGCAGCGCCAGCTCGCGGGTCCGCTCGGGCAGTTCCTCCCGGGGGACGACCCGGTTGACCATGCCGACCTCGTACGCGCGCCGTGCGCTCATGCGGTCGCCCGTGAACAGGAACTCCTTCGCGATCCGGGGCGGCATCACCCAGGGATGCGCGAAGTACTCGACACCGGGGATGCCCATGCGGACCACCGGATCGGCGAAGAAGGCGTCCTCCGAGGCCACGATCAGATCGCACACCCAGGCCAGCATCAGGCCGCCCGCCACACACGCGCCCTGTACGGACGCGATGACGGGTTTGGGCAGCTCCCGCCACCGGCGGCACATCCCCAGATACACCTCGGACTCGCGGGCGAAGCGGCTCTCCGCACCCTCCTTGTCCGAGTGGTCCCACCAGAGCCCCGCCCGGCGCTCGAAGGGGAGATGGGCGTCGCGCTCCGGGGTGCCGATGTCGTGGCCGGCGGAGAAGTGCCCGCCCGCTCCCGCGAGTACGACGGTCTTCACCTCGCTGTCGTCGGCCGCGCGGTAGAAGGCCCGGTCCAGGGCGTAGGTCATGGCGGAGTTCTGCGCGTTGCGGTAGTCGGGCCGGTTCATGGTCACCGTCGCGACGGGTCCCCGCTTCTCGTAGCGCACCGGTTCGTCATGGGCAGCGGACATCAGCCCCTCCTTCCCTAACAAGTGTTTGGTAGATTAACGTATGCCCATGAGCACCGTCGAGGAGTTCCGCACCGGGATCCGCGGCCGGCAGCGGCTGTTCCTCTTCTCGCGCGCCGGCACCCCCTACGCCGGATCCGACGGGATCCGGCGCGCCATCACCGCCGAGCGCGTCCTCGGCCCGCCCAAGGAGAGTCGCCCGTGACCACCCAGCCGCCCTATGTAGCAGGGCACTCGCTCCTGGCCGGACGCACCGCCGTGATCACCGCCGCCGCGGGCGCCGGGATCGGCGGCGCCACCGCCCGCAGGTTCCTGGAGGAGGGCGCCCGGATCGTCATCGGTGACGTCCACGCACGCCGGCTGGGGGAGAGCGCCGCCGCGCTGGCCGAGGAGTTCGGTGCCGACAACGTCGCCGCCCTGCCCTGCGACGTCACGGACCAGGAGGAGGTCGACGCCCTGTTCGGCTTCGCCGCGGAGCGCCACGACGGCCTCGACATCGTCGTCAACAACGCGGGCCTCGGCGGCACCGCGGATCTCGTCGACATGACCGACGAGCAGTGGTCGAAGGTCCTCGACGTCACCCTGAACGGCACCTTCCGCTGCACCCGGGCCGCCCTGCGTCACTTCAAGGACCGCGCCACCGGCGGCATCGTCGTCAACAACGCCTCCGTCGTGGGCTGGCGCGCCCAGCGCGGCCAGGCCCACTACGCCGCCGCGAAGGCCGGCGTGATGGCACTCACCCGGTGCGCCGCCCTGGAGGCCGCCGACTTCGGCGTACGGGTCAACGCCGTCGCCCCGAGCCTGGCCATGCACCCGCACCTGGTGAAGGTCACTACCCCCGAGCTGCTCGCCGAACTCACCGAACGGGAGGCCTTCGGCCGGTACGCCGAGCCCTGGGAGATCGCCAACGTCATCGTCTTCCTGGCCAGCGGCTACTCCTCGTACATGACGGGGGAGACCGTCTCCGTCAGCAGCCAGAGGGCGTGACCGCGATCGCCGGGAACGCCAACGCCGAACGACGCGCCGAACTCCTGGCCACCGCCGCCGAGGTGTTCGCCGCCCAGGGCTACAACGCCACGACCGTCCGCCGGATCGCGGACGAGGCCGGGCTGCTCGCGGGCAGCCTCTACTACCACTTCGACTCCAAGGAATCGATGCTGGACGAGATCCTCTCGGCCTTCCTGGACGAGCTGTGGACGGGCTACGGCACCGTTCTCGCCGCCGGACTCGGGCCCGCCGCGACCATCGAGGCACTCGTCACCCAGTCCTTCCGGCAGATCGACCGGCACGGTCCGGCGGTCGCCATCTACCAGAAGGAGTCGGGCCGGCTCTCCGCCCAGCCGAGATTCGCCTACCTCACCGGCTCCCGGGCGAAGTTCGAGGACGCCTGGCTGCGGACCCTGGAACGCGGCGTCGCCGAGCAGGCCTTCCGCAGCGACCTGGACGTCAGGCTCGTCTACCGCTTCGTCCGCGACACCGTCTGGGTCGCCGCCTCCTGGTACCGCCCCGGCGGCGCCCACAGCCCGGAGGAGATCGCCCGCCAGTACCTGTCCATGGTCCTGGAAGGCATCACCCCACGTACCTGACACGCCATCATCTTACTTACGAAGGAGCAGTCATGGCCGAGGCCTACATCGTCGACGCGGTACGAACCCCGGTCGGCCGGCGCAAGGGCGGGCTGTCCGCCGTCCACCCCGCCGACCTCGGGGCGCACGTCATCAAGGCGCTGATCGAGCGCAGCGGGGTCGATCCGGCGGCCGTGGAGGACGTCGTCTTCGGCTGCCTGGACACCGTCGGCCCGCAGGCCGGCGACATCGCCCGCACCGCGTGGCTCGCCGCGGGCCTTCCGGAGGAGGTGCCCGGCACCACCGTCGACCGGCAGTGCGGCTCCTCCCAGCAGGCCGTCCACTTCGCTGCCCAGGGCGTGCTGTCCGGCACCCAGGACCTGGTCGTCGCGGGCGGCACCCAGAACATGTCCATGATCCCCATCGCCTTCGCCAGCCGCCAGGCCGCCGAACCACTGGGGCTGACCGACGGCCCGTACGCGGGCTCCGTGGGCTGGCGGGCCCGCTACGGCGACGCGCCGGTCAACCAGTTCCACGGCGCCGAACTCATCGCGGACAAGTGGGGCATCAGCCGCCAGGACATGGAGGAGTTCGCCCTGCGCTCGCACCGGCGGGCCCTGCACGCCATCGACGAGGGCCGCTTCGACCGCGAGACCGTCGCCTACGGGGACGTCCGGGTGGACGAGGGGCCGCGCCGGGACACCTCGCTGGAGAAGATGGCCGGGCTCAAGCCGGTCGTCGAGGGCGGCAGGCTGACCGCCGCGGTCTCCTCACAGGTGTCCGACGGCGCCTCCGCGCTGCTCATCGCCTCCGAACGGGCGGTCGCGGAGCACGGCCTCACCCCCCGCGCCCGCGTGCACCACCTCTCGGTGCGCGGCGAGGACCCGATCCGGATGCTCTCGGCGCCGATCCCGGCGACGGCGTACGCCCTGAAGAAGGCCGGGATGTCCATCGACGACATGGACCTCGTCGAGATCAACGAGGCGTTCGCCCCGGTCGTCCTGGCCTGGCTGAAGGAGACGGGTGCCGATCCCGGCAAGGTCAACGTCAACGGCGGCGCCATCGCGCTCGGCCACCCGCTCGGCGCCACCGGCACCAGACTGATGACGACCCTGCTGCACGAACTGGAGCGCACCGGCGGCCGCTACGGCCTGCAGACCATGTGCGAGGGCGGCGGCCAGGCCAACGTGACGATCATCGAGCGCCTCTGATACGTACCGGCCGGGCCGGGTGACTCATCGGGCCGCCCGGCCCGGGATCGCCGGAAGAACCTCCTCGGCGATGTCGAGGAGGACGCCGTCGTCCGGGAGGGCACCGGTCTCGCTCCAGACGGTGATGTCGTAGTAGCCGCCCGCGTCCTTCCGGTCGAGAGCCACGGTCAGCGTCCTGGCGAGCGGGCCCTCCTCGACGGGCCCGCCGGAATCCCCGCTTCCGAGGTTGATCTCGAACTTCATGGTGGGATCCGAGGTGAAGACCGCGGGCCGGCCGAGAATCGTCTCCGTCCTGTTGTCGTCACCTCCGGCCTTCTTCATCTTCACGTACTGGGCGACCGACAGTTCGTTGTACGTGGCCGAGAGGTTCACGGTGTACGTGTCGAACTCGACCTGGGCTTCGGGCTCGGCCACCTTCCCGCTGGTCAGGGCCGAGGTGCCGCTGGTGCCGGTGGCCGAGGTCGCCCTTTCGTCCGGCGTTCCCATGAGCGCTGCCAGGTCGGGACGGTTGAGCGCCTCGCACAGTTCGTCACCGGTGGCGGCCTCCGGAGTCCTGGCGTACGCCTTCGGCAGCTTCCCGTCCTCGCTGTCCGAACAGGAAGCGGACGCGGGTGTGCTGTCCTCGCCGTCCGCGGTCATGTGGGGAGCGACCCACACCGCGGCCGCGAGCGCCCCGAAGAGGGCCACGGCCGCGAACGCCTGCCCCCAGGCGTTGGGTTCCTTCTTCGGTGTCGCGAGTGCGGCTCCGGGCTGCGGCAGTGGCACTGGCAGTGGTTGCGGCGCGGCGCCGTCCGCCGGGGCCTGCTGGTCCGGGCTCCGGCGGGCGCGCCACGCACGGACCACCGTGTGGACGCGCACCACGGTGAACACGAGGAAGGCCGTGCCGATGGCGGCCGCGGGCCAGCTCTGTTCGTGAGCGGCGAGATACATGACGCGTACGCCGAAGACGGACCCGACCAGGATGAAGAGGGGCTCTCGGACCCAGAAGGGCAGGAGGCGAAGGAGGAGACCGAGCATCCGGTGATCTCACCAGAGCACCGCGGCAACCGCTGTGATGGAAGCCATAATTCCGCTCTGGTGCAGACTTTTCCGGCGCCCTGCCGGCCACGGGCACTTCCGCAACGTGCGAGTTCGCCGTCGTCGACGACGCGAGGGGGCGGCCCGCGGGTCCGGACCGCCCCCTCGCGTCCGCGTGCGTCAGGAGCTCCGTTCAGCCCCCGGCAGCGACTTCAGCACGGCCACCGCCTCGGACATGATCCGCTCGACCAGCTCCGCGCAGGACGGCAGATCCTCGATCAGACCCGCGACCTGCCCCGAGGCCATCACCCCGATATCGGTACGGCCCTCGACCATCGAGGCCTTGAGCAGCATCGGTGTGTTGGCGGCCAGCAGCACCTGGCTCCAGTTCAGTTCCCTGCCGTGCTTCATCGCCAGTCCGTCGCGGATCAGCCCGCGCCAGCTCGCGCCGGTCTCCTTCCGGAAGGCGGAGGCGTGCCGTACCGCTCCCAGCAGCGCGGCGGCCCGGCCGGAACGCTCAAGCGAGTCGACCATCTCCGTGCGCAGCATGCGGTGCGGCAGCCCGTCGACCCGGTCGGTGACCGTGACGTCCTTGACGGTGGCGGCCAGGTACTTCGCCTTCACCGCCGCCGGGACGGTGCTGTCGGAGGTGAGCAGGAAGCGCGTGCCCATCCCGATGCCGGCCGCCCCGTAGGCGAGCGCGGCGACCAGGCCGCGGCCGTCGTGGAAGCCGCCCGCCGCGATCACCGGGATGTCCACGGCGTCCACGACCTGGGGGAGCAGCACGGTGCTGGCCACGTCGCCCGTGTGGCCGCCGCCCTCGCCGCCCTGCACCATCACCGCGTCGGCGCCCCACGCGGCGACCTTCTCCGCGTGCCGTCTCGCGCCCACGGACGGGATGACGACGACGCCCGCGTCCTTGAGCCGCGCGATCAGCTCCTTCGACGGGGCGAGCGCGAACGACGCCACCCGCACACCCTCGTCGATGATGATCCGTACCCGCTCGGCCGCGTCGCCCGCGTCCGCGCGCAGATTGACGCCGAACGGCGCGTCCGTACGGGACCTGACCTCGCGGACCGCCGCGCGCAGCTGCTCCACGGTCATCGTCGCGGAGGCCAGGATGCCGAGCGCGCCCGCGTTCGCGGAGCCGGACACCAGCCGGGGACCGGCCACCCAGCCCATGCCGGTCTGCACGAGCGGATACCGCACCCCGGTCAGTTCGGTGAGCGCGGTCGGCAGCGGCGCGGGCCCGGTCATGCCGGGACCTCGCGCTCGCGCAGCCCCTTCGGGTCGATGACCTCGCGGATCAGCCGGAGTTCCGCCTCCGACGGGTCCCGGGTGAGCGGCACCCCGTCGGGGATCGCGAGGGCGAAACCGGTGGCCCCGGTGACTTCCTCGACGCTCACCCCGGGGTGCAGGGAGCGCAGCCGCATAGTGCGGTCGGGGGTCTCGAAGTCGAAGACGCCCAGGTTGCTGACCACTTCGGGGATGCGGTGGTAGCGGGTCGCGGACGGGCCGGCCTCCGCCGCCCGCTCGTAGCCGACCCCGCTGACCATGTCCACGTGCTCCACGAACACCCGGGACGAGTGTTTCGGAACCCAGTAACTCGTCGGGTTGTTGAGGGTGTTGACCGGGGCGCCGCGGACCCCGAGCAGCTGCCGCTCGGGCCTGTCCCAGGGGCCGATGCAGGAGATGTTCTGGTTGCCGTGCCGGTCGATCTGGCTGGCGCCCATCATCACGTGCCGCCGGCCGGTCGCGGTGAGCGTCAGGTGCTGGCGGAAGGGCAGCCAGCCCTCGATGCTGGAGGCCCGCGCCCCCAGCGCGGGGGTGTCGCCCGTCAGCAGCGCCTCCCCGTCGGTGAGCAGCAGTTCGGGCGAGAAGGTGAGCCTGGCCAGGCGCGCCCCGATGGCCGGGACGGTGCCCATCGGGCTGGCGAGGATCTCGCCGGCGTTCCGCCACGCCTCGGCGCACGCCACCACGCAGTACTCCGCACGGGTCGCCGCCGCGATGCCGGTGGATTCGGTGCCGGTCATGCTTCCTCCTGGTGGAACGCGGTGACGGCGGCCTGGTAGGCGGCCTCGTCCCCTGACAGGAACCGTTCGACGAAGGCGGGCCAGGCCTCGGGGTCGCGGGCGGCCCGGACGTAGGCGCGCTGGAAGCTCTCGTCCCGGTCGTGGTCGGGCACGCAGGAGGTGAAGTGCGCGCCGTTCGGCGTCTCGACGACGCCGTCCACGAACAGCCGCTTGACCAGCAGGGTCTGCGGCCCGTGTTCCTTGAGCAGATCCGCCGTCTCCACGATCTGTTCGCAGGAGACGTAGCTGTGGTCCGCGGCCTCGCAGAACAGATCGTCGAAGTACGGATCGGGGCCCAGGTACTGGCCGTTGCCGTGGACGTCCGCCCGGTTGAGGTGGACCAGGGCCGCGTCCAGCCGCAGGGCCGGCGCGGCGACCAGCTTCTCCCCGTCCTCGTACGGTGAAGTGACCGTACGCAGAACCGGGTTGACCTTCATCAGGTCGGAGCCCAGGCCGGCCCGCACCGGCATGAACGGCAGCCGCTGCGCGCCCGCCGTCAGCCCCCACATCATCATCGCCTCGTCGAGCTCGACCATCTCGAACGCGCCGCGCTGCCGGGCGGCGGTGAAATGCGGCTCCAGAGGTATCGAGTCCAGCGTCCCGAACGCCGCGACCAGCTTGCGGATCCTTCCCGCGGCGGCGAGCAGCCCGACGTCGGGCCCGCCGTACGACACCACGGTCAGGTCGGTGACGTCCGACCGCAGCACTGCCCTGACCAGGGCCATCGGCTTGCGGCGCGAGCCCCAGCCGCCGATGCCGACCGTCATCCCGCTCTCCAGCCGGCCGACGACGTCGTCGGCCGTCATCGTCTTGTCCTGTGTCACGTCTGCTGCTCCTTGTCCGTGCCGAAGGTGTCGCGCACGCGGTCGGCGACGCCACTGAGGTTGGCCTCGAAGGTGAAGCCCTGCTCGAAGCGGTAGCTGCGGCGCACGTCGACCGGGTCGATGCCGTTGATGGCCGCCTTGGCCAGCCGGATCAGGTATCCGTCCTTGGCCGCGATCTCCCGGGCCAGTTCCCCGGCGGCGCGGGGCAGCTCGGCGCGCGGGACGACGCTCCACACCGAGCCGTGTCCGTGCAGCTCCTGGGCCGTGACGGTGCGCGAGGTGTAGTACAGGGTCCGCATCAGATGCTGCGGCACCAGCCGGGCCAGATGCGTGGCCGCCCCGAGCGCGCCCCGGTCCAGCTCCGGCAGTCCGAAGGTCGCGTCGTCACTGGCCACGATCGCGTCGGCGTTGCCCACCAGGCCGATGCCGCCGCCGAGGCAGAAGCCGTGTACGGCGGCGACGACGGGGACCTCGCACTCGTAGACGGCCGCGAACGCCTCGAAGCAGCCCCGGTTGGCGCCGATCAGCGCCTCCGGCCCGTCCGTGCGCTGCATCTCCTTGATGTCCACGCCCGCGTTGAACCCGCGGCCTTCGGCGGTGAGCACCACGCAGCGGACGTCCGGGTCCGCCCCGGCGGCGCGCAGGGCGACGGCGAGCTCGTACCAGCCCTGTACGGGGAGGGCGTTGACCGGAGGGAAGTCCACGGTGACGACGGCGACGCCCTCTTGAGGGACGGAGGTGGAGACACCCATGAGCAGATCAGCTACCTTTCCACCAAACGTTTGTTAGATTCAACGTAGCAGTGATACGGACGCCGCGGGAGAGCGTCGGTCCACTCGTTGGTCCCGGCGCCCCGTTCTCCGCTCGTCGCCCCTCGAAAGGACACTCGTCATGACCTCATCGACAGCCCTGTGCGCCGGTCGCGTCGCCGTCGTCACCGGCGCGGGCCGCGGACTCGGTCGCGCCCACGCCCTGGCCTTCGCCGCCGAGGGCGGACAAGTCGTCGTCAATGACCTCGGCGTGGGACCCGACGGCTCCGGTACCACCGCCGGCCCCGCCCAGCAGGTCGTCGAGGAGATTCGCGCGGCAGGCGGCGAGGCCGTCGCGCACCACGGGGACATAGCCACCACGGACGGCGCGGCCTCGCTCGTCGCGACCGCCCTCGACTCCTTCGGCCGCCTCGACACCCTGGTCAACAACGCCGGATTCCTCCGCGACCGGATGCTGGTGAACCTGGACGAGGACGACTGGGACGCGGTGACCCGCGTCCATCTCAGGGGCCACTTCCTGCCGCTCAAACACGCGGCTGCGCACTGGCGCGCCGAGGCGAAGGCCGGCCGGGTCCCGGCGGCGAGGGTCGTCAACACCGGCTCCGGGGCCGGGCTGCTGGGCAGCGTCGGGCAGGGCGGTTACTCCGCCGCCAAGGCCGGGATCATCGCCCTGACCCTGGTGGCCGCCGCCGAGATGGGCCGCTACGGGGTGCAGGTCAACGCGATCGCCCCGGCGGCCCGGACCAGGATGACCGAGGAGACCTTCGCCGAGACCATGGCGGCGCCCGCAGGGGGAGGGTTCGACGCGATGGCCCCGGAGAACGTCTCGCCGCTCGTCGTCTGGCTGGGGTCCGAGGCGTGCGCCGGGGTCAGCGGCCGGGTCTTCGAGGCCGAGGCCGGGCGGATCACCGTGATGGAGGGCTGGCGGCCCGGCCCCACCGCCGACAAGGGCGCCCGCTGGACCCCGGCCGAGGCCGGGGCGGCCGCGTCCGGACTGCTCGCGGCCGCCGAGACACCGCAGCCGGTGTACGGGGCGCGCTGAAGCCGCTCCGCGGCGGGGGAGGCGCGACGGCCTGGTAGGACCACGGCGTGAGGGTCTGGTACGACGACGGCGTGACGCCCTGTCACGCGGTCCCCGCGTGAGGGTGTCCGGTGTCATCGAACCTTGACCGATTGCCACTGAAGTTTGACCACCGTGCGGTTCGTGCCATCGAACCTTGACCGCCCAGGTCAGGGCCTCGCCAAGCGGTGTCAGACCCTTGCTGAATGATCGGGCCATGCTGATTGCGACCAACGAACGCGGCCATGTGGTGAAGCGGCCCTCCAAGCTGGCCATCGGGAGGATGCTGGCCGACCTGCAACGGGGGAACGCTCACCTGGTCTTGGAGCGGGTGGACGAGGAGCGGCCCGGCAGCTGGTACATCCAGGTCCTGCTCCGCGAGAACAACACCTTCCAGCTCGAATACCGGGACGGCGTGGCTGAGCTGCACTACCAGACACAGACGGTCTCCCAGGAGAAGATCCTGGGGGCCCTGCTCGGCTGGGCCGGTGCAGCGCCGGAGTGGCGGGACAGCTTCATGTGGAACAACATCTCCGAGCAGTTCGGCCCGAGCACCCGTTAGAGCCCGGGGCCGCCGGGTGGCGAGGAGCCCTCGACTGGTGCGCATACGGGCTGACCTGGGTGTTCAAGTGCTTTCTGTCCTCGGTTCGCTCGCTCCGTCTTGGCCGGGCGACGGCGGGCGCCTGCGGCGCGCCATACTGCACGTCGTGAATCGCGAAGATCTGGCCACGGCTCTCGAACGACATGCGACCGACGCCGCTAACGAGGCCGCCCTGGCCCTGCGGGCCGGGGCAGTCTTCAAGGTGTGGGAAGGGCTGCAGTCGGCTCACCGCTACCTCGACATCTACGCATGGCGGGCTGAGTGCATGGCACAAGACGGCATCTCCACCTGCAAGGACTTCGAACAGGGGTTGCCGAATCTTCGGCGTGCGGGAGATGACCCCGTTGCCTTGGGACGTGTCGATACCGCCGAAGGCACCCACCTGGTCTTCCTGGACACCGACCTGAAGTCATGCGTTGCCGTGCTGTAGGAGGGGCACCTCCCCCAGCAGCGCCGTCGGGCAGCGCCCCACGCCCGTCAAACTTCGCTGAGACGGGTCACTGTCGTCGGGATCTCACCGAGTTTCCGTGCTCTGTAGGCGGCCTGTCGGCAGGCGTGCGAGCACCACCGTCGGGCTGCTGAGGCCGAGTCCATGGGGGATCGGCAGAAGCCGCAGGTCGGGCCCGTGGGGACGCTGTGGCCAGCGAGGGGTTGGGCTGGGTTCTGCTGGCGGTGGAGGTAGTCCTGGTCTCGGCATCGCTGGCAGTAGCCCGCCGGACCGCGGCGGCTCATGGGGATGCGATGGATGATCTCGCCGTACTTCGTGCAGAGTTTTGCCGGGGAGGCGGTCGGGGCCGGAGGCTCGGGGGGCCGCTCGACTCCTTGGCGGTGCGCCATCCGGCGGCAGCGTGGGGAACACCAGGACGGCGTGCTCTTCCCTGGGGTTCGGGGCAGTTCGATCCCGCAGTAACCGCAGGTCGGGGTGCCGATGGTGCGTCGCAGATGGGCGCGTTGGCGGCAGCGGGCGGAACAGTGGCGCCGGGGGCTTCCGCCAGCGATCCCCTTCGGCGGGAGCGGGGCATCGCACTCGGCGCATCGCGCCGCCGGGCCCTCGAGGGCTTCCCGCAGAGCGGCGGGGTGACGGCCGGTCGCCGCGGCAAGCCGGCCCCAGCTCGGCTTCCCGCGGTGGTGGGGCGGCGGGCAGAGGTAGTCCCGCAGGTAGGCGGGCTGGAGGTGGTTGGCCTGGGCGAGGCGGACGATGAAGGCCTCGACGCCTTCGCGGTCTAGAGGCCGCACTTGGCGCGGGAGGCGGGAGACGGTGGGGTCCGGCTCCGTGTCGGGGGTCACCGGACGGTCCGCTTGCGGGGCTTGGGCGAGGCGGCGAGGTCGAGCGGAACGTCCTCCAGGCCGTACTTGGTGAGTTCCTCGGTGCCGGTGAGGATCGCGTCGATCGCGGCGCCGCGGATCTGGTGGGACAGGGAGCCGATCATGCCGCCGCAGCGTTCGTGGAGGAAGCGGTCGAGGCGGATTAGGCTGAAGGGTTCGTGCTTGAGCAGGACCAGCGTGCCTTCCAGGGTCCTGACCAGGCCCTTCCACTCGGGTCCGTAGGGGAAGGGGTGGGTGCGGATGAGGCTGAAGCGGCCGGCGATCTGTTCACCGCGGACGCCGGCCAGGGGTCGCTCGACGTTGATGCCGGCGTAGACGAACGTCGCGGGGATGCGCTCGGAGAAGTACTTGAGGGTGTCGGAGACCTCGGCGCCGTTGCGGCTGGTCAGCGAGATGTTGTGGAGCTCGTCGGCTTTACCGACTGCAGGAGCTCGTGAACCGGCTCTGAACTGCGACGATTCATAGACTACATGTCCGTGACGCTCAGGTGGGTCGATGTTGTCGCTTGTCCGAGTGATCCGGGTGGCGACCGTGGCCTGGCGGGCGTCTCATGCGTTGTCCTGCCGATGATCAGTCGGTGGCGCCCGCCGAACGAAGCGAGCGGCCGAGATCGCCGACGAGTAGACGCGGGTGTCGCCGCCACCACCACATGTCGATGGGGTCGAAGTCAGTGATTCGATGGAACTGTGACAAGGAGATGCCGTCGTCGAAGACGGTGGCGGCCCGGAAACGATCGTCGAGGGCTTTGATCTGCGGTGTCCATAGGATGATCACGCGCTCAGTAAGGATCGGCCACGCCTCGTGCAGCCAGTTCCGGCTGTAGAGGTCATTGGTGTATTCGTCCACCAGGTCGTCGTAGCCACCCTCGACTTCGCCCACGAGCCAGGCCCACTTGTCGACCATCTCTTGGACTGTGAAGGCCTTGCGCCAGCCGCGTTGATGCAGAACGTCGCCTGCGGCCTGTTCGTTGTGGGGCTCCATACCCAGAAGCCTGGCATACGGAATGGTCCGGCGACCAAAGGTTTCCCCTGGTCACCGGACCGGACGGAGTGGCCTCCGGGTTGTCAGAGACCCACGATCTGGGCTTCGAGGTCGGCGACGCGACGGTCCTGGAAGCGCAGGTTGGAGCGGGCGGCCTTGAGCCGCTCGTCGAGGGTGCGGTTATCGGTGGTGAGCTGACGGACCCGCTGTTTGAGGGTCGTGTTCTCGGTGGCGATCCGCTGGATGGCCTCCTCGGTCCATTCAGCTTCCAAGTCGCCTATCCGTCCGAGGAGTTCGCCGATTCTGCTGCGCTGGCTGAGGATCTCGGTGTGGGCGGCCTTGAGGGCTTCCTCGGCGTTCAACGCGCGTTCGCGCCAGGTCGCCTCGCGCTCGTCGTCCTGCTCAGCGAGCATGAGAGACCGGCGTTCGCCGGCCTGCTCCATCGCTGCGGCGACCGCGGCTCTGGCCTCGACGTTGTCGTAGAGGAAGGTGCGTGAGACGTCCGCTCTGCGGGCGATGGCGGCGACACTGACCTGGGCTTTCTCGCGTCGGAGCCGGGCGATGGCCTGGTGGACGCGCTCAAGGGCGGCTTCGGTCTTGCGGCGGCGGGCCGTCAGGGCTGCTGCGGTGCGGGGGTCGGGAAGGGGGCCGGTGTTCATGCGGCGTCCTGTTCGGGGTCGTCGCCGTCGGCTGTGCACGTATCGCTGTACTCGTCCGGCTCGTCGCTGCCGGCGTCGGCGAGGTCGGTGGCGCGGAAGGCGGTGGACCATACGCGGTGGAAGTAGTCCTGGGGTTTGCGCAGGTCCAGGGCGAGGGCGTCGTCGAGGAGTCCGAGCCCGGCGAGGGCCTTCTCCAGGCCGTCGATGGCGCGGGCGGTGGGTTCGAAGTAGCGGTGGAGGTAGTCGGCGGTGGCGTCGTCGGGTGCGCCTTCGGCCAGCAGCCGCCATTGTTCGCGTTTGCGGCGCCAGTAGAGGAGGTCGGCGCCTGAGAGGACGAATTTGTCGCAGTTGTGGCAGTCGAGGTTCCAGGGGCAGGCGCCGCCGTCGACGACGGGCTGGAAAGTGCAGAACCCGCCCTCGGCTGGGGTGCTGCGGCGGGCGAGGTCGATGGCCATGCCCTGAGCCTGCTCGCGGGTGAGAGGGGTGGTCTCCCCGGCCAGGAGTTCGCCGGGCTGGGCCGCGCCGGGGCCGGCGACCCAGACGTGCTGGAGCACGTTCTCCAGATCGGAGCTGGTCAGATGGACGTAGTGCTCTGCCATCCGGTCACTGACCTGTCCCAGATAGCGGCGGATGTGGGTCAGGGTGGCACCGTGACGCAACAGGTTGGTGGCCAGAGTATGGCGGGCCTGGTGGGGGACGTAGTGGCCGAGGTCCATGGCGTCCACCCAGGGCCGGAACCGGCTGTGAAACCACTGGTGGGTCAGCGACACCGTCCCGTCCTGGCTGCGGTAGGTCGTGGGAAACAGCGCCAGGGCGGCGCGCTGGTCTCCAGCCGGACGGTAGCCGTAGCGGGCGGTGAAGCGGTCAAGGGTCTTGCGCTGGCGCTCGGCGAGGATGTTGTAGAGGCGTTCGGGTATGCGGATCGCCGCGTCGTAGTTGCCGACCTTGGTCTGGTCGTGCCAGAACATCGCCAGACCGCCGTAGCGGCCGATGCAGTCCCACCGCACCTTGAGGACCTCGCCGATGCGGCGGCCGGTGATGACGGTGGCCTCCCAGATGTCGCGGACGCCGTTGTCGTTGACGTCATAGGTAGCGGCGAGCTCGGCCAGATTCACCTCGTCCGCCAGGGCCCGGGCGACCTCATCAGGGAAGGGCCGACGCGCAGTCCGGCCAGTGGTACCCGCTGCCGGAAACACGATGATGAACTCCCGATCTAGGCCCAGCCGTTCCGCAGCACCGGTGTCCAGCGCATCGCGCATCAGTTTGCGCACCGCGTTGAACACGACCGACCGTGTGACGGTGGTGACGATGCTCGCGGATCCGTCCGGCCGCTTCACAGCCAGCGAGGAGAGCCCCTCGCGTTCGCGATGACGCTGGTCGGCGACAAACCGCTGGGCGTGCTCTTCCCGCAGAACCGCAGGGTCGTGGCCACCGCCAGGAGCCTCAACTTCCAGGAAGGCTCCCAGCTCGATGGCGGCCCGGCGCAGACCGTCGACCGGGCCGGCCGAACGGGGACAGCGCGGCGACCGCAACAGGTCCGCCAAATAGTCCCAGGTCAGATCCCGCAGCCACCGCTGCGGGATACCGGTCAGGTCGACGTGGCTCATCCGGTGCGGGAACAGCACCCCGAAGTGCTCGGTCTCCAGGAAGCCGGCATCCTTGGCCTCCTGCGGGGTGAAGTAGACCAGCCGTAGTTCATGCAGGATGTCCTTGGCGATCGCCCCGGCTGCACGTTCGGTCCCGAACTCGAAGTCGACCAGGGAGTTCACTTCCAACGACCGGCACATGGCCACCAGCGACCGGATCCAGCCCAGGTCCCACCGGCTGGGACGGGCCCGGCGGGCATGTACGAACAGTCCCCACTGGATCTCGGCCCGCACCAGGGGCCGTAGCCCGCGCAGATTGATCTGCCCCGGCCATGGATGCGCGGGGACAGCCGCGCACCAGCGCCGGAACTCGGCCTGGTCGCCGTACTCGACGGGGACCGGCTTCCCGATCTTCTCGTATCGCGACCACCAACTGTGCGGCAGCGTGACGTCGCCAGGGCTGCCATCACGGCGATAGCGGCTGCCGTGCCAGGAGCACAATCCCAGCGGAGAGTCGGCCAGATCCGGGCAGACGACCGCGCCGCAGGGGCCGTAGCCGGGGCACGGCTGTTCACTGCTCGCCCAGGCACCGAAGGACACCCTGTCGGCTCCCTCTCTCTTCCACCGGCTCAAATGCCGTTGACACAACTGAAGTTCGCTGTGGGCCGCGGGCCGCTCAGGGCAGATCCGGCAGATTCTCTCTTCCGCCCCGACGTGCCGGTCCAGCCCCTGGGCCGCGGCCACGAAGGCGGCCTTGCCCATGCCGCGCTCGCTGTCACGGACCCACTGCCTCTGGTGATCCGAGCACAGCTCCGCCCCGCCTGCCCGGGTGCGTTCACAACCGCCGACGATGCACTCCCACCGGTAGATCGCGTGGCCGCGCGGTATCTCGATGATGTCGGGCCGGTAGACCGGGTCGAAGGACGGCCCGCCGATCAGCGCGGTCAGGATCTCCAGCCGGTCGCGGCCAACCCGGTCTGGGCGCTCGGTGAACAGCGGCCAAAGGTACTCCTGCCGCCGCATCACGCCTCACCCCAGACCGCGCGCAGTGCGGCGTCGAACGCCGGGTCATGGACGTCTACGTGCCCGTAGACCTCGTCGACCATCGCGGCCGATGCCCAGCCGCCGGCATCCCGGGCGATCAGGAGGTTGCCGTCCGCGGCGTCGAGAACCGCTGAGGTAAAGGTGTGCCGGAAGGCATGGGGTTTCACCAGCCCCAGGCCAGCGCGTTTCCCGGCCCGGCCGAGCATCCGCCGGGCCCCGACCGGTGCCCACGGCTGCCCGGCGTCGGCGCCGTGCAACTGGACCAGGAGCCGTGCCGAGCGCCGTGCGGGTACTCGGTGGTGATGTACTCGAAGTAGGAGTGCACCATCGCAGGGCTGACTCGTTTGATCAGCCCGCCGGTTACCGTCCCGTGCTCGACCCGCCAGGAATGCTTGGTCTTGGCCTCAGCCCGGTTCGGATTGTCGGGCCGGTGGCAGACATGCAGGTGCGGGGTGCGGCACTCACCGCAGGCCGCGTTCTCCCGCAAGTGCAGGTCGACCAAGTGAAGCCCGCAGAGCTCACCGATCCGAAGCCCGCCGTCGGCAAGCCAGTCGACGACCAGCCGGTCCCGGGCGGCGTTCACCGTCTCCAGCAGCCTCTCCCTCGCCCCGTCTGGCAGCATCTTCGGGTGCCGGCGGTGCGGCCCCGAGGGCGCGAGCGGGTTGGTCGGCAGGGTGTTCTTCACATGCCCGAGGAACGAGCGGCGCTTGTCCACTCGCGACGGCAGCCGGGACTGATCGAACTTCTTGCCGAGCTCGCCGTTGACGCCGCGAGAAGCCTGCTGCAGGTAGAAGCCCTTCAAACAGGCCGCCGCGGTCGACAGCGCCGAGCGGCCGTAGGGTCGCTTGCCCACCCGCCACGGTTCCCCGAGCGGTATGCGAACCTCGGCGCCAACGATGCCCATATACCGTTCCAGGTCCCGCAGTTGGACTGTGTCGAAGCCCAGGCACTCGCGCTCCAGCCACCGCAGGAGGTCCACCAGGTAGTACGCGTAGGTCTTCTGCGTGCCCGAGCCCTCGTGCTCACGCAGGAACCGGTCCGCCTCCTTGTGCAGCGTCCCCTCGGGCCACACGATCGTCCACGACCGCCGCCCGTCCTTCCGCTCGATCTGCTGGACCCTCAAGTCCCCGATCACGACGTGCCGTACCACTTGTCCTCCGTACCGACTCCAGAACATGACAGACGTCCCGGACACGGTCGGTAAACAAGCCCAGGACGTGCTGGTCACAGTCCCAGACGGACATCACGGGCAGGACTACGGGCGGTCGGTAAAGTCGACGAGGACGAGACCGGTGCGGGCGTCGGTGCAGACGCCGACGACGGCCTCGATGATGTCGGTGATGTTGAACCGGGCGGTCACCGGCAGGCCCAGGAAGCGGGCGAACTCCGCCGCGATCATGCGGGGCGTCGCGGCGGGCGGGACGGTGATGTAGACGACCGGGATCCGGCCCAGATCACCGGGATGGCGTGAGCGGTCCAGGAGTTCGTGGGCCAGTCCGAGCTGGGTGATGGCGATCGTCTTGCCGGTGCCGGCTGGCCCGGAGACGATCAGGCCGCGGCGGGCGCTGATCGCGTGCCGGTTGAGCAGGACCAGGCGGCGGCCGGTGGCGACGGTGTGCTGGACGGTGGAGGTGCGGACCACGAGCAGGCGGGTGTGGTAGTCGAGCCGGTCCTCGTCGTAGGACGTCCGCTTGGCCGCGGGCAGGGCGTCGTACTCGCCCGGGGAGAGCAACGGCGGAGCCTCGGGTGGTCGGTCGACGAACCGGACCCAGCCTTCGAGGGTGGTCAGGTGCTGTCCTGGCTCCTCCGGCTCGCTCACTTCCGCCTCCAGGGGTCTTCGAGCGGGTCGAACAGCCCCAGCGGAATCACTTCGGCCAGAGACTCCCCGTCATCCGGCTCGGTGACTGGTTCGGCTGCCGAGACCGGGATGGAGGGGCCGGTGTTCTTGGTGCGGGCCGCGATTCGCCGCTCGCGCCGGCTTGGCCTGGGGCCCGGCTCGCCGGGCGGGCCGGCGTGCGCGCGGGTCAGCAGGGCGGAGACGGCGTCGGCGAGTTCTTCCTCCGTCGCCTCGGGCAGCTGCCGGGCGACGTGGTCCCAGGCCAGGTCCCCGAACGGGACCGGGACCCGCTTCAGGTGCTTCCAGGTAGCCGGCACCCAGCCACCGTCGCCGTGGTGGTCGCGTACCCAGATCCGGGAGACGTCGTAGGGGTCGTGATGGACCTCCCAGAGCCCGTGCTTGGCCTGGACCCCCGAGTGCTGGCGCCGCATCGGGCCCAGTTCTTCGCTGTCGTAGATCCGGTTCTTGATCTTGATGCCGTAGTCGTTGACGACCCGCCAGAGGGCGGGCAGCAGTTCGACGTAGTCGTCGCCGCTCAGCGCGACCGGGACGTAGCCGCAGGCCTCGATCAGGGCGGCGTACTTCTCGTTCGGGGTGAACGCCCGGCCGGGGTGCGCGGGATCCCGCAGCCCGTCGTGCGGCCGGTTCTGCCACGCGGCGACGATCCACTCGTCCAGCAGCTCCTGCAGTTCCAGCAGGGACCACAGCCGCTCGCGCTCCAGGTGGCGGCCGCGGTGGTCGGTGCTGCGGCCGGTGTAGCCGGCCACGAACTGGGCGAACAAGGTGGCCACCGAGCCGAGCATCTTCTCGATGTGGCCCTTCTCGAAGGGCGAGCCCTTGTGCGTGGGCTGGAACTCGATCTGCAGGAACCGGCAGGAGGACTGGAAGTTGCGGGAGATGAAGACCTTCCCGTGGTCGCAGACGATCGTCTCCGGCACGATCACCGGCCGGGCGGCGGCGTGGGCCAGGCGCTCGTCGAGCTGAAGGAGCCGGCGGTGCGGCAGCACCGAGCGGGACATCGCCAGCGCGTCGGCCCAGCCCGGCCGCATGGGCTCGGGGGTGACCGTGCGGGCCAGCAGCACGCTCGCGTCGACCGACTTCGTGGTCGGCCGCAGCACCGCCGCGGTCAGCGTCCTGGTCGCGACGTCGATCATGCCGGTGAGATCGACCTTTCCGGTCACCCCGCTGTCCATGAGGACCAGGACGTCGAGCGGGGTGGAGTCGATCTGCATGATCTCGCCCGGCGCGAAGACCGTCCGCTCGCCGAACGGCCCGATCGCCCCGTGGGCGCGCGAACGCCGGGTGACGGCCGAGTCGAACGTGTGGGTGCCGTCGGTGAGCTTGGCCAGCAGCCGGTAGAGGGTCCGCTCCGAGGGGGGCTTCACCGCCCGTCCCTCTGGCGTCTGTCGCAGCAGCTCGCCGGTCCGCCAGATGATGAACGTGCCCCGGCGGGTGGAGGCGTCGACGGCCTCGGCGACCGCCTGCCGCATCGCCGCCACGATCTTGTCGTCCACCGCCCCGAAGGCCGGCTTCTTGCGGACCGGCCGGTGATCGGCCAGCCCCATCACGCCCTGGGCCTGGTAGCGGCGCCGCTTGAGGGCGACCGTACTCGCCGCGGCCGGGTGGCCCGCCGCGGTCAGCTCGGCGGCCTTCGCCCGCTCGCGGACCGTCAACGACAGGCCCGGACCGTACTCGGGCCGGGGCTCGACACCCGGGCCCGCGCCCCGCGGCAGGCCGTGCAGCACCTCGAGGATGTGCCCCTCCCACCACAGGGCCTTCTGCCTCGCCTCCTGCGGCAGCGTCTCCAGAAGGGAGGCGGCTGGCAGCGGCATCCGCACCGGGCTGCCGATCACCGCGAAGTCCACCGCGGCCAGCAGCTCGCCCGTCCCGACCACCAGCGGCTCCGTTTCCCCCTCGCCGGTCAGCGTCACCGACGTCGCCGAGACCGCCACCACCGCCCGGACCTGCCCTTCGGCCCGCACCCATGCGCCGGCCTCGATCGCGATCGGCCGCTGCAAGAACGTCACCGGCTCTTCCCCCTCGCCCAGACCGTGGTCCCGCTGTGCAGCAGTTCCCCCGCCAGGTCGGCCACCAGGGCCCCGGACCACAGCAGATGGAACAGGTGCGGCAGCACCAGCAGCGGATCGCCCACCCCCACCGCCCCGGCCCTCAGCGGGCCTGGCTCGGGAACAACTCCAGCAGACCGTCCACGACGTCCGGCCGGCGGGCGGACCGGGCCCTGCGGTAGCGGACCAGCCACCGCACGTTCGCCATCAGCACCGGATCGGGAACCCCCACCCGTACGAACTCCCAGCCCACCGCCCGGCAGGCCCGCTCAGTCGCCGCAAAGGCCTCCGCGGACGCCTCGTCGATCTGGTCACCGGCCCGGACATCGACCACACGCGCCCGCCCATCTGCGAGGCGTACGAAGTAGTCCGGCGCGTGCCGGCGCGGGCGCTGTCCGTCGTGCCAGTGGAGCCAGAACGGCTGCGAGGCCACCCCAACGACATCCGGCTCCCGGTCCAGCAGGATCAGCCGGTCTCGCTCCAGCCAGGACTCGAACCCGATCAAGTCCGCCGCGGTAGCCGCGTAGTACCAGCCCGCGAAGCCCCGGGCCCCCTTGTCCCACCGGAAGCCACGAACCGGCTCGGCCTGCTCGAACCGCGTACTCCACCCCTCGGCCAGCGGCTCCCGCACCCGCTCACCCGACACGGAAAAGTCCAGCTCAAAGGCCGATAACGCTGCATCCCCGTATGCACGCGCAGGTACCCCCACCACGCCCCCAGACCAGCGATCGCCCCGAGTGCTCAAGCTTCGATGACAGGAAAGTGCGGTTCGTCAGACTTCGTTGGCAATCGAACAAGATTCGTTGTCGGAGGACAGAGGGCTCCTCACGCGGGGGCCGCGTGACGGCTCCTCACACGGCCCCGCGTCACGGCTCCTCGGCGCCCCTGGGCGGCGAGGGCGTACTGCTCGCGCCGGCGGCCCAGCTGGAGGAGGCGGCGCTCTGGGGTACCGCGCCCGGCCCGGCCCGAGCACCGGGCCCGGCGCGGCCGCCCCGGTCAGCCGGAGTGGACGAGCACGCCCCCGACATACGTCCGCAGGACCCGTGCCCCGGCGATCTCCTCCGGCGGCGCGGTGAGGATGTCGCGGTCCAGGACCACCAGGTCGGCGAGGTTGCCGGGGAGCAGACTGCCCGCGTCGTCCAGGCCGTTCACATGGGCGCTGCCCGCGGTGTACGCGGCGACGGCCGAGGCCGGGGCGAGGCGCTGCTCGGGCAGGAAGACCCGGCTGTCGGTGGTCCCGGGCTCCCGCCGGTTGACCGCGACATGGATGCCCTGGAGCGGGTCCGCGCTGCTGACCGGCCAGTCGCTGCCCGCGGCGAGGGTGGCGCCCGCGCGCAGCAGGTCCCCGAACGGGTACTGCCAGGCGGCGCGTTCGGGACCGAGGAACGGGATGGTCAGCTCGTCCATCTGGGGTTCGTGGGCGGCCCACAGCGGCTGGATGTTGGCGATGGCGCCGAGCCGGGCGAAGCGCCTGATGTCGTCGGGGTGGACGACCTGGAGATGGGCCAGGTGGTGACGGTTCCCGCGACGGCCGTTGGTCTCGACCGCGGCCTCCACCGCGTCGAGCGCCTCGCGGACGGCCCGGTCGCCGAGCGCGTGGAAGTGGACCTGGAAACCGAGGGCGTCGAGCCGGGTGACATGGCCGCGCAGGGCGTCCGGATCGACGAAGCTCAGTCCGCTGTTGGCGGTGGCGCAGCCGCAGCCGTCCAGGTACGGGGAGGTCATCGCCGCGGTGAAGTTCTCCGCGATGCCGTCCTGCATGATCTTCACCGAGCCGGCCCGGAACCGTCCGTGGCTCAGCCGCTCGCGCCTCGCGACCAGTTCGTCGATCTGCTCGGCCCCGCGCTCTCGGTCCCACCACATCGCGCCGGTGACCCGGGCGGTGAGCGAGCCGTCGCGGGCGGCGGTCAGGTAGGCGTCCGACGGATCGGTGTTGCCGTTGAACACGCCGAGCAGGGCGTCCTGCCAGCCGGTGACACCGAGGGAGTGCAGCAGCCGCTGCGAACGCAGCAGCCCGGCCAGCCGGTCCGCAGGGGTGGTCGGCGGCACCAGCCGGGCGACCAGTGCCTGGGCGCCTTCCTGGAGTACTCCGGCGGGCGAGCCGTCCGGCTCGCGCTCGATGCGGCCGTCCGGGGGATCGGGGGTGGCGGCGGTGATGCCGGCCAGTTCGAGGGCGCGGGTGTTGGCCCAGGCGCCGTGGTGGTCGCGGTTCGCCAGCAGGACCGGTCGGTCGGGGACCACGGAGTCGAGCAGCTGCCGGGTGGGCAGTCCGCCGTCGAAGCTCTCCAGCGACCAGCCGCCGCCGGTGATCCACGCCCGCTCCGGATGGGCGTCGGCATAGGCCCGGATCCGGGCCAGGTACTCCCCGGCGCCGACGGTGCCGGTCAGATCGCACTCGGCCAGCTCCACCCCGGCGAACACCGGGTGGATGTGGGCGTCCTGGAAGCCGGGGAGCAGCAGCTTCCCCGTGAGGTCGACGACTTCGGTGCCGGGACCGATGAGTTCGCGGACCTCGTCGTGCCCGACGGCGGTGATGCGGTCGCCGGTGACGGCGAGTGAGGAGGCCCGGGTGCGGGCTGGATCGGCGGTGAAGACGGGGCCGCGGGTGAAGACCAGGTCGGCCTTGGTCATACGGTGCTCCAGAGGTGGGAGAGGGTGACGGGGTGTCATGCGGATGGCTCTGGCGTCCCTGCGCCACGGCGTTGTCACACGGTCATGCGCCGGCCTCCCGGGACACGTCGGGGGCGCCCGGAGTACGGGCACGGGTGAAATAGGGCGACCGGTGGTGCCAGCGGGCCCACGCGGCGGCCAGCAGTCCGGAGCCGATCATCAGCACCGGGACGAGCAGGGCGAACCAGCCGTTGTCCGCGGAGACCTCGAAGTGATCGGTGGACGTGTAGAAGGTCCAGGTGAGGTAGCCGCCGGTGGCGAGCAGCACGAGCGCGCCGAGCAGCGGTGCGACGACCGCGCGCAGCGCCTCCAGGGGTGATGTGCGCAGCAGGTGGCGGAAGCGCACCGCGGCGGCCGTGGCGGTGAGGGCGTAGTAGAGGGCGACCACGATGCCGATCGCGTTGACCGCGGCGAAGATCAGGTCGCTGACGGTGGGGATGACGAGCGACAGTACGGCCAGGAGCAGTGCGATCGCGGTGATCAGCAGGGTCCCGGCGGCCGGGGTCCGGTGCTTGGGGTGCAGCCGTGTCCAGACGGGGCCGAGCACGCCGTCGCGGCCCATCGCGTACATCCCCCGGGCGGTGGGGATGACCGAGGCCTGGAGCGAGGCCACCGCGGAGAACATGAGAGCGACGAGCGGCAGCGCGGCCAGTGGCTGCTCCGCGAGTCTCGTACCGAAGTAGGCGAGCCCCTGGGCGCCGTTGTCGGCCAGTTCGCCCAGCGGCAGGACCCGCTGGAAAGCGGTGCCGGCCAGCAGGAAGAGCAGCAGCATGACGACCAGGGCGATCAACCCGCCTCGGGAGGCGTCGCGCGGGTCGCCGACCTCCTCACCGACGCTGAAGACCGACTCGAAGCCCCAGTAGCAGAAGACCGCGAGCATCATGCCCTGGGCCAGGGCCTCGGCCGAGGGGATGTCGAAGGGGTTGTACCAGGTGAGCGAGAAGGGCTGGTCACCGGTGAACAGGCCGTAGACACAGAACGCGATCAGCACGCCGTACTCGAAGACCAGCAGGTACTTCTGGAGGCGCGCGGCGAGGTCCAGCCCGCGCACGGCGACCAGCGAGGCGGCGAGCAGCACGGCCATGCCGAGGAGCGTGGACTGCAGGGTCGACTCCGGATCGAGGGAGAGCCCGGCGACGCTGTGGACGGTGGCCTGGCGCAGGAGCTGGATGATCGCCGAGCCGGTCACCGTGGTGGTGTAGGCCATGAACACGACGGTGCCGACGACGTTGACCCAGCCGGTCAGGAAGCCCAGCCAGGGACTGAAGATCTCGCCGACCCACTTGTAGCTGCTGCCGGCGTCGGGGTCGACGCGGTTGAGCCGCCCGTATCCGCCGGCTATCCCGAGCACGGGCAGGAAGGCCAGCAGCATGATCGCCGGCAGATGCAGGCCGACGATGCCCGCCATCAGACCGAGCCCGATGCCGATGCTGCTGGTGGCCGCCGTGCTGGAGGCGGCGAGGACGACGCCGTCGACGACGCCGATGGACTTCCGCATCGCGCTCCGGGGTGCCTCGGCGCCCGTGCTCGGTCCGGGATTCGCATTCTTCACTGCTGCTGCCAACGGATCGTCGCCTTGCCTGGGAAGGGGGCTGGAGAGCCTGGATGGCTGGTCATGAAACCCGCCGTCTCCTTCACAGGTCAATGGTGTTGTCGTAAGCTCCGATCATGGTTGAGCGGGTGGTTCCTGAGCCGCAGCGACGGCGCAGACGACCGACGAAACAGGGCACCGTGCTGTCCGAACAGGTCATCGTGGAGACGGCGCTGCGCCTGGTCGGGCAGCACGGAGCGGACGCGTTGACGGTCCGTCGGCTGGGCGGCGCGCTGGGCGCCGACCCCAGCGCGCTGTACCGGTACTTCCGTAACACCGACGACCTGCTGCTGGCGGTCGCCGACGAGCTCATCGGCCGTTCGCAGCGCGGCTGGAGCCCCACCGGTCAGTGGCGCTTCGACCTGTGCGAGCTGGGTCTGCGCATCCAGGCCTCCTACCGGGCGCATCCACAGGCAGCCCTGCTGGCCGCCCACCGGACGACCGGGCGGGACAACGAGCGGCGGGCCGTGGAGATGATCCTCGGCGTGCTGCGCTCCGCGGGCTTCGGCGACCGGGAGGCGGTCCGCGTCTATCACGCCTTCGTGGACCAGGCACTCGCCTTCGCGGCCCTGGACGCGGCGGCTCTCGCGCTGCCGGCCGCCGCACAGAAGGCCGATCTCCAGGTGTGGCAGGACCGCTATGGCCGGCTGGACCCGGACGTGTATCCGCACATCGTCGCCACCGTGCGCCTGCTGGCCCACGAGATGAGGTTCAGCGGCTATCCGTTCGCGCTCGAACTGCTGCTCGACGCCATCGAGGCCAGGCTGCCGTCGTCGGTGGAGGGGGAAACCGGCTGAGCCCGGGGCGGGCGCCCCGGGCCCCCGTCACTGCCCCGGTCACCGCCCCCGATCCGGCCGGCCGGAGGGGGAGTCGTCCTCTTCGGTGGTGCCACGGAGCAGCTCGATGGCGTGCCGGAGCTCGTCGAAGGCCCGCTGCTCCTCCCTGGGCGTGACCCGGGAGGCCGGCAGGATGCTGTCGCGCGTCCCGTGGGCGCGGGCGTAGGCGTCGAAGCAGGCGAGCACCTGCTGGATCACTGACTCCCGGGGTATGGCGGGAGGCGGCGACGAGGGGCGCTGCGGGGGCATCTCTGAACTCTCATCCAGTCGAAGCTGCCGGCCGGACCGGAGCGGGACGCCCACAGGGCGCCGAGGGCTCGGCCTGCGCGGCGGCACGGGGCGTGGCTCTGTCGACGACGAGTCGCACGCCGCCCGGCGGACACGAGAAGCGATGGGCACGGCAAGCCTTTCCGGGCGCACGACTGTTACGTCGCCGACCAGGCTTCCCGGCACACCACTCGCTCCTCAGTAATGAGAATGAGACGAGACGGGGCCATGCTATCCGCCCGCCCGGCCCAGCTCACCGCTGGATCAGGAAGAGAGATTCCACTTCTGGTTCGGTCCGTTGCCGCCGTCCCGGATGTCCACGACGGCGCCTGCGGTGGCCGGCCCGGTGAAATCGTCCAGGCACTTATCACCGTCGAGGACCCAGCTGATCGTGCCGGCTGGTGCCGGGGAGTCCCTCCGCCACCACGGCGGGCGCCTGGACCGTGACCCTCGACGGCGTGCGCAGGCCTCCCACCGGCCGCCGCCGAGATCGCCCGGACGGCGCCGCGGGAACGGGTCTGCACTCCGACCTCACCGTGACGAAGGGCGTGGCGGCCTCCGTGGGGACAGGTCCGGGCAACTGGTGCACGGGCCTGGGGCAGACCCCGGCCACCACCTGACCCACCTGGCTCTGCCGTCCATGGCATCCGGCCCGACGGCCTTCCCGACGGCCCTGGTGCCTGACCTGATCATTCTGGCCAACCGGTGACTTTGCATCATCATCCGATGACAAGGCGGCGCGGATGGTGAATTCGGGATAGATAAGGGGAGTTGAGCAGCCCGTCCCGTACCGGCCGGGCTCAGTTGGTGGAAGTCCGACCGGGGGCGTGACAGACAGAGTGCTGACGATCAATCTGGGGCTGCTGCTCGCCGTCATCGTCGCCTTCCGGCTCCGGCGGCGTACGCAGGCCCGCAGCCGGACCGATGAGAGGTTCACCGTCGTCATCGTGCTTGCCCTGGGCGTGGTCATCGCTCCGACTCCGGTGGGCGAGGGAATCCTGAATTTCCTGGGCCAGCTCGTCTCCGGCATCTCCAACTCCGGCCACTGACTCCCGGAGCAACCCGGTCGCCTCCCGCCGCCCCACCACGCGTCGGCCCTCGCGCTGCCCCGTTCGGCGCCGGACGGCGGTAGCGGCGTGGCACCGACCGCCAACCGCCAAGCCAACCCCTGTGCCCGTCCCGGCACTTGCGCACCACGGCTCCCCGTTGGAGAAGTCCGCCACAACGGCCACTACGGACGGGGGCCCCGGCCGTCCTGCCGGCCTGTGCGAGGCTGACCGGCATGACGACAGACCGATTCGAAGTGCGGCGTCACATCGCCGCGGCCCCGGACAGGATCTTCGCCCTGCTGTGTGCCCCAGCGGGACACGTGGCGATCGACAGCTCGGGGATGCTGCAGGCCGCCGACGGCGGACCCGTGCGCGCGGTCGGCGACGAGTTCGTCGTCCACATGGACCGTGAGTCGCTCAACGACTACCCGCTCGGCAAGTACGACGTCACCGTGATCATCACGCAGTTCGAGCAGGACACTCTCATCGAGTGGACGATCTCCGGCCAGGTGCAGCCCCCGATGCGGCACCTCTACGGCTACCGGCTGGAGCCCGCCGAGGGCGGCACGCTGGTGACGTCGTACTACGACTGGAGCGAGATCGACGAGCGCTACCGGGAGGCGGGCATCTTCCCGGTCATCCCCGAGGCCGGACTGCGCGCGACCCTCGGCATCCTGGCGCGTACGGTGGAGTAGAAGGTACGCGCCCGGCAGGCCAACGCGGCAGGAGTTCCCGCGTCAGCGGCCGCGGGACATGGACCTGGCTGCCCCCAGACCTCGTTGACGAAGGGGCTCATCGGCGATTCGTGGTCGAAGCCGCGCACACGGGCCCAGTGACCGGCACAGATCCCGCAGGCCGGCGACGGTGGGGAGCCGGCGGGCCACGTCGACAGTCACGGGCTCATCCGACCCAACCCAACCCGACGCCACCGCCATCCGGACCGCCGCCGGTCCAGGGCCGTCGTGCGTCACTCGTTTCCCGGATGCGTGGCCAGGTTCCAACGGCCATGTCCCGGCTCATGGACCCATGACTTCGTGTCTCGCGTGCGGACGCGGCTCGGGCGATCCTCGCCGTCGATCACTCCCGGCTACTATCTTCACTTCACGCCGGAGGCCGGCAGCGCGGGGCGCGGCACCGTCGTCGGCCTGCTCGGGGAGCAGGGGAACGGCTCGCCGACCGGGACTCCCCAGGCTCTCCCCAGTGCCGCGACCGGTGATTCCTTCCTTATGTCCCACCGGAGTCCTCCATGGATCGCAAGGCTGAAGAGACAGGTGGCCCGAGAAATGCTCAAAGAGGTGATCGCGACCCGTTACGTCACGCCGCTGCGTGAGGGCGGCTCGCTTCCGGGGCTCGTCGAGTCCGACGACCTCGGCACGTACGTCATGAAGGTGTCTACCTGGTGGCGCTGACCTGCATCGGTTGGGCTGTTGCCGCCCCTGACCTGCACGGACAAGTCTTTTAGCGTCTTTCGGTATCGTGCTGCGTTATGCGGTCGATTCTCCCCGCGCGCCCCAGGACCGTCGACCAGGGTGCCGTCCACGATGAGCACGGTGCGCTTGGCGAACCGCCTACGGGGCTGGAGTGCGAGCAGGGGGCCGAGGTGGTTGATGACTCGGCCGGCCGTGGACTTCGAGACGCCGAACAGCGGAGCGAGCTGCCGCAACGTCAGATTGGTGCGCCAGCAGGCCGTGACCAGCAACACTCGGTCCTCCAGCGGCGGACTCCACTGCCGGCCTCGGTGGACCACATCTGCTCCGTCGCGCCGCAGCGTGGTCAGCAGCTTGCCAAAGCGGCGCGGGCTCAGCCCCGCGAACGGGTGATCCAGGACGGCTCCGCTGCCGTGATCACACTCACCACATCATGATCATCACTCAGGCCGGTCCAGTGCCGAGGCAATCCCACAGTTACGCTGCTCGGGGCAGTCCACAGTGCGCAAGACCGGGGGAAACCGTGAACCGACCTCTGCTGTTCCTCGACGTGGACGGGCCGCTCAACCCTTACGCGGCCAAGCCGGAGCGGCGTCCCGACGGCTACACCACACTGAGAGTCCCCCGGAACGACGCCCATCAGGACGACAGAGGCCTCTCGTCCCGACGGCCCCTGCGGGTCTGGCTCAACCCAGAGCATGGACGATCCTTGCTCCAGCTCGGCTTCGAGCTGTGCTGGGCCACCACATGGATGGATGACGCCAACCAGTGGATAGCACCGGTCCTGGGCCTTCCGGAACTTCCCGTTGTGGACTTCCGCGACGTCCTGCTCCAAGAGCGCCCTGATGGGGTCCACTGGAAGACCGGGCCGCTGGTGGACTACGCAGGCGGCCGTCCTTTCGCGTGGGTGGACGACGAGCAGAGCGAGCTGGATCAGAGCTACGTGACCGCCCACCACCAAGCCGCCGGGCTCCTGCACCACGTCAACCCGCGGATCGGCCTACGGGAGAACGACTTCCACGTGCTCGCCGACTTCGCCCGGCTCCTGGACACCTCACGAACCACCAGTTGAGCGCCGGCTCTTCCGGCTGCTCTGCACTCGGAGCCAAGATCTTTGCGGGACAGCCCTTAGAACTCCTAACGAAATGATCTTCGAGGTGATTGGATCGCTCCGGGACTGATGATCCGGGGGTGCGGGGTGGCTCGGCCGAAGCCGTGGGAAGTCGATGACGAGTTGTGGGCGGCGATCGAGCCGCTGTTGCCCAAGGTTGAGCGCCGGACCCGGCACCTGGGCGCAAGCGGCACCCGGACCGGCTCGTGTTCCAGGGCATCCTGTTCGTCCTGCACACCGGGATCGCCTGGGAACACCTCCCGCAGGAACTCGGCTTCGGCTCCGGCATGACCTGCTGGCGCCGGCTGGCCGAGTGGGCCGAGGCCGAGGTGTGGCCGCGACTGCACGAGGCCCTCCTCGCCAGGCTCCGCAGCGCGAACGCCCTGGACTTCTCCCGGGCGGCCGTCGACGGCTCCCATATCCGCGCGTTAAAGGGGGCCCGAAGACGGGACGAGGCCCTGCTGACCGGGGCAGGACGGGCAGCAAGCACCACCTGATCGCCGACGCCACCGGCATCCCGCTCGCCGCCACCCTGACCGGCGGCAACCGCAACGACGTCACCCAGCTGTTCCCACTCCTCCAGGCCGTACCGTCCGTGCGGGGCAAGCGTGGCCGGCCCCGGCACCGCCCGGACGTGGTGCTGGGTGACCGCGGCTACGACCACGACAAATACCGCCGCCTGGTCTGGGACCTGGGCGTGAAGCCGGTGATCGCCCAGCGCGGAACCGAGCACGGCTCGGGACTGGGCACGGCTCTGGACTGGGCACCCAACGCTGGTTAGTGGAGCGCGCATTCGCCCACCTGCACTGGTTCCGCCGGCTACGGATCCGCTGGGAGATCCGCGACGACATCCACGAAGCCTTCCTCACCCTCGGATGCGCACTCATCTGCTGGCGACGCCTGCGCGCTCTGGCGACCGAAGCCGTGGGCTAGCTATCTGCCGCTAGCCGGTTAAGGGCTTCCCTGGGGGTGAAGCTCCAGCCGATCAGATGCGGCCCACTCCAGTTGATGCCGATCACGAGTCCATCCCTGGCAGCATCGGGCAGTACAAGATCACACCAGGTGTCCAAGGGCATGGAATCGACGCGGAGCCCACGCCCCCCAGATCTTCGCCGCCCTGTGAGCTCGGGGCGAGGTCGACCAGAAGGGAGAATTTCGCGTGCCGTCGGCGGAGAGGTGAGTCGGGCTTCCGTCGTCATCCCGGACAAGCCAGACCACTCTGTTTGCACGGACATCTCGGAAGAATGTCGCCGCTTGCAACCCGCTCTGACTCATGGCCACCGAGCCTAGCGTTCCCCAAGACCCATTTCGTTAGGAGTTCTTAGGGCCGCTGCGCGAGCCTCCCGAATCCCGTGCGCCGCAACTGCGGTCGTCATAGGCTGTGTTGATGCTTATCGAGGTTCTGTCCAACCACCCGGCCGTCCTCGTCCGGGAAGCGGTCGTGGCGCTCGACGAGCAGAACCGCCTCATGGCGGAGCACGACCAACAGGTCACCCTGCTCCGGGAGCGACGCAGGACCGCGCGCAAGTGGTGGCAGATCCTGCGGATGCTCAGCGACCACCAGGAGATCCGGGCCCTGCGTGTGCGAAGGCCGGTGGTCGATCCAGGGCTGCAATCGGCACTCGCCTCGCGGCAGGCGGGGATGGCCGCCGAGGACCGGGCGGTGCACGAACTTTCGCTGCTGCCCGACACATGGCGGTTGTTTCGGGGCTACGCGAACAGGCGCGGCGAGGTGGACATCCTATTGGTCGGACCCCAGGGCATCTGGGCGGTGGAGGTCAAGGGCCGGGCCGTGCTGGTGCACGTAGACGGCGAGCGTTGGACGTTCGAGAAGTTCGACCGGTACGGCAATCGGGTCGACCAGGGGATCCTCCAGGACCGGCGGGGCCGCAGCTGGGGGCGGCAGGTCGAGGACATCTCCCGTGAGTTGGAGAAATTCCTTGCCTCCAGGGGCCTTCACGTGCCGGTGCATCCCGCCGTGGCCGTTGTCAACGACCGTGCGGGACTGGGGATATGCCACGATCCGACGGTCACCCTCAGTATCGGCACCGACTACCTCCTGGCTGCCATCCGCGAGGCGCCCGTCACGCTCGATCCCGCGGCTCGGGACCGCGCCGCTGCCCTTGTACGCCGCGATCACGTCTTCCACAGCAACCGCCGCCGCACGCGCGAGTGAGGACACCCGTCGAGGCGCCGGCAGCCTCATCCAAGGGGTCGTAGTCCCTACTTTCACACACATCGCCTACCGCTCGGCTGACCGGGACCGCGAGCCGCGCGGCCCGTCGCGGTCACCAGGTCGACGACAAGACAGTGTGCGGCTCGCTCATGGTGCCGGTCTGAGCGCCGCCATAACGACGTGTCCCGTGCGGGCCCGGACGGCATGCCGTCCGGGCCCGCACGGGACGAGGGGGTCAGCGCTTCATGAGGGCGAAGACCCCCCAGCTGAGGTACTCACGGCTGTAGCGCGCGTAGTGGGCGGGCTCGGTGGTGAGTTCCTCCCGTACCTCGGGGGCCATGTCGTCGTCCGGGTTCTCGTCGAGCCAGCGGCGCATGCTGAGCCACTGGGCTGCGGCGTAGCGGTCCCAGCTGTTCTGATCGGCCAGCATCATTTCCACGACGTCGTACCCGAGGTCCTGGAACTGTCCGATCAGGCCGTGGAGTTCCAGGAAGTCGGCGATGGAGGTGGCGTGGCATGCCTTGGCGGTCTCCTCGTCCGGAGGGGTCTGCCGCCAGAAGGGCTCGCCGATCAGCATCATCCCGCCGGGGCGCAGGCTGCGCTCCAGCAGTTCGACCGTTCCTGCGACGCCGTTGCCGATCCAGGTGGCGCCGACACAGGCGGCCAGGTCGACGGGCTGGTACGCGACGTAGCCGGCGGCGTCGCCGTGCAGGAATTCGACCCGGTCGGCGACGCCGAGTTCGGCGGCGCGGGCCTGGGCCTGCTCGGTGAAGAGCGTGCTGATGTCCACCCCGGTGCCCGTGAAGCCCAGGTCGCGTGCCCAGGTGCACAGCATCTCGCCCGAGCCGCTGGCCAGGTCGAGGACCCGGGTCCCGGCGGGGAGACGCAGTGATGCGCCCAGGGCGGCGAACTTTTCCGTGGTCAGCGGGTTGTGTATGCGATGGCCGCTCTCGCGGATGGTGAAGATGCGGGGAAGGTCCATGATCAGGTTCCTTTTCGTCATGCCTTGAAGTGGGGGGACTGCTTGAGGGCGCGAATATGGCGCGAGATCTGCTTCAGCGGCCGTTCCAGCTCGGCCCGTAGCCGCGCGTCGGTGCGGGCGGCTGCATGGGTGTTCTCGCGCTGCAGCCGGTGGTAGCTGTCCAGGCGTCGCCCGGTGATCTGACCGTCCTCAATGGCGGCCAGCACGGCGCAGCCCGGTTCGCTGGTGTGGGCGCAGTCCGCGAAGCGGCAGTCCCGGGCCAGTTCGGTGATCTCGGCGAAGGTCTGGTCGAGGCCCTCGTCGGCGTCGTGCAGGCCGACGCCGCGCAGGCCCGGGGTGTCCAGCAGGACCCCGCCGTGGGGCAGCGGCAGCAGTTCGCGCCAGGCGGTGGTGTGCCGGCCCTTGCCGTCGCTGTCGCGCACCGCGCCGGTGGCCAGGAGGTCCTCGCCGAGCAGGCGGTTGCCGAGTGTGGACTTGCCCGCGCCCGAGGGGCCGAGCAGGACGACCGTGCCCGACAGGACGGCGGTCAAGACGTCCAGGCCCTCGCCGGTGGCGGCGCTGGTGACCAGCACCTCCACACCCGGGGCGGCCTCGGTCACCTCGGCCGCCCCGGAGGCGGGGTCGGTGGACCGGTCGGCCTTGGTGAGCACGATCACCGGGGTGGCGCCGCTGTCCCAGGCCAGGGCAAGCATCCGCTCGATCCGCCCGAGCTTGAGCGGGTCGGCGAGGGAGACGGCAACCGCCACGGTATCGACGTTCGCGGCCAGCACCTGGGCCTGAGAGGTGCGCGAGGACGTGGAGCGGACCACGGCGGTCCGGCGCTCCAGCACCTCCACGACGGTGGCGGAGGTGGCCGCGCCGGCCGGCCGGACGGCCACCCAGTCACCGGTGCACGGCGTCAGCCGATCCCCGGTGCCCGGCGCGGGAAGGACCGCCGCGCGGGCGGACCCGGCCTCGGTGACGACGTCGCACTGGCCGCGTTCGGCCCGCACCACGCGGCCCGGAACCAGTCCGTCGGCCCGCGACGGGGTGAAGGAGCGCTCACGTTCGGTGTCCCAGCCGTAGTCGGCCAGCGTCAGGACGCGCTCACGAGGAGAGAGAGCAGATGGGTACGGAGTGGGTTGATGAAACAAGGTGGAGACCCTTGATCGGGGGCCCCGCCGGACGACAGGCGTGCCGCAAACACTCCTACGAGGGAGGAAGGCAGGCGAAGGTCAGGACGAGGCCCGGGAGGTGAGGATGATCCGGGCACCGCACACAGCGGTAGTCTCCACGACAGTCATCAACACACCTCCTTAAAATCTCCGTGAGCAAACTCGTTATCGCTCCGGCAACCACGCTAACACCCTCCGCGGGCGTCGACGCCACCTGGGCGGCACGTTCGCGACGTAGATCACTGACGACGCCCGTCGCGCGGCAGGGGAAGCACACGTCTCTCGCCAACGTTCCTTTACGCGAGCAAGATCATTCGCGGGCGGAAGGGTCCTCCGGGACTCGAATCGACTCTCAAAACCCGTTCTCGCTCACGAGCGGGAGAGGCCTCCTTCTGAGACTTACACTGTGCGAAAATCCGCACCCATCACGGACCCTCAGCAGCCTTTTCCGACCGACCGGTCGGACGCGGACGACGTCGAACAGCATTCATGTCCGAAGTGTGACGCCCGGCCCGGCTCGACGCGCTCGTGGGGCCCGGCATGCCCGAGGGACAAGATCTTCGCCGGGAAGATCAGTACCCGCATCCGCGTACGGCCAAAGTCTGAGGAAGGGCTGCGGACCGCGCGGGAGGTCAAGGCGCACGCCCCGCACTGCCGGGTCACCTTCACTGTGTACGAGATGAAGCGGCTCGGCCGCGACGCCGCCGAACTCACCGCGCTCGCCGACCACCTCACCGCCCACGGCCTCATCCTGGAGATACTCGCCGGGCCCCCGCCTGGCATCTACGACCCCGCCGGCCCGGGGAAGCTGCTGCTCGCGTTCTTCGCCGCGATGGCGGAGACCGAGCGGGAGAACATCCGCGAGTCCTCGCTCGAAGGGCTCGACACCGCGGGCCCGGAAGGGCAAGAGCGTTCCCGCCGGTAGAGGTGGAGCTTCCGTGGGGGAAGCCGGAGGGGGAGGACAAGAAGTTCTCCCCGCTGCTCACCACACGCTTCGGCGACGCCATCGCGGTGAACACATGGAACACCCACACCTGGAAGCCGGCCTTGGCTCAGGCTGGCGTCATCCCGCCGCGTGCCGAGGGGGCGAAAGCCTGGCGGTGGGCAGCAGCCCCGAAAGATGGCTTCCATGTGCTTCGGCACACCTGTGCCTCGATCATGCTGGAAGCCGGAGAGTCGGTCGTGACCTTGGCGAGCTGGCTCGGGCATTCCTCACCCGTGATCACCCTCGGTTACTATGCTCACTTCATGCCGGAGGCCGGCAGCAAGGGGCGGGGAACCATCGACAGACTGCATATAGAGAGGGGAGAGCGGCACGCCAGTCGAAACTCCCCAGATTCTCCCCAGCGTCGTTGACCGTCGATTGTCGCCCTCGCGCCTCAGAGAGGGCGTCCGTGGATTGCAAGGCTGTAGAGATAGGTGGCCTGGGAAATGCTCAAAGAGGTGATCGCGACCCGCTATGTCACGCCCCTGCGTGAGGGCGGCTCGCTTCCGGGGCTCGTCGAGGCCGACGACCTCGGCACGTACGTCATGAAGTTCACCGGGGCGGGTCAGGGGCGCAAGACGCTGGTCGCCGAGGTGATCTGCGGACAGCTCGGCCGCAGGCTCGGGCTGCGTGTCCCCGATCTCGTGCAGATGCAGCTGGACCCGGTCATCGGCCTCGCCGAGCCCGACCAGGAGGTCCAGGAGCTCCTGAAGGCGAGCGGCGGCCTCAACCTCGGGATGGACTTCCTGCCCGGTTCCCTCGGGTTCGACGCGCTCGCCTACCAGGTGGATCCGCGCGAGGCGGGCCGCGTGGTCTGGTTCGACGCGCTGATCAACAACGTCGACCGGTCCTGGCGCAATCCGAACATGCTGATCTGGCACGGCGACCTCTGGCTCATCGACCACGGCGCCACCATGATCTGGCACCACAACTGGCCGGGCGCCCAGGCCTCCGCCGCCAGGGCCTACAACGCCTCGGACCACGCGCTGGCCCCCTTCGCCCCCGACGTCGCCGCGGCCGCCGCCGAACTCGCCCCGCTGGTCACCGAGGAACTGCTCACCGAGGTCGCCGCCGACGTGCCCGACGAGTGGCTGGTGGACGAGCCCGGGTTCGACTCGACCGACCAGCTCCGGCGCGCCTATGTGGACGCCCTGCTCGCACGGGCGGCGACCATTCACGAGCGGATCACCCTGGACGCGCCGACCGCCGACAAGCCGTCCCAGGCCCCGGGCTGGCTCACCGAACGCCTCGCCCCGAGGCGTGACGCCAAGAACGCCAAGAACACCGAGAACGCCAAGAACGCCAAGAACACCGAGAACACCAAGAACACCGAGAACACCGAGACCAGCGACGAGAGCGGCCGGCCGTGACTGAGCGTGTTGTCTTCGAGTACGCCCTGCTGCGTGTGGTGCCGCGGGTCCAGCGCGGCGAGTTCTTCAACGCCGGCGTCGTCGTCTACTGCCGGGCGAAGGGGTTCGTCGCCGCCCGCACGGAACTCGACGAGGTGAAGCTCAAGGCGCTGGACCCCGACGCCGACGTCACCGGGGTGCGGGCCGCACTGTACGGCGTCGAGGGCATCTGCCGGGGCGGTACGGAGGCGGGCCAGGCCGCGGCCGACGACGCCGGGCGGCGCTTTCGCTGGCTGATCGCCCCGCGCTCGACCGTCATCCAGCCGAGCCCCGTGCACAGCGGTCTCACCACCGACCCCGCCGCGGAGGTGGAGCGGCTGCTCGACCTTCTGGTGCGCTGATCCAGGTGTGATATGCGCCGCTGCGTCCGTGGGCCGTTGACACCGGGTGCCAGGCCTTCTAGCGTCTCGACTGCTGAAGGTACTAAGCGGTTGCTCAGTTATCGGGAACCATTTCGCAGGGAATGTGCCTGACGTCCGCTGAGCCGCGATCCAAGGGCGAGGAGAACCAAGCATGTCCACCACCGAGCAGCGCGTAGCCATCGTGACGGGAGCGGCACGGGGTATCGGTGCAGCCACCGCGGTACGCCTGGCGGCCGAGGGCCGCGCCGTCGCCGTACTCGACCTGGACGAGGCGGCCTGCAAGGACACCGTCGAGAAGATCACCGCCGCCGGGGGCCGGGCCCTCGCCGTCGGCTGCGATGTGTCGGACGGCGCCCAGGTGGAAGCCGCCGTCGCGCGGGTCGCCGCGGAGCTCGGCGCCCCGACGATCCTCGTGAACAACGCGGGCGTGCTCCGTGACAACCTGCTCTTCAAGATGAGCGAGTCCGACTGGGACACCGTGATGAACGTGCACCTCAAGGGCGCGTTCCTGATGGCCAAGGCCGTCCAGAAGCACATGGTGGACCAGAAGTTCGGCCGGATCGTGTCGCTGTCCTCCTCCTCGGCGCTGGGCAACCGGGGTCAGGCCAATTACGCCGCGGTCAAGGCGGGCCTGCAGGGCTTCACCAAGACGCTGGCCAAGGAGCTCGGCAAGTTCGGGATCACCGCCAACGCCGTCGCCCCCGGCTTCATCGTCACCGAGATGACCGCGCAGACGGCGGCCCGGGTCGGCATGGGCTTCGAGGAGTTCCAGGCCGCTGCCGCCACCCAGATCCCGGTGCAGCGCGTCGGCTTCCCCGAGGACATCGCCAACGCCATCGCCTTCTTCTCGGGCGACGACGCGGGCTTCGTCTCCGGCCAGGTCATGTACGTCGCCGGCGGACCGCTCAACTGACCCGAAGGGCTGCGGACATCATGACTGTGCAGGACAGTGGCAAGGTCGCGCTGATCACCGGCGCGAGCCGGGGCATCGGCTACGGCATCGCCCAGGCGCTCGTGGCCCGGGGCGACCGGGTGTGCATCACCGGACGCGGTGAGGACGCGCTGAAGGAGGCCGTCGAGACGCTCGGCTCCGGCCGCGTCATCGCCGTGGCGGGCAAGGCGCACGACGAGGCGCACCAGGCGGTGGCCGTCGAGCGCACCATGGAGGCGTTCGGCCGGGTCGACTTCCTGGTCAACAACGCCGGTACGAACCCGGTCTTCGGGCCGATGGCCGAGCTCGACCTCAACGTCGCCCGCAAGGTCTTCGAGACGAACGTGGTCTCTGCGCTCGGCTTCGCGCAGCAGACCTGGAAGGCCTGGCAGAAGGAGAACGGCGGGGCGATCGTCAACATCGCCTCCGTGGCGGGCGTCTCCGCCTCGCCCTTCATCGGCGCCTACGGCATGAGCAAGGCCGCGATGATCAACCTGACCCTTCAGCTGGCGCACGAGTTCGCGCCGGTCGTGCGGGTCAACTCGATCGCCCCCGCGGTCGTGAAGACCAGGTTCGCCCAGGCGCTGTACGAGGGCCGTGAGGCGGAGGCGGCCGCGCCCTACCCGCTCGGGCGGCTCGGTGTTCCCGAGGACATCGGTGGCGCCGCGGCCTTCCTCACGTCGGACCAGTCCGACTGGATCACCGGACAGACCCTGGTGGTCGACGGCGGGATTTTCCTGAACGCGGGCGTTGGCTGAGAACAGCCTGAGCGGGTTTGGCCCTGATTGACTCAAGTGCCCCGTCGGGCCTGCGGATTGACCCGACGGGGCGCTGCGGTATGGTCTGCCGACCCATGGCTGATCGAGGAGCGTGCACGTGTTCTACCGGGCCAGTCTGCAGGCCGCTGCAGCCCTTGCTTCCCTGTCTCTGCTGGCCGGCTGCGGTCTGTTGTCTGACAGCGGTTCGGATGTGGAGCAGAAGCTAGCTGTCGGGACGACCAGCCAACCCTCCACCCTCGACCCGGCGGCGGCGTGGGACGGCTCCTGGGAGCTGATGCGCAACGTGTTCCAGACCCTGGTCAGCTTCCCCACCGGGAGTACGAGCCCGGAGCCGGACGCCGCGGACCACTGCAAGTTCACCGACACCACCAGTACCGCGTACCGCTGCACGCTCCGCGAGGGTCTGAAGTTCTCCAACGGCGAGAAGCTCGACGCCGAGGCCGTGAAGTACTCCATAGACCGGATCAGGACGATCGCGGTCAAGGGCGGACCGGTCGGCATGCTCGGTTCGCTCGACCGGGTGGAGACCAAGGGCGACCTGGAGGTGGTCTTCCACCTGACCAAGCCGGACGCCACCTTCCCGTTCATCCTGGCCACGCCCGCCATGTCGCTGGTCGCACCGGGCGAGTACTCGGCACACAAGATCCGCGACGACGGCAAGGTCACCGGTTCCGGGCCGTACCTGCTGGACGCGTACAAGCAGGGTGACCGGTCCGAACTGGTCAAGAACCCCGACTACAAGGGTTTCGCGGACCGCAAGAACGACGCCGTGACCATCCGGTACTTCAAGGAGTCCGGCGCCATGGTGAAGGCGCTCAAGAAGAACGAGATCGACGCCACCTACCGAGGGCTGTCCGCGAAGGAGGTGGTCAGCCTGGAGGACAACCAGGACAAGAAGGGCGACCTCCAGCTCGTCGAGACGGTCGGCGCCGACATCCGCTTCCTGGTCTTCAACCCCAAGGACCCGGCCGCCGGGAAACCGGCGGTGCGGCGGGCGATCGCCCAGCTGGTGGACCGGGACGCGCTGGTGGCCAAGGTCTACCAGGGTACCGCGGAACCGCTCTACTCCATGGTGCCCAAGGGCATCGCGGGCCACACGACGAGCTTCTTCGACACCTTCGGCGACCCGGACCCGAAGAAGGCCGAGAAGATCCTCACGGACGCCGGTATCACCGAGCCCGTGGCGATGACCTTCTGGTTCACCACCGACCGGTACGGATCCTCGACGGCACCCGAGTTCGACGAGCTCAAGCGTCAGCTGGAGGCCTCCGGCCTCTTCCGGATCACGTTGAAGAGCCGTCCTTGGAACACGTTCCAGGATGGGTTCAACAAGGGTGAGTACCCCGTCTTCGGTCGCGGCTGGTTCCCGGACTTCCCGGACCCGGACAACTTCATCGCCCCCTTCGTGGGCAAGGACAGCATCACCGGCATGCCGTACGCGAAGGACGAGATCACAAAGCAGGTGCTGCCCCAGACCCGCAAGGAGAGTGACCGGGGCGCGGTCAGCCGCCAGTTCGAGGTGGCCCAGAAGGCCCTCGTCGACGACGTCCGGCTGCTGCCGCTGTGGCAGGGCAAGCTCTACGTGGCGGCCGGCGAGGACATCGGCGGCGGCGAACGGGCCCTGGACCCGCAGACGGTCATGCAGATGTGGGAGCTGTACCGCAAGGCCAGCTGGTAGCCCGGCGGGCCGCTCGCGGTCCCTCCGGGCAGCGGCCGGGAGGCTCCAGGCCCCGTTGTCAGTGGTCGCCGGTAGGTTCTGGCATCAAGAACTGATTGCATACCGGAGGTTGTTGACGTGACCGACACCGACCAGCTGCCCGATTCCTGGCGCGGCGTCCTCGGCGAAGAGCTGCAGAAGCCGTACTTCAAGGAGCTCACCGAGTTCGTCGAGGAGGAGCGGGCCGCGGGACCGGTCTACCCGCCCCGGGGGCAGGTGTTCGCCGCGCTCGACGCGACCCCCTACGACAAGGTGAAGGTCCTGGTCCTCGGGCAGGACCCGTACCACGGCGAGGGCCAGGGGCACGGGCTGTGCTTCTCCGTGCGCCCCGGTGTGAAGACCCCGCCGTCCCTGCGGAACATCTACAAGGAGATGAAGGAGGAGCTCGGTCTGCCGGTCCCGGACAACGGGTACCTGATGCCGTGGGCCGAACAGGGCGTGCTGCTCCTCAACGCCGTGCTGACCGTGCGCGCGGGCGAGGCCAACTCGCACAAGGGCAAGGGCTGGGAGAAGGTCACTGACGCGGTGATCCGCGCGGTCGCGTCCCGGCCCGACCCGGCGGTCTTCGTGCTCTGGGGCAACTACGCGCAGAAGAAGCTCCCGCTCATCGACGAGGAGCGCCACGTGGTGGTGAAGGGCGCACACCCCTCGCCGCTCTCGGCGAAGAAGTTCTTCGGATCCCGCCCGTTCACCCAGATCAACGAGGCCGTCGCGGCGCAGGGGCACCAGCCCATCGACTGGCGCATCCCCGACCTGGGCTGAGGGCGCGCCGGAGCCTGGGTGCGATTGTGCGCCGCTGCGGTTAGCGTCGAACCGGCCGGAACCATCCGGAACGGCCCGAAACCGTACGGAACCTCGTGGGTCCGGCCGGGCGCAGACGGACGGGTACCGAGGGAGACCGCAGTGACGGAGCAGCAGGAGGCGTCGCAGGACGTCGTCATGACCAGAATCGGCCAGGCGGTCATGCTGCTGCACGGCGGTGACCGCGAGGAGGCGCGCAACCGCTTCGGCCTCCTCTGGGCGGAGATCGGTGCGGAGGGTGACGCCCTGCACCGGTGCACCCTCGCGCACTACATGGCGGACACCCAGGACGATCCCGCTGACGAGCTGGCCTGGGACCTGCGGGCACTGGCCGCCGCGCAGGTGCTGACCGACGAGCGCGTCGCGGAACACCGCGACGCGCTCGCGGTCCGGGCCTTCTACCCGTCGCTGCACCTCAACCTCGCGGCGGACTACGTGAAGCTCCGGCGCCGGGCGGCGGCCCGGATCCATCTCGACCGGGCCCGGGACGCCTCGGGGGTGCTCGCAGAGGACGGGGCCGACGACGGCTACGGGGGCGGGGTCCGGGCGGCCATCGGGCGGCTGGAGCTGCGGCTGCGGGAGCTCTGAGGGGAACGGCGGGCGGCGTTCCGTGCCGGCCCGCCCGGTCAGTGTCCGTAGGTGCGGTCGCAGATCAGTGACTGCGGGCTGCCCGCCGGCCAGTGCCCGTATCCCCGTCCGAGCGCGCAGACATCCGTCCCGGTCACCGGAGTCGGCAGGGCGGGTGGGGCCGGGTGGGGAGGTGCGGGCACGGCCCGGCGCGGCGGCCGGGGGTGCGCCGGGCCGGGGTCCTGCCGGGGCTGTGGGGCGTGGGGCACGGCACGGGGTCCGGTGTGGCGCACGGCCGGAGGAGCGGCGGACGCCCGGCCCGCGGTGGACGGTTTCGGGTCCGGGACGGCTTCCAGGATGTCGTGGACCGGAGGCCGGCCGATCTGCGGGGCCAGATCCTGGGCGGCCGGGCGGGGTGAGGGGGCCGGCGGGGCGCTCGGCCGCGGCTGCACGGACACGCAACCGGACAGGGCCGTGACCGCCACGGCGACCAGGAGCTTCACGGTGGTACTGGTTCGATGCACCTGATCAACTCTGCTGTGCGGACCGGCCGTCGAGTGGGCCGGAACCCCCGGATTGATCCGCACGAGTGACCCCGGTCAGCGTGGCGCCCCCGCGAGCTCGGCCCGGTCCAGACGGAAGCCCCACGGCCCGGAGGGCGGGGCCCGTGCGTCAGTGCCCGAGCATCCCGCGCAGCAGCTCGCCGAAGCCGGTGCGCAGTTCCGCCTCCGAGGGCACGGCACGGCTGTACGAGCCGGCCGCGCACGAGAACATCAGCCCCTCGCACCAGGCGACCAGGGACAGGGCGTGCCGTTCGGGCTCGGGTGATCCGGCCGCCGTCATCAGCGCGACCAGCGGTTCGCGGAACTGCCGGCCCGTCGCGTCGAAGAACGCCCGCAGCTCGGGTCGGCGCGTGGCCTCCAGGGCGAGTTCGTACCGGCAGACGAGCAGTTCGGGGTGGCGGGTCAGATAGCGGTGCAGGGCCAGCGCCAGACCGGCGATCAGCGCGTCCTGGCCGGGGACGGAGGGGCCGGCTACTGGGCCGGGGGAGGCGGAGGGGCCTGCCGCCGGGCCGGGTGCCGGGAGTTCGCCCGGTGCCAGTACCCGGGCCTCCCGTTCGGCCAGGCGGCGCACCGCCGCCTCCAGCAGGGACTGGCGGGTGCGGGCGTAGTTGGACGTCGAGCCCTGGGGGAGCCCGGCCCGTTCGTCCACCGCCCGGTGCGTCAGCCCCCGCATGCCGCGTTCGGCCAGCAGGGCGAGCGCGGCGTCGGTGATCAGATCGGCACGGGGGGAGCCGGTGGTGCGTGTGGCCATGGGATCAACCTACCGCCGGAACTACAGGTGTAGTACGTTGGAGTTGTTACTACGGCTGTAGTTTCCGGTACCGGGATCGAGGAGGAGTCATGCACGAACCCCGTGCGGTCGTCATCGGCAGCGGAATCGGTGGACTCGCGACGGCGGTGGCCCTGCACCGGTCGGGATGGCAGGTCACCGTGCTGGAACGGGCCGCGTCGCTGGAACCCGTAGGTGCCGGAATCAGCCTCGCCCCCAACTCCCAGCGCGCCCTGGACGTCATCGGGCTCGGCGACGAGATCAGGTCCCTGGCCGCCTGGCAGGGCGAGGGCGGTATGCGTTCACCGGACGGCCGCTGGCTGGCCAGGACCGACAGCAGCGCCGCGGCCGAGCGGTTCGGCGGTCCGCTCGTCCTGCTGCACCGGGCCACCCTGGTCGACCGCCTCGCCGCCGCGCTCCCCGCGTCCGCCATCCGCACCGGCTGCCCGGCCCGGCTCGTGGACCCGGGCACCGCGGGCGGCCGGCCCGCCGTGATCGGCACTCCGGACGGGACCGTCGAGGCCGAACTCGTGATCGGCGCCGACGGCATCCACTCGGCCGTGCGGGACGTCCTCTTCCCGGACCACCCCGGCCCGTCGTACGCGGGCTTCACCACCTGGCGCGTCCTGGTCCCCGCGCCCGCCGGACCCTTCGCCCCGCACGAGACCTGGGGGCGCGGCGCGCTCTGGGGCAGCCAGCCGCTCAAGGACGGCCGGATCTACGCGTACGCGGCCGCGGCCGCCCCGGCAGGTGCGCGCGCCGCCGACGACGAGCGGGCGGAACTGCTGCGCAGGTTCGGTGACTGGCACCGGCCGGTCCCCGAAATCATCGAATCCGCCGCACCGGGAAGCGTCCTGCGCAACGACGTCCACCAGATGACCGACCCGCTGCCCGCCTTCCACCGGGGCCGCGCGGCGCTCGTCGGAGACGCCGCCCACGCCATGGCCCCCACCCTGGGCCAGGGCGGCAACCAGGCCATCGAGGACGCCATCGTGCTCGCCCACCACGTCGCACCGGACACCGACCTGGGCGCGGGCCTCGCCACGTACACCGCGGAACGGCTGCCCCGGACCACCGCCGTCGTGCGCAAGGCGGCACAGGTCTCGCGGCTGATGCGCCTGTCCGGGCCCGTCTCCGTCGCGCTGCGCGACTTCACCATGTCCACGGTCTCCCGGCTCGGACCGGGTCTCGTGCTGCGGACGTTCGACGGCATCGCCGACTGGCGCCCGCCGCGGCACACGTATGCTGCCGGGACGAACGACGCGCCGGTCGTACAAACGCGGCGGACCACCACGGACGAGAACCGCGACGCACGGCGCTGAACAGCGAGAGGGAAACCCTGTGAAGGTCGGCTGCATCGGGCTCGGAGACATCGCGCAGAAGGCGTACCTGCCGGTACTCAGCACCCTGCCGGGGGTCGAACTGCATCTGCAGACCCGCACCCCCGCCACCCTGGCCGCCGTCGCCGAGACCCACCGGATCCCCTCCGCGCAGTGCCACACGGACCTCGGCTCGCTGCTCGCCCAGGGACTGGACGCGGCATTCGTGCACGCCCCGACCGCGACGCATCCGGAGATCGCCGGCCGGCTGATCGAGGCCGGCGTCCCCACCTACGTCGACAAGCCGCTCGCCTACGGGCTCGCGGAGTCCGAGCGACTGGTGGAGCTGGCGGAGGCCCGCGGTGTCGGCCTCGCCGTCGGGTTCAACCGCCGCCTGGCGCCCGGCTACGCCCAGTGCGCCGAGCACCCGCGCGAGCTGATCCTCATGCAGAAGAACCGGGTCGGGCTGCCGGAGGACCCCCGGACCATGGTGTTCGACGACTTCATCCATGTGGTCGACACCCTGCGCTTCCTGGTCCCCGGCCCGGTCGAGCACACCGTCGTACGGGGCAGGATCCGCGACGGCCTGATGCACCACGTCGTGCTCCAGCTCTCCGGCGACGGTTTCACCGCCATCGGGGCGATGAACCGGCTCAGCGGCTCGACCGAGGAACGCCTTGAGGTCTCCGGCCAGGACTCCAAGCGCGAGGTCGTCAACCTCGCCGAGGTGATCGACCACAAGGGCCAGCCGAGCGTACGGCGGCGCGGCGACTGGGTGCCGGTGGCCCGCCAGCGCGGCATCGAGCAGAGCGTGCTGACGTTCCTGGACGCCGTGCGCACCGGAAGGACGCCGAGCGCCCGGGACGCCCTGGAGACGCACGAGCTGTGCGAGCGCGTCCTGCGCGACCTCGACTGCGCTTAGGCCGTGTCCGTAAAGTCGGCGGCTCGTTACTCCGTTCGTGGTGCGTCGACATGAACTGACGGATGAGTCGTGGGCGTTGATCGCTCCGTTGC
>NZ_JBIVLK010000029.1:0-48538 GCF_044751215.1 Streptomyces sp. NPDC088730
CCCTTCGCGTGCTGCGCCTCGGTCGCCCGGTCACTCGGCCCGCGCCGGGCCTGCTCACGCAGCGCCAGCAGCTCCGCCACACGGCCACGGGTGTCGCTCGGCTCACCGGACCCGGCGAGCCTCCCCACCGACATGCCACAGCCCCTCTCGATGTTGCCTCTCGGCATTGAACTAAGCGTAACAAACCACCTAAGCGGTTTTCTGCCGGAGGGCAGCCTGGCTGCAGAAACGTGCCTTCAGCCGCACTAACGCCAGCTCTGCGGCGCCCTGTACGGGGCCTGCTCCCAGCGCCGCCACGCGGCCGGACGACCCTCCGCACCACCCCCGCGCGCACGGGTCACGGCCCGATTCCGCGCGAGCACCGAGAGCAGAGCCTCGTTGAGGGCGCTCAGTTCGTCCTGGTTCGCCCTACCGCGCTCCACTCGCGCCACCCCGGCCGCAGCACCGCCGAATCCACTCATGACAGCCCCCTTCCTCATCAGGAAACCCTGGAACAGCAGGCTGGAGCGGCGGTCGAGCGGCGATCGCGGGGGGCGTTCCCCGCCCGGGGGCAAGATGTGAAGGCGTCATCACAGTCGCAAGCGGAGCTCGCGGTTTCGCTTCTGCCGAGTACCAAAGGACGGTAGAAATTAAACCGGTTGGTATGTATCTTTGGTGTCCCGCGAGGGGCTCACCGGTTTTCGTTACCGTTGTTTTGGGGGAAAGATGACTGCAGCAACGATCCAGCTTGCTCACCCGCTCATGAACGAGGCATCTGCACGGGACACCCGGTCAGGGTCGTCGATCGCGCCTCCCCTGTTCCGCTTCCCGTCGCTGACGACCACGGTGCCCAAGGAGTTCGTCCACCGGGCGGCCGTCGCCGAGGTCATGCTCACCGACTGGAAGCGCGAGGATGACGAGCACTTCAAGGTGACGGCCCAGTGGCCCCGCGGGCACAGCTTCTTCAGCCCCATCGGCGCACACCACGACCCGCTGCTGGCGGCGGAGACGATACGTCAGGTGGGCTCGCTCCTCGCGCACGCGGAGTTCGGTGTTCCATTCGGCCACCAGTTCCTGATGTGGGACCTGGAGTACGCCGTCGAGCCCGACCAGGTCCTCATCGGCGGCACACCCGCGTCGCTGGACATCGACGTCACCTGCACCGAGGTCAAGCGGCGCGGCAGCGCCCTGACCGGACTGCGCTACGAAGCGGTGATCCACCGCGACGGCAAGCCGGCCGTACGGGGAGGCGGTGCCTTCACCTGCACCACACCGGCCGTCTACCGCAGGCTCCGGGGAGACCGCTGCACCGCCGAGGGCCGGCCCCGGCTCCCCCTCATGGCCCCCGCCTCGCCGCAGAGAGTCGGGCGCATGTCACCCATCGACGTGGTGCTCTCCCCCACCGGGGAGACGAACCGCTGGCAGTTGAGAGCCGACACCCGCCACCACGTCCTCTTCGACCACCCGGTCGACCACGTGCCGGGCATGGTGCTCCTGGAGGCAGCCCGTCAGGCGGCGGCAGCGGCCCTCGACAGCTCCGCGATGCTGCCCATCGGCATCGTGAGCGAGTTCCACCGGTACGCCGAACTGGACACGCCCTGCATGATCCAGGCGCAGCACCTGCCCGGTACGGCCGGCGTCGAGAAGTCGGTCCTGGTGACAGCCCACCAGGACGGGGACCTGGTGTTCACCTCCACGGTGAAGACGCTGTCACCCGAGAGCTGATCGGACCATGCCGATGCCCTCGCCCTCATGAGGCCGCCTCGGGGCGAAGGCACCGGCATGGTCCCCGGCCCACTCGGCGAACGACCGGGCGGGCCGGCCCGTCACTTCGCGGACCCCGCTTCCCACCGCGGCTTTGGCTCCGTCGCGCTGCCGCCGCGCACTGCTCAGCAACGCCTCCGCCAGTTCGGGCGGGTGGCGGCGCAACAGCGCGGCGCGCGCTTCCTCCGGTGCCAGTTCCTCGAAACGCAGCGACACCCCGAGGACCCGCGCGAGCAGCCGTGTCTGTTCGGCCGCGCTGATCGCCTCCGGCCCGGTCAGCGTGTGGGCCGCGCCCTCGTGTCCGTCCTCGGTGAGCGCCCGCACCGCCACCTCGGCGATGTCACGCGGGTCGACACACGCGTTCGCCGACGTCCCGTACAGAGCCCGCACGACGCGATCCGAACGGACCGTCCCCGCCCACGACAGGCAGTTGGACATGAACGAACGGGGCCGCAGCAGGGTCCAGGCCATCCCGGACCGGCGCAGGAGTTCCTCATTGTCACGCTGCCAACGGGTGATCAGGTCGTCGGCCCGCGCATCGGTGACCGAGGCCGCGGAGAGCGCGACGACGTGGCGCACACCCGCCGCCCGCGCCGCCCGGAGAAAGACGGCGCCTTCGTCACCGCCGACCCGGCTCGGGACGAGGAAGGCCTTCCGCACCCCGCGCAGCGCCCGGGTCAGCGAGTCGGATCTGGCGTAGTCCCCGGCCACGGCCTCCACCTCGGGCCGCGTGACCGTGACGCCCTCCGGGTTCCTGGTCATGAGACGCAGCGGCACGCCGGGCGGGAAGGCGCGCACCACTTCCCGGCCGACCGTCCCTGTCGCACCTGTCACCAGAATCATCGGGTCCCCTCCCTCTCCGTCCCGGCTTCCCGACAGGGCTGGGGAAGCAGACCGCCGCGCCAGGGTTCGAGGTGGCTCCGGTTCCGCGATGTGAGTCGATCATGCTCTCCCCCCATTCGCTGCGGGCGCCGATCACTGTAAGATACATACTAGCCGGTTTTTTTCATGCGCTACGGTGTCTTCGATGCAGTAGTCACGTAAATGGAGGAGGCGAGAGTGGCGAAGCAGGATCGAGCCATCCGTACACGTCAGACGATCCTGTCGGCAGCGGCAAACGTGTTCGAGAAGCACGGTTACCAGGCAGCCACGATCGCCGAGATACTCAGCGAGGCTCAAGTCACCAAGGGGGCCCTGTACTTCCACTTCCAGTCCAAGGAAGAGCTGGCCCAGGGTGTGCTCAGCGAGCAGGAGCAGCGCCTGGGTGTCCCCGAACGTGCCTGCAAGACGCAGGAGCTCGTGGACGTGATCATGCTGCACGCCTACCGGCTGCAGACAGACCCCATGGTCCGCGCCGGCGTGCGGCTGTCCCTGGACCAGCAGGCGCACGACCTCGACCGCAGCGGCCCCTTCCTGAACTGGGGCGCGGTCCTGACCAGGCTCCTCGACCAGGCGCAGGCCCAGGGCGAGCTCCTCCCGCACGTAGTGCCCCGGGAAACCTCCGACGTCCTGGTGGGCTGTTTCGCCGGCGTCCAGGCGATGTCGCAGGCGCTCAGCAAGTACCAGGACCTCGCCGAGCGGGTCTGCTCCCTGCTGCGTCACCTGCTGCCCAATGTGGTGCTCGCGTCCGTCCTCGCCGCGGTGGACATCTCACGCACCCGAGGAGTGGCGGTCTTCACCGAGCTGACCGAGGTACTCGAGGAGAAGGCCGGTATCCCGGTCGGTTAGGCCGGCACCGTTTCCAGCCCGGGGGCCGCCATCGGCCCCGGGCGCGCGTCCATCCCGAAGAACGCCGCCAGTGCGTCGGCCAGCGGTCCGCCACCGTCCGACGCCCAGGCGACATATCCGTCGGGGCGCACGAGTACCGCCGAGAAGGGCACGGAGCGCGTCGGCAGGCAATGGACCACACGCAGGGACCGCTCCCAGGCCCGCGCCGTGTCCGCGTAGCGCCTGCCTCCCTCCCCGAAGAGCAGCAGGAGGGGTTCGCCGCCCTCCCCCAGCAGTCCGATCAGGTCCGACGGGCCCTTGGCGGTGGCCAGTTCGATGTTGTGCAGAAAGGTTCCTTCGTGCGGGGACCGATAGCGCGGGCTCGCGGGAAGCACGGTGTCCTGGGCACTGATCATCCCGCTGAGGAAGTCATTGCCCCTGCCTGACTCCAGGAGCCCGGTGAGCAGCGTCCGCAGGGAGTCGAGTTCGGTACCGGGACCCATCAGCGCGACCTGGGCACGCGTGTTGTCGATGACCTTCTGGGCCGCGGGCCGGCGCTCCAGGCCGTAGGTGTCGAGCAGCCCGTCGGCCGCGGCACCCCGCACCACGAGGCCGAGTTTCCAGCTCAGGTTGAGGGCGTCCAGCACCCCGGTGCTCAGGCCCTGCCCACCGATCGGGAAATGCACGTGCGCGGCGTCCCCGGCCAGGAAGAAACGTCCGGCGCGGTACGTCCGGGCGAGCCGGGTGAAGTCGCTGAACCGACTGAGCCAGCGGGGGGCGGTCATCGTGATCGCGTGTCCGACGATCCACGACACCTGACTGCTCAACTCGGCCAGGGTGAGCGGGACATGCCGGCTGGAGGAACCATCTCCACGGGTGAGCGTGTGGACGAGGGTGTGGCCGTCGGAGCCCTTCTTGGCGATGAGCCAGCCCCTGGGCGTGCGGTGCCAGCCCACCGGGATCGCCTGATCGTCCGGGATACGGACCAGGCCCATCATCGCGGACATGGTCGGCGTGCTGACGTCGGAGGCGATTCCCGCCATCTCCCGGACCGTGCTGCGGGCACCGTCCGCCCCCACCACGTACGCCAGGGTGAACGTCCGACGCCCCTGCGGGGTCTCCGCGGTGACCCGTACCCCGTCGCGGTCCTGCGCCATCTCCGTCACCCGGTGCTCGCGCAACACCCGCGCACCGTTGGCCCGCGCCCGGCTCTCGAAGAGCCGTTCGAGTTCAACCTGGGGACACTTCAAGATCGGGTTGGGCTCCGCCTCCGGGGCCGTGATGGACAGGCCCGGGATGCCGGCGAAGTGGAAGGGCATGGTGGCTGTCCGGCCGTCGGGCCGGGACGCCGGTGCGAAGAAGTAGCCTCGCCGGGCCAGACACTGAACCGCCCTGGCGTGGAGCGTGGTGGCCTTGGGTCTCTCCGAGGTGGCGGCCTCGGATTCGAGGACCACCGTGTCCACGCCCTGCGCGGCCAGCTGCGCCGCGGCCAGCATGCCGACCGGTCCTCCCCCGACCACCATCACCTGTGCAGATATTCGGCCAGTCATCCTGGGCCTCCCCCTCTTTGCGCCCGGAGCGTCCCCACGCCCCTGGTCATCAACGGACCACATACGGAAACGCAGGAGAGGGCTTCGCCCCGTTCTTCTCGCGGAACACCTCTCCGTCGAGAAATATACCGGTTGGACGGTTCTTTGCAACGCCTCTCCCTCAGCTCCGGATCAGGAGCCTCATCGCGGGAGGCCGGGGCGGCTCATGGGCAAGGGGATGGGACATATTCCATGGTGGAGCAGGGCTCGGAGCACCGCCGAAGCGACGTATCGGCCTGCTTCCCCGGACGGGCGAGTTACCCGGGCTCGCCTGGGCTCAGGAGCCGGAACGCCTGGGACACATGCCCGGTCGCCCGTGCCGGCGCGCGGCCCTGCCCCCGGCGTCCCTCGCGGCCCGGATACCCCGTCCGGGGCCTGCCGGCTACAGCGGGAGGGTCGTGCCTGTTTCCTGCGCCGTCAGGGAAGGGGGCCTTCCCTCGGAACGCGCGGTCTTGCGCCCCTTGTGTCCCGGCATCAGCGTGCGCGGGTCGACACCCTCTGCGGGCGCTCCGGTGGCGTACAGGCCGTCAGGAGCGCTGTCACGGTCGTGCGGGAGCAGCCAGAAGACCCTGCGTCGGAACGTACCGGACGAGCGCGACGGCTTGGCCTGCGGCCCCAGCTGGGTGTACCCGACCATCCGGCCGTCCCGGTGGTAGGCGGGCTTCCCCCGGCGGGTCGGCAGCCGGTCGAGGCTCTGTCGTACGTAGTCGAGATCACCGATGTCCTCAAGCCAGACGAAGTCGACTTCGTGGCTGATCTCGTCCTCTGCGATGAGGGCGCTCATGCTGTCTCCTGATCAGCGAACAGTCCAATGCCCGGGTAGTACTTCCGCTGGTTGGACAGGATCATTTCCTTGGGTGATGCCAGTCCGACCGCTTCACGGACCCTGGCCGCAAAAGCTCGGGACGAGACTGCCGGGGCACCCTCATTGTGACACCAGGACTTATAGGCCGCGTAGAGCGTGGCTTGTTCCACTCTCAACCCCCCGTCGATCCGGCAGGATTCACTGATGAAGCGCCCCGTGTGGTCCTCGGTCTCGGCGTAGGCGGTCGTGGCGATCCGAACCCGTTCGGGGCCGGTCAGGACCTTCTCACCGGCCAGGTACCGACGGGCGCCCTCGATAAGCCAGTTCAGGATGCCCGGCCCCTCCTCCGTGACGAGGATGTCCGCCAGGTTGTCGATCTTACGGTCGTCGGAGACGACTCGTTCGAACGGAATGAGCCGCATGCGCCGCCAGAACGCGAAGCCGCCGGTGCCGACCTCGGGACGGTGGTTGCCCAGCAGCCAGAGCTTGTGCGTCGGCTCGAAACTGAAGAAGTCCTGCCTCATGCGGCGCGCCTTGATGCGGTCGCCACCGGTCAGGAGCTTGACCCTGGCCTCGTCGAACTTGTCCCCGGGCTTGACCTCGCTGCACACGATGACCCGCCGGCCGTGGAGCTCGGCCAGGTCGGTGGGGTGCCCCTCGTAGGGACGGGCCATCAGGAAGCCCGGCGGGGCGGCGTCGGCGTAGTCGCCGAGCAGCTTCATCAGGACATCGAGCAGGACCGACTTCCCGTTCTTGCCGGAGCCGAAAAGGAAGGGCATGACCTGGCCGCCGACATCCCCGGTGATGGAGTAGCCGAGCAGCAGGTGCAGGAAATCGACCATCTCCGCGCCGTCGGCATCCTCGCCGAAGGTGTCGGTGAGAAACCGGTGCCAGCGCGGCGTCGCCACGGCCTGCGGTGCCGCGCTGGTGGAACGGGAGTGGAAGTCCTTGTCCGGGTCAGGGTTCCGGATCAGCCCCGTGCGCAGATCGACGATGCCGGCCGGGGTACACAGCGCGTACGGATCGGCGTCCAGCCGCGCGGCGTTGAGCACCATGCCGGGGGCGGCCTTGGCCTGCGTGAGCATCGCGTTCATGCCGCTGGTGCTCAGGGCGCGGCTGCGGTGCCGGTGCAGCGCCGCGCCGGTGTGCACACCGCGGGCATCGGTGACCGCGATGCTCTCGGCCAGGTCCCCCGCGGCCCAGATCACCGTGTCATCCTCATCGATCTGCCAGCGGGTGCTGTCCCAGCGGTACCAGCCGAGGCCCGGTACGTGCCGGTAGTCGTTGGCGTACAGCTTGACGAACAGCTTGGCGTTGCCGCGGTCGGTGAGTGTGTCCGGCAGCAGCCCCGCCGCTGTCGCCTCGCCGGCCGGGGGCCGGCCGGCCGTGGTCTCGCCTCCCTGTGCGGGCAGCGGCACGGGGGGCTGCGCGAGGATCTGCGCGGCGACCGCCTGCGCGTCGAAAAGGGCGTTGTCGTCCCCGGAGATCACGCACGGCCTCCCGGGGACAGCGGGCGCAGCAGTCCGGCGTCGAGGCCACTGCGGATGATGGCTCCGGAACGGCGGTCCTGACCGGGGCGGGCCTGCTCGGCGGCCGCTCTCAGCGCCTGCTCGGCGGCCGCCTCCGAGAGGTGACCGCCGGCGACCAGCCCCCCGGCGGTGTACGCGGCCCGGTTGAGCTTCGTGGAGAAGGCAGCGCCTTCCGGGACGGCCGCGCAGGCCGTCACCTCGCCCAGGACCCGCGAGAGGGCCCCCACGTGTGCGTCACGGCCTCCGCCCGCCGCGATGACCGCCTGGCGGGCCCTGGGCGGGACAGGGCGCGGAGCGGGCACGTCAGCGGGCGGGAGGTGCCCGGTACGGGCGAGTTCCTGTGCCAGCCAGCTCGGAAGTGCTGCGGGCTCGCGGGTCGGACCGACCGGCGTGTAGGTCCCGGCGGCCGTGGTGGTGCCCGGAACGACGATGTACCCGCCATGGGCCCGCACATCGACCTGCCAGGCCAGGGCCCGGGGGCTGTTGGACCCGGTGGAGCACTGCCAGCGGTGGCTGCCATGGGCGCGGTACCAGACGTGGAGGCCTCCGGACGGTGTGCGTACCCGCAGGGTCGTTTCGTCGTCCGCCGGACTCACCTCGCCCCGCAGAGCGGCCAGTACGCCCAGCGTGTGGAATCCGTTGGCCAGTCCGCTCAGATCCACGCTGCGGGGAATCGGGATGCCCGGCAGCAGCCGGTCCCGGTCCGGAGGGGGCTGTCCATGCGCGTCGATGTCGATGACCACGAGGTTGGCGGGTCCGCAGGCGACCCCGACCCCGAGACCGGGACGGTTGGACCACCATTCCTCGATGCGGGCGAAGTCCAGAGTGGCCGCGTGAAAGCCATGGCACCAACGGCCGGCCAGGAGGCAGGCGCACCCGTTGCGAACGTGGCCGGGCTGCCGGCACGCCTCGCAGTTCGCCGTGGGCGTCTTGCGTCCAGGAGCCAGCGGATGAACCGGCCAGCCCCGGCTCGCACACCACCTGGCAATCGCGATACTCGGCGGCCCCGCTACGGGCTGCTCTGAGTCGCTGCTTGAAACGTCCAGCTCATGAGCCATGCGCACCCCCATCAGCGACCAAAGCGACTCAACGACGAACATAGGTTATCGAAGCCCCTGCGGCCGAGGGTTCTCCGGGCCGGAAACGGGGTTGTCATGTCCAGGGACAGAGCTGTCAGCCCGCCGGAGAAGCCATCAGCGACCGAGGCGTCCGAACGCCAGCGACTCTGGCGGTCTCGGTCGCTGCTCCAGTACTCTGAAAGATTGCAGGTCAGGAGCTTGCAAATCCCAAAACAGCGACTGAAGCGACTCAACGCACCTATATATAACGCACACGCACACACGCGAATGTCCTCATATACCCGACCCATCGGTCGCTTCGGTCGCTTTTCCTTCTGTCAACCTGCTCTGAACTGGGATTTTACAGATTCTGAGCGAGCGACTGAGAAGTTCTTCGGTCGCTCAGATTCAGTCGCTGGGATCCAGGTGGCCAGCGACTGAAGCGGAACGACCGCCCTGTCGCGACAGGGCGGTCAGGCACGACGCCCCTGGACCGGGCACGCGGGACGAAGGCCCAACCGGGGTTCAGAGTCGCTTCGGTCGCTCCGCTTGTCAGATCCCGGAGCCCCGGCGCAAAGGCCTCCGCCACTTCAGCGGGCGGAAGGCAGTACGTGGCCGGTGCCGGCCACGCCGAAGTTCCGGCCGAGGCCCGCCAGGACGAGGGGAACGCTGGTCATCGTCGTGGGGCCCGTGCCGAAGCTGGTCAGCACGCTCGCCGGCCAGGGGGATCACGGCGCCGATGAGGCCGATGAGTACGACCGGCACCGGCCCGTACCGGTCGGCTATTCGTCAGGAGCTCGGGGCCTCCGCGCAGCCGCCGGACTGCGCACCAGGGCCGCCGAGTTGAGGCCAGGTCGCGTTCCTGTCGCGGACGTCAACGACGCCGTCGGCCCGGCCCGTGGTACAGGTCCGTGGTACAGGTCCGGCTGTCAGTCGATACCGCGGACGACGTGCGGCTCGGCGATGTCGTCCTCGTCGATGCCCGCGAGCCGCAGTGGCGGGGTCCAGCCCGGGAAGAAGTCCACTACCTCGTGAACGAATCCGAATCCGACGTCCTGTTTCTTGATGTCCTGCACGTGATCCTCCGTCTCAGCAGGTCCAGGTCGGTGAAGGGTCAGCCATGGAGCATCTCCACTCGCCGGACACTCCTCGAACCGGTCACGGCACGGTGGATCTCAAGCGCCGCCGTCGATCGGTTGAGCGTGATGTAGTGCAGCCCCGGGGCACCTTCGGCCAGGAGCCGCTCGGCCATCGCGGTGGCGTACTCGACGCCGATCCGGTAGCCCAGCGCCGGGTCCTCGCGGGCGGCATTCAGGTGGTGTGCCAGGTCCTCGGGAAACGCGGCGCCGCTCAGTTCGGCGAAGCGGCTGATCTGGCGGGCGTCGGTGGCCGGCATGATCTCCGGGATGATCGGGATGTCGCAGCCCGCTGCGGCCACCCGGTCACGCAGCCGCAGATAGTCCTCGACCTGGAAGAACATCTGGGTGAGGGCGTAGTCGGCGCCCGCCCGGCACTTGGCGACGAAGTGCCTGATGTCGCTCTCCCAGTCGGGCGAGCGGGGGTGCCGTTCGGGGAAGGCCGCCACCCCGATGCTGAAATCACCGAGCTCCCGGACGAGCGAGACCAGTTCGTGGGCGTACCGGAAGCCGTCGGGGTGCGGGATCCACGGTCCGTTCGGATCACCGGGCGGATCCCCGCGCACGACGAGGACGTCACGCACACCGGCATCGGCGTACTGGCCGATGATGTGGCGCAGCTGGGCCACCGAGTGGCCGACCGCGGTGAGATGGGCGACCGGGCGCATCGTCGTCTCCGCGACGATCCGGTTGGTCACCTCGATGGTGCGCTCCCGAGAGGAGCCGCCCGCCCCGTACGTGACGGAGACGAAGTCCGGTCCGAGGCGCTCGACCTGGCGGATGGCCTGCCACAGTGCGCGCATACCGGCCGGGGTCCTCGCCGGGAAGAACTCGAAGGAGAACGAGGGGGCGGGCCGGTCGAGGGCCTCACGCAGCATCGTCATGTCGGCCCCTGATCTCGATGGTTCCGGTCACCGCCATACGCACGGGACTCCTTCGATCGCTCGGATCCTCCACCATGCGGCCCCGCGCACGAGGATCCTTCGCGCAGCGCTGGAACGCGCGTGGAGGGGCTACGACCCTGCACGCCCTGTGCGGCCGGGTTCTCCGCCCGGTGCCCGGGGCCCGGAGCCCGGAGCCCGGGACCGGTCCCGGGCACCTCGTCGGGGCAACGTGCCCCCGCACCAGATTGTACAAAGTTGAACGACTTCTGTGAGAGCCGTTCTCCCGGAAGCCGCCGTCACGCGAGAACCGGGTTTCCCGGGCTCCAGCGACCCCTTGCGGGCCCCTGTCGAACGGACGCCCTCCCTCACCGTTTCCGGCACCGGGCCGGAGCGCCCCTCCCCCACCGGCCCATGAGGCGCGTTGCCGAACAGGCCTTCTCCCCGTCCAGGGGGAGGCACCCCGCCGGCCTGGAGGTGCCTCGGCTGCCACCGCACGCGGTGCTCCGACAGTTCTCCATCGGTGGCGGTCCGATAGAGACGGCCACTGTTTGAGGACCGGCGCAGAGACTCTGCCGGGCGGTGCGACCCGCTGGACACGAAGGGAATCCGTGGCTCCGCGCAGGTGGCAGCGTGGGCCGGACCGTGCTCTCCGGGTTCCCGCTCTCGCTCGACTCCCCCGTGCGGGATCAGCTGTTGTGCTCGCTGCGGGATGCGACCGGGGAGCGTGTCCTCGGCGGCAGCGCGAAGACGGGCTTCGCGGCCGCGCTCTCGGTACGCCGACGGATGGTCACGGAGTCCCCGGCAGCGACGGGCGGCACCGCGCTCGGGCCGTCTGCCGGTTGCCGCCCGGTCAGCGGTCATCCACGCCCTTCTACGTCGCGTGGTGGTACCGGAGAGATTGGCGTATCCCCTGGTGTACGACGCTTCCCTCGGCGTGGAGTCCGGCAGGCCCCTGCTCCACGAGCGGCGAGTTGGACGGCGGTGGGGGACCTGGAGCCTCGGGGGTGGAGCCGCGTCAGGTGGGCAGCCATCCTTGTCACTGAGGGCCACGGGCGGCTTCGCGGGCAGGGCTCCAGGCCATACCCGGGCATCGACGGAACCGTATGGCAGCCATCTCCCTCGGTCTTTGTATCGACACTCCTGGAGTGTCGATACAAAGGGCCGGGTCACATGTGGGGACTCCACCAGGGAGATCATGCGGAAGCCGACAGACGCGTTTCCGGTCCGCTCGCGGCGAGCGGACCGGAGGCTCTGATCACGTCTCGGAAGGACAGATGATCAAGGAATGTCCGGCCCCGAGCAGACTGTGGGTGATCTCGGGGGGCCTCACCTCGTGCCACCACGATCGGTCGGACAGCGGCGAGTCGGCATCGAATACGTGCGCTGTACCGGGCTGGACGCGAGCGACACGCGACGAACCATCCTCTGCTGATCCGCCCTTCCTCCGGTTCGGATACCTCCCCTACTCTCCGCCCAAGCGAGGAACCGTGATCATTCCTCGTCACCACACTGCGCGCCCGACTCACTCCGCCAAAGGGCCGGCCATCTGGGCAGACTCCTTTTCCCTCGACGCCAGGTCGCTTGGCCGGACAGAAGGAGTTCGCTTTCATCGCGATCGTTCGGCACCGGGGTCGATGAGCCATGATCTGCGCTCTGTACACCCTCGCCACCCATCACGACCTCCCGAACGGCGTTACCGTGTCGGTACATCGGCACCCACTGAACGTAGCCGGAATCGGCGCATTGATTGACGGATGCCCTCTTCGGACTTCCATGAACTGCGATCACCACTCCTCCGGCAGAGCCGACAGCATCAGCGATCAACCAACCTCATCGACACCAGATGGGAAGGTACTGGAGCACGAGAGAACCATGGCGCTAGTATGCAGAGATAGAAACGCGAAAAAGAGCCTCTGACCTGGGCAAACAAACAACACTGCAAACATTGGCGCAAGCTTGTCGACACATAGGAGTTGAGGCATGACGCACGGCCTGAACCCTAGCCTTGGCAAGAGTGTGTACCAACGGTTTCACAGCAGCGTGTCTGTAGGTAGCTGTCACTTCCCTGAGCAACGCATGTCCAAAGGCCTTCGTTCAGACCTGCTTCATCCCTTGTATTCACGTGGAGAAGACAGCCTGTTTGCCAGCTGGTTCACAGGCGCGTCTGCATGCGAGACCGCACATCACTCCGGTGGCGCGACGACCAGTTACCCCGCTTGCAGATACGCGGGCAGACGTGCCTGCCCGCCCACTTGCACGCTGAGTGGTCTGCATGTGCGCAGGTATACCTGCTCGTCCCCCTGTAGCTGTGTACACGGGACCGGGGGTTGGCTCACTAGCCAGCCGCTCAACACGTACACAAAGAGGAGAGCGGACACGATGTCACGCAAGGCAGTAGGTCTGTCTGGCCATGCGTTGCCAGGCAGAGAAGCAGATAGGTGGGGCAGCGGACACTCAGGTGAGCCTGATAAGGGGCACTCGTGTCGGTAGGACTGCGCAGGTGCCGACAGGAGTGCCTGATGGCCGCGCTGCCGGATGCCCGGTCTGCCCGTCCACTGGGATGCCGGGCCGCCTGCGTGCTGGCTCAGAGGCCCGTGTGCGGGTCCGGCGCGAAGCCGGTACGCACGTACCGTCGCATGCTTCCGTTCAAGTGCAACAGCGTGCAGGCCTCGCTGTAGACATGCGTACATGGCAGCCTGCGGGACCACCGGCAGGGCGTCGTGTACGCAGCCTCACGGGCTGGAGAGTCCGCCCCGCGGATTGCCCGCGTGTTGATGGTGAGGTTTTCTGGCATGCGGGACGAACAGCCGGAGTGCCGACCGGCATGCCACTTTGCCTGTCCGCCCGTAGGCAACTGGGTCCGCAGGCAGGCCTGTAGGTAGCTTGGCGTGCAAGTGCACAGGCAGGCATGGAACCAGCTGGACGGGTCGGTACTGAAGCAGGCCGACCGGCTACCTGCCAAACGGGCTGCCATGTCTGCCCGTACCTGTGCCTGGACGCTGATTCGTTCGTGTGTCAGGCAGCTGAGCCGTTGATCTTCGTGATAACTTGTGCTCCTCCCTTTCGCAAAACTTCTCTGGAGGTAACTGTCCACATGGAGACGTCTCTTGATCTCTTCATTGGACAGTCAACTCGCCAAGCTGCGAAGCAGAACGCGTGAGTACCAGCAGTGACAGCAACATCAGAACAGGCGGCGACACCTATTGCGCTGCCAACCCGAGATATGCCGATGAGCTGGGACAACGGGGCCTGATGGACGTTCTGGCGCCCCGATCGGCAGGTTCAGGGCCCTACCTGACGCCCTTAAGGGCCGCTTCGGAGCGCAGAATCGTTCTGAGCGAAGTCTTGACCATCAGTACCAGAGCAAAAGGGGCGTTTCATACCCCGATTGCGGGCCCCAACAAGAGTGAGAGGATCCATGGCCAGTCCCTTCGAAGCGCCTGCCACTGACACGCAGCTCGCCGGCATCCCCTGGGAGTCGTTGTCGCACATCTTCATGTTCGGCAACGGCAAGGGAGGCGTCGGTAAGTCCTCCGTCTCCGCGAACGCTGCGGGCAAGGCCGCTCGCAGCGGACTGCGGACGCTCATCATCGACTGCAACGCCCAGGGCAACATCGCACGCGAGCTCGGGTACAAGCGGGCCGATTGGAACGACGGGGGAGCGGGGCTCATCGAGGCGCTGCGTACCGGCGCGCCCCTGACTCCGGTCGAGAACGTGCGGGAGAACCTCGACGTCGTCCTGGGCGGTCCAGCCCTCGGTGACGAGTTCGGCATCTTCTTCCACACGCTTCTGGCCAAGGAAGGGCCGCACGCGTATCTGCGGTTGCTGATGTGTCTACTGCCGATCGCCCATCGGTACCAGATCATCATTCTCGACACCCCGCCGGAGAACCCGTCGCTCCAGCGCCTCGCCCTCGCGGCCGCGCGGTGGCTGGTCATCCCGGTCAAGAGCGACGGTGGCGCGGAGGACGGCCTCGCGCAGATCGGCCTGGAGTTCTCCTACGTCAAGTTCCTCAGCCACATCAATCCGCACATCGCACTCCTCGGCGTACTGCTGTTCGACACGGGGCGGAACTACAGCAGCATCCATGCCGACGTGCGGCGTCAGGTGCAGAAGGTGCTGGGCGAGGAAGCCCACATGTTCAAGCACCTCATCGGGCACACCGAGTCGGTGGCTCGGCTGGTGCGGAAACGAGGCCTTCTCGTCCACGAGTTGGCGGATCAGCGCGTGGCGGGCGATCGCTCGGTTCCCGAGACCGTGGTGGGGCTCGACTCGGACTACGAAGGATTCACCGAAGAGATGTTCGCCAGGGCTCTGGAGCTCAGGAAGGATGCCGCGGCATGACACCGCCGAAGAACAAGAAGACCTCCGACCAGGACGACGAGCAGAGCATGTCGGACGAGGGTGTCGGCAACCTGTTCAGCGGTGGGGCCGCCCCGTCCGGCGCGCTCGCCGGCTGGGCGGCCCCACCGAGCCCTGCACCGCAGGCCGTACCGACGGCCCAGCCGGGGGTGGCCGTACCGCGGCCTCCCGCGGTACCCCGGCCCACCCAGGAGCTCGTGGAGGAGCCCGCACCGCCGGTCTCCGACGCGGACACCGCCAAGCCGGTCGGGTTCTACGTGTCGACGAACGTGGCCAACCGCTTCCGCAAGCTTCGCAAACAGAGCGACCTGACCCATACGCAGATCGTGTTCCTCGCCGTGGAGGACGCTGTCGAGAAGGGGCTCACGCAGGTCGTCGAGGAGGCACGGCGGGCGCCCAAGTTCCAGTCGAAGCTCTTCGCCGTGGCGACGAACAACACGGACCTGCGGGGCCTCGGTCCGGTTCAGTTGCAGTACAAGCCGACGAGGGCTCAGCGTGCGGTCATCGACGGCCTGGTGACCGAGGCCGGGCTCCCTGACCACACCAAGTTCCTGGCGGTCGTCCTCGACCAGTACCTCCCCGGGCGCAGGGACGCCTGAGAAACGCCCCGCCGGCCGGCTGTGCGCCGTGTGTCCGGGTCCGCCGGACGTACGGCGCACAGCCGCGTCCTGGCGCCGCAGGCGGGCCCACAGCGGGCGATGGGGGAGGGCCTCCGGCCCGGTCCCGGAGGGGGCGGGGGAGCGGCCGGGCCGTCCTCGAAGAGGGAAAACCTGTCCCGCTGTCCCGGGACAGGCAACTGCGGGGCTGAACGGGACCGGAGACTCCGGTCCCGTTCAGCCCCGCAGTTCAGCCCCGCACAAAACTGCAGGTCAGAGCGTTTTCCCGGAGAACAACGGGACTGACGGGGCTGGACCTCGTAGTTATCAGCTACATAAAGAAACATGCCTCATACGCGTGCGCACGCGTGTTCCTATATTTTCTTACACAGCTGATAACTACGAGGTCCAGCCCCGTCAGTCCCGTTGGATTGCAGGATACTTCTCTGACCTGCACTTTTACCGAACGGGACTGAAGCGTTCAGCCCCTCACGGGACTGAACGAAACGCGGGGCGCCGCTCCGCCCGGCGAGGGAACGGGACTGACGGGACTCATTTTCCGCGACACGCGGTTTTCCCCCGCTGAGCCCTCCGGGGGGTGGGCTACGCTCTGTCTCGGCTGACTCGAAAGCTCAGTCCCTTCAGTCCCGTAGTCCCGTCGGCGCGGGGTCTGTGGAGGCGACGGACAAGACCCGCACGCGAAGAGCCCGACAAGGACCAAAAGTTGCCCGACCACGCCTCGGCCACCCCGCCGGCTGCCTCCCGGCCCCGGCCGGCGGACGGGCACACGATCGCGCGCTGGTGCGCCCGCGCGGGCTGGCCGGTACACCCGCTCGCCCCGGCACAGAAGACGCCGCCCGCCAACTGCGCCGACTGCAAGGGACACCACGCCCCGGCCACCTGCCCGTGCAGGGCCGCGGGCCGCTGGTGCCACGGCTTCCACGCGGCCACCACGGCCCCCGGGCTCATCGACGCCTGGTGGAGCGCGCAGCCCCGCTTCGGGGTGGGGGTTTCATGCGGCCCCGCCGATCTGGTGATCCTCGATGTCGATTCCCACGCGGCCCAAGTGCCCGAGAGGGCCCGGCTGCTGCCCGGCATCCCGATCGGCCCCCAGGTGGACCTGGCGGGCCTGGCCACGGGCTTCGACACGCTGGCGCTGCTCGCCGCCCTGCGTGGCGAGCAGGACCCGGCTGCCGACGAGACAACCCTGCGGGTGCGGACCCCGTCCGGCGGGCTGCACATCTGGTACCGCAACCCGCACCCGGCGACCCGCTACCGCTCGTCCACCGGATCCAGCCCGCGGACGGCCCTGGCCTGGCAGGTCGACGTCCGCTCCGACAACGGCTACATCGTGGCTCCCGGCGTCCGTACCAACGCAGGCGACTACGTCCCCGTGAGCGCAGTCCGGCAGCCGGCCCCGCTGCCCGCCTGGCTGGCGGCCGAGCTGAAACGCACAGGGCACGTCCCGGAGGCCGTCAGCCCTTCCCGGACGTCCCCCGGCATCCCGGCGGCCCCCACACGCCGCTCACGGCCCGCCACAAGGGCCGCGGAACGGCTCCTGGAGCCATTGCTCGCGGAGGTCGCCGCCTGTCGAACCGTCAGCGAAGGAGCCAGCTTCACCGAGAAACTCAACCGGGCCGCCTACACCGCGGGCGGCCTTGTCGAAGGCGGCCACCTGTCCGGGGCCGAGGCGCGCAGCCTGCTTGCGGAGACTGCCCGTACCGCCCGACCGCACCAGGAACGCCGCAATCTCATGGTCATCGAATCCGCTCTGTCCGCCGGCGCTCAGCGCCCGCTCCACCCGCGAGGAAGCTCATGAGCGTCGAGCCCGTACGCTTCGATGCCGAAGCCGCAGCCAGGCAGATTCATCAGCAGAGCCTCGATCTCGATCTGGACCTGCCGCAGCCCAGCCTCCCCGCCCAGCAGAACGAGGGGCCCGCCCAGCACCCTGCGGAGCCCGCCGGACTGCTGCCGACCGCCCTCACCGACCGCGGCAACGCGAAGCTGTTCGCGCGGCTGTACCGGGACCGTTTCCGGTACGTCATCGGGATGGGCTGGCACTCCTGGGACAGGTACCGGTGGAAGCTCACCGGCGGCGAGGAGGCCGCTGTCTGGGCCGCGGGGGAGATGGCCGAGCAGTACGCCGACCACGACCCGACCGGCCGTTTCATGGACCGGCAACTGGCCGGGCACCGCCGTCACTCGGAGTCCACCGCCGGAGTCAAGGCCCTCCTGTTCCAGGCGCAGGCAGCACCGAGCCTGCGGCTGTACCCCGACGTCCTCGACGGCGACATGTACGCCCTGTGCACCCCGTCCGGCGTGGTGGACCTGCGCACCGGCCTGTTGCGCAAGCCCAATCCGCTCACCGACATGCACTCGCGCGCCACCACCGTCGCCCCGCTCAAGACGCCGGTCCCGAGGTGGGACAGCTTCCTGCGCGACACCTTCGGCGACGACGACCAGGGCCTGGAAACCACCCGCTTCCTGCACCTGCTGCTCGGCTACTCCATCACCGGTGACGTCGGTGCCCAGGTCCTGCCGTTCCTGTACGGCTCCGGCGCCAACGGCAAGTCCGTGCTCCTGGAGGTCATGACCCAGATCCTGGGGGACTACGCGAACGCCGCCCCACCCGGATTCCTCATGGAGAAAGGCAAGTTCACCGAACACTCCACCGAGCTGACCGAACTGCACGGCCGGCGCATCGTGGTGTGCAGCGAACTCAAGCCCAACGACAAGTTCAACGAGGCCCGCGTCAAGCTCCTCACCGGCGGTGACACCATCACCGCCCGGCGCATGCGGCAGAACTTCTTCACCTTCACTCCCACCCACAAACTCTGGCTGCTCGGCAACCACCGCCCGGAGGTCGGCACGGGCGGGCACGCGTTCTGGCGCCGGATGCGCATCATCCCCTTCGAACGGCGCGTTCCCGACGAGCGGAAGATCGACAACCTCGCCGCCGAACTCGTCGCCGACGAGGGCCCCGGCATTCTGCAGTGGCTCATCGAAGGCGCCCAGCGCTACCTGGCCACCAGGGACCCGCTCACCGGTCCCGCCTCCGTACGGGTCGCGACAGCCGCGTACGAGACCACGGAGGACCACATCGGGCGGTTCCTCACCGAACGCTGCACCAAGGGCGAGGGAGACCGCGATCTGCGCGTCGAGCAGAAGCTGCTGTACGAGGCCTACGGCCGCTGGTGTTCGGACGAGGGCATCCGCTCCTCCACGCCGCGCGCCTTCGCCGGCCGCATCCGTCAGGAACTGGGTCTGGCCTCACCCGCCGAAATGATCAAGAATAACGCGACCAAGCTCTACCCGGGTCTCGCGCTGCTCCCCGACGGCGCGCATGGAGGGGGCGCCCGATGACAGCAACGCCATGCGTCCTGCCCGCTCTTGCCGGGCGACCGTACGATAGGGGCGGCTGCCCCGGACGGTTCCGCACCGCCGGACCGGGCACAAGCCTTTTGAACGACACACCGCCAGGCCGACTCGCGGCCACCCACCCGCAGGAGGGCCGATGAGCGCGCTGCCCCAGGAAGGCGATGTCGCCCAGGAGGTCGAGATCGTGTGGCTCGAGGACCCGAGGGGCCTCGACTACGTCCGTCAGGCGCTGGACAAGGTCAACACCCGCAAGGGCAAGCCACGGTACGAGCGTGACGGCCGGCTCATCGGCTATACGAATCTTGCCCCGAAGGCGCCCCGCAGCGCCGACAGCGGACTGTTCGCCCGCCGTACGTTCTACCTGCTGCCGCACGACCGCCCCAACCGGCCCGACGACCCCGAGTGCCCCTACAAGGTCGGCTCGCCCCTTGAGGCGGTCGACCCGCGCACGGTCGCGCCGGGCGAGGTGGGGGAGAAGACCAGCCGGTCGCAGGGCACCGCGGAGATAGTCCCGGCCGGTTCCTGAGCCGCCGCATACGCACGGATGTCCCGTGACCCGTGCGGCGGGTCACGACGCGCTCGCGATGTGCTGCGGGGGAGCGCGGCGATGTGGCCACGGAGACCGCACGGGGCCCGTCATGGTCGAGGTGAACGGTCTCGCCCCTTGCAGGCCGACGGCCATCACCGGGGTGCGGTCGGCGTGCCCCGCCGCCCGGGGCGGCCGGACAACCTGAACCCGGGCCGTCCAGCCGGCGGAAGGAATGGACGGCCCGGGGCCGGAGCGCACACAGGGCACCCCAGCCCGGTGCTCCGCTCCAACGTGGGCGACGGAAGTCGTGTCCGGCCGAAGTGGGCGCGGCACGGACCCGACCGGGAACGCGGCACCGGTTGTACCAGCGCTCGATCGGCGCTCGACCCCTGTGTGACACGGTCGGGAAGCGGTGCCCGCGGTGGTGCGCCGAAGGGACAGGAGGTCCTGGAATGGACGCAACACCACATGACTCCATGTGCGGAGCCCTGTCCCGGCTGCTGAGCACGCAGGCCGTCCAGGAGCGCAACAAGGCGCTGGCCCGCGCCCTGCTCTCCGCCGGCCACCACGGGGCGCGCCACGAGTCGGTGATCGCGGAGAACGACCGGGTGACCGCCCGCATCACGCTCGCAGGCGGTCCCGTCGTACGTGGCCTGATCGCGGAGTTCCGCTTCGACGCGCAGGGCGAGGTCAGCGAGTACCGCGACTTCCTGGTGCCGGCCGGATCCAGGCCCACCGCTGTCGCCGCCGTGCCGTCCCCGGCCGCCTGAACCGCGCACGGACCGGGTTACGCCCGCACCGCGCTCCGCTCAGTGGTGCGGGCCGCTGATGACACCGGCGAGGGCCAGTTTCAGGTAGGTGTCGCCGCGGCGCCGGGACAGCAGCGCGAACGAGCCCGCGAGCGCGATCAGCTCCAGCTGGTCCCAGCTGCCTCCGGCCTCGATGCCATGCGGGCATGGCCGGGTATGAGCATCACGGCTCCGTCGGCCGGCCGACCGCCGGGTGCGGGAGGGGCGCGTCGTATTCGACACGCGTCTTCATCCTGGGGCTGATGCGCCTGTCCCGGATCGGCGCAGAGCCGCTGCGAAGGCTCACGGTACGGGCAACCCAGCGCGCCGGTAGGTGAGTTGGTACGAGTGCGACGATCTCGCCCGATGACCAATGTGTGCGCGGCCCGGTGCGCGCACTGCCCGGCAGATCGCCGCGGTGACCGAGGTGTCGGGCGCGCGAGGGCAGCACCTCAACGGGACAGAAGTCGGAACGGGTTAAAAAATGGGATAAAGCCCAGGGTAAAAGTGCTACGGTGTCGGCGCGGGAGGAGATCCACCACATGGCATCCGAAGAAGAGCTGTTCGCGAACATCGACGCACTGCTGGACGAGGAGCCGCAGCTCCCGCCTCCTGCGGAGCGCGCCCGCCTCCGGGAGGCCGCCGGCATTACCCAGGCCCGCCTCGCCACCGCGTTGAAGACCACGACACAGTCGGTCAAGAACTACGAGAACGGCCGCTCCGAGCCGAGGTCGCCTCGCCTGGAGGCCTACCAGCGCCTGCTGAACGGCTGGGCGGCGAAGTACCCCGCCCACGGCACTGCCACCCCCCAGCCCGGCCCGGTCACCCCGGTCACCCCACGGCAGCCGCCCGCGCCGGAGCCCACCCCACCCGCACCCGCACCGGAGCCGGTTGCCTCGGTCGCGCCGGAACAGCCGGTCCGTACGGCTGCCGCCCCCGTAGCGGCCCCCGCGGCCCCGCGGCGCCCGGCGGTGAAGAAGGCGGCGCAGCCCGCCCAGGACCCGCGCTTCCCGCACGGCCCGCTCGCCGTACTGGACGGCGACGGCTCCGCGTACGGTGCCGACGGGATCGTGCTCGACTGCCCCGCCCGCACGGTCCCGGAACTCGTGGAGTGGACGCTCAGTGAATCCGGTCTCGGCGCCGCGAGGCTGAACCGCTACGGCAAGGACTCCGACCCGCTGATCGCGCTCACCGCGACAGCCGCCGTGAAACTGGGACTGCCGGAACACCTGGAAGGCCACGAACAGCGCCGCTCCCTGCGCCTGCCGGAGGACCACCCCGTGGTCAAGCAGATCGCGAAGGCCAGATGGCGGCTCACCCGGCGCGGATTCGGCCCGTGGGCCCGGATCTACCGCAAGGTCCAGGGCCGCGACCGGCAGTGCGTGCAGCTCGCGCTCCTCTCCTGGGACGCCCTCGACGAGCGGTCCTGGCCCGGCGTCACGGACATGGAACCGGCCGACATCGCCCGCGTCCTCGGCATTTACGCCCAGCGCGTCATCACCCCGCGCGGCTCCACCGCGGTCTCCGGACTGGAACTGATGACGGCCCTGCGCCCGCCGACGAAGGCCGTACAGGACCCGGAGACCGGAAACTGGGTATCCGGCTACAACGCCGGCTCGCTGGGGACGGAGCCGATGGACCCGGCGCCGCCGGAAGCCACCCCGGAACACCCCGTCGTCGTGAACAGCGGCTGGACCGGCGGCTTCCTGAACGAGGAGGCGTACCAATGGGTGCGGCCGGTGGACTCCCTGACCGACGAGGAGTGCACCCTGCCGTACGCGGTCGGCCTCGACCTCAACACGGCGTTCCTCGCGGCCGCGGCCCGACTGGTCGTCGGCCTCTCCGCCCCCGATCACTTCGACGCCCCGAAGTTCAACCCGAAGATCCCCGGGAGCTGGCTGGTCGACCTCTCCCACATCGAACCCGACCCGCGCCTGCCCAGCCCGTTCACCCCGGACGGAACCCGCCCCACAGGGCCGGCCTGGTACCAGACCCACACGGTCGCCTACGCCCAGGAACTCGGGCACGACGTGCACCCGGTCGAGGCCTACCTGCGCCGCGAGACCGGCGCGTACCTCGACCCGTGGCACGACCGCCTCAAGACGGCGTACGTCGACACCCTGGCGGACCTGGGCGTGACCCGGGACCTGGACGACCGCCAGTTCCTCGCCGCGATGGAGCGGCACAAGCAGGTCGACCCGGCCCTGGCCGCCGTCCTGTCGGCGATCAAGGCGACGGTGAAGGGCGGCGTCGGCAAACTCAGGGAGCGCCCGCAGGGCAAGTCCTACAAGGAGGGCGACCGGTGGCCCTCCCTGGAGCGGCCGACCTGGCGCCCCGACATCCGGGCCGCCGTCATCAGCAAGGCCCGCGTCAACATGCACCGCAAACTGCAGAACATGGCCCGCATGACGGGCCTGTATCCGCTCGCTGTGCTCTCCGACTGCGTCGTCTACCCCTCGCCGGGCGACAGCCCGCTCGGCTTCCTCCCCTATGCGGCGTCCGGCAAGCCGCAGCCCGGCGGCTTCCGGCTCGGCCCCACCCCGGGCCTGGCGAAGCTGGAGGGCGTCCAGTCGATGCTGTGGGCGGTCGACCTGATGGAGAAGGACCTCAACCCTGCCCGCCACATCAAGGGCGGCGACGCCGTCCTGGACGAAGGGGAGTAGCGCCGTGAGGGAGATCGACGACGCCATCGAACGCGCCGACCGGGAAGCCTTCACCCGGCAGCCGCCCAAGACCCTCAAGGGCCGCATCAACTACCTGCTGCGCCAGTTGGGCACCGCCAGGGCCGTCGCGGCGGAGCTCGGCATCACGGCCGACTCCGTCAACCGCTACCGGCGCGGCGCCCGGAAGCACCCGCCGAGGAACATCGCCCTGAAGATCGAGGAAGCCGTGCTGTCCCGCTGGCAGCCCCAGGTCCGCAAACGGCGGCACCAGCAGGCCGCCACCACCGGAATGACCGTGGAGACCCGGGCCCGGTTCGGCTACACCGCCCCCATCGGCACCACCGACGACGGCCGCTTCCGCCGCCTCACGGTCCGTCTGCCCGGCAGCTACGCGCAACGGCTGTTCGAGGCCCGCGGCGCGGGAGCCGACGATCAGGAGATGCGCGGGATCATCGCCGACGGATTCAGGACCATCTACTTCCAGGACGGTGGCGTCCGCGCCCCGGGACTGTCGGACGTGGAGATCAACGACATCGACTACCTGGACCTGGACTACTGAACAGGGACCAGCACGCCGGCAGACCGCCGGGCCAGGCTGGTCGAGGGCGTTCCCCGGCCGCGCCGACAATGCCGCTCAGTCAACGGTGCCGAGGGCCCGGGGCGAAGCCCCCCCCAGCGTCCAATCCGGCTTCAGCACTCCATCCACGGCCGGGCCCCGGCGATCGCGACCGGGCTCGCCTCCTCCCGCCGGGACCTGAGCGTCTGGTTGGTCACCGGTGACGGCGACGCGCTGTCCATCGGCGGCAACCACCTCATCCAGCCCTGCGCCGCGACGTGAACCTGAAGATCCTCCTCTTCAACAACCAGATCTACGGGCTCACCAAGGGCCAGTGCCCCCACCTCCGAGGTCGGGAAGATCACGCGCCTCGTTGGGATCCAGTCAGGCCTCCCGTTCCACCGGCAGCCACAGCTCGGCGTCCGCCTCGCTGCCGTCCTCCGACATCCGCGTACGAAGGATCTCCGGCCCGGGGCGGCTCCGGTACGGGTTCGACGGGAACCACTCGGTGAACACATCCCGCCACAGCACCTGGATCGCCTCCGGCGCCGGCCCCGAGGTGGTGAAGACCGCCCATGTCCCGGCCGGCACCGGCAGCGTGGCCATTCCCTCCGGCGCGGCCGCCAGGGTGACGACCCCGTAGTAGTAGTCGAGGTCCGTGCCCTCCACCCGGCTGGGATCGAGGCCGTCGCAGACCGCGAGGATGCCGCGCGGCTCCTGGTCGGACAGCTTCTCCAGCAGCCCCCTTGCCCGGTCGCCGGTCCCGCGGACGAAGTCGATGATCGCCCGGTTGGGCCCCGAGTGCACGAGCGGCACCCGGGTCTTCGCCCCGACGACGGTGAACTCCGGCTTGTGCACGACGCGGTAGCGCATGCTGCTGCTCCCGTCGACGATGAGGCGGAACGTCATCCGGGGCTGGGAGCTGAGCTCCGCGCCGGTGCGCCGTGCCTCGCCGGGGCCGACGCCGTGCACCGTACGGAACGCCCGCGCGAACGCCTCTCCCGAGCCGTATCCGTACCGCACCGCGATCTCCAGCAGCGTCCGCTCACCGGCCAGCACCTCCGCGCCCGCGACGGTCAGCCTCCGGCGCCTGATGTACTCCGACAGCGGCATCCCCGCGAGCGCCGAGAACATCCGCCGCAGGTGGTACTGCGAGGTGGCCGCGACCCGTGCCAGCTCGCCGACGTCGATGGAGCCGTCGAGCTCCCGCTCGATCTGCTCCATGGCCTGGTTGAGCCGCTCCAGCACGCTCGCCTCCAAGATCTCGAACAGCGATTCAACCAGGCGGGGCCCCGCACAGCGCACCCGAGAAAACCGGTGCGGCAAGTGTCGGGTGTCCGGGACGGACGGTGCGGCACGCTGACGGCATGGACGACACGACCCTGGTATCCCGCTTCCTCCGCGACGGCTTCGTCAAGCTGGAGGGCGCCGTCGCACCCCGCGTGGCCGCAAGCTGCGCACGGCTGCTGTGGCGGGAGACGGGCTGCGACCCGGACGACCCGGAGACGTGGACACAGCCCGTGCACTGGGTCGGCGGGATGGCACAGGGCCCGTTCGCCGCCGCACCCAACTCCCCGGCCCTGCACCGGGCGTACGATCTGCTGGCCGGGGCCGGGCGCTGGGAACCGCGGTACTCGCTCGGGACCTTCCCGCTGCGCTTCCCGCACGAGGAGGAGCCCGACGACGCCGGCTGGCACATCGAGGGCAGCTATGAGGTGGCGGGCGAGACCTGGCCCTTCACCAATCTCCGCTCACGCGGGCGGGCCCTGCTGATGCTGTTCCTGTTCAGCGAGGTGGGAGAGGAGGACGCCCCGACCCGGATCCGGGTCGGCTCCCACCTCGACGTGCCGAAGGTGCTGGAACCGTACGGGGAGGAGGGCGCGAACGGCCTGGCGATCGCGCCGGACCTCGTAGCGGCGTCCGCCCACCGGCCGCTCGCCCTTGCCACCGGCTCCCCGGGTGACGTCTTCCTGTGCCATCCGTTCCTGGTGCACGCGGCACAGCCGCACCACGGGACGCGGCCGCGCTTCATGGCCCAGCCGCCGCTGATCCCGGCCGCGCCGTACGAACCGGAGCGGGCCGACGGCGCGTACTCACCGGTGGAGACCGCGATTCGCCGGGGCCTGGGACAGGACACCTCCGGCAGCTGGTGCCCACCAACTCGGCGACCCTGAGCGGTCGGAGCACAAGGACCTGTCCGACCCTGATCCACCGGACGGGAGGCCTTAGCCCGCCCCGTCACCGCCAGGCACGTTCGCCTGCCGCCGTGCGGTGAGGACCACCAGGCCTCCGACGGCCGCGAGGCTCGTCAGGACTACTGCGAAAACCGTGGCACCAGCGGTCAGGCCCACCGCGTCACTGAGGTAGCCGGCGGACACGGGCAGCACGCCGGCCAGAAGGTAACCCCCTACGTTGAGCGCGGCATTGGCCTCCGCGAGACGCTGGGGAGGGACGCTGGAACTGAGCAGCGACAGGCCGCCGAGCTGCCCCATCCCCTGGCCGGCCCCGGCGAGCAGTGCCGAGGCGACGAGGACCGGCGCCGACGAGGCGTGCACGGCGACCACCAGCATGATCATGCCGAGCGCGGTGCTGCCGGCACCGGCCGTGAGGATGGTGTGGCGGCGCAGCCGACGGACGGCGAACTGCACCGCGGTGGCGGCGAGGAACATGGCGAAGGCCATCGCTCCGGCGGTGATCCGGCTGGTGGTGCCGAGCAGCCCCGAAAGGAGTGACGGGCCCAGCGAGAGCACGAAGGAGGTGGCGGTGATGCCGGGCGCGAACACGGCGATGCCCTGGACGAGCTGACGGCCGTGGCCGCGCGGGACCGAGGGCATCCGCACCCAGGCGCCTTTCGCGGGCGCCGTGGGGCGCCGGAGCGGCATGCGGAGCACGGCGGACACCGCGGTCAGGAGCAGCGCGGCCTCGACGGCGAAGACGGTGACGGTCGGCGCGGGCAGGGTCTCGGACAGGACGCCGGCGAGGAACGGGCCGAGACCGGCACCGAAGACCATCGCGCAGGAGGCGAGCAGGGCGCCGGTCCGCCCGCGTTCATGACCGGCTACGTCGGACACGGCCGCCATGCCGGCCGAGACCACGGCACCGACAGCGATGCCGGTGAACAGCCGGGCCACGATCAGCGCGGCCACACTGGTGGCAGTCGCGAAGATCAGACATGCGACCAGGGCGAGCCCGAGGGCGGGCAGCAGTACGGGCTTGCGCCCGATCCGGTCGGAGACGACACCGGATACGAGGAGCGAGCCGAGGAGTCCGACGATGTAGAACGCGAAAACGACCGTCAGGGTGCCTTTGGAGAACCCGATATCGCGCTGCCACAGCACGTACAGCGGCGTGGCCGCGTTCGAGAGGACGAAGACGGCCGTGACCGGCCATGCGGCCAGCCACACCCACCACATCGGAGCGCCGCCCCGGCGGCCGCCGTGCACCGGGTCACCTTGCCCCGCCTCGACGGCAGCACGTGCGGGTGGGGTACGGATCTCGGACATGGCTGTCTCCCGACTTCCCTGTAGTACGAGTTAAGTCGAACTTAGCATGCAGTACGATGAAACTCGTACAAAGGGATCGAGCCACGAGGAGCCACCCATGCCTCCGCCCGAAACGGTGTTCCCGGAGCCGTCCGGCCTGCCGGCACCGCTGCCGGAGCCGGCGGTCGAAGACCTGCGCCTGGAAACGGTCCTCGCCGCTCTCAGCGACCCCCTGAGGCTGACGATCGTCCGCAAACTCCTCCTGGAATCCGAGCAGTTCGACCACCCCTGCGGCTGGTTCGGCTTCGACCGGCCGAAGTCCTCCCTCACGCACCACTTCAAAGCGCTGCGGGAGGCAGGGGTCACCCGCCAGCGACAGTACGGACTCGAACGCCGCAGCAACGTACGCATCGACGACCTCAACGCCCGCTTCCCCGGCCTCCTCGGCCTGGTCGAGGCCTGGACCCCACCGGCGTAACCGAACCGTTCCGGCAGCCCGGCGCGCGTATCGCGCTCATCGGCACCCGATCAGGCAACGTGCCGAAGCGTGAGCCCGCAGATGGCTCTCGTCCGGGGCGGCTGCGGCGGTCAGCGCGGCCGGTCCCGGCGAGGCCGTCGCGTCGACCGTCGCGGCGCCCTGTTCAAGGCCGCCGAGGACGACCGCGGAAGTGACTGCCAGCTGCCAGCTGCCGGCTTACGCGGACGCGGACGCGGACGCCGATACCATGCCGTCCGTGGTCTCTATGGCCTCTGTGTCTCCGTAATCTCCGTCGCGGGCTACCGCCCATCGCTGTCCGGTCGAGGCGAAAGCGGATGAACCCACCGGGCAGCGGAGAAGGCGGCCTTACTGCACCTCGGCGTCGCCCGGCTCTGCCGACCACAGATGGCTGAGCGTGCCGAGGACGAGACGGCAGACATCGTCGGGCTCGGCACCGGCCAGCGGCTCCCGCGCGACGACCGTCCGCATCAGTCCGATCCCCAGCAGCCAGGCCATGGCGAGATCCGCCCGCAGCACCGCGTCCGGGGCACCGGAGAGCCCGGCCAGTGCACTCTGGTACTCCTCTCCCAGCTCCCGTAGGGTTCCGGCCGCCTCGTCGCCCCGGCCGACCGAGCGCAGATAGACCTCCAGGGAACGGTCCTCCGCCCCCTCCGCGCTCTGAGTCAGCATCGAACGCAGAGCCGTCTCGAAAAGCTCCTCGGGCGGCGTCGCCCGCAACTGCTCCAGCCCTCCGAGCGCGACGACTTCCGTAAGCAAACCCCGTTTCGAGCCGAAATACCGGAACAGCAGAGCCTGGTTGACCCCCGCCAGCGCGGCGATGCTTCGGACCGTCGTCCCCTCGTAGCCTCGCTCCGCGAACAGGTCACGGGCCGCCTCCAGCAGGCGGCGACGGGTGGCCCGGGCATCCCTGCGGCGTTCTTCGGACGGCGGTGCGGAACCGGGTTCCATGGCGGGATTCCTCTCGGACGGCCCGTCAGGATAACGGCTGTAAAGCGTTGTTGACTGCTCTCGGAGGGCGCTCCTACCGTTGTAAGCAGCTGCTTACATCCGGGAGGCCGCAGTGACGACCGCAGATATCGCGCCCCTTGCCTACCCCTTCAACACCCCCGACGGACTCCAGCTCTCCGATGCCTACGAACGCGTCCGCGACCAATCGGCCCTCTTGAGGGTCCAGTTGCCGTACGGAGAACCGGCCTGGCTGGTCACCCGCTACACCGATGCCCGGCTGGTCCTCGGTGACCAGCGATTCAGCCGCGCGGCGGCCGCCGCGCACGACGAGCCCCGCCAGTCCGAGGGACAGCGCGACGGCGGGATCCTCGGCATGGACCCGCCGGACCACACCCGGCTGCGCTCCCTGGTCGCCAAGGCGTTCACCGTCCGCCAGGTCGAGAAGCTGCGCCCCCAGGTCCGCGAGCTGACCGCCGACCTGCTCGACGGGATGAGGGCCGCCGGACCGCCCGCCGATCTGGTCGACCTCTTCGCGCTGCCGCTGCCGGTCGCCGTGATCTGCCGGATGCTGGGCGTGCCCACCGAGGACCGGCCGCGGTTCCGCGTGTGGAGCGACGACGCGCTGTCGACCAGCTCGCTCACCGCCGAGGAGTTCGAAGCGAGCCGCGCCGAACTCCGCTCCTACATGGCCGGGTTGATCGAGCTCCACCGCCAGGAACCGCAGGACGACCTGATGACGGCCCTGATCGAGGCCCGCGACGGCGGCGACCGGCTCTCGGAACTGGAACTCATCGACCTCTGCGTCGCCATCCTGGTAGCGGGGCACGAGACCACCGCGTCCCAGATCCCCAACTTCGTCCTCACCCTCCTCGACCACCCGGACCAGTTGGCCAGGCTCAGGGCCGAGCCGGAGCTCGTGCCCAACGCCGTGGAGGAGCTGCTCCGCTTCGTGCCCCTGGGCAGCGGGGCCGGTCAGCCCCGGTACGCCACCGAGGACGTCCAGGTCGGCGGAACACTCGTCCGCGCGGGCAGCCCGGTCCTGGTCGCGGTGGGCGCCGCCAACCGCGACGCGCTGCGGTTCACCGCCCCGGGCGTGCTCGACATCGCCCGGGAGGGCAACCAGCACCTCGGATTCGGCCATGGAGTCCACCACTGCCTGGGCGCCCCGCTGGCCCGGCTGGAACTCCAGGAGGCGCTGTCCGCCCTCATCGCCGGCTTCCCGGAACTGCGCCTGGCGGGCGACGTCACCTGGAAGTCCGAGATGCTGGTGCGCGGCCCGCGCGTCATGCCGGTGGAGTGGTGAGCGACATGACCTGGAACGTACGCGTCGACCGCCAGCTCTGCCAGGGTTCGGGGATGTGCGCCGGAACGGTCCCGGAGGTGTTCGCCCTGGACGGCGAGCGCGCCCGGGTACGGGCCGAAGGGATCGAGCCGGACGAACGGGTCCTGGACGCGGCCGACATCTGCCCGGCCTTGGCGATCACCGTGCACGACGGAGCTTCCGTCATCGGCCCCCACCGCGACTGAACGGCCCCCACGGGGAGTTGTGCCAGTCGGACGATCGACTGGTCGACCTGGCCGGGGCGCCGTCGCTCACGGCGGCAATGATGCTGTCCAGTTCATTGCGCGGCGCCGCGACCGGGCTGTTCGCGGCCGAAGTGGGGCCGGCTGTGCCCCGGGGCCTGGCGACATCCTCGTGCATGGCCTTGATCAGATCGCCGGGCCGCTGCGATCCCAAGAGGGCGAGCAGCACTGTCAGGACGAACCGATCGCGTCGCGCCGTGAGGGTCCACCTCGCCTCCGGGGCGCTGCCCGGCATGGTGCTCAGCAGGCTGTGGGCGGCTGCAGGGAAGGGACCGGGTGAATCTCGCCCGTCGGCGGGAAGGTGGATTCATGCGAGCGGCAGTCATCGGAGTCGTGCTCCTTGCGCTGCCCCTTCCCTTTGCTCCAGGAGCAGCGAACTTCCCTCTGCCCCCAGAAGCAGTGAACTTCGACAGCCTGCCGGGATTCGCTCTGATCGTGGCCTGGGCAGTGGCCTGCGGCGTAGTTGCGCTCGGCGTGGAGCGTCTTGTCGCCCGCCGCGGCACCCGCACGGGACTGGGCACCCTCGTCCTGCTCAGCCCAGCAAATAGCGGGTCAGCATCGCCACGAGTTCGTTCTCCAGCCTGGTCGTGTCGACCGGGCCGGGCTCTGCCACGAGCGGGTGCACGATGAACTCGATCGCCGACACCGCGACCCGTGCCGCCATCGCGGTGTCGGCCACCCGGACCTCCGGATGGCGCTCGAACAGCTCCCGGACGTACTCGACGTCCGCCTCCTGGAACCGGGCGATCTTCTCCAACAGGGCGGCCGACAGCGGTGGTTGTTCCATCATGACGCGCAGCAGATGCGGATCTTCCAGGTGGTTCTCGATCGACGTGCGCACGAACAGGCGGATGATCGCTTCCAGCGACTCCGGCAGGGCGCCGCTGCGGCGACGGCTCATGGCCGCGGCGCCGGCGTCGAGGTGCCGGGTCACCAGTTCGGCCAGGATCGCGTCCTTGTTCGGGTAGTACTGGTACAGCGAACCGATCGAGACCCTGGCGCGTTCGGCGATCCGGTTGGTGGTGCCCGCGGCGTAGCCGTGCTCGGCGAAAACGTGAGCAGCCGCGGTGAGGATGCGCTGCCGGGTGAGCTCGGCGCGCGCCTGGACTGGCTCTTTACGTGGCTGAAGCCGCTGTTTCCCCGACGTCATGACACCCCTTTCGAAGCGGCGCCAAAGCGAGTAGCGCACAAACTGAATGATTGCTCATAATAGTGCCATGACCTGCGGCTGAGCCGATTCTCTCCCGTCGCGCCGACTGCGTATCCCCGTGCATCCCATCCAGGACGAATCCGAAAGGAGTCCGTTATGACGCATGCCCGCGTCCGGCCGCGCCGGGTGGCGCCCGCCGAGGTCCGTGCCCGGCTGGGCGAGCCCGAGGCGATGCTCAAGGAGAAGAAGCAGGACCGCATCGACGCCTTCTCCCGCCGCTTCATCGCGCATTCCCCGTTCCTGGCGCTGGCCACCTCCAGCGCGGACGGACATCTGGACTGCTCGCCCCGCGGCGACTACCCGGGCTTCGTGAAGGTGCTCGACGAGCACACGCTCGCCATTCCCGACCGCCCGGGCAACAAGATCGCCGACTCCTTCACCAACCTCGCCGAGCGCGACGGGGTCGGGCTGCTCTTCCTGATCCCTGGCGCCCGGGAAACGCTGCGGGTCAACGGGCGCGGCTATCCCACCGACGAACCCGACGTACTCGCCCGGATGCAGACCGAGGCGCGCGAACCCGTCCTGGCCATCGTTGTCGAGGTGGCCGAGGCGTACTTCCACTGTGGTCGCGCCCTGATCCGGTCCCGGCTGTGGGATCCCGCGAGCCAGGCGCTGGCCGACGAGCTTCCGTCGGTGGGTGAGGTCGCGGCTGCCCAGTTCGGCGTTGACATCGATCCGGTGATGCTCGAAGCGGGGCTCGAAGCCGGCTACCGCGAGCTGTACTGACGGGGGGATTTCCATGCAGCAGACGGTTGTCGACCGGATCGACGAGATCGCCGACGACGTGGTCGCGGTGGCCCTGCGCGGTGCTGCCGGGCCCCTGGCCCCCTGGCGGCCGGGAGCGCACATCGACCTCGCCCTGCCGAACTGGCTGAGACGGCAGTACTCGTTGTGCGGTGACCCCGCGGAACGCGACCGGTATCGCATCGCGGTCCGCTTCGAACAGCTCAGCCGGGGCGGCTCGGAGTACGTACACCGCTTCCTGAAGCCCGGCCGCACACTCGAAGTATCCCTGCCACGCAACCACTTCCCCCTGGAACCCGCGCCGGAGTACCTCTTCGTGGCCGGCGGGATCGGCATCACGCCCATCCGGCCGATGCTGCGCTCGGCGACCGACGGGGGCGCCGAGGCGACACTGGTGTACGTGGGCCGATCCCGCGCCTCCATGCCTTTCGCCGACGAGCTGTGCGCCGCGTACGGCGACAGGGTGGCCATCGTTGCGACCGAAGAACACGGCAGGCCGGATTTCGCAGCAATGGCAGCCGGTCTGGGTCCCCGCGCGCTGGCCTACTGCTGCGGCCCCGCCTCAATGCTCGCCGCGGTCGAGGAGGCGTTCCCCGCCGGACGGCTGCACGCCGAGAGGTTCCGGCCCACCGCACGAGAATGCGCACCGGACACGCCCTTCGAAGCGGTGTGCGCCCGAAGCGGACAGACGATCCAAGTCGATGCCGGGAAGTCGTTGCTGGACGCACTGAACCACGCCGGCCGGCCTGTCCCGTCCGGCTGCCGCGAAGGTGTCTGCGGCAGCTGCGAACTCACCGTCCTGCACGGCGAGCCCGAACACCGCGACGACATCGGCGCACCCGAGAGCCGGATGTACCCGTGTGTGTCCCGCTCGATCTCTCCACGCCTGGTTCTGGACCTGTAGGACGGCTCCTGGGAGGCACTGCCCCGGTCGTCGGGGGTGGAGCTCGGGATGGGCGGTCTTGCGTCGATCCCGAGGCAGACGCCCATGCCTTCGGCATCGAACAGCAGGGGACTCAACCGACTCAGCCGCGGCCCGGAGCCTGAGGCCTACGCGTGACTGCTCAAGCATCGGCTGTGCGCAGGGCCGGTAGCTCCTCGGCCCTGGCGGGCCTGTGGTGCCCCGTCGGGGTGGTTCACCTTGGTCGAGCGCCGCGGGTCGTTGCTTCGACAGGGAGAAGTGGCTGGTCCCTGAGGGGGTGCAGGTGACCGCTGCGGGGGTTTCGCAAGGTACGGAGTGTCTTCGCCCGCCGTTCTGTGGACGAGGTCCCTGCACTGGTGATCTGGCGGTACCGGGCGGTGAGACCTGCGGGACGGTGGGTTCTTTTATAAGAGGCGGGCGCCGAAATACCGCTGTGACCTGCATGTTTGCTGCCGGAGTGTTGTCCTGGGGGACACATTTCGAGAGGAGGAATGTGACCCTGGCCGTCACATATGGGCTGAGAAATCAAGGAGGAGTTGATCGCCGCAATCGACTGGTCCTGTGTGCATATGTGCTGGTCACGGGCGTGGCGCAGTCGACCCGTGGAGTCGGTTCGGGTCGAGGCGGAAGGCCGAGATGTGCCGCAGGGGGCACAGGAAATCAAGCTCTGCTTGATTAATCGTCGATCGCGACGACATAAATCAACGTGCAGTGGAGTTATGGAGCGGTACCGCGCAGCCCTGCGCCCCGTGCGGCTCGCGAGCGAGCCTCCGCACCAAAAGACAAGCTGTCCTTGATTTTCCGGATAAGGTCGGCCTCGCCTGAGTATCAAGGAGGTCATGTGTCATCTGAACCGCCGGCCCGGCGCCGTCCCGGCGGGCCACGAGCCGTTCCGTCACAGGCGTCTGACGACGCCGTATGTGACGACATCCTGAGTGTTCTCGGCAGACAACTGGGCGAAGCCGCGCAGACTCCGGACCCCCGCAGCCGACGGAAGCTCAAGGGCGTCACCTTCGAGTACACCGATGACGCCCGCTCGGTCCACAACATGGCTGGGACCTCGGGCTACAGCCTTGCGAGCAACTGGTTCACCCAGCTGCTCGGCCAGTTGGCCGTCGCCAACTCGATCACCAAGTCGCAGTTGTGCGTGTTTCTGTACGTGGCAGGTGGGCAGGTCGCCGGCACCGGGGTCGCCCAGTACACGCAACAGGAGATCACCGACGGGCTCAATGAGCTCGCCGTGAAGAAGAACGGCAAGAAGATCACCCGGTCGACGGTGAACCGGGCGATCAAGGCGCTGTGCGAGTACAAGTGGGTCGAACAGGCCGGGAACGGCAAGATCCGGCTGAACGTCACGCTCTGGTTCCGTGGCAACAGCACTGCCCAGCACGAAGTGCTCGCCGAAATCGCCACTGAACATGACCACGACCCAACAGCCTTCCCTCACGACATCGGCCCCGAGCCGCATCAGGAGGAGTTCGACTTTGGGCAGCATCCGTACACCGGAGAGAAGAGAACCGGGTGATACCTGGCATGCAACGGTGCGACAAGCAGCGAGGAAGGCGGTCTGATGGCTGAGGTCCTGTCACCGATCGTGGGCGACCGCATCTGGGCCCTCCCGGTCTCGGGAGCGGCAGTGAAGTTCCTCCACTACCTGGTCTTCCGCTCGGACTTCGGCGGGAACCTCCCCGTCCGGCAGAAGGACATGGCGCAGGAGTACAAGATCACACCGCAGGCCGTCAGCTCCCTGATGGCACCGCTGTGCGACCTCAACATCGTCCTGCGCCCCCGCAACGAGGACGGCCGGCGAGGCAACAGCTACAAACTGCACCCTCTCGCGGCCAAATACGCCAGCCACGACGACATGGAGGCCGCCTTCCGGCACACCCTCCAGGCCATCAAGGCGGGCGACCTACCGAACCTCAAGCTCCCCTCCTACGCCACAGCGCCACCGACCGAAGGCCGGCCGAACCTCCAAGTCGCCTAGGAACAAGACAAGGGCCCCACCGGAATCCGGTGGGGCCCTTGTGCCTGAGTAAGAGGTGCAACGCCACTATAGCGCCGGATGACGCGGCCGGCCGGGCGAAGGAAGGGCTGCGTCTACCGTCTGACGATGGCAACGATGGCAACGATGGCAACGACGGCCGATGGCGGCGACGACCGCGACGAGCCGTTGGGGTCATCCTCGACGTTCGGCGCAGGTGAGACGTTCGCCCGAGCTCTCATCGACCGGCCCGGCAGGACCGTCCGCATGGGGGAGAAACCGTCCGCATCGGGGAGAAAGCGGGGAGCGGCTTCTCCGACACCCTGCACCGCACGCCGACCCGGGAAGTGACGGACCCGCTAAGGGGAGGTGACGCGCCACGCCGCCTCGATCATCTCGAAGATCTCGTCCACCGCGGCCTGCGGATCGGGCGCCTCGCGGGCCAGCGCGTACGCGTCGATCACGAACCTCGCGATCGTCCGGCACGCCGTCGTGGTCCGCGCCAGGTCGGGATCGGCGGCCATGACCGTTGCCAGCGTCTCCGCATGACGGAGCCTCATCGACTCCTCGTACTCCCGCAGAGCGGGGGACCCGGTGATCATGTGCCAGACCGGGGCGTTGCCGTCTGCCGTGCAGTGGCGCACCAGGGCGTGGATCTCGCGGCGCAGCGGGGGGAGGAGCGGCTCGTGCGGCGCCCGTCCGGTGACCGCCTGGGTGAGGCGCTGCTCGAAGTCCGTGTCCTGCTCGAACACCAGGGCCTCTTTGGAGGCGAAGTGGGAGAAGAGGGTGGTGACGGCTACATCGGCCTCGGCGGCCACGTCACGGATGCCCACCGCGTCGTATCCCCGTTCCATGAAGAGCCGGAGGGCGGTGTCGGCGATCTTCTGGCGGGTCGCGGCCTTCTTGCGCTCACGGCGTCCGGACTCAACGGTCATACGGTGACGCTAGCAGGTAGTTAATCCTAACCGTTTCAAAAAGCTAACCGTTAGTGTTACGTTCTCGGCATGAAGAAAGTGAACTTTGCCGAGTTCGGCGGTCCGGACGTCCTGCGACTCATCGATGCCGAGGAGCCCCACGCGGGCCCCGGTCGGATACGCGTCGCCGTGAGGGCGGCGGGCGTGAACCCCGTCGACTGGCGGATCCGGGAAGGACAGGTCCTGGGTGCCCACCCGACCGAGTTGCCCGCCGGAGTCGGGCTGGACGCCGCCGGGGTTGTGGACGAGGTCGGTGAGGGCGTCGACGGGATCGAGATCGGCGACCACGTGTTCGGCGAGGGCTCCAGCACGTACGCCGAGTTCGCCGTCCTGTCGGCCTGGGCCCGGATGCCCGAGGGGCTGCCGTTCGAGGAAGCGGCCGGGTACCCCTCCGTGGTGGAGACCGCGCTGCGTGTCATCCGTGAGGTCGGCGTGCTGTCGGGGCAGACGCTGCTGGTCAGCGGGGCGTCCGGGGGAGTCGGATCGGCGGTGCTGCAGATCGCCCGCGACCGCGGCATCGCGGTGATCGGCACGGGCAGTGCTTCGAACCAGGACTATCTGCGGGGCCTGGGCGCCCTCGCCACCACGTACGGCGAGGGCTGGGCCGAGCGGGTGCGGCAGCTCGGCCGGGTCGACGCCGCTCTCGATCTGGCCGGTTCGGGAGTGATCCGCGAGCTCGTCGATCTGACGGGGGATCCGGACAGGGTCGTCTCCATCGCCGATCTCGGCGCGCCGGAGTTCGGGGTCCGGTTCTCCGGCGTGGCCGGGAGCGTGCCGGAGGCGCTCGCCGAGGCCGCCCGTCTCATCGCGCGAGGGAAGCTCCACATCCCGGTCGAGAAGTCGTACACGCTCGCCGAAGCCGCGGCGGCCCACACCGACAGCCAGGCCGGCCACACCCGCGGGCGTCGGGTCATCGTCCTCTGACCGGGGTCAGGAGGGGGGCGGGCACGGATGCGGCCCGGTGGGCGAAGGTGCCCGGCGTACGCGGTGTACGCACGCCGGGCCCGGTCGACGCAGGCAGGCACTGGTGTGACCCGCCCGAGGGCGAGGCGGTGGCCCCCTCCGAGCTCCAACACGACCGGCGAGAGGAGCGCGTAGCTCCAGCCGGAGTCGGATGGACGTGTCGATGGGCAGTCCAAGCCGACTATCCGTTCGTCATTGGACGACCGGTGATTCTGTGACAGCGAAGTCGGGCCGGGCCGAAGCCCCCTGAAGAGTGCCGTTGCGATGTTGAACGATCGCTATGCCAGATTCCCGGCTTCCGTTCCGGGCTCCCGGCCCGTGGCGGGCGCGATATCCACAGAAAGGAGAGCGAGGGCGATGCGCTCGGTCTTCCGCCGACGTTCCGGATGACATCCGAGATGTTCACGCGCGGTGGCCAGGGTCTCGGCCGAAGGCACGGCACCGCGACCGAGCAGGCGGTGCACCATCTCCTCCTGCCCGAACCGGACCGCCCAGTCAAGGGCGGTCCTGTGCTTCATCACCGCGTTGATGTCCACCCCCGCGATCCAGCAGCAGGGCTACCGTTTCCGGATGCCCCTCGTCGCCGGTCGTGGCCGCCAGCACCAGCGGAACGTAACCCAGCCGACCTTGGGCTCCGGTGCGGGAGCCGGCATCGAGAAGAACCCCGACAACCGCCGTGTGCCCCCGGCTCGCAGCCAGGCACAGCGGCGTCGACTCCCGGTACTCGCCCGCCTGCTGCTCCAGATCGGCCCCCGCTTCGACAAGCCGACGGACGACATCGGCATGCCCCTTCTGTGCCGCCCGGTCCAGCGCCGTGCGCCCGTCACCGTCCGGCGCATCCACCACGGCACCCTGCCCCAGCCACCGGGATACCCCGTTCACGTCACCGTCGTCGGCCGACCTCACCAGTTGATCCGCGACATCCATACCCCGATCATCCCGGGCCTCCGGGTCGGGCGGTCCAACTTCGCTGTCACGAACCGCCGATCGTCCGACCTCGCTGGTAAATGCCGCGGCTCCGGTTCCAGGGCCTGAGCGCTGATCAGTCAGGTGCCGCGCCATCGAACGGCCTAATAGAGGAATCTGCACTTAATATCAACTTTTAATGGCTTCTCCGCACTTATATACCGGAGGAGTACCCATGCGCTCGCTGATGAGAGCACCGGGCCGTCGAGCAGGGAGACGCGGGGCCGTCGGCCGGGTCCTGGCGGGCGCGGTCGCACTCGTCGCCTCGTTGGGGGCCGCCCCCGCGACGGTCCCACCGCCGACGCCCGGCAGTTCCGTCGTCACCGTGAAGACGGGTGGTGACCGGACCGGCGACTCTGCCGTCGGTCCGCTCGCAGGCGTACGGCTTGCCCTGTACGTCTCGGAGGACGCCGCTGCCCCCATCGACGCCGCGTGGGCACAGTGCACGTCGGACGCGGACGGCGACTGCAGCTTCGTGGTGCCGGACACGGGTGACGGCGGTGCCAACGAGGATGCCCGTTACTACGTCGGCCAGCCCGAGGAGGGCGTGCCTCCAGGCTGGTACACCAACACCTCCCTGCGGACCGGGGCGGGAAGCGGGTCCGGCTCCGTCAGCTCCCCGTACCGGTTTCTGACCCCGGCGCTGCACGACGGGCAGACGTACTCCTCCACCAGCGATTTCATGTTCAGTACCGACTACGCGGCCAATCCCTACGTCGCCTCCGGCGGCATCTGGCAGCAGTCCCGCGACAACCCGGAGCTGCCCGAGACCTGCGGCCTGGACGTCGCTCTCGTCCTGGACCTCTCGGCATCCGTGGGGAACGCGCTGCCCGACCTGAAGGCGGCGGCGAACGGGTTCACCGATGCCCTGGCCCAGACCCCGTCCCGGATGGCGCTGTTCTCGTTCGACCGGGGCTCGCCCAGTACGGGCACCGCCAATCACCCGGATCTGATGCCGGTCTCCACACAGTCCGGGGCCGACGCCTTCAAGGACCTGTATGCCGACTGGACCCTGGGTTCGGGCACCAACTGGGACCAGGGGCTGTATGCGGTGGCCAAGGCCGAACCGCACTACGACGCGGTCGTCGTTCTCACCGACGGCAATCCGACCTACTGGAACAACCCCCGCATGGGCGACGGCTCGCACACCCACTTCTCCGACGTGGAGGGCGGTATCTTCGCCGCGAACTCGGTCAAGGCCGAGGGCTCCCGAGTGGTCGCGGTGGGCGTCGGCCGGGGCGTCGAAGGGGTCTCGGGGCTGAACCTACGGGCCATCTCGGGTACGGAGGCCTTCGACGGGACCAACCCGCTGACCGCCGACTACTACCAGACCGCCGACTTCGCCGGGGCCGGTGAGGCACTGACGGATCTCGCTCTCAGCAACTGCGCGGGGACGCTCTCCGTCGTCAAGCAGATCGTGCCCGAAGGCACCACCGGTGAGGACATCACCGGGGCCACCCCGGCCGGCGAGGGCTGGGAGTTCACCGCGACCACCACGACCCCCGACATCGGCGGACTGCCCGACACCCAGGAGACCACCACCGATGGCACCGGCGCGGTCTCCTTCGAACCCACCTACCCGGCGGGCACCGAAACCGCCGGGATCACCGTGGCCGAGAGCCGGAAGCCGGGCTACGACCTGGTCACCCAGGGCGGGCTCAACGCCGTCTGCACCGACCTCGACACCGGTGCGCCGGTCCGGGTCACCAACACCGGAACGGCCGGCAGTCCGGCCTTCGGGGTGGACGTGCCCCGGCTCTCCGCGATCAGCTGCACCATGTACAACCGGCCGCAGGAGGAACCGAAGGCGGACATCACCGTCGACAAGGAATGGCTCATCGACGGGAAGACGTACACCCACGGCGACCGGCCGGACGGCTTCGACGCGAACCTGACCCTGACCGGCCCCGGCAGCGACGCCGCAACTCCGCAGGCGTGGGGTGCGACCCGTGGCGGCTACACGGTCGGGGACACCGCGACGATCGCCGAGACCACCGCTGTTCCCGACACGTGCCGCGTGGAGAGCAGCCGCGTCGTCTCGGCCAACGGCACCACGGTGGACGAGACCCTGCCGTACGCGGCACAGCTCACGGAGACCGAGAACACCTTCACCGTACGCAACACCGTGAACTGCGAGGACGAGGACGAGGCCCACCTGACCCTGGTCAAGCGCGTCGTCAACCAGCACGGCGGGTCCGCGGAGCCCGGCGACTGGACCCTGACCGCGGACGGCCCCGAGGACCTCTCCGGTACGAGCGGCAGCGACGAGGTCACAGATGTGACGGTCCCCTCCGGCACCTACACCCTCGGTGAGTCCGGCGGGCCCGAAGGCTACCGGCCGACCGGCTGGGCATGCACCGGCTCCGGGGGCGAAGGCGTACCGACCGCCGACGACCGGGTGACACTCACCGCCGGGGACAAGGTCACCTGCACCCTCACCAACACGGAACGCGGCGGCTCCCCGTCGCCCTCACCCCACCCCTCACAAACGTGGCCCGGCCCGCACCCCACGCAACCCCCCGGGGGCAGCCACGGAGGCGGCGGAGGAGAGCTCAGCCACACCGGTGCGGACGGCAACGGTCCGCTCGCACTGACCGCACTGGCCTGCGTTCTCATGGGCTCCGTCGTGCTGCTGGCCATGGCCCGACGCCGCCGGCAACGACGCTGAGCCCCTGGGCCGCTGGCCGCGACCGCCTCGTTGCCGGACGGGAGACGGATCGCGCCGGCCTTCCCCTGCGGCGGGACGGGCTGCCGGCCTGACACCCGGCCGCCGTACGGCGGCCGCCCTGACCGCCCGTCGCGGACACCGCTGCCCCGGCAGATCGCCGGGGCAGCGGTGCGGGGTGACCGGCCGGAAGGGTCCGTTCCGTTCCCGGCCGGTGCTCAGTTCCCCTCGACGAACTGCGGGTCCTTCTTCTGGTTGTAGACCTCCTTGCCGGACGCGTCGTAGGCGTGGACGTACGAGCTCGGGCCCCCGTAGTGCGGGCCGGGACGGGACGTGCCGGAGGAGAGCGACGCCGCGTAGACGAACGCCCCGCCCGCCATGACAGCCGGGTACTGCTTCGGGTCGTCGCCGTAGTTGATGGTAATCCTGGTGATGCCGGCGGTGTAGTGCCCGGCGCCCAGCGTGACGAACTGCCCCTTGCCGACAGGGGTGCTGAGGGAGTCGAAGTAGGAGACCGTCCGGCCGGTGCCCCACAGCCGGTTGTTGATGAACGTGGGCGGGGAGTCCGGGCTGCTGCCCTTGTCGCCCTTCGACTGGCACTGCACGTACTGGTCGGCGGAGTCGACGGCGACGACCACACCGTCCCAGTCGGGCGAGGCGACGGGAGTTCGGACCGCGACCACCGCGTGGTAGCGCGAGGCGTCCTGGCCCAGGCAGGAAGCCAGGATTCTGGTGACGGTCTCGGCGTCGATCGGGGTCGTCTTCGCGCTGATGATGGAGAACGCGTCCGGGGTGACAGCCTCGCGCTTCGAGGACGCCGACGGGCCGGCTCCGGCCGACGCGGAGCCGTCCGGAGTGCTCGGAACCGGGCTCGGTGTCCCGGTGCCCGCCGGGTTTCCGGCGGGGGAGGCGAGGAGCGGATCGGCGTCGCCCACTCCGCCGAAGACCGCCACGGCCGCGACGCTCAGCGCCGCGACGCCGGTGGCGACCCCCAGCGGCACTCCCCACCTGCGCCGCAGCGAAGCATGGTTGTCCTCTGGATCGATCTTCATCAGGAGCTCCTCTCGGGTCCGCCGGTGGTTCGGCAGATCACGATCGGAAGGAGCCGCGGGAATGCCCTGCATGTCATTCATCGTGCGACCTCTTCCGCGTTGACGGGATGCATCGAACTGAACGACGCCGGACCCGCGGCTCCGCCGACGAGGTCGGCGCCCAGTCTCCGCCGCGCCCTGTGCAGCCGGGACTTCACGGTTCCGACCGCCACCTGGAGCGCTGCCGCGGCCGCCTGCTGATCCAGGCCCGACCACACGCAGAGCTCGACGACCTCGCGTTCGTGGCGTGGCAGCCGGGCCAACGCCCGGTGGATCTCCGACATATGACGCTCGTCGTCGACCATGACGGCGACGCGGTCCGCGTGGTCGCCCACCGACTCGTCGTGCGAGACGAGCCGCCGCAGCAACGCCTCGGCCCGTCTCAGCCGTCGTCTGGTGTTCGAGACCAGACGGTCGGCGATGCCCAGCAGCCACGGCAGGGCCGAGTCGCGGTCCAGTACCGTCTCCGAGCGCCGGCGCCAGGCGTGCAAGAACACGGTCGACGTGAGGTCCTCGGCCTCGGACCAGTCGGCCGTCCGCCGGAACAAGTGGTTGTAGACGGTCTTGCCATGGCGGTCGAAGATCCTGCCGAACGCCTCCCGGTCACCGTCGACGGCTCTGGCCCATAGCTCCCGGTCGGATATCCCTCCGACCGGTGCGGGATCTGCGTCGTTCAGTTCCATGCTCTAGACGTGTCCGGCAACCGGCCGAAGGTTCCCGCTTCGCCGGTTCCGCTTCGACGGGCGGCACGGAACGGGCCGTAAAGACATGCTCTGGGCGGATAGTTCATTGCTTGAGTCCATTCACCCGCTTGCGGCGCTCCTGCGGCTTTCGCGCGGAGGCCTTTCCCGGAGGTGTCGTTCCTCATGCGGAATGCACCGGGCTCATACGGAATGCACCGGGCCGCCGGTGGTACGGGGGCCCGGCGTTGTGACGACGGCTCACTACGGGGGCCAATTCGTGTTGTCCCGGCAAGCCCAGTACACCCAGCGTTCCGCGGCCTGGAGTTCGCTGGGCACACACGTGTCGAGCGTGGTGAAGGAGGTGCCCGCCGCACCCGCAGGAAGGGGCTTCGACGTCACCGTGGACGAGTCGGGCACACCGGTCCACACGTGGTGCCCCACAGCGCCGCCTCGGTCTGCGACCGGCCCTCCAGCACCGTTCCGGGGCCGGCTCCCCGCTGACACCGCCTGAGGCGGCTCTGGCACGCCATAGCAGCCGCCGAAAGCGGTGTCGTGACCCGCCGTCGCGCCGATTGCCGGGTTCTGCACGCGGCGACCGCCCTAACGCGGGACGGCCGACCCTGCGCCGCCCGACGTCGTCCGAGCGAACCTTCACCCGCGCGTGACACCAGCCGACGGAGATCCGCCGACTGGCTTCGGCCGGCACCCGCGCGGGAGTGCGTGACCTTGGACGCGCCCGCTCAGCCGGCGTCGCCCAGGCGGTGCGGAGGTATCGAGGCGATGTCGAGGAAGAAGGAATCGATGCTCTGGACGGACTCGATGAATTCGTCCAGGTTGACGGGCTTGGTGACATAGGCGTTGGCGTGCTGACGGTAGGCGGCGTCGATGTCGTCCGGCGCGGCGGACGTGGTCAGCACGACGATGGGGATGCTCGACAGCTCGGTGTCGGATTTGAGGACGTTCAGCAACTCGCGGCCGTTCATGCGGGGCATGTTCAGATCGAGCACGATGAGATCCGGCCGTTCATTCCGCGGATCGCGGAGGTACTCCAGCGCCGCGACGCCGTCGTCGGCCCGTTCGATACCGCGCGCCATGCCGCGCTCGGTCAGGGCCTCCTCGATCAGCATGGCGTCGGCCATGTCGTCCTCGACGAGCAGGACGGTGTACGTGCGGGGGGCGAGGCCGTTCATGGTGGAGCTCCGGGTCTGGTGGTCGGGAAGCGGGTGGGATGCGGGGCGAGCGGCGAAAACGAGTCCGGGCCAGCGTTTGCGGGCACCCTGGCGGCTGACGCCCCAGGCTCTGCCCAACTGCGGGTAACCGGCGCCCTCCTGCGCGGCGGCCCGCGCGGCCAGGGCCGCGCACTCCTCCACCGCCCGGCCTAGGTAGGCCAGGGCACGCAATGAGGCCAGGGCGTCGCTCCGGAACTCGTTCGGGTCCTGCCCGTCGCCATCCGCCACCGCCGTAGGGAGAGAGAGCTGCCGGGCGGCTTCGGCGACGGCACATCGTGCCCGCTCCGCCAGTTCCTCCTGCTCGGGGCTCAGCCGCGTCTCATCTGCCATGGGTGCACCGTAGACGCCCAGCCACCCCGGGGACAACCAAGGTTGTCATCGCCGGTAGGGTGACGCCGCCCCGGCACGCCGCAGGGGACCAGGGAGGATGGATCCGACGTGCAGATCGACGCTGTTCAGCAGGACCCGGTAACACCGCCGCCGCGGTCGGCCGGGGGCTGGACCACCCGTGGCTGGCTGGGTGCCGGCTCGGCGGCAGCGCTGGTTGTCCTCCTGGCCCTGACCGGGTGCGGAGTCTGGGCCCTGGCCCACGCCACCGACGTCAACAAGCGGCTCATCGATCGCTGGTCGCCGGCTTTGATCGCCTCCGTCCGGATGGAGAGTGCCCTGATCAATCAGGAGACGGGCATCCGCGGGTACGGCATGACGGGGAAGCCTGAATTCCTCAAGCCGTACCAGGACGGCCTCGCCCAGCAGAGAGCCGCGGCCCGGGCACTGGAAGGGCTGGCCGAGGGCGACGGGCGGGCAACGGCCGACCTGGCCCGGGTGCGCGAGCGCGCCGAGCAATGGCAGGCCACTACCGCCCGCCCCGTCAGCGAAGCGGCCGACCCCGTCGGCTCCGCCCAGCAGCGGACGGAGTCGGGCAAGGCCGCCTTCGACGCTCTCCGCGCCTCGCTGGCCGAACAGCAGACTCACATCGAGGCCGAACGGCAGCAGGCACGCCGCGACCTGCAGCGCGCCCGCACCCTGCGCAACACGGTCTTCACCGCCATCGCCTGCGTGGTCCTGGCCCTCATCGCGCTCGCCTTCGCCGGGCTGCGCAGAGGCGTCCAAGTGCCGCTGGAACGGTTGCGCGCAGACGTCCGGAGGATCGCGGACGGCCGCTTCGAGCACTCCATCGCCTCCTCCGGCCCCGCAGACCTGAAAGCACTGGCGAGGGACGTGGAAGGGATGCGTCGACGCCTGGCCAGGGAGCTGGAGTTCAGCGACCGCGCGCGGGCCCAGCTCGACGAACGGGCGACGGAGTTGCGCCGCTCCAACGAGGAACTCGAACAATTCGCCTATGTGGCCTCCCACGACCTGCAGGAGCCGCTGCGAAAGGTCGCCAGTTTCTGCCAGCTCCTGGAACGCCGCTACGCGGATCAGCTCGATGACCGCGCCAAGCAGTACATCGCCTTCGCGGTCGACGGTGCCAACCGGATGCAGACCCTCATCAACGACCTCCTCACCTTCTCCCGCGTTGGACGCCTGCACGCCGAGGACGCCGACGTCAGCCTCGCGACCCTGCTGCAGCGCACCACCAACTCCCTGGGCATGGCCATCGAGGAGACCGGGGCGGTCCTCACTCATGACCCCCTTCCCGTGGTGCACGGAGACCCCACCCAGCTCGGCGTCCTGCTGCAGAACCTGATCTCCAACGCCATCAAGTTCCGCGCCCCGGGCGTCGTGCCCCGGGTCCATATCAGCGCCCGGCGACCAGCGGACGGTGCGGAGGGCGCCGACCGCCGCTGGGAATTCGCGGTGAGCGACAACGGCATCGGCATCGGTCCGGAATACGCCGAGAGAATCTTCGTGATCTTCCAGCGCCTCCACACCCGTGACACGTATCCGGGTAACGGCATCGGACTCGCCCTCTGTAAGAAGATCGTCGAATACCACGGCGGCACCATCACCCTCGACACCGGCCACACTCCCGGTACCCGCTTCGTCTTCACCCTCCCCCTGGCCCACGCAGACGCGCCGGCCGCCGATCCGGAGGATTGCTGACCCCGAAGCCCACCCGTGACAACGGCCTGCCCCGGCATCGCAACGGCCGGCCAGGCCGCTGCGCATCGTAGCCACCGCCGCATCCACCGGTAGTCAGCCCGGCGGCAACGCGTAGCCGGGCGGTCGTCACCAGACGCCGCAGGGGCGGTCGGCACCGAGCTGCACCTCGCGCCGGCACTCTGGGCACCCCGGCAGACCCTCCACTCGACGCGGCCTGTCGTTCTTCGCCCAGCTGAACCCGCACAGCGCCGTGTTCGAGTACAGCTCGACCTGGCCGTCCTCGCTGGCGCGTGAGCCGTAGCCCGGCACCCTCCAGGTGAACGTCGCCTCCCCGTCGTACGGGCCGCCCTCGGGCCAGTCGTAGACCGCCTCGGTGGTCGTGCAGCGCATGCGCAGGTCAGGGCCCGTCCACTTCTTTCCGTGGATGATCTCCGCAGCGGCGTCGGCTGCGTCCGCGAGCCGTTCGAAGGACAGGTCGTAGTCGTGCATGTGCTCCCACGAGCCCGGCTTCTGCGTCTCGCCCGTCAGCGAGCGGAACATCAGCAGCAGCCGGGCCAGGTCATGGTGATGGACACGCACCGTGGCGTGGTCGGGAGCTGACGGCCCAGCTGCGTGAGGCGATGGACGACCTACGGCGCTCCGTGGCGGTGCTCGCCGCCCGGGTCCGCGCCGCGCACGCCGCACGCGTCTGGCTTTCCCTGGGCACAGCAGCTGGGAGTCGTACTGCCGGGCAGAGTTCGGCGTCAGCCGCGCCCAGACGTACCGGCTCCTCGATGTCGCCCGCGCGTACCTGTCCGACACCGAGGCCGCTGACGTCCTGGCCCTGCTGTGCGACTCCGAGGGGCGCCGGCTGTTCTGCTCTTCCAGAACAAGGCGGTTTACCTAGTGCTACCGGGTTGATCGCGGGCGGGTACGACGAAGGCGCTGCACCCGGGGTGCAGCGCCTTCGTCGTACCCGCGGGGCCGGGAGGTCGCTGGAGGGCGTGTGAGGGCTCTCGGTGTCAGCCGGTCGCGGCGAGGTTGGCCATCTGGGCGGCGAACTTCGCCCGTCGCTGCTCGGTGAAGCGCTCGGGCTCGGCGGCTCGGATCTCCGGGATCGGCATGGGGTAGGCGACCTTGCCGCCGGTGAGGAGCGGGTGGAGCTGGTAGAGGCCGTCTTCGAGGCTCCAGGCGAGTCCGCACTCGCGGAGCTCCTTGAAGCCGCGGTTCACGGTCGGCTTGCTGGCGCCCAGCTCGCGCGCCATCTCGTTCTGGCTGATCGCGGCGGTGCCGGCCTCTGGGTCGCTGAGGTACAGCAGTTCGTCCAGGACGCGGCGGCCGGCGGTGGTGATGTCGACCAGGGCCAGGAGGTGCAGGGCGTCACGGGGAATCGTGACGGGGGCCTCTGTGGGAGGGCTGGGGACGTAAGAGCTGCTCACGGAGCCTCACCACTTCCGATCAGGTCGACGTGTAACGAGGATATGCCGCGCGAGGTCATGCGCTCGCCTTGCGCACGGGCCGACGCTGCCGGAGCGTGACGACCTTCTCCTTGCGGCGGGCGGACTCCGCGGCCTTCTTCTCCGCCTCGCGCGCCTGGCGCCACTCGGCGGGGTAGTCGGCGTGCGGGATGAGGCAGGCCGGGCCCTCTGCGCTGTTCCAGAGCGCCTGCCACTTCTCCTGCTCGCCGGAGGTGCCGGCCACCGTGAGCCACGGGTTCAGCTGGAGGACACCGCGCTTGGCGGTCCGCATCCAGCCGACGTGCGCGAAGAACTGCGACGCCTCGTTCACCGAGGCCGCCGACAGGTTGCACCGGGCCTGGAGGTCACGCTGGTTCGTCTTCACGAAGCCGCGGGCGGCGGCGCGGGTCTGGTCGTCGACGCGGTTGGCGTTCTGCAGCGCCACGAGCTTGCACCAGACCTGGAACCAGGAGCCGGGCATCTTGAGGCTGCCGAGGACGTCCAGCAGCAGCCGGGCGTCCAGCACGTAGCCGCTGCACTCCGCGCTCGCGGCGAACTCGCGGCCCTTGATCTTCTCCACGCCCAGGATCAAGCCGCCCTTGCCGTCCGACCGCGCAACCACGCGCTCGCCGGGGCGGACGATCGGCAGCTGGTCCATCAGCACAGTCCCCCAGAGATGATCAACGTTTCAGCCTGCACGGTAGCACTAGGTAAACCGGCTTGTTCTGGAGAAACAGAACAAGCCGTGGCACACAGTCACCTGACGGAACGTCAGTTTTGGGGTGACTTTGTTCTAGATCTCCAGAACACCCGGGAGCCGTTTGTTCTGGAGATCTAGAACAAACGGTTTCGCATCATCGCAGGTCAGGGTCAGTTTCGACGCGGAACGCTCTTATGTGTCACTAGACACCAGCGGCCCCCCGAACCACACCCATCACCACGCGAACCGCACGGCACAAGCAGCTGGCAGCAACGGGCGTGTCGCCCCGACAACCACCGGTTCGAGGGGCACTGCCTCTGTGGCTCAGCTCCCTTCGCGTGCGGCGCCGTGACCCGGTGCGGGCTCGGGACAGCAGCAACGACTCTGAGTCTTGGGCGGTGCTGACCGTGACGCTCAAAACCCGGAGGCGTGGCCAGTGTTGGTGGTGGGCTCTGCCGTACGGCCTGGTGGCCGAACGGCTCACATACCTCCGCACGCCGAATTCCGGCATTCCCATATCGCGCTTCCGTTCTGTGGCTAAGCCGTCCAGGTTGCGCAATTCGAATTCGCGCGGCCAGTTTATGGCCAGGACCAGAAGTGGCGTGCCCGGAAACCAAACCCTACACAGTCACTTGCTGCGATGCATCATTCTAGTGAGTGTTCCCTGTCAAAATGATGCATCGCGCAAATAAACCCCACTGTGGCGGATTTCCGTGTGTGCTGACGGGATATTGGTGAAGGTGAACGGTCAGGTTCGAAGGCGGGGGAGGGGTCAGGGTGGAGCGCAGCGGAGCCCGTCACTGCGATGGGGCCGGCACTCGATTGGGCCGACGATCCGTCACCCGCGTTGCAGGGATGGTGGCTGGGAACCCCAAGCTCTACACAGACCCGCACGTGATGCACCCCCTCGTAGCCAGCCCAGGTGATCGCGCTTGCGCGGTCGCCTCCAATTCGCGCTTGCGCGAATTGCATTCCGTCGAAATTCCGCTTGCGGAATTCCATTCCCGCGCTTGCGCGGGAATCCGAATTGCGCTCGCGCAATTCGTGCCCTCTGCAGCGGCTTGCCGCTGCAGTACCCGCTCCGCGGG
>NZ_JBIVLK010000030.1:0-28604 GCF_044751215.1 Streptomyces sp. NPDC088730
CCACCGCGTCGAAGCCCACACCGACCTCCTCTTCACCAAACGCCACCTCTTCGACCGCTCGAACATCGAACTCGACTTCGGCGGCCACCACATCCGCACCACAGGCATCGAGAAGAACACCCACGACAACCCCTTCGGCGCCGTCCTCTCCTTCCGCGGCACCATCACCGACACCACCGTCAAACACACACTGAGCGCGGCGATGCCGGATCTCTCGGACCTCTTCGAGGTCGGTGACGCGTCGAAGTTCGCGGTCGGCCAGTGGTGGGCCGTGGAGATCAACGCCCTGGCGGGCACGTACGAGAAGGAGATCCAGCGGCTCGTCCAGGTCACCGGTGTCGTCGACGCCACGCACATCCGCGTCAACTACCAGATCGGCTGGGACCTGGCCGCCGGACGCACTCTGAGCTGGACCCGGATCGAACCCGTCGACCGCGCCCACGTGCGCAACATGGTCTTCGAGGGCTGGGGCGAGGACGAGATGACCGGTTCGCACCCGGTCGCCTACGAGTACGCGGTGCGCTGCGACGTCTCCGGGATCGAGGCCGTCGGCACGTTCTGGCCGGTGGTGATGCGCCGCTGGTGCACGTACTACCGGACCGAGCAGTGCTCGCTGACCAACCCGAAGTCCGTCACCTACGGCGGCGCGGGATACCTCACCCAGCAGATCTACTGCCTGTACGGGCACGTGGAGGACTGCCACACCTCCAACGCCCGCCATCTCAACGACTTCACGGCCTCGGCCTACTGCTACGTGACCAACTGCCACGGCGACGGCGACGACGAGGGCCCGTTCGTCACGCACGGCCAGTTCGAGCACGACCTCACGTACACCGGCAACTCGGGGCTGATGACCTTCGCCAACTCGGGCGCTGCCTGGGGCGGCCGGGCCAAGCGGATCACCGTGCGCCGGCACGCCTGCTCCTGGTTCGTCGCCCGCGTCAAGATCACCGATCTGACCCTTGAGGACGTCCTGGTCATCGGCAAGAAGTCCCTGGACGGCTCCGGGATGCTCTGGGTCAACGCGGACGGCGTGCAGATGCGGGGCTGTACGGCGACGGGCCCGCTGATCGTCTCCCGGGCCTCCGACCTGTCCGCCCGCCCCAACGTGATCGCGGACTCCTCCTTCTCCTTCGCGGCGGGCGCCGAGATCACCCAGGCCAACGTCACCGCCCCGCTCACCCTCCAGCGCACCACCCTGAAGGGCGTCGACGGCGCGGTGTTCAACGGCACCGGGCCGCTCGTCCTCGACCAGTGCACGCTGACCGGATCCAAGGACACCGCCCCGGTCTCGCTCGCCCACGCCGACGTCACCGTGCTCGGCGGCGAACTGCGCGACACCGGGCTCAAGCTGACCTCGGCCAAGGACCAGCGCCTCCGCGTCGACGGCACGCGGCTCTCCGGCACCAACAAGGACGGCGCCCTGCTCGCCCGTACCGGCTCCGGACGCACCGTCGACTGGCAGCTCGGCGGGCTCGACTCGTCCGCGTCCGGGAACACCGCCCATGTGCTGCTCACCGAGGGGCCCAACCGCTACCGGGCCACCGGCTCCACCTTCACCGGCGGCCGGCTCGAACTGCGGCCCGCCGCGTTCGGCGGCTCCAGCCATCTGCTGCACACCGGCTGCGTCGAGGACGGCACCGAGCGCACCGCGCTCCCGGACGAGGGCGACCGCGTCGCCCACACCGCGGCCACGCTGCGCTTCTGACCATCTGGGCCCCCGCGCCCATCGAGCACCAGGGATTCCCCGTGTCCACCCATACCCCGATCACCGGCCGGCCCGTACGCGTCGCACTCGTCGGCGCCGGCAACCGCGGTCTGACGTACGCCGAGTGGATCAAGGCGCACCCGGAGCGCGCCGAGCTCGTCGCCGTCGCGGATCCGCGCCCCGCGGCACGGGCGGCGGCGGGCGCGCCCGCCGAGTTCGACGACTGGCGGCCGCTCGTGGAGAACCGCATCGCGGACGCCGTCATCGTCGCCACCCAGGACCGCTTCCATGTGGAGCCGGTGCTGGCCTTGGCCGGGGCCGGTTACGCGATCCTCGCGGAGAAGCCGCTCGCCCCGTCGGAGGAGGAGACCCGGCGGATCGTCGAGGGGGTGGAGCGGGCCGGGGTGCTGTTCGCGGTCTGCCACGTCATGCGGTACACCCCGTACACCGACCTGGTGAAGGAGGTCGTGGACTCCGGGGTGCTCGGTCAGCTCGTCTCGCTCGACCATCTGGAGCCGGTCGGCTGGTGGCACTACGCGCACAGCTACGTACGCGGTCCGTGGCGCAGCGAGAAGGACTCCTCCCCGATGCTGCTGGCCAAGTCCTGCCACGACCTGGACTGGATCACGTACATCATGGGCGGCCGGATCGAACAGGTCACCGGCTTCGGCGGGCTGAAGCACTTCCGGCCGGAGAACGCCCCGGCCGGCTCCGCGGAGCGCTGCCTCGACTGCGCGGTCGAGGCGGACTGCCCGTACAGCGCGCCGAAGCTGTACCTGCCGACGCTGCGCGAGAAGGGCGCGGTCTGGCCGGTCACCCATGTCACGGAGGCGACCGACGAGGCCGGTCTGCTGAAGGCCCTGCGCGAGGGCCCGTACGGGGTCTGCGCGTACCGGAGCGACAACGACGTGGTGGACCACCAGGTCCTCGCCATGCAGTTGACGGACGGGGTGACCGCGACTTTCCAGATGGTCGCGTTCACCGAGCAGACCCACCGCCAGACCCGGATCTTCGGCTCGCACGGCTGGCTCATCGGAGACGGTGAGCGGGTCACGGTGCAGGACTTCCGGACCGGCGAGTCCACCGTCCACGAACTCGGCGCCTCCGGTTCGAACGCGGCCGACGGGCACGGCGGCGGGGACGCCGCACTCGTCGAGGCGTTCGTCACCGCCGTCGCCACCGGCGACTCCGGGGCCGTCCGCTCCGGTCCCGCCACCTCGCTCGGCAGCCACCTCGCGGCGTTCGCCGCCGAACGCGCCCGGCACACCGGCACCGTCCAGACGGTCCCGGCGCAGTGACTTCCCCTCTTCCCGCCCTCAGGTTCCCGGAGGACCAGCTCATGTCCCGTCTCCCCACCCGCCGCTCCAGAGTCCGCGCCCTCGCCGCGCCCGTCCTCGCCACCGCGCTCGCCGCCGGTGTGCTGGCCGGCTGTTCCGGCAGCGGCGACGACGGCAACACCGTGACCATGTGGACCTACCCGGTCATCTTCGACGAGGCCAAGAACAAGGCGTACTGGGACGGCCTGGTCAAGGCGTTCGAGAAGAAGCACGAAGGCGTCGAGGTGAAGGTGGAGACCTTCCCCTGGGCCAACCGTGACACCGCCCTGGCCACCGCGATCGCCTCCGGCAAGGGCCCCGACGCGGTCTACCTGATCCCGGACCAGCTGCCGAAGTACACCAAGAGCATCATCCCGGCCGGGGACTACATGCCGGCCTCCGCCAAGTCGGACTACACGGACTTCGCGCTGAAGTCCGTCACCGTGGACGGCAAGCCGCTCGCCACCCCGATCCTGACCAGCGCCAACCCGCTGATCTGCGACAAGCGGGTGTTCGACGCGATCGGTGAGAAGAGCTACCCGTCGAGCTGGGCCGATCTTCAGGCGCTGGCCCCGAAGCTGAAGAAGAAGGGCTACTACGCCACCAGCTACAGCGGTGACACCCAGCAGACCCTGAACATGACCTTCTACCCGCTGCTCTGGCAGGCCGGCGGCGACGTCTTCTCCGAGGACGGCAAGAACGTCACGTTCAACGACACGGCCGGCGTCAAGGCGCTGACGTACCTGAAGAAGCTGGTCGACGGCGGCTACACCGACAAGGACCTGGTCACGACCACGCCCAAGCTGGAGCAGACCCCGACCGCCAAGGGGAAGGTCGCCTGCACCTGGCAGAACACCCCCGCGGACGTCGAGCCGTTCTGGGGCAAGGAGAACATCGTCGTCCAGCCGCCGCTGAAGGACACCGCGTCGGTGGGATACGGCACCGTGGGCGCGCTGGCGATGCTGAAGGGCGCCGACAAGAAGAACACCGGCGACTGGCTGAACTTCGTCGCCGAGTCGAAGAACTCGGCCGGGCTGCAGAAGGCCGCCGGCTACTTCCCGGCCCGCGAGTCCGGCGGCGACCTCTACCCGGACGACAAGCTCCAGACGGCCGTCGGCGCCACGCTGCCGAGCATGGACGTGGGCCCGCTCCAGGACAAGGCGCGTGAGGTCCAGGGTGTGCTCGCCCCGGAGATCCAGGCCGCGCTGCTCGGCAAGAAGAGCCCGCAGGACGCGCTGGACACCGCGCAGAAGGCCGCGCAGGCGATGCTCGGCCGCTGACCATCGCGGGGCCGTGGTCCGGCCGCACCCGGACCACGGCCCCGCGACCCCTGGGGCACTCCCCCAACCCCCCGCAATTCCCCCGTACCGCAAGGAGATCCCCGTGGCAGTCGTCGCGGAACCCACCCGCCGGGGCCGTCGCAGCGGGCCGCAGGCGCGCCGCGAGGCCCGGATCGGCCTGCTCTTCGTCCTCCCGTGCTTCCTGCTGTTCCTCGCCTTCCGGTTCGGTCCGGGCGTCGCCGGTGTGCTGATGAGCTTCACCGACTACTCCCTCACCGGCGGCGGCAGCTTCATCGGGCTCGACAACTTCACCCGCCTGTGGGCCGATCCGCTGTTCTGGCAGGCCCTGAAGGTCACGGTGCTGTACACCGTGATCGCCGTACCGGGCACGCTCGCCGCCTCGGTGTGCCTGGCGCTGATCACCCGCCGCGCGTTCCGCGGCGCCAAGTTCTTCCGTTCGGTGTTCTTCCTGCCGGTCGTCACCTCACTCGTGCTGGCCGCCACCGTCTTCGTCTGGATCTTCTCGACCGGCGGCCCGTGGTCCACCCTGATGGGCTGGTTCGGACTGTCCGAGGGCTCCTGGCTCTCCGACGACGTGCTGGTGCTGCCCGCGCTCGCGATCGTCGGCATCTGGTCCCGTTTCGGCTACGGGATGCTCATCCTGCTCGCCCGGATGCAGGACATCCCGCGCGAGCTGGAGGAGGCCGCGCTCACCGACGGGGCGGGGCCCTGGCAGCGGTTCCGGTACATCGTGCTGCCGCAGCTCAAGCCCGCCCTGTTCTTCCTCGCCGTGATCGAGACGACGGCCTCGTTCCAGGTGTTCGACGCCGTCTACACCATGACGGGCGGCGGACCCGCCAACGCCAGTTACACGCTCGTCTTCCAGCTCTACGACGCGGGCTTCAAGTACTTCGACCTGGGTTACGCCTCCGCCATCGGGGTCGCGCTCTTCGTGCTGACCGTGGTCGTCGCGGTGATCCAGCGGCTCGTGATCGGGAAGGACCAGTGACCATGACAACCGCACCCGGGAAAACGAAGGCGCCGCCCGTCCGCAAGGCGGCCCCGATCCCCTCCGACCGGGCCGCGCGCCGGGCCGAACGCAGGCTGCGCAAGCTCTCCGAGCAGGACACCGTCCCGTACGGCATGCGCCCCACCAGGGCCGGCCGGATCGCGCGCGGCGCGCTGCTGACGGTGGCCGCGCTCGTCACGGTCTTCCCGTTCTACGCGATGGTCGTGCTCTCGCTGAAGCCGTCCGCGGCGGTCGACTTCCCCGGCAGTCTGCTGCCCTGGCCGCTGACCGGCGAGGCGTACGACACCGTCATGGGCGCCCAGGACGTGCCGCGCTGGCTGCTGAACACGCTGATGTACTCGGTCGTCTCGGTCGTCGGCGTGCTGCTGCTCGCCTCGCTCGCCGGATACGCGTTCGCCAAGAAGCGCTTCCCGGGCCGGGAGGCCATGTTCTGGTCGTTCCTGTCGATGGTGATGGTCCCGTACCACGTCACGATGATCCCGACGTTCGCGATGATCGCGAAGCTCGGCGGCGTCGACACGTACTGGGGACTGATCGTGCCGACCCTGGCCAACGCCCAGGCGGTGTTCCTGATGCGGCAGTTCATCCAGGGGCTGCCCGACGAACTCTTCGAGGCGGCCCGGCTCGACGGGTGCAGCGAGTGGCAGATCTTCTACCGGATCGTGCTGCCGCTACTGAAGCCGATCCTCGCCACGCTCGGTGTCTTCGTCTTCCTGTGGCACTGGAACGACTTCCTGTGGCCGCTGGTCATCGGCCAGTCCACCGACATGCGCACCCTGACCGTCGGCATCGCCTCGCTCCAGCAGCAGAACGTGCCGCTCAACGTGGTGCTGTCCGGCTCCGTCATCGCGTTCGTGCCCATCTTCGCCGCGTACATGGTGGGCCAGCGCTACTTCACCGAGGGCGTCACCGCGTCCGGAATCAAGGGATAGCCAGGTATGTTCACCGATGAGGCCGCACTCGAAGAGCGGCTCGCCACCCCCTCCCCCGCGCTCGTCGCCGACCTCGGCCGCCTCGAAGGCGATCTGCTGGTCCTCGGAGCGGGCGGCAAGATGGGTCCCAGCCTGTGCCGGCTGGCCCGCCGGGCACTGGACGCCGCGGGCCGCACGGACGTGACCGTGTACGCGGTCTCCCGCTGGTCGGACAAGGCAGCCGCGGACGAGCTGGAGGCCGCCGGGGTCCGCACGGTCGCCTTCGACCTGATGGACCCGGCCGCCGATCTGACCCGGCTCCCCGACGCCGGGAACGTCGTCTTCATGGTCGGCGCCAAGTTCGGCTCCGCCGGGGCGCCCTCGCTCGCCTGGGCGGTGAACGCCGCGATGCCCGACCGGGTGGCCCGCCGCTGGTCCGGTGCGCGCATCGCCGCGTTCTCCACCGGCAACGTATACCCGCTGGTGCCGGTCTCCTCCGGCGGCTGCACCGAGAGCGACCAGGTCGGCCCGGTCGGCGAGTACGCCATGTCGTGCCTCGGCCGGGAGCGGATCTTCGGCCATGCCGCGCTGACGCTCGGCACCAGGGTCGCCAACATCCGGCTCAACTACGCGGTCGACCTGCGCTACGGCGTCCTCGCCGACATCGCGTACCGGGTCCAGGCCGGCGAGCCCGTCGACGTGACGACCGGTCACGCCAACGTGGTCTGGCAGGGGTACGCCAACGAGGTCGCGCTGCGCTCGCTGCTGCACGCCACCGACGGTGAGGCCTTCACCCTCAACCTCACCGGCCCCGAGACCGCTTCGGTGCGCCGCATCGCTCAGTGGTTCGGCGAGGAGTTCGACCGTGAGCCGGTCCTCGCCGGGACCGAGGCGCCCACCGCGCTGCTCTCCGACGCGAGCCGCTGCCACGCCCTCTTCGGCTACCCGGACGTGGCGCTGCGCACCCTCGTCGAGTGGCAGGCCGACTGGCTGCGGCGCGGGCTCCCGCTGTCCGGCAAGCCCACCAAGTTCCAGGTACGTGACGGAAGGTTCTGATCCACTCCATGTCCGCTTCCCCCCGCCCGTCCACCCCAGCTTCCCCCCGCCCTTCCACCAAAGCTTCCCCCCGCCCGTCCACCCCCGCTCTGGAGCTGCTCGCCCGGGGTGCGGCGATACCCGCCCACCCGCTGGCGCTGCACGCGGACGGCACGTTCGACGAGCGCCGCCAGCGCGCGCTGACCCGCTACTACCTGGCGTCCGGAGCGGGCGGCGCCGCCGTCGCCGTACACACCACGCAGTTCGAGATCCGCGAGCCCGGCGTCGGCCTCCTCCGGCCCGTCCTGGAGCTCGCCGCCGAGACGATCGACGCCGAGGCCGGCCGCCCCTTCGTCAAGGTGGCCGGCGCCTGCGGCTACACCGCGCAGGCCGTCTCGGAGGCCACCACCGCCGCCGAGCTCGGCTACGACGCGGTGCTGCTCTCCCCGGCCGTGCCCGGCGCGGACGAGAAGGGGCTGCTGGAGCGGGCGCGGGCGGTCGGCGAGGTGCTGCCGGTGATCGGGTTCTACCTCCAGGAGGCGGTCGGCGGACGGTACTTGTCGCCCGGCTTCTGGTCCGCGTTCACCGACCTGCCGAACACCGCCGCCGTCAAGATCGCCCCCTTCGACCGCTACCGCACCGCCGACGTCGTACGGGCGGTGTCCGCGGCGGACCGGGCCGGCGAGGTGGCGCTGTACACCGGCAACGACGACGACATCATCGGTGACCTGCTCACCCCGTACGGCACGGCGGACGGCCCCCGGCGCTGGTTCGCGGGCGGACTGCTCGGCCAGTGGGCGGTGTGGACGAGCTCCGCGGTCACCCTCCTCGAAGACGTCCGGCTGGCCCGCGCCGGGGACCACGACGCGATGGTCCGCTGCCTGGCCCGCCGCACCGAGCTGACCGACGCCAACAGCGCGGTCTTCGACGTACGCAACGCGTTCCGCGGCTGCATCGCCGGAGTGCACGAAGTGCTGCGCCGTCAGGGCCTGTTGGCGAACATCCGCTGCCTGGACCCGGCCGAGACGCTCTCCCCCGGACAGGCCGAGGAGATCACCCGGGTGGCCTCGGCCTACCCTTGGCTGACCGATGACGCCTTCGTTGCGGAGCACCTCGATGCCTGGCTCTCCTGAAACCGACGACCGCTCCTCCCGGGTGGTCGTCGCCGTACCCCCGCACCTGCGCGACCAGTTCTTCACCGCGGAGGTGTGGCAGGAGCTGGAGCGGGCCGCCGCGCTGACCGTCCTGGACGACCACAGCGACCGGGAGGCGCTCAAGGCGGCGCTGCCCGGCGCCCGCGCGCTGATCCTGTCCTGGCGGGCGCCCAAGGTGGACGCCGGACTCCTCGCCCACGCGGACCGGCTGGAGCTGGTGGCGCACACCGGCTCCGCGGTCGCGCCCTATGTCACCGAGGACGTGTTCCGACGGGGCATCCTGGTCACCCAGGCCGGCGACGAGATGGCCCGCCCGGTCGCCGAGGTGGCCCTCGCCTTCACCCTCTCGCTGCTCCACCGCATCCAGCGCTTCGACCACGCCCTGCGCGGCGGGCAGGACTGGGCGGCGGCGAGCACGGCACCACCGCGCCACGAGATCCACGGCAGCGACATCGGGGTGATCGGCGCCTCCCGCACCGGCCGGGCCTACATCCGGATGGTGCGGGCGATGGGCGCACGGGTCAGCGTCACGGACCCGTTCCTCTCCGAGGGCGACGCGGAGGCGCTCGGCGTGAAGTCCGTGCCGCTGGAGACGCTGCTCTCCCGCAGCCGGATCGTGGCCGTGCACGCACCGGTCACCGAGGAGACCCACCGGATGATCGGCGCCGAGCAGCTCGCGCTGATGCCGGACGGGGCGGGCCTGGTGAACACCGCCCGCTCGTGGCTGATCGACGAGGACGCGCTGCTGGCCGAGCTGACTACCGGCCGGCTGGACGCGGCGATCGACGTCTACGACGCCGAGCCGCTGCCCGTCGGCCACCCCTTCCGCGCCCTGCCGAACGTGCTGCTCACCCCGCACCAGGCGGCCGGCAGCGTGGAGTGCCGCCAGCGGCTGGGCACCAGCGCCGTCAACGAGGTGCTGCGGCTGCTCGCCGGGCGCCCGCCGGTCCACGCCGTCACCGCGGAGGCGCTCGTCCGGCTGCGCTGACCGCCACCCGTACCGAAACCCGTACCCGTACCTGTCAGGAGATCCACCCGTCATGCGACTGATGCGCATAGGCGAGCCGGGCCACGAACGCCCGGTCGTCGTCTGCCCCGAGGGACGCCACTACGACCTGTCGGGCATCACCGACGACATCGACGGCGCGTTCCTCGCCGCGCTGGCCGACAACCCGCACCTGATCCCCGCCGAGCCGAAGCTCCCGGAGACCGACGTCACCGGGCAGCGCATCGGCGCCCCGGTGGCCCGGCCCTCCGCCCTCCTGTGCATCGGTCAGAACTACGCGGCCCACGCGGCGGAATCCGGTGCCGAGCCACCCGAGCAGCCGATCCTGTTCTACAAGTCCCCGAACACCGTCGTCGGCCCCTACGACGACGTGCTCATCCCGCGCGGCTCGAAGAAGACCGACTGGGAGGTGGAGCTGGCCGTCGTCATCGGCCGCCGCGCCTCCTACCTGGACTCCCCCGCCGACGCGGCCGCGCACATCGCGGGCTACGCGGTCAGCAACGACGTCTCGGAGCGCGCCTTCCAGCTGGAGGAGTCGGGCGGCCAGTGGTCCAAGGGCAAGAGCTGCGCCACGTTCAACCCGCTGGGCCCGGTCCTGGTGACGGCCGACGAGGTCGGTGACCCGCAGCGGCTCCGGCTGACCAGCCACGTCAACGGGGAGCCCCGGCAGGACTCCTCCACCGCGGACATGATCTTCAGCGTGGCGCACCTGGTGCACCACCTGTCGCAGTACCTGGTGCTGGAGCCCGGAGACATCATCAACACCGGTACGCCGCAGGGCGTGGCGCTGTCCGGCCGCTTCCCCTACCTGGGCCCGGACGATGTGATGGAGGTCGAGATCTCCGGCCTGGGCCGGCAGCGCAGCGTCTGCCGGCCCGCGTAACCGGCTTCAGTCCTCCGGGAGTTCGACCGGCGCGAGCTCGTCGAACAGGTCGCCGGGGCCGGGGTTGGCCGCGTCGGTCGCGCCGCCGAACTGGGTCATCACGCCCCAGACGGCGTTCAGCGCGGTCTGCACGGCCCCCTCGGCCCAGCCGGCCGTCCAGGAGATGTCGTCGCCCGCCAGGAACAGGCCCCGCTTGTCGGCGGGCAGCCGGTCCTGCATGAAGTGGGTGAACAGCCGCCGCTGGTAGCGGTAGTGGCCGGGCAGGTTGGCCTTGAACGCGCCCATGAAGTAGGGCTCGTTCTCCCAGGACACCGTCACCGGGTTGCCGGTGATGTGCTTCCTGATGTCGACGCCCGGGTAGATCTCGCCGAGCGACTTCAGCATGACGTCCATCCGCTCGGTCGCGGAGAGCGGCAGCCACTTCAGGCTGTCGTCGCACCAGGTGTACGAGAGGCAGATGCTGGCGGGCCTGTCCGGGCCGTCGTCGAGCAGGTACGTGCCCCGCGTCATCCGGTCGGTCAGTGTCATCGACATGGTGTCGCGACCGGTGGTCTCGTCCTTGTCCAGCCAGAACGGCCGGTCGACGGGGACGAACAGCTTGGACGACTCCATGTAGTGGGTGCGCTCCATCGCCGTCCAGTGGTCGATCGGGAAGAGCGCGTCGTCGCAGGCGATCTTGGAGAGCAGCAGCCAGGACTGCCCGGTGAAGACGGCCGCCCGGAAGGTGCGGATGTCGCCGGAGGCGTCGGTGACGGTGATCCGGTTCCCCGCGGTGCGGTTGAGCCGGGTCACCGCGGGGCGCGGTCCGCCGTCGTGCAGCGAGGCCAGCGAGGTGCCGAGCGGCCAGTGGATGATCTTCTGCGGTTCGCGTTCCCAGAGGCGCAGCGGAAGCTGCTGGCTGCCGCCCACGATGGAGCGGTGGTGGTCGTCCGCCTCGGTGTAGACGACGCGCAGGATCTCCAGGATGGAGTTGGGGAAGTCGGTGTCCCAGCCGCCGGTGCCGAAGCCGACCTGGCCGAAGATCTCGCGGTGCCGGAATGACTTGAAGGCCTCGGAGTCGCAGAGGAAGCCGTAGAAGGTCTGGTTGTCGAGCTTCTCGACGAGCCGGGCCCAGATCTCCCGGATGCGCGGCACGTCGCGCTCGCGCATCGCCCGGTTCATGTCGGAGAAGTCGGCGCCCTCCTCCAGGCAGCTGTTCCAGGCGTCCATCACGTCCCGGTAGATCTGCGGGAGGTCGTCGATCGTGCGGGCGTAGTGCGAGGCGCCCTTCAGGTCGACGACGGTCGAGGGGGTGACCGGGGAGAGCGGGTTGGGGAACGGCTTCGTCTCCAGGCCGACCAGGTCGATGTAGTGCTGGAGCGCGGTCGAGGACGGCGGGAAGCGCATGGCGCCCATCTCGGCGGTGAGCGGCTCCCCGTCCACCGTGCAGCCGTCGAACTCGACCGTGCGCAGCCGGCCGCCGATCCGGTCGGCCTCGTACAGGACGGGCCGCAGCCCCATCTTCATCAGCTCATAGGCGGTGATGATCCCGGAGAGGCCGCCGCCGATGACGGCCACCTCCGCGCCGTGCTCGGTCGCCGGTATCTGGCCGAGCCCGGCGGGGTGTGCGAGGTAGTCGTCGTACGCGTACGGGAAGTCCGGCCCGAACATGGTGATCGGCGGGGCCGCCTCGGTGTGCGGGACGGCGGTGGGCACCGTGGACGTCATGGGGTACGGACTCCTTGCGGGAAAAGGTGTGGGTGGCGGAGCGGCGGGCTCAGAGGCTGTCGGCCGGCCTCCGGCCGGAGGTCACCCGGCAGCCTCTCGGACGAGGGAGCCGTACAGGCCGGGGCGGCGGTCGCGCAGATACGGGTTGGCGGCCCTGGAGGCGGTCAGCAGGGCCGGGTCCACGTCCGCGAGTACGAGTTCCCCGCCGCGTCCGGCCCGGGTGCGGACCGTGCCGTCGGGACCGGCCAGGCAGCTCAGCCCGACGAACTCGAACTCGCCTTCCGGGCCGGTCCGGTTGACGTAGGCGATGTACAGCTGGTTCTCGAAGGCGCGGACGGGGACGAGGGACTCGGCGACGAACTGGAAGGGGTGCATCTGCGCGGTCGGCACCAGCAGCAGATCGGTGCCGGCCAGGGCGTGCGCCCGGACGTTCTCCGGGAACTCGACGTCGTAGCAGATCATGAGCCCGACGCGGACGCCGTCCAGCTCCGCCTGGACGACCGGCTGCTCACCGGGGGTGAACCAGCGCTGCTCGAAGCCGCCGAAGAGGTGGGTCTTGCGGTAGTTCGCGAGCGGGGTGCCGTCCGGGCCGATGAGCTGGGCGGCGTTGTACAGGGTGTCGCCGTCCCGCTCCGGGTAGCCGTAGTGGACGGCGATCCGGTGCCGCGCGGCGATCCGGGCGACGGCCTGCGCGGCGGGCCCGTCGGCGGCCTCGGCCAGCCGGGGCACGTCGTCCCCGATGGCGTACCCGGTCAGGAACATCTCGGGGCAGACGAGCAGCCGGGCCCCGTCGGCGGCGGCGCGCCGCGCGGCGTCGTCGAGCACCTCGGTGTTCCGGGCCACCGAGCCCGGGGTTCCGGAGCTCTGGAGCAGGGCGGTGCGCAACGGCGGCATGGCTGACCTCGGGCGGTGCGGGCGGGGCGGGGACGTATTGACGGTACGGTCCGCACTCACCGCCGGACAAGGCGCGACCGTTGCGCATGGACCGTCGATCCATTGCGCCCGAGCGGCCGTCCGCAACGATTCGTTGCGCCGCCCGTTTCCGCAGGCCACGAACGTGACCCAGCTCTCCCGCGCACCCCGGCACCGGACAGGCCCTACTAGGCGGGCGACCCCGACGAGTACCGCCGCAGCAGCGGCGAGAGCACCAGTACGGACTTCGTCCGCTCCACGTACGGCTCGCCCGCGATGCGCTCCAGCACCTGCTCGAAGTGGCGCATGTCGGCCGCGAACACCTGGACGATCGCGTCTGCGTCCCCGGTCACCGTGGACGCAGACGCGACCTCCGGGTACCGGGCGAGGCCGTCCTTGATCGACTCCGGCGAGGTGTTGCGGCTGCAGTAGATCTCGATGAACCCCTCGGTCTCCCAGCCGAGCGCCGCCGGGTCCACCCGCACGGTGAATCCGGTGATCGCGCCCTCGGCGCGCAGCCGGTCCACCCGGCGCTTCACGGCGGGCGCGGACAGGCCGATGATGGAGCCGATATCCGCGTAGGAGCGGCGGGCGTCTTCGGCGAGGGCGTGGACGATGCGTTCGTCGAGGTCGTTCAGTCGCACGTCGTACGGGTCACTTCTCTGCGATGCCGTGGCCGGGTGACGGCCCGGCGAGGGCCGGTTCGGGGGCGGCGGTGCCGCCCCCGAAGTAGACCACGGGCGCGCCGTACGGGCGCGCTCACCGCAGGTGGAGCGGGGTCAGAACGGGAACCGGGAGCGCCCGTGCTGCACGGAGATCCACTTCAGGGTGGTGAAGGCGTCGAGCATCGAGTCGCCGTTCAGCCGCCCGAGTCCGGAGCTCTTCTCGCCGCCGAAGGGGACGATCGGCTCGTCGTGGACGGTGCCGTCGTTGATGTGGATCATGCCGGTGCGGATCCGCTGGCCGACCCGGACGCCTCGCTCGACGTTGCCGGTGTGCACCGCGCCGCTCAGCCCGTACGGGGTGTCGTTGGCGATCCGGACGGCCTCGTCCTCCCCGTCGAACGGCACGAGGAGCGCGACCGGGCCGAAGATCTCCTGCGAGAGCACCGGGGAGTCGGCGGCGAGGCCGGTCAGTACGGAGGGGCTGACGAGGTTGCCGACGGCCTGCCCGTGCAGGAGTGCGGTCGCGCCGGCCGCCACGGTCTGGTCGACGAGGGCGGTGATCGCCTCGGCCTGGGTGGAGTTGATCAGCGGGCCGATCTGGGTCGCCGGGTCGGCCGGGTCGCCGACGCGGAGCGAGGCGACCTTGGCCACGAACTTCTCGGTGAACTCCCGCTCCACAGCGCGGTCGACGAGAATCCGGTTGGCGGCCATGCAGACCTGTCCCTGGTGGACGTAGCGGCTGAACACCGCCGCGTCGACCGCGTAGTCCACATCGGCGTCGTCGAGCACGATGAGCGCGCTGTTGCCGCCGAGTTCGAGGACGGACCGCTTGAGGTTGGCGGCGCACACGGTCGCGACGTGCCGCCCGACCTTGTCGGAGCCGGTGAAGGAGATGACCTGCGGGACGGGGTGCTCCAGCAGCGCGTCACCGATCTCCGCGATGTCGGTGACCACCACGTTGAGGAGTCCGGCGGGCAGCCCGGCGTCCTCGAACACCTTGGCCACCAGGGTGCCGCCGCAGATCGGCGTGTTCTGGTGCGGCTTGAGGACCACGGCGTTGCCGAGCGCCAGGGCGGGGGCGACCGACTTCAGCGACAGCAGGAAGGGGAAGTTGAACGGGCTGATGACACCGACGACGCCGGCGGGCACCCGGTAGACCCGGTTCTCCTTGCCCTCGGTCGGTGAGGGCAGTATCTGTCCGGTGGACCGCAGCGCGAGCTGGATCGACTCGCGCAGGAACTCCTTGGCCAGATGCAGCTCGAAGGCCGCCTTGAGGCGGGTGCCGCCCAGCTCCGCGACGATCGCGTCACTGATCTCGGCCTCGCGGTCCTCGACGATCCGCAGCGCCTTCTCCAGCACGGCCCGCCGGGCGTAGGCGTTGGTGTCGGCCCACGCCTGCTGAGCCGTCTCGGCCGCACGGTAGGCCTGGTCCACCTCGTCGGCCGTGGCGACCGTGATCGAGGCGAGCTTCTCCCCGTCGAAGGGGTTGAAGTCGATGATGTCCCACGAGCCCTTGCCCGGCCTCCACTCACCGTCGATGTACTGATGGGCCAGGTCAGTGAAGAAGGACATGAGATCCCTTACCGCAGAGAGGCGGGCAGCTGATTGGGGTTCATGTTACTTAATTTTCAACTGAGTTGGAAAGCGTGAAGACCTTCGCGGGCACCATGATCCGGACACCTGAACACCCCCTCACGAGCCCCCCGTGAACGCCCGTGAGCTCCCCGGAAACACCGGTGCCCCCTCCGGCACGAACGGCCGGAAGGGGCGGGAACGGTGCGGTGGCCCGGGGTCAGCTCCAGCTGGAGTGCAGCGGCTTGCCCTCCGCGTATCCGGAGGCGCTCTGCACGCCGACGACGGCCTTCTCCGCGAACTCCGCGAGCGAGCCGGCTCCGGCGTAGGTGCAGGAGGAGCGGACGCCCGCGATGATCGAGTCGACCAGGTCCTCGACGCCGGGCCGGGCCGGGTCCAGGAACATCCGCGAGGTGGAGATGCCCTCCTCGAAGAGCGCCTTGCGGGCCCGGTCGTACGCCGACTCGTCGGAGGTGCGGTTCTTCACGGCACGCGCGGACGCCATGCCGAAGGACTCCTTGTAGAAGCGGCCGTCGGCGGACTGCTGGAGGTCGCCGGGCGACTCGTACGTCCCGGCGAACCAGGAACCGATCATCACGTTGGACGCGCCCGCGGCGAGCGCCATGGCGACGTCGCGCGGGTGGCGGACGCCTCCGTCCGCCCAGACGTGCTTGCCGTACTTCTTGGCCTCCGCGGCGCACTCCAGAACGGCGGAGAACTGCGGCCGGCCCACCCCGGTCATCATCCGGGTGGTGCACATGGCGCCGGGTCCGACACCGACCTTGATGACGTCGGCGCCGGCCTCGATGAGGTCGCGCACCCCTTCGGCGGCGACGATGTTGCCCGCGACGATCGGCACCTGCGGGTCCAGCGCCCGCACCGCGCGGACCGCGTTGATCATGGACTCCTGGTGGCCGTGCGCGGTGTCGACGACCAGGGTGTCGGCTCCGGCGTCGAGGAGCTGCTTGGCCTTCCCCGCCACGTCACCGTTGATCCCGACGGCGGCGGCGATCCGCAGCCTGCCGTTCGCGTCGGTGGCCGGGGTGTAGAGAGTGGCGCGCAGTGCGGCCTTCCGGGTGAGGATGCCGACGAGCCGGCCCTCGGCGTCGACCGCGGGAGCGAGCTTGCGGTTGGCGCCGTCGAGCTTGTTGAACGCGTCGCGCGGGTCGATGTCCGCGTCGAGCAGCACCAGGTCCCTGGACATGACCTCGGAGAGCTGGGTGAAGCGGTCGACGCCGGTCAGGTCGTGGTCGGTGACCACGCCGACGGGCCGCCGGTCGCTGTCGACGACGACACCGGCGCCGTGGGCGCGCTTGGGCAGCAGGGACAGGGCGTCGGCGACGGTCTGTCCGGGGGCCAGCTCGATGGGGGTGTCGAGCACGAGGTGGCGCGTCTTGACCCAGCTGATGACCTCGGTGACGACCTCGATCGGGATGTCCTGCGGAATGACGACGAGACCACCGCGACGGGCGATCGTCTCGGCCATCCGGCGGCCCGCGATGGCCGTCATGTTCGCGACGACGAGCGGGATGGTAGTGCCGGTGCCGTCGGGCGAGGACAGGTCCACACCTTGGCGGGATCCGACCGCCGACCTGCCCGGGACCATGAAGACATCGTCGTACGTGAGGTCGTACGGGACCGAGGGGGACTCTGTGTATCGACCGGTGCCGGGCTCAAGAAAACGCATAACACTCATTTTTTCATACGAAATGGCGCAGGTCGTTTCCACGAAGACACAACAAAGGGCTCCCGCCTTCGTATGTTCCTCCGAGGAACAGGAGCGGGAGTCCCGGGCAAGTGGAACCTGCCTTACCCACAGACCCTACTCCCACCGCCTCCGGATCATCGGGGATCATCATCCCTGGACCTGGTGACAAGGGGTCAGGTAGCTTCAAACCCGCAGGTCCGGCGGGTCAGCCAGACACCCCGGAGGAACAGGCGGAATGCTCACAACTTCCGTCGCAGGCACGACCGGAGAGGATCACGACCCGCCCGTGGAGAGCGAACTGCCGGACATCTACTGCCCGTTCCCCCAGCGCACGAACCCGCACGTCGGGCACGTACGGGAGCACCTCGACAGCTGGACCCGCAACACCGGTCTGGTGCACCGGGATTCAGCCAGGGATCGCTTCGAGCAGGCCGACTTCGGGGCCTTCGTCGGCATGGTGTACCCGACCGCCGACAGCGAGAATCTGGACCTCGTCGCCGACTGGTTCGTCTGGCTGTTCCTCGTCGACGACCAGCTGGACGACGGACACCTCGGCCGCAGCCCGGACCGGGTGCGCAGCGTGGTCGAGGTGATGCGCTCCGTGGTCGAGAGCGGCGCCAGGCCCGCGGACGAGGGGCTGCCGGCCGCCGTCGTCGCTCTCGTCGACCTGTGGGAACGCACGGTGCCGGCCGCCGCACCCCAGTGGCGGCGCCGGTTCACGTACCACCTGATGACCTACCTCACCACCGCCACCACCTGGGAGGCCGGGAACCGGGCCGACGGGGTGGTCCCGGCCGAGGAGACGTACATCGAGAAGCGCCGGCACACCGGTGCGATCCATGTCTGCATGGACCTGATAGAGATCGTGGCCGGCATCGAGGCGCCCGAGTCGATCCACAACGATCCCCGGTTCATCACCGCGCTGGAGGCCTCGTGCAACGTCGTGTGCTGGGCCAATGACGTGTACTCGTACGAGAAGGAGCAGGTCCTGGGCGAGATCCACAATCTCGTCCACCTGGTCCGGCACCACCGCGGGTACGGCAAGCAGGAGTCGCTCGACCACGTCTGCGCGGAGATCGCCGCCGAGACCGAGCGCTTCCTCGCAGCGGAGGCCGAGCTGCTCGCCGCGTATCCGCAGCTCGACTGGATGCTGGAGCCGTATCTGGACGGCATGCGGAGCTGGATGCGCGGCAACCTCGACTGGTCCCGGCAGACGCCGCGCTACAACCCGGCCGACGTCAGCCAGTACAAGGAGCCGGAGCAGTATCTGGAGGCCACGGTCCTGGGCGTCCCGCAGGACTGACCGGGGCCGAGGGCGTCGAGCCGAGGAGGCGGGGGTGCGGGCGGTGTCACCGTCCGCGCCCCCGCCTCCTTCGGTCACTCGCCGTCCGGGTCGCGCCGCTCCAGCGCCGGCCTGTGCGGCGCGGCCGAGTCGGTCAGCAGGTAGTCGGCCGCCGCGGTGTCCGTCACCAGGCTGGTGACCAGTCCGGACCGCAGCACCGCGCCGATCGCCGCGGCCTTGCGCTGGCCGCCCGCGATGGCCACCACCTCGGGAATCCGGCGCAGCCGGTCCGCCTCGACCGTGATGCAGCGCTCGCCGAGGTCCCGGCCGACCCGCCGGCCCTCCGAGTCGAAGAGGTGCGCCGACATCTCGGCGGCGACGCCGAGCGAGGCGTAGTGCTCGCGCTCCTCGTCGGACAGCATGTCGTGGACCGTGGAGATGCCGGGCTCCCAGGAGCCGATGGACACCGCCGCGACCGTCACCTTGTCGAAGTACTCGAAGGCGCGGGCGATCCCCGTCTGGTGGCGCAGCGCGGCGGCCGTGGCCGGGTCGGGCAGCAGCATCGGCGCGTAGATCGGATGGGCCTCGCCGCCGGAGACCTGCGCGGCCCGCCGGACCGCCTCGACCGAGCCGCGCTCCGCGGTGCCCGCGTCGTACACTCCGGTGAGCTGCACGACCGTGCACGGCGGGAGCCGGTCCAGGGCGGCGGCCATGTGGATGGTGGACCGGCCCCAGGCCAGCCCGAGCACATCGCCCTCGTTGACCAGTTCACCGAGCAGATCGGCGGCGACCTCGCCCAGGTTCTCCGGATCGGCGGCGTCGTCCTGCTCCTCCGCGGGGGACTCGACCACGACCGCGTGGCGCAGCCCGTAGCGCGCGCGGAGCGCGTCGGAGCGCTCGGCGTCCAGCTCGGCCGGGACCCGGATCTCGATCCGTACGAGGTCACGCTCCAGCGCCGTCTCCAGGACCCTGGCGACCTTGAAGCGGCTGACGCCGAACTCCTCCGCGATCTGGATCTTGGATTTGCCCTCAAGGTAGAAGCGGCGGGCCATGGCCGCCGCCTGCACCAGCTCCGCGGGCCCCATCCGCAGGGCGGACCGGCCCGCCGACATTGCAGACACCGCGTTCTCCTCACTGCTGTTCACGCTCTCGATACGCCGTCATCCTGTCAGATACGGCGATCCTTGATCGGTCCCGTCGGACCGCGTTCATCTGTCCTTGGCCGGGGCGACCGGCAATCGGGGGCCGGAGCCGGCTGCCCGCGCCGTCACCCGGGTCAGTGGCCGCACCACTGCGCCGAGGAGATCGCCCCGTCGGCCTTGGCGCGCAGCGCCCGCACCGCCTCGGCCGGGTCCTTGGCGCCGTACACGGCGGAGCCCGCGACGAAGACGTCGGCGCCCGCGTCGGCGCACCGCTCGATGGTGGCCTCGGAGACGCCGCCGTCGACCTGGAGCCACAGTTCGAGGCCGTGCCGGGAGATCAGCTCACGGGTGCGGCGGATCTTCGGCAGCATGATGTCCAGGAAGGACTGGCCCCCGAAGCCCGGCTCCACGGTCATGATCAGCAGCATGTCGAGCTCGGGGAGCAGGTCCTCGTACGGCTCGATGGGCGTCGCCGGCTTGAGCGCCATGGAGGCGCGGGCGCCCTTGGCCCGGATCTCGCGCGCCAGCCGTACGGGAGCTGCCGCGGCCTCCGCGTGGAAGGTGACGGAACCCGCGCCCGCCTCGACGTACTGCGGGGCCCAGCGGTCCGCGTCCTCGATCATCAGATGGCAGTCCAGCGGGGTGTCCGTGGCCCTGCTGAGCGACTCCACGATCGGCACGCCGAGGGTCAGATTGGGCACGAAGTGGTTGTCCATGACGTCGACATGGAGCCAGTCGGCGCCTTCGACGGCCTGTGCCTCCTCGGCGAGGCGCGCGAAGTCGGCGGAGAGAATGCTGGGGTTGATCTGGGCCATGGGTCCAGCCTGCCATGTTCTGCGGCACTTCCCCGCTTCGGTGCGCTCCAAAGCCTCACGGGATCATTACGGTTCGCGCATTCCTGGCCTTATCGCCCTCGGACGATCACCTGGACAGCGGCCGTTCCCCGACGTCCGCGTCCTCGGCAGGCGACGTCCTCGTCATGGCCTCACGGGCCTCCTCAGAGGCCCACGGCCCTCAGGAAGGCCTCCGCGATCCGCGCGGGGGTGTGTTCCGCGACCTGGAGGGGTGCCTGCCGTGCGGCGGCGTGGTAGGCGTCCGGGTCGTCGAGGAGCTCGGCGGTGGCCCGCCACAGACGTCCGGGTCCGTCGACGAGATCCAGCATCCGGCCGCCCGCGCCGGTGAGCGTGGGCAGGTGCCCGAGTCCGTAGCCCACCACCGGGGTCCCCACCGAGAGTGCTTCCGCGGCCACGTTGCCGAACGTCTCGGGGAGAATCGAGGGCAGCACTGCGACGGCGGCGCCCGCCAGGAAGGGCTGGACCTCCTGCCAGGGCAGGGCGGGGAGGATCGAGACGTCGGGCAGGGACGCGGCCAGGGCGCGGCACTCGGCGATCACCCGGTCCTGCATGCCGGGCCGGAACTCGAATCCGGCCGATGCCAGCACGATGTCCACCGGGCGGCCGAAGTCGCGGGGAAATGCACGCAGGAGTTCGGAGATCCCCTTCTGCGGATCGGCGCGGGCCAGTGTCCGCACCGGACCGCCGCGGCGCAGCCGTTCACGCTCGCCCTCGGGGGGCGCGGTGCCCTGCCGGGGCAGGGCGTTGGACAGCGAGAGCCAGCCCTCCGTGTCGAGTCCGGCGCGGCGGGCCTCGTCGGTCAGGAAGTCGCTGACGGTCAGCACGGCGTCCGGGCGGTGGGCGAGGCTCTCCAGCATGCGTTCGTCGGTACGCAGGAAGTGGACCATCAGAGCCGTGCGCGTCCCGGGCGGCGCGGGTGCGAGGTACCCGAGGCCCACGACCGCGTCGACCCAGCACACCAGGTCCACGTCGTGCTCGCGCAGGAGCCGGCGGACTTCGCGGCACACCGGTTCCGGATCTGCGAGCAGGTTCAGTGCCGCGTCGTAGACGATCGGCCGTGGCAGGGTCAGGCTGTCGAGCCGCAGGAGGTGGGGGCCGTCCGCGCCGGTGGCCGGACCGGCTGCCACAATCACGGCGTGATGGCCCAGTTCGCGCAGACCGTCGGCGAGCGAAGCGACACTGCGCTCGATCCCGGCGGGTTCGCTGGGATTGTGCGTCAACAGGACGAAGGCGATGTTCACGCGGGGTGGTCCTCCGTGGCCGGGTGCGTAGGAAAGGTGCCGGGCCGGGGCGGCAGGCCGTCTGCCCCGGCTCGGCGGCAACGCGGTTACTCCTGGGGCGGGTTGGGGCGGGCGATCAGCGCGACGCCCTGATCGCCGATGGCGTGGGGGCGTCGCGCGAAGTGGCGGCGGAGCGCGGGGGCGATGGCCCGTCGCATGTCGGGAGCGCGCGGATGGTCCTCGTACCAGAGGTCGACCAGCGATCTGGCGGCGGCGTGGACCCGTTCCTCCGGTGCGGTCTCAGGGAAGTGCAGGGCGGCCTCCGTCCGGTGCAGCGAGAAGTGCCGGAATCCGAGCGGGGCGAGGATTTCGGCGGCGGTGGCCAGCAGGAATCCCTGATGGTCCAGGGGTTCGCCGGTGAGCGGCACGCACGTCTCGTTGAGCAGGCCCACGAGTTCGTTGTCCGGGGCTCCGCCGATCAGCACGATCCGGGCCTGGGGGTGGCCGATGTCGCATACCCGTGCCATCTCGCGCACGGACTGTTCCAGGTCGTCCACGTAGGGAAGGACCCAGGCGGCCAGCACCGCGTCGAAGCTCCGGTCGGGGAACGGCAGCGACTCGGCGTGCCCGGGGACGGGCTCGACCGTCCCGGTGCGGCTGTCGCCGGCGTGCGCGTTGAGCGTGGCAACCCGGGAGCCGTGCGGTTCGACGGTGGTGCAGCGGCCCAGTTGGCTCGCGACGGCCCGGGTCAGTTCGCCGGTTCCCCCACCGACGTCGAGGACACGGTGGCTGGCAGCGGTCGCACTGCGGACGAGGGCGATCTCCTCACGGCGCTCCAGCCGTCCGGTGAAGCCCAGCCAGCCGGCGTGGCCGAGGCGGTGGGGCCCCCGGTAGCGGGCCGGCATCCGGTCGGAGGGCCCGCAGAGGGGATGCCGGCGCACCTCCAGGACATCGGTGACGGACGGAGTGACGGCGGTGGGTGTGGGGGTGGGCAAGGCGTTCTCCTGCCTGTCGCGGGACAGTCGGTCGGGTCGCGACGCGCCGTCCGGGCGGAGCGGGCCGTCTCCTCCGGCGGCATCGGCCGGCGTACGTCGCCGCTCCGGTGGACGTCAGCGTCCGGTGCGGGTCGGTGCCAGAGCGAGGACCTGTGCGCGCAGGCTCGGGTCGGCGCTGAACCGGCCCGTCAGATGAGTGGTGACCATCACCGCGCCATGGGCCTGGGCCCCTCGTTGGGTCATGCAGCCGTGTTCGGAACGGATCAGACAGGCCGCGCCGAGCGAGTCCAGATTCCGGGTGAGGGCGTCGATCACCTGACCGCCCAGCCGCTCCTGCACCTGGGGGCGCGCGCCGTACTCCTGGAGCAGCCGGGCGAGCTTGGACAGTCCGACGATGTGGGCGTCCGGCCGGGGGAGATAGGCGACGGTCGCCCGTCCCACGAACGGCAGGACGTGGTGCTCGCACAGGGCGACGAACGGGACGTCGACGGCTGCGATGACTCCCTGGTCCGTGGACTCGGGCGGGAACTGGACCCGCAGATGACGGTCCGGGTCGAGGTGGAGTCCGCGGGTCATCTCGGCCAGAGCCGTGACGAACCGGTGCGGGGTCTGTTCGGTCGAGGTGGTGTCGCAGTCGATGCCCAGGGCCGAGAACATCTCTCTCGCGTGTGCGGTGGCCCGCGCCAAGGCGGGTTCGCCCGGGGCGCCGGCCGCGGCCGGGTCCGTCTCTGCTTCCGCGGTGCTCGGGTGGCTCGTGAGGGTCATGCGCACCATTCCTGAACGGGTGACGCGGAGGAACGGCCGGTGGACGGGTCAGGTCCGAGCATGTCGCCATCCCGCGGTGTTGACGTGTGTCTCGCTCACGACGACCTCGCTGACGAAGGCGCCGGCGGCTGCGGACAGCTCACCGAGGGCTTGGCCGACCACCCGTGCGAGCAGTTCGGCCACCGCCTCGACGGTCGGATGGGGAAGACCTACCGCGAAGCGCTCCGCCGGGCCGGGGTCACTGGCGCCGAAGCGGAAGACCTTGCTGCGGTGCTCGGCCAGGATGCCCGCGAGGGGGTCGTCGGCTCCGAGCATGGCCCCGTGGTCGAGGTGGGTGTCGATCCAGGATCTGACCCGGCCCTTGAAGGCCCCGAACTCGACGACCGTCCCCCGGTCCAGCAGCGGGGCGGTGACGGTGGCCTCCATCCACCAGGAGTGCCCGTGGAGGTTGACGCATTTGCCGTCCAGATGCGGAATCCGGTGGGCGGTCTCGAAGTTGTGCCGTACCGATACCGAATGGGCCGCCTTCGGGCCTTCGGGTAACTCCGGCGGATGTACCGTGCCCATCAGGGAATTCCGAGGTACTTGTGGGTTTGCAGGGAGAAGTTCCACAGCGGGTGCTCCAGGCAGTACTCGACGGTGGCGCGGGTGTTGGCGGCGATGTCCGGTCCGTCCATCGGCTGGAGGCGGAACGAGCTGAAGTCCAGGTGCTCGAACCGTGCGGGGTCGCCGTGCTGCTGGGGGTAGACGAGTTTGAGTTCGTCGCCGTGCTCCACGACCATCCGCGAGCCGATCTTCGGGCTCACGCACAACCAGTCGATGCCCGGGGGCGGCACCCTGGTTCCGTTGGTCTCGACCGAGACCACGAAGCCGCGGTCGTGCAGGGCTTCGACGGCGGGGGCGTCCAGCTGGAGAAGCGGCTCTCCGCCCGTGCAGACGACGAACCGCTGGGCGTCGGTGCGGGGCGCCCACTGCTCCAGGACGGTGTCGGCCAGCGCCTCGGGGGTCGCGAAGCGGCCGCCGTTCTCACCGTCGGTACCGACGAAGTCCGTGTCGCAGAAGGCACAGACGGCCCGGTGGCGGTCCTTCTCCCGGCCGGTCCACAGATTGCAGTTGGAGAAGCGGCAGAAGACCGCGGGCCGCCCGGCGTACCGCCCCTCGCCCTGGAGCGTGTAGAAGATCTCTTTCACCCGGTAGGTCATGCGGGCGCGCCCTGGTAGGCGATCGGATCGGGGAAACCGGCCTCGGTGAAGCCCTTCAGCCGCAGCAGGCAGGTGTCGCAGTGGCCACAGGCCCGCCCGCTGTCGTCGGGGTCGTAGCAACTGGAGGTCAGCGCGTAGTCGACGCCGAGAGCGGTACCCGTGCGGATGATCTCCGCCTTGGACAGGTTCAGCAGCGGCGAGTGCAGCGTGATCCGGCGCTTCCCCTCGACCGCCGACCGGGTCGCGAGGTTGGCCATCGCCTCGAAGGCCTCCAGGTACTCGGGCCGGCAGTCGGGGTATCCGCTGTAGTCGACGGCCGTGACCCCGGTGAAGATGTCCGCGGCCCCGACGACCTCCGCGTAGGCGAGCGCGAACGACAGGAAGATCGTGTTGCGGGCCGGCACGTACGTGGCCGGGATGCCCTCCCCCATCTCCGCTTCGCCGCGGCCCTTGGGGACGTCGACACCGGCATCGGTCAGCGCCGAACCGCCGAAGACGCGGAGGTCGATGTCCGCGACGACGTGCCGCTCAACCCCTTGCCGCTCCGCGACCCTTCGGGCGGCGGCCAATTCGACGGAATGCCGTTGTCCATAGCTGAAACTGAGAGCGTAGGGAGTGAATCCCCGGTCTTTCGCCACCGCCAGGGTGGTCGTCGAGTCTAGGCCGCCACTGAGGAGTACGATCGCCGATTCCGCCATAGCATGTACCTTTCGCCCGCGCGAGCAAGGACACTTCCTGCTTATACATGCGCGGAGAAAAAGTCACCCAATCCGCCCCCTCATTAAACATACAGCAAATCCGGGAAAGTGATTTAATATTCTTTGGTATTCATTTTCTCTTCGTATTCCGGGAAAGGGGCATCGGACGGGCGAATCCAGGAAGAGCCGGTGCGATCAGCCGGTACGCCGCAGCACCGCGAGGTACATCGCGTCCGTGCCGTGCAGGTGCGGCCACAGCTGGACGTCCGGTCCGTCACCGAGGGCGGGGACGCCGGGCATGAGCGGACGGGCATCGACCCACTCGGCCTCGACCGGCGCGCCGCCGCGGCCCTTGAGCACGTCCTCGACGACCACCCGGGTCTCCGCCAGGTGCGGGGAGCAGGTCGCGTATCCGACGACGCCGCCGACCCGTACGGCCTTCAGCGCCTCGCGCAGCAGACCGCGCTGGAGCGGCGCGAAGCTCTCCAGGTCCTCCTTGCGGCGCCGCCAGCGGGACTCCGGCCGGCGGCGCAGCGCGCCGAGGCCGGAGCACGGGACGTCCATCAGGATCCGGTCGAAGGTGCCGGGCCGCCACGGCGGACGGGTGCCGTCGGCGGTGATCACCTGGTACGGGCCGGGGTTGCCGGCCAGCGAGCGCTCGACGAGGCGGGCCCGGTGCGGCTGCTTCTCGGCCGCCAGCAGGGCGGCGCCACGGCCGGCGGCGAGGGCGGCCAGCAGCGCGGCCTTCCCGCCGGGTCCGGCGCAGCCGTCGAGCCAGCGGGTGTCGCTGCCCTCCAGCGGCGCGTTGGCGAGGGCCGCGGCGACGAGCTGGCTGCCCTCGTCCTGGACTCCGGCCCGGCTCTCCCGCACGGCAGTCAGGGCGCCGGGCTCGCCGCCCTCGGCCATCCGTACGGCGTAGGGCGACCAGCGGCCCGGTAGCCCGTTGTCCTCGCCGAGCGCTTCCAGCAGCTCATCGGTGGTGGAGCGGCCGGGGCGGGCGACGAGCGTGACCTCGGGCCGCTCGTTGTCGGCCTCCAGCAGGTCCTCGATGCCGGCCCGGCCGCCGCCGAGGGCGTCCCACAGCGCGGAGACGATCCAGCGCGGGTGCGAGTGCACGAGGGCGAGGTGGTCCTCCGCGTCGTCCTCGTACGAGGGGGCGACCCGCGCCACCCACCCGTCGAAGTCGTCGGCGGTCACCTTGCGCAGGACGGCGTTGACGAATTTGGCCCGCCCCTCCCCGAGCACCACCCGGGCCAGCTCCACACTGGCGGAGACGGCTGCGTGGGTCGGGATGCGGGTGCCGAGCAGCTGGTGCACGCCCATGTTGAGCACGTCCAGGACCGGCGGGTCGACCTCGCGCAGCGGCCGGTCGATGCAGGCGGCGACGATCGCGTCGTAGGTGCCCTGGCGGCGCAGCGTCCCGTAGACCAGCTCGGTCGCCAGCGCCGCGTCCCTGCTGTCGAAGTCACCCGCCGCGCGGGCCTTCTTCAGCAGCGGGGGGAGGACGAGGTTGGCGTACGCGTCGCGTTCGTCGACGGCCCTCAGGGCCTCGAAGGCGAGGAACCGGACCGGGTCCTTCTTCGGGCGGCGGTGCGGTGTGGCGGGACGGCGACGCGGCTGGTCGTTCACGTGAAAGGTGCTCCGCTGATGGTGAGAGGGCGAACCGTCCCAGCCTACGTCCCCGCCCCGGCCCGCCGGTCCGTCAGCTGCCGAGGAGCTCGCCGGGGACGATCCGCACGCCGCGTGCCCAGTCCGCGGCGCGCATCGGCTTCTTGCCCTGCGGCTGCACCCAGAGCAGCTCGACCGCGTGCGATCCGGTGCCCACGTACACGTTGTTCTTGGCCGCCGACAGCTCTCCGGGCGCCAGATCGGCCCGGTCCAGGACGGGCACGGCCTGCACCAGCTTGAGCCGCTCGCCGCGGAAGAGCGTCCAGGCGCCGGGGGCGGGGGTGCAGCCCCGGACCACCCGGTCGACCCGCAGGGCGGGCGCCGACCACTCGATCCGGGCGTCCTCGACGCTGATCTTCGGTGCGAGGGTGACCCCGTCCGCGGGCTGCGGCACGGCGTGCAGGGTGCCGTCCTCGATGCCGTCCATGGTCGCGGCGAGCAGCCCGGCCCCGGCGAAGGCCAGCCGGGTCAGCAGGTCACCGCTGGTGTCGGTGGGCCGGACCTCTTCGGTGAGCACGCCGTACACGGGTCCGGAGTCGAGCCCCTCCTCGATCAGGAAGGTGGAGGCGCCCGTCACCTCGTCACCCGCCATGACGGAGTGCTGCACGGGGGCGGCGCCGCGCCAGGCGGGCAGCAGCGAGAAGTGCAGGTTGACCCAGCCCCGGGCGGGCACGTCCAGCGCGGCCTTGGGCAGCAGCGCACCGTAGGCGACGACCGGGCAGCAGTCCGGCGCGATCTCCCGCAGCCGTGCCAGGAAGTCCTCGTCCCGCGGCCTGGCCGGCTTGAGGACCTCGATCCCGGCCTCCTCGGCCCGCTCCGCGACGGGACTGGCCACCAGCCTGCGGCCGCGCCCGGCAGGTGCGTCGGGCCGGGTGACGACGGCGGCGACCTCGTGCCGGCCGGAGGCGATCAGTGCGTCCAGTGCGGGTACGGCTACCTCGGGGGTGCCTGCGAAGACGAGCTTCATGGGTGGCTGACTGCCTCTCAGGCCGAAACGTTACGGTGACGAGCAACGCACAAGTCTATGGGCCCGGCGACCGCCGGCCTCCCAGGGGGCGTACGCACGGTTGCGCGCCCCTCGCAGGTGCGTATACGCCCCCGTAGCGTGACCAGATCCCCGGCTGAGGCGTTGGTCAAGTGAGATTGACCGAAGCGAGCCGCCACGGTGCGGCCCGATCCCTTTCAACGCCGGTTCGAGAGGCTTCTTCATGGCCGACCACGCAACCCACGACGCCCAAGCGCGGGCCAGCCTGCATCTTCTGGTGCGGGATATCGAGCGGGTCCGGCGGCAGGTGGACGCGCTGCGCACACTCACCGCCCAACTGGGCAACGTCTACCGTCCGCGCCGCTCCGGCCCGTCCGCCGGCTTCGTCGTCTACGGCAGGGCCCCGGCCCCCACCGTCAGGCTGGCGCAGGAACTGCGGGACAGTGTCGAGACCCTGGTGACGGCGGCGGTGGACTTCGACCGTTCACTGGGCTTCTCCTGGGACGCGGTGGGCTCCGCGCTCGGAGTCACCAAGCAGGCGGTCCACCGCCGCTACGGCACCCGGCGCGCCACCCCGCCGCCGCTGGCGGCCGAGGCCGCGGAGCCCGTGGCGCAGCGCCCGGTGCCGGTGGTTCCGGGGTCCGCCGCTCCGGCGCTGCCCTCCGTGCCTGCCGCACGATCGATGCCACCGCAGCCGTTGCCGGAGCGTCCTCCGTCGCGCGAGGATCTGCGTCCGGGCGCTTTCCCGGGACCGCGCAACGGCTGACGCTCCCGGTCCTTGGCGCGGGGTTCCGTCCTCAATCGCCGGACGGGCTGGGGTGCGGGGTGCTCCGCCGCTGCGGGGTGCGCCTGCCCCGGTGGGTGGGGGGTGGTGCCCCTCCGGGGTGTCTCCTCGGAAATGGCGTG
>NZ_JBIVLK010000031.1:0-22985 GCF_044751215.1 Streptomyces sp. NPDC088730
CCGAAGGTGTTCGTCTCCACGCAGTCCACGCCGACCGCGAAGTACTCCTCGTGCACGGAGCGCACGATGTCCGGCCGGGTGAGGTTCAGGATCTCGTTGCAGCCCTCAAGGTTCTCGAAGTCCTCAAGCGTCGGGTCCTGGGCCTGGAGCATGGTGCCCATGGCACCATCGGCCACCACCACCCGGGTGGCGAGCGCCTCACGGAGCGCTGCGGACCGGGTGCCCGTCATGACCGGTGGTCCGGGGCGGGTGCGAACAGTCCGGCCGCGTCCGCGGCGGCGGAACCGGTGACAACGATGCGCACGTCGGGCCCTCCTCGAAAGTACGGAGCACGAAAGGCGAAGTAGCCGGCCGGTCAGAGACCGGCCGCGGCCTTCAGCTGCTGGGCGCGGTCGGTCCGCTCCCAGGTGAAGTCGGGCAGGTCGCGTCCGAAGTGGCCGTAGGCGGCGGTCCGGAAGTAGATCGGCCGCAGCAGGTCGAGGTCCCGGATGATGGCGGCCGGGCGGAGGTCGAAGACCTGCTTGATCGCCTGCTCGATGCGGTTCTGGGCGACGGCGCCGGTGCCGAAGGTCTCGACGAACAGGCCGACCGGCTCGGCCTTGCCGATCGCGTACGCGACCTGGACCTCGCACCGGTCCGCGAGGCCCGCCGCGACGACGTTCTTGGCGACCCAGCGCATCGCGTAGGCGGCCGAGCGGTCCACCTTCGACGGGTCCTTGCCCGAGAAGGCGCCGCCACCGTGGCGGGCCATGCCGCCGTAGGTGTCGATGATGATCTTGCGGCCGGTCAGACCGGCGTCGCCCATCGGGCCGCCGATCTCGAAGCGTCCGGTCGGGTTGACCAGCAGCCGGTAGTCGTCGGACTCCAGCTTGATGCCGTCCTCGGCGAGTTCGGTCAGTACGTGCTCGACGACGTGGTGGCGGATGTCCGGGACCAGCAGGTTGTCGAGGTCGATGTCGGAGGCGTGCTGCGAGGAGACGACGACGGTGTCGAGGCGGACCGGGCGGCTGCCGCTGTACTCGATGGTGACCTGCGTCTTCCCGTCGGGACGGAGGTAGGGGACGGTGCCGTCCTTGCGGACCCCGGTCAGCCGGCGTGAGAGCCGGTGGGCCAGGTCGATCGGCAGCGGCATCAGAGACGGGGTCTCGTTCGTGGCGTAGCCGAACATCAGGCCCTGGTCGCCGGCGCCCTGCTTGTCGAGTTCATCCCCTTCCCCGCCAGCCGCGGCACCCTCGACGCGCTTCTCGTACGCGGTGTCGACGCCCTGTGCGATGTCCGGCGACTGCGCGCCGATGGACACCGAGACCCCGCAGGTGGCGCCGTCGAATCCCTTGGCCGACGAGTCGTAGCCGATGCCCAGGATCGTCTCGCGGACGAGACCGGGGATGTCGGCGTACGCCTTGGTCGTCACCTCACCGGCGATGTGCACCTGGCCGGTGGCTATCAGCGTCTCGACTGCGACCCGGGAGGACGGGTCCTGGCTCAGCAGGGCGTCGAGGATCGCGTCGCTGATCTGGTCGGCGATCTTGTCGGGGTGGCCCTCGGTCACGGATTCCGAGGTGAACAGGCGGCGGGACATGGCTCTCCAGAGGTGTGAGGTCCGTTGAACGGTCGAGCGTCGGCGCGGCCGGCCGGGTGGTCGTCCGACGTGTGCGTCATCCGGCGCGTTCGGCGGCGGATTCGAGCAGCCTGGCGAGATCTCCGGCGGACGTCGCGGCGCCGGTGAGCACGATGAGCGGCGGCCGGCCACCGCTCGCCGCGATGAGCCGGGTGATGCGGTACGCGGCGACTCCGCAGCCGGAGAATCCGCCGAGCACCAGGTGCCCGCCCGCCTCGATGAGCGGCCTGAGCGCTTCGTACCCGGCCCCGTCGTCGAGCGCGGCGCCCAGCAGTACGAGGGCTTCGGGGCCCTGGTACGAGCGCGCGAGCAGTTCGTAGCAGAAACGGGGGGTGCCGTGCGACGGTACGAGGCAGACGGTGCCCGCGCCGGGGTTCCTGGCCGGTCGCAGGGTGATGAGGGCGGGCGCGTCGGCGTCGGCCGGTTGGTCCGCCGATGTGGTCGGGGGCGTACCGGCCTCCGTGCCCGTACCGGTGCTCGTGTCCGCGTTCGTCTCCGCGTCCGCGTCGACCAGCCGCGCCAGCACCTCGGAAATGGTGGTGGACTCGCCCGCCACCCGCGGGAGTTCGTCCAGCAGGAAGGCGACGTGCGCCAGGACACCGCCGATTCCGGCGGGCCGGGTGTGGTCGTGGGAGACGGTCACGACGAGTCCGCCGTCGCCGTCGTGGTGGGCGACGAGCGTGAGCGGAAAGGCTGTGGGGGCGCCGAGCGTCTCCGGCGGGTCCACCCGGACCCCCTGTGCGGCGAGTTCCCGGACGAGGTCGTCCGGGCCGCCCGGCCCGCCCTCGAAGGCGACCAGGCTGCCCACCGCGCCGGACGGCTCGGCCCGGTCCTCGGTCCAGGTACGGATCTGGCCCGCCGAGACCCACTCGTACGCGGCCATGTCCAGGGCCCGGTCGCGGAGCAGGCCGAGCAGCTCGGGCACGCTGCCGCGCGGGTCGACGACGACGGACATCGGCAGTGGGTTGCGCAGGGCGCCCGGCAGGCGCTCCACTCCGTCGAACAGGATGCCGCGTCCGGACACCGTCACGCTGAAGCGGACCGGCTCCGCGTCGGCGGTTCCGGCGGCCCGGTAGAGCAGCAGGGCCCAGACGGCTTGCAGCGCACCGCTCTCGGTGCTGCCCCAGCCGGCCGCCCAGGCGCCGAGCCGTGCCGTCTGCACGGCGGTCAGCCGCAGCCGGGTGCGCCCGGTCCCGGTCCGGGTCCCGGCGGGCACGGGGTCGGAGGCGGTGGCCACGGGCAGGGGCGAATGCGTGACGCCGGGCGGTGGTGTGGCATCCGTCCAGAACGTGCGTGCGGGCCCGGTGTCCTGATCCGCGAGCCACCGCGCGTAGTCGGCCATGTCGGGGCGGCGTTCACCGCCCGGCAGGCAGCCGCCGGCCAGGTAGGCGCGGTAGAACTCCCGCAGCAGCAGGCGCGCGCTCCAGCCGTCGAGCAGCGCGTGGTGGTAGGTGAGCAGCACCCGGGTGGGCTGGGCGGTGGCCGATACGACGGGGTCGCCGCCCAGCACGGTCACGCGCAGCGGTCCGGGGCGGCGCGGGTCGAGGCCGCGGCACCGGTCGTACTCGACCAGCGCGGCCCAGTCCGCGGCGCTGTGCGGCAGCCGCACCACTTCGGCCTTGACCCGGTCGTGCACCACGATCCGCGGCTCGGGGCCGTCGGCGAAGGCGGAACGCAGCACGCTCTCCCGGTCGAAGAGCGACTGCCAGGCGGCGGTGAAGCGTTCGGGGTCCAGCGGCCCGTGCCAGAGCCAGCCGAGCTGTTCGACGTGGCGGCCGGTGCCCGGGTGGGCGTCGGCGTCGGCGAGCAGTTCGTGCTGGAGCGGGCTCGGCGGGACGGCGCATACCGACCGGCCGGCCGGCGGCGGGTCCGTGAGCAGGTCGGCCAGCAGGCCGGCCGGGAACTCCCCGGGGGCACTCATGGTGAGCGCCAGGGTGTGCAGGCCAGGACCGTGGGGCCGGAGCCGGTGCTGCCAGGCCGGGCCGTCCGGGCGGCCGGCGGCGATCCGGTCCAGCGCGGATTCGAGGCGCCGGGTGTCCAGGGGACCCCGGAGCTCCAGGAACGGCGGAGCGTCGTAGGGGGGTTCTCCGGGATCGACGACGACGGTGATCGGTCCGTCCGGAGACATTCGTGAGAGATGATCGGCGGTCATGGTGTGTACGGGGCGCGCACCCCCTCCCTCCCCTCTCTGCGAGCACGGAACGGGCATGCGAGGCCCGCCCGATACGGACCTGGTACGACGCTCGGAACCGTCCTCCGGCACGTTAGCCGCGCAGGGGAGCAAGGCCGGATTTCTCCACCGGCTCTGGACGGATCCGCGAACGTGCCGGCGGTGTCATCCGTGGTCGAGGAGTCCCGCGACGGCTCCCATGAACCCTTCGTCGAGCATGGTGCGGGCCGCTGTGTCACGTGAGGTGTCCAGTCCGGAGTCGTGGCAGGCCACGCTGATCAGGTAGCGGCCGAGCACCAGTCGGGTGGTGAACGCCCATTCGTCGCGGGCGGCCGGTGTCCCGTCGGGTGCGAGCAGCCCGCCCGCGCCGACGCCGAAGCCGAATTCGGTGAAGCCGAGGCGCAGGCCCTGGCCGAGTGCCTTGGTGTAGGCCTCCTTCAGGGTCCACAGCCGGAGCAGCTGAGCCCGCTGTTCGGCCTCGGGCAGCACCGCGAGATCGGCGCGCTCCGCGGGCGTGCAGACATGGTCCTGGAGGAGCTCGAACGACATGTGCCGGTGGGCCGGTTCGGCGTCGACCCCGATCCTGCCGCTGCGGCTGATGCCGACGGCGATCAGGTCGTCGGTGTGGGTGAGGCTCACATCGATCTGGTCGAGCCCTCGCAGATAGGGCCGTCCGCCGATCTTGTACGCGAGGTCGAGTTCGGCGGGCCGGGTGCCCAGCGCGGCCGCGGCCGTGAACTTGGTGGCCAGCCGGGAGGCGACGAAGCGGTAGCGGATGGTGGGGTCGGTGGTACGGCGGTAGCGCTGCCAGTCCCGGCCGAGCAGTGGGCGCAGCGAGGGGTCGGCGACGGCTCCGGTGAGCCACTCCCCCCAGGTGGTGTGCACCACGGCGTTGCCGCGCAGGTCCATGCCTTCGCGCACCAGATCCCACGGCCCGTCGGGGCCGCTGACGTGGATCGGCTCGGTGATACGTGCCGCGGCGCCCGGCGCCGCGGTCATCAGCTCTGTCCGCGTCAACGGTTCTTCCTTCCCTGAGTGGTTGCCCGCCCCGTGCCCGGGCGTGGGTGCCGCTGTTTCACTGGGCGAGGGTGATGCCGTCCAGGTCGCAGCTGCGGCCCGTCCGGAAGCGGCGGACCAGTTCCTCCATGACCTGGGCCAGACAGCCGTCGGGCAGTTCGGGCACGGGGATGGCGAGCCGCTCGCCGAGTCGGGACAGCGCGAGCAGCGCCCAGGCCGGATTGGCGAGGAACGGGTCCCGGCCGTCCTGGCCCTCCCACACGCCGAGTACCGCGGCGGCTGCGACGATCAGGCTGTAGCGGTCGCTGAGTACGCAGACGGCGGGGTCGGCGAGCGCCGTGGTGCCGTAGGCGGGCAGCCGGCGGCATTCCTCGCGCAGGGCGCGCAGTTCGGTGGCGAAGCCTTCGGCCAGTGCGGCGAGCGCGGCGATCTGTCCGCCCAGGCCGCGGTACGAGGCGAGGCGGCCGGCGGAGCCGGCGAGGGAGGCGGCCATGAAGTCGCCGCCGCCCGCGAGGCCCAGCAACCGGTAGTCCAGTACCGGGAGTTCGGCTCCCTGGCGGAACAGCTCCGGCGGTGGTTCCGGCTCCTCGAACCAGGAGTGTTCGGCCAGTGCGCGCAGCTGGGGGACGATCACGGACTGGCAGGAGGCGGTTCCGGCGTGGCCGAGTCCGGCGACCGGCAGGTCCCGTACGAGCTTGCCGAGCGCGCCGTACTCCGGGCTGTCGTGCTCGTAGCCGCGCGCTCCCAGGACGGTGGCGAGCTCCTCCAGGTTCTCGCGCAGCAGGTCGGGCACCACGTATTTGACGGCGGCGGCGAAGACGTGGGCCCGGTCGGGCAGCAGGCTCAGGGCGCGCAGGACGACGGTGGCCATGCTGTCGCAGGCCAGCAGGTCGGCGAAGACTCCGGCCAGCGGCTTGTGCCAGCGGCGCGCGATGGGGCCGCTGCGGCCGGTGGTCGCGGCCCGTACCGCGGAGTGCAGGACGGTGTCCGCGGCCGCGGTGACGACACCGCAGATGAGGCTGCGGTTGACCTGGAAGGTGCGCAGGGCGAGGGCCACGCCCTCGCCCGTGCTGCCGACGCGGGCGTCGCCGGGGACGAAGTGGCCGGTGAACTCCAGCCCGGAGAAGAGCGCTCCGCGCATGCCGGGAGTGGTGACGCGCGGGAGGTGCCGCACGGACGGGCCGTCCTGCCGGGCCGGGTCCAGGAGCAGCACCGAGTGGCTGCGCGGTCCGCGGGCCGGGTCGGTGCGGGCGTAGACGACCTGGGCGTCGGCGCGTGCGGCGTTGATGATCACGTCCTTGCGCCCGTTCAGCCGGTAGCCGCCGGGGGCGGTGCCCGCGGTGAACTCGTGCCGCAGGATGGCGTTGGAGTGGGCCAGTTCGTGGTGCAGGATCGTGGCCCGTCCCCCGCCGAGCAGCAGGTCGGCGGTGCTGCGTCGCTGCGCGGGGGTACCTGCCGCCCAGATGGCGCCGGTCGCGAACAGCGAGGTGATGCCGTAGCCGAAGCCGAGGGCGACGTCACGGCGGAAGACCGGTCGCAGGACGCGGGCGAGCAGGTCGGCGCGGGTGAGCCGGCCGCCGTATTCGACGGGTACGAACTCGGCGCCCAGGTCCGTGCCGGCGAGGAGGTCCTCGGTGGCGGCGGGCGGGGCGCTTCGGGCGTCGGCGGCGAACAGGGCGCGCAGCCCGTGCGGGTTCACGGGGTCGTAGGGGTCGCCGAGCAGCGCTTCGAGCCGGGACGCCCGGGTGCGTGCGTCGGACTCCCACCAGCTGTGACCGGTGGCCGTGGTTCCGGTGATGTCGGCGGTGGTGGTCATGGCAGCGGGAGTCAGCTCCGTCGTCGCAGGGTGCGCGCCAGATATCGCGCCGGTAGGCACGACTCTGACGGGCACGCCTCGTGCGGCACCGGAGCCGTACTCGACGCGTCGTCTGCCATTCCCCGACCGTTCACCGAGCCACCCGGAAGCGGGTCCCGGCCATTTCCCGGCTCGCGTCCGAGCGCGGCCCGTATCCGGCTCAAGCGGGATTCGAGCGGGTTCCAGAAGTATGCGGGGTGACGCTCGGCGGCTCCGCCGGTCCCCGCTACCCCGGGACCGGAACGGACAGCTTGCGGGCGACGAACGCGTCGAGGGCCGCGATCGAGCAGAAGTACTCCAGTTCCAGGTCCTCGTTCTCGACGGTGATGCCGAACTCGTGCTCCACGAAGGAGACGAGCCGCATCGCGAACACCGAGCTGACGAAGCCGAGCTCGAAGATGTCGTCGTCCGCCTTCAGGTCATGAACCGGGAAGAAACGGGACAGGTATTCCGCGATCCGGGCTCTGTTGTCCGTGCTCATCTCTTCATCCGTCCTGATGTCGTGGAGCGCGACGCCGGGTGGCCGGCGGGTGGGTCAGAGGTGCGTGTACGCATCACTGACCCACCCGCCGGCCACCCGTGGGAGAGCCGGGCCCGCCACTGCTGCCCGCCCGTTCCCCGCCGGGGAAGTCCGCCGTGGAAGCGTCACAGCGGCGGCTGGAGCGGGACCGGAGCAGCGGTGGACGTCGGCCGCGCCGGGCGTTCAGCCAGGATGCGGCGGGAGGGCCCGGTCACAGCACGCGGATCGCGGACTCCGCGTGGCGTTTGGCCAGGTTGAGGGTGGCCGTCGAGTTCCGGCCGAGCGCCTCGCGTACGTAGCGGCGGGCCTGAGCCAGGTCGGCGCCCTCGCCGAGCACGCTCTCGATGGCCTCCTCGCGCAGCACCACACTGTGCTGGGAGATGACCGTCACGCCGGACTCGTCGGGCAGCACCGACCACTCACCGGTGTGCGCGTCCATCAGCGCGGGGGTGGTGGTCTGCTTGTAGACGATGCGGCCCGCCTGCGGGAAGCAGACCCGTACCGACTCCGTGGTGTGGGTCGAGCCGTCCGCGGTGCGGGTGTCCATCGCCATGACCTGGACGCCGGGGGTGTCCTCCGTCAGTTCGAGGCGGGCCACGTGCGGAACCAGCTCCGGCCAGTCGCTGACCCGGTACAGGAAGTCGTAGACCAGCTCGGACGGGCCCTTGACCCGTACGGCGTCCTCGAAGGACAGGACGAGTTCGTCGAGCCGGGGCCAGCGCTCGGCCAGCCGCTTCACATGGTCCAGCTCCGCCACCGAGTTGGTGTCGATCGCCCGCTCCACCCAGGCCACGTCCTCGGCCCGGTCACCGGTCACGGTGAAGTCGTGCAGCAGGGTCAGCACACTGGTGCCGCCCGGCCGCTCCTCGACGGTCCAGGTCCCGTTCATCGTCTCGACCGGGGCCTGCGGGTGCTGCTGGCGGAAGTCGATCCGCCGCGCCTGCGGGTCCTGCACGCGCCGTGAGATCCATGACCGGACCTCCCCGTTGGCCGTCGCCCACATCCGCAGCCGTTCGTTCTGCCCGTCGAAGTCCAGCCGCTCCACATGGACGTTCGGCGGGAGGAACAGCGGCCACTGCACCGCGTTCGAGATCAGCCCGTACGCGACCCCCGCCGGTGCGGCCACCTCGACCGAATGCGCCGTGCGGTACACACGCTCACTCGACACCACACATCACCTCTTCCTCACAGATTCAGAAATTGCCAAGTCCGCCACAGACGTTGAGCGCCTGTGCGGTGATCGACGCGGCGGACTCGGAGGCCAGATAGCCGACCAGTCCCGCGACCTCTTCCGGTGTCGAGTAGCGGCCGAGCGGGATCTTCGCCTCGAACCGCTCCTGCACGACGTCCTCCGTGGTGTCCCAGGCCGCCGCGTACCCCTGGCGCACCCGCTGCGCCATCGGCGTCTCGACGTAGCCGGGGCAGACCGCGTTGACCGTGACGCCCGAGGGGGCCAGCTCCCTGCCCAGCGCCTTGGTGAAGCCGACGACCCCGTGCTTGGAGGCGCTGTACGGGGCGCCGAGGAGGACGCCCTGCTTGCCGGCCGTCGAGGCGATGTTGATGATCCGCCCGCGTCCGCTGCCCGTGAGGCCGCCGTTCTTCAGCACCTCGCGCGTCACCAGGAACACGCTGTTGAGGTTGGTGTCGATGACGTCGTACCAGAGCTCGTCGGCGATGTCGGCGGTCACGCCGCCGCCGCTGCGCCCGGCGTTGTTGACCAGCACGTCGACGTGTCCGTACGTCGCGACGGCGGCGCTCACGAGCTCGGCCACGGACTCCCGGGAGCGGACGTCGGCCGCCAGTCCGTCGGCCTCCAGGCCCTCGTCCCGGAGGTCCTCGACGGTCTGTTTGACGTCCGGTCCGGTGCGCGCGCACAGGAAGACGCGGTGCCCGGACCGGCCGAGCTGACGGGCCACCGCCAGTCCGATGCCGCTGGTGGCCCCGGTGATCAGGGCTACGGGTTCGTTGTCGGTCACGGTCAGTGCTCCTTCAGCCGGTGGGCGGGGGCGGGGAGGGCGAGTCCCGGTTCGGGCCGGGCCGCGTCGGCGAGCAGCTCTGCCGGCCGCAGCGGGGCGAGCGCCCGGCCCAGGGCGGCCCGGGTCAGGACGCCGGCCCGCGCGGCGGTGTAGCCGTCGGGACGCACCAGCAGCCAGTGGCCCGGCGCCAGGCCGAGTGCCGCGCGCAGCCGTCCGTCCGGGTCGGCGAGCGGCGCGGGACCGTCGGAGCCGGTACCGCCGACGGTGCGCACCGACAGCCACTCGGAGTACTGGGCGGCGGCCGTGATCGCCACGCCCACCGGGACGTCCCCCGGCCCGGTGCCGCCCGCGGCGAGCAGCAGGGACCAGCGGGGGTCGCGGAGTTCTGCGCGCAGACCGGCGCAGCCGGGATCGTCCGGGTCGTGGACCGGGGCCCGGACGACCCGCTCGCCGGGTCCGGGCGCCGGGGCGGGTCCGGCGCCGGTGCCGGATTTGCGACGGGAGGCCTCGCCGGTGGTCAGGGACGAATCGCCGTAGCCGACGCGCAGGCCGGACATGCCGCCGAGCACCTTGCGCTGAACGGCCCGGCGCAACGGGGTCACGTTCCGTACGAAGGTGAAGACGACGGGCAGCGCCACCGAGGCGAACATGTTCTTCAGCTGGACGAGGAAGGTGGCGGCCCGGGTGGAGCCGAGCAGCGCCCGGCCGATCGGCACCCGCTCCTCACTGTAGGTGTCCAGGAGTTCCGGGCCCGCGTGGCCGTGCTCGACCATGGCCACCTTCCAGCCGAGGTTGTACGCCTCCTGGATGCCGGTGTTCATGCCCTGCCCGGAGGCGGGGCTGTGCACATGCGCGGCGTCCCCGGCGACGAGGACGCGGCCCTCGCGCATCCGCTCCACCATCCGCTGCTGGAAGGTGAAGACCGAGGTCCACTCGCTCTCCCCGACCCGGACCCGGCGGCCGAGCCCGGCCGACAGCTTCTCGGTCAGCCGCTCCTCGACGGGGCGCGGGTCGGTGCCCCGCCCGACGGGTGCGGTGTCCAGCAGCCGCCAGTGCCCGTCCCGGGCGTAGGGCACCATCATCAGTGCCTGTCCGCCCGTGTGGGCCCAGTAGATGGTGTCGGGCGGCAGGTCGGTGGCGACCGGCGCGTCGGCGAGCATCCAGGTCTCCCCGGCCCCGCCGAGCAGTTCGAGCCCGAGCAGTTTGCGTACGGTGCTGTGGCCTCCGTCGCACCCCACGAGCCAGGACGTCCCGACGCTCTCCTCGGTGCCGTCCGGCCCGCTCAGCGTCACCCGCACCGAGTCGGAGTCCTGCTCGAAGCCGGTGAGCCGCACCCCCCACTCGACCTCGACTCCGAGGCGGGCGACGGCCTCGCGCAGCACCTCCTCCGTCTCGGTCTGACCGATGACGAGGGTGTACGGGTACGAAGTCGGCATCGTGGCGTAGTCGGCCTCCAGCCGCACCAGGCGACGCCCTTCGGCGTACATGGTGAACGCGCGGTTGCGGCGGCCCCGTACGAGCATGGCGTCGACGATGCCCATCTGGTCGTACGTCTCCAGGGTGCGCGGGTGCGTGGCCACGGCCCTGCTGGTGCGGGCGGGGCCGGCGGCGGCGTCGACGAGCCGTACGCGCAGGCCCCTGCGGGCCAGTTCATGAGCGGCGGTCAGGCCCACGGGTCCGGCGCCCGCGACGATCGCGTCGGGCCGGTCGGTGCTCATGCGCCCTCCTGGGCGGGCTTGTTGGCGAGGGTCACCATGGTCTGCTCCTGGTGGTGGGGCGGATGCGGGCGTTCATGCGGCGGCGCGTGTCTTCAGCCGCCGCCGCAGCGCGCGTCGTTCGGGCTTTCCGGTGGGGGTGCGGGGCACCGCCTCCAGCGCCTCGGCCAGGCGGATCCGTTCGAAGTCCGCGAGCCGCTCGTTGGCGCGTTCGGTGACCGACGCGAGGACGTCGGACCCCGGAACCCGTCCGGCGCACGCGTCCCCGGGGTCCTCACGCAGGACGATCCCGGCCCAGACGAGACCGCCGTGCACGTCGTCGGGCCAGTCGGCGACGATGCAGTCGGCGACCCTTGGGTCCTCGCCGATGACCCGTTCGACCTGGCTCGGCGAGACGATCTCGTTGTCGTACTTGAAGATGTCGTCGAGCCGGTCCACCAGGCGCAGCTCTCCGTCGTCGTCGAGGTAGCCGACGTCGCCGGTGGAGAACCAGCCGTCCTCGTCGATCCGGGACGGTTGTGCGTCGCCGAGGTAGCCGGCCATCAGCTGCGGGCCTCTGACCTGGACCTCTCCGGTGGACCAGACCTCGACCGGGGTGCGGGAGTCCACGTCTACCAGGCGGCACTCGGTGCCGGGGACGGTCCCGCCGACCTCGCCCGTCCGGTAGCGCTCGGGCCGCTGGCAGTGGGTGAGCGGGGAGAGCTCGGCCATGCCGTAGCCCTGGATGACGGGGACGCCGAGCCGGTCGCGCAGGGCGCGTGCCGCCTGGGGCCGCAGCCCGGAACCGCCGGAGAGCACCGCCGTCAGCCGGGCGCCGCCGGGCGGGGGCCCCGCGGCGGCGGCCAGGCGCTCGTCGGAGGCGAGGCGGTGCAGCCGGGCGGGGAGCCCGTAGTAGTGGGTGGCGTCGGCCGAGGCGGCCGCCGCGAGCGAGGCGAACGGATCGGGGTCCTGGCAGAGCACCTGGCACGACCCGGCGTACACCGCGGAGTTGAGGTGCATGACGTGGTAGAGCGGCAGATGGTTGAGGGTGACGGAGGCCTCGTCCAGGTGGTGGGCGAGGGCGGTCTGCTTCGCGTTGGCGACCAGGTTGCGGTGGGTCAGCAGGACGCCCTTGGGGCGGCCGGTGGTGCCGGTGGTGAACTGGACGCAGGCGATCGAGCCCGGGTCGGACGAGCCCTGCCCGCAGGCGTGCGGGGCCGACTCCAGCTCCATGTGCAGCGACAGCGTGTCCCCCGGGGTCACCCCGTCCGGTGCGTCGGTCACCACGATCGTGCGGAGCCGGGGCAGTACGCCGCGCAGCTTGGTGAGCGGCTCGGCGACGGCCGCGGGGACGAAGGCCACCTCCACCCCGGCGGTGGCGAAGACGTGCCGCAGCCCCTGCTCCCCCATCAGCGGGTTGACCAGCACCGCCGTCGCCCCGCTGCGGACCGTGCCGTAGTAGGTGGCGACGAACACCGGGTCGAGGACATGGGCGACGCCGGTACGGACACCGGTCCGTCCCCCGTTATGCCGCTCCAGCCAGCCGGCGACACGATCGGTCAGCGTGTCCAGCTCGCCGAAGCCGAGGACCGTGTCCGCTGTCCGCACGGCGATGCCGTCGGGGTCGCGCACGGCAGCCCTGCGCAGCAGGCCGTCCAGCGGAAGGTCCGGAAAGACAAAGTTCGGCATGCTCGTTCTCCTCCGGCTGGTCGGGGCGCGGCCGCCGTTTCACTGGCTGCGGTTCACACGTTCGACCAGGGCGCTTGAGGAATCTTCGAAGAGCGCTCGATCTGTGCCACAGAGAGTGTCCGTATCCGATGGAACGGAGGGCCGGTCACATGACCACCGAGATACTCAGCCGCACCCGAGCCGCCACCAGGACCGATACCGCAGCCGTCTTCGAGGCACCCCCCGAGGTGCTCACCGAGACGGAGTTCGGCGTCCTGTACGCGCAGATCCAGCAGTTCTACGGACACCAGATGCAGCTCTTCGACCAGCACGAGGCCGAGCGCTGGGCGGGAACCTTCACCGAGGACGCCGTCTTCGACGTGCCGACCCTGGCCGAGCCGGTGCGCGGACGCGTCGCTCTGGCGTCGAACGTGCGGCGCAACAAGGCCCAGCAGGCCCGCAGCGGGGAACGGTTCAGGCACTGGATCGGCATGCTCGACCTGCGGCCGCAGGCCGACGGGACGCTGCACACGCGCTGCTACGCGCTGGTGTACGTGACACCCGGTCAGGGCGGCTCCGCGGTGCACCGGGTGTGCGTCATGGAGGACGTGCTCGTCCGCTCGCGGGGCAAGTGGCGCACCCGCCACCGCGTCGTGACCCGCGACGACCTCGGCTGAGCGGTGTCACCTCTGACCGGCAGCCGGCCAGGACGGCCTTGAGACCAGGAGACGCAGTATGACGACGTACGCGACCGAGCCGAGCCTCGGCACCGACCGGACCGCGCTCTATGTGGAGGTCCAGCAGTTCTACGCCCGGCAGGTCCGGCTCCTCGACGATCTGCGGGCGGAGGAGTTCGCCGCCACGTTCACCGAGGACGGGGTGTTCGCACAGTCACCCGGTATCCCGCGGGCGCACGGCCGCGAGGCCATCGCTGCGACGCTGCGCGCCGCGCACGCCCGGCGCTTCGGCACCGAGCCGGTGCGGTGCCGGCACTGGCACAACATGCTGCGCGTGGATCCGGGACCGGACGGCACCCTGGTCACGCACTACTACACGCTGGTCGTGGTCAGCCGCCCCTGGGACCCCGCGCCGGTCATCGCGCCGAGCAGTGTGGTGGAGGACGTGCTGGTGTACGAGGACGGGGAGCTGCGCACCCGTGAGCGGCGCATCACCCCTGACCACCAGTCGTTCTGACGCCACCTCAGGCGTGGCAGGCCGGCCGCCCGCCGTGGTGCTCGGACATCTCGCGGAACAGCGCGGGAATGTCCAGCGGATCGCCGGGCGCCGCGCCGAGCTCCTCCGCGTAGGCGCGGTGCAGGTTGGGCACCAGCCGCTCGGCGTCCAGCAGACCGGCGTACGCGCCGGGGCCCGCCTCGCGGGCGAGCTGGAGCGGGGTGAGCCGGGCGGCCAGCCCCTCCCGGGCGAGCCGCTGGAGGCGCAGCAGGTATCCCTCGTTGTCGTCCAGCAGCTCGGGGCCGCCCACTGGTCCGTGGCCCGGCACGACCGTCCGGGCGCCGAGTGCGCGCAGGGTCCGCAGCGCGGCCAGGGAGCCGGAGACCGAACCCATCGGGCAGAACGGCGTGGCGCCCGACATGACCAGGTCGCCGGTGAACACCACCCGCTGCTCGGGCAGCCACACGACGGTGTCGCCGGTGGTGTGCGCGGTCCCCGGGTGGATCAGCTCGGCCCGCAGGGAACCCGCGTACAGCGTCATGCGGTCGCTGTAGGTGATGTTCGGGGGCACCACCTCCAGATCGCCCCAGCACACGTCGGGCCAGAGCCCGGCCATGTGCAGCCCGGCCGCCGCGATGTCGGCGCGCGCCCGTTCGTGGCCGATGACGACGGCCTCGGGGAAGACGAAGTTGCCGAAGGTGTGGTCGCCGTGGAAGTGGGTGTTGACCACCAGACGCGGTGGGCCGCCCGCGACCCGCAGCGCCTCGGCGCGCAGCCGCCGGGCCCGTGCCTCGGTGGCGACGGTGTCGACGAGTAGGCCGGTGCCGCCGTCGACGATCACTCCGGCGTTGTTGAGGCACCAGCCGCCGTCCGGCTGGACATAGGCGAAGACGCCGTCGGCGATCTCGGTGAGCCGGGGCGCGCCCGCTTCCCCGGCGTCGCCGCCCATCAGGCGGCGATCCGGGCGGCCAGGGCACGGTTGACAAGTGCGAGGTACTGGCGCGGGGTCTCGGCGTCGTCCAGTGCCTCCTCGTCCAGCAGCACGTCGTAGTCGCGCTCGATCACGCCGGTGGCCTGAAGGAGGGCGAGCGAGTCGTAGCCCAGGTCGAGGAAGAGGGTGTCCAGGACGTCGCCGTCCAGGTCGATGCCCTCCCCCTCGCCCGCGCAGGCGCGCAGCAGGGCGGTCAGTTCGGTGAGCTCCAGCCGGTCCACGGAAGTGCCTTTCTCCTCGGTGTTGATTCAGAACGTCCGGCAGCGGGACGTGGTCAGCGTGTGGCGCGCACCACGGTGGCGGCGTTGAAGCCGCCCCGGCCGCGGGCCAGTACCAGTGCGGTCCGCAGCACGGCCGGGCGCGGGCCGCCGGTCACCAGGTCGACGGGGCAGTCGTCGTCGGCCCGTGCGGTGCCGGTCGTCGGGGGGATCACCTGGTCGCGCAGGGCGAGCAGGGCGGCCGCCAGGTCGAGGGCGGAGCCGCCCGCGGAGAGCCGGCCGGTCATCGACTTGGGCGCGGTGACCGGCACCCCGTACGGGCCGAACAGCGCGGCCAGCGCCTGGGCCTCGGCCCGGTCGGCGTTCCGTTCGCCCGCCCCGTCGGCGAAGACGGCGTCGATCTCGCCCGGGGCGACACCGGCATCCGCCAGGGCCAGTTCGGCGGCGGCCAGAAGCCGGGGCCCCCCGGTGCCGGGGGCCGGGTCGAACGTGGCGGCACAGCCCGCGATCGTGCCGTGGACGGTGGCGCCGCGACCACGCGCGGCGTCCCCGTCCTCCAGGACGAACAGGGCGCCGCCCTCGCCGACGACATGGCCCGACGCCTCGGCGTCGAAGGGCAGATAGGCGCGGTCCGGATCGTCACCGGTGCTCAGTCCGCCGTCGGCCAGATGGGCCGTCCAGCCCCAGGGGCAGACCGCAGAGTCGACTCCGCCGGTGACCACGGCCCGTATCCCCTTGCGCAACTGACGGCGGGCCTGGGCGACGGCGTCCAGGCCGCCCGCCTGCTCGGAGACGATGACTCCGCTGGGGCCGCGCAGCCCGTGCCGGATGGAGATCTGGCCGGAGTTGGCGGCGTAGAACCAGGCGAACGACTGGTAGGCGCCGACGTGCCGGCTGCCCTTGCTCCACAGCGCCTGGAGTTCGTGCTGCCCGAACGCGAAACCGCCGGAGCCGTTGGCGGTGACCACGCCCACCGCGTAGTCGGGCAGCCGGGCCGGGTCGAGGTCCGCGTCGCTCAGGGCCTCGGCCGCCGCGGCGAGCGCGAACCGGGTCACCCGGTCGGTCTGGGGCAGCAGCCGGCTCGTGACGTGGTCCGCGTCGACGAACCCGGTCACCTCCCCGGCCAGGCGCGCCGGGTAGCCGGAGGCGTCGAAGCGGGTGACGGGCCCGATGGCGTTCTCGCCCCGCAGCACGGCCGCCCACCACTGCTCGGCGCCGACGCCGCCGGGCGCGACGACACCGATGCCGGTGACGGCCGCTTCCACGCCTCGGGCACCGATCAGTCCGGCCTCCTCGGGGGCCACGGCGGTCATGCGGCGACCCCCAGCCGCCGGGTGGTGAGCACCATCGCGCTCTGGAAGCCGCCGAATCCGCTGCCCACGCTGAGCACCGTGTCCGTGCGCTGCTCCCGGGCGACCAGCGGCGTGTAGTCGAGGTCGCACGCAGGGTCCGGATCGTGCAGATTGGCCGTCGGCGGCACGATGCCGTGCTCGATGGCCAGGGCGCTGGCGGCGATCTCCAGGGACCCGATCGCGCCGAGTGAGTGCCCGATCATCGACTTGACCGAGCTGACCGGCACCCGGTGGGCGTGCTCGCCCAGGCTGCGTTTGAACGCCGCCGTCTCGTGCTTGTCGTTCTGCTTGGTGCCCGATCCGTGGGCGTTGACGTAGTCGACGGAGGTGCCGTCGAGCCGTGCCTCGTCGAGGGCGATCCTGATCGCCTCGGCCATCTCGCCGCCGTCCAGGCGCAGTCCCGTCATGTGGTACGCGTTGGACCGGCTCGCGAAGCCCGCGATCTCCGCGTACACATGGGCGTCGCGCCGCAGCGCGTGCCCGTACTCCTCCAGGATCAGCACCGCGCTGCCCTCGCCGAGCACGAAGCCGTTGCGGGTGCGGTCGAAGGGGCGGGAGGCGGTCTCCGGCTCGTCGTTGCGCGCGGAGGTGGCGCGGATCGCGTCGAAGGACGCCAGGGTGATCGGGGTGACCGGTGCCTCCGCGGCGCCCGCCACCATCACGTCGGCACTGCCCTCGCGGATGAGCTCGACGGCGTGGCCGAGCGAGTCCAGGCCGGAGGTGCAGCCGGTGGAGACGACCGCGACGGGCCCCTGCGCGCCGACGTCACGCGCCACCTCGGCGGCGATGGAACTGGGCACGAGGTAGTCGGTGAGCCGCGGCTCTGCCCGGGTGTGGTCCAGCAGCCAGTGACTGCCGTGCTCGCTGACGTGCGCGTAGCTCTCGTCGAGTCCGGTACTGCAGCCGACGGCGCTGCCCAGGGTGACCCCGGTGCGTTCGGGCCGTATCCCCGCTGCCAGTCCGCTGTCGGCGACCGCCTCGCGGGCGGCGACAAGGGCGAACTGGGCCGCACGGTCCAGGCGTCGTGCCTCCTGCGGGGAGAAGCCGTGGTCTGCCGGAACGAAGTCGGCCTCGGCCGCGATCTGCGAGCGGAACGAGGAGGCGTCGAAGAGGGTGATGCGGCGGGTCGCGGTGCGGCCCTCGGTCAGCAGCGACCAGAACGCCTCGGTGCCGACCCCGCCGGGGGCGACCACCCCGATCCCGGTGATGACGACGCGTCTCATCGGCTGTCCCTCATGTCTGTCCTCCTGTGATCGGCGGCGGTCAGCCGCGGGCCGCGGCCATGGCGCGGGCCGGCCGGGTGCGCCGTACGACCCGGCAGGCGCGCCCGAGCAGCCGCGGCAGCTCGTGGCCGCGTACGAAGAAGTGGTCCCCCGGCACGGTCCTGGTGACCATCGGTCCGGTGCTCCAGCGCCGCCAGCCCGCCATCACGTCCGGCCGTGCCAGCGGGTCGTCCGTGCCGGAGACGATCAGCATCGGCACGGACAGCGGCGGTCCGACCACCGCTTCGTGGGCGTTGATCCGCAGTTCGTGGGCGAGGGAGAGGTCGTCCCGCAGCACCGGCAGCACGGCCCGGTGCCAGAGTCCGCCGGGCTCCGCGCCCTGCGGGAGGGTGCCGGTCTCGGCGAGCAGCTCCAGCAACTGGTCCTCCGGCCCCCAGGCGGCGTCCGACAGCACGGAGGCGGCGTCGGGGGGCGGGCAGGCGCCGAGGGCGAGGAGCGCCGGACCGGGCAGCCCGGCCTCGTGCAGGGCGCGGGTGACGGTGTAGGCGACCATCGCGCCGAGGCTGTGCCCGTACAGCACGTAGGAGGCGTCCGGTGCCTGGGCGAAGGTGTCCATCACGTCGGCCAGCAGCCCCTCGCGCCCGGTGACACGGGGCTCGCGGCGCCTGGCCTCGCGGCCCGGCAGCAGTCTGGGCAGCGGCTCGACCCCGGGTCCCAGATCACCGGGCCAGCTGTAGAAGGCCGAGACGCCGGCTCCGGCGTGCGCGAAGCAGTGGAGCGGTACCGGCTCTTCCTCGTACATCTGCCGTACCTCCTGGGTGGGTTCGCCGGTCGGCCTCAAGGTCGCCGATCCTCCTTGACAGTGCCTGGAGACATGCTCGGATCAGGCCGCGTACAGATCGAAGGTGGAGCCGCGGCGCGATCCGCTGAGCGTGTCCAGCGCCGGGTCGACGGTGAGCATCGCCTGGTGCAGCCGCTGGAGCTGGGGCGAGGGCTCCACGCCGAGGTCCTCGATGAGGCGGGTGCGCAGCCTGCGGTAGACGTCCAGCGCGGTGGCCTGGCGGCCGGAGCGGTACAGCGCCACCATCGCCTGCGAGTGCAGCCCCTCGTGCTGGGGGTGGCGTGCCATCAGGTCGGTGAGTTCGGCGAGGAGTTCGCTGTGCCTGCCGGTGCGCAGATCGGCGTCGATGCGCCGTTCCACGGTCACCAGGCGGCTCTCCTCCAGCCGCAGGACCTCGATCTCCAGAATCGGCCCGACCCGTACGTCCACGAGCACCGGCCCCTGCCACATCCCCAGCGCCTCGCGGTACAGGCTCGCGGCCCGCCCGTCCTCGCCCTCGTCGAAGGCGCTCTGCCCCGCCGACACCAGCTGCTCGTAGCGGTGCACGTCGACGGACTCCTGCGGGATCTGCAGCAGGTAGCCGCCGTGCCGGGTCGCGAGGACCTCCTTGGCGTTGCCGGGCGCGTCCGGTCCCATCGCGGTGCCCAGCCTGCGGCGCAGCTGAAGGATGTACGTCTGCAGGGTGGTCATCGCGCTCTGGGGCAGGTCGGTGCCCCAGATCTCCTCCATGAGCGTGGGCACGGGCATGACCCGGCCCGGGTAGAAGGCGAGCAGCGACAGAATCTGCCGCGGCTTTCCCGCGGTCGGGACGATCGACACCCCGTTGACGTCGGCACTCAGCGGGCCCAGAACCTGAATCTCCACGATTTCCTCCCCGTTGCCCGGTCGATTCCCCAGGCCTGTCCGACGGATCGAAGGCGGACGGGGCCCTGGCCAGAAGCTGTTGGCGTTCCGCACGCTAGCGCCGTTCACCCCACCGGCCCACAGACCTCGACCTGCGCTCTAGCGACCCTCCAACGAACGGCCACCGCGGATGCCCGGCCGGTGCCGGAACCTACGCCTCAGCGGCCTCGGCCGGCCTCGGGACCGGTCGGCCCGCATGCTGACGTGTCGCGCATTCACGGCTGAGGGCTCACGGGCCATGACGCTGGGTGAGAAGCCGGAAGACCCTTTCGCGGCCAGTGGCGGCACAACAGGGCTTCCGTCCCCGACGGGCACAAGCCCTGCCCGGACGAACGCCGGGACGAGGCGGATCCTCAGCCGGCCTGCAACGCTGGCCGGGATCGAGCAGCGCCGGCTCAGGTCCCTACCGGCCGACTGCCCTGAACTCGCAGCCCGGACCGGTCACGTCCGGTCCTTCGCCCGGATGCTCACCGAGCGTCAGGGGGAATGGCTCCCGAAGTGTTGCGAAGAGATCTCGACCGGGCAGCCCGGGAGCCCCGAACAGGGCCGGTTCAGGAGGAGGACGGCGCCGGACGGGAATGGCTCAGGAGGCGGACGGCTCGATCTCCCCCGCGAAGACGATGACCTGGTCGATGAGGCTCCGCCGCAGATGGACGACGTCCGTTCCGGCCAGGCGGGGGCCTCCGTCCGGCGTCGTGAAGACCCACTGGTACCGGGCCCACTCGTCCGGCATGTCCACCGCCGAACAACGCACCATCGTGCCGGTCCCCGCAGGGTGGCGCCGGATGTCCAGCACGAACCGCTCGACCGCCTCGATCCCCTCACTGCGGCCCAACGGCCCCCAGAAAACCACGTCCGAGGTCAGGGCCTGGGAGAGCAGCTCAGTCACATAGCCGTCGTCCGAGGCGTTGAACGCGGAGATGAACGTGTCGATCGCGGACCGCGCGGTTTCTTCCTGCATGCACCAGTAATACCAGTCGCCTCGCGGACCGCGCTCTTCCCGTGGGTGCTCCGGTATCGGATGAAGCGCGACACCTCAGCATCCGGGCTCGCCGGTCCCGAGGCCGTCAGCGGCCCCAGCGCAGCAGAGCGGTGCCCAGGGTCATTCCGCCGCCGAACCCCGCCAGCAGCACCAGTTCGCCGTCGGACGGCTCACCCGCGCGCCGGGCCTCGTCCAGCGCCAGCGGTATCGAGGCGGCTCCGGTGTTCCCGTGCCGCTCCACCGGGAGGTGGACACGCGCCGAGGCCAGCCCGAGCCCGACGGCCACGCTCCGCAGCATTTCGCCGTTGGCCTGGTGCGGTACGAAGTGGTCGACCTCGTCGGCCGTCACCCCGAAGGCGTCGAGGGTGCCCGCGACGGCGCCCGGCAGCTCCCGCTCCACGAACTCCCGTACGTCCCGGCCCCGCATCCGGAAGAAGTGGTCCCCGCGGGCGACGGTCTTCTCCGACGCGGGCTCCCTGCTGCCGCCCGCGGCGACTCCGATCAGGCCGTGCAGATGGCCGTCGGTGCGCATGCCCGTGCCCAGGAGCCCCCGGCCCCCGGTCACCGGCCCGAGCACCACGGCACCCGCCCCGTCCCCGAACAGTGGTGCGGTTCTGCGGTCCCCGGGGTCGATGATGCGTGAGTAGACCTCGCTGCCGATGACGAGCGCCAGTCGGCGCCGCCCATCGGTCTCGGGCCCGGCCAGCAGCCGGGAGCCGGTGTGCAGCGCGGCGACGAATCCGGCACACACCGCGTTCAGGTCGAAGGCGGCCGCCTGGGGTGCGCCGATGCGGTGCTGCACGAACGCGGCCGTGGCCGGCTGCGGGTGGTCGGGGGTGGAGGTCGCGACGACGATCCAGGCGAGGTCCTCGGGCCGCGCCCCGGCGTCGGCCAGCGCCCGTACCGCGGCCTCGGTCGCGAGATCGGAGGCGGCCTCGTGATCCGCGGCGTAGCGCCGTTCCCGGATGCCGGTCTTGCGCTCGACCCATTCGGCGGTGACCCCGGCACGGGCGGCGACTGTCTCGTTGGTGACGACCCGTTCGGGCAGGTAGGAGCCGGTGCCGATGATCCCGATGCCGCTCGGGGCGGGCGAGTACACGGTCATGCCTGCGCCGCCACCGGCGTACGGGCCAGCTGCTCCCGGATCGTACGGAGCACCTCGCCCTGTTGTTCGATGAGGAAGAAGTGCCCGCCGGGCAGGACGCTCAGGCCGAACCCCGACCGGGTGTGCTTCATCCACGCCCGTACGTCCTCGACGCGCGCCTTGGGGTCCTGGTCGCCGGTGAACGCGGTGACGGGACAGTCCAGGGCCGGCCCCGGCCGGTAGCGGTAGCCGCGCAGCGCCCCGTAGTCGGCGCGCAACGCGGGCAGGATCATGCGCAGGGTCTCCTCGTCGTCGAGCAGGGAGCCTCCGGTCCCGTTGAGCTGCCGGATCTCCGCGACGACCTCCTCGTCGGTGCCGGGATGCCATTCGTCACCGCGGTCCAGCGAGGGAGCGCGCCGGCCGGAGACGAACAGATCGGTGGGCCCGAGGCCCGCCGCTTCCATCCTGCGGGCCACTTCGAAGCCGATGGCGGCGCCCATGCTGTGCCCGAACAGCGCGTACGGCCGGTCCGCCAACGGCTTCAGCTCCTCGGCGATCCAGTCGGCCATCGTCTCCAGGCTGGTGACGGCCGGCTCGGTGCGGCGGTCCTGCCGGCCGGGGTACTGGACGGCCAGGACCTCCACCCGCGGCGCGAGCTCCCGCGCCACCGGGAAGTAGAAGCTGGCCGAACCACCGGCGTGCGGCAGGCAGACCAGACGTACGGGTGCGTCCGGAGAGGGACGGTAGTTCCTGAACCAGGGGCTGTCGGGGATTGCCGTCATGAGTTCTCCTAGCCGGTCCGAGAGAAGCCGCGATACAGGCCCAGGATGGCGGCGCGCACCACCCCAGGGCCTCCCCTAACCGGCCCCTAGGGCACCGGGGTGCGCGTTCAGGGGGCGGACAGGGGTGCTGCGCGGCGGTGCCATGTCCCACGCTGATGAACGGTGGCCGGCTTCGCCCTCCTCGGCTCTCAAGAGAATCAGGGAATTCACGTGGACGAGATCATCAACGCCCTTCTCTCCGAGGACGCGACGCCCCAGGACTTCGCGGGTCTTCGGCTCCCGGAGACCTATCGCGGCACCGTTGTCCGGAAGGAGGACGCCGGCATCTTCGAGGGGATGTCCTCCGTGGACAAGGACCCGCGCAAGTCACTGCATCTGCAGGATGTGCCGACCCCCGAGCCGGGTCCGGGCGAGGCCCTCGTCGCCGTCATGGCCAGCGCCATCAACTACAACACCGTGTGGTCGTCGATCTTCGAGCCGCTGCCGACCTTCGGGTTCCTGGAGCGGTACGCCAGCCGGTTCCCGGGTGCCGCCCGCCACGACCAGCCGTACCACGTCCTCGGTTCCGACCTGGCGGGCGTGGTGCTGCGCACCGGCCCCGGCGTCAACGCCTGGCACCCCGGCGACCGGGTCGTCGCACACTGCCTCTCGGTGGAGCTGGAGTCCTCGGACGGCCACAACGACACGATGCTCGACCCCGAGCAGCGCATCTGGGGCTTCGAGACCAACTTCGGCGGCCTGGCGCAGCTCGCCCTGGTGAAGTCGAACCAGCTGATGCCCAAGCCCGAGCACCTGACCTGGGAGGAGGCGGCGTCCCCCGGGTTGGTCAACTCGACCGCGTACCGCCAGCTGGTCTCGCGCAACGGCGCGGGCATGAAGCAGGGCGACAACGTGCTGATCTGGGGCGCCAGCGGCGGA
>NZ_JBIVLK010000032.1:0-20685 GCF_044751215.1 Streptomyces sp. NPDC088730
CCCGCGGAGCGGGTACTGCAGCGGCAAGCCGCTGCAGAGGGCACAAATTGCGCGAGCGCAATTCGGATTCCCCCGCGAGCGGGGGAATGGAATTCCGCAAGCGGAATTCTGGACGGAATGCAATTCGCGCAAGCGCGAATTGGAGGCGATCGCGCAAGCGCGATCGCCTGGGCTGGCTGTGAGGGGAGGTGCATCGTGTGCGGCCTTGTGTAGGGTTTGGGGTTTCTGGCTACTGTCTCTGCGGTGCATGTGATGGGTCGTCGGTTTGATCGGGTGCCGGCCTCGCCGCAGTGATGGGTTCCGCTGCGCTTCACCTCGGCCTCTCCCCCATCCTCGAAACTGCCCGGTCGAGCTCACCAATGTCTCGTCGGCATACGGGGCACTGGCTGCTTCGGGGGACGATTTGGTCAGGGGTCATTCTGGTGGTGAAAGTTGACGTGCGGGTGATGCATCATGGGTTTTGCTTGTGTAGTGTTTGGAACCAGGCATCACAACCCCGGGCCACACTATCGTGCCGGACTTCGATTTGATTACGCGCGATGTTCCGCGAAAAGGAGAGCATGGGAAATGGCCGTGAAGTTGCGTGATCATCAGATCGAAGCCGTTGCCGCCATCGTGCGGGGCTTCGATATCCCGCCGGGTGGTATTCCCGTGGATGGCCTTCGCGGGCAGGTGCACGCCGCATGTGGCACGGGAAAGACCATTATTGCGGCGACGTCGGCGAAGCGTCTTGTTCCCAAGGGCCGCATTCTTGTCCTGGTGCCGACGCTGGACCTTCTGGCCCAGACGGTGCAGGCGTGGCGTGGGGCCGGGCATACGGGGTCGGCGGTTGCGGTGTGCAGCCTCACCGACGACCCGGAGCTGTGGAACCTGAAGGTGCGCTCGACGACGAATCCCGTGCAGCTGGCTCTGTGGCACGGCTCGGGGCCGGTGACCATCTTCGGGACGTACGCCTCGCTGGGTGTCCTGGCGGAGTCGTTCGAGGGCGCCTACGGGCAGCAGTTGGCGCCGATGGACCTCACGGTGGTCGATGAGGCACACCGGACGTCGGGCTCGATGGGTAAGGCGTGGGCCGAGGTCCACGACCAGGGCGTCATCCCCTCGCATCGACGGCTGTACCTGACGGCCACGCCGCGGATCTGGGAGGAGCGGCTGAACCGTGAGGTCGCGGAGGGGGTGCGTGATCCGCTGCCGCGTGAGATGGCAGCTTCCATGGACGACGAGAGGGTCTTCGGGCCGGTCTTCTACAAGCTCTCGTTGGCGTCGGCCGTGTCACGGGGGCTGCTGGCGCGGTACCAGATCATCGTGCTGGAGCTCCAGGACCCGGTCGTTACCCCCGAGCGGCTGATGAGCGAGGAACGGCACAGCGAGAGGGTGCGTGGTGAGCGCCTGGGGGCGCTGCAGGCGGCGCTGCTGCACACGATGGCGGAGTACCGCCTCCAGACGTGCATCACCTTCCACCACCGGACGATAGAGGCGCAGGCGTTCGCGGAGGGTCTTCAGCGGGTGGCGGCAAAGCTGCATGCCGACCAGCCGGAGAAGTACCCCGCCGGGATCTGGGCGGACTGGTTGTGCGGCGAGCACGTTCCCGAGCGCCGGCGGGGAGTCCTGGGCGGCTTCGGGTCCACCGCGCGGCGGGCGGTGCTCTCGAACTGCCGGGTCCTGGGTGAGGGCGTGGACATCCGGGAGGTGGACTCGGTGGCCCTCCTGGACCCCAAGGGCGCCCCTCACGACATCGTCCAGGCGATCGGCCGGGCGCTGCGTCAGGAGCCCGGACAGGGGAAAGTCGCTTCTCTGATCGTGCCGGTATTTCTCCAGCCTGGAGAGCAGCCGGAAGACATGTTCACCTCCGGATCGTATAGGCCTTTGGTGAAGGTTCTTGAAGGTCTACGGGCTCACGACGAAGAGGCAATCGAGCTGCTCGCGATTCCGCAGGAGCCTCAGAAAGACGTCGTCCAGTCGTCCGAGTACATCGGTCCGCCGCCCGAGGAAGGCGAGAATGAGTCCCGGTTGCTGCTGCGTTTCTCGGCTCCCCGAGACCCGGTGATGGTCGCGGAGTGGATTTCCTTCAACGTCATCGACACCGAGCGGCAGGACTGGGCGCGCGGCTGGGCGGCACTCAAGACATTCACCGAGCGCGAGCTCCACGCCCGGGTTCCATACGGGCACAAGGAGGGGCCGTTCCCGCTGGGGCAGTGGGTCGCCGAACAGCGACGGGCCTACGGGGCGGGGCAGATGACCGGCCAGCGCGCCCAGCGGCTGGAGAACCTCGGCATGGTCTGGAACCCGGCCGATGAGCGGTTCCAGAAGAATCTGGAGGCCGCCAAGGCGTACTACGACCAGCACTGGACGCTGTGCGCGCCCCGGTCCGCGACGATGCTGGACCGGCCCGTGGGGCAGTGGCTGTCGAACCTCCGCCGTGCCGGTGCACTGGAGGGCCACCCGGAGTGGAAGACGGCGCTGGAGGCGGTGGACGAGGACTGGAACCCGTCGTGGCGGCCGGAATGGCAGCGGCACTACGCCGTGGTACGGGAGATGCTCGCCGAGGAAAGCATCCTCGCGTACGTCGAACCCGGAGTCACCGTCCATGGGATGGATATCGGGAAGTGGCTGGCGAAGCAGCGGAAGCCCGAGGTGTGGACAGCCCTGACCGACGGGCAGCGTGAACGCCTGGAAGCCATCGGCGTCCTACCGGTCACGGCGGAACTCGAAACGCCGGCGAAGGCGCCCACTCCGACCCTGAGCGCCTTCGAGAAGGGTGTAGCGGCCCTGGCGCAGTACAAAGCCCGCACCGGCTCCGTGACCGTCCCCAGAACCCACGAAGAGCGAATCCTGATCGACGGCCAGGAACACCTCATCAAGCTCGGAATCTGGACCATGAACCAGAAAAGCCGCCGCACCAAACTCACCACCAACAAACTCACCACACTCGCCAACCTCGGAATCCAATGGGCAGCATGAGTTCCCGGGATGAGGGACACGAAGCGCGGCTCGCGGCACCTCAGGTCAACGTCGAGCCTGACGGGCGCTTGACCGTTCCCGCGGAACACGTCACCGCGCTCCTGCGGTCCATCGCCCGCTCGTGGCAAGCCGGCGCGCACGACGGCGTCCCCGTGCTGGCCACAGATAACGGACTAGGAATCAGCCTTGAGGCCATGACCGTCCGCTCCCTCGCCGAAGTCCTCGACAACATCGCCAACCAACTCGACGTCCAATACATCCACATCACCACCCACACCTCACACACCGAGTAGCGACGCCGACAGGTCAAGCAACTGGCGGGCACGCTTCTCACCGACAGACGACGAGGCACGCGGTTGTTCCCGGCCTCGGGGAACATCGGTACAGCCGTTAACGCTAAGCCGGTGATCATGGCCTCTACCACGAGCGGCAGGCCCGGCGACGAGGTTCGGCGGAAGATCCCTGAGCGCCTGCGGGCGCCGATAGCTTCGCGTCCATGCCAGTGGAGTTCCTGACCGACGAGCAGGCGGCGTCGTACGGCAAGTTCAACGACGAGCCGACCCGGCCTGAGCTGGAGCGGTTCTTCTTCCTGGACGACGAGGACCGCAAGCTGATCGCGAAGCGGCGCGGGGACCACAGTCGGCTCGGGTTCGCTCTTCAGATGTGCACCGTGCGCTACATCGGCCGGTTCCTCCCGGACGACCCGCTGGACGTGCCGTGGGTCGTGGTCGAGCACCTGGCCGTGCAGCTCGGCATCGAGGACGTCTCGTGCGTGAAGCGCTACACCGAGCGCAAGCCGACGGCGTACGAGCACGCGTGGGAGATCCGGGACGCCTACGAGTACCGCGAGTATGAGGATGCGGAGTGGTCCCGCCGGTTCCGTACGTTCCTGCACGGGCGGGCGTGGACGCACGCCGAGGGGCCGGTGGCGCTGTTCAACCAGGCGGTAGGCTGGCTGCGCCGACACCGGGTGCTGCTGCCCGGGGTGAGCGTGCTGGCCCGGCAGGTGTCGGAGGCCCGGAAGGTCGCGGAGAAGTGGCTGCACGCCACCGTCGCGGGCGCGGCCCGACGCGCCGACCCGGCGCTGCCGGGCGAGTTGGTGGCGACGTTGAAGACGCCGGAGGGCTCGCGGTTCTCGGAGCTGGAGCGTCTGCGCCGGCCGCCGACGCGGACGACCGGGACGGCGTTCGCCCGCGCGCTGGAGCGGGTGGACGAGATCGGCGCGTACCGGCTCGGGCGGCTGAGGCTGTCGCAGATCCCGCCGAACCGGATGGCGGCGCTGGCCCGGTACGCGCTGGGCTCGAAGGCGCCGCTGCTGGAGCGGGTGGCGGAGCCCAAGCGCACAGCGATGCTCACCGCGGTGATGCGGCACCTGGAGGCGAAGGCCATCGATGAGGCCCTGGACCTGTTCCAGGTGCTGATGGCCGCCCGGCTGCTGAACACCGCCAAGCGCAAGACGGAGAAGGAGCGGCTGTCGACGCTGCCGCAGCTGGAGAAGGCGTCCCGGCTCGTCGCCCGCGCGTGGACGGTGCTGGTCGAGGAGCTGGAGCTGGTCGAGGAACACGGCTCGGACCTGGACGTGGCCGCGCTGTGGGCGGCGTTGGAGGAAGTCGGTCAGCGTGCGGCGGTGACGACCGCTGCGGCGACGGTGGTGACGCTGGTGCCCGAGGACGAGAACACCGCGGACGTCGCCATGCGGGCCGCGCTGGCGACCCGCTACTCCACGGTCCGCCCGTTCCTCGCGCTGTTGGGCGAGTCGAAGGCGCTGGACGCGGCGAGCGCCGGGAAGCGGGTCCTGGCCGGGGTGCGCGGTCTTCCGGCGCTGGCGCGGCGGAAGGTCGGGGTGAAGCCGCTGCTGCCGCGCGAGGTGGACGACAAGCTCGTGCCGCCGATGTGGCGCAAGGCGGTGTACGCCAACCCGGATCTGCCGCAGGGGTCGGTGGACCGGGACGCGTACGTGGTGTGCGTGCTGGAGCAACTGCACCGCGCGTTGAACAACCGCGACGTGTTCGCCTCTCCCTCGCACCGCTGGTCCAACCCGCGCGCCCGCCTCCTGGAGGGCCCGGACTGGGACGCGGTCGAGGAGGACGTCCTGGCGGCCCTGAGCCTGGACATGCCCGTCACCGAGCACCTGGCGGAGCTGGTGCGCGGCCTGGACGCCGGATGGAAACAGCTCGCGACCCGCCTGGAAGAAGCCGGTCCGGCGGCGAAGATCTCCATCGAGGTCCAGGAGGACGGGCGGGTGAAGCTGCACGTCGACAAGCTAGGCGCGCTCGGAGAGCCCAAGTCGCTGACCTGGCTGCGCCGACGGGTGGAGAAGATGCTCCCGAAGATCGACCTGCCGGACCTGCTGTTCGAGGTGAACTCCTGGACCGGGTTCCTCGACGCCTTCGTGCACCTCGGCGACGGCAAGACCCGGATGAAGGACCTGCCGACCTCGATGGTCGCGCTGCTGGTCTCCGAGGCGTGCAACATCGGGCTGACCCCGGTGGTCAACCCTGCCCACGAAGCGCTGACCCGGGCCCGGCTCGTGCACGTCGACCAGTACTACCTGCGCGCCGACACCATCGCCGCGGCGAACACGCGGCTCATCGCGGCCCAGGCCGACATCCCGATCGTGCAGTACTGGGGGGACGGGCTGCTGGCCTCCGTGGACGGGCTGCGCTTCCAGGTGCCGGTGCGCACCATCAACGCCGCCCCCTCCCCCAAGTACTTCGGGTTCAAGCGGGGCATCACCTGGCTCAACGCCGTCAACGACCAGGTCGCGGGCATCGGGCAGATGGTCGTGCCCGGCACCCCGCGCGACTCCCTGCACATCCTGGACGCCCTGCTGAACCTGGACGGCGGGGTCAAGCCGGAGATGGTGGCGACCGACAACGCCTCGTACTCCGACATGGTGTTCGGCCTGTTCAAGATCCTCGGCTACAACTTCAGCTCCCGCTTCCGCGACCTGGACGACCAGCGGTTCTGGCGGGCCACGATGCCCGGCGTCGAGACCGGTACGTACGGCGCGGTGGAGGATCTGGCCCGCAACCGGGTCAACCTGAACAAGGTGATCACGCACTGGCCCGACATGCTGAAGGTCGCCGGTTCCCTGGTCACCAACCAGGTCCGTGCCTACGACCTGCTGCGCATGTTCGGCCGCGACGGCCGCCCCACCCCGCTCGGGACGGCGTTCGCCGAGTACGGGCGGATCGCGAAGACCGAGCACCTGCTGCGGGTCGTCGACCCAGTGGACGACACCTACCGCCGCCAGATGAACCGGCAGCTCACCGTGCAGGAGTCCCGCCACAAGCTCGCCCGCGACGTGTGCCACGGCAAGCGCGGCACCATCCACCAGGCGTACCGCGATGGCATGGAGGACCAGCTCGGCGCGCTCGGCCTGGTCCTCAACGCCATCGTGCTCTGGACCACGAAGTACATCGACGCCGCCGTCGCCCAGCTCCGGGCCGAGGGCCACGAGATCCGCGACGAGGACATCGCGCGCCTGTCCCCGCTTAAGCACCGCAACCTGAACCTGCTCGGCCGCTACAGCTTCACCGCCTCCACCCCTGCCGCCGGCGCCCTGCGCCCGCTGCGCGACCCGGACACGCCGGAGCTGGACGAGGACGACGACGGGGCTGGACAGGACTGAGGGTGCGATGTACCGGTCCAGGTTCGACGACTGCGGCCACGGCTTCCTGGCGACATCGAGAACGAACGGAGATATCGCGCCGGTGTCAGTTGTTGGCGCAGGCGCTCTCACCGGAGGCGGAGTACAGCAGCCCAACGACGTTGTTGGACTGGTCGCAGGCGAGGGGCGACATGTGAGCCGGTGCCTCTGCCGCATTACCGAACACCACTGCGGCAGCGCTCGTTGCGACGCCTTCGGCGCCGGCGTCGGCGTAGGCGAGACCCGCGCCACCCACGATTCCGATACCAGCTACAGCGAACGCCGCGACGGCCATGCGAATACGCATATCGGTCTCCGTTTCTCGTCAGGTTGATTCCCTGCCATCGGACCCCACGCCGCGAGAGAGATCGCTCATTCACCCTCAAGATGGCGTGGCGCGCAGCTTCCATCCAGGCAGGGCTGCACACCATGTTGGCAAACGAACGGATCACGACAGGCGCGGCGGGGGTACCCGCCCGTCATCTTCGTTTCACCGTGCACCCTGCCGGTGGCTCCCTCGGCACACCAGCCATCCGTGCTCCCCGCCCGTACTGTGTTCGCACGTCCGCGCGGGGACACGCGCCACCGAGATCCGCAGGTCTTCGCCAGCCCTTTAGCGTGATCTGATGAATGATCAGCCGATTCAGATCGTGGACTATGACCCGTCCTGGCCGCAGAATTTCACTGAGCAGGCAAGCGAACTGGCAGTGCTGCTGAAACCATGGCTCGCCAGCGCCGTCGAGCACGTCGGATCGACCGCGGTTCCGGGAATGCCCGCCAAACCGGTCGTCGACATCCTCGCCCCCGTCCACTCCCTCACCCACGCCCGCGAAGCGGTCCCCGCCCTGGAAAGGGCCGGATGGACCTGGCGCCCGCACGGCCCCCGCCGCGACTACCGCCTCCTGTTCCTGCGCCCCACCCCCCAGTACCGCACCCACCACCTCTACCTCGCCCCGCACGACGATCCCCACAGCGCGGGCTTCCTCGCCTTCCGTGACGCCCTGCGTACCCGCCCCGAACTCCGCACCCGCTACGCGAGCCTCAAGCGCCAGCTCGCCGCCGTACATCGCGACGACCGGCACGCCTACTCCCTCGCCAAGGGCGACTTCGTCACCCGCGCCGTGCACGAATTCATGGGCCCACCGGACCGACCGTGACAGCTCGCCACCAACCGCACGGGTAGGCACGACCGGATCAGGATGCGCTCCCTGCCATCAAACGATCGAATGACGACAGGCGCGACGGACGTCCAATGAACCCGCTGATTCCGTGGCCCGACGGTGGCTCCGATCCAATGAGATCCAATGACGGATGACGACAGGGTTAGATGACACCCAAGGTCCGATGGGCGGGCAGAAGCGGGGAAACAGCGTGGCCAATCTCGTCTACAAGCGGGTCTCGACCGACCAGCAGTCCACCGCCCGCCAGGAGCTCGTCCTGGCCGAGGCCGGGATCGAGGACCCGGTCGTCTTCGAGGAGGACCCGGGAACCTCCAGCCGCCTCCACCCGCTCCAGCGCCCGAAGTTCGGCGAACTGCTCACCTACGCACGGCCGGGCGACACCGTGCACATCTCCGAGATGTTCCGCCTCGTACGCGGCAACCAGCACATCCTCGACGTCCTCGAAGTCCTGCACCGCGACCAGCTCGCCCTGCGCATCCACGACGGCGCGTTCTCCGCCATGGACCTCACCGCCCGCCACCCGCGCACCGGCGAGCTGCTGTCCACCGTGAAGTTCATGGTGCAGACCCTGGCCGCCGCCGGCGAACTCCAACGCGACCTCCAGCGCGAGCTGACCTACGACGGACTGCGCGCCGCCGAGGCCAAGGGCAACAAGGGCGGACGCCGCCCCGCGGTGACGGCCGCGAAGACCGACGCCGTACGCACCGCGTACGTGGAGGGCCGCTCGATCGCCGCCCTCGCCCGCGACCACGGCGTGAGCCGCGGCGCGATCCGCACGGCCGTTGCCGACCTCCTGCCGGAGCATGTCGCCGCGGCCGAAGAGGGTCCGGCGCCGGAGCTGCCGGTCACCCTCGACATGCCGGGCAAGGTCGCCGACTTCCTCCGCTCCGCCGAGCTGGACGACGTCGAGCGGGCCGCACTCGACCAAGGCGTGACCGTACGGCGCGGCCAGGGCTACACCCTGCGCGTCACCGCCGTCCCCTCCGTACACCGCCAGTTCCTCGCCCGCTGCCAGCCCCTCGACGGCGGCCACGGCCTCCCCGCGATCCCTGCCCAGCGCAAGGCCCGCCGCGAGTACGAGAACCGCGTCAGCACGCTCACACCCGGACCATGATCACCGGCTTAGCGTTAACGGCTGTACTGATGTTCCCCGAGGCCGGTTCCATACTGGCTCGCAGTGAGCGACTCTGTCGGGAATCTTGAGTTCCGGGGTCATTTGCCTTGTCGCCACCACAGGGGGCGGCGTAGGCCGCGTGCGTCGAGGTACTGCTGGAATGCCGTAGGTGGGTGGCGTCGGCGGGTTCTTGGAGGCTCAGCCGTTCGACGTTGATCGCGAGTGCGGTCAGGACGTGCTGGATGTGTGTCTTGGCCAGGCCGTGGTAGCGACACCGGCGTCCTCGATAGCCGTGCGCGAAGTCCTCGATGGTGCCCTCGGCCCCGGAGCGCAGTCCGTAAAGCTTGCGCCAATTGGCATCCTGTTGATCGGCACGGTTCTTGGCCTGGAGTTCGTGCAGGCGGCGGGCGGGGAAGTACAGGCTGCGAAACGAGCCCGGGGGGCACCCGGTCTGCTCGGGGCAGCGGCCGCACTGGCGGGCGTCGAACCGGACCGTCACCGAGGTCGGCTCTGCTACCGGGAGGTCCTGCCAGTTCCCGCTGACCTGCCCGTTGGGGCAGGTGACCTCGCGTTGGTCGAAGTCGATGACGAAGTTCTCCCGGCCGAAGCCGTCCTCGGCCCGGTGCTGCGGGGAGGTGCTGGCGGGAAGGGGCCCGACCAGAGTGACACGATGGAGTCGGGCGGCGGCGTCCATGCCGGCAACGGAGGTGTAGCCGCCGTCTACCAGGTGCTGCCCAGGCAGCAGGCGAAGCCCAGTGGCCTACGTCGATCGGGTTGGCTGGACCAGCCACTGCTACGGAACACTGAGGGTCATTGAAGCAGGATCATTTTACGGAGACGTTCTGGTGGCGTGCGCGGTTCGGGCCAAGCTGGCGCGGCTGGGACCATGAGTGGCCCCGGTACTGCCCGCGCAGGCCCTGCCCAGCGGCAACGCCCTTCCCGCTATTCCGACCGGCAACCAACCGTCCTGCACCATCACCAAAAACGTGAGCATCAGATCGGCATCCATGGGAGCAGAAAAATCGCCCACAACAACCCACTGAACAGCAGAAACCCACCACCCACCGCACTGACATCGCTATGCCGAACCACCACCGACAAAAACCCGCAGATCATCACTGCACGCTAGTATTCAGCCCCGCACTCTGGGGCATCCCCCACGACGGGCCGATTCCGCGAGCCCGGGCATGATCCTGGGCGTCGGGCTCTTCACTGGTCTGTTCGATGCTCCGCGCGTACGCTATACGCATCCTCGAAGTGCGCTCAGTAGTAGGGAGGTTGGCGACATGGACTCGCACTCCGCAGAGCCTGATGACCGGCACGATCCTGCCGGATCGTCTGAACCGACAGTCCCTGCCCGTCCGTCTCTGCCGCCCCTGCCCGCAGGGCCACCTTCCACCCCTGCACTCCTGCCGCCGCCCCATGCCGTTCCGGCGGGGCGCCCGGGGGCGGCGGTTCTTAGGCGCAGAGCCGTAGGCCTGACTACTGGCATTCCGCACGCGGTGGGCTTGACGCTCATGCTGCTCCACGAACGAATCGATAATCTGGAGTCGGGCCGGGTGGTAAATGACTTGGTCGACATACATCTCCGCCTCGGGGAGCACGGATGGTTCGATTTCGTGAGCGACCTCGCCATCACCCTGACTTTCGGCGAACTCTGGCCTTTCCTCTGGGTATCCGTCCTGGTCGCCGTCCTGGTTCGCCTCAACCCAGGAGGCCCTGCCAAACTCCAGCTCACGCTGTCTGCTGCCACCGCGTTCTACTGCGTATTGCTCTCCATCACTTGGCTTGCCTACTTCCTGCAACTGGGCTGGTGGATCCTCCTCGCCATAGGCGCAGCCAGCGCGTTCATCCGACTGGTCACCAGACGCTGATACCGCCAGGCCCCTCAGAACTGGTCCTCGACCCGGACGGTGACTCCCCCTGCTGTTTCCTGCGTGGGTCTGTCAACGAGTGGTCGCGGCCCGGACGGCGCTGCAGCATGTCCACGAGCAGCCAGCCGGTGAGGCGGGCTGAGAACGATGCCCGGCTCCGGCTCTGGTGCGATATCCAGCCTCGACAAGTGGCGGGCGACGCGCGAGTACCTCGCGTGGCAACTGCGCTGCGCGGACCAACGAGTGCGCGAACTCGAGGCCGCGGAGGAACAGCAGCGCCGACAGGTTGAGCAAGCGCGGGCGCGGGAGTCATGGAAGATCCAGCCGCAGCGCTCGCACCAGGCCGCGCTCCTGCACCGCGGCGACTGCTCCCTCTACAAGAGCGCCTTCGGCTTCATTAGCCGCGAGGACGCGCTCATCGCCCTGGACGAGCCAGACGTCGAGCCCTGCCAGATCTGCATGCCCGAGAGCGGACTCCCTCCAGCATGACTCCCCCTCAGCTGCACGGCACCCGGGGCAGCGGGGCGCCGGTCCGCAGCTGCGTGCTGACCGGCGGCTCAGCTCAGTTCACCCGGCTGAAGGTGAAGGCTCGGAGTTGCGTGCCGTCGGGCGAGTCTGCCCATTGCACGTGCATGGTGTCGTCCTGAGGGCGGGTCATGACACGGCTGGGGGTTTGTGTGCAAAAGCCTTCGGGTTCGGACGCGGTGACGGTCTCCGGCCCGAATACCAGCGTGTCACCGCCGGAAGCGAGGACGGAGAAGCCCTCGCAGTGGTGGGCATCTCCGTCCCAGGTGAACGTGGCCCGCGCCTTCCCCAAGGCACCCTGCCGGATGGTCATGCGCACGGAGGAGGTCGGGTCGTTCCCGTCCTGGGCCCACCAGGTGCCGACGTAGGCGGCGGGCACAGCCCGGTCCGGGGAGGAAGTGCGGTGCAGGGTGACAGTGATCCCGTCCGACTTCCAGGTGAGGCCAGCGTCCCCGTGGGTGCGCAGGGTGATGTCTCCGGCCGGTGTGCACAGGTGTGTGGGGGTGGCGGTGGTCGTTCTGGGTGCGATGACCAGCAAGGTGCCGGTGGAGCGCAGAGTTCCTTTTGCCTGGCACAGAGAGGTTCTCGACTGGGTCAATATGTCGGCGATCTCGGTTCCCACCGGGCCTTCGCGCAGCACGATCCTGCGGAGTGAAGGGACTTGTTCGCCGGGTTCGGTGAATTCTCCTTTCCAGGCGCCGACGTAGTTGTCGGGGACGGAGGAGGTGCTCCGGGTCTTGAGGGCGGACGGGGAGGGGGAGGGGCTGCGGGCGGGCGGGGTGGCGGAGGGTTCTCGGGAAGCAGTGGGCGAAGGGCTCGGAGTCGGGCTCGGGGATGAGTTCGGGACCGCATCAGTTGTTTCGGGGGTCTTGCCCTGGGCCTGGGCTGCTGCACCGGAGGGCTCGTGGTTGCGCAGGCCAAGTGTGGTGACGACTACGGCTCCTATGACCACCGCGGTGAGCGCCACGGCCGTGACCGTGAGTTTCGCGGTGCGCCACCGTGTCAGCCTGTCCCGATCCTGTCCTGCGGCCGGATCTGCGGGCGCTCCGCTGCGGGGCAGGGCGGGGAGTGTGCCGGTGCTGTACGTCGTCGTGGGGGTGCCCGATACGCGGGCGATGAGGTGGCGGACCGCGGTGTGCTGCTCGGTCAGCGTGGCACGCGAGACGAGCAGGATCGCGGCCGCGCCCCGTGAGGCCGCCGGATCACGGACGGGCAGAGCGGGCTCGTCGCCGCCGCTGCCCTCGGAATGGGCCAGGCCCTGTGCGGCATCGGTGTCGGGGCGGGGCAGGGATGCGGCTGCTTCGTTGCGTACCCGGGTGAGCGCGGTGTGGACCATTCGGACCTGGAGCAGGCGGCTCTCGGCTTCGCGGACGTCGTTGGCCGCCTGAGTGCTGTCTTCGGCTCCCTGGGGCGTTGATGCCGCTGCGGGGGCGGTGGGAGGGGGGAGCTGCATCTGAAGGCCGGCGATGACGCCGAGGAGGATGTGGATGAGCCGCTCGGCGTCCTGGAGGGTCGTTGTGGCCTGGTCGAGGGTCTCCTCGGGTGTCACCGACCGGCCGACGGCTTCCGGCTCCGCGGAGGCGGCGGTTTGTTGTGCTGCAACCGCCTGGGCGTGCAGGTCCCGGGCTGTTGCCAGCAGCTGGGTGCGGGAGCGTTCGTCGCGTGCCGAGTCGTGCACCAGGCGCTCGAGCACGTGAAGAGGGATCGTCTTGGTCCCTGAGCGGTACTCGCCCCACAGGGTCTTGCTTCCCGCGCTCTTGTACCGGTCGGCGAGCTCGCGGACCGTCAGGCCCTTCGTGAGATTGCGCAGGAAGACGGCCAGTGCGTTGTCCTGCTCGTTGTGCCCCCGTGGCCCGCCTTGTGGGCGCCCGGCCTTCACCACTGTGGATCCCCCGTAGTTGTCCGTTGTCCGTTGTCCGCGTTGTCCGCCGCTTGCGCCGTCCCATCTGCGCTTATGCAGCAAGGCAGTTGAGGACAATCAGACCAGGTCACACCGTGAGAGCTCCAGCACTTCCCGGACAAACTCTGGAGCATCCCGTGACACGTGCGTACAACAGGGGCCATGGCCGGTCCCGGCCCCGTGCCGGCAGGGTACCGATGATCCTGCGGCGCGTGGGCGTCGTTATGGCCGGTGCGCTGACTGCCGGCATCCTGTCCGCGTTCCCCGCCCTTGCTGACGACGGCGCCCCGGCAGCCGACGCACCCGTCGCCCTGGGCGGAGTGGCGGCGACCGGCGACGACCAGCTCTTCGCGCTCGCCGAGGACCACTCGGCCGTCTACCGGTGGAGCGGAGAGGGAAGCGACTGGACCAAGGTCGGCGGCCCCGCCGAGACCCTTCTCGCGGGAGGCGCCGGGCTCTTCGCCACCGCGCCGGACACCGGCAAGGTCTTCAAGTACGAGGGAACGCCGGACGCCTGGTCACCGATCGGTGAGCCCGGTGCGGACTTCGCCGTCACCGGCGACCGTCTCTATGCGCTGAATCCCGACCGCACAGCGGTCTACGAATGGGCCGGCACCGGCACCGACTGGACCAAGGTCGGCGGGCCGGCCAACGACCTCGAAGCAGGCGGAGCCGGGCTCTTCGCCGTCGGCCCCGAAGGCAAGATCTTCAAGTACGAGGGCACCCCCGAAAGCTGGACACAGATCGGTGAACCCGGTGCGGACTTCGCCGTCACCGGCGACCACGTCTACGGCCTCGCCGCCGACCGCACGGCCGTCTACGAATGGGCCGGGCACGGCACTGACTGGAGCCGGGTCGGCGGCCCCGCCCAGGACCTCTACGCCGGCGGCGCCGGCCTCTTCGCGACCGATCCCGCCACGGGGCAGCTCAGCAAGTACGACGGAAAGCCCGACGCCTGGACCAAGGCCGGCGATCCCGGTGCAGGTTTCACAGTCAGCGACACCCACCTCTACGGCCTCGCCGCCAACCACACCGCGGTCCTGCGATGGGACAACACTGGCACCGGCTGGACCCCCCTCGGCGCACCCATGACCGCGCCGACCCCTCCTTCGGTCCAGGAGAGTCCCCCGACACCCGCCAAGCCCCAGCCTCAGGAGACCACCCCCGTCGCCCCGTCGCCGCAGGAGACTGTCCCTGCGCCAAAGGAGGAAGAGACCGAGTCTGCGGAAGACCCGGCCGAACCGGCCGAAGGCGCGGCACCCGACCCGGACGACGACGGACAACGCGATATCACGCCGGCGCCGGTACAGCCCGCCGGGCCGTCCGACACCCTGGACGAGAACGCCGTCCGCTTGGCTGTCACCGCGCAGGACGACCTCTACACCCTCACCGCCGACAAGAGCGGTCTCTGGAAGCGTGGCAGTGACGGCTGGTCGCCCCTCAGCGGCGCCGCGAACGCCGTCTACGCCGGCCGCGCGGGCGTCTTCATGACCGCGGACGGCGACGAACAGGTCCGGAAGTACAACGCCGCCACCAGTGCCTGGGACCCGATCGGTAGAGCGGCCGGTCAGTTCGCCGTTACCGGGAAGCACCTCTACCGGCTGGTCCCCGACGGCATCGGGGAATGGAACGACGGTACCTGGACCGCGATCGGCGGACCGGCCCGGAACATCTACGCCGGGCGTGCCGGGCTCTTCGCGACCAACCCTGACACCGGCGACCTCTACAAGTACGACGGCAAGCCCGGCACCTGGACGCGGATCGGCGGGCCCGGCGCCCAGTTCGCCGTCGGCCACGACCGCGTCTACGGCATCAACCCCGACCACACCGCCGTCTACGAATGGACCGGGCAAGGAACCGACTGGACCAGGATCGGCGGGCCCGCCAAGAACATCTACGCCGGCGGCGCCGGGCTCTTCGCGACCAACCCCGCCACCGGGAACATCAACCAGTACAACGACACCCCCGACGCGTGGATCGAGATCGGCGGTCCCGGCGCCACGTTCACCGTCAGCGACACCCAGCTCTACGGCCTCTCCCCCGACCTCACCACCGCCTACCGCTGGAACGGGACAGGAAGCGAATGGACCCGAATCGGCGGCGCTGCCGACATGGCCCAACAGGCACAGGACGAGAAGCTCCTGGCCGCGAACTGCGAGACCGGCCGCGACTGCGTCCAGGAATACCGGGACGCCAAAGAACTCCTGGAGACCAGCCTCACCGACTGGCTCAAGGACAACAGCCTTGACATCCTGCTCGACACCTTCGGCATCGACACCATCGTAAAATGCGCCAAGGGTGACCCGGGCAAGTGCCTCTGGGCAGCCGTGGACGTCGGCGGCTCCATCCTCGGTGTAGGGATCCTCAAAAAGGGCGGCAAACTCTCCAAGGCCCTCTATCGCTTCTCCAAGGACTACCCCAAATTCATCGAGAAGACGAAGCAAGCCAAGGACGCGTACGACGCCCTCCGCAAGACCATCGACCAGGTAGAGAAACTCCAAGAGTCAGCAAATGGCGCAGAACAGCGTCAGCAAGAACCCAAAAAAGACCCACAGAATGGAGAAAACAAACCGCAATACCGAGACTGCCGAGTATTCGGAACGGGATGGATCCACTACTCTCCCACCGACCCCAACAACGGAGACCGGGCCACAGGAGCCGAGGCCTGCCTCGACAAGGCGTACCTTGACGAAAAGCGAGGCACGGACACAAAAACGCGTGAGGTGGCGCCGCCCGCCTATACCTGGGCAGCCGTCTACGCCTGGGAACTGGGCAACAGCAAAGCTTGGAAGTGGCGCAACGCCTGCCACTTGATAGCCAACCAGCTGGGTGGCAGCGGCACGGACTACACCAACCTCGCCACTTGCAGCCGAACTGCCAACTCGAGCCGCATGGACAAGAGCACCCCGGAGCATCGTCACGCCAACATGGCCAAGTGGGAGCAGGATGTCTTCGACGCGGTCAAAGCCGGCCAGGTGGTTCACTACACCGTCACCCCAGACTACGAGGGCTCACGCGTGGTGCCGGTCGCCTTCCGCATGCAGGCGTACGGGTACGACCCGCAGAGCGGGGCAGGTATCAAGCTATTCGACAACCTCGTAGAAAACGAGATGTATAGCAAGAGCGATAAGAAGTGGCACAACATGGGCCAATGGTCCCCGACCCAGTGGGTGAAGTAATGACCGAAAATTCGGGCCCTCTAGCCGATCTTCTGGACCTGGTGATCCACAAGAAAGGAGGCGCCGATGATTTCGTCGATTGGGATGTCGCCGAAAATGTGAATGGTTACCGGTTTCCCGCCGACTACATGAAGCTCATCGCCCATCTGGGCGAAGGTTCCTTCGAGGAGTCCCTGGGCGTCCGGCCGCCTGCCCTCGCAGCTTCAGATGCGGACACCGAAGGCCGAGTCTGCCCCATCTCGGCGGAATCCCTAGCCGACCCTCTGACCGACCGATGGACCGACACGGAGACTGCGGCCACCTACAAGGTCGAGGACATGCTGATCTGGGGGGAAACGGCCGGAGCCGACACCTTGTGTTGGATCACAAGCGGCAACGACCCCGACGCATGGCCGATCGCCGTCTACCGTCGAGGGGACCTGGCCTGGACCGTCTACCCGTGCAATCTGACCGAATTCATCCTCCGCATCATTCGAGGAGAATTCGACGAGTGCCCGATCAGCGACGAATCTTTATTCGGAATGGAATCCCCAAGATTCCTCACCGTTCAACAAGAAGCAGAACTAATGAACCTAGGAATAGACCCCTGGCCCTGACATAACCGGGACCTACACTTGTCGAATCTCCTTCATCAAAAACACAGTATGTGCTTTCGCTGAAGGAGAACCCACTCTCGGAGCCGACTCAGGATCTTTGAGCCTGGATCCACCGTGTAGCGGTCGGGCTGTGGGAAAAACAGAAGAGCCCCCACTCCGGGACAAGCACAGCCTCCAGCCGGTCCAGCCGCTCGCAGAGGGCACGGACCAAGCGGGCGCGGCTCTGGACGCAGTGCACAGTGCTCTCCAGCGTCGCCGACAGCCAGCCTTCCGCCTCACGCAGCACGACGTCGGCGAGCGCCCGGCGCCCGCTGTTCCTCGGCAGCCGGCCCGCGCGGCGGCGGACGTCGGTGGCGACTGCGCGGGCGTGGCCGGTGAGCTGGAGGGCGATCTGCTCCAGGTCGCGGGTGGTGAGCGTGTCCTGGCCGGTCCATGCGAGGACGGCCGTGACGAGGCACTCGTACGGTTCTCGGTCGAGCGGGAGCTCCGCCTCGATGAGGCCGTCGGGGTCGTACAAAACGGTATGGGTGCTGGTGTGCATGGCGGGCTTTGCTGCTGGGGCGTCTTCGCGCGGGTGGCCGGTGGTCACCGCTGGGGGTCCTCGCCGCCGTCGGCCCCGTCAACCTGGTCCTCGTCGTGCTTGCCGAGGAACCGGGCGAAGCCGCGGTCGGCGTGGGCGAGCAGGGCCGGGGAGGGGGTGCCGTAGGCGGGCGACTGGAGTCCGCGGCCCTCCGCAGGCGAGGCGGTGGAGTCGGTGTGTGCGCGCATGAGGCCCCGCCTCTCCGGCTGGTGGTCCGTCGGTGCCGTCGACGCTACGCACCTACGGTCCGCGCGCTCAACGAAGTTGCGGAGAATTGCGGGACTTCACTCCAGGGCGTCGATCGCGGCCCGGATGAGCGCGCGGGCGGTGTCGCCGTACACGGCCATCTCCGCGAGGCCGGCGAACGCCTTCGCGTAGTCGGCGAGCTCGCGCGGCTGCGTCACCTTGATCTCCGCCGTCAGCGTCTCCACCACGGCCATCGTGTCGTCGTGAACGTAGAACGCCTCCAACGGCCATACGGTCCGCTGCGCGGTGAACGGGATGATCCCCAGCGAGACGGAGGCGAGCGGCATCACGGCCAGGAGGTGGCACAGCTGCCCGCGCATCGCCTCGGGTTCGGCGGTGCGGAAGCGCAGGACGGACTCCTCCATGAGGACGACATAGCGGTGGCCGCCCTCGTAGAGGAACCGGGAGCGGGCGATGCGGGCGGCGACCGCTTCGGCGACGTCGTTGGGGGTGCCCTGGAAGGCGGTGATCTGCTCCATGAGGGCGGTGGCGAAGCCGGGCGTCTGAAAGAACCCGGGCGGGACGTTGGAGACGTAGACCCGGCAGACGCGGGTCCGCTCGTGCAGGGTGTTCCAGTCCTGCTGGACCTTGCGCATGCCGCCCTGGTGCAGGCGGCGCCACTCCAGATACATGGAGTCGACGGCGCGGGCGGTGGCGACGAGGTCGTCGGCCTGGTCATCGGCGCCACACGCCGAACACCAGGTGCGGATGTCGGTATCTGAGGGCGCGGCGTCGCCTTTCTGGATGCGGGTGGTCTTCGCGGGGTGCCAGCCGCACCGGGCGGAGAGTTCCTTCCCGGTGAGGCCGGCGTCCTTGCGTAGGTGCTGCAGGCGTATCGCGAGGGCTACGCGGGCTCCTTGGGCGCTGGACGAGGGAGAGGCGGGCATCGGCAGATCGACTCCTAGACGGTGTACTTCTCGTGTGGGATGCCGCGCTCCCACACAGTCTCGAACGCCGTGGCGCACAACGCGGTCGCGGCTGAGTCCCTGGTGCGTTCCTTGCCGTCCGGTGCCCAGTCGCCGGTGCCGGTGAAGTGGTGGAACTGCACGAGCGTCCCGTCCAGGAGCCAGAAGTCGTTGCCGGGCAGCGTGATGTCGCTCGCGTGGCGGCGGGGCAGCCAGCGCACGTCCTCTCCGGCCTGGAGGTTGAGCGGGGTGATGGCGTGCTCGTAGCGGATGTAGTCGGTGACCGGCTCGGAGACGATCCGCGCGCGGCGCATGACTACGCCGCGGGTGACCGCGTCCTTGACGAGCGGCATCCACTGCGGCCAGAACGAGCGGCCGGGGTCGAGGTTCGGGACGCCGGTCCGCAGGAAGGCGGCGTAGTCGTCCGTCTCGTCGCCGACGGCGTACAGGTCGCGCATCTCCAGGTGGACCGCCGTGTGGTGAGTGTCGGCGAGCAGCTCAGCGAACGTCGCGGTGTTCAGCTGCTGCGCGTTCAGCGGCATCGCACGCCTCCTTGAGAATCTGCACCATGCGGAACGGAATCCGGATCACCCGCTCGTGCGGCGGGATTCCGGTCTTGTGGCCGGCCACCCACTCCGTGGAGCCGACCAGGGACTTGAGGAGGGCATCGGCTTCCTCGCCCTGGAGGACCAGGTCCGCGCTCTCCTCTTCCACCCACACCGTCGGCGATCCCTCGCCGCCGGTGTTGGGGTCGATCCCGACGAACCGTAGCGTCATCACGTACTCCCCTGTGAATCGGTTGCGCGTAGTTGCGCAGACCGTCCCGCAGGCCGGGACCGGCGTCAAGAGCACTGGGCCCTGACCGGCCGTCCCTGCCACGCCGGGCCCCGGGGATGTCATGGCTGATCCCCCGGGGCCCGTGGTGTGTCCGACTCCGGTTCGGTCAGTCCTCCTCGGTCTCCGTGGCAGCGATCCCGGAGGCCGCTTCGTCGTCGGTAACAAGCAGCATCTGCGTCGGGTGGGTGTTTCCGCCCTGTATGACGTGGACGTGGCCCGGCTGCGTGTTGGGCTTCGGGACGGGGTGGATCTCGGGGGCGAGGCGCTCAAAGGTGCGGGTGGTCACCCGTCTCAGGACCTTGGTCGAGAAGTTCTCGCGCCCCTCTCCGAGGACGCCCTTGGCGATCTGGGAGCTGGCCAGGATGTGGATGCGGGCCTGGGAACCGGCGAAGAGCGCGTATTCGAGGGCGTCGATGGCCGGGGACGTCTTGAGGTCTCCCTTCTCACGGACGGTGCCCCAGTGGCGGGCCAGCTGGTGCAGGATGCTGTCGGCGGCCTCGAAGACCAGCGTCAGGCGCGGCAGGTCGTCGATGTCACCGTCCCTGTCGATGAGGTCGAGGCGGTGCTGGAGTTCGGCCCGCAGGCCCACCGGGGCGGCGTGAATCTCGGCAATGTCGCGGCAGTAGGTGACGCCGGGCAGGCCGCTGGCCCACCTGTGCGAGACCCACTTGCAGTCGAGGACCAGGGCGTGGGCGCCGTGGTGCAGGAGCTGCGCGGCCAGGGTACGCAGGACGGTCGTGGAGCCGCCGCCGGTGCCGGTGCAGACCAGGACGTGCGGTCCTTCGGCATCCAGGTCGACGCAGACCGGCTTCCCGTCGGTGGTGGTGAAGCCGAGCAGGACCAGGGAGGCGGGCAGCGCCTCCAGCTGCTCGCGGACGCCCGGGTCGCTCAGGCGCAGCGTCGCGGTCGTGGTGGTGGTCTTCTTCGTCATGGTGTGAGGTTCCTTTTCTGTGCTGTGCCTGGTGAATCGGGTGTTCTTCCAGGCGGGGGGATCGTGTCGCGGGGGGCCCCCCCCGGCGGGGCGCCGGGGGGGTGGGGGGGGGGCCCAACTCGGCGGTGGGGGGGTTGTGGGGGGCCACCCCAAGTTAATTCAGGTGGGGGAGAACCGAGGGGGGTGACATTAGGTGGGGGGCAA
>NZ_JBIVLK010000033.1:0-11071 GCF_044751215.1 Streptomyces sp. NPDC088730
ATCGACCCCGCCGAGACCCGCGAGGTCCTGATCGCCTCCCTGGCGATGCTCCGCACCAAGCACGCAGACCTGCCGTCCCGCAAACACGGCAACCCTCCGCAGTAGGTCAAGAACGGCGGGGCGCGGTGGGCCCGCTCCCTCGGGGGCCGAGCCGCTGAGCCCTGTAATCAGGAGACAATTGATGGTCAAGCAGGACCGTGCGGCGCGCACACGTCAGTCGTTGATCCATGCCGCCGCCGAAGTGTTCGCGCAGGAGGGCTTCGCCCCCGCTTCGCTGGCCGCGATCAGCCGCCGGGCCGGGGTGAGCAACGGTGCGCTGCACTTCCACTTCGAGAACAAGAAGATGCTCGCCCAAGCCGTCGAGGACGAGGCGGCGGAGACCGTGCGCCGGATCACCGAAGAGGCCGTGAACGGGGGAGGCCAGGCCCTGCAGGTACTCGTGGACACCACGCACGAGCTGATGAGCAGGCTGGCCGACGACATCGTGATCCAGGCCGGTTTCGAGCTGGGCGGGGACCTGGCCTGGAGGGAGGAGCCCCGGCTCCGGCGGGGGTGGCAGCGGTGGATCGAGGACATGCTGCGGCGTGCCGATGCGGAAGGCGGACTGGCCGAAGGGGTGTCGCCCGCCGACGCCTCGCCCGCCATCGTGGCCGTGACGGTGGGCCTTGAGGTGCTCGGCGGCGAGGACAAGGAATGGCTGTCCACGGAGACGATCACCGGATTCTGGGACCTGATGCTGCCGAGGCTGGCCAGTCGGCAGACTCCGTGCAGGTCAGTGAGCCCCCGGGAGGCCGCCTCCGGCACGCCGTGACGCCGGCCGCGCAAGCAACATACTGATCATGCTGTTTCGAGGGTCTGGCAGGCGGGAGCTCTGCCGGACCTCCCCTCCGCACCCCTGGGTGCGGAGGGTTCTCTGTTTGGTGCGATCCGTGAAACTCCAGGTCAGAGGCTTCAGTTGGGCTCGACCGAGGAAAAATAAAACAGCCTGGACGGTTTGATATTGACAAACCGTGTGTCCTGTTTTTTACTCAAGGTACTTCCGAGTGGCTCACGATTCATGCACGAATAGGGGAAACGGCGTGGATATCGATGTATTGGGCGCGTTGGCCGTCCGTGAGAACGGGCTCTCGGTGACGCCGACGGCACCGAAGCCGCGTCAGGTACTGGCCCTGCTGGCGTTGCACGCCGACCAGGTCGTGCCCGTGGCCACCCTGATCGAGGAACTGTGGAGTGACCGCCCACCACGCAGCGCACGCACCACGCTGCAGACCTACGTACTGCAGCTGCGGGACCTGATCGCGACCGCTCTCCTGCGGGACCCGGAAGGGGCCGAGCCGCGCTCCGCCAAGGACGTGCTCGTCACCACGCCGGGTGGCTATCTGCTCAAGACCGCCGGTGGCGCCAGCGATGTGCGCGAGTTCGAGCGGCTGGCGGGCCTGGGGTACCGGGCGATGGACGCGGGCGACTTCCCGGCCGCGGCCCGGCAGTTGGGCGAAGCGCTCTCACTGTGGACCGGCTCCGCCCTGGCCGACGTCCAGGCCGGGACGCAGTTGGAGATGGAGATCCGACGGCTGGAGGAGACCCAGCTCTGCGCGCTGGACCAGCGCATCGAGGCCGATCTGAGGCTGGGCCGGCACCGCGAGCTGCTGGGTGAGCTGACCGTGCTGGTCAGCCGCTACCGCACCCACGAGAACCTGCACGGCCAGTTCATGCTGGCGCTGCACCGCTCCGGGCGCCGCAGCGAGGCGCTCGACGCCTATCAGCGACTGCGCTCCGTTCTGGTGCGGGAGCTGGGGTTCGAGCCGTCCGCCGGGCTGCGGCGGCTGCAGCGCTCGATCCTGATGTCGGGTCCGGAGCCCACCCTCGATCCGGCCGCTGCCGGTGGCGAGCGTCTCAGCCGGGTCGGCTGAGAAGAGGGGGTGGCCGAGATGCAGGCCAGATCGCAGCGGACCCGTCAGAAGCTGGTCCACGCGGGCGCGGAGATGTTCAACCGGAACGGCTATGCCAACGCGACCCTGGGGGAGATAGCCGGGGCCGCGGGGATGACGAAAGGGGCGCTGTACTTCCACTTCTCCTCCAAGGACGGGCTTGCCGACGCGGTGCAGGAGCGGGGGCGCGCCATGGTGCAGGGCTTCATCAGGGAGCGCTCGGAGACGGGCGTGCCGCCGGTGCAGATGCTCATCGACATGACGCACTGGCTGGCCAGGACGCTCCTCGACGACCCGGTCATCCGGGCCAGCTTCCGGATCACCAATGAGTGCGCCGGGCGGCAGCCACCCGTCACCGACTTCCATCAGGACTGGATCACCGAGGTGCTGAGGCTCCTCGGACAGGCCCGCGAGGCGGGGGCGCTGCGGGCCCGCGCGGAGGGCGACGGGCCCGCAACGCTGCTGGCCGCGACGGTGTGCGGTATCGGGGTGCTGGCAGGCACCGGTATCCCGTACCCGCGGCTCAGCGACCGGGTCGCCGCGCTGTGGGAACCGCTGCTGTCGGCTCTGGTGCCGCCGGACGACGTCGCGAACTATCGCACCCGCCCGCCGGTCCCCGCCGCGAGCACCCCCTCGGCCGCCTTCGGCGGGGCTCCCGGCCGGCCGCTCGGCGCCGGGAGCCGCGGCGGGCAACGCGCGGCCTGAGACACCCCGCGGACCGCTTACGGCGACAGGGCTCGCTCGTACGACGTAGTCGCGAGGGAGCGGTCGCTCCCGGGACCAGGTCACGGCCGCACGGTTCAGCACGGGCGGCGATCGCCCCTGTTCGGACGCACCTTCGAACACTTTCCTCACTGGCCGGCCGGGACAGACACTTTGGAGCCCATTCATGCCCCATGAACGTCAAACTCCCCTCAGGGCAGGCGCAGTCGTGCCGCCCCGCGACATGGTGACCGATCTCGTCGCGGTGCTCGCCGGCGCACTGCGGCTGAAGCCCGAGAAGATCGATCCCGAGCAGACCTTCCGGTCGCTGGGCGTCGACTCGCTGCTGACCGTGGAGTTCGTCGCCACGGTGAACGCCCGGTACGGCACGGCCGTGAGGGCCGCTGCGCTGCTCGACCATCCGACTCCGCTGGACTTCGCCCGGCATGTGGCACGTGAGCTGGGGGTGCTGGACTCCCCGGCCGCGGACAGGCCGTCGTCCGGGCCCGGCAGCCGGGTCATGCCCCCGATCGTGGGTGCGGCCCGGCCCATGCCGTCACCGGCGCCCGTACCGAGGCCCGCGTCCGCTGCCGGGCCTGGGCCCCTGCCGGGCGGGCCGGTTCCGGCGCCGGCGTCCTCCGACCCCGGGGCGCGGCAGATCCTCGACCTCCTCCGGGAGGAACTCGCCCGCCTCCTGTGCTGCGACCCCTGGGACATCGACCCCACCGCCGCCTTCGGTCTGCTCGGGGTGGACTCCATCATCGGCGCGCAGTTCGTGGCGGTCATCAACCGTACGTACGGCATGAGCGAGCGGGCGGTCACGCTCTACGAGCACCCCGATCTTGCCGCCGTCGCCTCGCACATCGCCTCCGTGACCAAGGCCCCGGCGGCCGTGCGGACTCCAGTGACGGCGGTCTCGGGGACGGCCGCTCCGGAGCCGCTGGGGGTGCAGGCGCTGCTCGACGCGGTACGGGACGACCGGCTCACCATCGACGAGGCGCTCACGCTGCTGCCCAGGCGGGCTTGAGCAGGCGGGCTCGAACAGGCGGAAGACCATGGACGAACGAGAAATACTCATCCGGTTCAAAGCCGGAACACTGGAGCGCGGGCACGCCGTACAGCTGCTGGCCGGGCTGGAGGCGGCGCCCGGACCAGCTCCCCGGCCGGCCCTGTCACCGGCTGCGGACCCAGCCCCCTCGCCGGGCCCCGGTCCGGGGACGGCGCAGCCCCGGCCCGAGACACCGTCGGCGCTCTCGGCGCAGCTGCCGTCGGGGGCTCCGCACAGCGCCGACGTCCCGGACACCGACGACCGGTTCGCCGTCGTCGGGATCTCCGGCCGGTACCCGTTCGCCCCCGATCTGCGTGCCTACTGGCAGAACGTGCGCGAAGGGCGGGACACCTCGTCGGCCGCGCCGCTCACCCGTCCCGGCGGGTCGCTGCTCGGCGCGGGACAGCGCGGGCACTTCCTGGACGGGGCCGCCGACTTCGACGCGGAGTTCTTCGGGCTGACCCCCCGGCGGGCGAGCCTGATCGACCCCCAGGACCGGCTCTTCCTCGAAACCGCCTGGGAGGCGCTGGAAGACGCGGGCTGCACCGGCACCCGGCTCGACTCCCTGACCGGTCCCGGCGGGGCGCCGCGCGGCCTCGGGGTGTTCGTCGGGGTCAGCACCGCCGACTACGCGCTGGTGGCCGCCGAGGCCTGGGCGCGTGGCGGTCGGGAGATGCCGGAGAGCGGCCACTGGAGTCTGGCGGGCCGGCTGTCCGGCCTGCTCGGACTGAGCGGCCCGGCGCAGGCCGTCGACACCGCGGAGTCCTCCGCCCTCGTCGCGGTGCACCTCGCCGTCGGTGCGCTGCGGCGCGGGGAGTGCGCGGCGGCCGTGGCAGGCGGGGTCGAGTTGCTGCTGCATCCCTCGCGCGGCCGGCAGGGCGCGGGGGAGGGGGTGGGCGCAGTGGTGCTCAAGCCGCTCGCCCGCGCCCTCTCCGACGGTGACCACGTGCATGCCGTCGTACGTTCCACCTCGATGGGCGCCGACGACCGGACCGGCACACCGGGCCTGCGCGAGACCCGGGAGACCACTGCCTGCCGGGTGGGCCACGCCGGGGCGGTCACCGGTCTCGCGGCGCTGACCGCGGCCGTGCTCCAGCTGCGGCACGGCACGCTCGCGCCCGCCGGGGGCAGGGACACGGCCACGTCCTGGCCGCGGCCCCGCGATGCGTCGGGCCGGGAGCTGCCCCGGGTGGCCGTCGTCGAGGTCGCCGGTGCGGGCGGCCCGTTCGACGCCCGTGCCGTCCTGGAGGAGTTCGTCCCGGACCGGCATCCGCAGTCCGGCCACGACGAGGCGTGGGACGACACCGTCGAACGCGACGAGCTGATCCTGCTGTCCGCCCCCACCCCCGGCCATCTCGCCGCCAACGCCGCCCGGCTCGCCGACTGGCTCGCCTCGGACAACGCCGGGAGCGGGAACACCACCACCGGTGACGAGCGGGTGGCACTCGCGGATGTGGCCCGCGCCCTGCGGGCCGGCCGCGCCGCACGACCGTGCCGGCTCGCGCTCCTCGCCCGGGACATCCCCCAACTGGTCAGCTTGCTGCGGGGATTCGTGGGCCGGAGCGCGGACGCCGGGGAAGCCGGCGATGACGTGCACGACAGCCGTGGTCACCGCGGTTGTGCCCCTGACGGCGGGGTGCGTTACGTGGATCTGCGCACGGGCGGATCCGATGCGCTGGGCCTGGGCGAGGCGCCGGAGACCCGCGACTTCCTCGGCGCCCTGTGGCGCGGTGGCCGTACCGAGCAGCTGACGCGCCTGTGGCTGTCCGGGCTCGACGTCGACTGGGCCGCCCTGGAGCCCCGGCCCGGCCCCGGCGGTGCCCTGGTGCCGATGCCCCCTTCGGCCTTCCTGCGCCGTCCCCTGTGGATCGGACCCGAGGTGGCCGCGGAGGAGACGGGGCGGGACGGATGACCGGCCTCACGGCGCCGGAACACTCCGTCGCCGGGTTCGTGCCCGACCGGCCCGAACCCGTCAAACTGTGGTTCTGCCCCAACGAAGAACTCGCTCCCGGGGTCGCCACCACCCTGGCCGCACACTGGCTGGACGAGCACGAGCAGGAGATCGCGAGCCGGTTCCTGTTCGAGCGCGACCGGCGTCAGTACCTCGTCGCCCACACACTCGTACGCCGGGTACTGGCGCTGGAGGGCGGGGTGCCCGAGGCGGAGGCCGTGATCTGGCGGTCCTCCCGCGGGCGGCCGTTCCTGCAGAAGCCCGTGGAAGGGCTGCCGCGCGGCGGCCGGGAGCTGGACTTCAACCTGTCCCACACCGCCGGCCACAACTTCCTCGGCGTGGTCCGGCGCCATCGGATAGGGGTGGACGTGGAGCGCCTCGACCGCGGTGACCAGGGATTCGAGGCGATCGTGGAGACCTTCGCGGACGAGGAACGGGCCTGGGTGGCCCAGGCCGCGCCTGGTCGCCCCCGGAACCGCCGGGTGCTGCGTCTGTGGACGCTGAAGGAGGCGTACTCCAAGGCGCGCGGACTCGGGCTCGGGCTGCCCTTCGACAGCTTCGCGTTCACCCTGGCCGAGGACCGGGGAGTACGGGGCTTCCGGCCGCCCCGGACCGAGGGCGTGCTGCCCTGGCGGTTCATCGAGCTGGAGCCGGTGCCCGATGTGCTGGCGGCCGTTGCCGTGGCGGCCGATACCGATGTGCCGTCCGTCTTCCAGCTGCACCACGGGTTCCCGTGGGACCGGAGCGCGCCCCGGCTGCTGGCGCTGCCGGAGCCGGTGGCCGTGCCGGCACCGCCGTTCTAGGAGACGGCGCAGGGAGGGCTCCCGGCCCGGTCCGGCGGGCGATCACGAGCTGCTGCCCGGCGGCCGGGGCGGGGCGCCATCAGCGGCTCGACCGGGGCTCCGGTCCGATACCAGCGAGGCTTCCATGTTCCTGTGCAGACTTCGCAGAAGCGGACGGCGGCCATCAGGGCGGCCCGACGACGTGGGGGTGGCCGGTGCGACTGGCGCGGCAGGGCGCACAACTCGGCCTGCTCGGGGAGCTCTTCGAGGCTGCCCGGCGGGGCGACGGCCGCGCGGCGCTCGTCACCGGCAGCCCCGGCACCGGCAAGAGCGACCTGCTGCGGGCTTTCGCGCAGGAGGCCGGGCGCACGGGCGCGCTGGTGCTGAACGCGTCCGCGTCCCCGGCCGAGACAGATCTCCCGTCCGGGGTCGTGGGGCAGTTGCTCAGCGGCGCCGGACCGGACGCCGAACGCCACCTCCGGGCACGGGGACCCGCACCGCGGTACCCCTTCGAGGGCACCGCCGCGGGCGGGGAGCGCGGTGACGACCCGGCCGTGCTCCACGAAGCCCTGCGCGAACTCGCCGCGGACACCCCGGTGGTGATCCTCGTCGACGATGTGCACCACGTGGACGAGGCCTCCGCCCGATGCCTGCTGTACGTGTGCGGACGGCTCGCGACGAGCCGGACCCTGCTGGTGATGAGCGGCCGCCCGCAGCCCTGCTCCCGGCCCCCGCTGCCGCTGCCGCTGGCCGAGCTGCTGAGACATCCCCGCTGCGCCGCCGTACCGCTCACGACGCTGGACCGGGACGGGGTCGCCGATTTCCTCGCCGCGCCCTCTGGCGGCGCGATGGAACTGCCGGCGGCGCGACGGCTCGCCCCCGACTGGCACCGCTTCACCGGCGGGAACCTGCGGCTGCTGTGCGGGCTGCTCGACGACCACCGGGACTGTGAACCGGTGCGCCCCTCCCGTCCGGTGGCGGGCACCGCGTTCCGGCGGGGCGTCACCGGCTGCCTGCGGGGCGCCGGTGCTCCCACGGTGTCGGCCGCGCGGGGCCTGGCCGTGCTCGCCGAATCCTCGACGCTCACCCTGCTCGCCCGGCTGCTGGAGACCCCGGAACGCGCTGTCGGCCCCTGCCTGGACGAGCTCGACGCGATCGGGCTGCTCGACGGCGGACGGCTGCGCCACGAGGGGGTACGGGCGGCCGTGCTGGAGGAGCTGTCCGCCGAGGAGTCCCACCGGCTGCACACCGCGGCCGGCCGGATGCTGTACGAGAACGGCGCCGAACCGGCCACGGTCGCCCGCCACCTGGTCGCCGCCGAGACGGCCGGCGGCCGGCCCGGTCCGGCGTGGGCCGCCGAAGTGCTCGCCGAGGCGGCCCGGCACACGATGAGCGGCGGCGGGGCGCGGCAGGCCGCGGACTTCCTGCGCGCCGCCCACCGGGCCGGCGGCCACGAGGAGGCCGGGCTGCTGACGATGCTGGCCCGCGCCGAGTGGGAGACCGATCCGGCAGCCGTGATCCGGCACCTGCCCGACCTCGAACGGAGCCCCGGCGCCGGGGCGGGGGCCGCCACGGACACGGAGGGCGCGGTGGGGCTGCTGCTCTGGCACGGGCGTCCGGCCGGCGCGGCGCGGGTCCTGTCGGAACCGCACGGCCCCGCAGGGCCGGGCGAGCCGGCCGCGGCGCTGGCGTACGTCTACCCGGGTGCGGGCACCGGGCCGCTCCCGCACGATGCGGCGGAGGCCGGCCGGGAGCCGGCCGAAGGCGTGGCCGAGCAGCGGGACGAGGCCGCCGAGCGGGTGCTGGAGTCGATCGTCTACGACCACGCGCCGCCGCCGCCCGTCGCCGCCGTCCTGTCGGCGCTGCTGCACACGGGGGAGACCGGACGGGTCGCCCGGTGGTGTGAGCTGCTCGCCGACGGGGAGCGGACACCGGCGACTCCGGCCCGCCGGGCGGTGGCCGCCGCCGCGGCGGCCGTGGTGCACGGGCGCGGCGGCGAGCACGACCTCGCCGCCGGGCACGCGGGCCGGGCGCTGTCGCTGCTGTCGCCGGGGGCCTGGGGGGTGGCCATCGGGATGCCGCTGTCCGCGGCGGTGCTGGCGGCGACCCGCCGGGGTGCGTACGAGGAGGCGGCGGCGCGGCTGCGTGTCCCCGTGCCCGCCGCGATGTTCCGCACCCGGGCCGGGCTGCACTATCTGCTGGCCAGGGGCCACTACCAACTGGCCGTGGGGCGCCCCGAGGCCGCCCTCGGCGACTTCCACGCCTGCCGGGACCTGCTGGCCGACTGGCGGCTGGAGCCGCAGGGCGCCGCCGGCTGGAGCACCCCCGCCGCCGTTGCTCTGCGTGCCCTGCGCGGTGAGGACGCCGCGAACGGCGATCCGATCGCCGGGCTGACCGACGCCGAGCGGCGGGTCGCGGTGCTGGCGGCCGACGGCTGCACGAATCGGGCCATCGCGGCCCGGCTGTACGTCACCACCAGCACGGTGGAGCAGCACCTGACCCGGATCTACCGCAAGTTGTGCGTGAAGTCCCGCCGGGACCTGGCGGAGCTCGTGGCGGCGCGGCCCCCGGCCCTCACCCGCGGGACGGGTCGTCCCGGGGCCGGGGAACGGTCAGCGGCGTGGGACCGAGGTCAGCAGCCCCCTTCCGTTCTTGCGGCCGAGCAGTCCCGCGGCCACCAGCTCTTCCAGTACAGCGGCCGGTTCGTGCTCGGGTGTCTTGAAGGACTCGTACAGCCGGTTCTGGATGGCGAGTGAGACATCGAGGCCGATGGTGTCGAGAAGCGCGAACGGCCCCATGGGGTAGCCGAATCCGGACCGGATCGCGTGGTCCGTCTCCTCGATGTCCACGTCGTGCCGTTCCAGCAGGGCGAGGGCCGCGCCGAGGTAGGGGAACAGCAGGCTGTTGACGATGAAGCCGGTGCGGTCCGGGCACGCCACCGTCGTCTTGCCGAGGGTGCGGCAGAAGGCACGGGCCGTGGCCAGGACCTTCCGGTCCACCGTCTCGGTGTGGGCCAGCTCCACCAGTTTCATCACCGGCGCGGGGTTGAAGAAGTGGATTCCGACGACGTCGGCCGGCCGGCCCGCCGCATCGGCGCAGTCGGCGACGGAGAGGCTCGATGTGGTGGTGGCCAGTACGGTGCCGGGCGCGCAGACCTCGCCGAGCGCGGCGAACATCGCGCGCTTGACGTGGACGTCCTCGGCCACCGCCTCGATCACCAGGTCGCAGTCGGCCAGTGCCGTCATGTCATGGGCGCCGGTGAGGAGTTCCTGGGCCGAGGCCTTGGTCTGCACGGTGACCCGGCCACGCCGTATGCCCCGGGTGAAGGACTCGTCGACGGCCTTCAGCGCCAGCTCGGCCTTCTCCGCGCTGCGGGCCACGAGGACCGTGGGGTATCCGGCCCCCGCCGTGACCTCGGCGATCCCGCGCGCCATCGCGCCGGAGCCGAGCACACCCACCCGCCGCACGCTGGCGGCACCCGTGTCGCCGGGGCCGTCGGCCGCGCGGCCGGTCACGGTTCCGGTCTCGTCGTATGTGTAGAACCCGTCGCCGCTCGTGCGGCCGAGCCGTCCGGCCGCGACCATGCGGCTGAGCAGCGGGGCGGGTTCGAAGGCATGGTCGCCGGTGCGCCGCCACAGCTCCGTCAGCGCGGTGTGCGCGTTCCCGAGGCCGATGTGGTCGAGCGTCTCCAGGGGGCCCGCCGGCAGTCCGCAGCCGAGCCGCATGGCGGTGTCGATGTCGTGCTGGGTGGCGTACCCCTCGTCGAAGAGGATGACGGCCCGGTTGAGGAACCCGAGGACCAGCGCGGTGGCGTCGGCGGCGGGCCGGGCGCCGACCTCGACCGGGCTGAGACCGGCCGCTGCGACCAGAGCGTCCACGGCGGCGGCGGTGTCCGGAGAGGTCAGCGCTGTCCGTACCGGTTCCGCGGGGCCGCCTGCGAGGGGCGGGGTGAACAGCCGCAGCCCCGCGATGTCTTCCGGGCGGCCGGTGGCGACGGCCAGCCGCGCGACGGACAGCGACGCCGTGGTGGTCACCACCGGGGTGCCGGGCGGACAGGCCGCGACGATCCTGCCGAGCACGTCATTCTTGACGGCCGGGTCGTCCGGCACCGCCTCGATGACCAGGCCGGCCGCGCGCAGCGCCCCGTGGTCGGCGGTGAAGGTGACGTCGGGGCGCTGCGGGCCGTCCTCGGCGGCGAGCGCGGCTTTGAGCCGGCCGGCCGTCCGGGCCAGGACGTCGAGGTCGCTGTCCACGGCGACGACGGTGTGACCCGCGCGGTGCAGCAGACGGAGAAGGGCCTCGCCCGTCGAGCCCAGGCCGACGATGCCCGTCACGGGTGTGGTGGTCTGTCGCGCAGTCATGAGGTCCGCGCCTCCTCTTGCCGGAAACGATTGATGGCGTCGATGTGCTTCTCGCGCAGTTCCCCGTTCCGTACGCCGAGCCCCTCGCGCGGGGCCAGTGCCAGGACGCCGACCTTGCCCTGGTGGAGGTTGCGGTGGACCTCGTACGCGGCCTGGCCGGTCTCCTCCAGCGGGTACGTCCTCGACAGCGTCGGGTGGATCTTCCCCTTGGCGACGAGGCGGTTGGCCTCCCACGCCTCGCGGTAGTTGGCGAAGTGCGAGCCCACGATCTTCTTCAGCGACATCCACAGGTAGCGGTT
>NZ_JBIVLK010000034.1:0-6151 GCF_044751215.1 Streptomyces sp. NPDC088730
GCCGGTGTGGGCGGGAGCGGCCTGGGCGGACCCGGCGGCCACGGCCGAACCGGCCATGACCAGACCGGCCAGACCCGAAGCCCGCAGCACATTCCGGCGGGACGAAGCGTTGGCGGACATGACGGAGGTACTCCTCGCGTTGTCAGTGCTTGTCGATGCTTGTCGGTGCTTGTCGGTACTGCTCGGTACTTGCTGGGCACTTGCTCTGTGGCCCCGGTGCGTGCCCGGTGGGCTCGCAGGGAACCGGCTGTCAGATCGTGTTGCGGTACGGCGGCATGAAGCGCATCCGCGGCATCTGATCGGCCAGCACCCCGCCGTCCACGACGATCCGGGCCCCGGTGAGGTAGGCACCGGCGTCCGAGGCAAGCAGCAGCAGGGCGCCCACACACTCGTCGGGCTGTGCGTACCGACCGAGCGGGATGCGCTCGCGGTACGCGGATTCGAAGGCCTCCCGGTCGAAGGGGAACTCACCGTCGATGGGGGTCTCGACCATGCCGGGGGCCAGGGTGTTGGCGGTGATGCCGTACGGGGCCAGCTCGACCGCCAGGGTCTCGGTGAGCAGTTGGGCGGCGGCCTTGGAGGCGTTGTAGTGGGCCAGTCCCGCTTCGGCCACCAGGGCGTTCTTCGAGGTGATGGTGATGATGCGGCCGGCCACGGAGTCCGCCGTCATGTGCTCGGCGATGCGCTGGCTGAGGAAGAACACCGCGTCCACATTGACCCGCATGATGTGCGACCAGCCGGCCGGGGTGATCTCGTTGAAGCGTTCCAGCGCCGCCGTGCCCGCATTGTTGACCAGGATGTGCAGCGGGCCGTTGTCGGCCCGCACCGCGTCGGCGAGGCCGGCCAGCGCCTCGATGTCCGCGAGGTCCTGGCCGTACACCCGGCAGCGCCGCCCGAGCGCCTCGACCTCCGCCCGGGTCCGCTCGATGCCCTCGGCGCCCGGCAGGTCGACGAGCACCAGGTCGGCGCCCGCCTCCGCCAGTCCCACGGCGAAGGACCGGCCGAGGCCCCGGGCGGCCCCGGTCACGAGCGCGGTGCGGCCGGTCAGGTCGAAGCGGTCGGTGCCGCGGGGCGGGACGGCTGCGGTCATGGCGGGGCTCCTCCAGGCGGAGAGATACGGAACAGGGCCTTGCCTTCGGGCTGGGTCGGGCCGCCGCGCGGGGGACACATGGGTGAGTGCGCGGCGGCCCTGCTACCGGCCGGCGCCCCCGGACAGGGGGATGAACCGAGGCGCCATACCGGTAGTTCGGGGGAACGGCGGGTCAGCCGTTCAGGCCCAGCAGATCGAGCGAGGGCCGGTGGATGATCTCCTCGATCGCGTCCGCGTCCAGCGGCGGCAGACCGGGGATGCCGGGGATGCGGGCGATCTCCCGGAGCCCCTTCACCGAGTCGTCGACCGTCGTGAACGGGTAGTCGCTGCCGAACAGCACCTTGTGGAAGACCCCGTAGTCCTGGACCAGCCGGAGGCTGTGCCAGAGCTGGAAGGGCCGGTAGTGCAGGGCGCTGAGATCGGCGTACACGTGCGGGTGCTTGCGGATGACCGCGATGCACTCGCCCTCGAAGGGGTGGCCGAGGTGGGCCAGGACCATCCGCAGCTCGGGATGGCGGATGGCCACCGCGTCCAGGTGGCGGGGCATCGCCCACTCCAGCGGCGCGCTGGACACGAACGTCGTGCCGGTGTGCACCAGCAGCGGCAGCCCGTGCCGTTCGGCGTACGTGTACAGCTCGTCGTACTCCTCGGCGGCCGGGTCGAAGCCCGCGTACATCGGCATCAGCTTGATGCCGCGCAGGCCGAGCTCCTGGTGGCCGTAGCGCAGCTCCTCCTGCCAGCCGGGCTGGGTGGGGTCGAGCGCCAGGTAGCCGATCAGCCGGTCGGGGTGTTTCCCGACGTACGCGGCCACGGCGGCGTCGTCGACCCAGAGGCCGCTGCGGCGGGCCTTGCCGCCGACGACGATCGTGCGGGTGGAGTCGGGCGCCGTGGCGGCGTACTCCTCCCACTTCACCGTGAGGTCGACCTCGCCCGCGTGGGCGCGGGCGGAGTCGGAGCTGAACGGGTCGGTGAAGTCGTGGCTGTGCCGGAAGAGATGGGAGTGGACGTCGGTGATCATGTGCGGTTCCGCTTCTCCCAGCCGTCCGCGAACATGTTCCAGAAGCGGTGGCTGGGCGGGTGTTCCTCGAAGACCTCGTCGACGAGTTCGACGCCGAGTCCGGGGGCGGTCGGCAGTCCGATGCGGCCGTCCGCCATCGGGAGGGTGCCCTTGAGGGCCTCGAAGACGAACGGTTCCAGGAGCCCGTCGAAGGTTTCGAGGATCTTGAAGTTGGGGATTCCGAGCGCCGCGTGCACCGAGACGGTGGTGCAGAGCGGGGAGTTGGAGTTGTGCGGGGCGACGAGCATGCCGTGGGTGTCGGCGATCGCGGCGAGCTTCCTGACCTCGGTGAAGCCGCCGGCCATGGAGAGGTCGGGCTGGATGATGTCGACCGCGTTGGTGGCGAAGAGCTGCTTGTACTCGTAGCGGTTGTGGAAGTGCTCGCCGCCGGAGATCGGGAAGGCGGCGCGCTGGCGCAGTTCCGCGTACCGCTCGATGTGGGTCCAGGGCATCGGCTCCTCGAACCAGCCGATGTCGAACGGTTCCAGTTCCCGTACGAGGCGGGCGGCGGTCGGCATGGCGAAGCGGGCGTGGCCCTCGATGAAGAGGTCGATGTCGGGACCGATCGCCTCCCGGACGGCGGCCACGAGGTCGATGGAGCGGCGCAGTTCGGCGCGCTCCAGCTCGTGCAGGCCGGGGCCGAAGGGGTCGAACTTGAGGGCGGTGAAGCCCTTGGCGACGGTCTCCTTCGCCTTGGCCGCGAAGGTCTCGGGCTCACGTTCCCCGGTGTACCAGCCGTTGGCGTAGACGCGTACGTCGTCGCGGCAGGCGCCGCCGGTCAGCCGGTAGGCGGGGACGCCGAGCGCCTTGCCCATCAGGTCGTACATCGCCTGGTCCAGGCCGGACAGGGCGACGCCGCCCATGTCGCCGCCGCGCAGGAAGTCGCCCTGGTAGACGCGGAGCCAGAGCTCCTCGACGTCGAAGGGGTCGGCGCCGATCAGGTGGCGCCGGGCGATGGCCTCGGTGAGCGCGCAGACCTCACCGACCCGGTAGGGGTGGGTGATCTCCCCGATGCCGGACAGGCCCTCGTCGGTGTGGACCCGGACGTAGCCGAAGTCGCGCCAGGAGGTGCCGAGCATCAGGGTCTCGACGCGGGTGATCCGTCCGGCGGGGCCGACGGGGCGGGTGCGGTTGACGGTCAGCATCAGCGGGTCGCTCCACCCATGGTCGAGGTGTTCTCCAGGTCGCGGGCGCCGCCGTCGGCGAGGACGGCCCTGACCGCGGTCTCCGTTCCCTCGATCAGCCGGTCGACGTCGGCGTCGGTGTGCGCGTAGCTGATGTGGCTGCGCTTGAGGTTGAGCGGCAGCTCGAACAGGCCGTGCTCCAGGAGCTTGCGGCGGTAGCCGACGAACAGCGAGGCGTCGTTCTTCAGCAGGTCCGCATAGGTGCGGGGGGCGTCGCCGGGCATGAAGTAGCTGACGAAGACGGAGCCGTAGCCGGTGACGACCGCGGGGACACCGAGGCGCTCGTACAGTCCGGTCAGTTCGGTGCGGACGCGGCCGCCGAGCCGGAAGACGTGGTCGTGGACCGGCTCCTCGCGGAGTTTGCGCAGGGTGGCGAGGGCGGCGGCGACGACGGACGGGTGGCCGTTGTACGTGCCGGCGAAGAAGGCCGGGGCGCCGGGGCGGGTGGAGAAGAGGTCCATCAGGTCCGCGCGGCCGCCGATCGCGCCGACGGGGGCGCCGTTGGCGATGGCCTTGCCGAGGGTGGTGAGGTCGGGGGTGACGCCGGAGATCTGCTGCCAGCCGCCCAGCGCGTGCCGGAAGCCGGTGATGACCTCGTCGAAGATCAGGACGCTGCCGGCCTTCGTGGTCTCCTCGCGCAGCGTGGTGAGGAACTCCTGGTACGGCAGGAGCGCGCCGACGTTGTGCGGGACGGGCTCGACGATGACGGCGGCGATGTCGGAGCCGTGCTCGGCGAAGGTGCGCCGGACGGCCTCGCTGTCGTTGAACGGCAGGACGAGGGTGGCTTCGAGGACCTCGGGCAGGATGCCGGTCGAGATCGGGTCGTGGCCGCCGACCTTCTCGGGCGCCGAGATGACGTTGAGGCTCACCGAGTCGTGCCAGCCGTGGTAGCAGCCCTGGAACTTGACGACCAGGCGGCGGCCGGTGGCGGCGCGGGAGACCCGCAGCGCGTGGAACGTGGCCTCGCTGCCGGTGCTGGTGAGCAGCACCTTCTCGATCGAGGGGATCAGCTCGGTGAGCTGTTCGGCGAGGAGGACCTCGCCCTCGGTGACGCCGACGCCCATGTGCCCGAGGGTCGCCCCGGCCTCGGCGGTCGCGGCGGCCACGTCGGGGTCGTTGTGGCCGAGCAGCGGCGGGCCGAACGCCGAGTGGAAGTCGGTGTACTCGCGTCCGTCGGCGGTACGGAACCGTGCGCCGTCGGTCCCGGTGACGACCAGGTCGGTCAGTCCGGGAACGCTGCGCTGACCGCTGTTCACGCCGCCGGGTACGACCTGGCGGGCGCGTTCGGCGAGTCGGGCTCCGGATTCGTTGCCTACCGGGCCTGAACTCATGGTGCTTGCTCCTTGCGTCGAGAGTCGTCGGTTTTCGCGGGCCCTGCCCGGCCCGTGAGTCCCTGGCGCCATCCGCCCGGCAGTCGCCGCAGGAAGAGGTGATCCGTGGTACTCGGTACTGCGTTTCGTTTTTTCAGAACGCTGTTCTGTAGAGCAGAACAGTGCCTGGATATTACGTCCGCCTCTGGGGCCGGTCAACCCCCTTCCGGCCACTCAAGGCCCCGATTTCCGGGTTTTCTTGACTCGTACGTACGGCGCGGGGCCCAGTAGGCACTAGGCTGTTCTGCTATGACGAACAGTGCTGCCTCTGAGGAACCGAAATACTGGGTCAAGAGCGTGGCCAGGGCAGCCGACATCCTCGAAGCCCTCGCCGCCCCCTCCCAGGGGAACGGCCTGAGCGTCACCGAGGTCGGCCAGGTCTGCTCCATCTCCAAGAGCGCCGCGTTCGGCATGCTCCAGACCCTGCGCGCCTACGGACTGGTCTCGGACGACGGCGAGGGCATGAACCGCCGCTACCGGCTCGGCATGAGCCTGGCCAGGCTCGGCGACCGGGCCAGGTCCCAGGTCTCGCTGCGCGGGGTCGCCCACCCCGTCCTGCGCGAGCTCAGCCGCACCACCGGCATGGCCTCCAGGCTCGCCGTACCCGAGGACGGCCACGCGGTCGTGGTGGACCAGGTCGAGCTCGACCAGCGCGTCCGGCTCGATCTGCGGATGGGCCAGCGCGAGCTGCCGCACTGCACGGGCCTGGGCAAGGCGCTGCTCTCCGCGGTGCCGCAGGGCGAGGCCGCCTCGATCGTCGAGCGGTTCGGGCTGCCCCGGCGCACCTCCCGCACGATCACCGACCCGGCGACCTTCCTGTCCCACCTCCGCGACATCGCCAGGGTCGGCTACGCCCTGGACGACGAGGAGGACGCCGAGGGCATCATCTGCATCGGCGCGCCGGTCTTCGACGACCGTTCGGTGTGTGCCGGGGCCGTCTCCATCACCGGCCTGAAGACCGGCCTGCCGGCCTGGCGCTACCAGGAACTGGGCGGCCAGGTACGGGACTCGGCGCGGCGGATCAGCGTCTCGCTCGGCTGGGCCGACGACCCGGAGGACGGTGTTTCGGACACCATGACATCGCATTCCGACGAAATCGGGTCTTGACCGATCGGCGTAACCCGTCGTAGGTTCCCTGCCAACCCCGGTGACACCCACCCGTCACCGCCGATTTACCCCTCCCGGTCCGATTCCGACGTCTGCCCAACGCGTCGTGAACCTCCGACGGCCGGACCCTTTTCAGCCATCCGCCTCACGGCAGTCCACCGCAGGAACGCTCCCTCACTTGTCGCACTTCTTGGAAGGCGAAGTCCGCATGAGCGTTCCGCACCACTCCACCCCTGCCTCGTCCCGTCGCAATCTGCTGCGGGCTTCGGGTCTGGCCGGTCTGGTCATGGCCGGTTCGGCCGTGGCCGCCGGGTCCGCCCAGGCCGCTCCCGCCCACACCGGT
>NZ_JBIVLK010000035.1:1948-5252 GCF_044751215.1 Streptomyces sp. NPDC088730
AAGGGATCGGTCGGGTCGGGCACGCTGTTGGGTATCTGAAGGTACGGCCGTCATGGTCGTCCTTCGGTTGCCGGCCCCAGTGAACTCATCCGGTCAGGGTGGGGTGATGGGTGGCTGGTCGTTGTTTGAGAACTGCACAGTGGACGCGAGCATCTGTGGCCAAGTTTTTAAGGGCGCACGGTGGATGCCTTGGCACCAGGAACCGATGAAGGACGTGGGAGGCCACGATAGGCCCCGGGGAGCTGTCAACCAAGCTTTGATCCGGGGGTGTCCGAATGGGGAAACCCGGCAGTCGTCATGGGCTGTCACCCGCTGCTGAACACATAGGCAGTGTGGAGGGAACGAGGGGAAGTGAAACATCTCAGTACCCTCAGGAAGAGAAAACAACCGTGATTCCGGGAGTAGTGGCGAGCGAAACTGGATCAGGCCAAACCGTATGCGTGTGATACCCGGCAGGGGTTGCGCATGCGGGGTTGTGGGATCTCTTTTTCATAGTCTGCCGGCTGTGAGACGAGTCAGAAACCGTTGATGTAGGCGAAGGACATGCGAAAGGTCCGGCGTAGAGGGTAAGACCCCCGTAGCTGAAACATTAACGGCTCGTTTAAGAGACACCCAAGTAGCACGGGGCCCGAGAAATCCCGTGTGAATCTGGCGGGACCACCCGTTAAGCCTAAATATTCCCTGGTGACCGATAGCGGATAGTACCGTGAGGGAATGGTGAAAAGTACCGCGGGAGCGGAGTGAAATAGTACCTGAAACCGTGTGCCTACAAGCCGTGGGAGCGTCGCGCGCCGAGTTTACTCGGTGCGTCGTGACTGCGTGCCTTTTGAAGAATGAGCCTGCGAGTTTGCGGTGTGTTGCGAGGTTAACCCGTGTGGGGAAGCCGTAGCGAAAGCGAGTCCGAATAGGGCGGTTTAGTAGCGCGCTCAAGACCCGAAGCGGAGTGATCTAGCCATGGGCAGGTTGAAGCGGAGGTAAGACTTCGTGGAGGACCGAACCCACCAGGGTTGAAAACCTGGGGGATGACCTGTGGTTAGGGGTGAAAGGCCAATCAAACTCCGTGATAGCTGGTTCTCCCCGAAATGCATTTAGGTGCAGCGTCGTGTGTTTCTTGCCGGAGGTAGAGCACTGGATAGGCGATGGGCCCTACCGGGTTACTGACCTTAGCCAAACTCCGAATGCCGGTAAGTGAGAGCACGGCAGTGAGACTGTGGGGGATAAGCTCCATGGTCGAGAGGGAAACAGCCCAGAGCATCGACTAAGGCCCCTAAGCGTACGCTAAGTGGGAAAGGATGTGGAGTCGCAGAGACAACCAGGAGGTTGGCTTAGAAGCAGCCACCCTTGAAAGAGTGCGTAATAGCTCACTGGTCAAGTGATTCCGCGCCGACAATGTAGCGGGGCTCAAGCGTACCGCCGAAGTCGTGTCATTCCAGCATGTACCCCCAACGGGGGCTGGGATGGGTAGGGGAGCGTCGTGTGCCGGGTGAAGCAGCCGCGGAAGCGAGTTGTGGACGGTTCACGAGTGAGAATGCAGGCATGAGTAGCGATACACACGTGAGAAACGTGTGCGCCGATTGACTAAGGGTTCCTGGGTCAAGCTGATCTGCCCAGGGTAAGTCGGGACCTAAGGCGAGGCCGACAGGCGTAGTCGATGGACAACCGGTTGATATTCCGGTACCCGCTTTGAAACGCCCAGTACTGAATCAGGCGATGCTAAGTCCGTGAAGCCGGCCCGATCTCTTCGGAGTTGAGGGTAGTGGTGGAGCCGACGAACCAGACTTGTATTAGGTAAGCGATGGGGTGACGCAGGAAGGTAGTCCAGCCCGGGCGGTGGTAGTCCCGGGGTAAGGGTGTAGGCCGTGTGGTAGGTAAATCCGTCACACATTGAGGCTGAGACCTGATGCCGAGCCGATTGTGGTGAAGTGGATGATCCTATGCTGTCGAGAAAAGCCTCTAGCGAGTTTCATGGCGGCCCGTACCCTAAACCGACTCAGGTGGTCAGGTAGAGAATACCGAGGCGTTCGGGTGAACTATGGTTAAGGAACTCGGCAAAATGCCCCCGTAACTTCGGGAGAAGGGGGGCCATCACTGGTGAGGGAACTTGCTTCCTGAGCTGGGGGTGGCCGCAGAGACCAGCGAGAAGCGACTGTTTACTAAAAACACAGGTCCGTGCGAAGCCGTAAGGCGATGTATACGGACTGACGCCTGCCCGGTGCTGGAACGTTAAGGGGACCGGTTAGCTGACTTTCGGGTCGGCGAAGCTGAGAACTTAAGCGCCAGTAAACGGCGGTGGTAACTATAACCATCCTAAGGTAGCGAAATTCCTTGTCGGGTAAGTTCCGACCTGCACGAATGGCGTAACGACTTCTCGACTGTCTCAACCATAGGCCCGGTGAAATTGCACTACGAGTAAAGATGCTCGTTTCGCGCAGCAGGACGGAAAGACCCCGGGACCTTTACTATAGTTTGATATTGGTGTTCGGTTCGGCTTGTGTAGGATAGGTGGGAGACTTTGAAGCGGCCACGCCAGTGGTTGTGGAGTCGTCGTTGAAATACCACTCTGGTCGTGCTGGATGTCTAACCTGGGTCCGTGATCCGGATCAGGGACAGTGTCTGATGGGTAGTTTAACTGGGGCGGTTGCCTCCTAAAGAGTAACGGAGGCGCCCAAAGGTTCCCTCAGCCTGGTTGGCAATCAGGTGTTGAGTGTAAGTGCACAAGGGAGCTTGACTGTGAGACCGACGGGTCGAGCAGGGACGAAAGTCGGGACTAGTGATCCGGCAGTGGCTTGTGGAAGCGCTGTCGCTCAACGGATAAAAGGTACCCCGGGGATAACAGGCTGATCTTCCCCAAGAGTCCATATCGACGGGATGGTTTGGCACCTCGATGTCGGCTCGTCGCATCCTGGGGCTGGAGTCGGTCCCAAGGGTTGGGCTGTTCGCCCATTAAAGCGGTACGCGAGCTGGGTTTAGAACGTCGTGAGACAGTTCGGTCCCTATCCGCTGTGCGCGTAGGAATATTGAGAAGGGCTGTCCCTAGTACGAGAGGACCGGGACGGACGAACCTCTGGTGTGCCAGTTGTCCTGCCAAGGGCATGGCTGGTTGGCTACGTTCGGAAAGGATAACCGCTGAAAGCATCTAAGCGGGAAGCCTGCTTCGAGATGAGTATTCCCACCAACTTGATTGGTTAAGGCTCCCAGTAGACGACTGGGTTGATAGGCCAGATGTGGAAGCCCGGTAACGGGTGGAGCTGACTGGTACTAATAGGCCGAGGGCTTGTCCTCAGTTGCTCGCGTCCACTGTGTT
>NZ_JBIVLK010000036.1:0-3409 GCF_044751215.1 Streptomyces sp. NPDC088730
TACCAGACTCTATTTCGTTCCGTTTCCGGTTCGAATTTGAATTCCGGTGGCCGTTGAAGTGGCCTTGCCTTTCGGCTGATCCGACTTTATCAGAAACATGTGGGCCGAACTGATCGGCTTCGTGATCCGGAGAGTGGGAATCAATGGCTCTGCGGAAATTCAATTCCCGACGAGAGCGAGATGACACTAACTGCTGGGCCCGAACTTGTCCAGTTCGAGGCAACCGTTCGAATCTACCTCCCCCAGTGCGCCGTGTCAACGGTTTTTGGGGCGAAGAGGAGACTAGCAGGTCGGGAGAGGCCTACGCACATCAGGCGGCCACCGGTAGTTCGGCGCTCCGTTCGGTGTCGGCAACGTCGCCGGTATCGCCGGCTCGGGCCGCGCGGCCGCCCAGGATGTAGACGTAGGCGAGGAAGGCCAGCTCGGCGGCGATACCGATGGCGATACGGGCCCAGGTCGGGAGGCCGGAGGGGGTGACGAAGCCTTCGATGACACCCGAGACGAACAGGATCAGGGCCAGGCCGATGGCCATTCCGATCGCGGCGCGGCCCTGTTGCGCGAGCGCGGTGCGCCGGGTGCGCGGGCCGGGGTCGATGACCGTCCAGCCCAGTCGGAGCCCGGTTCCTGCCGCGACGAAGACGGCGGTGAGTTCGAGCAGTCCGTGCGGAAGGACCAGGCCGAGGAAGGTGTCGAGCCGGCCGGCCGAGGACATCAGCCCGATCCCTATGCCGAGATTGAGCACGTTCAGGAAGAGGATCCAGATCACCGGGACGCAGAGGAACGCGCCCAGCACCAGGCACACTGCCGCGGCCTGGGCGTTGTTCGTCCAGACCTGTGCGGCGAACGAGGCCGCGGGGTGGCTTGAGTAGTAGGTCTCGTACTCGCCACCGGGGCTGGTCATGCGGCGCAGGTCTTCCGGGGCGGCGATGGCCGACTGGACTTCCGGATGGGTGCCGATCCACCAGCCGATCAGTGCGGCCAGAAGCATCGAGAGGACGGCTGTGGGTATCCACCAGTGCCGGGAGCGGTAGACCGCTGCGGGAAAGCCCGCGGTGAGGAAGCGCGCGGCGTCCTGCCACGAGGCCCGGCGGGTTCCGGTCACCGTGGCACGGGCGCGGGCCACCAGCTGGGTGAGGCGCGCGATGAGCAACGGGTCGGGGGCACTGGACCGGATCAGGGACAGCTGGGTCGCCGTGTGCTGGTAGAGGTCGACGAGCTCGTCGGCTTCCGCGCCTGTCAGCTTGCGTCCGCGGTGCAGGAGGTGGTCCAGGCGGTCCCACTCGCTGCGGTGGGCGTTGACGAAGACGTCGAGGTCCATGGTCGGCTGCTGCTCCAGGCATGGTGCGTACGGGTCCGTACTGCTGCGGCGCGTTTGCGGGTCAGCTTGGCAGACTGTGGCCCGGCGGGACTGGGATGGACTGCGAAGGATGAGCGGGAATGAGCGAGCTCGTGACCGGGGACGCGGTCGTGCTGGGGCTGCGGCCGGCGAAGCTGCCGAGCCGTGCGCTGGCTCTGTCCATCGATCTGGTCGTGGTGGGGGCGGCGTTCGTCCTGGTCTCTGCCGGACTGGCCGTGGCGACCTCCGGGCTGGACACGGCGGCGTTCGCCGCCGTCTCCGTGGCCACATTCCTGCTGGTACTGGTCGGCGCTCCGATCGCGGTGGAGACACTCAGCCACGGACGTTCGCTGGGGAAGCTGGCGTGCGGGCTGCGCGTGGTGCGGGACGACGGGGGGCCGATCCGGTTCCGGCACGCGCTGGTGCGTGGGGCGATGGGGGTCGTGGAGATCCTCATGACGCTCGGGGTGGTCGCGTCCATCGCGTCGCTGGTCTCGGCGCGCGGGAGGCGGCTCGGGGATGTCTTCGCGGGGACGCTCGTCGTACGCGAGCGGCTGCCGGCGGGCCGGTCCGCCTCCGTTCCTCCCCCGCCTCCCTGGCTGGTGGGACGCTTCGCGGGGCTGGACCTGTCGGCGGTTCCGGACGAGCTGTGGCTGGCGGTACGGCAGTACCTGACGCGGATGCACCAGCTGGACGCGGACGTGGGCCGGGCCATGGCCGGCCGGCTGGCCGGGGAGCTTGCCGGGTGGACCGGGGTTCCGGCGCCGGTGGGCGTGCCCGCCGCCGCGTACCTGGCAGCCGTGGTGAACGAGCGGCAGGCCCGGGACGCGCACCGGATGTGGGCCGCCTCCCCGTCTTCCTCCGACCGCCCCGGCGGTACGGGCGCGGGGTGGCCCATGAAACCTCCCGGCCCGACCGGCAGCGGCAGTGTCAGCGGCGGCGGCGCGAGCGAGGGGCCGCGGGGCTCGGGGGCTGCGCACGCTGTCCCCCCGCCCGGTGCCCCAGCTCCCGGGACGGAATCCGTGCCACCGCCCGCAACCGGGTTCGCCCCGCCCGCTTAGGGCCTGTCCGGCGGCCCGGTCCGAGAGGGGCGGCGCCGCTCCCGGCAGGCTTTGCCGGTCACGGCACTAGCGGGCCGAGGGCGGGGATTCCAGCTCTTCCAGCTCGATGCCCGGGGCCGAGAGGACCACGTCGCCGGCCAGGTGGATGGTGTGCTGCTCACCGGTGTCCAGGGCGTTGACCTGGTATTCGTCCACGATCAGGGGTCCGTTGTCAGTGGCGTGCGCTTCACTGTTCACCAGGGCCCAGGACTGGTCGACGGTACGGGGGGCGAGGACCGGATCCGTGAAGGCGACGACGCGGAGGCGGGTCGCGGGGGAATCGGGGGTGAGGCGCAGCAGGCGTGCGGTCGCGACGAGGAAGGCGGGGGAAGTGCCGGTGAAGGTGTGGGCGCGGACATTTCCTTCGGTGGCGTGAGTACCGGTCGGATCGGTGCGGACCCAGGTGACGCCTTCGAGGGCGGCGCCGCGGATCTGCCAGCTCGCGGCGTGGAGTTCGAGACGGATCGGGCGGCCGAGTTCGTCCAGTGTGAGATCGATGGATCCGAGGTGGTCGCCGGACGGGGCGGTCGTCTGGGAGACATAGCGCCAGCCGGAGGGGCCGGGGGCGCAGTGGAAGTGCTCTTCACCGAGGGGGGTGTGGTCGTGAAGATCGTGGAGCGAATATCGGCCGCGGGGCATGGGGTCCTTCGGGTTCCTCGGGCTGTGCGGGTGCGGTACGGCGCAGGCCCCCGACACGGGGGTGCGGGGGCCTGCGTTCGTAGCTGATGCACTGTGCTGCTGCGCTACTGGGTCACCGGGGGCCGCTGACACTTTCGCGTCGCGGGCTCCGGGTCCGGTCCGCGAGGCTGCCGGTGGCCGGTCGTCACTGACCGGTGGTGACTGTGACCGGTCACCGGCATGCCGTCGCGGTCAGGCGATCAGTAGCGGTAGTGGTCGGACTTGTACGGGCCGTCGACCTCGACACCGATGTACGCCGCCTGCTCCGGGCGCAGCGTCGTGAGCTTCACGCCGA
>NZ_JBIVLK010000037.1:0-1538 GCF_044751215.1 Streptomyces sp. NPDC088730
GGGTTGCCGTGTTTGCGGGACGGCAGGTCTGCGTGCTTGGTGCGGAGCATCGCCAGGGAGGCGATCAGGACCTCGCGGGTCTCGGCGGGGTCGATGACGTCGTCGACCAGTCCGCGCTCTGCGGCGTAGTAGGGGTGCATCAGTTCGGCCTTGTACTCCTTGACCATGCGGACCCGCATGGTCAAGGGGTCCTCGGCCTCGGCGATCTGACGGCGGAAGATGACGTTGGCGGCGCCCTCGGCACCCATCACCGCGATCTCGTTGGTCGGCCAGGCATAGGTGAGGTCGGCGCCGATGGACTGGCTGTCCATGACGATGTACGCACCGCCGTAGGCCTTGCGCAGGATCAGCGAGATCCTCGGCACCGTGGCGTTGCAGTAGGCGTAGAGCAGCTTCGCCCCGTGCCGGATGATCCCGCCGTGCTCCTGATCCACACCGGGCAGGAAGCCGGGTACGTCCAAAAGAGTGACGATCGGGATGTTGAACGCGTCACACATCTGGACGAACCTGGCGGCCTTCTCGCTCGCCTCGATGTCCAGGACACCGGCCAGGGCCTGCGGCTGGTTGGCGACGATGCCCACGACCTGCCCGTCGAGGCGGGCCAGCGCGCAGATGATGTTGCGGGCCCAGCGCTCGTGGATCTCCAGGCAGTCACCGTCGTCGACGAGCTCCTCGATCACCTTGTGCATGTCATAGGGGCGGTTGCCGTCCGCGGGCACCAGGTCCAGCAGGACGTCACCGCGCCGGTCGGCCGGATCGTCGCTCGCCACCACCGGCGGGTTCTCGCGGTTGTTCGAGGGCAGCATCCCGATCAGGTAGCGGACCTCCGCGATGCAGGTCTCCTCGTCGTCGTACGCGAAATGCGCGACACCCGAGGTCTCCGCGTGCACATCCGCCCCGCCCAGACCGTTCTGCGAGATCTCCTCACCGGTGACCGCCTTCACCACATCCGGACCGGTGATGAACATCTGCGAGGTCTCACGCACCATGAACACGAAATCCGTCAGAGCGGGACTGTAGGCCGCACCACCCGCACACGGGCCCAGCATCACACTGATCTGCGGAATCACACCCGAAGCCCGGGTATTGCGCTGGAAGATACCCCCGTACCCGGCCAGCGCCGAAACACCCTCCTGAATACGGGCACCCGCACCATCGTTCAGCGACACCAACGGCGCACCCGCCGAGATCGCCATATCCATGATCTTGTGGATCTTCGTGGCATGCGCCTCACCCAAAGCCCCGCCGAAGATCCGGAAATCATGCGCGTAGACGAAGACCGTCCGGCCCTCCACCGTGCCCCAACCGGTGATCACACCATCCGTGTACGGCTTCTTCGCCTCCAGACCGAACCCCGTCGCCCGGTGCCGGCGCAACTGCTCGACCTCCCTGAACGAACCCGCATCCACCAGCAGCTCAATACGCTCACGCGCCGTCAGCTTGCCCTTCGCGTGCTGCGCCTCGGTCGCCCGGTCACTCGGCCCGCGCCGGGCCTGCTCACGCAGCGCCAGCAGCTCCGCCACACGGCCACGGGTGTC
>NZ_JBIVLK010000038.1:0-1343 GCF_044751215.1 Streptomyces sp. NPDC088730
GTCAGATCCGCGATCAGCCGCTCCGCGATCGCCACCTTGTGCTCGACCGTGCGGGCCTGGCCCTCCTCGTCGATGGTCAGCGCGATCAACGCCGCACCGTGCTCGGCGGCCAACCGCGTGACCTTCACGAAACGCGACTCCGGCCCGTCACCGTCCTCGTAGTTCACCGAGTTCAGAACCGCCCGCCCGCCCAGCTTCTCCAGCCCCGCCCGCAGCACCGGCAGCTCCGTGGAGTCCAGCACGATCGGCAGAGTGGAAGCCGTCGCGAACCGCCCCGCCAGCTCCTCCATGTCCGCGACCCCGTCACGGCCCACATAGTCGACGCAGAGGTCGAGCATGTGCGCACCCTCACGGATCTGGTCGCGCGCCATCTCCACACAGTCGTCCCAGCGCGCCTCCAGCATCGCCTCCCGGAACTTCTTCGAACCATTGGCGTTCGTCCGCTCACCGATCGCCAGGTACGAGGTGTCCTGCCGGAACGGCACCGTCTGATAGAGCGACGCGGCACCCGGCTCCGGACGCGGCTCCCGGACGGCGGGGGTGAGATCACGGGCCCGGTCCACGACCTGCCGCAGATGCTCAGGCGTCGTACCGCAACACCCGCCGATCAAGGACAGCCCGTAGTCGGTCACGAAGGCTTCCTGCGCGTCCGCCAGGCCCTCGGGGCCGAGCGGGAAGTGCGCCCCGTCCTTGGTCAGCACCGGCAGACCCGCGTTCGGCATGCACATCAGCGGGGTACGCGAGTGCCGGGCCAGGTAACGCAGGTGCTCGCTCATCTCGGCCGGACCGGTCGAGCAGTTCAGGCCGATCAAGTCGATGCCGAGCGGCTCCAGAGCCGTCAGGGCCGCGCCGATCTCCGAACCCAGCAGCATGACGCCGGTCGTCTCGAAGGCCAGCGAGCAGATCAGCGGCACGTCCACGCCCAGGGCGTCCATCGCCCGGCGCGCGCCGATCAGGCTGGACTTGGTCTGCAGCAGGTCCTGCGTGGTCTCCACGATCAGGGCATCCGCGCCGCCGGCCAGCAGGCCCTCGGCGTTCTGCTGGTAGCCGTCGCGCAGCACGTCGTACGCGATGTGGCCGAGCGAGGGCAGCTTGGTGCCGGGGCCCACCGAGCCGAGGACCCAGCGCTGGCGGCCGTCCCTGGCCCCGAACTCGTCAGCGACCTCGCGGGCGATGCGGGCACCCGCCTCGGACAGTTCGTGGATCCGGTCGGCGATCTCGTACTCGTTCGCCGCCGAGTGGTTCGCCCCGAAGGTGTTCGTCTCCACGCAGTCCACGCCGACCGCGAAGTACTCCTCGTGCACGGAGCGCACGATGTCCGGCCGGGTGAGGTTCAGGATCTC
>NZ_JBIVLK010000039.1:0-1257 GCF_044751215.1 Streptomyces sp. NPDC088730
CTAGGTCGTGTCTGACAAATAATCACGGTTTGCGGAGCCAAAGGATGAGCGAGGCGAGTAGGAGACCGGCGAGGTAGCGGGTAGCCAACTTGTCGAAGCGGGTGGCGACGGCCCGGAACTGCTTGAGCCTGCTGAAGCAGCGTTCGACCACATTGCGGGCTTTGTACTGCTCTGGATCGAAGGTTGGCGGCCGCCCGCCAGCCGATCCTCGGCGTTTTCGGTTGGCGATTTGATCGGACCGTTCAGGGATAACGGCTCGGATGCCGCGTCGTCGTAGGCCGGCCCGGATGGCTCGTGACGAATACGCCTTGTCGGCGATGACTGTCTCGGGCCTGCGGCGGGGTCGGCCTACGGACAGGCGGGGCACTCGCACCGCATCCAGCACCGTGTCAAAGACCGTTGAGTCGTTGACGTTGCCTGGGGTGACGACGATGGCCAGAGGCAGGCCGCGGCCGTCGGCTGCGAGATGGACCTTGGTGGTCAGCCCGCCGCGGGACCGGCCGAGCGCCTGGCCAAGCGTCGGATGTGGCGAATCTTCCAGTTCGTCCCATGCCAGTGCCCCCTTTTGCGAGCTCCGGCGGCGTGCTGGTGGGCACGGTTGATGGTGGAGTCCACCGACACGGTCCACTCCACCGTGCCCACCGCATCGTCTTTGACCTGCACGTACTCCAGCAGCCTTGCCCAGGTTCCGTCTGCCTCCCAGCGGGCGAAGCGTTCGTAGACGGTCTGCCAGGGACCATAACGCTCGGGCAGGTCACGCCAGGGTGCCCCGGTCCGCAACCGCCAGAGCACGCCGTTCACCACCTGGCGGTGATCCCGCCACGGCCGCCCACGGCCATCAAGACGCGGCAGCAGTGGACCTATCCGCTCCCACGCCGCATCCGTCAATTCACTCCGGCCAACCACAAGATCAATGATCAGGTATGGCTAGTCACCCATGAACCACAAGTAGCTGCCCGGCGTTGCCGCACACGCTTCGAGAAGCTCGGCAAGGTCGACCAAGGCCGCCTTCTGCTGGTCGTCAGTACACCCCCGTGTCAGGGTGGTGACTTCTTGGCGGGCGACTTGAGCTTCCTGTTCGTTGAACAGCGTGTCGCCGTACGAATCCACCCAGCCGAGCTTGCCCGAGCCATGCCGGTCCAGGGTGCTCAGCACCCTCGCCAACGCCTCACCGTGCTCGTAAGAGCCCCGCAGCAAGGTGTCCCGGGACGCACCCTTTCGCGTGGGTCGCCCCGAGTGCAGTTCCAGCTCAATCCC
>NZ_JBIVLK010000040.1:0-1137 GCF_044751215.1 Streptomyces sp. NPDC088730
TCAGTAGCGGTAGTGGTCGGACTTGTACGGGCCGTCGACCTCGACACCGATGTACGCCGCCTGCTCCGGGCGCAGCGTCGTGAGCTTCACGCCGAGTGCGGCGAGGTGGAGGCGGGCGACCTTCTCGTCGAGGTGCTTGGGCAGCACGTAGACGTCGGTCGGGTACTGCTCGGGCTTGGTGAACAGCTCGATCTGGGCGAGGGTCTGGTCGGCGAAGCTGTTGGACATCACGAAGGACGGGTGGCCCGTGGCGTTGCCGAGGTTGAGCAGGCGGCCCTCGGAGAGCACGATGAGGACCTTGCCGTCGGGGAACGTCCAGGTGTGGACCTGGGGCTTGACCTCGTCCTTGACGATGCCGTCCACAGCGGCGAGGCCGGCCATGTCGATCTCGTTGTCGAAGTGACCGATGTTCCCGACAATCGCCTGGTGCTTCATCCGGGCCATGTCCGCGGCCATGATGATGTCCTTGTTGCCCGTCGTCGTGACGAAGATGTCACCCTGCTCCACGACATCGTCGAGGGTGGCGACCTGGTAGCCGTCCATCGCCGCCTGGAGTGCGCAGATCGGGTCGATCTCCGTGATGATCACCCGGGCGCCCTGACCGCGCAGCGACTCCGCGCAGCCCTTGCCCACGTCGCCGTAGCCGCAGACCACGGCGGTCTTGCCGCCGATCAGGACGTCGGTGGCGCGGTTGATGCCGTCGATCAGCGAGTGGCGGCAGCCGTACTTGTTGTCGAACTTCGACTTCGTCACCGCGTCGTTCACGTTGATCGCCGGGAACAGCAGGGTGCCCTCACGGTGCATCTCGTACAGCCGGTGCACACCCGTGGTCGTCTCCTCGGTCACACCGCGGATCTCGGACGCCAGCCGGGTCCACTTCCGCGGGGACTCAGCGATGGTGCGGTTCAGCGTCGTGAGGATGTTCGCGTACTCCTCACTGTCCGCGGTCGACGGATCCGGCGCCGCACCCGCCTTCTCGAACTCCACACCCTTGTGGACGAGGAGGGTGGCGTCACCACCGTCGTCCAGGATCATGTTCGGGCCGCCGGTGGGAGTGTTCGGCCAGGTCAACGCCTGCTCCGTGCACCACCAGTACTCCTCCAGCGACTCACCCTTCCACGCGAAGACCGGAACACC
>NZ_JBIVLK010000041.1:0-1077 GCF_044751215.1 Streptomyces sp. NPDC088730
TCCGCGATCGTGCATGCGTCGAAGATCCTGCCGATCGCCCGGCTGGACGAGGAGCAGTTCCAGGCCGCCCACGACCTGATCTACGACCGCCGTGCCGAGGGCTACGACCCGCTGCAGAAGCTCATGGAGCTTTTCGAGGGCGTCAACATGAAGTCGATGAAGGCGGGCAAGGCGGAGGAACTCCTCGCCCTGCCGCTGGACGAGCGTCTCCAGCGCCGGATCATCGACGGCGAGAAGAAGGGCCTGGAGGCAGACCTCGACGAGGCGCTCCGTACCCGTCCGGCCCTGGATATCGTCAATGACACCCTGCTGGAGGGCATGAAGGTCGTCGGTGAGCTGTTCGGTTCCGGGCAGATGCAGTTGCCGTTCGTGCTCCAGTCCGCCGAGGTGATGAAGAGCGCGGTGGCCCATCTGGAACCGCACATGGAGAAGTCGGACGCCGAGGGCAAGGGCACCATCGTGCTGGCCACCGTCCGCGGCGACGTCCACGACATCGGCAAGAACCTCGTCGACATCATCCTGTCCAACAACGGCTACAACGTCGTCAACATCGGTATCAAGCAGCCCGTCTCCGCGATCCTGGACGCCGCCGAGGAGAACCGCGCCGACGTCATCGGCATGTCCGGTCTCCTGGTCAAGTCCACCGTGATCATGAAGGAGAACCTCCAGGAACTGAACCAGCGCAAGCTGGCCGCCGACTACCCCGTCATCCTCGGCGGCGCCGCCCTCACCCGCGCCTACGTCGAACAAGACCTCCACGAGATCTACGAGGGCGAAGTCCGCTACGCCCGAGACGCCTTCGAGGGGCTGCGTCTGATGGACGCGCTGATCGGGGTCAAGCGTGGTGTTCCCGGTGCCGTGCTTCCCGAGCTGAAGCAGCGGCGGGTGCCCAAGCGGGAGACCGCTGTCCTGGAGGTCGAGGAGCCGGAGGAGGGGGTCCGTTCGGACGTGTCCGTCGACAATCCGGTCCCCACCCCGCCGTTCTGGGGCACCCGGGTCATCAAGGGCATCCAGCTCAAGGAGTACGCCTCCTGGCTCGACGAAGGCGCCCTCTTCAAGGGCCAATGGGGCCTCAAG